>NZ_JBFAPY010000001.1:931615-1273210 GCF_040676915.1 Asanoa sp. NPDC049475 | reverse complement strand
GGGGGGGGGGGGGCCCCCCCCCCCCCCGCCCCCCCCCCCCCCCCCGGCGGCGGGGGGGGGGGCCCCCCCCCCCCCCCCGGCCCCCCCCGCGACGGGACGTCAGTTCGCGGAGGACTGGCGGACCAATTGGCGGATCTGGCGTAGCAGGACCGACAGGGCGGCCAGGTCCGAGTTGGACTCGCCGAACTCGTTGATCGCGCGCTGAGCCCGACCGACCGCCGTGGCGTTGGCGGCTTCCCACGCCGCCACGCGTTCCTCGATCGGCGCGCCGTCCGGCGTCGTCTGCAGGATTCCCGCCGTCAGGGCCGCCAGTGCCGCGTACAGGTCGTAGCGCAGCGCCATTCGCGCCAGGGTCTGCCAGCGGTCCTCGCGCGGCAGGAGCGAGATCTTCGACAGCAGCGCGTCGACCCGCAGCCGGTCGCTCAGCACGAAGTAGACCTGTGCCACGTCGCCAGGGGCGCGCGCGGTCACCCGGGCCGTCTCGACCACGTCGATCAGGCCGAAGCCGTACATCACCCGGGCCACCGCGGTCGCCAGGCTCGCCGGCATGCCGCGGGCCTCGACCTCTTCCATGTGCGCCAGCAGCGACTCGCGCTCGGCTCCCACGAACCGGGTGTCGAGCTCCCCGAGCAGGTCCGACACCGCGGCGAAGCGGGCGATCTCGCCCTCGACGTCCAGCGGCGACCGGCGGTTCGTGACCAGCCAGCGGACCGCCCGGTCCATCAACCGCCGCAGCTCCAGGTAGACCTTCGTCTGCGCCGACGTCGGCACCGAGTTGTCGAGCGCCTCCACCGACTCCCAGAGCCGGCGCAGGCCGTAGATCTCGCGGGCCGCCACGAACGCCCGGATGACGTCGGCGGCCGAGGCTCCCGTCTCCTCCATCGCGCGGTAGACGAAGGACGTGCCGCCGCGGTTGACGACCTCGTTGACCAGCACCGTGGTGACGATCTCGCGGCGCAGGCGGTGGCCGGCCATCCGGTCCGCGTACGCCGCGCGCAACGGGGTCGGGAAGTAGTCCGCCAGCACCTCGAAGGTCCACGGCTCGTCGACCAGCGGGTCCGCGAGCACCTGGTTCTCCAGGTCGATCTTCACGTACGCGAGCAGCACCGCGAACTCCGGCGCGGTCAGGCCGCCGGGGCGGGCGGCCAACTCTTCGTCGGTGGGCAGACCCTCCAGCGAGCGGTCCAGCAGGCCCGAGCGTTCCATGTCGCTGATCAGCCGGCGGTGCACCGGCAGCAGCGACTCGGCCTGGACGATAGCCGTGCCGAGCGCGGTGGCCTGGCTGTAGTTGTCGCGCAGCACGAGGTCCGCGACCTCGTCGGTCATCTCGGCCAGCAGCGCGTCGCGGTCGGGCACGGTGAGCTCGCCGTCGGCGACCGCGCCACCGAGCAGGATCTTGATGTTGACCTCGTGGTCGGAGCAGTCGACGCCGGCGCTGTTGTCGATGAAGTCCGTGTAGACCCGGCCGCCGCGCAACGCGTACTCGATGCGGCCCAGTTGGGTCAGCCCCAGGTTGCCGCCCTCGCCGACGACCCGCGCGCGCACCTGCTTGCCGTTGACGCGGATCGCGTCGTTGGACTTGTCGCCCACCTCCGCGTGCGTCTCCGAGGTGGCCTTGACGTACGTGCCGATGCCGCCGTTCCACAGCAGGTCGACGGGCGCCTGCAGGATCGCCTTCTGGAGGTCGGACGGGGACAGGGCGGTCACGTCCTCGCCCAGCCCGAGCGCGTCGCGCACCTGGGGGGAGATCGGGATCGACTTGAGCGTACGAGCGAAGATCCCGCCACCGGACGAGATCAGCGCGGCGTCGTAGTCGGCCCACGACGAGCGCGGCAGGTCGAACAGCCGCCTCCGCTCCGCATAGGACGACGCGGCGTCAGGCGACGGGTCCAGGAAGATGTGCCGGTGGTCGAAGGCGGCCACCAGCCGGATGTGCGGCGAGAGCAGCATCCCGTTGCCGAACACGTCGCCGGACATGTCACCGACACCGACCACGGTGAAGTCGGTGGTCTGGATGTCGGTGCCGAGGTCGCGGAAATGCCGCTTGACCGACTCCCACGCGCCACGGGCGGTGATGCCCATCTTCTTGTGGTCGTAACCGGCCGAGCCGCCGGACGCGAACGCGTCGCCGAGCCAGAACCCCTGCGCCACCGAGATCGCGTTGGCGTAGTCGGAGAACGTCGCGGTGCCCTTGTCGGCGGCCACCACCAGGTAGGGGTCGTCGCCGTCGTGCCGCACCACGTCGGACGGGTGCCGAATCTCGCCGCCCACGATGTTGTCGGTGACGTCGAGCAGTGCGCTGATGAACAGGTTGTAGCAGGTCACCGCCTCGTCGCGGTCGCCCGGCTTCTGCTTGAGGACGAAGCCGCCCTTGGCGCCCACCGGCACGATGACGGCGTTCTTGACCATCTGCGCCTTGACCAGGCCGAGCACCTCGGTGCGGAAGTCCTCGCGCCGGTCGGACCAGCGCAGCCCGCCCCGGGCGACCGGCCCGAACCGCAGGTGCACGCCCTCGAACCGGGGCGAGTACACGAAGATCTCAAATTTCGGTCGGGGCGCCGGCAGGTCCGGCACGGCCTGCGGGTCGAGCTTGAAGGCCACGTAGGACTTCGGCCGGCCGTCGGCACCCCGCTGGAAGAAGCTGGTGCGCAGGGTCGCCTGGATCAGCGTCAGGTAGGACCGAAGGATCCGGTCCTGGTCGAGGCTGTTGACGTCGTCGAGCCGCTTGCCGATCTCGTCGACCAGGGTGGCGGCCCGCTCGGCGCGGTCGTCGTCGCCCAGCGCGAGCCGGGGTGAGAAGCGCACCTCGAACAGCTCGACGAGCCGGGTCGCGATCTCCGGGTACGCGACGAAGGTCGCCTCCATGTAGTCCTGCGAGAAGACCGTGCCCGCCTGGCGCAGGTACTTCGCGTACGCCCGCAGGATCACCGCCTGCCGCCAGGTCAGGCCGGCCAGCAGGACGAGCTGGTTGAACCCGTCGACCTCGGCCTCGCCGCGCCAGGCCGCCGCGAACGCGTTCTCCACGTGCGGCCGCACCGCCGTCGGCAGCGTCTGCCCGTCGGGCAGCTCCAGGCCGAAGTCGTAGAGGTAGACGGTGCCGTCCGCCCGCTCGACCTCGTAGGGCCGCTCGTCGGAGACCCGCACGCCCAGCGAGTGCAGCACCGGCAGCACTGCGGAGAGCACCATCGGCTCGCCGTACCGGAAGACCTTGAACCGCACGTCGAGGTCGTCGCGGTTCTTCCGGAACAGGTGCATCTCGAGCTGGCCCGGCTCCTCCAGCAGCTCGAGCTTGGCCAGGTCCTTGAACGCCTCGTACGGGGTGTTCTCCTCCTTGTAGCCGTCCGGGAACGCGTCCGCGTACCGCGCGAAGAGCGCTTTGCCCTGCTCGTCGCCGAGTTTGCGGCTGAGCATGAGGTTGAAGTCGTCGTCCCACAGGCGGGTGGCGTCCGCGAGCTCTTCGGCCAGCGCGTCGACGTCGACGGCGCCGGGCGGGTTGGTCGGGTCGGTCCGCACGACCACGTGCACGCGGGCCAGCAGCGACTCGGTGACCCGGGTCGTGTAGTCCAACCCGACGCCGTTGAACCGGCGCAACAGGATCTCCTGCATGCGCAGCCGGTTGTGCGTGGTGAACCGGTCCCGGGGCAGGTAGATCAGGCACGAGATGAACCGGCCGTAGCCGTCGCGGCGGACGAACACCCGCAGCTGGCGCCGCCCGGCCATCCGCAGCACGCCGATCACCGCGCGGTACAGGTCGTCGGTCTTGATCTGGAAAAGCTCGTCGCGGGGGTACGTCTCGAGGATCTGGAGCAGGTCCTTGCCGGAGTGGCCGCGGGGGGAGAGCCCGGAGCGGTCGAACACCTCGGCGACCTTGCGGCGCACCACGGGCAGCTCGCGCACGCTGGTGCGGTAGGCGGCGCTGGAGAACAGGCCGAGGAACCGGCGCTCGCCGATCACCTCGCCCTTGTCGTTGAAGACCTTGAAACCGATGTAGTCGAGGTACGCGGAGCGCTGCACCGTGGCCCGGGAGTTGGCCTTGGTGATGATCAGCAGCCGCTTCTCCAGCACCTTGGCCCGCGCCTCGGGCGGCAGGGCGCTCAATGCCAACGGCGTGGTCTGGTCCTGGCGCAGGATGCCCAGCCCGGTGCCCATCTCGGCGGCCAGGAGCTGCTCGCCGCCCTCGCCCGGCACCAGCTTGTATTCGCGGTAGCCGAGGAACGTGAAGTGCTCGTGGGCCAGCCAGCGCAGCAGCTCGACCGAGTCGGTGATGTCCTTCTCCGGCACCGGCGGGCGCGCGTCGGTCGTGCGGGTTGCGGCCAGCTCGTCGGCCATCGCGAGGGCCTTCTGCCGCATCTTGGGCCAGTCCTCGACGGCCTCGCGCACGTCGGTCAGCACCCGCACCAGCTCGCGTTCGAGCTGCTCACGCTCGGTGGCGTCGCGGATCGCGTCGATCTCGACGCGCATCCAGCTCTCCACGATGTCGCCGTCGATGGCGTCGTCGGGCTCGACCTCGGCGGCCACCTCGATGAGCTTGCCCATCGGCTCGCGGCGGACCACGACCAGCGGGTGCACGAGCAGGTGCACGTCGAGGTGCCGGCCGGTGAGCAGCGCCGTGACCGAGCCGACCAGGAACGGCATGTCGTCGATGACGATCTCGATCACCGTGTGTGGCAGATCGGCCACGGGTTCCGTGATGCGCAGCTTGAGCTGGCCCGGCATCCGCTGCTCGGCCAGCTCGCGGTGGCTCCGGGCGGCGTCGGCCATCTCCTGCGCGGTGTAGCCGACCAGCTCCTCGTCGGGGGCGAATCGCCAGAATCTGGCCACCAGGGCCGCTTCCGGACTGCCCGGGCCGGCCAGGGCGACCGCCTCGGCGACCAGTCGCTCGGCGTTGGGCACCGGCTCGTCAAGCTCGCTGTCGTCACCGTCGTCGGCGGTCGCGGTCGCGGCGCCGGCCGCCACGGGCGTGACGAACACGGCGTCGTCGTCGAGCGCGGTGTCGTACTCCTCGGTCAACTCCGGCTGGCCTGAGCGGCGCGCACCGCCGCGGGTCGGTGCCGTGCTCTGCGACGTTCGCGTGGGACGCCGGTCCATCGGTGCCACTCCCCTCGAAACCCACCACGTTGTGGGGCCCAATCCCGTCAGCGTACGGCGGTCCCGGTAAAGGTTCCGCGTCGGATCGGGTCTTCCTAAGTACTGGTGCTCATACCCGTTTTGCGTCGCGTACTAGGGTCCTGATGTTCCCGGGGGAAGGATTTTCAGGCATGCGTCGGTGGATGAGAAAGCGTCCCGCAGCGATCGTGGCCGGCCTGGCCGTCGTCGCGGCCGGACTGGCCGGATGTTCCAGCGACCCCGGCCCGGACGACGCCGTCGACAGCTTCCTGTCGGCGTGGAAGTCCGGCGACTTCAGCCAGATCCCCTTCGTCGAACCGACCGGCTCCAAGATCGCCGCCAGCGAGGTCGCGACGGCTCTCAAGGAGCTGACGGGAGAGCTTCCCGCGCCGGCGGTACGCCGGGAAGGCGACCCCAAGGAGGTCGAGGGCAGCGCGACCGCGGCGATCAACGTCGACTGGACGCTGCCGGGCGACACGCACTGGACCTATCCGTCGACGGTCCGGCTCGTCCAGGGCAACGACGACACCTGGTCGGTGATCTGGGAGCCGGCGATCGTCAACGCCAAGCTCAAGAGCGGCGACCAGCTCGCGCTGCGCCGCCAACGGCCGGAGCGGGCCGGCATCCTGGACGGCGCGGGCAAGCCGATCGTCGAGCCCCGCGACGTGGTGGTGGTCGGCGTCGAGCCGGCCGGCGTCGACGACCCGGAGGGCATCGCCCGGGCGTTGGACAAGGCGTTCAAGTCGGTGCGGCCCGCGCTGCCGCCGATCGACGTGTCGGACCTGCCGAAGCGGATCACCTCGGCCGAGGATCCGGAGCAGTTCCTCGATGTCGTCAGTCTGCGCCGCGACGCGTACCTGCAGATCCGCTCGAAGATCCAGCCTTTGGAGGGCACCCGGTTCCGCGAGGAGAAGCGCGACCTGGCCCCGACCCGCGCGTTCGCCCGCGCACTGCTCGGCTCGGCCGATCCGGCGCTCAAGGAGGACATCGACAAACGGCCTTCCGAGGTGGCCGCGGGAGACCTGGTCGGCCACGGCGGCATTCAGGGCGCTTTGGACAAACAGCTCCGGGGTACGCCCGGCGTCTCGGTCGTGATCGCGAACAAGAACGCGGAGGACGAGGTCGTCGACGGCGAGGAGCTGTGGCGGTCGGAGGCCAAGCCCGGCACGCCGGTGAAGACCACGCTCTCCGTGCCGGTGCAGGAGGCCGCTGACTCGGCGCTGGCCGGGGTGCGGCAGCGTTCCGCGCTGGTCGCCGTGCGGGTCAGCGACGGCGCCGTGCTCGCGGCGGCGAACGGCCCCGACGGCGGCTCGGGCGAGAACCTGGCGTTCACCGCGCAGGTGCCGCCGGGGTCGACGTTCAAGGTGGTCAGTGGTTACGGCCTGCTCGCCGACGGCAAGGTGACGGCGTCGACGGCGGTCGACTGCCCGAAGACCTTCACCGTCGACGGCCGGTCGTTCAAGAACTCGGAGAACTTCGCCCTGGGCAAGGTGCCGTTCCAGGTCGACTTCGCCAAGTCGTGCAACACGGCGTTCGCGTCCCTGGCACCGTCGCTGGGCGACGACGGCCTGGCCGCGGCCGGCCGGGCGCTGGGCCTGGAGGCCAAGTGGGACCTGGGCGTGGACGCGTTCAGCGGCAAGGTCTCGTCCGGGGGCTCGGCGGCCGAACGGGCGGCGGCGGCCTTCGGCCAGGGCACGACGCTGGTGTCGCCGCTTTCGATGGCCGCGGCGACGGCATCGGTGGCGAAGGGCTCAGCGGTGACGCCCCAGGTGCTCGCGGACCGACCGGCGGCGGCTGCTGGGGCGGCGCTGAAGGCCGAGGCCCTCGGCCCGCTGAAGTCGATGATGCGCCAGGTGGTCACATCGGGGACGGCGACGGCCCTGAAGGACGTACCGGGCGGCGCGGTGTCGGGCAAGACAGGGACGGCGGAGTTCGACGACAACCCGGAGCACACGCACGCCTGGTTCGTGGGCTGGCAGGGCGACATCGCGTTCGCGGTCTTCGTCGAGAACGGCGGCGGCAGCGGCACAACAGCGGTCCCGGCCGCGGAGCGCTTCATCCGCGCCCTGCATTGACCGGTCACCGAACGGGAGCATCATCGCGCCGAGCGGTCGGGCTGATCACCTGGCTTGACGTGGTCTGGTCCCGCGGCATGCTGGTCCAGGCCGCGGCAGCCGTGGACGTCCGTCAGCCTGCCGGCGACTCGTCGGTGGGTGTGCCGGGACGGCGCAGGCCTCCGGGCCGCACGTCCGCGACTAGGGCGTCATCGTCATCAGGTGACGTCGTGCGCCGCCAACCATCAGGGTGCGTCTCGGTCGGCACCGGGTCGCCGTCACCGACCTGACCGGGCCGCCGCAGCCCACCGGGCCGCACATCCGTCGCGACCACATCGCCGTCGTCGGTCGAGGCCCGGCGACGCAAACCACCCGGCCGCACGTCCTCCACACCCGAGTCTTCGCCAGCCGACGAAGGCCGCCGCCGCAGGCCGCCCGGGCGGATGTCGTCCGCGCCCGAGTCGTCGCGCTCAGCGGAAGTCCGCCGACGCAAGCCGCCGGGCCGCACCGCCGGGTCGTCCTCATCGGACGTAGGGCGCCGCCGCAGGCCGCCTGGGCGCACCTCCGCCGCGGCCGGGTCTGCTTCATCGGACGAAGGTCGGCGTCGTGGGGTACTCGGACGCGAGTCGGTCGCGGCGGGATCGTCGTTGGTGGCGCGACGGAGGCGGCCTGGGCCGGCGGTGTCGCTGCCGAGTGGGGCGGCCAGGATGTCGGCGGCCGAGCGTCGTTTGCGGGCGTTGTCGGCGTCGCCGCTGAGCACGTCGAAGGCCGACCGGCGCTGGCGTCCGATCGCCGGCTTCTTGGGTTCCGGAGCCGGATTCTGGTCTTCGGTCGCCGGCGACGCCTCGGCCACCGTCGGCGCCGGCTCATCCGGCTCGGTCACCACCGGAACCGGGACCACAACAGGCGCCGGCTCGGCGACCGCTACCACCGGCTCCGGCCCGTCCGCCACAGCCGTCAGCGGCGGCCGGAAGCGGTCACCATCGGGTGCCGGCCTGCGGCGCGGCGTGAAGGCCAGCGGAGATCGTGTCGACGCTGCCGCCGCCGCGCGGATCGGAGCCAGGCCCGCGACGAGCGAGCTCACGATCTCGGCCGCGTACGTGCCGTCCGCGTCGTAGTCCGGGTCGAAGACCGTGAGCTCGATCCCCAGGCAGTGTGGGGTGTCGACCAATCCGGCGATCAGCAGCTCCAGCTCGGTGAAGGCGATCCCGCCCGGATCAGGCGCGTCCACCGCCGGCATCACCGCCGGGTCCAGGACGTCGACGTCGACGTGTACCCAGTAGCCCGCACAGTCCGCGAGTTGGTCGCGCGCCCACTGCGCCGAGCGGGCCGCGCCCTCCGCGCGCAGCGCCGGCACCGGGCGGGTCAGGATGCCGGCGGCCTGGAGGTCCAGGCGGTACTCGTCCTGGGCTCGGATGCCCAGCACCACCACGTCTATGTCGCGGAAGTAGGGTCTTCGGCCTTCGATGGCCGCCAGGTCGGCCTGGCCGCGGCCCGTGGCCAGGGCCAGGTCCTCGCCGGCCGCCGCACCCACATAGGACGCGTTGCCCGGGTGGCGGAAGTCGGAGTGGCCGTCTACGAAGACCAGGCCGATCCGGCCACCGACCGCCTCGCCGAGGCGGTGCATGGCCAGGCCGGAGCCCAGCAGGATGGAACAGTCACCGCCCAGGACCACCGGGAACTCGTCCGCGTCGATGATGGCGCCGATGCGGCCCGCCAGGGCTACCGAGTACGCGGCGATCGCGTTCGCGTGGCAGACGCCGTCGCCCGGTCGCCAGTCGCCCGGGTCGTACCGTGGCGGGGTCAGACAGCCCGCGTCGCGGGCGGCGAGGCGGCCCAGCAGGCCGTGGTCGCGGAGAGCGCCGGGCGCCTTGGCGCAGCCCGGAGTGGACGTCGGCGTGGGCGGTCGTAGGCCCAGGTTCGACGGCGCGTCCAGGAGTGCGATCCGGCGCACGGCGGTCACCGGCTCAGAACAGCGCGCTGGCCAGGGCCCGGCGGGCCGCGGAGACCGCCGGGTCGTCGGGTCCGGCGATCGTGAACAACGACACCAGATGCTTGCGGACCGTCTCCTTGTCGTCGCCGACGCTGCGTCGGACCAGGTCGACCAGTCTCTTGTAGGCGCGCTCCGCCTCGCCGCCGAGCACCTCGACGTCGGCCGCGAGCAGCTGCCCCGGGATGTCGTCCGGAGCGGCGGCCAGGGCCGTGGCCGCGTCGACGCCCTGCACCCGGCGGAAGAGGCCGACCTGGGCCAGCCCGGCCTCGGCCGCGGCATCGGCCGGCGCCTCGAACAGGATCTTCTTGTACGCCGCCTCGGCCGCGTCGAGGTCGCCCACCATCAGCGCGTCGTCGGCGGACTCGAGCCGCGGGTCGGCCGGCGTCTCGACCTCGACGCCGCCCGCCTTGAGGACCGCGCCGATCCACTGGCGGAGCTGGGCCTCGGGCACGACCCCGGAGAAGGCGTCGACGGGCTGGCCACCGACGACCGCGAAGACCATCGGGATGCCCTGCACCCGGAACATCTGCGCGAGCCGCTGGTTGGCGTCAACATCGATCTTGGCGAGCACCCAGGCGCCGCCGCCCTCGATGGCGAGCTTCTCCAGGACCGGCGAGAGCTGCTTGCACGGCTCGCACCACTCGGCCCAGAAGTCGATCACCACGGGGGTCGTCATGGAACGTTCGAGGACCTCGGCCTGGAAGGTCGCCTCGGTTACCTCGATCACGGCGGAGCTGCCGCCGCCCGAGGGTGAGAAAGCGGGCGGTGAGGCCGGCCCGCCCTCGCTGGCACCGGCCGCCGGGGACGGTGATCCGGACGGCCGCAGTGCGCCGAGATCGACCGCACCGCGGGTGAAGATCGACGGAGAGGTCCGTGGTTCGCTCATGGTTCCCTAGTCTCGCACGCGCAGCGCGCGACGCAGACCGACCGCCACGGTGGTGAACAGCAGGGCCGCCACGACCGCCGGAAGGGCGATGGCGATGAGCCTGGGCCAGGTCGGTGCCGCGAGCGCGAAGTCATCATCGACGAAATACGGGACATACCGGCCGACCACCGCCCAGGCGATGACGGCCGCTACCAAACCGGTTACCACGGCCGCGATGGCGACCGGCAGATAGGCCCAGAGAACCCAGCTCCCGCCGGTACGCGCCGCGAGTCCCTGCCGCCGCAGGGCGACCATGTCGTCGAGCACCCGCCGACGGTCGACGGCCGCCATCAGCCACATGCCGCACGCGGCGAGCAGCACCGCGACCCCACCGGCCAGCGGGTGGAACCAGACGGCGAGCGCCGGCCCGCGCCCGTCGAGCCGGTCGGCGGCCGCCGCCATCGAGTCCCGGCCGGTCACCACCAGCCCCTTGGCGGCGAGCCGCTGCTCGATGTCGGGCGGAGCCGCCGGCCCGAGCCAGACCTCGGGAAGGTCCAGGTCGGTGCTGCCCGTGGCGAGCCACTCGGCGTACCCGAGGTCCATCAGCAGCCCCGTGCCGATCCGCGGCAGCGCGCGAGCCTGCCCGACCGGCCGGATGGCCACCGCGTTACCGTCGACGCCCTCGGCGTCGCCCGACCTGGGCGGCGGCCCGCCGCTGAGCACCGGGACGTCGACGGGAGTGCCGGTCGGCACCAGTACGGTCGGCTTCGGCTGGATGACCGCGCCGGGCACGACGACGTGCACGCCGCCGTCCGCCGCAGTCGCCTTGGCGTCGTCGTTGGCCCGCCATTTGTCGGTCGTGAAGGCCGGCACAACGTCGGTGAGCGGCTGGCCCCAGTCGGCTCGGACGGCCAGCGACACGACCGACACCTCGGCCGCCTCGCCGCCGGCCGCGGAGTAGACCGCCTCGATCCCGGCCAACCGGCAACCGTCGGCACAGGCAGGGCTGAACAGCGGCCAGCTGTGCCGGCCCGGCTCGATCTTGGCACTGCCGGCCCGCACGGGTGCGCCGCCGGCGAGCGGGCGGAGCAACGCGGTCAGATGCAGTTCGGTGCCCGGTCGCGTCGGCGTCCCGTAGTCGACGGCGAGCGCGAGTTCCACGCCCTTGACGATCACCGGCTCGTCGTCCGGCGGTCGCAGCGCGGCGGCGACCTCGGCCGGCGAGCGGCCGCCGTACTCCGGGCGCCAGTTCGCCACGGCGGGCAGGGCGGCGGTGTCAGCGAAGAGCACCTGCGGCCCGTCGAGCACTCGTCGGGTGCCGACCGCCATCGCGAACCGGCCGTCCGGGTCGACGGCTCGCACCGCCGCCCGCAGGGTGCCCGAGTCCGTCGGCGCGACTTCCACCGTGCGGATGGCGCCGGTCTGCACGGCAGCCCGGTCAGCGCGCGCCCGGTCGGCCACGTCGACCGTGGTGGTCGCGAAGCCGAACACCGCGACAGCGACGGCCAGCAGCACGAACAGGCGCTGGCTGCCCGGCCGCCGGGCGACCTGGAGGGCACCGAGGGCCAATCCGAGGCGGCCGCGCTCGACCGCTCGGCGGCCGAGCCACGCGGCGAGCGGCATCAACAGCCGACCGACGAGCACCGCCAACGCGAGCCCGATCAGCCCTGGCACCAGCAGGCCGAGCCCGAGCAACTGGCCGTCGAACGCACGTAGCTGCACTGTGGCGAGCACGGCGAGCACGACCGCACCGGCGTCGATCGCGATCGTCTGCCAGTTGCTGCCCCGCGCCGGCACCCGCCGCAGCAGGTCGACGACCGGGCTGGCGAGATCGCGGCGCAATGCCAGCAGCCCGACCAGCACCGCTCCGGCGACCGCGATCAGGGCGGCCGACACCGCGCCCGGCGCGGGCGTGAGATCGAAGACGGGGATCGGGCCGAATCGCGCGTCGGCGACCGCCCGGGTGGCCAGGGTGCCGGCCAGGTAGCCGAGCGGGGCACCGACCGCGATCGCGATCACGCTCTCCCCCGCGGCGAGCCAGAACCGGCCGATCCGCGGCGCGCCGCGCAGTGCGATCAGGGCCTGCTCGTGCCGGCGGGCCGCGGTCGAGCCGGCGACCGCGACGAAGATGACGAGCCAGCACAGGCCGATCAGTGGTAGCCCGGCCAACGGCACCAACTCGCGGGTCAGGGCGTCGGAACGGTGTACGCGTTCGAAGAACCCCGGCAGCTCGTTGGTGAACGAGGCGAAGCGCGACGTTTCGTCGTCGGAGCCCAGGTCGTCGCTCAGCTTGTCGAGCGCCGCGGACAGCTCCGGCAGATGGTCGGCGTCGAGAGCGCCCGGGCCCGGGATCGCCTCGACGGTGCGGTTGTCGAAGTCGTGCTCGATCCCGTCGACCGTCGGCCGCCCGGCGAACAGCGGCTCCGCGGCGGTGTCCGGGGCGGTCGGTGCGAAGTAGCCGCTGCGCCCCCAGTACGGCTCGTCGCGGTCGAGTGGTCGGTAGACGCCGACGACGGTGATCGGCTCCGGCCGCCCGGCGATGAACCACTTGCCGGTGATGTCGTCGTAGCGGGCCCAGCTGAGCATCGTCGACCCGCCGGGCGTCACTTTGAGCCGGCGGGCGGTGGACTCGCCGACCACCACCTCGCCGGCCGCCATCAGACAGCGCCCAGTGACGATCCGCACGTGTTCGCAGAGGCCGTCGCGGAAGGTCAGCCACGACACGTCGTTCGACTCGCCTTCCAGGCCGAGCACCGGCAGGATCGCGGTCAGCACGGTGTTGAACCGGGGCAGCTCGGCCAGGTCGTCGGCCAACGAGTCGAACCGCTCCTGCTGGGAGCTGTCGATGCCGGCTTGGATCGCCACCGTGCGCTCCTCCGGCGGCGTGTTGGCCACCTCGGCGACCACCGCGGCCCGGTCCACCGAGGCCGTATAGACCGGGCCGGCCACCGCCGCCGCCGTGGCCAGCGCGCTGAGCAGCACCACCAGCGCCGCCTGCGCCCGGCGGGCAGTGATCATCAGACGCACCAGAGCGATCACACGGACTCCTCGTCGACCGCACGGACGAGCAGCGTCGCGGCCGCCGCGCCGGCGGCGCCGACGACCAGCAGCGCACCGAGCAGCGCCAGGCCGAGCGGCACGAACTGTGGGCCGACGGCGACCGGTAGCACGTTCCAGCCGTCGACGAAGAGCGGGATCGGCTGGCGGGTGACCGCCTGGGCCAGCGCACTCGCGCCGATGCCGAGCACGATCGCCGCCAACGCGAGTCCGAGGTAGCCACCCCAGGCGACCCGGCTGACCGCCCGGGGGGCCAGGCCCTGTGCGCGCAGCGCGGCGAGTTCGGCCGCCCGTTCGGGGCGTTCGACAGCAGCCACCACGATGAAGGCGCCGGCGGTGAGCAGCAGTCCGGCGAGGGCGGCCACGAGCTGGAAACGCAACGCGGCCGGTGGTGCCTCGCGACCGAACCGGTCGGTCAACGCGGCCGAGGTCTTGTCGGAGATCACGGTCACCCCGCCGGCCCGCAGCCGGTCGAGGATGCCGGGGTCGGCGTCGGCGGTCAGCCAGACCTGCGGCACATCGTCGGCGCCGGGGTTCTCGGCGATCCGGTCCGCGTATTCGAGGTCCATCAGGTAACCGAAACGGGTGGCGGTGGGCAGGGTGCCGACAACACCGACCGTGCGAATCGGGACCCGATCACCCCCGAAGACGGGCAGTCGTGGGTCGCCGCTCGCCGGGGTCCGGGCGTTGGCGGTGGTGACCACCGGCAGCGGCGCGGGCGAGTCGACGACGTACGCCAGGGTGGCCCGGTCAGGGTCGCGCGCGGCGCGGACCGCGGTGATCGTGAGCGCCCCGTCCTTCGTGGCCAGGCTCGGGCCGACCACGTCGGCGCCGACGCCGGCCCGCCAGCGCGACACGTCGCCGAGCGTTGCCGGCGGCAGGACCGGCCCGGCCGCACCGGTCAGCCCGAAGACGGTGACCGTCGTGCCCGGCTCGGGCACCACCGAGCGCCCGGCGAAGTTGCGGGCCACCGGCTCGACGCCGAGCACCCGGCAGCCCGCGTCGCAACCGCTCAGCGTCGCGGTGTAGCTGGCCCGCGGGCCGCTGACCGGGCCGAACCGCACGGTGACCTGGTCACCGGCCGCGTTCATCAGGTGCAGCAGGACGAGCACGGGGTCGGACGCGGTCGGCGCGATGCCGCCGCCGAGACCGCCCGGGTCGTCCGCGCCCGGCGGCGCCAACGGCGCAGGCGTCAGCTTGACCTCGACATCGAGGGTCAGCCGTCCATCGGGAGTGGACAGCGCGGCCGGTGCCGGCGGGTGGAGCAGGTCGGCCAGGGCGGCGGGCGGCGGGCCGCCGTACACCGCCTGCCAGTCGGCGACCGCCGCGAAGCGGGCCGAATCGACGGCGAGCAGCACCGTGGCGGGCCCGTTGAGGCTGCGGACGACCGCCATCGCCTGCCGGCCGCCCGGGTCGGCGGCCCGCACAGCGGCGACAAGCTGCGCGCGGCTGCGCGCCTGGACCGTGAGCACCCGGTCGGCGCCGAGCTCGTGTCGGGCCCGCTCGACCCGGCCGTCGGTCGCCGCGGTCCACCCGCCGACCGCCGTGCCGAGCAACGCGACGGCGATGACCAGCAGCGCGAAGACGCGGTGGGTGCCGGGCCGCCGGGCGAGCTGGGTGGCACCCAAGGCCGCCGGGACGTGGCCGGAGCGGAGCGCCCGCTTGCCGACCCCACCGGCCAGCGGGGTGAGCAGCCGCGCGGCGGCGAGCGCGACGAGGACGGCGACCAATGCGGGCGCGAGCAGCGCGAGGCCGGTGGTGTCGTCGCGGTCGACCGAGGTCGCGTAGCTCTGGTAGAGCCCGCCGGCGGCGACGAGCACGATGAGCAGGTCAACCACCTCGGCCCGCCAGCCACGTCGCCGGGACGGCACGTGCCGGAGCAGGTCGCCGACCGGTGCGCGCATGCCGCCGGCGTCGGCGACGATCGCCGCGAGCACCGCCCCGATCAGGGCCGCGAGCGCGGCGACGCCGGAGAGGATGGCGGCCGACGCGGTCTGCCGGACGTCGCCGGCGACCAACCTGGCCACCCCGAGCCCGACGGCCGCGCCGAGCGCCGCACCGAACAGCATCGGCACCGCGCTCTGCGAGATCGCCAGGTGCCAGAGCCGCCAGCGCGCGGCACCGCGCAGCTTCAGCAGGCCGATGTCGGGCCGGCGCTGCTCGGCCGTGTGCCGGACCGCGAAGAACAGTCCGAACCAGCAGAGCACCAGCAGCTGTACGGCCGCCAGCCCGACGCCGAGGCCGACGAGGTCGCGTTCCCGGTCGATCCGCCCGGCCAGCGTGACGGCGTCGGTGCTGACCCGCCATGCGCCGTTGTCGCGGCCCACCGCGGCCAGGGCAGCGCGCAGCCCGGCGAGGTCGTCGAGGAACATGCCGGGCGGGATGCGCAGGTGGTAGTCGGCGAGGATCTCCTTGATCGGCAGCGCGGCGATGGTGTCCGAGCTGACGAAGGCGGGGTCGCCGGGCCCGTCCCCGCTCGGGTCGAGTGCTCCCGAGCCGCCGTAGTCGGTCAGCGCCCAGTAGGGGCCGAGCGGATCCGACAGCTGGTAGGTGCCGGCGACGGTGAACTCGATCGGCGGCTGCGAGGACAGCGCGAAGTCGACCTTGTCGCCGGCCTTGACCTGGAGGGCCTGCGCGGTGCGCCGGCTCAGCAGCACCTCGCCGCGCTCGCGCGGGCAACTGCCCTCGACCGCCAGGTGCTCGCACATGTCGTCGCGGTAGACCACCCGCAGGCCGACCTTGCCCAGGTCGGAGACGATCGAACCGGTCTCCCGCAGGGACGTGGTGGTGCCGGCGCCCGGGAGGTCGACCAGCGCGCCGGCCTGCTGCTCGACCTCGGAGACCACCTCGGCCCCCGGGCGAACCGTGCCGCCGGCCGCGATCGAACCCTCGACCCGGCCGGCGACCCACACGACGAGTTCGCTGGACCGGGCTCCGTCGACGTCGGCCACCGCGACCGAACGTTCCGCGGCGCTGACGTACCAGGGCGCCGCCGCGGCGACGGCCACGGCGAGGCCGGTGAGCACGAGCACCGTCGCGGCCTGAGCACGGCGCGCCCGCAGCGCGCCCCGAACGACTTTGAACATCCGCGGTCTACGCCGCGTCGCCGGTGTGCGACTCCGGGATCTGGGCCGCGCCGCCGGGAACCAGCGTCACGGTGCCGTCGGCCTGGTCGACGGTGAACAGGGTGCCGGGCGGGAAGTGCCCGAGCACGTCGGGCGGTAGCTGCACCGTGCCGTCGCCGGCGACCACGGCGAAGTCCTGGCCGCCGCGCCCTTCGGCACCGACCCGGCCGTCGCGGATGGTGACCGCGCGGCCCAGGCGGGCGCCGACCTCCGCATCGTGGGTGACGACCACGACCGTGGTGCCGCGCTCGGCGTTGACCGTCTCCAGCGCGTCGAGCACCTCGTCGCGGCCGTGCGAGTCGAGCTGGCTGGTCGGCTCGTCGACCAGCAGCAGGCCGGGCGACGCGGCGATGCCGACCGCGAGCGCCGCGCGCTGGCGGGCACCGGGCGCCAGGTCGGTCAACCGCGCCGCGCCCTTGCCGCGCAGGCCGACCAGGTCGAGGATGCGCTCCGGGTCTTCGAGCTCGATGCCCTCGGTGCGGGCGGCCCGGCGCTGGGCGAGCCAGACGTTGCGCTCCAGCGACGCGTACGGCAGCAGGTTGCGCGCCGCGCCCTGGAGCACGACACCGATCTGGGTGCCACGCAGCCGGGAGATCTCGGCGTCGCTGAGCTTGCCGAGGTCGTAGGTGCCGACGTTGACCCGGCCCGCGGACGGGCGCATCAGCCCGGCGAGCAGCGCGACCAACGTGGACTTGCCGGAACCCGAAGGGCCGACCAGCGCGAGCATCTCGCCGGGACCGATGGACAGGTCGACACCCGAGAGGGCGACGACGTCTCCCGCCTCGGCACGGTAGATGTGCACCACCCGGCGGCAAGCGACAGCGAGACCCGACACGGGTACTGCCTACCACCTCACCAGCGAAAGCGCAGCCCCGTGATCAATAGCTAGAACCGGGCCGGCTCGCGGTAGACACCCCACTCGTCCTTGAGGACACCGCAGATCTCGCCCAGGGTCGCCTCGGCGCGCACCGCGTCGAGCATCGCCGGGATCATGTTCTCGCTGGTCCCGGCCACGTCGACCATCCGTTTGAGGGCCGCCTGGACGACCGCCTCGTCGCGCGCGGCGCGGCGGCGGCCGAGCAGGGCCTTCTGCTCGATCTCGACCTCGTGCGAGATGCGCAGGATCTCGAGCTCCTTGGCGGTCGTGGAGGTGTGCACGTTGACGCCGACGATCTTCTTCTCGCCCTTTTCCAGAGCGCGCTGATAAGTGAATGCCGAGTCGGCGATCGCGGCGGTGAACCAGCCGTCCTCGATGCCGCGCAGGATGCCCGAGGTGATCGTGCCGTCCGAGCCCAGCTCGCGGATCCGCTCGAAGATCTTCTCCGCCTCGGCCTCGATGGCGTCGGTGAGCGCCTCGACGTACCAGGAGCCGCCCAGCGGGTCGGCCACGTTGGTCACCCCGGTCTCCTCCATCAGCACCTGCTGCGTGCGCAGGGCGATCTCGGCCGACTCGTCGGTGGGCAGCGCCAGCGTCTCGTCGAGCGCGTTGGTGTGCAGCGAGTTGGTGCCGCCGAGCACCGCCGCCAGCGCCTCGACGGCCGTGCGTACGACGTTGTTGACCGGCTGCTGCGCGGTCAGCGAGACGCCCGCGGTCTGGGTGTGGAAGCGCAGCCAGAGGGCGCGCTCGTCGGTCGCGCCGTAGACGTCGCGCAGCCAGCGCGCCCAGATCCGCCGGGCGGCGCGGAACTTGGCGATCTCTTCGAAGAAGTCGACGTGCGAGTCGAAGAAGAACGACAGGCCGGGCGCGAACGTGTTGACGTCGAGCCCACGGGATAGGCCGAGCTCGACATAGCCGAAACCGTCGGCGAGCGTGTACGCCAGCTCCTGCGCGGCGGTCGAGCCGGCCTCGCGGATGTGGTAGCCCGAGACCGACAGCGGCTTGTAGCGCGGGATCTCGCGGGCGCAGTATTCCATCAGGTCGCCGATCAGGCGCAGATGCGGCTCCGGCTCGAAGAGCCACTCCTTCTGCGCGATGTATTCCTTGAAGATGTCGGTCTGCAGCGTGCCGTCGAGCTTGCTCAGGTCGGCGCCCTGCCGCTCGGCGGCCACCAGATACATGCAGAAGACCGGCACGGCCGGCCCGGAGATGGTCATCGAGGTGGTGACCGAGGCCAGGTCGATGCCGTCGAAGAGCACGTCCATGTCGGCGGCCGAGTCGATCGCCACGCCGCAGTGGCCGACCTCGCCCAGCGCCTGCGCGTCGTCGGAGTCGCGGCCCATCAGGGTCGGCATGTCGAACGCGACCGAGAGCCCGCCGCCACCGGCGCCGAGGATCAGCTTGTAGCGCTCGTTGGTCTGCTGGGCGTTGCCGAAGCCGGCGAACTGCCGGATCGTCCAGGTGCGGCCCCGGTATCCGGTCGGATAGAGGCCACGGGTGTACGGGTATTCGCCCGGCCAGCCGATCCGCTCGAAACCGGGCACGTCGGCGCCCTCGGGCGGCCCGTAGACCGGCTCGACCGGCATGCCGGAAAGCGTGGTGAAGTCGGCGTCACGCTTGCGCGCGGCGTCGTAGCGCGCCTGCCAGCGCGCCCTTCCGGCAGCGATCTCCTCGGCGTCCATCGGGCCAGTCTAGATGGTCGCCTGAACGATCGCTAAGCCTCTGGCACGTGCACGTCGTCGACCCGGATGTTCACCTCGGTCACCTGCAGATTGAGCATCTTCTCCACGGCGGCGATCACCTCGGTGCGCACGGCGTCGGTCACGGTGCGCACGACCTGCCCGTACTCGATGACGAGGGTGATCTCGACCGTCGCCTGGTCACCGGCCAGGCGGACCTTGACACCGCGGTCGGTGTCGTCGTCGGCGTCGCCGAGCCCGACCCGCTCGCGGAGCCCCGCGAACACCCGTGCGACGTCGCCACCCAGGTCGTGCACACCCGGCACGCCCCGCGCCGCGATCCCGGCGATCTTCTCGACCACCTCGTCGGCGATCGTCGTGGCGCCGCGCTCGGCGACCAGCGAGCCCTCGTTCCTCAGCCGTTCGACGACCGCCGAGGCGACCCGGCCGGACGCCGCGGAGGCGCGTTCGACCACCTCACCCATTGCCACGCCGTCGCCGTTGCTCTCCGGCCGTTGTGCGGGCACGTGCACCTGGTCTGCCGCCTCCGGGGCGGGAGTGTCGGTCATGGCCGGCACCCTAGCCCCGGCCGGCAACCCTGTCAGCCGGCCGTGACGGCAGCACCCCGCACCAGTTCGGCCCGCCCGTCGACGAGGTGCAGCTCAGCGTCGCAAGCCGCGGCCGCTTCCGGGTCGTGAGTCGCGAACACGACGGCCGCGCCCCGGAACGCCTCCTCCCGCAGCAGGTCGATGACCTTCTGGCGGTTGGTCGCGTCGAGCTCGCTGGTGACCTCGTCGGCCAGCACGACGTCACCGTGCAGCGCCAGCCCGCGTGCGATGGCGGTGCGCTGCTGCTGGCCGCCGGACAGCTCCTCGACGAGCTGGTCGGCCTGCCCGCTCAGGCCCAGCCGCTCCAGTGCCTCGGCGGTGCGCCGGCGCGCCTCCGGCGGCGTGACGCCACCGGCGATGAGGGCGACCTGCACGTTCTCGGCGGCGGTGAGGATCGCCGCGAGCCCGTTGTCCTGCGGCACCAGCACGATCTGCTGCGCGACCGCGAAGTCCCGGTCGCGGATCGTCTCGCCGTCGACGGTCACGCTGCCCGCCGACGGGCGCAGCAGCCCGGCCATGGTCCACAGCAGCGTCGTCTTGCCGGCACCCGAGGGGCCGGTCACGGCGAGCACCTGCCCCGGTGTCACGAGCGCCGAGACACCGGCCAGCACCGGCTCGCCCGCGCCGTACGCGACGGTCACCTCGTCGACGACGATGGTCCTGCTCATCGGTTCCCCCCTTCGAGCGCCGGTACGATCCGGATGGTGCCGTCGGCGTCAGGCGCGATCTTGACAAGCGTCCCCGGCGGCAGCCGATCGAGCAGCTCCGCCGGAAGGTGCACGCTACCGTCGCGACCCACGACGGAGTAGTCCTCTCCTCGCCGGCCCTCCGCGCCGACGCGACCGTCGCGGATGGTCACCGTGCGGCCGAGCGCGGCGCCCACCTCCATGTCGTGGGTGACCACGACGACCGTGGTGCCGGCCGCGTTCACGCGGTGCAGCACCTCCATCACCTCGTCGCGCGAGTGCTCGTCGAGCTGGTTGGTCGGCTCGTCCAGCAGCAACAGCCCGGGGCGGGCGGCCAGCGCCACCGCGAAGGCCAGCCGCTGCCGCTCCCCCGGAGCCAGCTCAGCCGGCACGGCGCGGCGCCGCCCGAGCAGGCCCACCTCGTCGAGGATCACGGCCGGATCCGGCGGGCGCCGGCCGCGACCGCGGGCGGCTCGTTGGGCGAACCGCACGTTCTGCTCGCAGGTCAGGTACGGCAACAGGTTGCGGGTGCTGCCCTGCAGCGAGACGCCGACGTCGACGGCGCGCAGCCGCTGCACGTCGGCCGGACCGGCCCGGACCATGTCGAGCTCGCCGACGTGCAACCGGCCGGCCGAGGGCCGCAGCACGCCGGACATCAGCGACAGCAGCGTGGACTTGCCCGCGCCGGACGGCCCGACCAGGGCCAGCGACTCGCCCGGCGCGATGTCGAGGTCGACGCCGGCCAGCGCCACCACGTCGTACCCCTCGAGCCGGTAGATCAGCACCACGCCCCGGCAGGTGACGCCCAGCGGGACGAAGCCCACCTCGGCATCCACCGATTCGACCCGCGCGGTCATCGCGCACCTCCCCGCACCCGGCGCAGCACCACGCCCGCGGCCACCAGTGCGGCCAGCAGGAACAACAGCGAGCCGCGCAGCCACCAGCCGCCCAGCCGATAAGCCTGGTCGCCGCCGTCGATCGACACCAGCGCGATCGCCGGCAGCACCAGCGCGGCGCCGCCGACACCGGCCGCGATCCCGGCAACCACCGGATAGCCGAGCACCATCAGGTTCTCCCGGTTGGCCATGCCGCGCAGCGCCCGGGCCGGCACGCCGGTCCTGCGCAGCCCGCGCGCCTGCTCGCGGCGCCACGGCGCCGTGATGCCAGCGTCGAGGACCAGCGCGCCGAGCGCGAGCAGCAGCGCGACCAGGCCGGCGAACAGGTAGAGCCGCAGGGCCAGAGCCGGTGCCGCCCGACCGAGCTGGGTCATCCGCTGCGACCAGACCTCCGTGCGCAGCACCGGGATGCCCTCGGCCGCCAGCCGCGCGCCGAGGTCGGCGGGCGCCGCGTCGGTCGCCCAGACCTCGTACGTCATCTGGTCGGTGTTGAGTCCGGCGGAGCGTTCGGCCCGTTCCACCATCGAGGGGCCGTCGAAGAGCATCGCGTGATCGCCGCCGCGGGGCACCAGCTTGACCTTGTCGGCCACCTTGACCGGGTCAGGTGCCCGGCCGAGGAGCGGGAACGAGAAGGCGTCCGCGTCGGGGTCGTCGGCCGGCGCCGGCCCGGCCAGCACGACCGGCGCCTCGGCGGCCACGTCGCCGTACTGGGCCACGACGTCGGCGCTGCTCTCGCTGGTCACGTCCAAGGTGAGCCCGGCGTCGTCGGTGCTGACGGCCATCGTCTGGCCCTCCGGCTGGGGCTCGGTCGCCCGCCAGGCGCCCGGCACGCTCAGCGCGGCGTCCAGCGGCGCGCCGTCGAGCTCGAGGCTCTCGACGGTGACTGTCGCGGCACCGGGCGCATTGTCACCCGGGTACCGGCGCACCTCCATGCCGAGCAGCCGGCAGCTGGCGACACAGCTCAGGTCGCCCGTGTACGTGGCGGCGCCGCTCTCGAGTCGGCCCAGCGGGACTGACCGCGGTGCGGCGCCGGGCTCGCCGACGACCATCCCGAGGCTCATCGGCCGCTGCTGCTCCAACGCCCGAACGTTCGCCCGCACCGTCACTCGACCGGTTTTCAACGCCACGGTCGGCGCGCTGGCGTCGTCGAGGCTCTTGGCGACCGCGGCGACCTCCTCGGGTGACTTGTCGGGCCAGCGGCTGACGGCCAGCATCCGGTCAGCGTCGACGCCGATCAGGTCGACGTAGTCGCCGGCGTAGCTCTGCTTGACCCGCACCACCGCCATCGCCGTCCTGCCCGTCGGGTCGATCCGGTCCACCGCGGTGCGGACGGCGCCGGGCTCGGTGGCGACGACGACGTAGACCTTGTCGGCGCCGATGTCCGCGTTGGCGGTGCGCAGCCGGTTCGCCGACGACACGTCCCAGATGGTCGCCGCGAACGTCAGCAGCGCCAGGGCGACGGTCAGCACGGCGACCAGCCGGCCGCTCTCCGGCCGGCGGCCGACCTGGGCCGCGGCGAGCAACGCGGGCAGCCGGCCTCGGCGAACCGCCCTGGGCAACCGGCGGCGCGCGACCAGGCCGAGCAGTCGCGCGGTGAGCAGGCCGGCGAGCAGGGCGATCAGCGCCGGCGCCGCGTAGCCCAGCGTCGCGCTCTGCCCGTCGCTGCCGACCAGGAGCTGGTAGAGGGCGGCCAGGGCGAGCGCCGCGACGATCGCCTCGACCACGAGCGCCCGTCGCCGGGCCCGGTGCGGCACCCGACGCAACAGCGCGCCGATGCTGGCCCGCACGGTCTCGCGGGCGCCGAGCACGGCGGCGGCCACGGCTCCGAGCAGCGCACCGAGGCCGACCACCAACGCCGGCCAGCCGATCTGGACGTCGACGGCGGGAGCGAGGAAGGCGCGGGCCGCGAGGTCGGTCAACCCGATGCCGAGCAGCAGCCCGAGCGGTGCGGCCAGGGCGATCAGCAGCAACGGCTCTCCGACCGCGAACCGCGTGATCCCACCGAGGCTGAGCCCCCGCAGCTTGCCGACGGCGATCTCCGCCCGCCGGTCGTCGGTGACGGCGGCGACCACCAGGAACAGCACGAACCAGCAGAGGACGACCAGCGGCAGGGCGACCGTAGGCACCGCGGCGGTGATGGCGGAACGTTGCCGTTCGGCGAGGCGCAGGCTCTCCAGCAGGCCTACGGTGTACGCCACCCCCTCGATCGTGTTGCCTTCGCTCAGGGAGTTGAGCTGACTGACCAACGCCGGCACGTCGGCCAGCCGGACCCGTTCGGCGACGAGCGGGTAGTCGAGCGTGGCCACCGGACGGCCGTTCGGGACGCTCAGCACGGTGCCTTCGCTGCCGGTGAACAGCTCGTCGACGATCCGGGTGCCGTCGTCGAGCTCGTTGAGCTCCGAGCCACCGAAGAAACCGGTCGTCTCCCAGTACGGGTCGGTCGGGTCGCCGATCCGGTAGACGCCCACGACCGGGAAGCTCGGGTTCTTCGGTGGAGGCTCGCCGATCGTGGTGCGCGACTGGCCGCCGGTCGCCGACAGCACCGGTGCGTCGCCCAGCTTGACCTTGACCCGCTCGACGGTCCGGTCGCTGACCATCACCTCGCCCTCGCCCGGACACCGCCCCTCGACGATCGTCAGGTGCTCACAGGCGCCCGGGCGGTAGACCACCCGGCCCCGGCTCTTCACCTTGGTGGCCGGGTCGACACCGACGGCGATGGTCGGCTGGGCCGGACCCAGGACGGCGGCCACCGCCGGAGCGTTCGCGAGCCGGTCCTCTACCTGCTCGGACATCGCCTTCAGCGCGGTGCTGCGAGCCGTCAACCCCGCCACGATCGGCGGCGGATCCGCGACCGTGTCAGTCAGCACGGACTGCGCGGCGGCTCTCGAATACAACGGCACCAGCACGGCAGCCGCGATCGCGATCGTCGAGAGCAGGACGACAAGGGTCGACCGACCAGATCGTGATCGGATGCCGCGCAGGGTCACGATCAGACCGGACACTGGCTCACCTCCGGGGAACGTAACGCGCGACGTCTCCCCGAAGGTTGCCTAGTTTTCGATCTCCAGAGTTTCCAGGAGGCGGTCGGCGGCGGCATAGGGCGACAGCTCGCCGGCCGCGACCGCCGAGGCCAGCTCTCCGAGCGTCGTACCGTCGCGGAACGAGGCCATCCGGGCGCGCAGCGTCCCCAGCGTGATCGCCTCGATCTCGGCGGCGGCCCGCCGCTCCCGGCGGAGGCGAAGCTCGCCGTGCTCGACCAGCCAGGCGCGGTGCTTGTCGACCGCGGCGACGATGTCGGAGATGCCCTCGGCCTTGCTGGCCACCGCGCGCACGACCTGCGGGCGCCAGTCGCCCGGACCGCGCTCGCCGAGGCCGATCATGCCCTGGATGTCCCGGTACGTGTTGTCGGCGCCGTCCCGGTCGGCCTTGTTGACCACGAACACGTCGGCGATCTCCAGGATGCCGGCCTTGACCGCCTGGATCGCGTCGCCCATGCCGGGCGCGAGCAGCACCAGCGTGGTGTCGGCAAGCGAGGCGACCTCCACCTCCGCCTGCCCGACACCGACGGTCTCGACCAGCACCACGTCGCAGCCGGCGCCCTCCAGCACCCGGACCGCCTGCGGGGTGGCGGCGCCGAGCCCGCCGAGGTGGCCGCGGGACGACATCGACCGGATGTAGACACCCGGATCGGTCGCGTGGTCCTGCATCCGCACCCGGTCGCCGAGGATCGCGCCGCCGGTGAACGGGCTGGACGGGTCGACCGCCAGCACGCCCACCCGGTGCCCCTGCTTGCGCAGCTGGCGCACGAGCTCGTTGGTGGTCGTCGACTTGCCGACGCCGGGCGACCCGGTCAGACCGATCACCTGGGCCTGACCGGTGTGCGACGCGAGCGCGGCCGCGATCTCGGGCAGCAGCTCGTCGCCGTTCTCCACCAGGGTGATCAGCCGCGCGACCGCGCGGTGGTCCCCCTCCCGAGCCTGCGTGACCAGCTCGGGAACGCTCCGGCTGCGCCTCAGGCTCACGGCTTGGGGACGGTGAGGATGAGGGCGTCGCCCTGGCCGCCGCCGCCGCAGAGGGCCGCCGCGCCGGTGCCGCCGCCGCGCCGCTTGAGCTCCAGCGCCAGGGTGAGCGCCAGCCGGGCGCCGCTCATGCCGATCGGGTGGCCGAGTGCGATCGCGCCGCCGTTGACGTTGACGATCTCGTCGGTGACGCCGAGATCGCGCATCGACTGGATGCCGACCTGGGCGAACGCCTCGTTGATCTCGATCAGGTCGAGGTCCGCGGCGGTCAGGCCCTGCTTGGCCAGCGCCTTCTTGATCGCGTTGGACGGCTGCGAGTGCAGCGAGTTGTCGGGGCCGGCCACCATGCCGTGCGCGCCGATCTCGGCGAGCCAGGCCAGGCCCAGCTCCTCGGCCTTCGCCCTGCTCATCACGACCACCGCGGCGGCACCGTCGGAGATCGGAGACGAGCTGCCGGCGGTGATCGTGCCGTCGGCGGTGAACGCCGGGCGCAGCTTGCCCAGCGACTCGGCGGTCGAGTCGGGGCGGATGCCCTCGTCCTCGCTGATCACGATCGGCTCACCCCGGCGCTGCGGCACCTCGATCGGCACGATCTCGTCGGCCAGGAAGCCGTTCTTCTGCGCGGCGGCGGCCCGCTGGTGGCTGCGGGCGGCGAACTCGTCCTGCTCGGCCCGGCCGATGCCCAGCTTCGTGCCCAGCCGCTCGGTCGACTCGCCCATGCTGATCTGGTCGAAGGCGTCGGTGAGCCCGTCGAGCGCCATGTGGTCCTTGACCGTCACGTCGCCGTACTTGTAGCCACCCCGCTGGCCGAGCATCAGGTGCGGCGCGTTGGTCATCGACTCCATGCCGCCGGCCACCACGATCTCCGCCTCGCCCGCGCGGACGAGCTGATCGGCGAGGGCGATCGCGTCGAGGCCGGAGAGACAGACCTTGTTGATGGTCAGCGCCGGCACGGACATCGGGATGCCGGCCTCGACGGCGGCCTGGCGGGCGGGGATCTGCCCGGAGCCGGCCTGGAGCACCTGGCCCATGATCACGTAGTCGACCTGGTCGGGCGCCACGCCGGCGCGCTCGAGCGCGGCCTTGATGGCGAATCCGCCCAGTTTCGTGGCCGGGAAGTCCTTGAGGTTGCCCAACAGCCGGCCCATCGGCGTGCGCGCGCCGCCAACGATCACGCTCGTCATGTCGTTTACCTCTCAGAACGGGTGTCGACCGGTCACCTTAGCGATCGTTCGGCCAGAATATCGCCATGGGCCAGGACGCCGCCGCGAAGCGCGCTGACGACAAAGTCACAGGAGATGTGGGACTGCTCCGCATCGACCACGTCGGGGTGGCGGTGGCCGACCTCGACGAGGCCGTCGAGTTCTACACCCGCGTGTTCGGGATGACCTGCGTCCACATCGAGGAGAACACCGACCAGGGCGTACGCGAGGCGATGATGTCGGTCGGCCCGACCACCGAGGGCGGTTGCGTGCAGCTGCTCGCGCCGCTGTCGCCGGAGTCGGCCATCGCCAAGTTCCTCGACCGCTCGGGGCCGGGCGTGCAGCAGGTCGCGTACACGGTGCGTGACGTGGAAGTGGCGGCCGCCGTGCTGCGCGACCGCGGCATGCGGCTGCTCTACGACGCACCCCGGCGCGGCACCGCCGGCTCCCGGATCAACTTCGTGCACCCGAAGGACGCCGGCGGCGTGCTGGTCGAGCTCGTCGAGCCGCCCCGCTAGGCGAGCTTCGCCACGATCGGCGCGGCGGCGGCCAGGTTGCCGCCCAGGTGGAAGTAGCTGATCCCGAACCGCTCGCGCACCTCGACCAGCTTGTCGACGCACTCGTCGACGCTGCCGTGCAGCACCGCGGGCGAGGCCGCCAACTCCTCAGGCGTGGCCGACGCGGCCTGGCTCGACGTCGAGCCGTGCGTCTCGCCGCCGACCGTCACCCGCACGCTGAGCATCGTCATCTGGAACTCGAGCCGCTCCGGGTCGGCGGCGGCGGCACGTGCCCAGGCCACCTTCCGCGCGATCCGCTCGGCGGTCATGTCGGCCATCGCGGCGGCCAGCCCACCGCCGGCGGTCAGCCGCGGGTTGATGCCGACGATGTCCGCGGTGCGGCCGGCCAGTTCGAGCACCTTGCGGCCGCCGCCGCCGACCAGCAGCGGCGGGCGCCGCTCCGGCTTCGGCAGCCCGTCCAGGTCGGTGATCCGATAGTGCTTGCCCGCGTACGTCAGCGGCGCCGGACCGAACAGCCCGGAGACCACCTCGATCGACTCGGCGAGCCGCTCGACCCGTTCGGCCGGCGCGTCGAAGGTGAGCCCGGCCGCCTCGTGCTCGCTCTGCTTCCAGCCCGCGCCCAGGCCGACCTCGACGCGACCGCCGGAGAACACGGCGAGGTTGGCCATCGACTTGTGCAGCAGCACGGGGTGCCGGAAGTCGTTGCAGAACACCAGTGCGAGCACGTTGAGCCGGCTGGTCGCCTCGGCGGCCACCGTCATCGACACGATCGGGTCCATCGCCCAGCCGTCGGTGAAATGGTCGGACACGGCGACCGAGCTGAACCCCAGCTCTTCGATCCGGCGGATCTGGTCGCGCCACCGCTCCGGAGGCCGGTTGAGGCCAGGCATGGACGCGGTGAAGCGAAACGGCTTCGGCATGGCGCCGACCCTAGTGGCTCGTTTCCCGAACGGGGTGGCAGCCGCGTGCGTAACGTCCGGATCAGCGGGATTGTCGGGGGGCTGCGGAGGTTCCGGTGCGCGAGGTCGTCGAAGCGATCATGGCGGGCGAAGGCTCCACTTCGCCTGATCTGTCCGCGCTGGGCCGGGTGCCGGTGCCGCCCACCTACCGGGGCGTGGTGGTGCGGGCCGACGAGACCGGCATGTTCGAAGGGCTCGCCACCGGCGACAAGGACCCGCGCAAGTCGCTGCACGTGCAGGAGGTGCCGACGCCGGAGCTCGCGCCGGGCGAGGCGCTGGTCGCGGTCATGGCGAGCGCCATCAACTACAACACCGTGTGGACGAGCATCTTCGAGCCGGTGCCGACGTTCGCGTTCCTGCGCCGCTACGGCAAGCTCTCGGCGGTCACCAAGCGGCACGAGCTGCCGTACCAGGTGGTGGGTTCGGACGCCGCCGGCGTCGTGCTCCGCGTGGGTGCCGGTGTCTCCAAATGGCGCCCGGGTGACGAGGTGGTGGCGCATTGCCTCTCGGTCGAGCTCGAGGAGGCCGACGGGCACGACGACACCATGCTCGACCCGGAGCAGCGGATCTGGGGCTTCGAGACCAACTTCGGCGGCCTGGCCGAACTGGCAGTGGTCAAGGCCAACCAGCTCATGCCGAAGCCGCGCCACCTCACGTGGGAGGAGGCCGCGTGTCCGGGGCTGGTGAACTCGACCGCCTACCGGCAGCTCGTCTCGCACCACGGCGCCGCGATGAAGCAGGGCGACGTCGTGCTGATCTGGGGCGCCTCCGGCGGACTCGGCGGGTACGCGACCCAGTACGCCCTCAACGGCGGCGCGACGCCGGTCTGCGTGGTGTCCTCCCCCGAGAAGGCCGAGCTGTGCCGGCGGATGGGCGCCGAGCTCGTCATCGACCGCGCCGCGGAGGGCTTCCGGTTCTGGTCCGACGAGCACACCCAGGACCCGGGCGAATGGCGCCGGCTGGGCGAGCTGATCCGGACGCTGACCGACGGCCGTGACCCGGACATCGTCTTCGAGCACCCGGGCCGCGAGACCTTCGGAGCCAGCGTGTACGTCGCGCGGCGCGGCGGGACGATCGTCACGTGCGCGTCGACAAGTGGTTTCCAACACGAGTTCGACAACCGCTATCTGTGGATGAACCTGAAGCGGATCATCGGCAGCCACTTCGCCAACTATCGCGAGGCGTGGGAAGCGAATCGACTCATCTCTTCGGCTCGAATCCATCCGACGCTCTCGCGTGTCTATCCGCTGGAGCAGACGGGCCAGGCGACCCTCGACGTACAACGCAACAGGCATCAGGGAAAGGTCGGCGTGCGCTGCCTCGCACCGGCCGAAGGGCTGGGCATTCGTGATCCTGAGCTGCGCGGGCGGCACGAAGAAGAGATCAACAGGTTCCGTGGCGAATAGGCCGACTCGCCGTTTGTCCACGATCGGCGGAATTTCCTATGTCGACGGCCAGGGCTGGTAAGATGACCATGCTTTGTCGGGCGACAACGGCCGCACCGCCCTTGCGCTGCCCCCTGGTAGGTCTGCCAGGATGTCCCAATGCCCCAGCAGCAGTCCTCCCTTGGCTTCTTCGAGAACGCTAACTCGACGGAAGAGTTCACCGTCGCTCTGCGCGGCTACGACCGCAGGCAGGTCGACGACACCATCTCGCGTCTCCAGAACCGCCTCGCCGCCGCCGAGAAGGAGCGCGCCGACGCGGAGCAGAAGACCAACGACGCGCAGCGCCGCCTGCGCCAGGCCGAGCAGCGGCTCGGCGCACTCGAGCAGAAGCTGAACGACACCAACAAGCAGCTCGAGGAGAACAACCGGCCGACGCTCTCCGGTCTCGGCACCCGGGTCGAGCAGATCCTGCGCCTCGCCGAGGAGCAGGCCAACGACCACCGGGGCGAGGCCAAGCGCGAGTCCGAGGGCATCCTCTCCGCGGCCCGGCTCGAGGCCCGCGAGATCACCGACAAGGCGCGCGCCGAGGCCGCGGCCATGAAGGCCACCGCCGAGCGCGAGGCCGGCAGCCTGCGCACCGCCGCCGAGCGCGAGGCCGCCGAGGTCCGGGTGCAGGCCCGCCGCGAGGCCGACACGCTGCGCGCCGATGCCGACCGCGAGACAAAGCAGCTCCGCACGGTCACCGCCCACGAGGTCGCCGAGCTCAAGTCGACCGTGGAGCGCGAGGTCGCGACGCTGCGCGCGACCGCCGAGCGGGAGATCACCCAGCTGCGGGCCAAGGCCGGCCGCGAGGCCGAGGAGAAGCGCGCCGAGGCCACCAAGATGCTCAGCGACGCCCGCGACAAGCGCGACAAGGACCTCCAGGCCCTCGCGCTCGAGCTCGCCGAGCGCCGCGAGAAGGCCGAGCGCGAAGAGTCCGAACGGCACGCCGCCCAGGTCGCGCAGACCCAGAAGCTGGTCGCCGAGGCCGAGGAGCGCGCCCGCGCCGCCGAGGACCGCGCCAAGGAGATCGAGCAGCGCGCCGAGGCGCGCCGGGTCGAGTCCGAGCGCACCGCCGCCGAGACGGTCGACCGGGCCCGTGCCGCGGCCGACAAGGCTCTCAAGGAAGCGCAGTCCGAGGCGCACCGCCACCTCACCGAGGCGCGCACCGAGGCCGAGATCACCACGAACACGGCCCGGCGCGAGGTCGAAGACCTCACCCGCCAGAAGGACGCGGTCACCGCGCAGCTCGGGCAGATGCTGTCGGGCCTCGCGGGCATCGTCCCGACGGTGGCACCGCCCAAGCAGGAGACCAAGCAGGACAAGGACGCCGAGGACAAGTCGGCGGCCAGCGCCTGACCCCGCTGCTGGGGCGCACGGCTGGCATCCTCAGGCCGCACCACGAAGTCGTGGTGCGGCCTGACGCCGTTTCCGGGCTCGTCTAATATTGGTCTACTTCCCTCAATTCGGCAGCAACGGTCGCACGTCTCGCCATGCGGTATGTTTCGGAGCGCTACGGGACGGCGCGTGTGAGGATGTGACCATGTCCAACGGCGCGGAACTGTTCGCACTGGGCGGCGACAACTCCCCCCACTTCGAGTCCGCGCTGCGCGGTTACGACCGTCGCCAGGTCGACCGCTACGTCAGCCAGGCCGAGCAGGAGATCGCCGCGCTGCTCGCCGAACGCGAACACCACTTCGGCCAGATCCACACGCTCTCGGCGCAGGTCGAGCAGCTCCAGGTCGAGCTGGCCGCGGTGCGCCGGGAGGCGGCGAGCATCGACGTCGTGCGGTTCCGCCACCTCGGTCCCCGCGTCGAGCAGATCCTCGCGCTGGCCGAGGAGCAGGCCGACGAGATCCGTGCCGACGCGCACCGCTCGGTGCAGTCCCAGCGCGACCAGGCCGACAACATCATCGACGAGGCACGCGGGCACGCCGCCTCCGCGATCCGCGACTTCGAGCTCGCCCTGGCCGCTCGCCGCGGCGAGGAGGAGCGGGTCGACATCGCCCGCCGCGCCGAGGTCGAGGCACAGCTGGCCGCGACCCACGCCGAGATCCAGCGGCTGCACGACGAGTCCGGGCAGATCCTGGTCACCGCGCGGCAGGAGGCCGACTCGATCCGCGCCGCGGTCGACCAGGAGATCAGCGGAAAACGGTCCACCGCCGAGCGCGAGTTGGCCGCGCTGCGCGCGGAGACCGAGGCGCTGGTCGCGGCGCAGCGGGCCGCGGTCGAGCGGGAGACCGCCGAGCAGCGGGCCGCCCTCGATCGGGCCGGCACCGAGCAGCGAGCCGAGCTGGACAAGACGGCGGCGGAGGGCCGGGCGGCCATCGAGCTCGAGCTGGGCCAGCACCGCGCGGCGCTGGAGCAGCAGATCAGCGAGCGGCAGAGCCGCGCCGAAAAGGACTATGCGACTCGCAGCGCCGCGGCCGAACGCGAGCTGACGCAGTGGCGCACGGGCATCGAGCAGCAGGTCACGGCGCAGCGGGTGGAGGCCGAGCGCTACGCGGCCGAGCTGCGCCGTCAGGCCGAGGAGCAGGCGGCGGCGCTGCGCCAGCGGCACGACGAAGAGGCCGAGCGGCTGGCCACGACCCAGCAGGAGACCGAGTCGGCCCGCAAGCAGCTCGCCGAGGCCCAGGCCGAGCTGGCCAAGGCGCACCAGGCGCTGGCCGACGCGCGCGCGGCGGCCGTCACGCCCGCGCCGACGCCGGTCGAGGTCGAGGTCGAGTCCAACGGCAACGGGAAGGTCGACGCGGCGACGCTCGCCGCCGACTGACTGGCCACGATCACGACGCCTGGCGTCCATTTCGCGTACCTAACATACGGGTTGTCCATGGACATCCATGCATGGAGCGCACCTGGGTCTACGGGCCCTACGACAACCGGACCTTCACGGAGTACGACAGGACCGTTTCGGGTATCGGCGTCGTGCGCTGACCGATAGATCGGTGCGGCGGCGTTCCGGCTGTCGCACCGGTCTTGTAACGTGCCGGGCCTGAAGGGTGACGAGGGGAGCCACGTGAGCGTCGACGATCCGACCCCGGCGGCCGACCAGCGGGCGACCAAGGACGAGCCGGTTCCCAAGCCACGCTCGAAGGATCCGGAGCCCGAGGACCTCCCCTTCGGCAAGCCCGGCCGGCCGTTCCGGCGCAGCCCCTTCACGGTCGGCTTCGTCGGCGGGCTCGGCCTGGTCCTCGCGTATGCCACCTACCTCGCGGCGCGCAACGCGCTCGGCATCCTCGTCCTCATCTTCATCGCGCTGTTCCTGGCCATCGGCCTCAACCCGGCCGTGGTTCGGCTACGCAAGATCGGCGTGCCGCGCGGCGGTGCCGTGGCGATCGTCGCGCTCGCGCTCGTGCTGGTGCTGGCCGGCGCGATCGGTGCGCTGGTGCCGCCGCTGGTCACGCAGGTAGGTGACTTCATCACGGCGGCGCCCGGCTACATCGAGGCGTTGCAGCGCAACGACACCATCAACGACCTGGTCGGCCAGTTCGACCTCGTCGACCGGGTCAAGTCGCTGGCCAGCCCGGAAACGCTCAGCCGCGCGCTGGGTGGCGTCTTCGGCGGCGCCAAGCTGCTCTTCGGCACCATCTTCCAGGTGCTCACCGTGCTGGTGCTGACCATCTACTTCATGGCGTCGTTCGACAGGATGAAGAGCGCCGCGTACGGCCTGGTGCCGGCTTCCCGCCGCGAACGGGTCCAGCTGCTCTCCGACGAGATCCTCGCCAAGGTCGGCGCCTACATCGTCGGCGCGCTGGCGATCGCGGTGCTGGCCGGCATCAGCGCCTTCGTGTTCGCGCTGATCGTCGGCCTCGCGTACCCGTTCGCGCTCGCCGTGGTGGTCGCGGTCTGCGATCTGATCCCGCAGATCGGCGCGACCATCGGGGCGGTGATCGTCACCATCGTCGCGTTCGCCGACTCGCTCACGGTCGGCATCGCGGCCGCGGTGTTCTTCCTCGTCTACCAGCAGGTCGAGAACTACCTGATCTATCCGAAGGTGATGCGCAAGTCGGTCAAGGTCAGCGACGTGGCCGCGATCGTGGCGGCCCTGGTCGGCGTCGGCCTGTTCGGCGTGCTGGGCGCCCTGGTGGCGATCCCGGCGGTGGCGGCCGTGCAGCTCATCGTCCGCGAGGTGGTCATGCCGCGACAGGAAGCTCGCTGACCCGCTCGCTTGTGACCTGGCGACGGCTCCTTGTAGCGTCGATGCGTTCGCAGCCCGGCGGCGTCCCTCGTTGGCGCCGTGCCGTGCGAAACCTGGGGGGATCGTGACCAACACCGCCGTCGGCGTCGCCAACGTGCGAGGCCCCGGAGACCCGCCACCCAAGAGCCCCGTCCGCTGGCGCCGTCCGATCGGGATCGCTCTCGGAGTGCTGGCCGTCGTGCTGGTCGGCGCCCTGGTCGCACCGTGGCTGTTTCCGAGCGGCGCGCCGACCCTCACGCCGCCGGTGGCCGGCGCCCCCACGCCGAGCGCCTCCCCCGGCGTGCGGGTCGAGGCCGATGCTCCGGTGCCGACCTCGTGGCCCGACGCGTCGAACACCGGTGTGCCCGAGGGCCTGGCGCTCACCAAGGCCGAGAGCCTCGACCTCGTCACCGACGGCGAGGTGCTCACCGGGCTCGACATCGAGGGCTGCGTCGACGTGCACGCGCGCAACGTGACGATCCGCCAGTCCCGGATCACCTGCGACCGCAAGACCTGGGCCGTGCGCACCTTCGACACCACCGCGAACCTCGTGCTGGAAGACGTCGAGATCGACGGCACGGGCGTCAACTCGACGGCGGTCTGCTGCGACAACTACACGCTGCGCCGGGTCGACGTGCACGACGTCATCGACGGACCGCGGCTGGGCGACAACGTCACCGTGGTCGACTCGTGGGTGCACGACCTGGCCCGCACCGACAACTCGCACAACGACGCGCTCCAGACCACCGGCGGCCGGGGCATCGTGGTCAAGCACAACCGCCTGGACCTGTACGACAAGGCCACGCGGGACCCGTTCAACGCCTGCCTAATGGTCGGCTCGACCACCGCGCCGCTGGTCCGTGACCTGGTCGTCGAGGACAACTACTGCAACGGCGGCAACTACTCGGTCGGCATCCGCGACGACCTGAAGGCCGAGGCGGTCACCTTCCGCCGCAACGTCTTCGGCCGCGACTTCCGCTACGGCGTGGTCGCCCGCCCGGACCACCCGGGCATCACCTGGGCCGACACCAACCTCTGGGCCGACTCCCGCAAGCCCGTCCTCGACAAGTAGCTCAGACGGCCAACGCGGCCCGCACGGTGGCCTCCGCCGCCTGACCGCCCGCGCCCTCCGAGGTGATCCGGCCGGACTCGAGCACGAAGTAGCGGTCCGCGGCCCGCACCGCGAACCCGATGTGCTGTTCGACCAGCAGGAACGAGATGCCCCGAGCCCGACTGATCTCCAGGATCGCGCGTTCGATCTCGGCGACCACCGACGGTTGGATGCCCTCCGTCGGCTCGTCGAGCAACAGCAGCCGCGGCTCCGTGATCAGGGCGCGGGCGATGGCCAACTGCTGCCGCTGGCCGCCCGAGAGCAGGCCGGCACGCCGGGCCGACAGCGGGCCGAGCGCCGGGAACAGGTCCATCGCCTCCGCCATCGCCGCCGGGCCGCCGCGGCGGGTGTCGGCGACCAGTCGTAGGTTCTCGGCGGCCGTCAAGTGCGGGAAGCACTGCTGGCCTTGCGGCACGTAGCCCATCCCGCGGGCCACCCGTTCGTGCGGCGCCGACCTGGTGACGTCGACGCCGTCGAAGGTGACCGTGCCGCGCTGGGTGCGCAGCAGGCCGATCGCGGTGCGCAGCAGCGTGCTCTTGCCCGCGCCGTTGTGCCCCAGCAGGGCCGAGATCCGCCCGTCCGGCACCTCGACGGACACTCCGTGCAGGACGGACGTCCGGCCGTAGCCCGCGGCGACGTCCGCCACCGACAGCATCATGTGGCAGCCCCCAGATAGACCTCCTGGACCCGCGGGTCCGCCTGCACCTGCGCCACCGTGCCCTCGCTCAACACCCGGCCGGCGTGCAGCACGGTGACCGTACGGGCGAAGCTGCGCATGAAGTCCATGTCGTGCTCGATCACCACCACGGTCCGTTCGGCGCTGATCGCCGCCAGCAGCGAACCCGTGGCGTCCCGCTCCTCGTGGCTCATGCCCGCCACCGGCTCGTCGAGCAGCAGCAGGTCGACGTTCTGCACCAGCAGCATCCCGATCTCCAGCCACTGCTTGTGGCCGTGGGCGAGGGTGCCGGCCAGCGCGTCCCGCCGGTCGGTGAGCCCGATCGTCTCCAGCGCCTGGGACACCACCTCGGGCACCGTCCGCCGGCGGCGCACCATCGTCCACGCGCTCCGCCCGGCACCCGCCGCGATGTCGAGGTTCTGCAGGACGCTCAGGCCCTCGAACACCGACGAGGTCTGGAAGGTGCGCCCGACGCCGAGCCGCGCGATCCGGTGCACCGGCCGGCCCAGCAGCTCCTGGTCGCCGAAGAGCACCGAGCCGCCGGCCTTCACCAACCCGGTCACCGCGTCGACCAGCGTCGTCTTGCCGGCGCCGTTCGGGCCGATCAGAAACCTGATGTCGCCCGGCGCCACCGTCAGGTCGACCCCGTCGACGGCCACGAACCCGTCGAAGCTCACCCGCAGCCCGCGGATCTCGAGACCGTTCACGTGCCGACCTCCCCCCGTCGGCGCCGCAACAGCGCCGGCAACGACGCCAGGCCGCCCGGCAGGAACGCGACGACCAGGACGAACAAGAGCCCTTGCAGGTACGTCCACGCGGCCGGGAACTCCTCGGACAGGCTCGTCCGGGCCCAGGCCACCGCGACCGCGCCGAGGACCGGGCCGAGCAGCACCGCCCGGCCACCCACCGCGACGCCGACGACGAACTCGATCGACGGCACGACCCCGATCAGGGCGGGGTTGATGATGCCCACCGCCGGCACGAACAGCGCACCGGCCAGGCCCGCCATCCCGGCGGCGACCACGTACGCGACGAGCTTGACGTTCGCCGGGTCGTGGCCGAGGAACCGCACCCGCTCCTCACCGTCGCGCACCGCCACGAGCAGCTCGCCGTATCTGCTGTGCATCAGCTGGCGGGCCAGCGCCAGCAGCAGGAGCAGACCGCCCGCGACGACGAAGTAGACCATCCGCTGGTTGACCGGGTCGTCGAGGTCGTACCCGAAGAAGCCCTCGAAGTCGGTCAGGCCGTTGGTGCCGCCCGTCGTGCCCTGCTGTCCGATCAGGAAGATCACCAGGGCGGCGGCGAGGGCCTGGCTGAGGATCGCGAAGTACGCGCCACGGACCCTTCGCCGGAAGACCAGGGAGCCGAGCAGGTACGCGACGAGCATGGGGAGCAGCACCGTGGCCGGCACCGCGAACCAGGGGCTCGCGAACGGGCGCCACCACCACGGCAGCTCGTCGAGCTGTCCGTACAGCGCCATGAAGTCCGGCAGCTCGCCCGGCCCGGCGTCGGCGAGCTTGAGGTGCATGGCCATGGCATAGCCGCCGAGGCCGAAGAACACGCCCTGGCCGAGGGTGAGCAGGCCGCCGCGACCCCAGGCGAGGCCGATGCCGACGGCGACCATCGCGAGGCAGAGGTACTTGGCGAGGAGGCTGAGCCGGAAGTCGGACAGCACGGAGGGTGCGAGGGCGAACAGCAGCAGTGCGCCGGACGCGAACCCGATCGCCGCCCGAGCCGGCGTCCGGAGGGTCCGGCGCGGGGCGGGTGCCGGCGCGGTCGTGTCGGGGGTCGGCGGCGCCGTCGTCGCGGTCATGCCAGGCTCCGGGTGCGAAGGGTGAACAGGCCCTGGGGCCGCCACTGGAGGAAGCCGACGATCGCGACGAACACGACGACCTTGGCGACGCTGAGCGTGGTCGTGTACTCGACCAGCGACTGGAGCGTGCCGAGCGCGAAGGCGACGATCACGCCGCCCTTCAGCGTCCCGATGCCGCCCACGACGACGACCAGGAACGCGTCGATGATGAGGTTGGTGCCCATCGTCGGCCCGATCGGACCGAGCAGGGTCAGCGCGACCCCGGCGACGCCGGCCAGGCCGGAGCCGATGAAGAAGGTGAGCCGGTCGACCCGTCCGGTCGGGATGCCGGAGACCGCGGCGAGGTCGCGGTTCTGCACCACCGCCCGGATCCGCCGGCCCAGCGGGGTCAGCCGGAGCACGAGCGTCAGCCCCGCCACCGCGAGGACGGCCAGCGCCAGGATGAACAGCCGGTTGGTCGACAGCGTGAGGTCACCGAACACCGGCACGTTGCCGGTGAGCCAGTCCGGCGCGCGCGTCTGCACGTTCGGCGCGCCGAAGATGTCGCGGGCGAGCTGTTGGAGGATCAGCGAGACGCCCCAGGTGACCAGCAGCGTGTCCAGTGGCCGGGCGTAGAGCCGGCGGATCAGCAGGTACTCGAGGGCCGCGCCGAGCGCGCCGGCGACCAGGAAGGCCACCGGCAGCGCCACGAGCAACGAGACTCCCGCACCGGAGACGGCGCCCTGCAGGACGTACACCGTGTAGGCGCCGGCCATGATGAACTCGCCGTGGGCCATGTTGATGACGCCCATCTGGCCGAAGGTCAGGGAAAGGCCGAGGGCGATCAGCAGCAGCACGGCCCCGATGCTGACGCCGGTGAAGAGCTGGCTGACCAGGACCGTCATCAGGACAGGCCCGTCGCCCACGGATAGCCCTTGAGGTACGGGTCCGGCTTGAGCGGAGCGCCGGAGTTCCACACCTCGGTGATCAGGCCGTCCTGGCCCACCTTGCCGATCCGCGCGGTCTTGTGGATGTGCTGGGTCGCACCGTCGACCGTGACCAGGCCCTCGGGAGCGTCGAAGGTGACGCCGTCGGCCGCGGCCTTGACCTTCTCGACCTCGAACGAGCCGGCCTTCTCCACCATCGCCTTCCACAGATGGACCGACACGTACGCGGCCTCCATCGGGTCGCTGGTCGGCTTGTCGGCGCCGTACTTCGCCTTGTAGGCGGCGACGAACTTCTGGTTGGCCGCTCCCGGCGTGGTCTGGTAGTAGTTCCAGGCGGTCAGCTGGTCGGCGAGGTACTGCGTGCCGATGCTCTTGACCTCTTCCTCGGCGATCGACACCGACACGACCGGCGTGCTGGCCGGGGCCAACCCGGCCGACTTGTACTCCTTGAAGAAGGCGACGTTGCTGTCGCCGTTGAGCGTGTTGAAGACCGCGTCCGCCTTGGCTGCCTTGACCTTGTTGACGATCGTGCCGAACTCCGTGGACCCGAGCGGCGCGTAGTCCTCGCCGAGGACCGTCATCCCGTTGGCTTGCGCGTACGCCTTGATGATCTTGTTGGCCGTCCGCGGGAAGACGTAGTCGCTGCCAACCAGGTAGACCGAGCTCTTGCCCTGCGACTTGAGGTAGTCGAGGCCCGGCACGATCTGCTGGTTGGTGGTGGCGCCGGTGTAGAAGATGTAGGGCGACTGCTCCAGCCCTTCGTACTGCACGGGATAGAACAGCAGCGACTTGTTCTCCTCGAACACCGGCTTGACGGCCTTGCGGCTGGCCGAGGTCCAGCACCCGAATACCGCCGCGACGGCGTTCTCCTTGATGAGCTTCTCCGCCTTCTCCGCGAAGGTCGGCCAGTCAGAGGCGCCGTCCTCGCCGATCGGCTCGATCTTCTTACCGAGCACGCCACCCGCGGCATTGATCTCCTCGACCGCGAGCAGGACGGCGTCGCGGACCGTGACCTCGCTGATCGCCATCGTCCCGGACAGCGAGTTGAGCAGGCCCACCTTGACGGTGTCGCCGGTGAGGTCCACGCTGGCCCCGACGGCCGACTCGTTCTGGCCGGTCTTGCTGCCGCAGCCGGCCAGGACGAGGCCGGCGGCGAGGACAGTCGCTAACAAGGTGCGGCGGCGCCAATGATCGGCAAGCATCGATCCTCCATGCGCGTCGACGGGAGTCACATCGTCCGCATCGCCCGTTGCGCGGCTATTTCCGAGCGATTTACCGACCGTTGCCAACCGAGCGACCCTCGGTAACCAACGGACACTCCACAAGCGACTTTCGCTTCTCGAGGTTCTGTGGTTAGGTGAGGCTAACCAAACTTGAGGAGCTCTCTTTGGCATCTGTAACGGTCGCCGTGACGGAGACCGTGGACATCGCCGAGCTGTCCCGGGTCTATCGCGACGTGCACGCGGCTGACCTGCACCTGGTCGACCACAGCGAGCCGACGGTCGAGGAGCGACTGGCCTGGACGGTCGAGGCGCCCGGCTTCGCTGCCACGGTCGCCCACGTCGACGGCAAGCTCGCCGGCGCGGTCATGGGCTGCCCGCTGCCGCCCGACACGCTCTGGTGGCGCGACCTGGCCGACGTCGACCCGGCCGTCACGCGCGAACGGACCGGTCGCACGTTCGCGATCTGCGAGGCGTTCGTGCTGCCCGAGCACCGCCGGCGACGGCTCGGCGTGCCGCTGTTCCTCGACCTGCTGGCAGGCCGGCCCGAGGATCGCGTCACGATGGCCGTGGCCGAGGCCAACACCCGGGTCTGGCGGGCGTTGGGGGCACTGGGCTTCGCCCACGTCGGCGACGTCCTTCCGTTCCCAGGCTGGCGTCCACATCGGATGCTGGTGTGCCCGTTGCCGCTGGCGAGCCGGCGATGAGCGCGTACGCGGAGGACCTGCCGGGTTTCGGGGCCTTCGAACTGGTGCGCCTGGATCCGGCGCGAGACCGGGACCTGGTGCACGGCTGGGTGAGCCAGCCGCGCGCGCGGTTCTGGGGGATGACCGAGCACTCCCCCGAGGTGGTGCAGGAGGTCTACGAGTTCGTGGATGGTCTGGAGACGCACCACGCTTATCTGATGCGCCTGGCGGGGAAGCCGATCGGCATCTTCCAGACGTACGAGCCGGCCGCGGACCCGATCGGGGAGTACTACGAGGTCCGCGAGGGCGACTTCGGCATCCACCTGTTCCTGGCCCCCGCCGATCCACCGGTGCCAGGCTTCACGGGGGCGGTGGCCGTCGCGCTGCTGCGGTTCGCCTTCGCCCACCCGGGCACGAAGCGCATCGTGATCGAACCGGACGTCCGCAACGAACGCGCCCTGCTCCGCTGGCGGCGCCTGGGTTTCGTCTTCGACGCCGTGGTGACGACGCCGGAGAAGACGGCCCAGCTCGCGTTCTACGGGGCCTAGGCCTCGTGCCGGCCCGCGCGGGGGTGGCTCAGGGGAATCCAGGACAGGCGGTTGCCGAGTTTCTTGCGGACCAGCGTGCGCAGGCGCCGGTCGAGCAGCCACAGCAGCGCTCCGGACAGGGCCGCGGCCACAGCGCAGTAGACCACCAGCGCCAGCAGCGGCGGCTCGATCGAGACGCCCACCGCGTCGAAGAGCACGGGGACCGCGGCCGCCACCCCGCCGGCCAGGACCGCCGGGAGGGTCGGGGCCAGGAAGCGCGGTATCGAGCCGCCCACCGCTCGGGAGACCGTGACCCAGATCGAGGCCGCGTTCATCACGACCTGCATCCCGATGGCCGCCAGGGCGATCGCGGTCGCCTGCCGGGCCGCCGACGAGTCGTGCAGCAGCGTGCCCACGCCGGCGAACACCCCGACGCCGAGGAGGCCGCGGGTCCACAGGATCGCCGCCAGCTTGGCCGGCTGGCTGATCGCCTGCAGGGCCGGGCCGAGCAGCACGCCGTACGCGTTGAGGGCACCGTAGAGGCACAGCAGCGCGAGCGGGACCTCCGTGCCGGACCACTGCGGCCCCAGGAAAGCGACCAGCGGGCCGGCCCCGGCGACGAGGACGCCGAGCAGCGGCAGGCCGGTGATCGCACCCAGGTGCTGGAGCGTGGTGAGGTGCCGGACGAACGCCGGTCGGTCGTTCTGCAAGCGCGACAGCGACGGCAGCGCCACCTGTTGCAGCGACCGCACGGTCACGTCGACCAGCATGTCGGGCAGGCGCGCGGCCAGCCGGTAGATGCCCGTCGCCACCGGGCCGAAGAACAGGCCCGTGAAGATGATGTCGGCCTTCGAGCTCAGCATCGAGCCGAGGCCGGCGTTGGCCGAGTGCATCGAGAACTTCCACAGGTCGCGGACCGCGCCGAGCCGCAGCCGGCGGGACGGCCGCCACGGGCACACCGTCCACAGCACGACCAGGCCGACGAACGCGTTGACCAGTGACTGCGCGACCAGCGCCCACACGCCGGCGCCGAGCAGCGCCAGCACCACCCCGACGACGCCGCTGACCACCGACGCGCTCAGCGTGCGCACCGCGACCGACTTGAACGCGAGCTCCCGGCGCAGCACCGCCTCCGGCACGATGGTCAGCGCCTGCATCAGCACCAGCGGCGACAGCGCCAGACAGACGACCGTGAGCTGCGGCTCCCGGTTGACCAGAGCCCAGACCGGGCTCAGCGCGGCCGCCGCGCCACCGACCACGAAGCCCGAGATGACCATCACGCCGAACGCGGCGTCGAGGTGCTCGGGCGTCAGCTTGTCGCGCTGCACGATCGCCGAGACCAAGCCTTGCTGGAGGATCGTCTGCGCGACGGTGATGAACACGGTCGCCATCGCCACGACGCCGAACTCGCTGGGGCCGAGCAGCTTGGCCAGCACGAAGGTGACCAGGACCGTCGCGCCGATCCGGCCGCCGGTGAGCACGTACGACCAGCCGATCGCACTGCCGACGCCGGGCTTGCGGGCGGCCGGCGGCGCGGCGGGAGGTGCCGAGACCACCTACGCGCCGCTCTCGGTCAGCGCCGGCATCGGCTTGCCGCTCAACCTTCTCCGCAGCGCGCCCAACCGCACCCTGGCCCGCCGCGCGTACCAGGTGCCGAGGAAGGCCGCCGAGTTGCTGAGCCCGCCGGGGTGGCCGCGCAGGACGCGTACCGTCTGCCGAAGCATGTTCGACCTTGGCGACCGCGCATTTCGAGCGCCCCCGTCCGGCGCGAACCAGCTCGTCGCCGAGGCGGCGCTGTTGCCCGCCTGCCGGGTCGACCCGCCGTGCACCCGGCGCAGGAACAGCCTTTCCGGCACCTCGTGCACCTCGCCGATCGCGGCGATCTCCGCCATCAGCGTGTAGTCCGACGACAGGAACGGCCGGATCAGCCCGGTGCGGCGCAGCGCGTCGATCCGGAAGACCCCGAAGTGCGCGTGGCACAGGCTGATGTTGTTGGCCAGCCCCGACAGCCGCTTCCAGGCGCGCTGGTCGCGCAGGTCGAGCTTGTCGGCGTACGCGCCGAGCTCCACGCCGTCCTCGTCGATCAACACCGTCTTCGGGTACGCGAGCACCGCGCGCGGCCCGGCGGCGTCGAGCGCGGCCACGCACGCGCTGACGAACCCGGGCCGGCAGATGTCGTCGTACGCGGCCCACTTGAACAGCTCACCCGACGCCAGCTCGACGACCTTCGCGAAGTTGGCGTGGCCGCCCAGGTTCCGCTCGTTGCGCCACAGTCGGATCCGCGGATCGGCCACCGCGTAGCTCTGGCAGATGTCCCAGGTCTCGTCGGTCGACGCGTTGTCGCTGATGACGATCTCGAAGTCGGGATGGTCCTGGGCGCGCAGCGCATCGAGCGCCACCGGCAGGTAGCGGGCCGCGTTGTAGACCGGCACGCCGATGGTGACCCGGGCCATCACGCCACCAGAAGCTCGGCGTCGACGCCGAGCTCACTCAGCGTCGCGCCGATCTCGTTGCGATATGCCGGGTTGGTGATGATGACGGTGCGCGTGCCCAGCCCGGCCAGCGTCGCCGGCGCGGTGACCTCGTGCCCTGTCACGGGCAGGAACCTACCCCACTTGCGGGAGTTGACGTCGACCACCGCGGCCAGCTTGCCGTCGGGGTCGGCGAGGTGCAGGAACTGCACGCCGCGCGAGCCGGCGCCCCAGAGCACCGGGCGGTCGCCGTCGGCGATCCGGTCGGCGATCAGGGTGCGCCACCTGTCACGCTCGGCGAAGTGCCGGGCCGCGAAGCCCCGGATGGCTTCGAGTTGCCGCGAGACCGCGTCGGCGCCGGGCAGCGGCGCGGTCGAGGCGGGCGGGCCGGACACGTTGGCCGAGAACTCCACGAACCGGAACATCCCCTGGAACAGCGGGCCGGTGTCCTCGACCCGCCAGCCGGCACGCTCGACGATCCGGCGCAGCGAGTACGCGTCGAAGTACGACACGTGCGGGTAGATGACCTCCCAGCCCGCGGTGGCCATGTCGTAGCAGGCGTCCGGCACCTCGATGTAGCCGCGCACGGGCCGGTCGCCGGCCAGGGTGCGCAGGCTCACCAGGAAGTCGTACGGGTCGTCGATGTGCTCGAACCAGTGCCGGGACGTGACGAAGTCGAACGGCGGCGTCGTCCCGTCGAGCGGAGCGTGTCCACTGTGGAACTCCGCGCCGGACGGGTCCGGGCCGGTCGGGCCCGCGTACATCGCGTCGTAGCCGATGCCCCGCGCTCCCGCGACGTGGCAGAGCTCACGAAGGAACTCGCCCTGCCCGCACCCGATGTCGAGCACGGTCGCGCCCCGCAACGGATAGCGCTCGGTCAGGTGCTTGACCAGCTCCGCCGAGAACGACTGGAACGCGGGCGAGTGGTGCAGGTTGGTGTCCATCGTCGTGTCGTAGTGCAGGAGCTCCGGCTCGAAGGCCACGTTCCGCACGTACGCGCACGACGGGCAGTACGACAGCTCCATCCGGCCGAGCGGCGAGGCGAGCGCCTCGTCGCGGCTGGCCCAGTGCACGCCGCAGAGCACCGGGATCGTGCCCAGGTCGGCGAACGGGACGAGCTCACCCTCGCCGCACGCGAAGCAGCGGGTCACGAGGTCCACCGCAGCTGCTCGTCGATCTTCCCTGCGGCCAGCAGCGCCCGGATCTTCTTGAGCCGCTGGTGCCCCTCTCCGGTGAATTGCTCGATGGTCAGCCCGTGGCGGCGGTATTCCTCGACCAGTTGCTCCACGCCCTTGCGCACTGTCCACGCTGGACGGAAGCCGGGCACCTCGGCGGCGATCCGGTCGCAGCTGACCCGGTAGTTGCGGGAGTCGGCGGACGCGCCACCGGCGAAGGTCACCGTGGAACCGGTCACCACGTCGCGGACGATCTCGGCCACGTCGCGGATGAGGTAGTTCTCACTGGTCTGCCCGATGTTGTAGGCCCGGTTGTGCACCACGTCACGCGGCGCCTCCAGCAGCGCCAGGAACGCCGCCGAGATGTCCTCGACGTGCACCAGCGGGCGCCAGGCGGTGCCGTCGGAGAGCAGCCGCACCTCGCCGGTCAGCAGCGCGTGCGCGGCGAGGTCGTTGACGACCAGGTCGCCGCGGAGTCGGGGCGAGAAGCCGTACGCGGTGGCGTTGCGCAGGTAGACCGGGGAGAAGTCGTCGTCCGCGAGCTCGGCGAGGTCCTGCTCGGAGAGGATCTTCGACTCGCCGTACGGCGTCACGGGCGCGAAGCCGGCGTCCTCGTCGAGCGGGCGGTCGTCGAGCCCGGCGCCGTAGAGCGAGCAGGACGACGAGAACAGGAACGTGCCGACGCCGGCTGCCTTGGCCGCCCTGGCCAGACGCACCGTCGACCGGTGGTTGATGTCGTACGTGAGGTCCGGGTTGAGGTTGCCGATCGGGTCGTTGCACAGTGCGGCCAGGTGCACCACCGCGTCGTAGCCGCGTAGGTGCTCGGGCTCGACGTCGCGCAGGTCCACCCGGAGCGCCGGCACCGCGGGCGGCGGCGGGCCGAGCACGCCGTCGGCGTACAGGCTGATGTCGAGGCCGGTGACGTCGTGTCCCGCGGCCTGCAGCAGCGGCACCAGCACGCTGCCGATGTAGCCGTCGTGGCCGGTCACGAGTGTGCGCATGGTGAAGCTCCGCAGCGTTGTCCGGGGTGAGAATCGCGAGTCTACGGACGGCTCGTCGGTACGGTCCGGACTAGTGTCGGACTTCTTACTCCAGGCTCCATGGCCATGCGCCACCTGGCTAGCGTTTCGCCGGGCGCGGGCCGGGGCCGAGGGCCGCGCTGACCGGTGTTTGCTCGAAATCGGGGTACCTGCGCATGACAACTGCCGTATGTCGCCTTTGTGCGGCGGAGTTGACCGAAACGTTCGTCGACCTGGGCATGTCCCCGCTGTGCGAGAGCTACCTTCCGGCCGAACGGCTGGACAGCGCGGAGACCTTCTACCCGCTGCACGTCCGCCTCTGCCCGAGCTGTCTGCTGGTGCAGTTGCCCGCATACGTGCCCGGCGAAGACATCTTCTCCGATTACGCCTACTTCTCCTCGTACTCGGACTCGTGGGTCGCGCACGCCAAGCGCTACGCCGACACCATGGCCGAGCACCTCGGCCTCGGTCCGGACAGCCTGGTGACCGAGGTCGCCAGCAACGACGGGTATCTGCTCCAGCACTTCGTGGCGCGCGGCATCCCGGTGCTGGGCGTCGAGCCGGCGGCGAACATCGCGGAAGTCGCGCGGTCTCGCGGGATCCGGACCGAGAACGAGTTCCTGGGCGCCGAGACCGGTGCGGCGCTGGCGGCCAAGCACGGCCGCGCCGACCTGGTCGCGGGCAACAACGTCTACGCGCACGTGCCCGACCTCGTCGGCTTCACCGCCGGCCTGGCCGCGCTGGTCAAGCCCGACGGCCTGGTGACGCTGGAGTTCCCGCACCTGCTGCGGCTGATCGAGCGGCGCCAGTACGACACCATCTACCACGAGCACTACCAGTACCTGTCGCTGCTGACCGCCGAGCGCGCCCTGGCCACCGCCGGGCTCGTGGTGGTCGACGTCGAGGAATTGTCGACGCACGGCGGGTCGCTGCGGGTGCACGCCCGGCACGGCGCCGCGGCGGGCGAGGCGTCCAGCAACGTCAAGTCGGTGCTCGAAGCCGAGGCCGAGGCCGGCCTGCACACCGTCGAAGGCCACAAAGGCTTCGCCGAGGCGGTTTTCGACATCAAGCGCGACCTGCTGGACTTCCTGCTGACCGCGCGGGCCGAGGGCAAGCGGGTGGTCGGCTACGGCGCCCCCGGCAAGGGCAACACGCTCCTCAACCACTGCGGCATCCGGGCCGATCTGCTGGAGTACACGGTCGATCGCAGCCCGCACAAGCAGGGCATGTTCCTGCCGGGCACGCACATCCCGATCCACGCTCCTGAGCGAATCGCCCAGGACCGCCCGGATTACGTGCTCGTGCTCCCGTGGAACCTGCGCAGCGAGATCTCGGCCCAACTGTCGTACGTGCGAGAGTGGGGCGGCCGGCTGGTCTTCCCGATCCCGGACCTCGAGGTGGTGTGATGAAGGTCGTCCTGTTCTGCGGCGGCCTCGGCATGCGGATGCGGGAGGACGCCCAGTCCGCGCCGAAGCCGATGGCGATGATCGGTGATCGCCCGCTGCTCTGGCACGTGATGCGCTACTACGCGCACTTCGGCCACACCGACTTCGTGCTGTGCCTCGGTTACGGCGCGGCCGCCGTGAAGGACTACTTCCTGCACTACGACGAGACGCTCTCCAACGACTTCACGCTCACCATGGGTGACCGGGACCTGCACCTGTTCTCGTCGGACATCACCGACTGGAACATCACCTTCATCGACACGGGCCTGCACTCGACCATCGGCGAGCGGCTGATGCGGGTGCGGGCGCACGTCGAGAACGAGCCGGTGTTCCTGGCCAACTACGCCGACACGCTGACCAACGCTCCGCTCGACGAGATGGTCAAGCGGTTCGACCGGTCCGACGCGGTGGCCAGCCTGCTGGCGGTGCCGGTGCAGTCGACGCATCACGTGCTCGACATCGAGAACGGCGACCGGGTGACCGGCATCACGCCGATGCGCGAGCTGACCCAGTGGGAGAACGGCGGCTACTTCATCCTCCGCCCGGAGATCTTCGACCACATGCGCGAGGGCGAGGAACTGGTGCCGGACGCGCTGGAGCGGCTGATGCCGAGCGGACGGGTCATCGCCCAGCGCTACAAGGGCTTCTGGCGCGCGGCCGACACGTTCAAGGACCGGGCGGAGCTCGAGCAGCTCTACTTCTCGGCCCGGTGCCCGTGGATGCTCTGGGACTCCAACCGCACTGGCGGCTCGCTCGCCCCGGCTCTGGTCTCCTGACGCCGATGCTTCCGTTCGCACTGTCGGCAGTCCGGCGGGTCGTCCTGTTCGGCGCGCACCCGGACGACATCGAGATCGGCGCCGGCGGCCTGCTGCTCACGCTGGCCGCCACCGTTTCCGACCTCGACGTCCGCTACGTGCTGCTCAGCGGCACGCCGGACCGGCAGGCGGAGGCGCGGGCCGCCGCGGCCGCCTTCCTGCCCGGCGCCCGTCTTTCGTTCTCGCTGCACGACCTGCCCGACGGGCGGGTGCCGGCGCACTGGGAGCGGGCAAAGGAGCTCGTCCAGGCGGCCGCCGTCGGTGGTGCCGATCTGGTGGTCGCCCCGGCGAAGGACGACGCGCACCAGGATCACCGGCTGTTGGCCGAGCTCGTGCCGACCGCGTTCCGCGACGCGGTGGTGCTGCACTACGAGATCCCGAAATGGGACGGCGATCTCGGGCGGCGTAACGTCTACGTGCCGCTGGCCGACGAGCGCGCCCGCCGCAAGGTGGAGCTGCTGCATGCCAACTTCCCGTCACAGAAGGACCGCGACTGGTGGGACGACGAGGTCTTCCTCGGCCTCGCCCGGCTCCGCGGCATGGAATGCCGGTCGAGGTATGCCGAGGCGTACACCTGTGAGAAGGCGGTGATGGCGCTGTGAGCGTCGGTGCGTGTCTGTTCGGGGTTCCAGGGTCCACATTGAACCTGGGCGTCGGCGCGTTGCGGGCGGCCACGATCGGCGCTTTCCTGGCCCGCGTGCCGGACGCCCGGATGACTGTCTTCGACGACGGCTGGGGCGAACGGCAGGGCACCGCGTACGTGCACGGCCAGGCGGTGCCGATCACCCTGTCCGGCGCGCGCCACTCGCGCCGCTACCACCGTCCCGAGTCCTATGTGAACATGCGGCTCAGCGCGGCGTTGGGCGGCCTCGGCAACCACGGCGTCAGCGCGATCGACGGCGCCGACGTGGTGCTCGACGTCAGCGGCGGCGACAGCTTCAGCGACATCTACGGCGAGCACCGGTTCCGCACGGTCGCCTGGCCCAAGAAGCTCGCCCTGCTGCGCAAGCGCAAGCTCGTGCTGCTGCCGCAGACATACGGCCCGTTCAAGATCCCGCGGATCCGGGCCGAGGCCGTGTCGCTGGCCCGCGGTGCGTCGATGGCCTGGGCGCGCGACCCCGACAGCTTCGCCGCGCTGCGCGAGCTGCTCGGTGCCGACTTCGATCCGCGCAGGCACCGCGAGGGCGTCGACGTGGCCTTCGGCCTGGAGCCGCGTGCCCCCGAGGGTGCGGCGTTCGACCAGCTCGCCGCCTGGTTCGCGGCCGCCGACGGCCCGGTGATGGGCATCAACGTCAGCGGCCTGATGTCGCGGGCCGAGGGGATCGCACAGTTCCGGCTGGCCGGCGACGGCGGCCGGGTGGCCCGGCAGATCTGCGAGCGGGTGCTCGACGAGCCCAACACCCGGGTCATCATCGTGCCGCACGTGTTGGCGGCCGGCGGCACCGACGACGACACCGCGACCAGCGAGGCGCTGCGGGCCGACCTGACCGCGAAGTACGGCGACCGGATCGCGATCACCCCGCGTGGGCTCGACCCGCACCAGACCAAGTGGGTGATCAGCCGCACGGCGTGGTTCTGCGGGATGCGGATGCACGCCACGATCGCGGCGCTGTCGTCGGCGGTTCCGGCCGCGATCCTGGCGTACAGCCTCAAGGCTCGTGGTGTGTTCGCGACGGTCGGGCAGGAGCGGCACGTCGCGGACGCCCGCACGCTCGGCGACGACGAGCTGCTCGACACGCTGTGGAAGTCGTGGTCCAACCGCTCCGCCGCGGCGGCGGAGCTGGCCGAACGGGTGCCGGTGGCGGTCCACCGGGCGGGAGAGCAGATGGACGAGATCGTCGCCCTGGCCCGGGGCGGCGCCGCATGACTCGGTCTCCGCGCGACGTGCACGACGTCGCCGAGCAGAAGATGTGCACCGGCTGCGGTGTCTGTGCCTACCTGGCGCCGGACGAGGTGCGGATGGGCGACGTCCTCGAGTACGGGCGCCGTCCCCTCCCCTTGTTGCCGGTCCGGGGCCCCGGTGCGGCAGCGGCGTTGTCGTGCTGCCCCGGCGTCAAGCTGGAGCACGACTCGGGCGAAGCCGGTCCCGGCGAGTACGCGGACCTGCGCGATGCCTGGGGTCCGGTGCTGCGGGTGTACGAGGGCTACGCGGCCGACCCGGAGATCCGCTTCGCCGGCTCCAGCGGCGGCGTGGCGACGGCACTCTCGGCGTTCCTGATCGAGCAGGAGGGCATGACTGGCGCGCTGCACATCGGCGCGCGCGAGGACGTGCCCTACCTCAACGAGGCGCGGCTGTCCCGCAGCCGGGACGAGCTGCTGGCCAACGCCGGCTCCCGCTACGCGCCGGCCAGCCCGTGCGAACGGCTCGACCTGGTCGAGGCGGGCGAGACCCCGAGCGTGTTCATCGGCAAGCCGTGCGACGTGGCCGCGGTCTCGATGGCCCGGCGCGAGCGGCCGCAGCTCGACCGCAAGGTCGGGCTGACCATCGCGGTGTTCTGCGCTGGGACCCCGTCGACGCAGGGCACCCTGGAGATGCTCAAGGTGATGGGTGTCGACGACCCGTCGACCATCTCGCACGTGGCTTACCGGGGCAACGGCTGGCCGGGCAACGCCCGCACGGGTGTCGCCGGCGAGTCCGAAGAGCGCACGCTGACCTACGAGCAGTCCTGGGGCGACATCCTCCAGAAGCACCGCCAGTGGCGCTGCTACCTGTGCGCCGACCACACGGGCGAGTTCGCCGACGTCGCGGTCGGCGACCCGTGGTACCGGCCGACCGCCGGCGACCCGGGCCGCTCGCTGGTGCTGGCGCGCACGGAGCGCGGCCTGAAACTGATCGAGGCCGCGATCGCCGCCGGCGCGCTGGTGCTGGAGCAGGTCGGCCCGGAGCTCCTGCCCGCCTCACAGCCGAACCTGCTGCGCGCCCGGGGCGCGGTCTGGGGCCGGATGGTCACGCTGCGCGCGGCCGGCCTGATGACCCCGCGCACGCGGCACCTGCCGATGGCCCGGATGTGGCGCGAGAACCTGTCGACGAAGGAGAAGCTCCAGTCGACGGTCGGCACGGTCCGCCGCATCCGCCGCAAGTCCCTACGCGCCCCCGCCGACCTCACCCCGATGGAGTAGCGCCCGGTTCCTGCTGGACGCAACGCGAGTCCCGGTCGACCGGATGCGGTGCCCGCTCACTGCCGAGCGGGTGCGGGCGGCAGGCGAGTGCACCGTCTTCTGGGCGGCGTAGGGCGGGCCGCCCGCTCCGCACCGACAAGGAGCGTTACGGAGCCGACGTGGTGGCCACGTCCGGGAGGACGTCGGCCGCGCCGGTCTGTTGGGTCCGGATCGGCGGCGACGAGCTTCCCGTCAGCACCCGTTCGAGCCAGGTCATCGACTCACGACCGCGCGGCAGGAAGATGCCGAACAGCGCGGCCCCCGACCGGGTGAAACGCGATGGTCAACGAGTGGTGCCGTCGTAGGCCACCCGGGCTTCCTCCACTCTGTCGAGGTGCGTGGTGGCCCAGTCAGAGAGGTGGGCGAACAGCGGTGCCAGGGTGCGGCCCAAATCGCTGATCTCGTACTCGACGCGGGGTGGGATCTCCGCGTGGTACGTGCGGACCACCAGCCCGTCGCGTTCGAGTTGGCGGAGCCGTTGGGTCAGCACCTTCGGCGTGATCGTGGTGATCCGCCGTTCGAGCTCCACGAAGCGCTGCCGGCCGTGGTAGTTGAGCGTCCACAGGATCGGCGTGGTCCACCGGCTGAACACGATGTCGACCACCGGCGAGATGGGGCAGGCCTGTTCCGGCGCCGCGCTGGGCTGCATGGGATAGCCACTTTCCTCTAGGTACCTACTATCTCCATGATGTTAGCGTCGCTCAGCCGCCGCGCACGAGGCGCGGGCGACGGCGAAAACATCGGGGAGCATTCGATGATCGTGGTGACCGGAGCGACAGGCAACGTGGGCCGTCCGCTGGTGCGGGCGTTGAGCGACGCGGGCGAGCGGGTGACAGCCGTGTCACGGGCAACGCGGCCGCCGGACGACGTGCGGCACGTGCCCGCCGACCTGTTCCACCCGGAGACCCTGAAACCGGCGGTCGACGGGGCCGCCGCCCTCTTCCTGCTGGTTCCGGGCGTCGGCGCGGGGTTGGACATCGACGCGATCCTCGCGGTCGCCAAGGCCGGCGGCGTCGACCGGGTGGTCTCACTCTCGTCGCAGGCGGTCGGCACGCGGCCGGGTTCGGCGTCCTACGCTCCCTTGCGCACCATCGAGGACGCGGTCGCCGGTTCGGGTCTCAAGTGGACCGTCCTGCGCATTGCCGGACTGGCCTCCAACGCGTTCGGCTGGGCCGGCTCGATTCGCGAGCAGCGCGTCGTGATCGCGCCCTTCGGCGATGTCGGGCTGCCCGTGCTCGACCCGGTCGACGTCGCCGAGGTGGCCGCCGCCGTGCTGCGCGACGGCGACCCGCACGACGGCCGCACCTACGTGTTGACCGGTCCCGCCACGGTGACGCCCCGCGCGCAGGCGGCGGCCATCGGTGCCGCGCTGGGCGAGCCGATCGGGTTCGTGGAGCTGTCGCGGGACGCGGCACGCGAGCGGATGCTGGGCTTCATGCCCGCCCCCGTGGTGGACGGCACGCTCGCCGTCCTCGGCACGCCGACCGAAGCCGAGCGGCGGGTCAGCCCGCACGTGGCGGAGATCCTGGGCCGCGCGCCGGGCAGCTTCGCCGACTGGGCGCGGCGCAACGCCGCGGCCTTCCGGTCAGAACAGCTGTAGCGAGCCCGTGCGTTGGGCGTGCCGCTCCCCCACCCGCAGCAGCAGGGCGGTCAGGCCCAGCAGCACCGCCGACAGGCCGGCCAGGAACGCCAACTGGCCGGCCAGGTCGGCGGTGTCCTTGCCGTCGAGCAGCGCGCCGCGGAGCACGACCAGGCTGGTGGTCAGCGGGAAGGCCAGGCCGATCGCCTTGATCCAGACGGGCAGGGCGAAGAGCGGCAGGCGCACGCCGGCGATGAACCACAGTGGATCGTCGAGCAGCGTGTAGAGGAAGGCCGAGTCGCGGCTGAACATCAGCAGGCTGTTGAGGAAGGCGCCCCAGGCGACCGCGGGCACCAGCAGCGCCAGCGCGGCGATCCCGAGCATGCCGGGGTGGGCCAGATGCAGCGTGCCGGTGGCGACCGCGGCCGCGAGGCCGAAGCAGCCGAACAGCCACGCGTTCTGCACCAGCGCGCTGGAGCCGTTGGCCAGCACCAGCGCCATCCGGCTCGCCGGCGTCAGGAACATCGCCTCCAGCGTGCCGCTGACCCGTTCCCAGGAGAAGTGCCAGGCGGACTGCACGAGCGAGAAGAAGAAGGTGTACGCGAGCGCGCCCGCGGCCAGGAACGCCAGCAGTCGGCCGGGTTCCGCGACCAGTGGCCACCGCTGCGCCGCGCCGGGCGCCGAGGTCACCGGCAGCACCGTGTAGTAGGTGGTGGCCAATGTCAGCACCGGCCAGAGCAGCATCGAGAACACGACCAGCTTGCTGCCGAAGATCCGGCGGTGTTGTTTGAGACCCTCGGCCGCGAACACCCGCAGGGCGGCCCTCATCTCGCGGCCACCGCGGCCGGCGCCCCCGCCATCGCCAGGATCGCGTCCTCCAACGTCGGTGGGTTGACCTCCAGCCGCACGATCGCGCCGCCGGCCCGGACCACCGCGGTGGCGAGCTCGCCGGTCAGGTCCTCGGGGCTGCGCAGCACGAACGTGGGCCGCTCCTCGGCGTCGACGCCCACCTCGAACTCGGCACCCAGGGCGGCGACGGCCGCGCTGACCGCCGGCGCGTGCTCGGCCAGGGTCAGCTCGACCGTGTGCGGCAGGCGGGTGCCGGCGGTCAGCGCGGTCGGGCTGCCCTCGGCGACGAGCCGGCCGCGGTCGACCACGTAGACGTGCCCGCACAGCTGCTCGACCTCGGCCAAATAGTGCGAGGTGAGCAGGACCCCGACGCCGTCGCGGGCCAGGTTCGCGACCACCGCGCGCAGGTCGCGCGCGATAGGCGCGTCCAGGCCCAGGGTCGGCTCGTCGAGCAGCAGGTACGCGGGCGCGTTGATCAACCCGCGGGCGATGCTCAGCCGCTGCCGCATGCCGCGCGAGTAGCGCTCGACGACCGTGCCGGCCGCGTCCGTGAGCCCGACGAGCTCCAGCAGCTCGTCGATCCGCTTCGCGAGCACGGCGCGCGGCACGTCGTAGAGCTGGCCGAAGTACCAGAGGTTCTCCCGGCCGGTCAGTCGCGCGTACACCATGCGCTCGCCGCCGGCGATGAGGTTGATCCGGCGCCGGATCGCGCGGGCGTGGCCGACCACGTCCAGGCCGTCCACGGTGACCGAGCCGGAGGTGGGGCGCAGCAGCGTGGCGAGCACCTTGATGGTCGTGGTCTTGCCGGCGCCGTTGAGCCCGAGCAGGCCGGTCACCGCGCCGGGCGGGATCGACAGTGACAGGCCGTCCACGGCGTGGGTCGCGGGGCCGGCCGGCCGGAACAGCTTGCGCTGCCCCGGAAACGTCTTGCGCAGCTCGTGGGTGACGATCACGCTGATCCTCCACGTTGGATGGCGATGCGTTCGGCGGGTCCGAGCAGCCGGAGCCCGACGACCAGGTAGGCGAGGCCCAGAGCCAGGCAGAGCAACAGGTCCGGCGCGGCGATCGAGAGCGGTGCGTGCTCGAGCGTCGCCGCCCGCAGCGCCCGCAGCGCCGAGGTGACCGGCAGCGCCTCGCCGAGCCAGCGCAGCGGGTCCGGCAGGTAGGCGGGCGGGAAGGTGAAGCCGCACAGCAGACCCATCGCGACGAACAGCGTGTTCTGCGTGATGTGCGCCTCGCCGACGCTGATCATGACGGCGCTCAGCGGCACGGAGATCCCGAAGACCGCCACGGAGGCCGCGACGAACGCGGCGAGCAGGGTGAGCGGGTCGGGCGCGGGCAGGCGTACCCCGATCATGATCGCGAAGGTCAGCATCACCACCACCTCGACGACCGTCGTGGTCAGGGCCTGAAGACCGACGCCGACCAGGTACGGGAGCCGCCGCGCGGGCGCCAGGACCTGGCTTTCCAGGGTGCCCTCGCGCTGTTCGGTGATCTGCGCCTTGGCGACCCAGAGCACCATCCGGACCGTGAACATCGAAGCGGCGGCGCCGACGGTGACGTAACCGAGGTAGTCCGCCGTGCCGGCGGCGGCCGCGAAACCGCCGCCGGCACGGCCGCCCCCGATGGCGTGGTAGGCGAGATAGGCCAGCCCGACCGTGAGGATCCCGGTGGCAAGCGTGCCGACGAAGTAGGTCCATTGGTACGCCCGCATGGTGACCAGCCAGTTACGCCGCAGCGTCGGCAGGGCGGTGGCCAAGGTCCCTCCTGAGTTTTAATGTGGAACTTAGCCAGTTTCACTTGGGAACTTAGTGGCTGGCGCTCAAGATGTACAGATCTGATGTGCGAGGGAGGCCGCGGTGACCGCTCGGATACGTGCCGTCGACGAGGCGTGCGGCATCGCCCAGGCCGCCTCGGTGATGGGCGACTGGTGGAACCTGCTGGTGCTGCGCGAGGTCGCACGCGGCCACCACCGCTTCGACGGGCTCGTCACGGAGCTGTCGGTGTCGCGGCGGGTGCTGACCGAGCGGCTGGCCCACCTCGTCGAGCACGGGGTTCTGGAGCGCACGCCTTACCAGGACCGCCCGACGCGCTACGAGTACCGGCTGACGGCGCGCGGCGAGGCTTTCCTTCCCGTGCTGGTCGGCATGCAGGACTGGGCCGACCGCTGGCTGCTCGGCGACGGCACGCTGACCGCGACCGCGCCGCCCGCGGGCGCCGAGCACGACCGCGTCGCGTCCCTGCTCGGCACCCGGGTGCCCGAGGTGTCGCTGCCGTCCGCCGCCGGACCGGAGCGCGACGTGCTCGGCCAGGGTCCGACCGTGCTGTTCGCCTATCCCGCCACGGGCCGCCCGAACCCGCATCCGGCGGGCTGGGACACGATCGCGGGCACGATCGGCTGCACGCTGGAGAACCGGCTCTTCCGCGACCGTTTGCCGGAGTTCCAGGCAGCCGGGGTCGCGGTGCACGGCGTGAGCACGCAGCGCCCGGAGGAGCAGGCGACGTTCGCGGCCGAGGAAGGAATCCCGTTCCCGCTTCTGTCCGATGTGGACCTGGCCTTGACTGCGGCACTGCGACTGCCGGCGGTGCGGATCGCACAGCAGCAGCGCCTCAAGCGCCTGGTCCTGATCGCCGACGGCGACCGGGTGGTCCGCCACACCATCTTCCCGGTGACGGACATCCCGGCCGCCGTCGACGAGGCCCTCGCCGTCGGTCGCCGGCTTTGACCGGGCGTCAGGACCTTCGGGAGGCGGCGGCGGTTCGCGCCAGGAGCAGCGTGGAGGCCGCGGCGAACGCGGCGGCAACGGCGAAGACGAGGCCCGGCGCGGCGTAGGCGAGCGACCAGGCGAACGCCGCACCGGCCAGCAGCGGAACGGCGGTCTCGGCCACGGCGGCGACCCCGGTCAGTGCGCCGTTGACCGTGCCGCGCTCGTCGGCACCGGTCACGCGGGCGAGCCAGGACTGACCGGCGGCCGCACCCACGGCGCCGAGCACGCCGACGACCTGGAGGACATAGATCGCCGCCGGGCTGGTCGCCAACGCCGTGCCACCCAACGCCACCGCCGCGCACAGGCTGCCGAGGACGGCCGCCCGCGGCTCGCCGAGCCGGCGAACGATCGGGCCGACCGCGCGCGCCTGGAAGGCGGCACCCGCGATCGCGCCCACGGACATCGTGACGCCGACCTGGAACGTGTTCCAGGCGAACTGGTGTGTGACGAAGAAGGCCCAGATCGCCTGGTGGGTCATCCTCGCGACGTCGGCGCAGAACCGGGCGATCATCAGCCGGCCGAGCACGGGGCGGCGCGCCACGGCCGCGATGGCCGCGAACGGGCTGGCGGCGCGCAGGCTCAGTGGGGTCGTACCGTCGCCCGGGCGGGACTCCGGCAGGACCCAGCAGCCGTAGGCGACGTTGGCGAAGGCCAGGCCGGCGGCGGCCCAGAACGGCAGCCGCGGGTCCATCGCGCCGAGCAGCCCGCCGATCACCGGGCCGGCGACGAACCCTAGCCCGAACGCGGACCCGACGAGCGCGAAGGCGTGCGCGCGCCGGTCCGGCGGGGTGACGTCGGCGACGTACGCGTTGACGACCGTCGCGGTGCCGCCGCAGGCGCCGGCGAACGCGTGGCAGACCAGCAGCAACCCGACCGTCGGGGTGAGCGCGTGCCCGACCCAGTCGAGGCCGAGGCAGGCGAGCGCGGTGAGCAGGACGGGCCGGCGGCCGTAGCGGTCGGCGAGCCGGCCCAGCAGCGGCGCGGTGAGGAACTGCGCGAGGCCGAAAGTCGACCCGAGCAGTCCGGACCAGGCGACGGCGTCGGCCGACCGTCCGGTGAGCTCGAGCATGAGAGCCGGCACGATCGGCACGACGATGCCCAGACCGAGCATGTCGACGAACACGGTGACCAGCAGAAACGAGAGGGCAGGTGCCCGGCGCATCGATACTCCCGAGGTGGTGGAGGCAGGGCCCCCACCGACTCGAGGTACGGAGGATCAGATTATCGGTGCCGTCAAACGGTTTTCTCGAAGAGCTCTTTGATGGTGCCGTAGTAGCGCGTCGTGCGGCCGAGGTGGGTCATGCCGAGCCGCCGGCAGACGGCCTGCGAGGCCTGGTTCTCGGGCATGGTCACGGCGACGACCCGCCGCAGACCTCGATCGAAGGCGTCCGCCATGACCACCGAGGCGGCTTCGGTGGCGTAGCCGTGTCCCCACGCGTCCGGATGGAGATGCCACCCGATCTCGACGTCACCGGGGTCTTCTTGGCCGGCCGACAACGGGATCGGCTTGAGCAGGAGATTGCCGACCGGTCGGCCGGCCGCGGCGATCAGCCAGATGCCGTGGATCGGGTCGTCGAACGCACGGCGGCGGGCGATCGAGGCCAACGCCTCTGCGCGGCTGCTCATGACGACCGGGTGTGGACCCAGGAAGCGCACGACCTCCCAGCGCGACTCGAGGTCGAGCAGGAAGTCGGCGTCGTCGTCCTGCCAGGGACGCAGCAGCAGCCGGTCGCTGGTGATGGTGCGCATCAGTCGGCCGGCGTCCAGACCCAGGGCGTCGTGGTGGTGACCGCGCGCAGGCCCAGGCGTTGCAGGATCGGGCGACTGTCGTCCGAGGCGTCGACCATGAGGTAGCGGATGCCGCGGTCGGTGGCGACGCGGGCGCGCCGCGCGACCAGCGCGCGGTAGATGCCCATGCGGCGCCAGGCCGCGAGGGTCGAGCCGCCCCAGAGCCCGGCGAACTCCGTGCCGCGGAAGATCGGCATCCAGGCCGCCGACACCACCTCGCCGCCGGCCTCGGCGACGAAGACGACGATGTCGTCCGGCGTGGCCTCGATGCGGTCGCGCAGGTCGTCGGCCAGCGAGGACAGGTCGATGCCCCACACCTCGGACTCCATCGCCCCGATCCGGCGCAGGTCGGCCGGGTCCGTCGTCTCCCGGATGGACACGCCGTCGGGAGCCTCGCCGGCGCCGGTCAGGTCGGCCGCCAGGCCGACTAGCACGGTCTCCTGGTCCTCCGGCACGAAGCCAGCCAGCCGCAGCCGCTCGACCAGGTCCGGCCGGTCGTGCCCGTAGGTCTTCCACTCGACCGTCTCGCCGCGGTCGCGGACCCGGGCGATCAACGCGTCCAGGTCGGCGACGCTGAGGTCGTCCAGGTCCTGGGCGAAGGCCATCGAGCGGAAGGGCGTCTTCGCCAGCAGGACCGGGCCGTCCCAGACGGCATTCCACGACTTCGGCAGCCGCGCGGCCAGCGTGCCGCGCACCTGCCGGTCATGCTGGATCAGGAGTTCGTCAGTCATCACGCCGCAGCATGCCAACGGCACCCACACCGGGCAACCGGTTTCAGCGGCTCCGGAACTCGTCGTTGAGGCGGCGCTGGAGCGCCACGTCCTGCCACATCGGGTGATGGGGTGCCGCGTTCGAGCAGACCACCGTGCCCCACGCGCCGAGGTCCCGGGCCGTCCGCACGGCGTGCGCGCAGATCTCCGCACCGACCGGCCCCTCCTCGAAGGTGGCGTGCAGCGGCGTATAGCCGACCCAGCCCTCGCCGAACACCAGAGGGATGCCGCGCGCGGCGGCGTGGTCGGCCGCCACCGCCAGCCAGGTGTCCAGCGTCTGCCGCATGGCGTGCCGGTGCTCGGAGTAGCGGTCGTACAGCCAGCGATCCCATTTCGCAGGGTCGCACCAGTCGTGGGTGTAGATCTCGCGGTGCGGCACGATGGTCGCCTCGCTCTTCCACGACGCCGGCGGCCGCCAGTCCTCCAGCTTCGGTGCCCCGTCGCGCAAAAGCTCGACGAACGCCCGCTCTTGCGGAAAGGCTCTGGAGGTGTCGCGCAGCGCGAACTCGTCGTAGAGCTGGCCCAGCACCCCGTACACGTAAGGATGGAAGACCGCGACGTCCATGTTGCGCGGCAGCCCGCGCATCTCGCCCACCGGCACGCGCGAGTAGTTGACCGTCACCGGCACGGACGGGTGCCGCTCCTTGAACCGGTCGATCCCGCGCTCCAGCGAGTCGCGCAGCCCGACGACGCCCTCTCCCGCGTGCAGCCCGCTGTGCTGCACCTCGTTGTGCAGCTCGACGTACGCGATCACCTCGTCCAGGCCGCCCGAGGCGCGCAGGAAGTCGACGAGGTCGGCGTGCGCGTCAGCCAGCGCGACGGTGCGCGAGGCCCGCGGCACCGCCTGCAACGCCCGGTGCCACCCGTCGTCGACGCCGAACGACGGGCTCTGCTGGTACTCCCAGCTCGACACGATGATCCGGCAGTCGTGCGCGGCGGCCTGGCGGAAGAGCTCCAACAGGTGGGCGCGGCCGTCGACCGGTGGCCCTGCGGGCACGTCGTACCACCGGGTCCGTTGCCCGAACTCGCCACCGAGCCCGGCGAACCGCAGCGCCGAGGTGTCGAGGCCCGAACCGAACAGGAGGTACGGCATCGCGCAGACGCGCACGGTGTCGTAGCCCCGCTCCACCGCCTGCGCGAACGCCGCACCCAGGTCCGCGAACGGCTCTCCCGGACCGGTGCGGGTGTACCAGGTGAAGTCCCACAACGAGATGGTCATGGGTCGGCTCATTTGTTCGATCCCATCAGCAGGCCGGAGACGAAGTGGCGCTGGAAGGCGAAGAACACGATGGCGGTGGGGACCGCGGCGATCACCGAGGCGGCGGCGACCACGTTCCAGTTGCTGACGTACCCACCCTGGAGGTTGAGCAGTGCGGCGGTGACCGGCAGCTTGGCCTCGGTGCGCAACACGGTGATCGCCCAGATCAGGTCGTTGAAGATCCAGGTCGTGGCGAGCGCGCCTAGAGCGGCCAGCGACGGCCGGCACAGCGGCATGATGATCCGGGCATAGATCTGCACCGGGCCGGCGCCGTCGATCCGCGCGGCCTCGGTCAGCTCACCCGGGATCGACCGCATGAAGCCGTGCAGCACGAAGGTGTAGAAGCCGAGCCCGAAGCCGACGTGGATCGTGACCAGCGCGAACAGGGTGTCATAGATGCCCAGCGACTCCATCACCCGCGACACCGGGATCAGCAGGATCTGTGGCGGCAGCAGGTTGCCGGCCAGCATCGTGAGCAGGATCGCCCGCCGGCCGGGGATGTCGAAGCGCGCCAGGGCGTACGCCGCCCAGGAGGCGAGCAGCAGGCTGAGGATCACGGCCGGGACGGTCACCTGGACGCTGGTCCACAGCGCCCGGCCCATGGTGCCCCGCCCGAGCGCCTCGCGGAAGCCTTCGAGGCCGAACGAGACCGGCCACGCGGCGGTGCCGTTGGCGGCGATGTCGTCGAAGGACCGGAAGGCCAGGACGACGACGAACACCATCGGCGCCACCCAGAGCAGGGTGAGTGGTGCCATGACGGCGTGGAAGACCCAGCCGCGACGGCGTCTTGGCTTCGCGGGGGGCAGGCTCGTTCTCGCAGCGGCAGCGGGGGTCAGGGTCGCGGTGGACATCAGGCGATCTCCTCCTTGGTGGCCCGGACCAGGTACGTGATGATGAAGATCAGCGCGAGCGCGAAGATCACGACGGCGATCGCCGACGCGTAGCCCAGGTTCAGGAACGTGAAGCCCTGCTGGAACATGTACGTGCTGAGCAGCTCCGAAGAGTGGTACGGGCCGCCCTGGGTCATCGCCCAGACGATGTCGAAGGTGCGCAGCGAGTCGATCACCGTCACCGCGAACACCACCGTGTTGACACCGCGCAGCTGCGGCCAGGTGACGAAGCGGAAGCGTTGCCACGCACCGGCACCGTCCACCGCCGCCGCGTCGTCCAGCGTCGGGTCGGTGCTCTTGAGCCCGGCCAGGTAGAGCACCATCACGTAGCCGACCTGCCGCCAGACCGCCGCGATCAGCACCGCGTAGAGGGCGGTGTCCGGGTCGGCCAGCCACTGCCGCTCGACGCTTTCGAGGCCGATCGCGCCGAGCAGCGTGTTGATGGTGCCGTCCGGCTGGTACTGCACCCGCCAGAACAGGCCGGTCACCGCCAGCGAGAACACCATCGGCAGGTAGATCGCGCTGCGGTAGAGGCCGACACCGCGGCGGGGCCGGTTGAGCGCCACCGCGAGCGCCAGCCCGCCGAGCACCGAGAGCCCGCCGAAGCCGACCGCCCAGATGACGTTGTTCCACAGCGCGCCGCGGAAGATGTCGTCGGCGAACAGGTCCTTGAAGTTGTCGAGCCCGACGGGCTGGGCAGCGCCCAGCCCGTTCCACTCGGTCAACGACAGGTAGAAGCTGTTGACCGCCGGCCAGAACACCATGCCGACCTCGACCGCCGCCGGGATCAGCAGGAAGAGCCAGACCACCTTGGGTACGGCGCGCAGGCCCGCACGCCTGTGCCGTGGTGGTGCCGCCACCGAGGTCACGACCCTAGGACCTTCTTCGCCGACGCCTGCCATTCAGCCAGGATCTTGTTGACGTCACCGGGCTTGTCGAGGAACTTGGTGAGGGCCGTGTCGGCCGTGGTCTGCAGCTCGTCGCTGGAGTCCCGGTTGAAGAACTGGGTGATCGCCTTGCTCTCGTTGAGCAGCTTGATGCCCTTCTGCACCAGCGGCGCGAAGGTGGTCGTGTCGACCGCCTGCGAGGTGGGCAGGTTCGACGACTTGGCGAGCTGGATGAACTGCTGCTGCGCCGGCGCGGACGCGAGGTAGGACAGCAGCTCCTTGGCGCCCGCGGCGTTCTTCGACTTGGCGCTCGCGAAGTAGCCGTCCGTGGGCGCTTCCTCGGCGACCGGCACGCTCGGGTCGATGATCGGCACCCGGAAGAAGTCGAGGTCGTCGACGGCGTCCGACGGCACGCCCGAGGTGATGAACGCGCCGATCAGGTACATGCCGGCCTTCTTGGAGGTCAGCGGGGTGACCGCGTCCTGCCACGAGTACGACCGGCCCTTGGGGTCGATGTACTCGACGAGCTGGCGGTAGTGGTCCATCACGGCCTTGACCTCGGGACCGTCGAAGGAGTGCTTGCCGGCCAGCAGCTCGCGGTGGAACTCGGCGCCGTTGATGCGCAGGTTGAGGTAGTCGAACCAGCCCGAGGCGACCCACGGGGTGGACCCGGTGCCCATGCTGATCGGCGCGACGCCCTTGCTCTTGATCGTCTTGCAGACCTGGATGAACTCGTCCCAGGTCGTCGGGACCTGCACGCCCCACTCCTGGAACGCGGACTTCCGGTAGAAGACGCCCCACCAGTAGTAGTTGGTCGGCACGAAGATCTGCTTGCCGTCCGCAGTGGACAGTTCCTTCAGCGCGGGCGAGAAGTTGGCGCACGCCCCGCTGCCGGTCCACAGGTCGGACACGTCGAGCAGGAAGCCCTTGCTGGCATAGTCACGGGCCACCGACCCGGCGTACCAGGTCAGCACGTCCGGTGGGTTGCCCGAGTTCAGGTAGGTGGGCAGCTGCGCCCGGAACGTCTCGATGGCGATGGTGTTCAGGGTGACCGGGGTCTTGCTGTAGCCCTCGACCACCTTGGTGAGCGCGGCCTTGGGATCAGGATCGGAAAGCGAGGACTGGAGGGTCAGCGTCGAGGAGGCGGCACCGACGCTGTCATCACTCCCGGTAGCGCATGCACCGAGGAGCGAGGCAGCACCGACACCGCCGATCCCGGCGAGGAACCCGCGGCGACTGAAGCGAGCAGAACTCATGCGAAGCCTCCTGTGCTTGTTAAGGCGCCTGGACCTTCGGTCGGCGCACAGCAAAGGGAACGGGGGAGTCGTGTTTCCAAGAGGTTGCATCAACGTGGATGGGCTGTCAACATATCTTCGTAATTAATGAAGACTTCGTGACCGAGGGAGTTTGGCGCATGGCGGGTCGCTTCGCAGGTCGCACCGCGATTGTCACGGGTGCGGCCGGGGGCATCGGTGCGGCCTGCGCGCGCCGGTTGGCAGCCGAGGGCGCCGCCGTGGTGCTCGCCGACGTGCGGCCGGCCGACGAGGTCGCGGCGTCGATCAGCGCCGCCGGCGGACGGGCCAAGGCAGTGCTCGCGGACGCCGCCGACGAAGGCGACTGGGCTCGCGTCGCGACTACCGCGCGTGACGAGTTCGGGCCAGTCGGCGTGCTGGTCAGCAATGCGTACACAGTGGAGGTTCTGCCCGCCGCGCAGACCAGCCTGGAGTCCTGGAACCGGCAGATCGCGGTCACGCTGACCGGCACGTTCCTCGGCGTCAAGGCGCTGCTGCCCGACCTGACCGCGCACGACGGCAGCGTCGTGGTGGTGTCGTCGGTGCACGCGCTGGTCGGCCTGCCCGGACGTCCGGCTTACGCGGCGGCCAAAGGCGGCCTGACGGCCCTGGCCCGGCAGCTCGCCGTGGAGTATGGTCCGGCGCTGCGGGTCAACACCGTCCTACCTGGACCGATCATGACCGCCGCATGGGACTGGGTGTCCGCGGAGGACCGCGCGAGCAGTGTGGCCGAGACGGTGGCCAAGCGGTTCGGCACGCCCGACGAAGTGGCCGCCGCGGTGGCGTTCCTCGCCTCGTCCGAAGCGGCCTACGTGACCGGCGCGAGCCTGGTGGTCGACGGCGGTTGGACCGCCACCAAAGCATCGGCCTAGGGGAGAACATGCAGCAGTACACGGCGCGCGGCGTGCACGGCCAGACGGTGGAGGTGCTCGCACAGCGGATCCTCACCGGCCAGCTCCCCGAGGGCGCGATCCTCGACCTGACCGCGCTGCAGAGCGAGTTCGACGTCAGCCTAACGGTGCTGCGCGAGGCCCTGCGCGTGCTCGCCGCCAAGGGACTGGTCGACGCGCGGCCCAAGCGCGGCACGTTCGTGCGCCCGCGGTCGGCCTGGAGCCTGCTCGACGGCGACGTGCTCCGGTGGCAGTTCGCCCGCTCCCCCGGGCCGGGGCTCTTCGACGACCTGCACGAGCTCCGCAGCATCGTCGAGCCCGGCGCCGCCAGCCTGGCCGCCGCGCGCGCGACCGAGGAGGACATCGCGGCGCTGGACGCCGCGCTGGACGCCATGGCCGCCGCCGGCTCCGACCCGCTCGCCGCGGTCGCCGCCGACCTCGCCTTCCACCGTGCGCTGCTCGCCGCCACCCACAACGAGCTCATCGAGCGCATGGAGGTGGTGATCGAGACGGGTCTGGCCGAGCGCGACCGGATGGTGCACGGCACGGACGGACCCAGCGATCCGGTGCCCAGCCACAAAGCGGTGGTCGACGGGATCCGGCGACACAACCCCGCCCAGGCCGCGCGCGCCATGCGCAAACTGCTCGACCAGGCCATCGAAGACGTGGCCAGGCTGGAGAGGACCCAGCGTGAAGATCGACAAGATTGAGACCTTCCTCGTTCCCCCGCGCTGGCTGTTCGTCCGCGTCGCCACCGACGAAGGTCTGGTCGGCTGGGGGGAGCCGGTGGTCGAGGGGCGCGCCGAGGTGGTCCGCACCGCCGTCGAGGTGCTCTCCGAATATCTGCTGGGCGAGGACCCGTTGCGGATCGAGCAGCACTGGCAGGTGCTCTCCAAGGGCGGCTTCTACCGGGGCGGTCCGGTGCTCTCCAGCGCCGTCGCTGGCCTCGACCAGGCGTTGTGGGACATCGCCGGCCAGGCGTACGGCGCGCCGGTGCACGCCCTGATCGGCGGCGCGGTCCGGGACAGGGCCAGGGTGTACGCGTGGATCGGCGGCGACGACCCGAGCGAGCTCACCGACGCGGTGGCGGCGCACGTCGAGGCCGGGATGACCGCGGTCAAGATGAACGCGAGCGGCCGGCTCTCCCCCGTGCCCACCAGCGCCGAGCTCGACCGGATCGTGCGGCGCCTCGCCGCGGCCCGGGAAGCGATCGGCGACGACCGTGACGTGGCGGTCGACCTGCACGGCCGGGCCACGCTGCCGGCGGCCCGGATGATCCTGCCCGCCATCGAGCCGCTGCGCCCGCTGCTCGTGGAAGAGCCGCTGGTGCCCGAACAGACCCACCTGCTCGGCGACCTGGTCGCCCGCACGACGGTCCCGGTGGCCACCGGCGAACGGATCTACGACCGGGCCGGCTTCCTGCCCGCGCTGGCGGCCGGCGTCGGCGTCGTGCAGCCGGACCTCTCGCACGCCGGGGGCATCTCCGAGGTGCGCCGGATCGCCGCGCTCGCCGAGACCTACGGAGCCCTGTTCGCGCCGCACTGCCCCCTCGGACCGATCGCGCTGGCGGCCAGCCTGCAGGTCGCGTTCGCCACGCCCAACTTCCTGATCCAGGAACAGAGCATGGGCATCCACTACCACCGGGGCGGCGCCGACCTGCTCGACTACGTGGCCGACCCGGAGCCGCTGCGGATCGTGGAGGGGCACATCGCCCGGTGGGACGCGCCCGGCCTCGGCATCACGATCGACGAACAGGCGGTCCGCCAGGCCGACGCGGCCGGACACGCCTGGCGCAACCCGGTCTGGCGGCAGGAAGACGGCTCGTTCGCCGAATGGTGAGCACCCCTCAGCCGACGTGCAGCGCGTAGTCCACGCTCACCGAGAAATCAGCGCTGGTGCCCCGCACGCGGACCTCGTGGACGCCCGCGGACAACGGCGGGATCGTGGCCCAAATGCCGCAACCGGTCGAGTCGACGCGCTCGGTCCCGGTGCCCAGAGCGTTGCCGGCGACGCCGACGAAGCTGATCGGCTCGCCGGTGATCCGCTGGGTCGGCACCGGCTGGCCGTCGAGGTGGACGGCGCCCTGAGCCGCCTCCATGAACGCGCCGCAGTTCGCGGCGTCGTACGAGTTGAGAACCGGCACCACGATCTGCCGGCCGGCCGGTGCGTCACAACGCCGGGTGGCCGAGGTGCCGAACGTGCCGGCCAGGAACCAGACGTCGGCGGGCTGGTTGCGCGAGCAGTCGGTCCGATCATGACGCCGCGTGCCCGTATCCGCGTTACCGTCGAGTTGATGGTCGAGACCCCGCCGGCGAGCCGCACCGCTGTGTTGGTGTGCCAGGGCCGCGCTGCCGCGCACGGGCTGGTGGCGACCGAGCGGTTCAGCGACCCGACCGCGTTGCCGCTGCTGCGCGCCGACGAGCGCGAGGCGGTGGTCTGGGTACGCGACGGCCGCGCGCCCAAGGAATGGCGGACCCGGGTCGCGTACGAGACGGTCAAGGCGATCACCGAGCTGATGGTGCCGCGGACCGTGGCCATCGACGACGCCGTGCGGGCCCGGCCCGGCCAGCAGGTCGTCATCCTCGGCGCGGGGCTGGACGGCCGGGCCTGGCGGATGCCGGAACTGGCCGATGTCGCGGTGTTCGAGGTCGACCAGCCCGCCTCGCAGCAGGACAAGCGGTCGCGCGCGGCCGTGTTGAGCGGCCGGCCACCGACGTACGTGCCGGTCGATTTCCGCACCGACGACCTGAGCCGGGCGCTGGCCGCGGCGGGGCACCTCGGCGACCGGCCGACGACCTGGGTCTGGGAGGGCGTCGTCCCCTACCTCACCCCGGCCGAGGTCGAGGCCACGGTCGGCGCGGTCGCCGCCTGCTCCGCGCGCGGCAGTCGGCTGGTCGTCAACTTCCAGCTTCCCGTGCCGTTCCTCAAACTCGGCTTCCTGCTGGGCCGGGCGCTGTCCCGGTCCGCCGGCCAGACCAGCGTGTTCACCCGCGAGCCCTGGCGGTCGACCTGGACCCCTGCGGCGATGGCGGAACTGCTGGCCCGGCACGGTTTCACCGTCACGGCGGACCTGAACATCCTGGACGTGGCGGAGAGCCTGCCGGTGCCGATCTGGCACCGCCGCTCGCTCGCCCAGAGCCAGGTGCAGGTTGCCGACCGCGACTGAAAACCCAGTGACTGGCTGGATCGACCGCGTTAGTTTCGGTGGCGTGGAACCACTGACCGAGGACGCCATCCGGGGCTCGTTCGTCAACTGCAGCAAGGGCGAGGCGGCCCGGATCAAACTGCCGTCCGGCCCCGTGCCCTGGGACGACCTCGACTTTCTCGGCTGGACCGACCCGGGAGCGCCGTTGCGGGCGTTGCTGGTGGTGCCCGGAGAGACCGGGCCGACCGGCGTCGTGCTGCGCCGGCCCGAGCCCCGCCGCGCGTCGACGCTGTCCCGGTCGAGCATGTGCAAGGTGTGCCTGACCGGGCACGGCGCCTCCGGTGTGGCGTTGTTCGTCGCGCCACTGGCCGGCCCGGCCGGGCGCAACGGCAACACCGTCGGCGAATACCTGTGCTCCGACCTGGCCTGCTCGCTCTACCTCCGCGGCAAGCGGCAGCCGAAGTTGCTGATGGCCCGCTACGAGGAGTCGCTGACCGTCGACGAGCGGATCGAGCGCGCACTGACCAACCTGAACGCCTTCACCGAACGGGTCAAGGCCGGGTGACTCACAGCCGCAGGACCTGGCCGACCCGGGCCGGGATGCGGCCGGCGAGCGCGTCGAGCCACGCGGCGCGCAACGCCTCGGGGCCGTCGCCGACCCGGACGTCGACCAGGCCGCCGAGCGCGTCGACGAACCGGCGCCAGGCGACACCGAACCGGCGCTCGAGCTCGTCGCGGCCCCAGTCGGCACCGCGCTTGCGCATCTGCGTGGGCGCGAAGAAGAACTCACCGGCGGTTCCGGCGTTGGGGATCTGGTAGGTCAGCCCCACCGCCACGTCGCGGACCAGGTGCTCTCCGAGGTGCTCGCGCAGCGCGTGCCGGCTGGCCGGCGCACCGGCGAGGTCGAGGTAGGCGGTCGGGACCGGGGTCAACGTCTCCACCTGCGAGTACGTGAGCACGTCGTCGTAACAGCCGAGCGACTCGGTGTAGGTGACGTTGCCGGGCGACGTGAGCCCGACGATCCGCGGCCCCTGACCCCGAAGCTCGAAGGCGGCCGCGTACGCGGTCTTGCTGGACGCCGAGGAGAGCACGAGCGTGGTGGCGCCGAAGAACTCGTTGTCGGCGAGGTAGTCGGCCAGCATGAACGAGGTGTAGAACAGCGGCCGGAAGAGCACCAGCAGGTCCTCCTCGTCGGCCCGGTAGGCACCGTCACCGGTGGTCACCCGGTAGGCGTTGTAGGGCGACGGCAGCTCGGCCCGGTGCGGGCTGGCGTCCCGGAACCCGCTGGCATCGAGGCGGTCGGGCCGCACGACGAGGTGGGCTGCGGGCGGAAGGTAGCCGTAGACCCGCTGGCCGACGCTGACGCCGTCGACGGTGGAGGCGACGACGTCGGCGAACCCCCAGAGCGGCACGAGCCCCCACCCGGCCTCGATGCCGCGGTGCTCGGGCGGGAAGAACCGCCAGTAGCCGAACGAGTCACCGAGCACGGCATAGGTCACGTTGTTGGCGGTCATCCCGACCCGGTCGACCCGCAACACCGCCTCACCGTCGCCGACCTCGGGCACCGGCCCGTCGACGACGGTGGAGCGAGCCAAGTCCTCACGATCAACAGCGAACGTCCACGAGGGAGCCATCCAGCGACCGTAGAGACCGCGGACCGCTCGCGGCAAGACTCAGTTGGGTGTGAAGACGATGGCCTGGTTGTCCGCCAGGACCGGCTGGTTGAGGGAGTGTTGGACGGCGGCCGTGCCGGTCGGGTTCTCCACTCCCACTGTCGCGCTGTCGCCGCGTTCGCGGGTCTTCGACGCGGCCAGGCTCGTGTAGTTGAAGACGATCGTGCCGTTCTCGCCGAAGATGGCCTCGATCGAGATGCGCGCCGACGCCGAGCCGTACTGGCCGATGTTGTTCCACTCGACGGTGAGCTCGCGGTTCGGGGCCGAGCCGGTGACCTTCGTGCGGATCGTGCTGTCCGACCGCATCACCAGGTCGTCCCAGTACGGGTAGACCGCCGCGTTGGGCAGGGCCGCCGCCGGGATCGCCACGTTCTCCGGTTGCGCCCAGTCCGGCTCGGCGAACGAGACGAAACCGTTGGTCGAGATCCACGCCTGATTCTTCGACTGGCCGTAGAACGGCACCGCGAACGGCAGGTCGATCTGGGCCGTCGCGTCGTCGCCCGTGATCGCGACGTCGGTGCCACCGGTCGCCGGCACGTACGTGCGTGACTCGGTCGTCTTCGTGTAGCCGCCCGACGGTGGCGGCGTCGTGCTGCCGATCGCCAGGTTAGCCGTCGCCGTGCCGCCCGCGGTCACCGTCACCGACTTCGACGCCGACTGACCCGACGCGGTCGCCGTGACCGTGTAGGTCCCCGCCGGCACCGCGCCGAACTGATAGGCGCCGCCGCTCGTGGTGGTGGTCGAGCCGCTGCCCGGTGTGAGGGTGACCGCCGCGCCGACGATCGCGTTGCCCGTGCCCGCGTTGGTCACCACACCACTGACGGTGCCCGTGGTCGGCGCCGGCGGCGGGTCGTCGGAGCCACCGCCGCCCGAGGGCGTGAACGAGATCCGCTTGCCGTTGTCGAGGTTGGGCTGGTTGAACGAGTAGGTCAGCGCCGACGAGCCCGCCGCGTCCTCGATGCCCACCGTCGCCGAGTTGCCGTCCTCGCGCGCGCTGCTGAGGTCGGTGTAGTTGAAGTCGATCCGGCCCGACTCGTGCAGCACCGCGCTGACCGACAGCCGCGCCGAGTTGGAGCCGTAGTGCCCGACGTTGTGCCACTCGACCACGAAGCGCCGGTCGGGCGCGGAGCCGAAGGTCTCGGTGCGGATGGACGAGTCGGAACGCAGCACCAGGTCGTCCCAGAACGGGTAGATGGCGGCATTCGGCGCGCTGCCGTTGGGCAGGGCGCTGTTGACCGCGATCAGCCCGGTCTGGCCCGGGTCGGCGAACGACAGGAACCCGTTGCTGGTCACCCACATGCTGTTCTGCGGTGTGCCGTAGAACGGGAACGCGAACGGCAGCGACACCTGCTGCTTCACGTCGTCACCGGCGAGCGGCAGCGTCGTCGCGTCGGCGGCCACGAACGGCTGCCCGGTGGCGTCGCTCATCTCGTATCCGTCGCCGCCCTGCTGCGTCGACTCGAACGTCGCGCCGTAGGTCGTCGCCGTGCTCGGCGCCGTGATCACGTGCGTCGCCGCACCGCCGTCGGACCAGCTGGAGAAGGCGTAGCCGGACTGCGGCGTCGGCGCGCTCACCGAGTTGGTCGAGCCGGCCAGCACCGTCCGCGTCGCGGGCGTCGTCACGAGCACGCCGTTGACGCTGAGCTGCAGACCCGGCGGGTTGCTGGTGAACGTCAGGTCGACGCTGCGCGGGTCGAGCCGGCGGGTGGCCGTGTGGGTGAGCCCGCCGCTGTCGGTGGCGGTCAGCTTGAGCTCCAGATAGGACGGATACTCGTGGTCGGGCGCGTTGAACGTCCCGGACGAGACCCCATCCCACTCCTGCACGTTGTGCGTGTGGCAGTTGTCGGGCGCGTAGCAGTGCTGCATCAGCAGTTGCCAGTGCAGCGCCGAGGCCGGCAGGGTGCCCTGCTGCGGGTCGGTGGCGTGCCCGCTGAACGAGACCGGGTCGCCCACCTTGAAGCTCGGGTTCGTGGCCGGGGTGTCGATCACCGCGGTCGGCGCGCCGGTGCCGACCAGGATCTGCACGGTCTGCTCCGCCGAGAGACCGCCGAGGTCGCTGACCCGCAGCCGGGCGGTGTAGGTGCCGGTGCTCCCGTACGTGTAGGAGGCCGTCGCCCCCGCCGCGTCCCACGAGCCGTTGTCGGTGAAGTCCCACTGGTAGGAGAGCACCTCGCCGGCGTCGGGATCCGTCGAGCCGGACGCGTCGAAGCTGACCGTGAGCGGGGCGTTGCCGGCGGTCGGCGTCGCGGTCACCGCCGCGGTCGGGGGCTGGTTGCCGGTGTTGTAGTTGAACCGCCGGATCGTACCGCCGCTGTGGTCGACGTAGTAGAGCCGCTTGTCGGGGCCGATCTGCAGGTCGACCGGGGTCGCCGCGGTCGACGTGAACGGCACGATGTGGTCGCGGTCGGGCACTCCGCCGGCGCCGGGCAGCATGGCCCAGATGCACTGCCGCGCGTAGTCACCCCAGAACAGCGCGCCGCGGTACGTCGCCGGGTAGTTGCCGCCGCTGGTCGGGTAGAACGCCAGCGCGCTGGGCGACGAGCCACCGGTCGGGCAACCGTCGCCGGACACCACCGCGGCCGCGTGGTTGTAGGTGTACTGCGGCTGCACCACGGCGTTCGCGCCCTGCGCGTAGAGGCTCTCGCAGAGCGAGAGGTTGGGCGAGTCGTAGCCGTTCTGCCGGCCGTCACCCTCGTAGCAGGGCCAGCCGAAGTTCTCGACCGGGCCGTTGAGGGGGTCGGGCAGCCGGTCGATCTCCTCCCAGAGCCGCCAGCCCACGTCGCCGAACCACACCTCGTCGGTGCCCGGACGGAACGCCCAGCGGTACGGGTTGCGCAGGCCGTACGCCAGGATCCGGCGGGTGTTGGGGTCGGCGCTGCCGGCCATCGGGTTGTCGGGCAGCGCGGCGCCGGTGTCCGGGTCGACCCGGATGAACGTGCCGGACAGGCCCGTCGGGTCGCCGGGGGTGCGCACGTCCTGCGAGCGCAGCGCGCCACCCTCGGCGGTCGGCGGGGTCATCGTGCCGCCGACCGGGGCACCCGGGTCGCCGCACGGGTTGGTGACCGCGCCCCGCTGGCCGTAGTCGGGGAAGGACGGAGACGCACCGTCGCCGCCACTGACGTAGAGCGCGCCGTCCGGGCCGAAGCCGACGTTGCCGACGGCGTGCGTCTCGTAGACGTGGCACCAGTCGTGCAGCAGGACCTGCTCGCTGCCGGTCATCACGTTGCCGGCGATCCGCAGCCGGGACACCCGGTTGCTGACCACGCAGTCACCCAGCACCGCGCACTGGTCGTTGTAGGTCGGCGCGCTGCCACCGATCGGGCCGTCGTAGGTGTAGCTCACGTAGACCCAGGGCGTGGCCGGGAAGTCCGGCGGCACGGCCAGGCCGAGCAGACCCAGGTCGCCATAGGTGAAGACCTCGGCGCTCAGGTCGGCGAAGATCGTCGGCGTCGGGTCGGAGAGGCTGTCGTAGATCTTGATGACGCCGTTCTTCTGCGCGATCAGGATCCGGCCGTCGGGGGCGAAGACCAGCTTCGTGGGGCTGCTCAGGCCGGTCATCACCACCTGCTCGGTGAAACCGGTCGGTGGCGGGCCGGCGGCGGCCGGCGCGGCCAGCCCGGCCACCGTAAGGGGCGCACCCAGGACCAACGCCAGCAGGCCGGCGAAAAACCGGCGCACGCTCAACGACACGCTGTGCTCCATCCCGCGATGCGGATGACGACGACATCACATGGTCACGTGTGGCGCGACATCCGATCGTCAGCTTCCTGATTGGTCCCGTTAACCGGACGGGCGATTTTGGCCGCCCGTCCGGCAGGGACCCGCTCAGTTCGGCGTGAAGACGATCGCCTCGCCGTTGTTCAGCACGCCCTGGTTGACGGAGTGCTGCACCGCGTCGGCTCCCGCCGCGTCCTCGATGCCGACCGTGGCGGAGTCGCCGCGCTCCCGCGTGGACGTCGCCAGGTCGGCGTAGTTGAAGGCGATCTCGCCGGACTCGGAGAGCACCACCTGTGCCGAGATCCGCGCCGACGATGAGCCGTACATCCCGGTGTTGAACCAGTCGACGACGAACTGCCGGTTGGGCGCGGACCCGACCACCTTCGTGCGGATGACGCTGCCGGACCGCTGCACGAGGTCGTCCCAGTACGGGTAGAGGGCCGCGTTCGGCAGTGCGGCCGTCGGTAGCGCGGTGTTCTCCGGCGTCGCACCGCCCGGGTTCACGAACGACAGCACGCCGTTGGTCGACACCCACGCGGTCGTCTGCTGCTGGCCGTAGAACTCGAAGCCGAACGGCAGCGTGACCTGACCGACCGCGTCGTCGCCGGTGATCGGCAGCACCGTGCCGTCAGCCGTCGACACGTACGGTCGTGCCTGCGTGGTCTTGGTGTAGTCGCCGGAGCCCGGTGGCGGCCCGGTCAGCGTCAGGTTGACGGTGTGCGCCCCGCCCGCCGTCACGGTCACCGGCGACGAGCCGGTGAAACCGCCCGGCGCCGTGCCGGAAACCGTGTAGGCGCCCGGCGGCACCGCGGTGAACTGGTAGGAGCCGTTGGCCGCACTGGTCGCCGTGCGCCCGGACGGCGACAGCGTCAGCGTGGCACCGGACAGCGGGCTCCCGTTGGCGCTGACCACCCCGGAGATGGTGCCGGTGGTCGGCGGCGGCGTGCCACCGGGCGGCGAGAACGTCACCGTGGTGCCATCGCGCAGGACCGGCTGGTCCACCGAGTACGCGAGCCCTACGGTGCCCGAACCGTCCTCGATGCCGACAGTGGCGGAGTTGCCCTCCTCGCGGTCGGCGGTGGACAGGTCGGCGTAGTGGTACGTGATGCTGCCGTCCTCACCGAACACCGCGGAGAACCGGATGCGCCCGGAGTTGGAGCCGTAGTAACCGCTGTTGCGCCATTCCACGGTGAACTTCCGGTCGGGGGCGGTGCCGCTCACCCCGGTGCGCACCGTCGAGTCGGCCCGCTGCACCAGGTCGTCCCAGAACGGATAGACCGCGGCGTTGGGCGCACTGCCGTTGGGCAGGGCACCGTTGACCGCGACCAGCCCGGCCTGGCCCGGGTCGGCGAACGAGACGAAGCCGTTGGTCGACACCCACGCGCTGCCGTACTCCTGGCCGTACAACCGGAACGGGAACGGCAGCGAGACCGGGGTGACCGCGTCGTCACCGGTCAGCGGCAGCACCGCACCGTCGGCCGCGGCGAACGGCTGGCCGGTCCGGGTGGTGCAGACGTAGCCGAAGCTGTCGGCGCAGCCGGCCGCACTGGTGAAGGTGGCGGTGTAGGTGGCGGCCGCCGTCGGCGCGGTGATGACGTGGCTGTTGGCACCGCCGTCGGACCAACTCGCGAACGTGTTGACCGAGCCATCTTGACTCTGCGGCGACGGAGCGCTGACCGTGTTGGTCGAGCCCTGGATGACCGTGCGGGTGAACGGGGTCGTGCCGGTGAACGCGCCGACGTTGAGCGACAGGCCCGCGGGGTTGGTGCGGAACGTCAGGTCGACGGTCTTCGGGTCGAGCCTGCGGGACACCGTGTGGCTCAGCCCGTCGGCGTCGGTCGCCGTCAGTTCCAGTTCCAAATAGGACGGATACTCGTGGTCGGGAGCGACGAACGTAGCGCCCGCGGCGCCGGCCCACTGCTGCACCTCGTGCACGTGGCAGTTGCCGACGCTCTCGCAGTGGTGCATCCGCAGCCGCCACGACAGCGCGGACGCCGGCAGGGTGCCCTGCTCGGCGTCGCTCGCGTGCCCGGTGAAGGCGATCTGGTCGCCCACCTTCCAGGTCGTCGAGGCGGCCGGGGTGTCGATCGTGGCGACGGGCGCGGTGCGGCCGGGTTGGATGGTCACCAGGTGCGTGTCGCTGGCGCCGAGCGTGTCGGTCACCGTGAGCTTGGCCGTGTAGCTGCCCGCGGCCGGATAGGTGAAGCTGGTCGTCACCCCGGTCGCGTCGGTCGAGCCGTTGTTGGTGAAGTCCCAGGCGTACGTCAGCCGGCCCTGGTCGGCCGGGTCGGCGTCGGTCGAGGCGCTGGCGTCGAAGTCGAGCCGCAGCGGCTGGCCCGCCACCGGGGTGGCGCTGAACGCGGCCGCCGGCGGCTGGTTGCCCGGGAAGTAGCGGATCCGCCGGACCGTCCCGCCCAGGTCGACGTAGTAGAGCTCGTTGCCCGGACCGATCGCCAGGTCCACCGGGCCGGCCGCGGCCTGCCCGAAGGCCTCGATCGCGGCCGTGGAGGGCAGCCCGCCCGGGGTGGTCGGCTTCATCGCCCAGATGCAGTTGCGCGAATAGTCGGCGAAGAACAGGCCGCCCGCGTACGCCGCCGGGTAGTTGCCGCCGCTGGTCGGGTAGAACGCCAGGCCGCTGGTCGCGTCGCCGCCGTTGCCGCAGTTCTCCCCCGGGACGACCGCGCCGGTGTGGTTGTACGTGTAGTAGGGCTGGGCGTGGCCCCCCGCGGTGTAGAGCGACTCGCACAGGTTGAGGTTGGCGCCGTCGTACGAGCCCATCACGCCCATGCCCTCGTAGCAGGGCCAGCCGAAGTTGGTGACGCCCGCCGTCGGGTTGGTCACCCGGTTGATCTCTTCCCACACGTTCCAGCCCACGTCGCCCGCCCACACCTCGTTTGTGCCGGGACGGATGGTCATCCGGAACGGGTTGCGCAGGCCGTGCGCGACGATGCGGCGGGCGTTGCCGTCGGCCGAGCCGGACAGCGGGTTGCCGGCCGCCGCGGCGCCGGTGACCGGGTTGAGCCGCAGCACCGAGCCGTCGAGGCTGGTCGGGTCGCCGGTCGAGCGGACGTCCTGCGAGCGCAGCGCGCCTCCCTCGGCGGTCGGCGGGTTCATCACGCCACCGACCGCGGAGGGCGGGTCGGCGCAGGGGTTGCGGGGGTTGCCGAGCTGGCCGTAGTCGGTGGCGCTGAAGCTGGCGCCGTCGCCGCCGCTGACGTAGAGCATGCCGTCGGCGCCGAACTTGAGGTCGCCGATCGAGTGGCTGGGGAACTGCTGGCACCAGTCGGTGATGAGCACCTGCTCGCTGCCGGTCATCACATTGCCGGCGGCCTGCAGCCGGGATAGCCGGCCCTGCACGACGCACTGGCCGTTGTTGGCGTCGCCACAGTTGTCGTTCCAGTACGGCGCGGTCTGACCGGGTGGCGCGTCATAGGTGTAAAGCACGTATACGTAGGGGTTCGCCGGGAAGTCCGGCGGCAGCGCGAGGCCGAGCAGGCCGCGGTCCCAGACGTTGAACACGTTGGTCGACAGGTCGGCGAACACCGTCGGCGTCGGGTCGGCGAGGTTGTCGTAGACCTTGACCCGGCCGCCCTTCTCGGCGACGAAGACGCGGCCGTCGGGCGCGAACTCGAGGTTGGTGGGCTGGTTCAACCCGCTGAAGACGATCTGTTCCTGGAACCCGGTCGGCAGCGTGGTCGCCGCCGCCGGCTGCACCTCGGCGAGCGCGACGAGCCCGCCGGCGACCAGCGCCGCGGCCAGCATCGTCCGCAGCGGACGTCGTGGGCGCGTCATCCGCGCCACCTCCCCCAAGATTTACCTGCACGCATACGTGGCGGACACGGTAGCGATCAGATCAAGGGGAAGCGATGTCTGATTCGCGACGGGCCATTGCCCCCAAATCCGACGCACCCGCCGAATCCGGTGCCACAGCAGGGATTTGGCCGGCCGACCCGCCACCAAGTAAGGTCCGGTAATCCGACGAGCAATAGACCGATCGGCCATCGACATGTAGTGAAGTCGACACCAGATCGGCCGTCGGTCACCCTTGCCACGCATGGTTCCGATAGAGCATCGTCGCCTGTGTTAAGTCTCCCTTAAGGGAGGGCACAGCACTGTCCACAGTGATCAGAGGTGGAGATGACCAAAACGCGGGGGCATGTGGTCATCGTCGTGGTGAACCTGCCGGTCGAACGAGACCGACGGGTGATCCGTGAGTGCTTGGCGCTGGAAGAGGCCGGCTACCAGGTCACGGTGATCTGCCCGCGGGGTTCCGCCGGCCTGACCGTGCTGCCGGGCAGCCGGGCGACCGCCATCCGGTCGTTCCGCCAGCCGCTCGCGGGCGCCGGAGTGCTGTCGTTCGCCTTCGAGTTCGCCTGGGCCCTGCTCGCGGTGACCGCGCGGCTACTCGGCCTCATGGTCCGCACCCGGGTCGACGCCGTGCAGGCGTGCAACCCGCCGGACGTCTTCTGGGTCCTGGCGCTGCTGATGCGCGCGCTGGGCCGGCCGTTCGTCTTCGACCACCACGACCTGAGCCCCGAGCTCTACGAGTGCAAGACGGACACCCCGAACCCGACGGTGCTTGCCGTCCTGCGGTGGTTCGAGCGGATGTCCTGGCGCCGGGCGACCGCCGTGGTCTCGACCAACGAGTCGTACCGCGATCTGGCGATCAACCGCGGCGGCCTCGACCCCGACAAGGTGGTCGTGGTCCGCAACGGCCCGGCCATCGCCGAGGTGGCCTACACCGAAGAGCCCGCGCCGGCCGGCCGGCAGACGGTTGTCTACCTCGGCGTCATCAACCCGCAGGACCACGTCGAGGCGGCCGTGCTCGCCGCCGAGCAGCTCGTCGGCCTGCGCGGCGACAGCGACTGGAAACTGGTGGTCGCCGGTGACGGCGAGTGCCTGCCCGGCCTGCGCGAGCTGGCCGCCGCCCGCAAGCTCGACGACGTGGTCGAGTTCCGTGGCTGGCTCGAGGCGGACGAGGTCGACGCCCTGCTCAACTCCGCCACCGTCGCGATCCAGCCCGACCCGCCGACGAAGATGGCCGAGCTGTCGACCATGGCGAAGACGGTGGAATACGTCGCCCGTGGTCTCCCGGTGGTCGCCGTCGACCTGCTGGAGACGCGGCGCACGGCGGAGGGCGCGGCGCTCTACGTGCCGACCGGCGCGCCCGACGAGCTCGCCAAGGCGCTCGACCTGTTGCTGAGCGACAGCGCCGCGCGCGCCACGATGAGCCGGATCGCCCGCGATCGGTTCGTCGGCCAGCTCGCCTGGGACCACCAGGCCAAGTCGTACATCCGACTATGGGATCGGTTGCTGCGCCAGACGCGAAAAGGTTACAAATCAGATTCACCGGTGGGGGGAGGCAACCGACCGGTGAGCCCGCGTGATACCAACCAGTCGGTCTCCTGACGACCTGACGCCCCTTTCCGCCGCATTCGATCAAAGGGCCTTTCCATGGACCTCCTTGACCTCCTCAAGCTCGTTATCCGGCGGTGGTACGTCGCGGTTCCGATCGTCATCGTGACGCTTGCCGCGGCAGTCGCGCTCGGCAGCGCGATCCAGCCTGAATACAACACGACGGCGACCGTGATCCTGGTTCCTCCGACGACGTCGGCGGCGACGCCGGCCAACGGCGCGACGCCGGCCCCGGGCAACCCCTGGCTGCGCATCGGTGAGACCCAGATGGCGCAGGCGGTGCAGATCGCCGTGTCGTCCGGAGATGCCCGGCAGAAGGTCGTCGCGGCGGGGGGCGACGCCGCCTACGAGATCACCCTGGTCACCCGCAGCTCGATCATGACCGTCGAGATCTCCAGCGAGACCAGCGCCAAGGCGCTCGCCACGGTCGAGGCCGTCACCAAGCTGATCAGCGAAGAGGTCGTCGGGCAGCAGGCGAAATACAAGCCGAAGGCCGGCGAGGAGATCAGCACCCAGGTGCTCGACCCCGGCCTCAACGTGACCCCGTCGCGGTCCAACGTGCTCCGGGCGCAGATCGTCGTGCTCGCCATCGGCCTGCTGCTGATGGCCGCCGCGGTGGTCGCCTACGACGCGATCGCCCGGCGCAAGCTCACCAAGCAGGTCAACGCCCGGGCCGGCCTGCGGGCCAACGCGACCGCCGGTTCCGCCTCGGTCGAGCAGCGCCGCCCGCAGCCGCCGCTGGCCAAGCCTGTCGGCCCGGTCAACAAACAGGTCGGCGAGCGCGAGCCCGCCGACGACGAGCCCGTCGACGCCACCCAGGTCATCCGGATCAACAGCACGCCGGTCACCGCCAACGGGCACTCCACGCAGCCCCAGCAGGTCTCGGCCGACTACGTGCGGACGCCCGACACCGACGACACCATCCTGCTCACCGCCGTGCGGACGCCCAGGCCTGACAACGACGACCAGTAATAGTGCAGACCTATCTATCCGCGCGGAGAACGGCGACCGTCTACGACGGCGTGACACCCAGCGTCATCGAGTTCCGGGACGCGACCGCCTGGGTGAGCTTCACCATCTTCGCGATGTACTTCCTGCCCGCCCGGCTGATCTTCCCGCCGCTGACCACGCTGGGCCGGCCCGGCGTGGTCGCCGGGTTGTTGCTGTTCGTGTGGTGGGCGCTCACCCGCTTCCACCCGTCCCTGGTCACGCGCGGCCAACAGCCCATGCGCTGGGCGCTGGCTTTCTACTTCGCCACCATGGCGACGTCGTACATCGCCGGCCAGGCCCGTGGTCTGGACCCGCTGGAGGCCAACCAGGCCGACCGCACCGTGTTGATGGCGTTCGCCGCCGGCGGCCTGCTGCTTGCCGCGTGCGACGGCGTGCTGACCCGCGAGCGGATCGACACCGTGCTGCGCTGGCTCTGCTACGGCTCCGCGGTGATGGCGCTGTTCGCGCTGACCCAGTTCGCGTTCCGCCAGGACTTCACCGGCTATCTCAAGCTACCGCCGGTGCTCCAGTTCCAGCGTGACCTGGTCGGCTTCGACGACCGGGGCGGCGGCGGCCTCGTCCGGGTGGCCGGCACCGCCGGGCACTACATCGAGTTCAGCGTGCTGATGGTGGTCGCACTGGTGGTTGCCATCCACTATGCCCGGTTCGCAGCGACCCGCCGGGAACGGCAGATCTTCGCCGGAATCGCGATGATCGTGGCCGCGGTCATCCCGATCTCGCTGTCCCGCACCGGCGTGCTGGCCCTGGCCGCGGCGATCCTGCTGCTCATCCTGGTCTGGCCCCTGCGCACGACGCTCAACGTGCTGGTCGCCGGCCTGTTCCTCACCGCGATCATCCAGGTCGGCAAGCCCGGCCTGCTCGGTGCGCTGCGGTCGCTGCTCTTCGCGGGCAGCAGTGACCCGAGCGTGCAGGGCCGGCTGGAGGACTACGACTACGTCGCGCCGTTCATCAAGGAACGTCCCTGGTTCGGTCGCGGGATCGGCACCTGGCTGCCCGAGCTCTACCAGCTCCTCGACAACCAGTGGCTGGTCACCGTGGTGACGACCGGCATCATCGGCACGGCCGGCGTGGTCGTGCTCTTCCTGACGGGCGTCTTCGTGTCCGCCCGGGTCCGCCGGTTCGCGAAGACCGAGAGCGACCGCGACCTGGCCGCGGTGCTGGCCGTCGCGATCGGCGTGATGGCGGTGACCGCGTTCACCTTCGACGCGTTCTACTTCTCCACGTACCTGTTCACCATGCATCTGCTGCTCGGCCTGGCCGGCGCGATGTGGCGACTGACCCGGGCACAACGACTCAACTAGAGGAGCAGCACAGATGTCCGGCGGCATCGACATTCTGATGATCACGTACGACCGGCCGGAGTATGTCCGCCTGTCGCTTCCGCACCTGCTCGACAGCTGCACCGACGACTCCCGGGTGTGGCTCTGGCACAACGGCACCGACGAGGCGACCCTGGCGGCGGTCGAGGAGCTCCGGCACGACCCGCGGGTGCACCGGTTCCACCACAGCCCGACCAACGCCGGGCTGCGCGAACCGACCAACTGGCTCTGGGCGGAGTCGACCGGTGACTACCTGAGCAAGGTCGATGACGACTGCCTGCCCGACAAGTCCTGGCTCGACGTGCTCCGGCGGGCGCACGAGGACGTCCCCGAGTTCGGGGTGATCGGCACCTGGCGCTTCCCGGAGTCAGACGTCCGGCAGGAGCTGGTCGACCGCAAGCTGGCCTCGTACGCGGGCGGACACCGGTTGATGCGCAACCACTGGGTGCAGGGCAGCGGCTACCTGCTCAAGCGGGCGATGGTCGAGCGCACCGGGCCGCTGGCCGACGACGACTCGTTCACGAGCTGGTGCCTGCGGGCCGCGCGCCTCGGCTTCGTCAACGGCTGGGTCTACCCGTTCCTGCCCGAGGACCACCTCGACGACCCGCGCAGCCCCCGCACGATCTACCACACCGACGAGGACTTCATGGCCCGCCGGCCGCTGTCCGCGCAGAAGACGGGCGTGCGCACGGTCGCCGAGTGGACCGAGCAGATGAAGCGGTCCGCGTACGTGGTCCAGGCCGCCTCGCTCGACCTGCGCGAGTACTCCGGCTGGCGCCGGCGCGGCCGGTCCCTCTCCAAGCGGGTCCGCCGCGCGATCACCGGGCGCGCGCCGTGGTGAGCATCGTGGTGGCCGCGCACAACGAGGCGAGGGTCATCGGGCGCACGCTGCGCCACCTGCTCGACGGCGCCGAGCCGGGCGAGTTCGACGTGGTGGTGGCGGCCAACGGCTGCACCGACGACACCGCCGCCGTGGCCGGCGCGGTGGCCGGCGTCCGGGTCGTCGAGGTGTCCGTGGCCTCGAAGCCGGCCGCCCTCAACGCCGGCGACGCGGCCGCGACCAGCTTCCCGCGCATCTACCTCGACGCCGACATCACGCTCTCCGCCGCCGGGGCGCGGGCGTTGGCCGCGCGGGTCTCCGGCACCGACGGCGTCATCGCGGCCGCACCCCGCCGGGTGCTGGACACCACGGGCCGGCCGCTGCTGGTGAAGGCCTACTTCGCCGTCAACCGGCGGCTTCCGGCGTTCCGCGACGCGCTGTTCGGCCGGGGCGCGATCGTGCTGTCGAAGGACGCCCGAGCCCGGTTCGGCGAGTTCCCCGACCTGTTCGCCGACGACCTCTTCCTCGACGCGCTGTTCGCACCCGGCGAGAAGCGCGAGGTCGCCGAGGTCCCGTCGGTGGTGGCCACCCCGACCCGCACCGAGGACCTGCTGCGCCGGCTCGGCCGGGTGCGTGGGGCGAACACCGCGCTGCGCGCCGCCGGTGCCGACGTCGCGGTCCGGCCGGCGCGCAAGGCGTCCTGGCTCGTCGACGTGGTGCTCCCGCGACCCTGGCTGTGGCCGGCCGGCGCCTGCTATGCCGCCCTGACGCTGCTGGCCGAGCGGCGCGCGCGGGCCACCCCGGCCGGCGCCGCGTGGGCCCGCGACGAGTCCACCCGTTAGCGTTGCGGGGTGCCTGACTCGCAAGCCCTCGCCCTGGTCGACTCGTGGCCGGTGGACACCGTCGCCGTCGCCGTCGTCAACGCCGACGGCGTGCTGGCGCGCACCGGCCCGGACACCCCGCTCCCCTGGGCGTCGGTGACCAAGCCGCTGACGGCGCTGACGGTCCTGGCCGCGATCGACGACGGTCTGGTCGCGCTCGACGACCCGGCCGGCCCGCCCGGCTCGACGGTCCGCCACCTGCTGGCGCACGCCTCGGGCCTCAACTTCGGCGACGATCAGGTGATGGGCCAGCCCGGCCAGCGCCGGATCTACTCCAACCGCGGCTTTGAGGTGCTCGCCGAGGTCGTGGCCGAGCGGGCCGAGGGCAGCTTCGGGGACCTGATGATCGACCTGGTGCTGGACCAGCTCGACATGCCGAACACGGTGCTGGAAGGCTCACCGGCGGCCAAGGTGACGGGCTCGATCGGCGACCTGGCCAAGCTGGGCCGCGAGCTGCTGAACCCGACGCTGGCGCCGGCGCTGACCCGCGAGGCGGCGAAAGTGGCGTTCCCGGGCCTGTCCGGGGTGCTGCCCGGCTACGGGCGACAGGACCCCAACGACTGGGGCCTCGGCTTCGAGATCCGGTCGCACAAGACCCCCCACTGGACCGGTGCGAACAACTCGCCGGCGACCTTCGGGCACTTCGGCCAGACCGGCACGTTCCTCTGGGTCGACCCGGTGGCCGGCCTCGCCTGCGCGTGCCTCACCGACCGCGACTTCGGCGAGTGGGCACACCCGCTCTGGCCGGCCCTCTCCGACGCGGTGCTCGCGGAGTTCGCTCGGCACTGACAGACACACGATGTTCCGCTCTTATGTGGCGACACCACACAGCATGACGTGAGTGGGGAGCGCGAGGATGTGCGCCATGGAGCACCAGCAGGTGCGCGTGCACGCGCGCGGAATCGACCAGAACGTCCTTGTCGCCGGCCCCGCCGACGGCCCGCCCGTGCTGCTGATCCACGGCAACTGCTCGTCCGCCGACTTCTGGCGGCCGCTGCTCCGCCACCTGCCGCCCAACCTGCGGATCGTCGCGCCCGACCTGCGCGGCTACGGCGCGTCCGAGGCGGCACCCGTCGACGCCACCCGTGGGCTCGGCGACTTCGCGGACGACGTGGCAGCGCTGCTCGACGAGCCGGAGCTGTTCCCGCCGGACGCCAAACCGCTCGTGGTCGCCCACTCGATGGGCTGCGGCGTGGCGATGCGCCTGCTGGTCGACCACCCCGACCGGGTCGCCGCCATGCTGCTGGAGGCGCCGCTGTCGCCGTACGGCTTCGGTGGCACTCGTGACCTGATCGGCACGCCGACCACCGAGGACTTCGCCGGCACGGGTGCGGGCACGGCCAACCCCGACTTCGTCGCGCGGCTGGCCGCCAAGGACCGCGAGGGCGACGCGCCGACCAGCCCGCGCACGGTCATGCGGACCGCGTACGTCGCCGACCCCGCGTCGCTCGGTGCCGACGAGGAGCTGCTGCTCGACACCGTGCTCTCGACGGTGACCGGCGACGACAACTACCCGGGCACGTCGACCGCGAGCCCGAACTGGCCCGGCGTCGCGCCCGGCGACCGGGGCGTGCTCAACACCATGGCGCCGAACAACTTCCGGATCGCCGACGAGCTCGTCGCCGTCGCGACCAAACCGCACATCACGTGGGTACGCGGTGACCAGGACGCGATCGTCTCGGACACCTCGCTGTTCGACCTGTCGTACCTCGGCTCGCTGGGAGTCGTCCCGGGCTGGCCGGGTGCCGAGGCGAGCCCGCCACAGCCGATGGTCGGCCAGACCCGGGCGGTGCTCGACCGCTACGCCGAGCGGGGCGGCAGCTACCGCGAGGTCGTCTACACCGGCTGCGGCCACTCCCCGCACCTGGAGCGCCCGGCCGAGTTCGTCGCCGAACTGCTGGACGTGCTGCCGTGACCGCCTACCGCACGGCGGCCGTCCCCGTCGACGGTGGCGACCTGGCCGTCGGGGTGTGGGGCGACGACGGCCCGCTGGTCGTGGCGGCGCACGGGATCACCTCCCACCACCGCGCCTGGGCGCTGGTCGGTGACGACCTGGGCGCGGACCACCGGTTCGTCGCTCCCGACCTGCGCGGCCGGGGACACAGCCGGGACCTGCCGGCGCCCTACGGCATGGAGCGGCACGCGGCCGACCTGGCCGAGGTGATCCAGGCGTACGGCGGGACGGCCGTGGTGGTCGGCCACTCCATGGGCGCGTGGGCGGCGGTCGAGCTGGCCCGGTCGTACCCGATGCTGGTCGAACGCCTGGTGCTCGTCGACGGTGGCCCGGCGATGCCGCCGCCGCCCGGTGTGCCGGCCGATCCTGGCCCGGCGCAGGTCACCGCCGTGATCGCGGAGACGGTCGGGCGGGCGTACGAGCGGCTGACCCTGACCTTCCCGGACCGCCCGACCTACGCCGCGACCTGGCAGGCCCACCCGTCCTTCGCCGAGTGGTCGCCGACGATGGCCGAGTACGCCGACTACGACCTGGTCGAGGTCGACGGTGCGCTGCGGCCGGCCTGCCACCTGGAAGCGGCCCTGCGCGACGCGCGGGACCTGTTCGCGTGGCGGCCGGTGGCGCCCGCCGCCCTGCCGGTGCCGGCCGTCTTCCTGCGCGCCGAGCGGGGCATGCTCGACCAGCCGGACCCGATGATCGCGGCGGGCGAGGCGACCCGGGCGTTCCCCGGCATCGTCGAGCGTGAGGTGCCGGGCACCAACCACTACACGATCGTGCTCGGCCCGAAGGGCGCCGCCGAGGTCGCCGTCGAGGTGCGAAAGGGCATGGCAGACTGACCCTGACCTTATGGATCGTTAGGGGAGCGCTGCGTGTCGCGGGAGATCAACACCGTCGGAGTTGTCGGGCTCGGCACGATGGGCGCGGGGATCGTCGAGGTCTTCGCGCGCAGCGGCATCCACGTCGTCGCGGTCGAGGTCACCGAGGAGGCCGTCGAGCGGGGCCAGGCGACGCTGGTCGGCTCGATCGACCGGGCGGTGGCCAAGGGCAAGCTGACCCCGGAGGCGCGCGACGAGATCTTCGCCCGGGTCGGCTTCGCGGTCGGGTTCGACGCGCTGCACGACGTCGACCTGGTCATCGAGGCGGTGCCCGAGCAGCTCCCGCTGAAGCAGCAGATCTTCGCCGAGCTCGACCGGGTCTGCAAGCCGGACGCGATCCTGGCCACCAACACCTCGTCGCTGTCGGTCACCGAGATCTCCGTCGCCACGACCCGGCCCAACCAGGTCATCGGCGTGCACTTCTTCAACCCGGCGCCCGTGATGAAGCTGGTCGAGATCGTCCGCACCGTGGTCACCGCGCCCGAGGTGGTGGCCGACGTCGAGGCGCTCTGCGCACGGCTCGGCAAGACCGACGTGACGATCAACGACCGGGCCGGGTTCATCGCCAACGCGCTGCTCTTCGGCTATCTCAACCAGGCCGTGTCGATGCTGGAGGCGCGGTACGCGACCCGCGAGGACATCGACGCGGCGATGCGGCTCGGCTGCGGGCTCCCGATGGGTCCGTTGGCGCTGATGGACCTGATCGGCATCGACACCGCGTACGAGATCCTGGACACGATGTACCGGCGGGGCGGACGCGACCGCCGGCACGCCCCGGTCCCGCTGATCAAGCAGATGGTCACGGCGGGGCTGCTGGGCCGCAAGACCGGGCGGGGCTTCTACACGTACGAGGGTGCGGGCTCGCCCAAGGTCGTGGCCGACGAACTGACTGCCCCGCCCGCGGCCCCCGGGTCGACCCAGATCACGACGATCGGCGTGGTCGGCTCCGGCGTGATGGCCCGCGGCATCGTCGAGGTGGTCGCCCGCGCGGGCTTCGACGTGGTCTCGGTGACCCGGGGCGAGGCGAAGACCGCGGCGGTGTCCGAGGCGGTGCGCGGCTCGCTCGCCAAGGCCGTGGTCAAGGGCAAGCTGAGCGAGGACGACCAGGCCGCGGCGCTCGACCGGATCACCTGGTCGCACCGGCTCGAGGACCTCGACGACGTCGACCTGGTGATCGAGTCCGTGGTCGAGGAGCTGGCGGTCAAGAAGGCCGTGTTCGCCGCCCTCGACGAGATCTGCAAGCCGGGTGTGGTGCTCGCCACCACCACCTCGTCGCTGCCGGTCATCGAGATCGCGATGGCCACCCAGCGCCCGGCCGACGTCGTCGGCCTGCACTTCTTCAATCCGGCGCCGGTGATGGCGCTCGTCGAGATCGTGCGCACCATCCGCACCGCGCCGGAGACCACCGCGGCGGCCGACGCGCTCGTGGCGGCGCTGGGCAAGACCGGGGTGCACTGCGCCGACCGGTCCGGTTTCATCGTCAACGCGCTGCTGTTCCCCTATCTCAACGACGCGGTCCGGATGCTCGAGGCGTCGTACGCGTCGGCCGACGACATCGACTACGCGATGAAGCTCGGCTGCGGCTATCCGATGGGTCCGTTCGAGCTGCTCGACACCGTAGGCCTCGACGTGGCGCTGGCCATCCAGCGCGAGCTCTACCTGGAGCTGCGCGAGCCGGGCTTCGCTCCCGCCCCGCTGCTGGAACACCTGGTGACCGCGGGCTACGTGGGACGCAAGGCCGGCCGGGGCTTCCGCGACCACACTAACCTTTAGATGTGAGCCCCCGTCGTAACCGTCCGAAGCCCGATGACGGGCGCCCGCTGGACGACGAGGCGCTGCGACGTGGCAGCTCGATCGAGGGCGACCGGCACGGCGAGTGGATGGTGCGGCTGGTGCCCGGTGGGGCGAGCGCGAAGGTCTACCGCTGCCCCGGCTGCGACCAGGAGATCCGGCCCGGCACCGCGCACGTCGTGGTGTGGCCGGCCGACGAGCGCGGCGACCTGACCGACCGGCGGCACTGGCACACGGGCTGTTGGCGGGCCCGCGACCGGCGCGCACCCGGCGTGGTGCGCTCGCGCAACGCCCCGCGCTACGGCTAACCCTTACCCGCGAGTAACTCTCACGACTAGTATTCGCGCATGACCGCTACCCGGGCCGCCGGCGTGCCTGTCGTCGAAGGCGGCGCACTCGTCTCGACCAATCCCGCTACCGGTGAAGAGGTGGGCCGGTTCGCGGTCGCCGACGCCGACGACGTGGCCCGGGCCGTCGAGCGCGCCAGGGACGCCTCCGCCTTCTGGGTCGGGCTCGGTCATGCCGGGCGGCGTGCCCGACTGCTGCGCTGGCGCGCCCTGCTCGCCCAGCGGGTCGAGGAGGTCGCCGCGCTGGTCAGTCGCGAGGGCGGCAAGCCGATCGCCGAGGCGATAGTGGAGACCGCGTCGGCCGTCGACCACATCGACTGGGCGGCCCGCAACGCCAAGCGCGTGCTCGGCCCGCGCCGGGTGCGCGGCCGGCTGGCGCTGGCCGAGTTCTCCGCGCACCTCGAATACCAGCCGATGGGCGTGGTCGGGGTGATCGGCCCCTGGAACTACCCGGTGGTCACGCCGCTGGGCACGGTCGCCTACGCACTCGCCGCCGGCAACACGGTCGTCTTCAAGCCCAGCGAATACACGCCGGCCGTGGGCCAGTGGCTGGTCGACACCTTCGCCGAGATCGTGCCCGAGCAGCCGGTGCTCCAGATCGTGCACGGCCTGGGCGAGGTCGGCGCCGCGCTGTGCCACTCGGGCGTCGACAAGGTGGCGTTCACCGGCTCCACCGCCACCGGCAGGAAGGTGATGGCGGCGTGTGCCGAGACCCTGACGCCGGTGCTGATCGAGGCCGGCGGCAAGGACGCTCTGATCGTCGACGACGACGCCGACGTGGCGGCCGCCGCCGAGGCGTGCGTGTGGGGTGCGCTCACCAACGCCGGGCAGACCTGCCTGGCCATCGAGCGGGTGTACGCGGTGGCGCCCGTCTACGACGCGTTCGTCGCCGAGGTGGTGCGCCGCGCCGGGGCGCTCAAGGTCGGCTACGGCGACGGCTACGACATCGGGCCGATCACCATGCCCAAGCAGATCGACACCATCCGGCGGCACATCGACGACGCTCTGGCCAGCGGCGGCCGGGCCGTGCTCGGCGGGCGGGAGGCGGTCGAGCCACCGTTCGTCAAGCCCACGATCCTGGTCGACGTGCCGGAGGACTCGGCGGCGGTACGCGAGGAGACCTTCGGTCCGACGCTGACCATCAGCAAGGTCGCCGACGTCGACGAGGCGGTCCGGCTCGCCAACGCCTCCTCGTACGGGCTGGGCGGCGCGGTGTTCGGCAAGCGGCGCGCGGTGGCCGCGGCCCGCAGGCTGCGCACGGGTATGGCCTCGGTCAACTCGGTCATCACGTTCATCGGCATGTCGTCGCTGCCGTTCGGCGGTGTCGGCAACTCGGGCTTCGGGCGCACCCACGGCGACGACGGGCTGCGCGAGTTCGCCCGCTCCAAGGCGATCACCACCCGGCGCGGCCCGTCGGCCCTCAAGGCGATGACCTTCGAGCGGACGCCGGCCCACGTCGCCCGGATCACCAAGGCGCTCAAGCTGATCTACGGCCGCTCCGGTCGCTAGCCGCCGCGCGTTCCTTGGCCAACCGGTCGCTGAGCTCGGCGACCTGCGGCGAGTCGGCGACGACCCCGGCGGCCACGGCTGACAGCAGGTCGTCCCGCGCGACCGCCAGCGTGGCCGGCGCCCGGGCCGGCGAAATGGCGGGCAGCACGCCGATGCCCTGCGCGTAGGCGTCGGCCGCGCGCACGCCGTCGCCGGCCGCCAGCCAGTTGAGACCGATGTCGAACAGCAGCGCGGACCGCTCGTCGCTGGTCGGCAGCGCCAACAGGTAGGAGTCGGCCGCCTGCGCGTACCGGCCGAGCCTGTGCAGGCACCACCCGATCCCGTGCCGGGTCCACGACTCCTCCTCCCCGAACGGCTCGTAGAGCTCGATCGCCTTGCGGTAGTCGGCCTCCGCCTCGGCGCGGCGCCCCATCGCCCAGCGCACGTCGCCGGTGCCCTGCGGACCCATCGGGTTGTCCGGCTCCTGCTCGCGCATGGTCTGGAACGCGGCCAACGCCTCCTCCGGCCGGCCGCCGTCGACGTAGCGGAGGGCGCGACCCAACGCCCAGTGCGCCCACGGGTCGACCGGCGGGGCCGCCACCGCCGCGCGGGCGGCCTCGACGGCCGCCGGCCAGTCGGCCAGCCCCGCGAACACCTCGGCGCGCAACCGCAGCAGCCCGGACGTGCGCTCGACGGCGAGCGCGCGGTCGATGGTGCGCAACGCCTCGGCCGCGTCGTCCCCGCGCGCCGCGATCGTGGCCAGGTCCGTCAGCGTGGTCGTGTCCGGCCGCACGTTGGCGGCCCGTTCGAGCGTCTCGACCGCGCGGGCCTGCTCACCGAGCGCCGACTGGGCCCAGCCGAGCGAGCGGAGGAGCCCGACGTGGTCGGGCCGGGTGACGAGCCCACGCTCCGCCGCCGCCGCGGCCTCGGCGTAGCGGCGGGCGTCCTGCAGCGCGTCCGCGTACACCTCCTGCACATCGGGGTCGTCCGGGTAGCGCGCCGCCGCCTCGCCGATCTCCGCGACCACGCCGTCGCTGTCGACGGTGTCGCGCAGCGCGGCGCGCAGCCACCACACGGCGAAGCTGGGCTCGGCGCCGCGGCCGACGGAGCGGCGCAGGTCTTCGAGCGCGCCATCGGCGTCGCCGAGCGCGTGCCTGGCGGCGCCCCGGCTGGCCAGCGCCCAGCCGTCGTCGGGCCGGACCTCGATGGCCGCGGTCAGCGCGGTGAGCGCGTCGGCCAGCCGGCCCTCCGTCCGGTACGCCTCACCGAGCGCGGCGTGCGCTTCGCCGAGGTCGGGCGCGGCGCGGGCCGCGACCTCCAGGTCCTCGATCGCCTTCGCCGTCTCACCGGTGGCCCGGAACAGCTGCCCGCGCAGCAAGCGCACCGCCGGGACGTCCGGCATTCCGGCGTGCGCCTGTTCGGCGCAGGCCAGCGCCTCCTCGTAGGCGCCGTTCTCGTAGAGCAGCACGCCGAGCTGGTAGGCGAGCTGCGGGTCCTCGGGGTTGGCGGCGCGGGCGGCGCGCAGGGCATCCAACGCTTCCGCGTCGCGTCGCAACAGATGCGCGTAGCCGATGAGCCGCAGAGTTGCCGGGCTGTCCGGTTTGATGGCCAGTGCGGCGTCCGCGTGCGCGAGGGCTCGGGCGATGTCGGCATCGGCCCCGCTCGCCTGAGCGCGCAGGAAATAGGCTTCGCCCGCGCTGAGCCGGATCCAGGCGGTGGCCGGCTCGAGGTCGGCCGCTCGCTCCAGGTCGGCGAGCGCCCGTTCGTGCTCCCCCTGCCCGAACCGCACTTCGCCGCGGTTCGCCAGTGCGTACGCGTCGTCGGGGTCAAGGGCCAACGCCAGGTCGTAGTCCTCCTTGGCGGCCGCCTCGTCGCCGAGGTGGCGGCGGGCCGAGCCCAGCAGCGCGTGCGCGCGGGCGTGCTCGGGTTCGAGCTCGACGACCCGCTCCAGCAGAGTGATCGCCGAGTCCGGTGCCGCGGCGAGCACCAGGTCGGCCGTCCGCACCAGCACCGGCACGAACTCGGCGTGGTCCGGTCTGATGGCGACCGCCCGGTCCATCGCCGCGGTCAGCTCGTCGAACGCGCCGATCGCGACGCACACCTTCGCCTTCTCCAGCAACAGGTGGAGATCCTTCGGCGTGCGGTCCACCGCCTTGGTGTAGGCGGTCATCGCGAGGTCGACCCGGCCGGCGGCGAAGCTGAGCGCACCGGCCGTCGCCCACGCCTCGGCCACCGTCGCCTCGTCGCCGGTGACCAGTTCGGCCCGGTCGAAGGCGACCAGCCAGTCGGCCGGGAACGCGCGCGCCGCCGCCGCCAACGTGCGCCTGGCGCCCGTCTGGTCGCGGTCGGCGAGCACCCGGCCCAGGCACCGCCAGACGTCGGGACCACCGAGCTCCAGCATCAGGGCTCGGCGCAGGGGCGACTCCGCCTCGGCCAACCGACCGCTGAGGGCGAGTGCGATGCCGTACGCGGCGACGTACCCCCGGCCGTCGGGCCGCTCGGACGCGGCGAACCGGTCGGCGGCCGCGGCGAACAACCCGTCGTCCGGTTCCCCGACGCGTACCTCGCACAGGCCGCGGAGGGTCAGCCCGACACCCTGGGTCGCCGGGTCGTCGTGGCCCCCCGCCTCGTCGGCCCGCTGCCGCGCCGTCGCGAAGTCGCCGGCGTGGTAGGCGGCCCAGGCCTGCGTGAGCAGCTCGTTCGTCACCGGCCTCATCGTTTCCCGTCTCGCGCCTGGCCCGGCCGGGCGAACTGGCGTCCCGTCTTGCGCGGCCACGGCAGTGCGCGGGCGGCCTCGGCGATCTGCTGCACCGCGTCGGCGTCGTGCGGATCGGTGAGCATCAGCCGCGCTGCCCAAGCGGCGTTCAGCCGCCCCCGCGCGGTTGCCTCGCCACCGGCGCCCTCGGCGAGCGCGGTGTGCGGGCCGGCCGCCTCCTTCTCCCATTGCGCCGAGTCGAAGCCGGGGAACACGCCGATGTTGCGCAGGGTCCCGCGGGCCTCCGCGACGAACGCGTCCAGCTCGGCCCGCCGGCCGGGCTCCGGGTCGGCACCCCCGTCGGCGGCCGCGCCGCGCCAGCAGTCGGCGACCTCCTGGATCACCGCCGCGGCCATGCCGTCGCCGCTGGTCGCCCTCAGCACCTCGAGGATGACGTAGGCCCGGTCCACGTCGGACGCGCTGCGCGGACGCATCCGGAGCAACAGCACGGCGCACGCGTACGCCGGTCCGAGCGCGTAGGCGGCGTAGGCGTCGGCGGCCAGCCCGCGCCGCTCCGGTGTCGGGTTGTCGCCGAGCAGCCCACGAGCGAGCTGCGACGTGTCGCTCCAGGCCAGGCCGGCCTCGTGCCCGAAGAGCGGCACGTCCCAGATCGTCCATTCGGGGAACCAGAGCATCACGAGGTCGCCGACGGACCGGCCGCCGACCAGCTCGGCCGGACGCGCCGGCACCGAGCGCAACGGCGCTGCCAGCTCTTCGAGCAGTCGGTCGGTCAGCTCGCTGACCCGGTCGTCGAGGCCGGTGTCGCGCAACGTGAGCCCGCCGAGCAGGTCGACGTAGTCGGCGAACAGGCGCCGGGCCTTCGTGTCGATCAGCTCGTCGACCGCGTCCCAGGCCGCGGCGCGGTCGATCGTCCCGACCCTCTGCTCGAGCCGGTCGAGCTCGGCGATGATCGCGTCGCACCGCACGCTCAGCGTGTCGGTGTTCATCAGCCGGATCATCGAGCCGTTGAGCTGGTCGAGCATCACGCCGGCCTGGTCGACCTTGCGGTCCAGGTCGATCAGCAGCGCGTCGAGGTCGCCGAGCACCTCCAGCTCCGGTGCGTCCGCGCCGCGCCGGTAGTCCAGGATCAGCCCTCGGGCGTCCAGCAGGCCGTCCCGGATCTCCTTGCGGATCGTGCGGATGCCGTCGAGCCGGCTGTGCCGGCTCTCGGCCAGGTCGGCGACGCGCTTCACCTTGTCGACGTCGTCGCGCAGCTCGGCCAGGCGCACGGTGAGCAGGTCAAGCATCGGCGGGGTCCAGGGCGCGCAGGGCGGTGGCGCTGACGGTTCGCAGCTTCGCCGGCTTCGCCTCCGGGTGGGCCAGTCGCCAGCGCCACGCCGCGGCCACCACGTCGACCGGGCTGCCCTTGGCGGGCGTGCCGGCGTCGAGCGCCGCGACCAGCGCGTCGAGGCTGCCGAGCGGGTCGTAGCTGAGCCGGGCCGGCGCGTTGCGGTCGAGCAGGTCGACCAGGCCGCGGGCGTCGCGTTCGGCCCTGGGCGGTGGCTGCGTGCCGAGGCCGTTCACCGTGGACCAGAGCCGGGCGATCTGGTCGGCACCCCGGCGGTGCCCGGCGGCGGTCAGCGGATCGGTCACCAGCTCGGCGGTCCTCCGCATGGCGGCCACCATCGTCCACACCCGGCGGTCCCAGGAGGGGTGGGTGCGGGTCGCGTCGTCGAACCGGTCGGGCCGGGCACGCAGCGTCATGACCGCGCAAGGATAGGCCGGACCCAGCGCCCACGTGGCGAACACATCGGCGAACAGCTCGCCGAGCAGCCGGTCGTCCTCGCGGTCGAGGTGGAACAGCACCGGGCGGGCGTTGCGGTCGCCGGGCTCCGGCAGCGCGTCGGCGACCAGGTGGCCCAGCTCGTGCACGAGGATCGGCAGGCCCCAGACGTCGACGTCCGGGAAGCGCATCCGGACGAGCCCGGCCATCCGCTCGAAGCGCTCGCCGTCGGCGACCGAGAGCAGCACGCCACGACCGATCCCGGTGGCCTCGACCAGCGCGTCGAGCAGGGTCTCGGCCGCCACGGTGACGGCCCGGTAGAACGGGTGGCCGCGCAGCAGGATGCCCTCCAGCACGGCGAGCGCGGCCGCCTTGACCGGCGCGACGCGGCGCGCCCGGAGCAGGTCCAGGCCGGCCCAGTCGCCGTCGGCCAGGTCCTCGAGATCGCGTACGCGGTCGCGGAGCAGCAGTGCGAAGTCGTCGCGTACCGCCGCGGTCGTGGTGCCCAACCGCTCCTCGCGCCGCAGTGCCTCACCGACCTGGGCCAGCTCGGTGACCTCCTGCCGCACCTGGGTGGCGAACCACTGGCCGGTCATGCGGTCCGTGCGGCGTCCTGGAGGATCAGCCGGGCGCCGCGGACCCGACCGACGCTGACCGTGGTGTCGATGTAGTCGATCGCGAGCACCACCGCGACCGCGCCGATCAGGAGCTCGGCGCCGAGCAGCGCGAGCGGCAGCCAGGGCACGGCCAGGCCGAGGTGGCCCTGCACCACGAACATCCCGCCGACGGCGGCCTGGGCCAGCGCGAGCTTGCCGATCACGCTCTCGAACCGGTCCGCCAGCGCTTCGAGCGCTTCCGTGCCGCCGTCGAGCCGGCCCAGGTCGAGCCCTGTGGCCGTCAGCAGGGTGGCGGCTTCTTCGCGGGCGCGCTCAGCCCCGATCACGCCGCCGAGGAGCGCGGCGCCGGCTCCGGCCTCGCCGGCCCGGTCGGCCAGGGCGACGAGCCGGTCCCGCGCCGTCTCCAGCCAGGTCGCGTCGACCAGGCGGCGCAGCGCGTCGAGGGCGGCCGAGAGGGCGCGCAGCCCGAGCCGGACCAGCCGGCCGCCGATGTTGTCGAGGAAGAGCTGCTTGCTGACCTTCTCCCAGGCTTCCTTCCACTGCGCGGGCGCCTTGCCGGCGATGCTCTTCAGCGGGCCGGCGACCACGTCGGCGGTGCCGGTGGCGATAGCGTCGAGCGTCTTGCCCAGCCGATCCCGGAGGGTCTCGACGGCTTCCGGGAGGTCGTGCGAGACGGTGCGGACGTGCTCGAACGCCCGGTGCCGGGCCGGCTCGTCGAGGGTGAGAGTGGTGTGGCGCAGGTCGGCCAGGGCCGTGTCGAGGTCGGTGTCCGCCACGGCACCGCCGGCGGCCAGGGCGACCTCGCTGAGCCGGAGCTGACCCGCGACGACGGCGAGCAGGGTGTCCGGGTCGGCGGTCGTGCGCTCCGCCTCTGGTGACGCGGTCTCGAAGAAGCCGGTCTCGACGCGCCGGAGGTCGGCCAGTCCACTCTCGATCGAGCGGGCCAGCCGCTCGGCCGCGTCGTCGTGCCCCTCGCCCGCGGCCAGCGCGTCCTGAAGATCACGACCAGCCCGATGGACCGCCGTGGCCGACCGCACGAACCGTCCGATCTCGACATCGCTCACCGGTACAGCCTGGCATCAGGGACGCACCGGACGGAAGTCAGAACAACGTCAGCTCGTCGCGCTCGATCCCGCGCAGCTTGTCGTAGTCGACGACCACGCACCGGATGCCGCGGTCCTCGGCGAGCACCCGCGCCTGCGGTTTGATCTCCTGCGCGGCGAAGATGCCGGCCACCGGGGCCAGCAGCGGATCGCGGTTCATCAGTTCGAGATAGCGCGTGAGCTGCTCCACGCCGTCGATCTCACCCCGGCGCTTGACCTCGACCGCGACCGAGCCGCCGTGCTGGTCCTTGCAGAGCAGGTCGACGGGGCCGATCGCGGTCATGTACTCGCGCCGGACCAGCGTGTATCCCTCGCCGAAGGTGGTCGGGTTGGCGGCCAGCAGCTCCTGGAGGTGCGCCTCGACGCCGTCCTTGACCAGGCCGGGATCGACACCCAGCTCGTACGACGTGTCCTGGAAGATCTCCTCCAGGGTGATCCGCAGCTCCTCGCCGGCCTTGTTGACCACCCGCCAGACGCCGGGCTCCTCCTGGATCCGGCACGGCGGGCTCATCCAGTTGAGCGGCTTGTAGGCACGGTCGTCGGCGTGCACGGACACCGAACCGTCGGCCTTGACCATCAGCAACCGGGTGGCCGTGGGCAGGTGGGCGGAGAGCCGGCCGACATAGTCGACGGAGCACCGGGCGATGACTAGACGCACCGGCCCAGCCTAGGCCGGTGGCTTCGCCGTCCTGATGCGGGTGGCTTGGTGGTGCCATGCTGAGGTCGTGCTGGAAGCCCTCACCGGCGCGGGCCTCGCGACCTCGGCCGGCCTCAACGCGTACATCCCGCTGCTCGCCATCGGGGTGTTGTCCCGCTACACCGACGTGATCTCACTGCCCGCCGGCTGGGGTTGGCTGGGCAACGGCTGGGTGATCCTCATTCTCGGCGCGCTGCTCGCCATCGAGGTGGTCGCCGACAAGGTGCCGGTGCTCGACTCGGCCAACGACGTGGTGCAGACGGTGGTCCGGCCGACCGCCGGCGGCCTCGCGTTCGGCGCGGGCACGAGCAGCGCCACGGTGACCGACCCGGGCGGGTTCTTCGGGTCCAACCAGTGGGTGCCGGTGGCCGTCGGGGTGGTGCTCGCCCTGGTGGTCCACGGGATCAAGGCGACCGCCCGGCCGGTGATCAACGTCGGCACCGCGGGCGTCGGCGCACCGGTGGCGAGCACGGTCGAAGACGTGGTCAGCGTGGTGATGTCGGTGGTCGCGCTGGTCCTGCCGATCCTGATCCTGCTTTTCCTCGTCGCGCTCGTCGCGCTGTTCGTCTGGGCTCTGCGCCGGCGTGGGGCGCGCCGACAACGCGCGGCTTGAGTGTCGGCGCGGCGCGCTCACCTCTCGCATTCCGGCGATAACGTAGCGTCATCGGTTCGAAGCTGCGTGGAGGGGGAACCGTGGCGAGCGTTGCCGAGGTCAAGGCCGCCATCGACGTCGCGATGGCACATGTCCAGGAAGGACAGGAGGCTGTCCGCGCGGCGAACGACAAACTCGACGCGGCCCAGGCCAGCCTGGCGGCAGCGGTCGACGGCAGTGCCCACGAGTCGGTCGCGGCGGCCCGCTCCGCCCTGGCCCAGGCGGCCACGGAGCTCGACGACTGCATGACCGCGACCCTGGGCGCGATGGAACAGGCGCAGACGTACGCCGCGGCGCTGTGAGCCTGCTCTCGGCCCTTGCCAGCCGGGTGGTGACGGTGCGTTCGGACCTGCCTTTGGTGGAGGTCGACGTGGCGTCGACCCGGCTGCGATCGGCCACGACGTTGCTGGCGACGACCCTGTCGGAGAGCTCTTCTCCTTCACCCGCCTTGTTGCTGGCGTCCGCGGCCTCCCATCTGGACGCGGCTGCGGGCGCGTTGGGTCGGGCCGGGGACGAGCTGTCGCGGTATCTCGCGTCCGTGGGGGTCGTGCCTGTCGCCTCGCCGGCGGTCGTCACCTCGGGGTCGTGTCCGTGGGCCGACCGGGTCGACGTGCTGACCGGGCGGGTGGGTGCGGCGCGGCCCACTGTCGACGACCGGCTGTCGGTGGATGCGGCGCTGGGGTCCGCGGTTCGCGCCGCGTCGCGGGTCGACCGGGTGGCGCTGCGGCAGGCGCTGGTCGTCGCGCCGTCCGCGGTCGGCTGGGCGCTCGCCGGGCGTACCGCCGGATATCTAGGGGTGGTCGCGCCTTCGACGCTGCGGTCGGGTGGCCTCGCGCTGCTACCTCGCCTGCTGCCGGGGTTGCCCGAGCCGTCCGGTGCGGCGCTGGTGTCGCAGGCGCTGCGGCTGCCGGGTGATCCGGTCTCCGCCCATCCCGCGGACGTGGCGGCGGTCGGGGTCGTGCTGGTCTCGGTGGTGCTGTCGATGACCGGCGCCTCGCTCGAGGACCTTTGACGTGGCGAGCGCGCGGTCGCGGCTGGTGGCCGAGGTGCGTGCGTCGCTGGCGGTCGCACGCGGGCAGGCTCGCACCGCGTCGGCTCTCGCCGAGTCCCGCCGGGCGGCGGCGCTGGAGCGGCTGCGGGCGGTCCAGGACGCGCACCTGGCCTGCGTGAACGGGCTGGGCGCGCAGCGGGAGCGGGCCAGGCGCGCGATCGAGGCGGACTTCGTCGAGTCGTCGCGGCGGTTGGCGGCGTCGTTGGCCGGTGTCACGCCGGACCACACGCAGGTCCGGCTCGGCACGGTGTCGGCGCCCGGCTGCGGGGCCGTCGTGCCGGCGCTGGTGCCGCTGCTCGACCACGGCCATCTGTGGTTCACCGGGCCTTCGTCCCTGGTGGACTCCGCGGTGCGGCTCGTGCTGCTGCGCGTGCTGTCGTCGACGGCGCCCGGCTCGGTGCGGCTGACGGTGTACGACCCGGAGCGGCTGGGCGGGACGTTGTCCGGTTTCGCGCCGTTGGGTGCGGCGTCGCTGGTGCGGTTCGTCGGCCCGGGCGGGCTGGCACCGGCGCTGGACGAGCTCGTCGAGGAGATCCAGCGGCTCAACGCGCTGGTCCTGGCGGCGGGACACACCTCGGTGGCCGCGCTGTCGCCCCGCCCCGCGCCCTGGTCCGTGGTGGTGCTGCTCGGTGACGCGGCGACGGCGGACGAGCTGACACCCGCGGCTTCGGCGCAGCTGGACCGGGTCGTGCGGCTGGGACCGCCGTGTGGCATCCACGTGGTCGGTCGCGGGCTGCCGTTGCCGTCGTCGCCGCAGGTCGTGCGGGTGTCCGTGTCGCCTGGCCGCGCCGTGACCGACGCGGTGGCGGGCCTGCCGATCACGGTGGACGCGACGCCGTCGGCGGACGAGATCGCCGCGGTGTGCCGCTCGGTGGCGGCCGCGGCGACCTCAGGCCCGCCCGCGGCGACGTTCGCCGAGCTGTTGCCGGCGTCGTATTGGACCTGTGGCGCGGCTTCGGAGGTGTCGGCCCCGGTCGGCACGGCGCTCGGTGGCTCCTCGCTGGTGTCGCTCGGGTTGGGCGACGACCCGCCGCACGCGCTCATCGGTGGCCCGTCGGGTTCGGGCAAGACCAACCTGGTGTACGCGTGGCTCGGCGCCCTGTGCGCCCGCTACTCCCCTGACGAGCTGGCGCTGTACCTGCTGGATTTCAAGGAAGGCGTGTCGTTCGCGCGCTTCGCGCCGAGTGCGCGGGACGCGAGCTGGCTGCCGCACGTACGGCTGGTCGGGGTGAACATCAACAACGACCGCGAGTTCGGGCTGGCCCTGCTCCGGCACCTGGGCGACGAGCTGCGGGTCCGGGCCGCCGCCGCCAAACGCTTCGACGCGACCAAGCTGGCGGAGCTGCGCGCCGAGGACCCGGGCTCGCGCTGGCCCCGGATCGTCGCGGTGATCGACGAGTTCCAGGTGCTGCTGACGGGCCGGGACGCGGTGACGACGGAAGCGGTGACGCTGCTGGAGGACCTGGCCCGGCGGGGCCGCTCCCAGGGCATCCACCTGGTGCTGGCGTCCCAGGACGTATCCGGCATCGAGGCGCTGTGGGGCCGGGCCGGCCTGGTCGCGCAGTTCACGCTGCGGGTGGCGCTGCCCAAGGCCCGCCGGATCCTGGCCGAGACCAACCTGGCCGCGGAGGGGATTCCCCGTTTCACGGCGGTGGTCAACGCCGACTCGGGGGTGACGTCGGCCAACCAGGTGGTGCGGGTCCCGGACGCGAGCGACCGCGCGATGTGGCGGACCCTCCAGCAGTCGTTGTGGTCGCGCCGCCCACCCTCCAGCCCGCCGCCCCGCCTGTTCGACGGCGACGCGGTGCCGTCGCTGCCGGCGTCGGGACCGTCGGCGGTGCTCGGGGAGACGATCGACGTGCTGGCCCGGCCCGCGGTGTTCCCACTGGTGCGGGCGCCGGGCCGCAACCTGGCCGTACTTGGCACCCGCGCCGCCGAGGCAACGGCCATCCTGACGGCGGCGGGGCTCTCGCTTTCGTCCGACTCTCCGTCGTTCAGCGTGGTGTGCCTGGACGACGGGGTCTCGCCGGCGGCGGCCACGTTGTGCGCCGCGCTGCCGGGCGGCCGTTTCTTCGATCGGTCCACGGTGGGCGAGCTGGTGGCTGAGCTTTCGGCGGCCCTCGATGCCCCGTCTCCGTTGTCGAGCCAGCACGTGGTGATCGGTTTCGCCTGGGACGCCCGCCCGCCGGGCATAGACCTGAAGCCGCTGCTGAGCCGAGGCGCGGAACAGGGAGTACACGTCATCGGCTGGTGGCGCACGGTAGCCCGCCTGCGCGACGACCTGGGCGGCCCGGGCTCACGAACAGACGCGATCGGCGGCTGGGTGGCACTGGACGTGCACGGCACGGACCTGGCGCCGCTGTCGCCCCAACCGGGCGGGCCGGCCTGGTATCCCCGTGAACGCCGAGCCCTCTTCTTCGACCGCAGCACGGACCGAGCACCCCAGGTGATCGTCCCGTACGAGATCCCACCGGACCGCCTGACCCCCATCCCGACGACACTGCCGTCCCAGAACCGCGGCACCCGAGTTGCCGCGCAGCCGGCCGACGCCGACAACGCAACCGGCGGCACCCGTTGAGCACCCCTCCAACACCTGCCCGGCTCGAACTCGCGATGCCGACCCCACGGACCCGGCCAACTCCGACAACGCCTTTCCGGCGCGGTCTGATGAGCACCCGCCGACCCACGCCATCAGCTGCGCGATGCGCGCTCGCGGCCCGCGATGTCCGCTCGGCTGGTCGTCGATGAGCGACTACCGCAACCTGATGACGGAGCTCGCCGCGACCGTTACGCGCCGGGCCGCGAACCTGGCGGTCGCCGAGCGCGCGTACCACGAGGGCATGGCCGCCGCGGCCGCCGAACTGCGTCGCGCCGAAGAGGAGGCGAAGGAGACGGACCGCCGCGCGGCCGCGGCGGCGTCCGCGGTCGTCGAGGTTGACCGCGAGGCCGAGCGCCTCTGGTCGGACCTCCAACGCACCCGAGTCTGGCCCGGCCAACGCCCAGGCGCCGCACCGGAACCGGCACCGGCAACGGCCCAGCCGCCGCTGGACATGGACGAAGACGCCAGCATCGCCATGCTCGCCCGGGTGGCCCACCGACTCCACGGCGGTCCACCCCGCATTGCCCTAGGTGACAACGGAAAACTCCCCGCCCTGGTGCCCCCTCTCCTCCCCTTCCTGGGCGCGGCCGCAACGGCGATCACCGCAACCCTGGCCAGCGCCCTTGCAGCGCTGGCGACCCTCGACCTCCCCATTGCCGGCGTCCTGCGCGCGGTGGCTTGGCTGGCCTACTTCGTCTCACCGTTCGCCGGCATTCCCATTGCCACTCGGTGGGCACGCCGCCGCTGGTCAGCCCGCCTCGACACCGGCGGCGTAGCCCTCATCGTCCTGGGCGGATTGACCGCCCTGAGCGCCTTGATCATCACCCTCGCCTGACCGTCGACCAGCCTGTCGATCGCCCGCCGAGCCAACAGCGCCGTCCACCGCGTCCCCAGTTCCCGACCGTCCCCCGGCCCACCAGCCAGCGGCGCCCCGGCCAGCCCAGCCCTGGCCAGCCCGACTTGCCCAGCGCGGGGTGACCGCCCGGGCTCGGGACCGACTTGCCTCTCGGAGCCACACCATCGCACATCCGGGACGAGCCGCTCAGGGCAGCGCGTTGGCTCTGCGGATCACCTCGACCAGGTCGTCGACGATCGCGGTAAGGGCGAAGTCCTTCGGTGTGTAGACGCGGGCGACACCGGCCGCACGCAGCTTCTCCGCGTCGGCGGGCGGGATGATCCCGCCGACGACAACCGGCAGGTCGGCCCGGTCCGCCGCGCGCAGCCCGTCGAGCACCGCTGGCACCGCGACCAGGTGGGAGCCCGACAGCACGCTCAGGCCGACCAGGTCGACGTCTTCCTCGACCGCCGCCGCGACGATCTCTTCGGGCGTCAGTCTGATGCCCTGGTAGATCACCTCGAAGCCGGCATCCCGTGCCCGCACCGCGATCTGCTCGGCGCCGTTGGAGTGGCCGTCGAGGCCGGGCTTGCCGACCAGGAGCCGCAACCGTCCACCGCCCAGGTCCGTTGCCGTGCGCAGCACACGCTCGCGTACCTCGACCAGCGAATGGTCCGCCCCGCCCACGCGTGCTGCCGAGAGGCCGGTCGGTGCCCGGTACTCGCCGAACACCTCCCGCAGCACTCCCGCCCACTCGCCCGTCGTCACACCGGCCCGCGCGCACGCGATGGTGGCCGGCATGAGGTTGGCGGTGCCGGCCGCGTCGCGCCGGAGCCCGGCCAGCGCCGCGGCCACCGGAGCCTGGTCCCGCGACTCCCGCCACTCGCGTACGGCCGCCGCTGCCCGGGCCTCGACCGCCGGGTCGACGAGCTCCACATGATCGGCGCCGGTCGTGGTGAGTGGCGACGGCTCCGTGTCGACGTAGCGGTTTACCCCGACCACCACCTCGTCGCCCGACTCGATCCGCCGGCGGCGCTCGGCCAGCGAGGTCACCAACTCGGCCTTGAGATAGCCCGAGTCGACCGCGGCGACCACTCCACCCAGGCGCTCGATCGCCTCGAGCTCGCGGCGCGCCCCCGCCACGATCGAGTCGACCAAGGCGGACACGACGGTCGAGCCGTCGAAGAGGTCGGGATAGTCGAGCAGGTCGGACTCGAGGGCCAACACCTGCTGCATGCGCAGCGACCACTGCTGGTCCCACGGGCGCGGCAGGCCCAGGGCCTCGTTCCAGGCCGGAAGCTGCACCGCCCGGGCCCGGGCCGACCGGGACAGCGTCACGCCGAGCATCTCCAGCACGATGCGCTGGACGTTGTTCTCCGGCTGGGCCTCCGTGAGACCGAGGGAGTTGACCTGCACGCCGTACCTCAGGCGCCGTTGTCTCGGGTCGTCGATCTGGTATCTGCTCGCGGTGATCTCGTCCCACAGCGCACCGAAGGCGCGCATCTTCGCCATCTCCTCGACGAACCGCACGCCGGAGTTGACGAAGAACGACATGCGCGCGACCACCTCGCCCATCCGCTCGGCGGGCACCTGCCCGGAGTCGCGCACGGCGTCGAGCACTGCCACCGCCGTCGCGAGCGCGAAGCCGACCTCCTGCACCGGCGTCGCGCCGGCCTCTTGCAGGTGGTAGGAGCAGACGTTGATCGGATTCCACCGCGGGACGTTGGCCACCGTCCAGGCGATCATGTCGGTGGTCAGCCGCAGCGACGGACCCGGCGGAAAGATGTGGGTGCCGCGGGACAGGTACTCCTTGACGATGTCGTTCTGCGTGGTGCCGGACAGGTCCGCTCCGGCCGCACCCTGCTCCTCGGCCGCGACGACGTAGAGGGCCAGCAGCCACATCGCGGTCGCGTTGATGGTCATCGACGTGTTGGCCTCGGCCAACGGAATGCCGTCGAAGAGGGCGCGCATGTCGCCGAGGTGCGAGATCGGGACCCCGACCCGGCCGACCTCGCCGGCGGCGAGCGGGTGGTCCGGGTCGTAGCCGGTCTGGGTCGGCAGGTCGAACGCCACCGACAGGCCCGTCTGGCCCTTGTCCAGGTTGCGGCGGAACAACGCGTTGCTCGCCGTCGCCGACGAGTGCCCGGCGTAGGTGCGCATGACCCACGGGCGGTCGCGCTCCGGCAGGCGGCCTTCCATGGCCGCAGTGTAAGGCGGCTTTTAACCACTTTTCGGGCGTTTGACCGGGGTGACGGCGCATGCGAACGAGTGTGGATGGCCTGCGGAGATCATTGTGAGTTATCCACAGGGCGGAAGTTATCCACAACTAGCTGACCCGGCGAGGCCATAAGCGAACGCGAAAGGCATCATGTCCGTCATGACGCAGGAGGAGCCCGCGATCGCGGTGAGTGGCCTACGCAAGGCCTACGGCGACAACGTCGCGGTGGCGGGCGTCGACCTGGAGGTTCGCCGGGGCGAGGTGTTCGCGCTCCTCGGCCCCAACGGCGCGGGCAAGACGACAACGGTCGAGATCCTCGAGGGCTACCGGCACCGCGACGGTGGCACCGTGAGCGTGCTGGGTTCCGACCCCGAGCACGCCGACCGGGCCTGGCGCGCGCGGGTCGGCATCGTCCTGCAGGGCACCGGCGAGTTCGACGACCTGACCGTCGGCGAGGTGGTGCGCCACTTCGCGCAGTTCTATCCGAGCCCTGACGACCCGATGACGGTGATCGCGCGGGTCGGCCTGGCCGAGAAAGCAAGGGCGCGCACCCACACCCTCTCGGGGGGCCAGAAGCGCCGGCTCGACGTGGCGTTGGGCATCATCGGGCGGCCGGAGCTGCTCTTCCTCGACGAGCCGACGACCGGCTTCGACCCGGAGGCCCGGCGCGAGTTCTGGGACCTCATCCGCGACCTCTCGGCGGCCGGCACGACGATCCTGCTGACCACCCACTACCTGGAAGAGGCCGAGGCGCTGGCCGATCGGCTGGCCGTGATCGCCGACGGCACGCTGGTCGCCGTCTCCACGCCGCAGTCGCTCGGTGACCGGCAGAACGCGGCGGCGACAGTGTCCTGGCGCACGGCCGAAGGCACCGTCGAGCGCAAGGAGACCTCCACCCCGACGGCCTTGATAGCCGAGATCGCCGCCGGCTACGGAGGCGAGATCCCCGGTCTGACCGTGACCCGGCCGACCCTCGAAGACGTCTACCTGACGATGATCGGACACCGATGACCACTGTGACGCAAACGCCGGCCGCGCCGGGTCCACTGGCGCTCGGCCTGCGGCAGGGTGGCCTCGAGGTCAAGCAGTTCACCCGCAGCCGCGAGGCCGTGGTCTTCACGATGGCCTTCCCGGCCATCATGATCGTCATCTTCGCGTCGATCTTCGACGGCGAGATCGGCGGCGGAGTCAACTTCACTCAATACTTCATCACCGGCATGATCGCGACCGGGCTCCTGTCGGTCGGCTTCCAGAGCCTCGCCATCCAGATCCCGGCGGAGCGCGACCGCGGCGTGCTCAAGCGCCTACGCGGCACCCCGATGCCGAAGTGGGTCTACTTCGCCGGCAAAGTGATCATGGTCCTGATCGTCGGTGTGGTGGAGACGGCGATCCTGCTCGCCGTCTCGGCGCTCTTCTTCGACCTGGAGCTACCGAGCTCGGGCGCCCGCTGGCTCACCTTCCTGTGGGTGGCGCTGCTGGGCATCTCGGCCTGCACACTGCTCGGCATCGCGTTCTCGTCGGTGGCCCGCACCGCCCGCAGCGCGCCCGCCGTAGTCACCCCGGTCGCCCTGATCCTGCAGTTCATCTCGGGCGTCTTCTTCGTCTTCACGAGCCTCCCGACCTGGATGCAACAGGTCGCCGCGATCTTCCCGCTGAAATGGATGTGCCAGGGCCTACGCTCGGTCTTCCTACCGGACTCCTTCGCCACCCAGGAGCCCGGCGGCACCTGGGAGCTAGGCAAGGTCGCCCTGGTCCTGGGCCTCTGGTGCGCGATCGGCCTGGTCCTCTGCATCACGACGTTCCGCTGGACAACGAAGCGCGACGGCTAGCCCCTGCTCGACCTGGGAACCCGACAAGATCCAGGCGGCGCCCGCCACGAAGGATGCCGCCGGGGATGTCGCCGCGCGGCAAGATCCACGCGTCGCCTGCCACGAAGGATGCCGCCGGGGATGTCGCCGCGCGGCAAGATCTACGCGGCGCCTGCCGCGAAGGATGCCGCCGGGGATGCCGCCGCGCGGCGGCACGGGCCATCCCACGGCGGCCGCAGGGCTAGCCGGCGCCACGCCACACCTCCGCACGGTCCAGCCTGCCCAAAGTGCCGCCAGACACGTCACCGCGCCGCAGCACTGGCCATCCCTGGCCCGCCAGACGTCGCCACTGCGGCAGAGGCCTTCCCTGGTCACGGCGACCGCAGGCATAGCCCGACAGTCAGGACAGACCCTCGCACGGCCTGGACAGCGCCAACCCGCGCAGAGCGCCGCCAGAGACGTCGCCACGCGGCGGCATTTGGCCATCCCAGGCCACGGCGACCTGTAGGGCTAGCCCAGCGGGCAGACCAGGCCTTCGCCACGGTCCAGACCGCGCGTCAGGGGCGTGGACCAGGTCCAGAGAGGCCGCCGCCGCCTCGGCATGCGGCCTGACGACCCAAACCCTGGCAGAGCGCCGCGCTGCCGGCGATAACCGCGAAGGACTTCGCGCCTCGGACGGCGATCGCTGCTCGCTCACAGGCCCAGGCCGGCCGGGAGCAGCCCGACTCAGGCCGCGACCGGTCCCAGGCGGCTACGTCGTCAGGAGGCCTGGCCGACCCAAGTCGATCTCGTGGCGCGAAAGGCGTGGCTGCCCGAAGACCCACCCGAAACGGCCGTCTAAACCCATCCAGGATCGTCAGTTCTGCCTGGTTGCGCCCCCGCCTGGCACCCAGAGCACATCACCGCCGGGATTGGCTGTTCTTGACAGGATGAACAGCAAGTCCGAGAGCCGGTTGAGATACTTTGCCGGGAGCGTGCTGGTTCGGTCGGGATCCTCCGCGATCAGCGACCAAGCGGCACGTTCCGCGCGGCGAGCGACCGTGCGCGCCACGTGCAGCAGCGCGGCTCCCGCAGTGCCGCCCGGGAGGACGAAGGAGTCGAGCTTGGACAGCCTGTCGTTGAACTCGTCGCACCAGCCCTCCAACCGCTCCACGTACTCCTCGGTCACCCTCAGCGGCGGGTACGCCGGTTCCGGCTCCACAGGGGTCGCCAGGTCGGCGCCCACGTCGAACAGGTCGTTCTGGATCTTCGCCAGCACCTCCCGCACCTCCGCGGTGAGGTCGCCCAGCGCGAGCGCCACGCCGAGCGCCGCGTTGCATTCGTCGACGTCGGCGTACGCGGTGATCCGCGGGTGGGTCTTCGCCACCTGCTCGTTGTTGACCAGTCGGGTCGAGCCGGTGTCGCCGGCCTTCGTGTAGATGCGGGTGAGGTGGACGGCCATGACGAACAGCCTACGGACGCCCTCGCGGAACGACCTCGAGGCCGGCACACCGACAGTCACTCCTACGATGGCCGACGTGGATCTGATCCAGGTCGAGGGCGGCGCGCGGCTGGCCGGCGAGGTCGCCGTGGTCGGCGCGAAGAACTCAGCGCTCAAGCTGATGGCGGCGACACTGCTGGCGCCGGGGCGCAGCGTGCTCACCAACGTGCCGCGCATCACCGATATCGCGATCATGGCCGAGGTGCTCCGCAGGCTCGGCTGCCAGGTCGAGATCACGGCGGACGAGGTGCCGGCGGGACGCCAGGGGCCGGCGCCGTCCGTGGTGGTCACCATCGACGTGCCGGACGAACCGGGCACGGAGGCCGACTACGACCTCGTCCGCCGCCTCCGGGCCTCCATCGCCGTCCTGGGGCCGCTGCTGGCCCGCCGGGGCTACGTGCGGGTGGCCCATCCCGGCGGCGACGCGATCGGCTCCCGCGGCCTGGACATGCACGTCGCCGGCCTGGCCCGGATGGGCGCGGAGATCTCCGGCGAGCACGGCTTCGTGATCGCGTCGGCGCCCCAGGGCCTGCAAGGTGCCACGATCTGGCTCGACTTCCCCAGCGTCGGCGCCACCGAGAACCTGGTCATGGCCGCCGTCCTGGCCAAGGGCAGCACGGAGATCGACAACGCGGCGCGCGAGCCCGAGATCGTCGACATCTGCGAGATGTTGATCGCGATGGGCGCGCGCATCGAAGGCGTCGGCAGCTCGACGCTGCGGATCGAGGGCGTCGAGGCCCTGACCCCGGTGCGCCACGCGACCGTCGGCGACCGCATCGTGGCCGGCACGTGGGCCTTCGGCGCCGCAATGACCCGCGGCGACGTGCTGGTGACGGGCGTCGACCCGGCGTTCCTGGACATCGCGCTCGACAAGCTCGTCGCCGCCGGCGGCGTGGTGGAGACCCACGAAGCATCATTCCGGGTACGCATGGACGAACGCCCCAAAGCCGTCGACATCGTCACGTTGCCCTTCCCGGGCTTCGCGACCGACCTGCTCCCGATGGCCATCGGCCTGGCCTCCGTCAGCGACGGCGCCTCGCTGGTCACCGAGAACATCTTCGACGGCCGCTTCATGTTCATCAACGAAATGGCCCGCTTGGGCGCGGACATCAAAACCGACGGCCACCACGCGGTCGTACGCGGCCGCGAACGCCTGTCCAGCGCCCCCGTCCGAGCGACAGACATCCGCGCGGGCGCGGGCCTGGTCATCGCCGCCCTGTGCTCGGACGGCATCACCGAGGTCTCCCACGTCCACCACATCGACCGGGGCTACCCCGACTTCGTAGGCGACCTGGCCGCCCTAGGAGTCGAAGTCCACCGAGAAGCGGCCCCAGAAGACCCCCAGTTCTCCTTCTGACCACAAACCCAATGAGCAACACCGACGCTAGCGGGCGCGGGCAGCGGGACGCGGTCTGCACGTGGGGCACGAGGTGCATGCCAGCCGGGACGGCTCGGCCCTCTTGCAAGGCGCGGCGAGCGACGCGCCCGCGTGCCGGCCAGGCGCGATGGGAAGACCAGCCAAGGGACTGTGGCCCACTGAGCCGGCGCTGAAGGCACCCAAGGCCGAACTAGGTCAAGGCGGGGGGTGTTGTAAGTGGGCACCGACGATAGAGGTCGCGCTCTTTGCGGCCTGTCGGTGACCACAACACCCTCCCCCGCCCAAGACCGCAACCAAGACGGGCCAAGACGAAAGACAAGGCGGCGCCCGATCGTGGGACGCGAGATCAATCAGCACTGGCGTCCCGAGCCACCAACCGCCGAGCCCGAGCCGCATTCTCACGAAAAACCAAGATCCGCGTCCGCCCGTCAGACCCAGGCGCCACGGTCGACCGGATCCCGTTGGCGCTCAGGCGGCGGCGCAGCTCACCGGCGTCGGCCTCGCTGTCGGTCAAGGCGACCGTGACCAGCAGACCGAAGTCGGGACCCTCGTTCGTCGGTTTCCCACCCATCCCCGGCCCCCCGCCGCTCAGCCCCGCGCCGAATGCGCTGGTCGTGGGGCTGGAGACCAGGCGCCAACTGGCATGGCCACAGTCTGACAGTCGGGAACCGGGCGCGGCGTGGAGTCGGTCACAGCCGTCGACTGACCGATCGTTCACCCGGGCGACTAAGTTGCTTGGCAGGTGCACCACGTAGAGGAACGGAGAGTGCGGCATGGCGGGTCGGCTGGCGGTCATCGGGGCCGGGCTTATGGGTTCTGGCATCGCCCAGGTGGCGGCGCAGGCCGGGTGGGAGGTGACGCTGCGGGATCTGGACGACGCGGCCACCGGGCGCGGGGTCGCCAACATCCGGAAGTCGCTGGAGCGGTTCGCGGCCAAGGGGACGATCAGCGGCGACGACGTGGAGCCCACGCTCCAAAGGATCACCACCACGACCGACCTCGAGGCGGCCAAGGACGCCGACATCGTGGTCGAGGCCGTGTTCGAACGGCTCGAGATCAAGCAGGACGTGTTCCGCGAGCTCGACAAGATCTGCAAGGCCGACGCCGTCCTGGCGACCAACACCTCCGCCATCCCGGTCACCCAGATCGCCGCGGCCACGCAACGGCCGGAGAGCGTCGTGGGTACGCACTTCTTCTCCCCCGTACCCATGATGAAGCTCTGTGAGCTCGTCCGTGGGTTCAAGACGAGCGACGCGACGCTGGACGCGGCCAAGTCCTTCGCCGAGGAGATCGGCAAGACCGTGGTGGTCGTCAACCGCGACGTCGCCGGGTTCGTCACCACCCGGCTCATCGCCGCGCTGGCGGTGGAGGCGATCAAGCTCGTCGAGTCCGGCGTGGTGTCCGCCGAGGACCTCGACACCGCCTGCAAGCTGGGCTTCGGGCACGCGATGGGTCCGCTGGCCACCGTCGACCTGACCGGCGTCGACGTGATGCTGCACGCGGCCAAGAACATCTACACGGACACCGCGGACGAGAAGTTCTTCCCGCCGGAGCTGCTCCAGCGGATGGTGATCGCGGGTGACCTGGGCCGGAAGACCGGCAAGGGCTTCTACGAGTACGAGAGCTAGGCGGCCGGCGGCCAGTCCGGCACGGACAGGCGGGGGCTCTGGTAGTCCGGAGGCCCCGCCTCGATCCAGGAGGAGAAGCCGGTCACCGTCGCGAGGGCCATCGCTATCTCGACGGGAGCCTGGTGGCCCACACAGCGGAGGATGATCCAGTCGGCGGGCATGATCAGCCGTTCCTGGCCCTCCGGGAGGCGGCGGCTCTCGACGGTCAGCCCGCGCCGGGACAGCACGCGTTTGGGGCGCAGGGCGATGCTGAAGAGCCGGTACCACCGCATCTCGTCACCGACGAACCGGGCGAAGCCCGGCGACCAGCCTCGGCCGACGAGCATCGTCGAGACGCGCAGGTCACAGCGGATCGTGCCGCCGGCGCGGGCGTAACCGGCGCGCCGGACGAAGAACAGGACGATCGTGACCAGGAACAGCAGGAGGCCGATGACGATCCACTCGATGATCTGCATCGGCCGGCTCCGTCAGCGAGCCGCTGATTCGGCTGGCGTCGCGCTCTCCGCGAGAACCGTGACGCCGTTCTCGGTGACCGAGAGGAAGCCGCCGGCTACGTCGTAGGCGAGAGTCTGGCCGCCGTCGAGCTTGATGCGGATCTGACTCGGCTCGGCCAGCTGGCCCAGGAGCGGCGCATGGCCCGGCAGCACACCCAGCTCGCCCTCGGTGGTGCGGGCGACGAGCATCTCGGCCTCGCCTGTCCACACCTTCTCTTCGACGGACACGAGCTCGACATGGAGCTGATTTGCCACTATGGCTCCTCTTCGACGCCGGACCGGGGCGAGGGGATCGCCCGGTGTCGCGGTGGAATTGGACTGAAGTCTAATCGGCCCAGCCGCCCTCTACGGAGCTGGGGTGCCTCCTGTGTCAGGAGGCACCCCAGCCGAGAGGTCTGTCACTTGTCGCGGTTGACCAGCTCCGGATGCGAGGCGATGAAGGCGTCCGTCGTCTCGTTGCGGATGGAGGCGAAGAAGTCCTTCGCCACCGGCTGGAGGGCCTCGCCGGCGTATTTACCGTTCTCGTTGACCCCGCCGCCGGGCAGCTTGATCATCGTGATCGAGTCCTGCCGCATGCCCTTGAGGGCGAAGCCGAAGTCGGCGACCTTGTGACCGCGGCCGCTGAACACCAGCGACTCACCGGCGGCCCGGAGCACCTTGTCGAGCTTGGGCAGGTCGGTCATCACGTTCTTGCTCAGCACCTGCTGGGCCATCGCCTTGACGAACTGCTGCTGGTGCCGCTGCCGGCCGTAGTCGCCGCCGTCGACCGTGTAGCGCTGCCGCACGTAGTCGAGCGCCTGCCAACCCTTGAACTTGTGCGTGCCCTTGGTGTAGCGGGCCTGCGGACCGTAGTACGGGTGCGCGCAGCTGTTGCAGTCGCGCCTCGGGCGGGCCTTGCCGTTGGGCTGCAGGTGCTCGGAGAGCACCTCGGCCTCGTCGACGTACATGGTGACGCCGCCCATCGCGTCGACGATCTTCTTGAAGCCGGCGAAGTTGACGATGGCGCCCGCGTCGAAGCGCTTGATCCCCGTGTAGTTGGCGATCGTGTTGGACAGGAGTTCGAAGCCCTTGGCCCGGTCGGGGGTGCCGCCGCCCTCGACCCGTGCCCCGTGGGACATCGCCGCGTTGAGCTTTTCGCGACCGCCGCGGTAGCCGGACTTGGGGAACGGCGGGATGTCGACCAACGTGTCGCGCGGGAGGGAGAACAGGTAGCCGCGGTCGAGGCCCGCGGGGATGTGCATGATCATGACCGAGTCGGCCAGGGGCAACGTCGTCGCGTTGCGGGGGTCGATGCCGACCAGCAGGATGTTGAGCGGGCCCTTGATGTCGCTCTTGGCCTCGACCTTGGCACCGTCGCCGAAGAGGTCCTCCTGCACGACCGCGCCCTCGTAGCGGGCCAGCAGTGCCTCCGAGGTGACCAGCAGACCGCCGCTGGCGACCATCAGGATGGCACCGAGGACGGTGCACCACCGAGCCCAGCGCGGGATGCCGGAGCGCTTGCGCGATTTGCCGGAACCAGCGCCAGGGCCGGCGGGTGCGCCGAAGTCCGGCGGGGCGGCGCCGGGTGTGGCCTTGCCGGTCGCACCGCGCCCGGTCGAGCGGCCCGATGAACCGCTGCCCGACCTTCTCGCCATCAGAACTCCTTGTCGTCGATCCCCCGAGTGCCGCATTCCGATAAGGAGACGTGTGCAGGGGGGTCCGCCGTTGCGCCCGAGAGCCTATATCTCATCGCTGGATAGGTCCGCCCCGGTCCGCCGCCATGCGAAAACGGGCCAAAACGTTTACAGAGCGGCAACATCACGGTGGCAAAACGCAACGATCCAGGCACCCACCGGGGTGCCTGGATCGCTGTCAGTCAGGACGCTCAGTCCTTCATCAGCTCCGCGGCCTTGCGCTCGAGGTCCTCGAGCCCGCCGCACATGAAGAAGGCCTGCTCGGGGAAGTGGTCGTACTCGCCCTCGGAGATCTTCTTGAACGCCTCGATGGTCTCCTTGATCGGAACCGTCGAGCCGGGCACGCCGGTGAACTGCTCCGCGGCGTAGGTGTTCTGCGAGAGGAACCGCTCGATCCGGCGGGCCCGCTGCACCGTCACCTTGTCGTCCTCGGAGAGCTCCTCCATGCCGAGGATGGCGATGATGTCCTGCAGGTCCTTGTAGCGCTGCAGGATCCGCTTGACCTCGGACGCGACGTTGTAGTGCTCCTGGCCCACGAACTGCGGCGCGAGCAGCGTCGACGAGGACGCCAGCGGGTCCACCGCCGGGTAGATGCCCTTGTCGGAGATCGACCGCTCCAGGTTGGTGGTGGCGTCGAGGTGGGCGAACGTGGTGGCCGGCGCCGGGTCGGTGTAGTCGTCGGCGGGCACGTAGATCGCCTGCATCGAGGTGATCGCCTGACCACGGACCGAGGTGATCCGCTCCTGCAGCTGGCCCATCTCGTCGGCCAGGGTGGGCTGGTAACCCACCGCGGACGGCATGCGGCCGAGCAGCGTGGAGACCTCGGAACCGGCCTGGGTGAAGCGGAAGATGTTGTCGATGAAGAGCAGCACCTCCTGCTTCTGCACGTCGCGGAAGTACTCCGCCATCGTCAGCGCGGACAGCGCGACCCGCAGACGGGTGCCCGGCGGCTCGTCCATCTGGCCGAAGACCAGCGCGGTCTGCGGCAGGACGTTGGACTCGGTCATCTCCGTGATGAGGTCGTTGCCCTCACGGGTGCGCTCGCCGACGCCGGCGAACACCGAGGTGCCGCCGAAGTTGCGGGCGACGCGGGTGATCATCTCCTGGATGAGCACCGTCTTGCCCACACCCGCACCACCGAACAGACCGATCTTGCCACCCTTTACATAAGGCGTGAGCAGGTCGATGACCTTGATGCCGGTCTCCAGCATCTCCGTCTTCGGCTCGAGGTCGGCGAACTTCGGGGGCTGACGGTGGATCGGCCACCGCTCGGTCACCTCGAACTTCTCGCCCTCCTTGAGGTTGAGCACCTCGCCGATGGCGTTGAAGACGTGGCCCTTGGTGATGTCACCGACCGGCACGGTGATGCCCGAGCCGGTGTCCTTGACCTCGGCACCCCGGACCAGACCGTCGGTGGGCTGCATGGAGATCGCGCGCACCATGTTGTCGCCGAGGTGCTGCGCGACCTCGAGGGTCAGCGTCTTGTCGCCCCCGGCCAGCTTCACCTCGACGTGCAGGGCGTTGTAGATCTCGGGCATCGCGTCGCGCGGGAACTCCGCGTCGACGACCGGGCCGATGACCCGGACGACACGGCCGGTGGCCGTGGTGGTCTCAGCTTCAACAGTCGCAGTCATCAGGCTTCACTTCCCGCCGCGGCCAGCGCGTTCGCGCCGCCGACAATTTCACTGATCTCCTGGGTGATCCCCGCCTGGCGCGCCGAGTTCATCTGGCGCGTGTAGGTCTGGATCATGTCTTCCGCGTTGTCGGTCGCGCTCTTCATCGCCCGCCTCCGCGCCGCCGACTCGCTCGCCGCCGAGTCCAGCAGGGCGGCGTAGATGCGGGTGTTGACGTAACGCGGCAGCAGCGCGTCGAGCAGCGCCTCCGCCTCGGGCTCGAACTCGTACGCCGGCAGCAGCCCTTCGGACTTGGGCCGCTCCTCGACCTCCATCGGGCCGATGATCCGGCTCACCGGCGCCTGGGTCAGCAGGGACTTGAACTGCGTGTAGACGATGTGCAGCTCGTCGACCCCGGTGACCGAGTCGGCGCCCGGGCCGTCATCGGTGTCGTCCGCGCCGTGGGTGAACGCCTCGATCAGCGTGTCACCCACGGTCTTCGCGTCCTCGAACGTCGGCTGCTCCGAGAAACCGGTCCAGCTCGCCTCGACCGGCCGCTGCCGGAACTTGTAGTACCCGACGCCCTTGCGCCCGATGACGTACAGCACCGGCTCCTTGCCGTCTTCCCGCAGCCGCGAGATGAGCGACTCGGCTGTCCGGATCGCGTTGGTGCTGTAACCGCCGGCCAGGCCCCGGTCGCTGGTGATCAGCAGCACCCCGGCCCGACGCACCTGCGGGCGCGGCGTCAGCAACGGGTGGTCGATGCTGGCGTTGGACGCCAGCGCCGACAGCACACCCGTGATCGCCTGGGCGTACGGCAGCGAAGCCGCCACCCGCGCCTGCGCCTTGGCGATGCGGCTCGTCGCGACGAGCTCCATCGCCTTGGTGATCTTCTTCATGCCCTTCGCAGAGCGGATGCGCTGCCGAAGGACGCGTACCTGGGCCGCCATGCGGTGCCTACGCCTTCTCTGCCGGCTGGTCGGTGTAGCGGGTCACCGACTCGCTCTCGAGCTCACCCTCGGTGGGCTCGGCCGGTACCTCGTTGACCGTGGTCGTCTCGCCCCGGGCCAGGAAGTTGGCCTTGAAGTCCTTGATGGACTTGTCCAGCGCACCCGAGATGTCGTCGTCCCACTGGCCGGAATCGATCGCCGCCAGCGTCGCCTTGTCGTGCCGGCGCACGTGCTCGAGGAACTCGGCCTCGAACCGCCGCACGTCACCGACCGCGATGTCGTCGAGCTTGCCCTCGACACCCGCCCAGATCACGACCGCCTCCTCGGCGACCGGGACCGGCGAGTAGTTGGGCTGCTTGAGCAGCTCGACCAGGCGGGCACCGCGCTCCAGCTGCGAGCGGGAGGCCCGGTCCAGGTCCGACGCGAACGCGGCGAACGCCTCGAGCTCGCGGTACTGCGCGAGGTTGAGCCGCAGCGAGCCGGCGACCTTACGCATCGGCTTGACCTGCGCGGCACCACCGACGCGGGACACCGAGGTGCCGACGTTGATGGCCGGCCGCACGCCCTGGTTGAACAGGTCGGGCTCGACGAAGATCTGGCCGTCGGTGATCGAGATGACGTTGGTCGGGATGAAGGCCGAGATGTCGTTGGCCTTCGTCTCGATGATCGGCAGACCGGTCATCGAGCCCGCGCCCAGCTCGTCGGAGAGCTTCGCGCAGCGCTCCAGCAGGCGGGAGTGCAGGTAGAAGACGTCACCGGGGTACGCCTCGCGGCCCGGGGGGCGACGCAGCAGCAGCGACACGGCACGGTACGCCTCGGCCTGCTTGCTCAGGTCGTCGAAGACGATGAGCACGTGCTTGCCGGCGTACATCCAGTGCTGGCCGATCGACGAACCCGTGTAGGGCGCGATGTACTTGAAGCCGGCCGGGTCCGACGCGGGCGAGGCGACGATGGTGGTGTATTCCATCGCGCCGGCCTCGTCGAGGATGCCCTTGATCGACGCCACGGTCGAAGCCTTCTGGCCGATAGCGACGTAGATGCAGCGAACCTGCTTCTTCGGGTCGCCGGACTCCCAGTTGGCCTTCTGGTTGAGGATCGTGTCGAGCGCGATCGTGGTCTTGCCGGTCTTGCGGTCACCGATGATCAGCTGACGCTGGCCACGGCCGATCGGCGTCATGGCGTCGATCGCCTTGATGCCGGTCTGCATCGGCTCGGAGACCGACTGGCGGGAGACCACGTTGGGCGCCTGGAGCTCGAGCTCACGGAACCCTTCGTTCTCGATCTCGCCGAGCCCGTCGATCGGGTTGCCGAGCGCGTCGACGACGCGGCCGAGGAACTGGTCCCCGACCGGCACGGACAGGACGCGGCCGGTGCGCTTGACGCGCTGGCCCTCGTCGATGCCGGTGTAGTCGCCCAGGACGACGACACCGATCTCGCGGGCATCGAGGTTCAGCGCCACGCCGAGCGTGCCGTCCTCGAACTCCAGCAGTTCGTTGGCCATGGTCGAGGGCAGGCCCTCGACGTGTGCGATGCCGTCACCGGCGTCGGCGACGGTGCCGACCTCCTCGCGGGAGACTTCGGCGCTGTAGGAGGAGACGTAGCGCTCAAGGGCGCCGCGGATTTCCTCCGACGAGATGGTCAGCTCGGCCATCCTCTGCTTCCTCTATTCAGGCCCGGGAGTTACCGGTGCGATGTCAGGGTCTAAGCGGGGCGGGATCAGCGCTGGGAGAGCGCCTTGCGGGTGTCGTTGAGCCGGCGCAGCACCGTGCCGTCGTAGAGGTCGGAGCCGACGAGCACACTCATGCCGCCCAGCACCTGCGGATCGACCGTCTGCTTGACGCTGACGTCTCGACCGTACAGTTGCGACAGCTTTGTGCCCAGTCGGCGCTCCTCGTCATCGGACAGAGGTGCGGCAACGGTGACATAAGCGACTTGGCGATCGCGGCGATCCGCGGACATTTCCACCATGCGACTCAAAGCCGCCTGGAAAGACCGTCCACCGAAGCCGCCGAGCGCCACTTCGACCAGTCGCAGGGTGACCGGCTTGGCCTTGCCGTCGAGCAGGGCCTTGACGAGCTCGGCGCGCTGCGCGGGCGGCGCGACGACGTCCGACAGGGCACCGGAGAGCTCCGGCGAGCCGTCGACGACCTGCCCGAAGCGGAACAGCTCGTCCTCGACGTCGCTGAGGTCGTCGGCGCGGTCGGCGCTGGCCAGCAGCGCCTCGACGCCCAACCGCTCGGTCGCGTCGAGCAACTCGCTCGCGGCCGACCAGCCGCCGGAGGCCAGGGTGCTGGCCAGCTCGAGCGCTTCGTCGCCGACCTTGCCGGCGAGCAGGGAGCGGATCAGCTCCGCCCGGTCCTGCCCGGAACGGCCCGGGTCAGACAGCGCCCGCCGCAGCCGCGGCTGCCGCCGCAGCACGTCGGCCACGGACAGCAGCTCGTCACCGGTCGTCGCGATGTCGGCGGCGGGCGCCGACATCGCATACGAGTCCAGCCGATCCGCGGCGGCGCGGAAGGACTCCCGGCTGACGCCCTGCATCAACGACTCCCGGTCGACTCGAGCTCGGACAGGAATCGGTCGACGGTCCCGCGCTGGCGCGCCTCGTCGGCGAGGGACTCACCGACGATCCGGCCAGCCAGGTCGACGGCCAGCGTGCCCACCTCGGCCCGCAGCTCGCGAACGATCTGCTGACGCTCGGCGTTGAGCTGCTCGCGCCCGGCGGCGATGATGCGGTCGGACTCCTCGCGAGCCCGTGCCTGGATCTCCTGACGGATCTCCTCGGCGTCGGCACGCGCGTCGTCGCGGATCTTCGCGGCGTCGGTGCGCGCCTCGGCCAGCTGGGCCTTGTACTGCTCGAGCAGCTTGTTGGCCTCGGACTGGGCCTCTTCGGCCCGCTTGAGGCCGCCCTCGATCGCGTCGACTCGCGCCCGGAAGGTCTCCTCCATGCGCGGGAAGACGAACTTCATCAGCACGAAGCAGAGCACCGCGAACGCGACGCCACCGACCACGATCTCCTGCCAGAGCGGCAGGATCGGGCTGTGCTCGACTGCTGCGCTTAGGTTCATGGAAACCTCCTGGGGTTCAGCCGGGTCAGGCGGGTCAGCCGGCCCAGATGAAGCCGAACGCGATGCCGAACAGCGCGAGCGCCTCGACCACGGCGAAGCCGATCCAGACGAACGGCAGGGTCATGCGGGACGACTCGGGCTGGCGGGCGGTCGACTGGATGTAGGACGCGAAGATCAGCCCGACGCCGATGCCCGGGCCGATGGCGGCGAGGCCATAACCGATAGCGGCGACGCTGCCCTCAACTGCGGCGATGTCCATTGCTGAGGTTCCTCCTGGTTATCACGCGTGACGTTCACGCGGGACGGACAACTGTTGGTGCGGGGGTTGGACCACTTTCCCGAGGGGCCGGGATCAGTGCTCCTCCGAGACCGCGCCCTGGATGTAGCTCGCGGTCAACACGGTGAAGACGTAGGCCTGCAGGAAGATCACCAGCAGCTCGAGCAGCGTCAGCGCGATGGTCATCAACCAGGACAGCACCGAGATCGGTGCCAGGGCGGTGTTCGCCTGAAGCATGGCGAACCCACCGAGGGTGAAGACGAGCAGCAGCATGTGCCCGGCGAACATGTTGGCGAACAACCGGACCGCGAGCGAGAACGGCCGCACCAGGAAGGTCGAGAAGAACTCGATCGGGATCAGGATCGGCAGAACGAACCACGGTGCCGGCGGGATGAGCGAGTTGCGCATGTACTTGCGGAACCCGAACTTCTTGATGCCGACGTAGTTGAAGAGCACGTAGCTGATCAGCGCCAGGAACGCCGGGAACGCGATGTGCGAGTTCGGCGAGATCTGGGCGATCGGGACGATGCTCCACAGGTTGTTGAAGACGATGAAGAGCAGCAGCGTCGCGAGATAAGGAGCGAACCGCACACCGCGGGCGCCCAGCATCTCGACCGCGATGTTGTTGCGCACGAAGCCGTACGTCGACTCGGCGATCCACTGCGCCTTGCCCGGAACCAGCTTGGGCTTCCGGTAGGCCAGCGTGAAGAAGATGATGATGATCGCGGTGCTGACCCACACCAACGCCGTGATCTTGGTGAACCACAGCGAGTCGAGCCCGCCCCACGGCACGATCGAGGGCAGGTAGAAGTCGCCTACCTCAGGTGGAAACGGAACGTCGCTCTGGAGAGCGACCGCCTGTCCGATCACCGCGTCCCTTCCCTCATGAACTTCCGGGCCCCGGTGGTGGGGCCCCGATCCGCTTGATGACCAGGTAGATCCCGCCAGCGCATCCGATCACCACGCCAATGCCGGTGATCACGCCGCCGGTATGCACCGAACGGTCAATCAGCCAGCCGATGAAACCCCACACCAACATCCCACCGATGAGGTAGGACAGCGCCGTCCAGCCGAGGTCGGCCCCCGTCGGCGTTGCGTCGGGGTCCTTGTCGGAGTGTTGCGAGGGTGGGTCACCGGCCATGACGCGGGAACCGTATCAGCCGGTAGAGGGAGGCGAAGACTCGACCCCCGCACACTCAGGCTGCGCGGGGGGAATGGGATGATGGTTCTGCCTCTGCGCTCACGCTACTCCTCCGACCCGCCAAGTGGGGTCACCCAAGGGTCGCGTTAACGGCGAAATCTTGGTGCGTGCACGGTCACGATCCACCAGATCTGGGTCGCTGTCCACGCCAACACGCCGGCCACGATGCCCGCGGAGAGCGGCTTGATGCCGGCCCACTCGGTTGTCGCGACGACCAGCAGGATGCCGCCGAGCAGGCTCAGCTTGGCCACGTAGACACCCATGCCGAACGGCATGACCAGCTTGGTGTCGAGTTTGTCCGCCCACGCGATGGCCAACGTCGAGGCGAGGAAGCTGGCCGTCGCCAGCAACACGCCGAGCGGGGCGGCGTAGGCGCCGACACCGCCCGCGAGCAGGCCGCCCAGCACGGCCGCGCCGATCGTCATCACGGCGGCGGCGATAAGGATGGGCGGCAGATGGCGCAGCCGCCAGTTGCGGTCCGCGTCGGGTGCGGTCGCGTCAGGGGTCTGGGCAGAGGTCGTCGACATCGCGTCGGAGTCTACGTGCGTCCCGCCAGGTGTCCGAAAGGCGTGGTCGATTCGGATACAGCTGGACAATTTCGGCGGGTCCGGAAAACTCGCGGCGAACTCTGGGTGACGATCCGGATACCGAGCGGGCGCCCGCCGCGACCCGCATAGTGAGAAGGGTGAAAGCCCTAGTCACCGGAGCGACAGGCTACATCGGCGGCCGGCTCGTTCCCCGCCTGCTGGACGCCGGTCACGAGGTCCGTTGCCTCAGCCGTTCGCCGGAGAAGCTGCGCGACGTGCCCTGGGCCGGCGGGGTCGAGGTGGCCAAGGGCGACCTGGGCGACCCTGGGTCCCTGCCGGCGGCCTTCGGAGGCGTCGACGTCGCCTACTACCTGGTCCACTCGCTCGGCCGGCCCGACTTCGAGAAGCTCGACCGGGCCAACGCGCAAGCCTTCGCCCAGGCCGCGCGGGACGCGGGTGTCCGGCGGATCGTCTACCTCGGCGGTCCCGAGCCGCCCCCCGGCGGCACGAGCTCGGCCCACCTGCGGTCCCGCGCCGAGGTCGCCCAGATCCTGCTGGACAGCGGCACACCGACCGCGGTGCTGCGCGCACCCGTCATCCTCGGCTCGGGCTCGGCGTCCTTCGAGATGCTCCGGTACCTCACCGAGCGGCTGCCGGCCATGGTCACGCCGCGCTGGGTGCGCAACCGGATCCAGCCGATCGCCGTCCGAGACGTGCTGCGCTACCTGATCGGCGCCGCGGCCTTGCCGGCCGACGTCAACCGGGGCTTCGACATCGCCGGCCCGGACGTGCTGACCTTCGCCGAGATGATGCAGCGGTACGCCGCGGTGGCCGGGCTGCCCCGCCGGATCATCGTGCCGGTCCGGCCGTTGACTCCGGGGCTCTCCTCGCACTGGGTCGGCCTCGTGACCCCGGTGCCCAACGCGATCGCCCGGCCGCTGGTCGAGAGCCTGATCCACGAGGCGGTGGCGCACGAGCACGACATCGCCGAGTACGTGCCGGACCCGCCGGAAGGGCTGACGGGCTTCGACCAGGCCGTCGAGCTCGCGCTGACCAAGGTGCGCGACTTCGACGTCGAGACCCGCTGGTCGGGCGCCGGCTCACCGGCCGACCCGCTGCCCACCGACCCGCGGTGGTCTGGCGGCAGCGTCTACACCGACGTGCGCGAGCGCGAGGTCGCCGCCGACCCGGCCATGCTGTGGCGGGTGATCGAGGGTGTCGGCGGCGACAACGGCTGGTATTCGTTCCCACTGGCCTGGGAGGTCCGCGGCTGGTTGGACCGACTGGTGGGAGGCGTCGGGCTGCGGCGCGGCCGGCGTGACCCGAACCGGCTCCACGTCGGCGACGCGCTCGACTTCTGGCGCGTCGAGGAGATCGTGCCGGGTGAGCTGCTCCGGCTGCGCGCCGAGATGAAGCTGCCCGGCCGGGCCTGGTTGGAGCTGCGGGCCGAGCCGGACGCGCCGAGTGGTGGGTCCCGCTACCGGCAGCGCGCGGTGTTCCTGCCGCGCGGGCTGGCCGGGCACGCGTACTGGAGGGCGGTCTCGCCGTTCCACGCGATGATCTTCGGCGGGATGGCCCGCAACATCGCTCGGGGCGCGGAGAACCCTAGCGACCCAGGATCTCCCGTACCTGCGCCGCCGAGACCGGACCTTCACGGAGCACCCGCGGACCGTCCGGACCGGTGAGCGTCACGAGCGTCGAGGCGAGGGTGTGCCGGATCGAGCCGTGGTCGACGACCACCGGCACCTCCTGACCGGTCGACCATTCGAGCTCGGCCAGCACGTCGGCGTCGACCGGGCGGGACTCGGCGCCGGAGGGGTTGAGGCTCGTGGCGGTGACCGGCACGCCGGCGGCGGCGATCACCTGCAGCGTGGCCGGGTGGTCCGGCACCCGGATGCCGACCGTGCCCTCGTGGGTCACCAGCCGGTCAGGGAGCTCGCTGGTCTGCTCGACCACCACCGTCAGCGGGCCGGGCGTGAAGGCGCCGATCACCTTGCGGGCGTCGGGCGTGAGCACCGCGAAGTGGGCCGCCATCTCGAGCGACGCGCAGGCGATGTGCATCGGGTGGGCGAGGTCGCGCTGCTTGGCCCGGAACACCTGGAGCACGGCCGACTCGATCGTCGCGGCGGCGGCCAGCATGTAGCCGGTCTCGGTGGGCAGCACGGCGAGGCCGCCACCGGTGAGCACGGCCGCGACGTCCTCGGCGTCGGAGAGCCGCAGCAGCCCGGACGCCGAGCCCGGCGCCAGCCAACGGGCGTTGACCATGTGAGTCCCCTCAGGACGGAATGAGCAGGCGAGCGAGCGGGACGATGGTCTCCTCGATCTCGTCGGCCACCCGGCTGAACGTCTGGTCGCCGCGCCCCCACGGGTCGTCGAGGTCGTCGGCGGGCAGTGCGGCGGCGCCCCGGCGGGCGGCGTCGACCGCCTCGACCAGCGCCACGCCGCGCGCGTACACGCCGTCGGGGGTCAGCCCGCCGTCCGGCAGCGCCGCGGGGTCGACCGCGGGCAGCAGGCGGCCGAACTCGCCGAGCACGAACGTGCGCCCGGCGGCGTCTGCGCGCAGGGCGACCACGTACTCCTGCTGGTCCGCGGTCGCGGTCAGCACCAGGTCGGCCGCGTCGATGTGCTCGGAGAGCAGCTTGCGGGCGGCGAAGCCGGTCGGGTCGCCGCCGCGGGCGCGCACCTGGCGGGCCGCCGGCGGGTTCATCTCCTCGCCGTCGTGCCAGCCGCCGGTGCCGGCGCTGTGGCTGAGCACCAACCCGTCCGCGCCGGGGCTCGCCGGCACCCGCGCCAGCCGCTGCTGGACGGCGAGCGCGAGCAGGCGCTCGGCCATCGGCGACCGGCAGATGTTGCCCATGCAGACGTGCAGGACGGTGAACGGCGGCACGGTCACATCCCCGGGCCGGCCAGGCCGGGCACGACGTCCTGCAGCTTCTCGATGGGGATGCCGCCGGCGCGCAGCAGGCGGGGCACGTCGCCGGTCACGTCGACCATCGCGCTCGGCACCGGGTCGGCGCTGGGGCCGGCCTCGAGATAGACCCGGACCGCGTAGTCGAGCTGCTCGCGGGCCTCCTCCGCTGTGGTCGGCGCGGGCAGGCCGGCCTTGTTGGCGGCGAGCACCGCCATCGGGCCGGTCTCGCGCAGCACCTCGAGCGCCACGGGGTGCAGCGGCATCCGGACGGCGATCTGCCCGCCCGTCTCACCCAGGTCCCACTGGAGGGTCGGCGAGTGCTCGATGATGATCGTCAGTGGGCCGGGCCAGAACGCCTCGACCAGGTCGCGGGCCGCCTGCGGCAGCGAGAAGACCAGGCCGTCGAGGGTGTGGCGGGAGCCGACGAACACCGGCGGGGCCATGCTGCGGTCCCGGCCCTTGGTGGTCTGCAACTGCGACACGGCGTGCGGCGTGAACGCGTCGGCGCCCAGCCCGTAGACCGTGTCGGTCGGGAGCACCACCAGCTCGCCGGACTTGACCGCCTCGATCGCCGCGGCGATCCCCTTGTCACGGTCGGCGATCGACCGGCAGTCATAGAGCATCACGAGGAGCCAGTCTGCCACGACGACGTGGCCCCGGTTCGTCGGGCAGTGGTGAATCGAGGACGGGCGGTGAGATCAGCGTGTGGCTCAATTCGGTCAAACCGGCCGTCAGCACGCAGCAGCTCCGGCAGGGCCTCGGCATGCTCCTCGTCGTGCTCGATCGCCAGCGCTCCGCCCGGGCGGAGGAGTTCGGCCGCGCGGGCGATCACGGGGCGGACCACGTCGAGCCCGTCCTGGCCGCCGAACACGGCGGTCGCGGGGTCGTACCGCTCCACCTCGGGAGGCACCGGGGTGCCGGCCGGCACGTACGGCGGGTTGCTGAGCAGCACGTCGACCCGACCGTGCAGGTCTCGCAGCAGGTCCGCGTCTGCCACGTCCCCGGCGACCACGTGGGTGTCCGGTGCCAGGTCGGCGGCGTTGCGGCGCAGCCAGTCCAGGGCGGCCGGTGACTTCTCCACGGCGTACACGGTGGCGGTCGGCACCTCGGTCGCCACCGACAGCGCGATCGGGCCGGGTCCGGCGCAGAGATCGACCACCACGGGGGTTGTCAGTGCGCGGGCCACGTCGATCCCCCAGCCAGCGAGGATCTCGGTCTCCGGCCGGGGCACGAAGGCGCCCGGGCCGACCGCGAGCTCGAGGTAGCGGAAGGCCGCCGTACCCATGAGGTATTGCAGGGGTTCCCGATCGGCCCGTCTTTCGACCAGCCGGCGGTACGTGTCGGCCTGCTCGGCGGAGAACCGGTCGACAAGCGGCAGCCGACCGCGCGACACGCCGAGAACGAAGGCCGCCAACAGCTCAGCGTCGTTTCGCGGGGATTCGACCCCCGCGGATACCAATCTTCCGGTGGCATCGGCGATCATTGGTGCGACGCGGATGGTCGTCCCTTCGGTCGGCTGTTGTCTGCGGCCCGTCACGCGATAATCATTGACGCTCGACCACACGAAGGTTGCAGAAGGGGGTCACTCGGTGGGTTGGCTCGACCGGGTCCCCGACCAGGTTGACGCGCTGCGGCAGGCTCGCGCACTGATGATGCGGAGCCGATCGGCCGACGCCTGCCTGGTGCTGGACCAGGTGCTCGAGACCACCAACGAGCCACAGGCCCGGGCGGACGCGCTGGTCCAGCGGCTGTCCGCGGTGCTCAACCTCGCCCGCACCGCCGAGTACGCGGCCGCGGTCGACCAGGCGCTCGAGTGCGCCCGCGAGGTCGGCGACCCGTACATCCTCGGCCACGCCCACGCCCTCGCCGCGCTCGCCGCCCACCACCAGGGCGCGCTCGACCGCTGCGTCACCCACTTCGTGCAGAGCGCCAGCTACCTGGGCCGCGTGCAGGACCCGGACGGCGACACCGCCTGGGGCTGGCACGACCTGGCGATGGCCTACTCCTACCTGAGCTTCCACGGCTACGCGCTGGGCGCGATCGAGCGGGCCCGGCAGCTGGGCACGGCGGCCGGGCTGCCCGAGGAGCTGTTCGCGGCGCCCGGCATCCGGCTGCGCAACGCGGTCGCGCTCGACCACTCCGGCGACTCCGACGGCTGCCTGCGGGTGCTCCGCGACATCGGCGTCGACCTGTGCCGGTTCCTCGACGCCGACGGCGGTGTCCGGTTGCGACCGTCCACGGTGACCGCCTACGGCTACGCCGCCGCCCGCCGGGGTGCCCTCGGCGAGGAGATCGACGACCGGGTTGACGTGGGCGCCCTGCTGGCCGCCGGCGGCGACGGTGCCCGCGCGCGCGACCTGCGCCAGCTCGGCGACGTCTGCGTCGCGATCGCGGCCGGCCGACCGATCGAGGCACTGGCCCGGCTCGGCACGATCAGCATCTCCCCGCAGACCCTGGGCGCGGCCGAGCCCGAGCGACTACGCAGCCTGACCTTCGCGGCGGCCGGCGACCACGCCGCCGCCCACCGCGCCGACCGGCACGCGTTCCGGCTGGCCGCCCAGCGCAGCGACCGGCTCCAGACCGTCTACGTCGACGGCATCGCGGCCCAGATCGAGCGCGAGGAGCTGCGCCGCACCGCCGCGCAATATGCCGGCGAGGCACTCACGGACCCGCTCACCGGCCTGCCCAACCGCCGCCAGCTCGAGCGCTATGTGGCCGCCATGGTCGCCCGGGGCGAGCGGGCCGTGATCGGCGTCTGCGACCTCGACGGCTTCAAGGCGGTCAACACCGAGCACGGCCACCACTCGGGCGACCTGGTGCTGCAACGGATCGCCGGCGTGATCCACCGGGTGATGCGGCGCGGCGACTTCGTGGCCCGCTACGGCGGCGACGAGTTCGTCGTGGTCCTCCCGGGCGCCGGCATGGCCGAGGCGACCGACGTGGCCCGCCGGATCGCCGTGGCGGTGGCCGCCGAAGACTGGCACGCGCTGGTCCCGGGCACGCCGGTCGGTGTGAGCGTCGGTTTCGCCGAGGTCAACGGATCCGGCCCGGCGCTGCGCGACGCGCTCGGTCAGGCCTTCGAGATCGCTGACCGGGAGATGCTGCGGTCCAAGCGCCGTCCGCGAGCCGCGTCCTGACGTATAAGAGCAGGATCAGGCCGAACAGCATCATCAGGCCGCCGACCACCGTCGCCTCCATCGTGGAGAGTCGGATCTGCGTGTACGGCAGTGGGAAGCCCGTCCGGAAGACCGGCGCGTGCGGCGGCGTGTCGCTGCCGGCGGCCAGCACGGTCTCGACGAGGTTGTTCGCGCCGTCCGGGTCGCCCGGCTTCCCCTCCACGGTCGCCCGGCTGCTGATCAGCCCTTCCACCGCCACCCTTGCCCGCAGGGTCAGCGTCGCCGTGGCACCGGCCGCCAGGTCACCGATCGCCCAACGGCCGTCGTCGTAGTCACCCACCTCCATCGAGGCGGACACGAAGACGAGGTCGTCGCCGAACGGGTTGCTCACGGTCACGCCGCGGGCCAGGTCCGGTCCGGCGTTGCTGGCGGTCACGGTGACCGTGACCTCCTGCCCGAAGCTCGGGGTGAGGTTGCTGACGTCCCGGGTGAGGGCGAGGTCCGCGGCGCTCACCTTGGGCAGCGCCCGGGCGACGGTGTCGCCGCCGACCGGGTCGTCGGCACCGCTCTGCGTGACCAGCACGGCCGCGTCGCCGCGGGTGGTCACCGTCGCGAGTGCCCGGACCGCCCACGTCGCACTGGCGCCGGGCGCCAACGTGCCGACGCGCCAGCGGGCGGCGGTGCCGGGCTCGCCGGTGCGGACCGGCATCCCGACCACCTGGCCGGCGGATACGGATGACGCGAGGAAGGTGCCGGTGAGCACCGGATCAGCCACCTCCACGGCGGTCGCCGGGTCAGGGCCTTTGTTGGCGACCGTCACGGCCCAGGTCACCGGGTCGCCCGGGCCGGCCAGCTCCGGTGCGACCCGGGCGTTGAGCACCAGGTCGGCGCGGGGCACCCGGGTGCCGGCCGGCGCGGCGACGCGCAGCGCGGCGGTGCCCAGGTCGTCGCGGGTGTCGCCGTCGTCGGGGGTCGAGCCGAGCAGGGCCGCGGTCGCGGTCACGGCGACCGGCGTGCCGGCTCGCACCAGCAACGTCAGGGTCGCGGCCCGGCGCACCGGAAGCGCGCCGACGGTCCAGACCAGACCGTCGAACGTGCCCTGGCTGGCGGCTGGCTTGGTCGCCGTCACCTGGGCCGGCAGCGGCACGGCCACCCGCACGTCGCCGGCGGGCAGGATGCCCTCGTTGCGGGCCGTGAAGGTCAGGGTGGCGTCCTGACCGGTCCGGACCGTGGCGGGCGAGACCTTGCCGGTCACGGCCACGTCCACGGTGGTCGGAATCGGCGTAAGCGGCCGCGGCTTGCTCGGGGCGGCAGGGCCTCCGGTCACCGTCGAAGCCGGCGACGGCCTTGAGCCCGGCACTGCCGGCGCGGTCCTCGTCGGAGCCGGCGCCACCAGCAGCGCCGACGCACGCGGCACGGCCCTTGCCGGCAGCCCTGACGCAGCCGGCACGGCCCGTGCCGGCGCCGCTTGCGCGGCTGGCATAGGCGGGACGGCCGGTGCCGGCAGCGCGATCCCCGGAAGGGCGACCAGGAGCCCCAGCGGCAAGACGGCAGCGGCAACAGCGAGCCGAAACCCCTTCACACCCGTCAGATTAACTACATAAAGGTACAAAGGTGACAGAATTGCGCGTCAACTCGGCCTTGACGAGAAGCTACCGTCAACCCAGACTTGACGGCATGGCACCCTTCGGCATCTCTGTCGACGACCTCATCGCCCAGCTCGAGCGCGATCTGCCCGACGCCGACCCCGTTACCCGCGTCGGCGAGGCCCGCTCCCGCGCGCGTGCCCTCGGTGACCTCGGCGACCAGCTCATCGACCACTTCATCCGGGCGGCCCGGCAGACCGGCGCGTCCTGGAGCCAGATCGGCGACGCCATGGGCGTCTCGAAGCAGGCCGCGCAGCAGCGCGGCACGGGCCGGTTCTCGCGCTTCACGACCCGGGCGGCCGAGGTCGTCAGCGCCGGGCAGGCGCTGGCAAGGGAGCGCCACAACCCGTCGGTCGAGCCGGAGCACGTGCTGGTGGCGCTGCTCGGCGCGACCGAGGCCCTGGCCGCCAAGCTCGTCGTGGCGCTCGGCGCCGACCCCGCCGCGCTGGCCGAGACCGTCACCTCCGCGCTGCCCGACCCGACCGGCACGGTCCGCGAGCACGTGCCGTTCTCCCCCGAGGCCAAGCAACTGCTCGAGGAGACGACGCAGAGCGCGCTGGACCTGGGCCACAACTACGTCGGCACCGAGCACATCCTGCTCGGCCTGCTGCGCATGCCCGACACCGCGGCGGGGCGGGTGCTGCACGACGCGGGCTTCACCTACGACCGCACCAAGGAGACCGTGCGCACGGCCCTGGTCGGTCTTGCGCACCGCACCAAGGGATGACCCGATACGGCGCGGTCGACGCGCACTATCCGGACGAGGGTGGCGCCCGCGCCGCGCTCGTCGTCGCCACGGAGCCACGCTTCGCCACGCTCATCGAGGAGCTGACCGCCGACGTCGACACCGTGCCGGCGTACCGGCCGGGCTTCTTCTTCGAACGCGAACTGCCGGCGATCCGCGCGGTGCTGGCCACGACGGCGCCGATCGACGTGCTGGTGGTGGACGGCTACGTCGACCTCGACCCCGACGGGCGCCCCGGGCTCGGCGCGCGGGTCCACGAGGAGACGAACCGGCCGGTGGTGGGTGTCGCGAAGACCGCGTTCCGATCGGCGACGCACGCCGTCCCGGTCATCAGGGGCAGCGGCGACCGGCCGCTTTACGTGACCGCGGCCGGCATGAAGGTCGACGAGGCCGCCGCCCTCGTCAGCGCGATGGCCGGCGCACACCGGATCCCGGACGCGCTGCGCCGTGTCGACCGGCTCGCCCGGTCACTGCCGGGATAGCTCGGTCTCCCCCGCGAGCCGGGCGGCGCGGTCGGCCTCGGTCAGCGCGTCCAGCACGCCGTCGAGGTCACCGGCCAGCACCAGGTCCAGGTTGTACGCGGTGTAGCCGATCCGGTGGTCGCTGATCCGGTTCTGCGGGAAGTTGTAGGTGCGGATCCGCTCGGAGCGGTCGACGGTGCGCACCTGCGCCTTGCGGGCGTCGGAGGCGGCGGCGTTGGCCTCTTCCTGGGCCGCGGCCAGCAGCCGGGCGCGCAGGATCCGCATCGCCTGCTCCCGGTTCTGCAGCTGGCTCTTCTCGTTCTGGCAGCTCACCACGATGCCCGTGGGCAGGTGGGTGATGCGTACCGCCGAGTCCGTGGTGTTGACCGACTGCCCGCCGGGACCGGACGAGCGGAACACGTCGACCCGGATGTCGCCAGGGTCGATCGACACGTCGACGTCCTCGGCCTCGGGGAGCACCAGCACGCCGGCGGCCGAGGTGTGGATCCGCCCCTGCGACTCGGTGACCGGCACCCGCTGCACCCGGTGGACGCCGCCCTCCCACTTGAGCCGCGACCAGACGCCGTTGCCGCCCTCGGGCACACCCTTGGTCTTGACCGCGAGCGAGACGTCCTTGACGCCGCCGAGGTCGGAGTCCTGCGCGTCGATCACCTCGGTGACCCAGCCGTGCCGCTCCGCGTAGCGGGAGTACATCCGCAGCAGGTCGCCGGCGAACAGCGCCGACTCCTCGCCGCCCTCGCCGGCCTTGATCTCGACGATCACGTCCTTGGCGTCGTGCGGGTCGCGCGGCATGAGCAGCTCGGCGAGCCGCTCCTCCAGCGCCGGCAGGGTGGCCGCGATCGCGTCCACCTCACCGCCGAACGACGGGTCCTCGGCGGCCAGCTCCCGCGCGGCGGTCAGGTCGGCCCGCGCCTGCTCGAGCTCGTCGTTGGCCTTGCGGATTGGAGCCAGCTCGGCGAACCGGCGACCGACCCGCCGCGCCGTGTTCTGGTCGGCGTGAATCGCCGGGTCGGCGAGCCGCTTCTCCAGCTCTCCGTACTCGTCGAGCAACCCCGCGAGTCGATCCACGCTCATCTGTGCCCCTCAGATCTGGCCGAAACGGTTGGCGAACAGACGACGGCGCCCGCCCCGCTTGATCGCGAGGGGGCGCCGTCGGCGTCGCTACTTCTTCTTGGCGGCCTGGACCTTGGCGTACTTCTGCTGGAACTTGGCCACGCGGCCGGCGGTGTCGAGAACGCGCTGCTTGCCGGTGTAGAACGGGTGGCAGGCGCTGCAGGTCTCGACGTGGATCTGACCGCTCTTCGCCGTGCTGCGGGTGCTGAAGGTGTTGCCGCAGGAACAGGTGACCTCGGTGGTCACGTACTGCGGGTGGATGTCAGGCTTCACGCCTCGGTCCTCTCAATCGATGGTCGCCGGGTCGTCCGTGGGATGCGAGACGGGAACCGGAACCTTGGCCGATTGACCAGTCTGCCATGCGCTGGTCCGCCCCGTGTAACGCGGCCCCCGGGGCACGCATTCCCGTGGGCCATGATTGACACCATGCCGCACCGTGCGCCCAGGTTGATCATTACCCGCGGCCTGCCCGCGTCCGGCAAGACCACCTTCGCCCGGAGCCTCCAGCCCTGGGTGGTCCGGGTCAACCGCGACGACCTGCGCCGGATGCTGCACGGCGAGCCCCTGCTCACCGACCGCGCGGAGCGCCAGGTGTCGATCGCCTCGTACACCCTCGTCGACAGTCTGCTCCAGGCCGGCATCGACGTCTGCGTCGACGACACCAACCTGATCCCGCGGCTGGCCCGCGACTGGGCGGGGCTGGCCGCCCGCCACGGCGCCACCTTCGAGGTGCGGGACTTCACCGACGTGCCCGTCGACGAATGCGTCCGGCGCGACGCCACCCGCCCCAAGGACGAGCAGGTCGGCGAGGCGGCGATCCGCTCGATGCACCAGCGCTACCTGGCCGGGCGCACCCTGCCGCTGCCCGTGCCGACGGTGGCCGCCGCACCGCCGACGGACCGCTACGAGCCGCCCGCGGACGCCCCCGAGATCGTCCTGGTCGACATCGACGGCACGGTCGCGCTGCTCGGCGACCGCCATCACCTGGATCTGCACCTGGTCGCCGAGGACGAGCCCAACCACGCGGTGATCGCGGCCGTGCGCGCCATGCACGCGGCGGGCTACGGAGTGATCTACTGCACAGGCCGCGAGGAGAGCGCCCGCTTCGACACGGAGCGCTGGCTCGCCGCGAACGTCGGCGTCCCGTACCTGGCCCTGCACATGCGCGCCTACGGCGACACGCGCCGCGACGCGCTCGTCAAACGCGACATCTTCCAGAGCGAGATCGCCGCCGGCTACCGCGTGATCGGCGTCTTCGACGACCGACAACATGTCGTGAAGATGTGGCGGGAACTAGGACTGACCGTCTTCCAGGTCGCCGAAGGCGACTTCTGAGCCAATAGCAGGATCATGACTCGGGTTCGCGGGTGGTCCGGATCGTTCCTCCCGCGAGGGATCGCTCCGCTGCGCTCAGCTTGCCAGGTCCGCGGTGGCCGACCTCAGTGCCGGACCGGGCAGGCGGGGCGGAGGGTTGGCGACGGGGCCACCCGGGAGGGTGCCGCCGGTGGGATGGGCTGGGCCGGGATGCGGCGCGGCGCGGTCGGGTCGGTCAGGGTCGGGCTCTCCGCGGCCGCTGAAGTCGGGCTGGCCGCCGGCTGCCGGCGGACCTGGGCCGGGGCGGTGGGCTCCGGGGTCGCGGTTTGGGCTCGGTGGCCGTGGGTGGCCAGGGCGCGGGCTTCCGGGTCCAGGTAGAAGTTCGGGCGTTCGTCGGCCTCGTGGTAGTAGCGGTGGAAGACCCCGGTCGCGCCGCCGGACATCGGTGGGACGATCCAGCTCCAGTCGGCCGGCACCTCGCGCCCCGCTTTGGCCTCGTTGCGGATGTGGGCCAGGAAGCGGTCCGACTCGGTGTGGTGATCGGTGATCTTCACGCCGGCGCGTTCGAAGGACCAGAGGACCGCGCGGTTGAGCTCGACCAGGGCGCGGTCGCGCCAGAGGGTGCCGGGCTTCGAGGTGTCCAGGCCCATCAGGCGGGCCACGACCGGCACCATGTTGTAGCGGTCCGGGTCGGCCAGGTTGCGGGCGCCGATCTCGGTGCCCATGTACCAGCCGTTGAACGGCGCCAGCGGGTAGTGCACGCCGCCGATGGTCAGGCGCATGTTGGAGATCGCCGGGACCGCGTGCCAGCGCAGCCCGAGCTCCGCGAACCAGCCGAACTCCGGGTGGGCCAGGGGCACCTCGAGCACCGCGCGCTCGGGCAGCTCGAAGAGGCGTACTCCGTGCGCCGGGGTCTCGATCGCGACCGGTAGCACGTCGAAGGCGTCGCCTTTGCCGCGCCAGCCCAGGTCGCGCATCGACTCGGTGAAGCGGACCACCCGCGGGTCGCCGGTCACGCCACCGTTGACGTCGCGGTAGCCCGCGTAGCGGATGAGCTGCTCGTTCCAGATGCGGGCGTACGGCCGACCCGGCTGCGCCTGCGGGAACACCGAGATCACCGGACGGATGGCGCCCGGCTCGCGGTTGGCCGCCGCGGTGCCGCCGGCCATGCACAGGTGCCGCACGACCAGGGCGAAGATCTCCTCGGGCGTACGCGCGCGGCGCCGGTCGAGCACCACCAGGCTGCGCCAGTAGAGGCGGCCGATGCAGCGGCTGGAGTTGCGCCACGCGACCCGGGCGCCGTAGGCGAGCTCGTCCGGCGTGTGCACGTACGTGCCGGTCGCGGCGATCTGAGCACGAACGACAGCGAGCCGAGGCTCCACCGAGCCCAGCTTGCTGTTGTCGCGGTAGCACATCCGCAGGAAGTCTTCGGCCTCGGCGAAGTCGACCGGGGCGTCCGGATCCCACGACCGCGGGGGCACGTCACGGTACCCAGGTGTCGTCATCGCGCCTCCCAGATTGATGACGTATTCACAGCACGCGCGCACGATGGTGCCGCCGCAGTCGGGGGGCAGCTCCCGGTGCGCAGTGTGAGGAGAGTTTCACCTGGGGTCATGCCTCGATCGGACACTTTGTGCGATCGGTTGGTCCGCACGCGAGACACCCACTGGGCTGGCAAAACATGAAACCGGCCCCTACCTGGGCAAGGTAGGGGCCGGTTTCAAGCCGCGGACGCGACCCGGGTTCACTCTCCCGGTGTCGACTTGGCGATCTGGCGCAGGAACTCGATGTTGGTGCGGCTCTGCTTGAGCCGGTCGAGCAGGAGATCCAGCGCGGCCTGCGACTCGAGCGAGTGCAGCACCTTGCGGAGCTTGTGCGTGATCGCCAGCTCCTCCGGCGCGAGCAGGATCTCTTCCTTACGCGTGCTGGACGGGTGGATGTCGATAGCGGGGAACACCCGCTTGTCGGCGATCTTCCGGTCCAGCTTGAGCTCGGCGTTGCCGGTGCCCTTGAACTCCTCGAAGATGACCGTGTCCATCATGGAACCGGTCTCCACCAGCGCGTTGGCGATGATGGTCAGCGACCCGCCGTTCTCGATGTTGCGGGCCGCGCCGAGGAAGCGCTTCGGCGGGTAGAGCGCCGTCGAGTCGATGCCGCCGGAGAGGATCCGGCCGCTCGCCGGGGCCGCCAGGTTGTAGGCACGGCCGAGGCGGGTGATCGAGTCGAGCAGCACGACCACGTCATGGCCGAGCTCGACCAGCCGCTTGGCCCGCTCGATGGCGAGCTCGGCGACCGTGGTGTGGTCCTGCGGCGGACGGTCGAACGTGGACGAGATGACCTCGCCCTTGACCGAGCGCTGCATGTCGGTGACCTCTTCGGGGCGCTCGTCGATGAGCACGACCATGAGGTGCACCTCAGGGTGGTTGCGGGTGATCGCGTTGGCGATCGCCTGCTGGATCATCGTCTTGCCGGCCTTGGGAGGCGACACGATCAGCGCGCGCTGCCCCTTGCCGATCGGCATGATCAGGTCGATGACCCGGGTGGTCAGGATGTGCGGCTCGGTCTCCAGCCGCAGGCGCTCCTGCGGGTAGAGCGGGGTCAGCTTGTAGAACTCGGGGCGCCGCTTGGCCTCCTCCGGGTCCATGCCGTTGACCGTGTCGAGCCGGACCAGCGGGTTGTACTTGTCGCGCCGCTGCTCGCCCTCGCGGGCCTGGCGGACGGCACCGGTGACGGCGTCGCCGCGCCGCAGGCCGTATTTCTTGACCTGGGACATGGAGACGTAGACGTCGTTGGGGCCGGACAGGTAGCCCGTGGTGCGGACGAACGCGTAGTTGTCGAGCACGTCGACGATGCCGGCGACGGGCACGAGCACGTCGTCGTCGCTGACCTGCGGGTCGCGGCCCTCACGGCCGCCGCCCTCGCGGGCACCCGAGCGGTCGTCGCCCTCGGCCCGCTCGCCACGGCCCCGCCGCCGGTCGCGGAACCGGCTGCGCCGACTGCGCCGGCCGCCGCCCTCGCCGTCGTCGTCGCCGTCACCGTCGAGGTCACGGCCGCCGTCGCGCTGGCCGGCGGGCTGGTTGTCACGCTGGCCGTCGCGGCGGCCGTCACCGTGGCCATCGCCCCGGCGGCCGTCGCGCTGGCCGCGCTCGTTGCGGTCGCCCCGGTCGTTGCGGTCACCGCGGTCGTTGCGGCTGGACCGCTCGTCGGTGCGCTCGCCACGCTCGTGACGGTCACCGCGGTCACGGGTGTCCCGCTCGCCCCGCGAGTCACGGTCGCCCCGCGAGTCGTCGCGCTCCTCGCCGTCGACCTTCGGCTCGGCCGGGGCGGACGTCGAGGCGGACGCGGTGGCACGGGTGCGCCGGGACCGCTGACCGCCCTCGGCGGCCACGGTGGCGGCGGGCGCCTCGATGGTCGCGACGGCGGTGCCCGCGGAGGCTGGCGCGGCGGCCACACCCGCCGAAGCCGGTGCGGACGCGGAGCCGGACGGAGCACCGGAGGGGGCCGAACCGGCCGGAGCCGTCTCCGCCGCCTTGGCCTCGGACTCGGCCCGCGGTCGCGGCGTGCTGCCGGCAGCGGCGCCGTTCTGGCGCTCGGAGATCGCGGTGATCAGCTCGCCCTTGCGCATCCGGGCGGTGCCGGAAATGCCGAGGGACGCGGCCAGGCTCTGCAGCTCCGGCAGGAGCATTGCGGACAGACCGCTGCCCCGCCGGCGTCGGGTGCCGGTGGTCGTGGCGTCGTCAGCGACGTTGGTGACATCCGACGTCACGTCGGTGGTGTCGCTCAATGGATTCCTTCCCTCGATAGGCCGGGGCTGCCCAGGTTGGGTAGATCAGGTGGCCGGGCGGCCTCGGTGCACCCGCCTCGCTTGACGCGTCACGGGGTTTCGCACGCCAACTCATCGCGGGCTCAGGTGGTGCGGCGTAAGCCGAGGCAGGAAATTGACGGATCGACCGTCGATAGCTTCGGGGATGCGCCGCCCCGCAGATCGCACGCTTCGCGGCTGTGCTAGGTCTAGAGCGTAATCAACTCTTCCGACCTGCGGCAACAGGGGCCCGCTCGGCGTGTCCGAGTCTACCTGAACCAATCCTGGCGCCGGCTATGTCTACAGCCAACGGCGCGACGCGCCAACCTATTCCCAGATCGTCGTCTTCGGGCGGGTTGGTCAGCGCCAACACGCTCGGGCCGGCCCCACTGACCACGGCGGCCACGCCTCGACCACGCAGCTCATCGACGAGCGCCGCGGTCGCCGGCATGCCCGGCGCCCGATAGCCCTGGTGGAGCTTGTCGGCGGTGGCCGCGAAGAGCAGGTCGGGCGCGGCCGTCAGCGCGTGCACCAGCAACGCCGCCCGCCCGGCCGTGTAGGCGGCGTCGTGGTGCGGCACCGTCGCCGGCAACGCCGCCCGCGCCTCGGCGGTCAGCCCCCGATCGGTCGGGATGAACACCGTCGGCCGGACGCGCTCGTCGGGCTCGAGCCGCACCGCCCGGAACCCACCGGACGTCTCGTCGGACCAGGCGATGACGAAGCCGCCGAGCAGGCAGGGCGCGACGTTGTCGGGATGGCCCTCCAACTCCGCCGCCAGCGCCAACGCTCCCTCGTCGTCGAGGATCGTGGTGCCGTCGCGGACCAGCGCGCGGGCGAGTTGCACGCCGGCCACGATCGCCGCCGACGACGAGCCCAGCCCGCGAGCCTGCGGGATGCGGTTGACGGCCTCGATCGCGACACCCGGTGGCTGACCGCCCAGCCGCTCGAACGTCGCCGCCATCGCGCGAGCGACGAGATGGTCGGCGCCGCTCGGTAGCTCGCCGGCGCCCTCACCGGCCACGTCGACGTGCCAGCCGCGGTCGGTGACCCAGGCGGCGACGTCGTCGTGCAGGCCGAGGGCCAGGCCGAGCGCGTCGAAGCCCGGCCCGAGATTGGCGCTGGTCGCCGGCACCCGCACCTTCACGGGGCCGTCGACGAAGGTCACACCCATGCCCGCACTCTAGAGCCAGCCACCGACAACAATTCCCGGGTCAGGAGTCGTCCACGGATCGGAACTCCGGCTCGGCCTCGACCGCCGGCCGGATCGGGCGGCCGGCCGCGCGCAGCGCCTGTCGCAACGCGTACTCGATCTGGGCGTTGACGCTGCGCAGGTCGTCGGCCGCCCACCGGGCCAGCGCGTCGTAGACGTGTGGATCGAGCCGCAGCAGCAGCTTCTTGCGCTCGGCCATGCCGTCAACCCTGCTCCACTATCAAAGTGATATCACTACGATACCGCAGGAGCGCTCGTCAGCGACAGTCGCCGGGTGGCCAGCCACCAGCCCACCGCGTACACCAGCGTCACCGTGCCGCAGCCGGCCAGGATGACGCGCTCGTCGAGGGTGTCGACCACCGCCGCCACGCCGAGCTGGCTGATCGAGATCGACAGTGTCGCCAGCATCAGGTCGGTCGCGAACACCCGGCCGCGCAGCCGGTCCGGCACCTCGGTCTGGAGCGCGTAGTTGGACATCGTCCAGTTGCTGCCGGCCGCGAAGTGCGCCAGGAAGACCAGCACCAGCACGAGCGGGAACCAGGTCAGGACCGAGACGCCGAGGTACGCGAGCCCGTACGTCGACATGGACAGCGCGAGCCCCGGCAACAGCAGGGCGCGCCGGGTCAACAGCGGCCGCAGGGCGAACGGGCCGATCAGCGCACCGAGCCCACGCAGCGCGAAGAGCAGCCCGGCGCCGATCGGGCCGACCCCGTAGACGGCGGCCAGCAGCGGAAAGACGGTCAGCACCCCGTTGCCGAGGCCGACCGCGGACTTCACCGTGACCAGCGCCCGCACCGTCGGCCGGCCGCCGATGTAGCGCAACGCCTCGCCGATCGCCGCGAACGCGCGCGCCGGCGGCTCCGCCGTGTCCCGCGGCACCTGCAGCGGCACCTGGATCCGGCTGCCCAGCAGCGCCGCGCCGACGAGCGCGGCGGCGGCGATCCAGAAGCAGGCGTACGGGCTCAGCACCGCGGTCAGGATGCCGCCGAGCGAGGCGCCGACGACCGCCATCGTGCCCCACGCCGATCCCGCCAGCGTGGTGGCCAGGCCGAGCTGCTCCGGCGGGACCACATTGGGCAGCGACGCCGAGGCGGCCGGCGAGTAGAAGCCCTTCGCCACCGCCACGCCGCCGACCACGGCGATGGCCAACCAGGCGGTGCCGGCGCTGCGCACGAACAGCAGGAGCAGCAGCACGCCGAGGCACGCCAGGTTGGCGGTGACCATGACCTTCTTGCGGTCCAGGCGGTCGGCGATCGTCCCGGCGTACGGCAGCACGAGCGCGGTGATCCCGGTGTCGGCGGCCAGCACGTAGGCGCCCCAGGTGCCGCTGCCGGTCAGCTCCGGAAGGAGCACCAGCAGCGGCACCATGACGAACCAGTCGGACCCGAAGACCACGAGCTCCGCGACGAAGAGCCGGCGGAAGTCCGGGTAGCGGAACAGGAGTGAAAGGAGCGGACGCACGACCAGACGTTAGTCGTACGCCCGCTCTCGATCAGTCCTCGCTCGGCGGGCGGGGCCGGTTGCGGGGCAGCCGCAGCACCTCGAACTGGTCGGTGCCCTCGAACAGCGCGGCCGACGGCCGGCTCGGGTCCGGGTCGGCGGTGCGCTGCAGCGGCGAGCCGGCCGGCGTGGCGACCTGGTTCGGCGCCACGTCGTCGAAGTTCTTCGGCCCGTGCCCGTTGGACGAGGGGTCGGGGCCGGCCTTGCGCAGCCGCCTCCGCTCCTTGGTGCCCTCGACCATCGTGTACAGCGTCGGCACCAGCACCAGCGTCAGCAGCGTGCTGGAGATCAGGCCACCGATCACGACCACGGCGAGCGGCTGCGAGATGAACCCGCCCTCGCCGGTCAGGCCGAGCGCCATCGGCAGCAGGGCGAAGATCGTCGCCACCGCCGTCATCAGGATCGGCCGCAGCCGGCGCCGGCCACCCTCGATCACCGCGTCGCGCACGCTCATGCCCTGGTCGCGGTACTGGTTGATCAGGTCCATCAGCACGATCGCGTTGGTGACCACGATGCCGACCAGCATCAGCATGCCGATCAGGGCCGGCACGCCCATCGGGGTGCCGGTCAGCAGCAGCAGGCCGATCGCACCGGTCGCCGCGAACGGCACCGAGACCAGGAGGATCAGCGGCTGCACCAGGCTGCGGAAGGTGGCCACCATGATCACGAAGACGATCGCGATCGCGGCGAGCACGGCCAGCAGCAGCTGCTGGAACGCGTCGGCCTGCTCGGCGCTGACGCCGCCGATCTCCCACGTCGCGCCGCCAGTCAGCTTCAGCCCGTCGAGCGTCTTGCGGAGGTCGGCCGTCGTCTTGCCCAGGTTGGACCCGGTCGCCGTGCCGGTCACGGTGACGCTGCGCTCGCCGTCGATCCGGTCGATGGCCACCGGGCCCTCGACCGACTGCACCGTGGCCACCTGGCCCAGGGTCACCGGGACGCCCCGACGGATCGGGCCGACCGGCAGTGCCTTGAGCTCGTCGATGGTCGTCGGTGCGGCGCCGGTCTGGATCACCACGTCGACCCGCTCGCCGTCGACGGTGATCTGGCCGGCCGGTGCGCCACGCATCGCACCGGCGACGAGCTGGCCGACCGACGCGTCCGTCAGCCCGTAGCGGGCGCCCGACGCGCGGTTGAGGACGACGTCGAACCGGGTGGAGCTCTCCGCGAGCCCGCTCTGCACGTCGACCACGCCGGCGGTGCCGGCCATCGCCGCCTGCACCTGCTCGGCCGCGGCCGCCAGGGCGTCCTGGTCGGACGCGCGGACCACGACCGCGAGCTGGTCGGCCTGGGCGCTGCCGCTGTTGCCGAAGGTGAACTCACCGGCGTTCGAGAGCTTGCCGACCTCGTCGCGCAGCTTCGCCTCGACGTCCTTGGACTCGACGCCCTCGCGCAAGGCCAGCGAGTAGGTGGCGGTGCGGCCACCGGCCGCGCCCTCCCACGGCAGCCCGGAGCCGCCGGCGGTGACCTGGTAGGACTCGACGCCGTCGGTGCGCTTCAGGATCGCCTCGACCTGGGCGGCGGCCTGGTCGGTCTGTGCCAGCCCGCTGCCGAGCGGCAGCTCCTGGCTCACCGACAGCGTGTTGCCGCCGCTGTCGTCGAGGAAGTTGGTCTCCAACCGGCTGGCGAGCGCGAACGTGCCCAGCAGCACCACGAGGCCGATGCCGACCGTGGTCCAGCGGCGCACGGTCGCGAACCGGATCACCGGCACGTAGGCCTTCTGGAGCGGGTTGTCGCGCTCCTTGGCCTCGGCGGCGGCGCGCACCTTCTCGTCGTCGGCGCCGGCACCGGCCGGGCGGAGGAACCAGTACGCCAGCACCGGGATCACGGTGAGCGAGACCAGCAGCGAGGCCAGCAGCGCGACGGTGACGGTGATCGCGAACGGCGCGAAGAGTTGCCCGACGAAGCCGCCGACCAGGGCGATCGGCGCGAACACCGCGACGGTGGTCAGCGTCGACGCGGTCACCGCACCGGCCACCTCGCGCACACCGGTGAGGATCGCGGTGCGCTTGGCCTCCCCGTACGCCAGATGTCGTTTGATGTTCTCCAGGACGACGATCGAGTCGTCGACCACCCGGCCCACCGCGATGGTCAGCGCGCCGAGGGTGAGCAGGTTGAGCGAGTAGTCGCCCAGGTAGAGCACGATCAGCGCGACCAGCACGGACAGCGGGATCGAGACCGCGGTGACCAGCGTGGAGCGCACGGAGAGCAGGAAGACCAGGATCACGACGACGGCCATCACGAGGCCGAGGAGGCCCTCGGTGGTCAGGCTGTCGATCGACTTCTCGACGAACGGCGCCTGGTCGAAGATCACGGTCAGCTCGGAGTTGACCGCGGTGCCGAGGTCACCGAGCTGGTCGCGGACGGCGTGCGAGATCTCCACGGCGTTGCTGTCGGGCGTACCGAAGATCTCGATGCCCAGGCTGGCGGTGCCGTTGGTGCGGGTGAACGAGGTGGCCGGGGCGAGGTCCTCGACGACGTCGGCGACGTCGCCCAGCCGGGCCGGCATCGCGGGAGGCGTGGCCGGCAGGTAGAGGTCCTTGAGGGCGTCCAGCGAGTCGATCTGGCCGCCGGTCTGCACCGCGTACGTCTTGTCGGCGTCGGTGATCGAGCCGCCCGGGACGGTCACGCCGTTGGCCTGGAGGATCGTGCCCAGCGCGACCGGGCTCACCTTGGCCGCCGCCAGCTTCGCCGGGTTGGGCGTGATCTTGACGATCTGCTCGCGGGCGCCGGAGATGTTGACGGTGCGCACGCCGTCGACGCCCTCGAGCTCGGGCACCACCTGCGTGCGCAGCCGGTCGGCCAGCGCGCGCTCGTCGTCACGGACGGTCGCGGCGAGCACCAGCACCGGCAGGTCGTCCGTGCTGCCGGCGAACACCGTCGGGTCGACGTTGTCGGGCAGCTGCGGGCGGATCCGGTTGATCGCCGTCTGCATCTGGTTGACGGCGCTGTCCAGGTCGGTGCCGAACTCGTACTCGACCTGCACCGTCGCCGAACCCTCACGGCTCGACGAGTTGACCTTCGACAGGCCGTCGATGCCCTGGATGCTGTTCTCCAGCGGCTCGGTGACCTGCTGCTCGACGACCTCCGGCGAGGCGCCCGGGTAGCTGGCGATGATGAACGCGCCCGGGAACTCCAGCGAGGGCAGGAGCTGCTGCTTGAGCTGGGGCAGGGTGAAAACGCCGAACAGGGTGATGACCACCGCGATCAGCGCGACGAGGCCCCGGTTGGCAAGACTGAGCCGGGCGAGTAGCGACATGCGGAAGATTTTGGCGTAGCCGGTTGTCACCCTTCCGCGCGGGGTGCGAGGGAACGGCGCCTACGCGAGGTCCAATGCCCGGGCCGCCACCAACACGTCGTTACGGATGGTAGTGGGGGAAGGTGCGGTGGAAATGGCCCATTCGGGGTCTTTGAGGCCGTGCCCGGTGACGGTGCAGACGACGGTCGAGCCGCGCGGGACGAGGCCGGCCTCGGCGCTCTGGAGCAGGCCGGCGACGCTGGCCGCGCTGCCGAGCTCGACGAAGACACCGACCTCGCGGGCCAGCAACCGGTACGCGGCCAGGATCTCGCGGTCGGTCACCGCGTTGATCAGCCCGCCGGACTCGTCGCGGGCGTCGACCGCCTTGGTCCAGCTCGCAGGGTTGCCGATCCGGATCGCGGTCGCGATGGTCGACGGCTCACGGACCACGCTGCCGGTGACGATCGGAGCCGCGCCGGAGGCCTGGAAACCGAACATCTTGGGGGTACGGGTGGCCCGCCCGGCCGCCGCGTCCTCCTGGTAGCCCATCCAGTAGGCGGCGATGTTGCCCGCGTTGCCGACCGGCAGGCAGTGGATGTCCGGAGCGTCGCCGAGCGCCTCGACCACCTCGAAGGCGGCCGTCTTCTGCCCGTGCAGCCGGTTGATGTTGACCGAGTTGACCAGCGCGACCGGGTAGTCGATCGCCAGCTTCGAGGCGAGCCCGAGGCAGTCGTCGAAGTTGCCGGCGACCTGGAGCAGCCGCGCGCCGTGCACCAGCGCCTGGGCCAGCTTGCCCAGCGCGATCTTGCCCTGCGGCACGAGCACCGCACAGGTGATCCCGGCCCGCGCGGCGTACGCGGCGGCGGAAGCACTGGTGTTGCCCGTGGAGGCGCAGATGATCGCCTTGTTGCCGGCCTCGACCGCCAGGGAGACCGCCACCGTCATGCCGCGGTCCTTGAAGGAGCCGGTCGGGTTGGCCCCCTCGACCTTGAGGTAGACCTCGGCGCCGAGCCGCGCGGAGAGCACCGGCGCCGGCAGCAGCGGCGTGTTGCCCTCGTGCAACGTGACGACCGGGGTGGCGTCGGTGACCGGCAACCGGTCCCGGTAGGCGTCGATCAGTCCCCGCCACATGGCCTTCTCCTCGTCGCAGGTGTCACGGCTAGCGTAGGCACACGCTAAGTGATCTCCGTCGGCGCTACCGGGTGTTTCCACCGCTCGGGACGTCGACCGCGGCGGTCCCCAACGCGGTGCGCCGATAGCGGATCTCGTGCCGGTGACGCACCCCGGTGACGAACCCGGCGTCGCGCAGCACGGTCAGATGCTCCGAGACGGTTGCCGGGGCCAGTGCGTGCCGGTGGGCCAGCGTGGTCGTGGCCGCGGGCTCGGTCAGTCCGATCAACAGCGCGGCACGGGTACGCCCGATGAGCCGGCCCAGCGCGGCGTTGGTCGTGCCCGCCCGCGTCTCCCAGAGGCCTCCCGTGCCCCGGGCCGGGTAGATCACCGTGGGCTGCCACGGTTGGTCGAGCACGACGATCACCTGGTCCCACTTGAACACGCTCGGCTGCAGCACGAGGCCCGCGCCGGCCAGGTCGCGATGGTCGTCGTCGCCGCGCGCCCGGATCAGGGTGTTGTCGTGCCAGCGCAGGGCCGGATGCAGCTCCGCGAAGAGCCGGTCCAGGCCGCCCTCGGCGAGCCGCCGGGTTTGGAAGCCGACGTCGGCGTCGAGCAGCGCCCGCACCCGGGGCCAGAACGGCTCGACCAGCTCCTGCCACGCGGTGCGGATCAGCCCGACGAGGAGGTCGAGCGGGTCCCCTCGCAGCAGTCGGCCGACGTCACTGTCGGCCGCGCCCGGTGTGTCGTGCAGCGACCGGGCGATCTCGGTGGCGACCTGCTCGGGCGGAGTGGCCGCGATGCGGGCGAGCTCGTCGTCGAAGCTGACGGACGCTCCGATCGGCGGCGGAGCCAGGAAGTCCGGGGTGTAGCCGCGCCGAGGTTGCAGGATGGTGATCGGCCGCAGGTCGAGGCCGGCGACCCGGTCGGCGACCGCCGCCAGCCAGGGCCGGTGCTGCCCGGGCGACTCTTCGGGCAGGGTCAGCCGGATCGCCGACAGCGTCTCGAACGCCGGCGAGATCGCGAAGCGGCAGCGCAGCAGGTCAGCGGCGCTGAACCGCAGGGTGGCGGCGATGGTTCCTCCGTATGTGATTCGGCGGTCGCCGAATCACTGGTGCCGAGGCTACCGCGCCTCCCAGGATGGGCGCGCACAGCCGCACAACGAGATGGAGCAGGTCATGACCGAGATCAACGCCGACTGGGAACAGCGAGTGGCCGAGGCGTGGGCCGCGATCGACAGCTACGCCGAGGACGACTTCGTGCGCCTGATCGGCTCGCTCGCCGACGAGCTGCCCGCCGGCAGCGCGGTCGCCGCGTTCGAGCGGGCCTGCGCGTGGGACTCGACCGGACACTCCGACCTGGCGGTCCCGCTCTACCAGGAGGCGCTGAAGATCGGCCTGACCGGGATCCGGCGGCGCCGCGCGGTCATCCAGCTGTCCAGCTCGCTGCGCAACATCGGCCGGGCGCGGGAGAGCGTGGCGCTGCTGACCGCGGAGCGGGAGGCCGGCCACGATGAGCTGGACGACGCGGTGGCCGCGACGCTGGCGCTCGCGCTGACCGACGTCGGGCGCGAGCGCGAGGCGGTCTCGGTCGCGGTCGCGGCCCTCGCCCCGCACCTGCCGCGCTACCAGCGCTCGATGGCCAACTACGCCCGGCTGCTGGTCGAGCCCTAGGCCTCGACGCGCAGGACGCTGGCGATCGCGCGGACGAACTCGAGCCCACGGAGCTCCTCGACGGTCGCGGCCAGGGCCGCGTCGGGGGCGCCGTGGGTGACGATCACCAGGACCGCGTCGTCGCCCCGGCCGGACTGGCGGACCGTCGCGATCGAGACGTCGTGCTTGGCGAAGATGCCCGCCACGGAGGCCAGCACGCCGGCGCGGTCGGCGACGTCGAGGCTCACGTGGTAGCGGGTGACCGCCTCACCCATGGGACGGATCGGCAGGGCCGCGTACGACGACTCGCTGGCCGCCCGGGTGCCCGCGAGGTGGTTGCGGGCCACCGCCACGATGTCGCCGAGCACCGCGCTCGCGGTCGGGGCGCCGCCGGCTCCCCGGCCGTAGAACATGAGCTGGCCGGCCGCCTCTGCCTCGACGAACACCGCGTTGAAGGCGTCGCCGACGCTGGCCAGCGGGTGGCTGGTGGGGATCATCGCCGGGTGCACGCGCACGGCGACCGAGGCCTGCCCGGTGCTGTCGACGGACCGGGTCGCGATGCAGAGCAGCTTGATCGTGCAGCCCATCTGCTTGGCGCTGGCCACGTCGCGGGCCGAGACGGCGGTGATGCCCTCCCGGTAGACGTCGGCCGCGCCGACCCGGGTGTGGAACGCGAGCGACGCGAGGATCGAGGCCTTCGCCGCGGCGTCGAAGCCCTCGACGTCGGCGGTCGGGTCGGCCTCGGCGTAGCCCAGCGCGGTCGCCTCCTCCAACGCCTCCTCGAAGCCGGCGCCGGTGGCGTCCATCGCCGAGAGGATGAAGTTGGTGGTGCCGTTGACGATGCCGGTGACCCGGTTGATCGTGTCGCCCTGGAGCGACTCGCGCAGGGGCCGCAGCAGCGGGATCGCGCCGGCCACGGACGCCTCGTAGTAGAGGTCGGCGCCGCCCTCGGTGGCCGCGTCGTGCAGCGTGCCGCCGTCCTCGGCGAGCAGGGCCTTGTTGGCGGTGACCACGCTCTTGCCGGCGCGCAGGGCCTCGACCAGCCAGGTGCGGGCGGGCTCGATGCCGCCGACGACCTCGACCACCACGTCGACGTCTTCGCGCTTGACCAGGCCGAGCGCGTCGGTGGTGAACAGGTTGGGGTCGACCGGCAGGTCGCCGCGGTCGCGCCCGGGCCGCCGCACGGCGATGCCGACGATCTCCAACGGTGCGCCGATCCGGGCGGTCAGGTCGGCGGCCTGCTCGTGGAGCAGGCGCACGACCTCGGTGCCGACGGTGCCGCAGCCGAGCAGAGCCAGGCGGACAGTCTTACTCATCCCACATCCAATGCCAGGAGGTCGTCTTCGGTCTCCCGCCGGACGATCACCCGTGCCTCGCCGCCGCGGACGGCGACCACCGGTGGCCGGGGCACGTGGTTGTAGTTGCTCGCCATGCTCCGGCAGTAGGCACCTGTTCCGGGCACGGCGAGAAGATCTCCGGGCTGCACGTCAGCGGGCAGGAATTCATCCTTAACAACGATGTCCCCGGACTCACAATGTTTTCCCACCACCCGGGCAAGGATCGGGTCGGCCGTGGACGCGCGGCCGGCCACCGTCGCCGAGTAGGACGCGTCGTACAGGGCCGTCCGGATGTTGTCGCTCATCCCGCCGTCGACGCTGACGTACGTGCGCAGGCCGTCGACGTCCTTGACGGTGCCGACCTCGTACAGCGTGAACATCGCGGGACCCACGATGGCCCGGCCGGGCTCGACGGAGAGCTTCGGCACGGCCAGGCCGCGCACCTCGCACTCGTCGTCGACGATCTTGAGCATCCGCTCGGCCAGGTCGGCCGGGGCCGCCGGATCGTCCTGGGTCGTGTAGGCGATGCCGAACCCACCACCGAGGTCGATCTCGGGAAGCTCGACCCCCCGCGCGTCGCGGATCTGGGCCTGCAGGGCCAGCACCCGCCGGGCGGCGACCTCGAACCCGCTCGCGTCGAAGATCTGCGAGCCGATGTGCGAGTGCAGCCCCCGCAGGTCCAGCGCGTCGTCGTCGAGGATCTTGCAGACGGCCTTGAACGCCGCTCCCCCGCCGACCGAGAAGCCGAACTTCTGGTCCTCGTGCGCGGTGGCGATGAACTCGTGGGTGTGTGCCTCGACGCCGACGGTCACCCGCACGAGGACGGGTTGCCGGACGTTCCGCTCGCGGGCGATCCGCGTGAGCCGGTCGATCTCGTCGAACGAGTCGACGATGATCCGGCCGACGCCGGCGTCGACAGCCCGGGTTAGTTCGGACCCCGACTTGTTGTTGCCGTGGAAGCCGATCCGCTCGGGCGGCATGCCGGCCGACAGCGCCGTGGCGAGCTCGCCACCGCTGCAGACGTCCAGGAACAGGCCTTCCTCGTCGATCGCGCGCACCACGGCCCGGCAGAGGAAAGCCTTGCCGGCGTAGTAGACGTCGTGCCCGTCGAAGGCCGCCTTGAACTCGCGCGCACGGGCCCGCAGGTCGTCCTCGTCGAGGATGTACGCGGGTGTGCCGTACTCCTGGCGGAGGTCTTGGACCTTGAGACCGCGGACGGTCAGGGCTCCGTCGTCGTCGCGGGCCACGCCGCGCGCCCACAGCTGCGGCACCAGGGCATTGACGTCGTCGGGGGTACGCAGCCAGGCGGGACCCCGATTGCCGAGCTCCCCGTGCAGCGCGCCAGCTTCGTGCGCCCTCATGTTCCTTGTTACATCCGTTCGGGTGCGGTGACGCCGAGCAGCCCCAGACCGTTGGCGATCACGGTGCGGGTGGCGTCGTTGAGCCACAGACGCGCGCGGTGCGTGTCGGTGATCTCCTCGTCGCCGCGGGGCAGGATCCGGCAGTTGTCATAGAACCGGTGGTACGCACCGGACAGGTCTTCCAGGTAGCGCGCCACCCGGTGGGGCTCGCGCAGCTCAGCCGCGGCGGTGACAGCGGCGGGGTAGTCGCCGAGCGACTTGAGCAGGTCGAGCTCCTTCTCGTGGTCGAGCAGCTCGGGGTGGAACTCCGCGCCGGCGCCCCGGGTCAGGCCGACCTCGGCGGCGTTGCGGCCCACGCTCGCCGTGCGCGCGGCCACGTACTGCACGTAGTAGACGGGGTTGTCCCTCGTGGACCGGGTCCACAGGTCGACGTCGATGTCGATCGGCGAGTCGATGGAGTAGCGGGCCAGCGCGTAGCGGGCGGCGTCGACGCCGATCTTCTCGACCAGGTCCTCCAGTGTCAGCGTGGTGCCGGCCCGCTTGGACATGCGCAGCGCCTCGCCGTTCTCGACGAGGTTGACGAGCTGACCGATGAGGATCTCGAGGTTGCGGTCGGGGTCGTCGCCGAAGCATGCCGACATGGCCTTCATCCGGCCGATGTAGCCGTGGTGGTCGGCGCCGAGCATGATCACGACCCGATCGAAGCCGCGCTGCCGCTTGTCGAGGTAGTAGGCGCAGTCACCGGCGAAGTAGGTCCAGTCGCCGTCGGACTTGCGCAGCACCCGGTCCTTGTCGTCGCCGAAGTCGGTAGTGCGCAGCCAGACGGCGCCGTCGGCCTCGAAGATGTGGCCCTCGGCGCGCAGCCGGGTCAGCGCCAGCTCGAGCTCACCCTCGTCGTGAAGCTGCTTCTCGTTGAAGTAGACGTCGAAGTGCACACCGAAGTCGACGAGCGACGACTTGATCTCGTCGAACATGATGTTGACGCCGGCCACCCGGAAGGTCTCCAGGCTTTCCTTTTCGGGGGTGGTGAGCGCCTCGGGGTGCTCCTTGGCGACCGCGTCGGCGATCTCGGCGATGTAGGCGCCCCGGTAGCCGTCTTCCGGTGCCGGCTCGTTCTTCGCGGCCGCGCGCAGCGAGCGGGCGAACCGGTCGATCTGCGAGCCGGCGTCGTTGAAGTAGTACTCGGTGGTCACCTCGGCGCCCGCGGCCCGCAGCAGCCGGCTCAGTGCGTCGCCGACGGCGGCCCAGCGGACGCCGCCGATGTGGACGGGGCCGGTCGGGTTGGCGGAGACGAACTCCAGGTTGACCTTTTGACCCTCGAAGCGGTCGCTGTGCCCATAGGCCTCTCCTGCCTCGACCACCACACGGGCGAGCTGGCCGGCGGCGGCGGCGTCGAGCCGGATGTTGAGGAAGCCGGGGCCGGCGATCTCCACCGATTTGATGCCCGACGCGCGGCCGAGCTGCTCAGCGATCGCCGATGCGAGCTCGCGCGGCGGCACGCCGGTCTTCTTGGCGAGCTGAAGTGCCAGCGTGGAGGCGTAGTCGCCGTGCTCGGGGTTGCGGGGTCGCTCGACCGCCGTGCTCTCGGGCAGGGCGGACAGATCAAGGCCACGGCCGGTGAAGACGGCGTGGGCAGCGGCGAGCACGACCTCGGCGAGCTTGGCGGGAGTCACTGATCCATGCTAGCGGGGGTAGACTCTGTCACTCGGTGGCGACCCTGTGCGCCCGATGATGCATCCCCCCATCACCGACCGACGATGACGAGGCACCATGAGCATCAGCACTCCGGCCGGCGACTCGAGCCGTCAGACCGCGCCGCCCGCCGCCAAGAAGGCCACAGCCGGTGCGGGGCGTCCGCCCGCCGCGCGCGGCGCCCGCCCCTCGGGTGGTGGAGGTGGCAAGGGCAACCGGCCGGGTGGCGGGGGCAAGCCGCGCAAGCCGATCACCCCGGTCAAGGTCAGCCAGGGCCGCAGCTGGGGCCCGATAGCGCTCTTCACCGCCGTCGGCGTCATCGCCGCGGCGATCATCGGGTACGGCATCTACGCCGTCTCGGTCGGTCCGAAGGACTGGAAGGAAAAGGCCGAGGGCATCTCGGGGATCAGCGACTTCCGCAAGTCCGACCCCAAGCTGGTCGACACCCGTTCGCACAAGAGCGGTTCCATCCAGTACGCGCAGACGCCGCCGGTCGCCGGTGACCACAACGTGAGCTGGCAGAACTGCATGGGCGACGTCTACGACGCGCAGATCGCCAACGAGAACGCGGTGCACAGCCTCGAGCACGGCGCCGTCTGGGTGACCTACCGGCCCGACCTGCCCAAGGACCAGGTCGACGCGCTCGCGTCCAAGGTGCGGGGCCAGGAGTTCACCATGATGAGCCCGTTCCCGGGGCTCGACAAGCCGATCTCGCTGCAGGCCTGGGGCTACCAGCTCAAGGTGGACAACGCCAGCGACGAGCGGGTCGACGAGTTCATCCGCGCGCTGCGGCTCAACGCCACCCTCGAGCCTGGCGTCGGCTGCTCGGGCGGCGTGACCGCTACCGGGACGACTCCCCGGGAGCTCCAGCAGCAGCCTCAAGGACAGTGACCCATGAGCACGACCTATGACGACGCCGCGGTAGCCGTCTCCTCCGTCTCGGCGCCGCCGCGCCGAAGGGCTTTGCTGGTCACCTCCGCCGTCGTCGCGGCCGTGCTCGTGGTCATCGCCGCCTTCGGAGCGGGGTGGTTCGCCCAGTCGCGGAACCACCCCGGCGAGGACTCGGTCGAGGCGGGGTTCGCCCGCGACATGTCCTCGCACCACGCCCAGGCGGTCGAGATGTCCATGCTGGCGCTCGACAAGAGCACCCAGCCCGACCTGCGCCTGCTGGCCGGCGAGAGCGCCCAGGCCCAGCAGGCCCAGATCGGCATGATGCAGACCTGGCTGCGCGACTGGCACCTCGGCCCGACCGGGCATCGGCCGCAGATGAGCTGGATGACCGACGGCGCCAGCCTGATGCAGAACGGCCTGATGCCAGGCATGGCCAGCGCCGCTGACATGACCAAGCTGCGCAACGCGACCGGCCATGATTTCGATCTTTTGTTCCTGCGGTTGATGCAGCAGCACCACCTGGGCGGCATCCACATGGTCGAGGGCGTGCTGGCCGAGACCCACGAGACCGACGTCGTGTGGCTGGCCCAGTCGATGGCCAACAACCAACGCGCGGAGCTCGAGTTCATCCAACAGATCCTGACCAAGATCGGCGCTTAGCGTAATTCTTTGGTTACATTGCGCTACCTAGCCCCCACGACGGTCGTTGACCTGTCATGGGGGCACTTCTCGACCCGCGCGCCGCGGCGGTGAGCTGGTGCCGCCGCGAACGCATCGGCGGCGACGGCGCGCTGGCTGCGGGCCCACGCGCGCACTCACGCGCGCTGACCCGCGCACAGGAAGCCGCCCTGATCGAGGCCATCCGCGGCCATGTGCCCACCGACCTGGCCCTTCCTGGCGACCTATGGACCCGCCGGACTGTCGCGGCCTTGGCCAGCGGTCTCCTCGGGGTCAAGCTGACCACCGCTCGGGTGACGCGCCTGCTGACGGCGTGGGGAGCCATCGCCCGCGATCCCGCCCAACGCGCGTGCCCGATGTGCGCGGGAGCGGTCGGGCGGTGGATGACCACGGCGTACCCGCTGATCGCCCGAACGGCCGCCACCCACAGGGCTGAGCTGCACTGGATCGGCCGGGCGCGTCTGTGCGGTGTTGCCCCGGCCGCGGACATGGTGTCGGCGGTCTCTGGCCCGGCTGGCCGGACGAGGATCGGCTTCATGATCGCGCCAGGCGGCCCCACGGCAGCACTCCCCCGCGACTTCCTGGGCCGCCTGAGCGGAAACCGCCCAGCCCACGCGATAGTGGACGGCTCCTGGGCAACGTGGCAGCTACCCAGACGAGCGCCGGGCAAGGTGGTCCTACACCCGATGCCAAGCTGCGAACGCCTTTCCTAGCGGGCGGTGGGCAGCCATATCGCGGCAGGGGCCGGGATGGCGCCCGACCCCGCGGTCGCGGCGGAAGCTGCGGCTCTCCTCCATGTCGCGTGCCGAACCGCTGATCGGCAGGCGGCGGAGCGGGTGTCGAGGTGTTCGTTCGGGGCACCACAGGTGCTGCTCGGCGACCTGAACATGTCAGCCGGGCCGGTTTGCGGCTGGTCCGTCCGGCACGCCGCGACCGGTGTTGCGACCGTCGACGCTGAGCCCGATGCGGAGCCGCGGACGGTTGTCTAGTGGCTGTGGTCCGCTGTGTCGCGGCGGCTGCGTAGACCGACCAAGGCGACTCCGGCGGCCATCAGCCCGACGCCGATCAGGAGGACGCTGCCGACCGCCATGCCTGTGGCCCCCGGATCGGTGCCGCCGTCGCCACCGCCGCCAGTGCCGGGCACCGACGGGTCTGTGCTGGGCACGACCGCAGTTTCGGTCGGCAGGACGTCGTCGTCGTTGCCCGCCGACGAACGGTCGGCCACGCGTACGGCGTTCTCGGCGGCGACCTCGAGGACCGCGTTGACGACGCCGGCCTCGGCTCGCTGGCGGGAGCTGTGCGGCCCGGCCCGCAGCCCGTCCAGGGGTGGCGGCGGTGGCGGTGCCGGCGTCCTGTCGAGCCGGAGATCGTCCGACGCGGCCGGGTCGGCCGTGGCTCGTGGGAGGCTCGGCGGTTCCGTGTCCGCGGGCGGCGGCTTAGGTGTGCCGACCGGCGGCGGGGGTGGGCTGGCCGGCCGTGGGGGCGGACTGCCGACCATGCCAGCGCCGACTGCTGGGATACCCACGCGGGTCTGCGGGGCCGCGGGTTGATCAGCCCAGGCGGGCCCGGCTCCGGAGAGCAGGGCAACACCCGCCACCGAAGCGGCAAGTGCCAGCGCAGGCCGCCAACGCAAAGATCCTCCAGCCTCCGAACGTGCTCCCGGTCGACACATGTTTCTCGGCGGCTGACACCCGGCGCATCCACTGAAGGGACAGCTTCACCCGCAGCTCGGACCCCCGATACGGCACCTCCTGGGTGCCTGTGCACCCCAGGGTCGGATCCCTGGTACTCTTTCTCGGTCACTGAGCCCCCGTAGCTCAGGGGATAGAGCACCGCCCTCCGGAGGCGGGGGCGCAGGTTCGAATCCTGCCGGGGGCACTTCCTTAAACTGTGCGCGGCGGTGTCGCCAGCATGTGAGTCCTCCCCCTTTTCGCGTTCTGGTGTTGGCTGTCCCCAGTTCGCCACCCGGGTAAGTTCCTCGATCAGTTGTCCGCTGATCTCGGCCTTGAGAGTCGCCCGTCGGCTGCGGTGGTCGTAGTGGATCTCGACCCGGAAGGCGTCGAGGAACTTGCGGAGGCGGTCGGCCGCCAGCTCGTTGAGATCGATCTCGACCAGCGGTAGCAGGTCGAGCAGGGAGACATCGTTGGTCGGCGGTTCAGGCGCCGCCGCGCGGTGTGCGGCGAGGGCGTTGGCCGCCTCTGCCATCTCCCGATCAAGGTCCTTGACGCGGCGGTTCATGCGTGCGAAGAAGTGGCCATCGGCGTCAGCGTTTCTCTCCAGGGCACGAAGCAGGTTGTCGGCTGACCTTTCGAGCTCGGCCGCCCGTCGTTCTAAGACGACTTCCGCTTGGAGGTGGGCTGCGGCGGCGTGTGTTGCGGCCGCGGGCAGGCTTGCCGCGACGAGTTGGACGCGGTCGGGTCCGAGAACGTGGGTGTTGAAGAAGTGGGACACGACGTCGGTGAGTTTGCGCTCGTTGACCCATACGGTGGCGGGGTGGCCGTCCGGACGGACTCGTCCCCGGGGCTGGCAGTAGCTGTAGGGAGTGCCGGCGTGGTTGCGTTTGCCGTGCATGCGCGTTCCGCAGGGTGAGCAGTACACGTAGGACCGAAGCCGGTAGACGCTTTTCGTCTGTCGATGCGGATTTCGGGCCAGCGGGCCGAGATCGGCGCGCGCTCTGTCCCGTCGCCGTGGCGTGGGCTGTGCGGCGAGGAAGAGTTCGACGTCTACGAGCGCCTCGTGTACGGGGCGGCTGGAGATGACCCACTCGTCGCGCGGGTTCAACTTGCCGGGACTTTGCTTGTCCTTGGTGGCGCGGCGGTTCCAGACCATGTGACCGGTGTACTTCGGGTTGAGCAGGATCTCGCGCACTGATGGCGGGCTCCACCGGCCCAGCGCTCGGGTGGGGTCAACAGGCTCCGGCGGCGGGTTCTCAGTGAGGTCCTCGTTCAACCTGCCGGCGATCATGCGGTAGGAGAGACCGTCGTTGGCGCGCATCTCGAAGATTCGCGTGACGACCGGGCCGCGTACGGCATCGGGCGCGAGCTTGGTCTTGTGCTTGCCCTCGGACCGTTTGGCCGGAACCGGGTGCCGGATTCGCTCGGCGCGGTAGCCGTAGGGCGGCTTGCCGACGTTAAAGCCTTGGTCGGTGTGGATCTCGATGCCGTTGCGGGACTTCTCCAGCATTTCGAGTACGTACCACTCGGCGACGCCCTGCTTGGCGCGGCGTAGCAGCACCATGCCGGCTTTCTTCTCGATCCGGCCCGTCCGCGCGGATCGCATGACCGGCTCGTCGGCGGCAATCAGCGGAATGCCGAGTTGTTCGAGGTCATGTTCGATCTTCGTGCTCTGGTATGTCAGCCGTGCGATGCGGTCGATGGATTCGCAGATGACCCCGTCGAACCTGCGGTTGGGCAGTTGAGCCTCGGCGAGCAAGTCGGCGATCCCGCCGTCGCGTGGGATGTCGATGTCGAAGTTGCGCCAGGCAGAGCTACTCCCCCGAGCGCCGAGAGCCTTGCGTGAGGTCTCCACGTCCCAGAAGTGCAGCCTGATCTCCATGTCGTCGCCCAGCGCGACGTGGCAGGAGCGCAGCTGCCTGGGGAGCGAGATTGTCGGGTCTTGGACCTCATCGTCCGAGGTTCTTCCCATCCAGGCCAGCCGCAGCCGGCGCGGTTCGGGAGTGTCGACGACGCGGGCTTGGAGCCAGGTCGCGAGCTTGGCAGAATCCGCTTCGCTGTTCTCAGTCATGTCGACCGAGGTGGCCTTCGAGTGAACCATTCGACAACCTCCAGAATGGCGTTGACCTGTTCGGCCGCTAACCGCCTGCCAGCTGCCCCGCCAACAATAGTGATGTCAAAATCCAATTCTAATGCCGATTGGTCGATGTTCGACGTACCCGTCGGGGCACGTTTTGTCGACAATTCGGATTCGACATCGTCCACGGTGCAATTAATTGGGTCGGCGGATGCCGTCCCATTGGTTTGCTGATCGCTCGCGTCAACCACGGATTTCCCTTGGCGATGGGAACGCGCGTTACCGCGTCCACAGACGTTTCGGCCATGGGTTCTCCTTTCGAGTCATGGGGGCGAACTTTTACGGGCCCCGGCAAAGTCGCGGAGTGCCCGGCTTGATGTGGTCGGTGTAGACGCGCCATTGCTGCTGGTGGCAGGGCAGGGATGACCGGTTCAGATGATCATCAAGGTCCACAGGCACGCGGCCAACGGCCATCACCTGCTGGCCTCAGCAGGCGACGACCGCTCGGTGTGTCGAGGACGCCAATGCCCGCCAGGCGATCGCCGGGCTGGGTCGACACCGCGGCCCGCTCGGCGACTGGCCGACGCAGCTTCCGCGACTGTCAGAGCGTTGCGGGCCTAGACCTGGTTCTGAGCGCGAGTAGCGGACCCGTTTGGGCGGGAGTTTGGGTCCCGGTATCTGCACGCGGATTTCATTGGGCGTCAGTTTGGGACCCGGTCTGATCTGGCGTCGGGGTGATGGTCGGGCCGACGCCCTCGCATAGAGATCACCAACTACACGGGGCGGTATTCGCGCGCAGCAGCGTCCGGATCTGCTGATGAGCACGCTTGCTCCCCGCCTTTGGCGGCGATGGCGTGGCAACATCGTCGGGCCCTGACATATCGGTTCGTCCATGCGCCGCATCGCCTTGCTGCGATCAGCCGGCGGACGAGCGGCGTGAGAGGATGCGCCACATGATCATGAAGCGGACTGGGCGGCCAGCGGGCGTACTCGGCGTGGACTGCCCAACCGGGTGAGGTATGCATTCCGACGCTAGCCGCGTGGTGCTCGTCCGGACCTTGCGAGGTTTTGCCGACGGGTTTGTGAGCGTCTTGCTGGCCCACTATCTCGTGGCGATCGGATTCACGCCTCTGCAAGTCGGCGTCATCGTCACCGGCACGCTGGTCGGCTCGGCCGCGCTGACGCTCCTCGTCGGTCTCACCGGCGTGCGGGTCGGTTTCCGCACCGTCCTGCTCGGCGCCAGTGCTCTCATGGCCGCGACCGGACTGGGTTTCTTCGCGATCACCGCATTCATCCCCCTCCTCGCGGTCGCCGTCGTCGGCACTCTCAACCCGTCCGCCGGTGACGTCAGCGTGTTCCTCCCCACCGAACAGGCATTCCTGGCGGGCCAGGCTACCGGCAATGCCCGCACCCGTCTGTACGCCTTTTACAACGTCGGCGGGAACCTCGCTGGCGCGCTCGGCGCGCTTGCATCCGGCGCCATCACCGGTCGCGCCGGTTTTCTGCTCTACGTCGCGGTTGCCGCGATCGCCGCTCTGGTCTACCGAGGCCTTCCCCGCGACGAGCCGCGACCATCCACCCCCACCAGACCCCTCCAACGCTCACGGACAGTCGTCGTTCAGCTCGCCGCCTTGTTCAGCCTCGACGCCGCCGGCGGAGGCCTGGTCATCCAATCGCTGCTAGTCGTCTGGCTCCACCTCAAGTTCGACCTATCGATCGCATCGACCGCCACCGTGTTCTTCTGCGCCGGGACGCTAGCCGCGTTCTCACAGTTCCTCGCACCTCGCCTGGCAAGGCGCATCGGACTGGTCCACGCCATGGTCTTCACCCACCTTCCGGCCAACGGCTTCCTCATCATCGCCGCGCTGGTGCCTCACCCCGTGGTCGCCATCGGGTTCTTGCTGCTGCGATCGCTGCTGTCTCAGATGGACGTGCCTGCCCGCCAAGCGCTCGTGATGGCCGTGGTCCTCCCCGAAGAGCGAGCGGCTGCGGCGAGCGTCACTAACGTGCCCCGCAGCCTGGCGGCAGCCGCGACACCCGCTTTCGCCGGCTGGCTGCTCGCCAACGGCAGCCTCGCCGCACCACTCGTGCTCGCCGGATCAGCCAAGGCGGCGTATGACCTACTCCTCCTTTGGCGCTTCCGATCCGTGGTCCTCGACCACGATCGAACACCCTGATCGACATGCTCGCGCTCACCCGTCGGCGTCTGCAAGGTGGGTCCCGGACTCGCGCACATTGATCAAGGCGGAACAGTCCGCCCCGGGCCCGGAGGAGACGCTCATTCGGGCCCCGTTCTCACGACCGAAGCCATAGACCCGATCGGGACTACGACTCTGACTCATTGACTCTGACTCATCTCGTCGTACGGTGGACACAATCTCGGGCACCGGAGGACAGCGATGCGGATCGGCGAACTAGCGACCCGGACCGGTGTGAGTACCCGGTCGATCCGTTACTACGAGCAGCAGGGGCTGCTCGTGTCGGCGCGGACCGCGAGCGACCAGCGTGTTTTCTCGGACGCGGCGGTCGACCGCGTCCTGCTTATCCAGCGGCTCTTCGACGCGGGTATCAGCAGCACTCGGATGTACGAGCTGTTGCCGTGCATGACCAACCCCGACGTCCGCACGTCGTGGCTGACCGACCGGCTCTGCGAGGAACGCGAGCGCATCGTCGCCGAGATGGCGCGGCTGGCGCAGACGGTCGAGGTGCTCGACGACGTTCTGGCTGACATGGCCGTCGACGAGCGGCCCACCCGATCTGGCGGCCGCGCCGCTGCCTGAGGCTTGCCCTTGACACCGGTGTCAGGTTCTACGTTGACGGCATGACAACGACCACGGTCACACGCCCCGTTTCCGGCCAGCTGATGGCCGCGTTGTTGGAGCCGGTCACCTTTGCGGGCCTGTCGTTGGCGTCGAGGTTCGTCATGGCGCCGATGACCCGGTTCCGGTCGCCCGGCGGCGTGCCGACGCCGGAGGTCGCTGCCTACTATCGGCGCCGGGCCGAGCAGCGCGTCGGGCTCATCGTCACTGAGGGCGTATTGGTCGGGCACCCGAGCGCGGGGCACGAGCGTACGGTGCCGCGGATGACGGCCGGTCCGGTCGAGGCCGGTTGGCGGCGCGTGGTTGACGACGTGCACACCGCGGGCGGCCGGATCGCCGCGCAGCTATGGCATCTGGGTAGCCTGCGTGACCCGGTCGATGGGGTGCGGGCGTGGGCGCCGTCAGGGGTGCGGGAGCCGGGCCGCCCGGCCAGCCACGCGATGACTCTCACCGACATGGACGTCCTGCTCGAGTCGTACGCCGAGGCCGCTCGGGTGGCGGCCCGAGCCGGATTCGACGCCGTGGAGGTGCACGCCGCGCACGGCTACCTGCTGGACGAGTTCCTGTGGCCCTTCACCAATCGGCGCACCGACGCGTACGGCGGTCCGCCGGCCCGCCGGGCGGCGTTCCCGGCCGAGGTCGTGCGCGCGGTCCGCACCGCGTTCCCGGCGGACCGACCAGTCATCGTGCGATTCTCGCAGTTCAAAGAGCGGCGGTTCGACGCACGCATCGCCGAGACGCCCGAGCAACTGGGCGAGATCCTGACCGCGTTCGCCGACGCCGGCGCCGACGCGTTCCACGCGTCCCAACGGCGGTTCTGGCAACCGGCCTTCCCCGGCTCCGCCCGCAACCTCGCCGGCTGGGCGAAGCGACTCACGGGCCTGCCTGCGATCACGGTGGGCTCGGTGGCCCTGACGCGCGAGTTCCTAAGGCCAGGCGGCCCTGAGTCGATTTCCGGCCTTGTCGAACGGTTGACGGAGGGGGAGTTCGACCTCGTCGCGCTGGGCCGGATCCTGCTGGCCAACCCAGCCTGGGTCACCAACGCCGCTGACGGGAACCTCGACACGATCGTCGACTACCGCAAAGAGCACGAGGACAGCTACCACTGATCCCGCGCGGGAGCAACCTCAGCAATCCGGTGGGAACCACACAATGGGCGGCTTTCCGATGCTCCGGGCGGCCGTGAGGGCAGATCAGCGCCGAGGCCGTCGAGGCTCGACGGACCAGTCATGCCGTCTCTGCTGTCTACGACAGGACTGGTCTACGCGATCCGGGCACGGCTACGTCCTTCGCGACTTTGCCGGGCCCTGGCGAACTTTATGGGCGGCGCCGGCTCGATGCCGTCGCCGCAGTCGGTAAAGAGGATTGCTCAGCGGGCCTGAAGCCGACGCGCGAGTTCGGTGGTCTCCTGGTCGGGCATCGCGTCGATCTCGGCGAGCGCCCTAGTCAGGGCATGCAGAAGTGTGGTGACCGACTCGGTGTCGTTGAGGGCGTGGCGGGCGCGCATCGCTAGCCGGTAGAGGGCCTCGTTGAACCTGTCGAGCGCGATTGCCTTGTCCATGAGTCCGGAGGTTGCGCTCGGGTCGTCGGCGAGTAGTAGCTCTCCGAGCTGGAGGTGCGCTTCGGTTCCCCATCGGCGGACGGCCTCGCGGTGGGGCTGGATCCAGTCGTAGGCGGTCGACGCCGCCAGGGGTGCGGTGTACAGCGCGCAGGCGGCTTCGAGTTGGCGTCGCCGTGTGCCGTGGTTGGCGATCGCGGCGTTGCGAAGGAGGTCCCGCAGTTCCCATAGGTCGATGTCGACTGTGTCGCGGTCGAGTTGGTATCTGCCGTTGGCTCGGATGACGTATGCCTTGGTGCGCTTGCCCGACGCTCGTCCGAAGACGTGTTTGAGGTTGGAAATGTTGGTGTGGACGCGTTCGTCGGCCTGCTTGAGTTTCGCGTCGGGTTCGACGTGTTCGCCGATGTCTCGGGTGGTGAGGCCGTCGGGATGGCAGGCGAGTAGGACGGCGACTTCGAGTGCTTTCGCGCGTAGCGGGCGGCCCGGTCTGTTGATGTCGTCGATGCCGGGTGGGCCGAGGACGCGTAGTCGGGCCTTCGGTGCCGCCGCTTGCTCGCTGGCTACGGTGCTGACTGGCAGGGCTGCCGGGCTGCTGTGCTGGGTGCGGCTTGCCGCGATCGGGACGAAGTCGGGGGTAGCCGGTGTGGTCGCCGCTTCGCCTGTTTGAGCTTCGCGGACGGCGTTGATCGCCTCATTGGCGGTCCGTGCGGTGAGGACTGCGACTCGGGACGGGGGCAGGCTGCCAGTACCTCGAACGGTGCCATCGCTGGTGACGTTCAAGGTCTCGGCGGCAGGCCAATCGCCCAGGAGGAGTGCGCTCGCGCCAAGGGGAAGGCCCTGCCCAAGGATCGCGTTAAGGCGAGGCTGGGCGGACTGATGTGGCGCTGTGCAGATGAACAACAGCGGTGGCGGTGCCTCTTCCGTCTCCTGAGTGTCGAGGATCCGGGCACGGTGCAGGAGCCGCGTTTCCAGGATGCTGACGGCTTCATCGATGTCGACGGCGATGTGGAGCCGCGCCCAACCGCCGACCGTGCTCCCGAAGGGTCCGAGCATTGCCGCAAGCGACGCTTGATCGGTGACGACTTCGCCGCGCAGTTCGGTGTGTTCGGAAGCGGGGGTGGTCAGGGTCTGCGTCATCGCAGAGCGCGCCACTCCCAACCTTCCATCGCCGACGAGAGCAGTTACCTGCGGCGTTCCGCTCCCCTGGGCCGCAGTCTCCTCCTCGACAGGGATCCGGCCGCCGGAGGCTCCGTCGGCCGGTCTGCGGGTCTTGGCCCTGGCCGCTGCCCGGCCGATTGCTGCCAGAGCCGGCGGCGGCATCGTCGGCGCGTCTTCCACGTCGTTGCCGGTGTAGCGGCGCCGGCGCTGCCTCCATACGGCAGCCGCGACGGTCGCGAGGGCGCCTGCCAGTGCCCAAGGGATCCAGCTTCCGTCGGACAGTTCGATGCCCCGCTCGTCTGTGCTGGTGACGCGGACGTCTCGGCGCGCGTCCGTTAACGCTGAAGGTGGTGTGGTCGCCGTAGCTGGCGCGGGCGTAGGCGACTCGGTGGGCACGGGTGCAGGGTCTTCCGGGATTTGCTCAGGAGGCGTGGGTGTGGCGGGAGCGGGGTCGGTCGGGATCGTGAGCCGCCATCCAGGTTGGATCAGGTCTGGATCCCGTAGGGCGCGTCCGTCGGGTTGGGGTCGTCCCTTGTTGATGTCATAGATGTCGTCCCACCGGTTCGGGTCGTCGAGGTGTTCGTCGGCGATGTCCCAGAGGGTGTCGCCTCGAACGACCGGGTGCTCGACGGCGTTCGGCTTCGCCTTCGGCGCTGATTGGACGGCCGCGCCTGCAGAGGGCTGCGGGGACTGCGATGGCGCTTCAACGTCGTGAGCGGTCGCCGTGACCGCGGGCGGTGCTGCGACGGACGCGACCTGCCCGGTGGCCGTAACGGAGACCGAGCCGACCAGGCCGGTGACGATGCGGCGGACGAGTCTCGGGACAGGAATCCGCGGTGAGCGCGACGGCGCGAGCGCGGCGAGCGCGTACGCGGTGTAGGCGATGGACAGGCCCCAGATCAGCCAGATGAGCGCGGCGGCGACCTGGAGGAAGTTCTGCTCCGTCAACAGGTCCGGTTGCGACAGGGCGTCCAGGAGTTCTCGTCCTGATGGGAGCCTCCGGGGCACCGGCCATCCAACGACGATCACGAGTGCGACGGGAATGCCGACAAGCCACACGGCGAAGGTCAGCACGGCGCCGACTGCGCGCGCGAGCGCGACAGCTCGCGCGGTCGCGCTGGGCCTCCTCGGTGGAGGTGCCGCAAGCCAGACGGTCTCCTGACGCAGAAGATCGTCTCGCTCGCGCGTCGGCCGATCCGGGGATCGGGTCAGGACAGCCTCCGGGGGCAGCAGGCAGGCAGATACCTCGCGTGTACTCGCATCCTGGTTCACATCGCAACCTGTCGATCGAAGAATGTTCACGATCCGCACATCTTTGATCACCCATCGGCATCGGGCGGGCGCTGGAGGAGATGCCTGGGCAGACTGCTTCAGTGCCCGCGGCTGCCCGTCTCGGCGTTGATATCGGCTCGGCCAACACCAAGGCCGTCGTCGCTTTGAGCGATGGCGGACGGCTGCCGCTGATGCCGGACGGCTCTCCGCGAATGCGCAGCGGCGTCTTCGCCCTCCCCAACGGAGGCTTCCTCGTCGGCTCGGCCGCGCGTGCCGCAGCAGTGGAGCAACGCGACCGGTATATCGAGGACCCGATAGCGGCGCTCGGCGCCGGGCAGGTTCAACTCGGCGACCGGACGATCGATGCCTCCGACGCTTTTGCCGCAATCCTGACGGCCGTGCACGCCGAGGCGAACCGAACCGTTGGCCATGCGTTGAACTCCGTGGTGCTGACCGTCCCGCCCTCGTGGGGACGAATCCGCCGAGACACCTTGCGCCAAGGGGCCACAGCGGCTGGCTTTAACGACATCGTGTTCGTCTCCTCGTCCGCCGCCGCCACTACATACGTGACCTCGGCCACCGGTACCCACGTGCCGGTCGGCGGATATGTGCTGGTGTGCGATTCGGGGGCCGCGGCGACCACACTCACCGTTCTCGAACAGGCGGACGGCGGGTTCCAGCAACTCGCGACGGCTGTCGCCGCTGGTGCGTCAGGGCGTGACTTCGACAGACTCCTCGCAGTCCACCTCCTGGAGGCGGTCACACCACCCGGCGCGCCCAAGCCCGCAGATGATCCGAACGATCCACAGTGGCAATCGGTGCTCGCTGCGGCCGAGGACGCGAAGGTAGGCCTGGCAGAGCACGAACGGACCGCAGTCGCGCTGCACGATCCTCACCCACCTGTCGTCGTGGACAGGGCCGACCTTGCCAAGATCGCTCGATCCGCGCTCGCCTCGCTCGGTGCCGCGGTCGCTGAGGTGCTCGCTGCAGCCGACATCGACCACAGCCACCTGTCATTGGTGGTGCTAACCGGAGGCAACGCGGCCGTCCCGGGAATGAAGCAGGCGTTGGCGACGGCGACTGGTCACGAACCTCAGCTTCCCGCTCGCACGGACATCGCCGCGGCCGACGGCGCGCTGACCGCGGCCACCGCCTCCGCGCCGCAGGCGACGACACCTCTCCAACTGCCCCGCGTCAGGCTCCGCCCGGCCGACCTCATGCGACCGGCACTCTTTGCCGCTTCATCGCTAGCACTGCTCGCGTTCGTCCTGATGACCTTGTTCACCACGACGAACGCCAGCAGCCTGTTCGTCCACCTGGCGGAAGAGCTCATCTCGGCCGCTGCCGTGGTGGCCGTTCTCACGGCCTGGTCGGTCGCCCATCTGCTGCCCACCCTCTATCTGTCGGGCCCGAACTCCAACCCGGCCGAAGGCACGGCACTGATCCGCGCCACCTTCTCCGGCGCGGGCGTACTCGGGTTCGTCGTCTCGGCCCTCTACGGCTTGGCCGTTGGTGCCCTCATCGGGGCCACAACCACGGAGTACGCGTCGCACGCCATCGTGCCGGCTCTTCCTATCGCGCTGGCCGCGCTCATCATCGGGACCCTCGCGCGATCCGTCCCACCCGCGGCCATCTCTAGCTGGCTGGCGCAACTTCGCCATCCCGTGGCTGGCGTTCTGCTGGGCAGCCTCGGCGTCATCGGGATGCGCTACGCCGTCCACGCCCAGATCGACGCCGGAACCTCATCGGTCATCCTCCGTGTCAGTGCCGCCCTCACCGGAATCGCCATCGCCATCACGGTGATTCGAAGCAGGCGCCTCCAACTGCTGACGGCCGCGGTTCTCTCGGTTGGCGGCTTCGCCGTCGCCAGCCTCGGCAACAACCGCGCGATCACGCTCGCCTACGTCGTCGCGACCATCTGGTGGGCCACGACGAGGGTCGCTGTGACTGCTCGCCTGGCGTACCCGGGGCTGCGCGATCGGATCCAACGCGTCCTCGCGCCGCGGTCCCCCTGACCGGGCGGTAGGACTTCTCCGTAACGCAAAAAAGGTCGTGGGCCGCCCTCGCAGGCGGCCCACATCGGTCATTCGACAGCGGTGATCAGTGTATGCGCGGCCATCCGTAGTAGTTGGCTGATCTGGTTGGCCGCCCGGTACACCTCGTGCCGTGGGCCGACGAGTCCGGCGCTCTCCCACTCCCAGCTAGCGCGGCCTATGCGATTGACGAACCAGAGGTCGTTGCCTTCGTCGAGGAACAGGGCACAGGCCCACTGCTCTGCCAGCAGGGTCATCGGTTGGCTGCCGCAGGTGATCGTGCAGGCGCATTGAGGCTGGTTGTAGATGGCGCGGAGACGTCGGTGGTGGATTGGGCAGCGGCAGTCGCACGGCCGCCGCCATGGGGGCGTGTACGGCATGGGATCTCCACAGGTGTGGGTCGACGGCTTCCGGGTCGGAGGGTGGCTCCGCGCCGGGCCATCGAATTGACGGTTCAGCGGCGCTCGCCGTTCGGGCTCTCCGGCGGGACCGGGCGCGTGAATGCCAGCAGGATTCGGAGACGAGCGGGATGGCGGCCTACGGTCGGCGAAGTCGGCCCGGTCAGACGGTGAGCATGTCGAAGGCGGCCAGCTTGAGGTCGCCGACGTTGCCGGTGAGGACGCGGTTGGCGCGGGCGGTTTCGTTCTTGGCCGGCTGGTAGTGGTCGAGGTATTCGGTGATGGCCTGGTATCCGGCCCACCGGGAGCCGCTGATGGCTTTTTGGGTGTCGGCCTCGCGGATGAGGTATTTGAGGGTGCCGAGCCGCTGCTTGGCGTTGTTGCGGGTCTGGTCGGAGGCGTTGTCTTTGACCGGCCAGACCTGGGCGACGATCTGCTCGAACTCGCGCGTGGTCAGCGCTGTCTGGAGCATCCGTTCGGCGGCTTTCTGGAAGGTGTCGATGTACGTCCACATCAGTCCGAGGGCTTCGCGGGCTTGGCTGATCTGGGCGTTGACGTTGGAGGTGTGCCGGAACGTGTAGTGCCCGACCGCGTGTTGGAACGCGGCCCGTTGGGTGTTGGCGCATACCACCCGGACCGGGCTTGCGTCGACTCGCAGGGCGGCGGTGCCGTCGTGTGAGGTGGTGCCGATCAGGTAGAGGTCCATCCGGTCGACGCCGGCGACCTCCATCGTGGTGGGCAGTTTCATGGTGACGAAGACGCTTTTGCCGCGGCGTAGGCTGCCGGCGGTTTCGAAGTGGGCGCCGCCGACTTCGTCGACGAGGCGGTCGAGCATTTCGGCGCACTGCTCGTTCTGGACGACGGTGTAGTCGGTGCCGACGATGCCGAGGTACTCGGTGGCGCCGGTGACTGGGTTGCGGCGGACGGTCATGCGCTTGTCGTCGGCGGGGATCTGGACCTCGACGCCGTTGATGGTGTCGATGCCGACGGTGCGGATGGTGCGCACGCCCCAGTCACCGAGCTTGGCAGCGACCATGATCTCTTCGGCTTTCATGGTGTTCTGGGTGACGGTGCCGAGCTGGTGCCAGGCGGACTGGCGAGCGCTGGCGAACGCGGCCGTTCCGTCGGCGAAGGTCTCGAGTTCATGCGGCACGGGTTTCTCCTTCGATGTGGTTCCGGGGCCGAGCCAGCGCTCGCCCCCGGAACGGGATGGCAGAGTGGCTCGGGTCAAAGCTGGTCGGAGTTGTCGCCGTCGGACTGCGGCGGGTGGGCGAAGGTCAACGGTGTGTCGGAGACCAGGACGATGCGTCCGGCGGCGGCGGCCTTGGTGCAGTTGTTACGCACCGCACCGGAGCTGACCGTGCGGCCGAGCTGCGCGCCGATGGCGGTGGCGATCTCCTGCGGGGTCATCGCCTGCCCCTGGTGTGCAGCGAGGACGTCGACGGTGAGTTTCTCCAGCTCGCCTCGACTGAATGGCTGGCTGCCGTCGGCGTTTACGGTCGCGTCGCTACGTCCGACGCGGGCGACGCCCGGCGCGCGGGGCGGCGTGTTGGTGGGCAGGGTGACGACGTGCGTCTCGCCGTCCGGCCCGACCACATGCAGCGTGCCGTCCGATTGGACGAGCGGCATCACCGCCGTCGCGGCGCCGGGCATCGAAGCGGCAGCGCGGATGACCTGGTAACACAGCGGGCAGCGAGGCGGTTCCGGATTCGGGTCGACCTCGCTGGCCTTCGTCGGTCCGGCGATCCATCGCTCCGGCGTTCCGGGCAGCCGGCGGGCCGCGTCGGCCTGCTCCATCGCGGTCAGCAGCCGGACTGTTGTCGGGTGACCGATCCCGCTTTCGGCCACGATGACGTCCAGGGTCGCGCCGGCCTCGGCGTAGTCGGCCAGGACGCCCTTGATGGCCATTACCTTGCGGTCGCCCGGCCGCGCCGGCCGCACGGCGGCGACCGTGCTGCCTCCGTCGCTCGAACCCGTGTGGGCGGCGTCGTTGGCGTCCCGGTCGTCGTCATGCACGTGCGGGTCGCTGTTGTCGGGGTCCCCGTCGCCGGGCAGGAGCGCCTGCACCGGCTCGTCGGGGTCTTCGGCGTCGAGCGTGCTGTCGGGGTTCGATCCAGCGCCGTCCGCATGGCCCGGTGCGATCGTCTGCGCCTCGCCGGCAGTTACGTCAGCGTGATCGGTGGTGTCGGCCTCGTGCGACCCCGCCAGGGTCCACCGGATCGGCGAGCCGTCGGCCGGGTCGGCTTCGGGGTCGGTCGGGACGATCAGCCCGACCTCAACCAGGGTCTTGATCGCTTTCTCGGTGGTGGATCGGGCCCTGCCGGACTTACTCACCAGATCCTGGAGTGTGCCCTGGCCGAGCTCGGTCAGAGCCTGCAGCACGGCCTCTGCGGTCGGCGAGAGAGCTTGGTCGCTCATGGACGTCGTTCCTCCTTCGGGTTTCGGCCAACGGCACAGTCGTGCCGAGGTTTGATCAGTCGCGGTGTGCGGCAAGGTGGTGTGATCGCGATGTTTTGTGCGATCAGCCCGAGTTCGTGCCGCCAGCGGTAGGTGCGTAGGGCGTTGGTGGTCGCCACGGGGTTGCGCCGCAGCGCTCGATCAGCGCGGGACAGGAGCGGTCTCCTTAGAACGGTCTTGGGCACGACGAAGGCCGGCCGCCGAACGTCGGCTGCCGGCCTCGGGGTGGTGCTCGGGGTTCAGGCGATGGCCACGGCGCAGAGCCGTGCGCGGGAGTGCAGGCTGCGCAGGTAGATGCAGGCGTCGTTGAGGAAGCGGAGCCGGTCCGCGGTCGACGGGCTGACCGGCTGCAACAGACGCCCGTCGGTGGTGATCAGCGCGTCGCCGATCAGGGCTGTCCGCCAGTGCAGCCCGGTGTAGGCAGCCTCGCCGGCCTGGTAGGCAGCCAGCTCGTAAGGATCGAACGTGTGCCCGCCGGAGTGGGCAAGCATCGCGAGTACCTGGGGCTGCTGTTCGAAGCGCCGGCGCGCTTCGGCCAGGCTGACTTTCTGGGGGTCGGCGCGGTGCTGCGCGAGGAAGTCCTCCCAGGCGCGGGCGGGCCGGGTGGTCGCGGCGACGTGGAGGTTCCAGGCGCACCAGCGCAGGCTGGCCACGCTCGCGGCGCGGGCGGCGGTGCCGGTCAGGTCGAGGCGACTTTTTCGGCCGCCGGCGGCGAGGGTGTAGGCACCGAAGCGGCGGGCGGCGTCGAGCAGGAAGTATCCGAACCAGCGGGTCAGCCAGCCGAGGAGACGGCGGTGCCTGACGTTGAACCGGCGTGCCGGGGTGCCGCTCTCGTGGAGGAGGTCGTTGACCTTCTCGGAGGCGGCGAACCAGTCGGCGTCGTTGCCGGGCGCGAAGCAGACGGTGACGATGCGGTCGGACATCGGGCTGTTGGTAGGCACGACAGGGTGCTCCTTTCGGGTTGGAGGAGGCATGGCACCTGTCGCGGCGTCTGAGCGGCGGCTGCTTGAAGGGGTCGCGCTGGGCGGGTCACGGGCCGACCGGATGGTGGGCTAGAGGTGACGCCGCTGGCGCGGGCAGGCCGGGCGGGAGACGGGCGACGGTGTCGAGTGAGAAAGAAGGTGCAAGGACCGTAGCCTCGGTACCTGACAGCTCGACGAGCGCCGAGGGTTGCTGACCTGCGGCGGAGCACATCGCTCAGATGCGGTCAGGGTCTGTCAGGCTACGAACTCGCCGTCGACGAAGTTGGGGTTGTCGGCGACCGGGCGCCCGTCGTCGCTGGGCAGATCAACCAGGCGTACGCGATCGTCGCCGTCAGCGGGTAGCCACACCGCCTCGGCAGGGTCGGCCGCCCAGATGGCAGTGGCCGTTTGAACATGGCTGTCGTCGCCGCGTAGTAGCCAGTGGAGATGGTCCTCGCGTTCTTCGTTGAGGAGCCAGAAGAGAATCGGGTAGCGCGGACCGCCCCGGCTGCTCAGGCGGGCGTAGCGGTCCAGCTTGGCCACCACCCGGCGCAGCGGTTCCGTTCCGGTGTCGACTTCGAGGAAGTAGCCGACCCGACGGTCGTCGACGCTCCACAGGCCGTGGCCGTCCGCGGTGATCGTTCGGTACTGCTTCGTGGTGCTGCCTTCCGACCACCAGCGTTCAAGCCGAGCCCCAGGATGGCTGCGTGCGTATGCGGTGAGGCGGACCCCGAACTCGTTGGCCTGCACCAGGTGTGAGAGGTGCGGGTTCGCTGACAACCGGGTGAGGCGCTCGCGACTTGCGCGAAGCGTTGGCTCCGGGAGGATAGCGGCGGCGGCTTGGAAGCGTTGCCCGGCGTGGTCGAGGGTCCAATGCCATGGTTGGCTGCCGCCGCCCGCGCGGGCGAACCGGAACCGCTCGATGAGGCCGAGGGCGCGCAGCTCGGCCAGCCGGATCTGGCAGGTACGGCGGGCCTGGAAGAGGAGCCGGTGGACTTGACCGGTCGTGAGGACCTGGTGCTCGTTGAGCAGACGCAGCAGGTGCCGGTCTCGATCGGTGATGTGGGGGTAGATCGTCAGCAGGCTGGAACGGGTTTGGGACATGGGTTGGTCCCCCTGGAGAGAGAATCCCGTAGGGAGTCTGGACAGGTTGATCACGCCACATCTGGCCGCAAGCAGCGGATATTGGCAGGTCCGCCGGCCGATCGAGGTACTGCCTGGGGCTCGTCTGGGTCCTCGGATCAGCGTCGCCCCCAGACGAGCCCCCACCGGCAGACCCGGCCGAGACCTCGAACGAGCCAGTCGCCGACAACGACGAGCGCTCAGTCCTGCTGTTTTGACATTCGGCGCCGCATCGCGCTTCGCGCCAGTTGTTGCATCGGCGGATCTTCGGCCGTCCGGCCGTGAGCGGCAGCGCATGCCTGACGGATCGCGGTCGCCTCACCGACAATTGGCGCCGGTGGGCTGGTGGTGAAGGTGAATGCCGGCAGCTCCCGGTTGCCGACCAGCAGCCGTGCCGCTCCCGTGAAGACGTCGAGATGTGCGAGGTCGTGTTCGTCGACCTCGGGCTTCGTATGCCGGGAAAGTTCCTTGGCATCGGCGGGGTCGACGTTGAAGAACAGCTTTGATCGTGCGTTGGCGGAGACCGCGGCCGCGACGTCCTTCGGAAGCTGCGCCAGGTCCTGGTGCGCCAGCACCAAACCGAGGCGGAAGCCGCGCGCCTCGGCGAGCATGTCGCCGACGCTCCCGGGCAGGGTGAGGAAGTTCTGGCACTCCTCGAGGTACAAGCAGGCGTCCTTGCGCTGGTCTTCGGGGATGCTTGCGCGCGCGGTGGCGGCCTGCCACACGCGGGCGACGATGAGCGAGCCGAGGATGCGCATCGTGTCCTCGCCGAGGATCCCCTTCGGCAGCCGGCACAACAGGACACCGCCGTCGAGAACGCTGCCCATGTCGAACGAGCTGTGCGCGTTGCCGATCACCGATCGAACGAAGTCGCGGAGCAGGAATGCCCGCAGTCGGGCGAGGACCGGGGCGATGACCTGACCGCGGAACTGCTCGTTAATGCCGTCGTACCAGACCCAGAACCCGCCGAGCCCGTCCGGATCATCCAGACCGTGGGTGAATCGGGCCCGGAAGTCCCGGTCCTGCAGCAACGACGGCACAAGGCTCAACGTCGGCCGCGCGTGCCGCATCAGCGTCAGGCACGCCACGCGCATCGTGTCGTCCATGCGCGGCCCCCATTGGCCTTGGAAGATCTTCGCGAAGATGCTGACCAGGTTGTCGACGGCCAGGTGCGGATCGCCTCGGTCGTCGAGCGGGTTGAAACAGGCGGGGCTGTCCTGGTCAGGATCAATCAACACGATCTTGTCGGCGTACGTGGCGGGAAGTCGATCGAGGATGTCGGTGACCAGGTCGCCGCGCGGGTCGATGACGACGGTGCCGCGGCCGGCCTTGATGTCGCTGAGGATCATGCTCAGCAGCAGCGTGGACTTCCCGACGCCGGTCTTGCCGACCATGTGCACGTGCTGACGGGCGTCGACCGTGCTCAGGCCGACGCTGTGATGGCCGACCTGCGATCGGCCCAACACCTTGATGCCACGGCCGCCGGATGGGATCTGCGCTGGCGCCGGTACTGCCTTCGCCCGTGCCCGGTCCAGGCCGGGCACCGCGAGGTCCTGCGGCAGCGCGGCCATCGCGGCGAGCTCGGGCACCGTGGCGAGAAACGCTCGCCGGAGCCGGCGCTCCGCGAGTGCGACCACTGGACGCGGCATTTTCATACGCCGCAGGCGATTGGGGCCCGTGTACGTCGCGGAGGCGGCTGCGATCGAATGCCCGAGCCCAACCAGGCGCTCGCGGATCTGTCGTCGCCGCTCCGCACCTGGCGGCCGTACCGGCTGGTCGGCCGCGGCCGCGAACCGCACCGCGATCTCGAAATGCGGTACGGCGACAGCTTTGGCCACCATTGCGGTGTGGCCGGCCGCGTACACCGGGTTCCGGCTGGCCCGTGCCGTCGGCGCGTTGGCCGCCGCGCGCTGCGATCGAGAGCGCTCGGACGTAAAGAAGTCGAGCAGCCACGTCACCGGAAGCACGACCGCCTCCGCGACAAACGACGCGATCCGCGCCGCCGGGTCCGCACTGCCGTGCGGATGCGCGAAGGCGGCCGCCGCGGCGCGTGCTCGCCGGACTCGGGTCGGGGACGCTGGCCGGGCGAGGACTTGCACGCACACGTGCTCGTGCTGGCGTACGTTGGCACCGGCGGCGAGCAGCGCTCGGAGCGGATCGACATCGTGCTGGGTGCGCAGCGGCAGCACGGCTGCGTGCTGCGGCCAATGAGCTCCGCCGACCTGGTCCCCCACGTCGTCCGGGATCGGTGGTTCGGCGTCGGTGACGGTGAGCGTGGCAGCCGGCCAGGCAGCGCGCACGGCGGCCTCCACCGCACCGGGCGGCACCGTGCCCGGCACCCACACCCGGATGGTCAAGGTTCGGCCGGACCAAACGTATTCCCAGGCGACGTGGGGGATCCCGAAGAGGTGGCGCCGCCACACCGACGGGGTCAGGACGCCGACAAGGACTGTCCAGAACACCGCCGCCGACTCTGCGGTGACCTCCGGCGGCGGAGCAATGGTCACGAGCCGCGCGTCCGCCGCCAGGCGCCGGTGCCGCCACGCCCAGAGCTGGCGTTGCGCGACCACGGCTGCCGCGAGCAGGGCAACCGCGATGGGGATTAACCATGGCCGCGCAGCGATCCAATGCCAGGCCTCGGTCGGCCAGTTCGGCGTCGATGTCATTCGACTTCGCCGATCCCCGTGACCGCGATCCGGTGTTCGCTGGCAGAGCCGACGGAGCGGAACGGGATGCGGGTGCGGCCAGCGACGAGCAGCCCTTCCCCGCGCGGCGACGACAGCAACAGCCGGGCCTCGCCGGCGGTCAGGTCGAACGCCTCGGCCACGACGTCGATCGACTGCGTGGACTGGCGCATCAGGATCTGCGTGGCAGCGTTGGAGACGACCGCCAGCCCGAGGTCTGTCGACAGGACGTCGGCTGCGTCTTGGGTGATGACGCAGAGTCCCGCAGTGCGTTTGCGGGCGGCCTTGGCCATCCGGAACAGGAACCGGGCGCCCTCACCGTCACGCATCAGCAGCCACGCCTCGTCGACCACGACCAGCTGCCGGCGACGTGTGTCGTCGCTGGGGGCGTCGATCCCGGTCCAGATCGCGTCCAACGCGAGCAGGGTGCCGACCGTGCGAAGCTCGTCAGGCAGGTGCCGCAACGACCACACCACAAGGTGACCCCGCGCGCGGGTGGTCGTCGGCCCATCGAACAGGCTCGAGAAGTTGCCTGTCGTCCACGGCGCGAGCCGGGCAGCAAGCTGCGACGCGGCCGGGTCACGGTCGGCTGCCAACGTGTCCGCGAGGTCCCGCAGCAACGGAGCCTGCCGGCCCCAGGTGGCGGGGTCGGCGTTGATGCCAGCCCGGCCGTAGGTGGCAATGATCGCCCGATCCAGCGCGGCGCTCTCACCGGGCGGCGGCGTGGCACCGAGCATGACGGAGATCAGGGTGTGCAGGTAGAGGCCGCGACGGGTCAGCGTGTCGGGACGCGAGTCGGCGGGCAGGTCGAGCGGGTTGATCCGCACGCCGGCCTGGCCGAGCTGCACCACGGCGCCGCCGACGTGTTCGGCCAGGGGTACGTACTCGTCCTCCGGATCGACGACGGACACCGCGGTGCCCTGGTACAGGTTGCGCAGGACGTCGAGCTTGACGAAGTACGACTTGCCGGCGCCGCTGCGGGCCAGGACAACCGAGTTGTGGTTGTCCTGGGCCCACCGGTTCCAGACCAGGACCCCGTTGCTGCTGGTGTTGACCCCGTACAGCACGCCCTCGGGCGGCGAAACGACGCCCGGCAGTGGTGCGGCCAGGTCCGTCGACGCGAGCGGGAACGCCGCGGCGAGCGCGCCGGTATCGAGGATGCGGCGCACACGCAGCGGGTCCGCGCCGATGGGCAGCGTGGCAACCCAGCCGTGTTGGTGGCGGAACGTCGCCGGCTGCAGATCGAGCAGCACGCTCGCTGCGGCCGCCTTGACCCCTACGGTGACGGTGCTGAGCTCGTCGAGATCGCGGGCATGGATCGTCACGTAGATGCCGGTGTCGAACAGCTTCGCTGCGCCGCGTGCAACGCGGTCGGCGAGGTCGGCAGCGTCCGCCGCGGCCGCCTCCACGACCGGGTCACCGAGACGATCCTGGTTGGCGTCGATCCGGCGCGTGGACTCCAGGCGACTGCGCTGGCGCTTGAGCATGGGTGCGGCCAACTGCGGCGCCACCGGCTCGATGTGCACGGCCACGTCGACGCGACCGGGGTAGGACAGCAGTGCATCAAGCCAGGCCGGGCCGACCTCGGCCGGCCAGCCGGACACGACGTAGGTGGCGGCGTACCCGTCGCCAAGCCGGACATGCGACCGAGCGACCTGCAACGCGGCCGGAGACGGAATGCCGCCGGCGCCCGACAAGCGGCTGGAGGGTTTCAGCAGCGACTTCATGGGATTCTCCGCAGGGTGACAGGCGTGCCGGGCACCGCGCGGGGCCCGGGCACGGGTGGACAGAACGGCTCGACCATGCCGGCGAGTGCGGCGGTGACCGCAGGGCCGTCGAGAGCGATGGCGTCCACGCCCAGGGCGGACAGCGCGCGCGTCGCGGCGTCGGCGGCTTGTGGACCCGTGACGACGGTCAGCACCTGACGGCGCAGCGGATCGCGGCTGGCGGCCAGCTCGACCAGGAAACGGGCATGCTCGTCGGCCGCCGTCCGCAACGCCGGGTGAGGCAGGCCATGGGCGGCTTCCGCGATCACCTCGGCATGGGCTGACAGGTCCTGGCGTTGCGCAGCGACCACCATCTGCGCCGGACCGGTCAGCGAGTTGAGGAACCGGCCGAACCCTTCAAGGAGGGCCTCCTGCTCGTCACCGGTACGGAGGTGGATGTTGGTGGTGCCGCAGGCGATCACGACCCGATCGACACCCTCGGCGCTGACCACTCCGCTCGGACTGACCGCGGTGACGGGCAGACGCAGCGGCGCGGGCAGGGCCGCTTCGCCGGCGACGGCGACGAGGGCAGTGCTCTGCGGTGATCCGGGTGCGAGCGTCCGCGGCGCGGTCGTGAAGCTGATGCCGTTGCGCAGCCACACATCCAGCGGGAGCCCGTCGCGGCGGCCGAGCGCGACGACGACGGTCGCGGCGCCGACGATCGCCGCGACCAACAGCCAGGCCATCGCGGGCAGTAGGTGACCGGCGAGCCGGTACACGGTGAACCCGGCGAGGCCGACACCGCCGACGATGGTCAGCTGGCGGAACGTCAACCCGAACGCGATCTTGTCCGGTTCATTGATGTTGGCGGGCACCACGGCCCGGGGAGCGTCGTCGACGTCGTGCATCAGGCGTCTCGATCCAGAACGACGCGGCGCATCCGGCGGTAGTGGTGGTGGCTGTGGTTGTTGACGCGCACACGCGGCGACGGCCCGGGTTTCCGGCGGAGGTTGCGGCCGATGGCGTGGACCATCACGGCTCGCACCGCGACCGCGCCGGCGTTGCGTCCACGCGGCTGCTTGATCAGCCGGCGGACGAACCCCGGTATGGAGACGGTGACCCAGAGGACCACGACCACGATCAACAGGTTCAGCAGGTCCGACTGCGGTAGCCCGACAAGGACGGGAAGGTTCGATTGCGGGTCGAGGATCAGCTCGACACCGATGGTGAGGGTGGTCGCCTGCAGGGTCGGGGTCGCGAGGCAGCCGAGCAGGGCACGCCACCACAGGTGGGCGATCGCTTCGGTCCACGGCAAGCTGTAGCCGGCCAGGGCGATCGGGGCGACCGCAGCCAGGATGATCAGCACGCCGACGCGGGCGAGCCATCCGACCACGAGCGTGAACAGCAGCCCGACGATCAGAACGCCGACAAGCAACGCGACCACCGCGGTGCGATGGTCGGCCAGGGCAGCGGTCACGTGGATACGCGCCATCGTGACCGCGTCAGACGTCGGCGTCGCCGGACCGACCATCGACACCGTCAACGCGTTGGCGACCTTGATCAGGACGGCGCACAGCGGCACGGCGAACGTGGACAGCGTGAACCCGACGACCAGCCGTGGAAGGAGGTCCTTGGCCTGGTAGCGCGTCTCGACGGAGCTGCTGACCATCACCGCGATGCCGACCGTGATGATCGCCAACCCGAAGCAGGCGTTGACGACGAGCGCGCTCCTGCCGGCGATGGTCTGGACTTGGGGCAGGACGGTGACGTCCGGGGACAGGAACATCGACGAGGTGAGGAAGGCCAGGACGCCGCCGAGGATGTCGATGACGCGGTCAGCTGCCCAGTCGATGACGCCGTTGAGGAAGTGGTCGACCATGACGTGGCCTAGCCGCCGAGGATGCCCTGCAGGATCTGCAGGATCACCGGTGACAGGACGGCGAGTGCATAGCCCTGAAGCGAGCGTTTGAAATAGCCCTTGGCCTGCTCGGTCCGGTTCTCGCTCCCAGCGCCCATGTAGAGCAGGGCGCCGATGACGAAGAACATGGTAGCGACGGCGGCGAGGATCGCCATGACCCAGCCGGTGATGCCGTCGATGACCTCGGGGATGGATTTGGGCGTCGGCGGTGCCGCGACGGCGAGTGCGTCGGCCAGTAGCGAGAGGGACGTGTGCATTGCGGCGCTCCACGAGGGAGGTGGGCCGCCGCGGTGGGGCCTGGGAGACCGTTGGTCCGGTGGGGGCGCTCCTCCCTTGCGGGTAGCGAAGGGCTCGATGTCAGTACGCCGTCGCCAGCCGTGCCGGACCGTTGGCCGCGCCGGATGGTCCCACCGGGCGGACGTGCCGTGACTGGCACGCACTCCGCAGATCTCGGCTGTCAGGCCGATCGAACCCGGCCCGCCGCTGTCACGCCCTGACAGCATGCGGCTGCGTCGGTGCCGCGCTCCCTTGGCTTTGTTCGCGAGTTCCGGAATCAGATGTCGCTGAGTTTGGGTCCCATCGAGATCTCGCCTCTCGGTGTTCGCAAGCTTGGGCAAATTCCCTTGGCGAGGACCGGCTCCCCGTGTCGTCAGGGCGTCACTCACGCACGTTGACGGATGCCGGAGACAGGCGCACCTTGTCTGCGGCATGAGCGTGCGCCGCTACGGCTGACCAGGAGGCCGCTTCGGTGCCGGTATGTACGAGATGCGGAATACGACAACACCCCAAAGTCCGCAGACGCCGGCCGCTTGGCAAGGCTGCTAGGCATCCGCGCGACGCGAGGGGCTCTCAACGTGTCTACTTCGCTCGTCGACGACGAGGGTGTCGATCTCGTTGATGCCGGCGGAAGCTCGACATAAGTTCACCGCGTTGCTTGGCAAAGGCACTGAAGGTCACCGCGTTGACTTGCGTCAGGCTGCCAGGCGCAAGCTTCCGGTCAGGCCGAGATTCGCAGAGCGATCGGCAAGTCCGTAGGCGACGGGGTGGTCGTAAAGCTCACCGGGCGTCTGAACTGACCTGCCACCGGGCGACCTTGCCGTCCCGGATAGTGGCGGTCCAGCGGGCCGGGCCAGCCAGCTGGGCCACGTCGCACTCCGAGTGGCCGGTAGCGGTGACGGTGTCGCCTTCGGCGGTGATCGAGATGAAGACGTTGCGATACCCCGGAAAGACGTGCAGGAGGCCGCGCCAGGCGTCGATGCATGCCCGCTTTCCGGTCATCACCCGGCCGCCGGAGTCGACGAACGTGTGGTCCTCGGTCATTAGCGCGGCCAGTCCGCCTAAATCGGCCGCGGTGATCCGGTCGTTGAAGGCGATGGTTACCGTCACGGGGCTGCGCCCGTCTGGGAGTTGGGGCGAAAGGTCCAGGTAAGGCACGCCGTCGAGTTCCGCCGCCCTGCGCCGCTGCCGTTGGCGGTAGTGCCGGAGCCGTCGGTCGCGCCGGCGGCGTTCCTCGTCGACCCAGGCAGCACCCTCCGCCGCAATCGACTCCAGGATGCGCAACGCGCCCGTGACACCGGCCGCGTCGCGGGCCAGCTCCTCCAGGTAGGAGGCGTCCTCGCGAACCCGATCGAGCAGGCCTTGGTCGAAATTCTCGATCAGCACGAAGGTTGACCGCCCGTTGTTCAGCGTCAGGTGCAGGGCATGCGCGAAGGTTAGCTTGTTGTTCTCCGACCTTGCCCGGGAACTGTTCTCTACTCGCTTGATCTGCCGTTCGTCGCCGTCAACGTGGACGCTAACTTCGCCAACCTCGGCGGAGGTGATCGACCCATACTGGAAGACGGTCCGCCGTTCGTTGAAGACGGCACCGGTAATGAAGTTCAGGTGCACGTTTACTTCCCGGATTCCCCGGGTGGTAAGCAGGAACAGCCGGATCTGATAGCGCGAGTAGCGGGGCGGTCCATAGAGCACCCGGGCGCGCATGCAGAGGTCGTCGGCCTGGGTGAGCAGGACATGGCCGATCAGGTCCCGGTTCCGTAGACCGAACTGCCTCATCGCCAGGTGCTTGATGTGAGCCTTGTCGTAGTCGAGCCAGCGCGCCATCTCCGCATCACTGGGCCGATCGGGCCGATTCGTGTGCCACCGCTCGAAGGCCTCTTCCTCCTCTCGCAGCTCTTGTTGCCGTCGGTCCTCGTCCCGGCGGATCAGCTCGGCGTCGCCGATGACCGCCCGCCCGTTGAGGACCATCGATCGGATTCCTAGCGCGCCGATCGCCAGCACGATCAGCCCGAGGGGCACGAACCAGCCGGAAAGCGTCTCGAGCGCGACGACGGCGCCAGCGCCGATCGCGACCAGACCGCCGCCGTACGCGAGCGTGGTCCGCAGCGGGACGGACAGTGGCTCGGCCGCGGGCACCGACACGGACCGTGACTCGCGCCAGCGGTCGGCCGCCCGGGACGCGTGCCAAGACACCAGCCAGTCGATGTCGAACGGGGCGAACTTCGAATTTCGCCAGCCGTACTGCGCGGTGAGCCGGCGTCCGATCGAGGCGCGCAGTTTCCCGGTCTCCGACATCCAGGTCTTTTCCGCGATGCCGTCCGGCTTCACCTGCCGGAAGTGCGTGTCGATCAGCGCCCGAAGTAGCGCGCTTACGCTGTCGTCGCGTGTGTCCCACGAGGGCGCCTCGCTGTCTCGGACCGCGGTCAGCCGGATCCGGGCGACGCCCAACCGGACGGCCAGGTAACCGCCGCCGCCCCAGAGTACGAGGATCAGCCCGGCCGCGATCACGCTGTGCTCCGCGGTGAGCCACAATGAAAGGCCCGTGCCGACGGCCATCATGATCGCCCCGGGTAGCATCTCCCGCCAGGTCGCGGTGCCGCGCAGCACCAGCGGCCGCAATACCGGCTTGGCCTGCGGGGGAAGGAAGAATTGCGGGCTGCGTTTCACGCGTTCGCCGGCCAGCCGCTGTTGCCGGACCGCCTTTTCGTCGAGCTCGTCGATCTGGTCCTGCACGCCGCCGACGAGGATCATGTTGAGGTGGCGGCGGACCTCGTCGCGGCGGGCCTCGGGCAACTTTTGGTAATTGGCCATAATTTCGTCGAAGGAGCTGCCGTCCTCGGCGGTGTCGTCGATCTCGATCGCGAGACACTGCACCAGCCGGATCACCACGTCCAGCGCGCTCCGCCAGCTGTCGGCAACCGCCCGCCGGTCGTCGTAGGCCATTCGGATGGCTTGGTTGATCTTGTCGAAGTCCGCGTCGTCGAGGTGGTCGAAGGTCTGGCCGCTGAACAGCGCAAGCACCCAGTAGTACGCGGCCTCGGCGCCGCGGTGGCCGTGCACGGCGGCCTCGTGGATGAGCTCCTCCGCCTTGCGCGGGACGTTGCCGCGCAGGTAGTTCAGGCCGACCCTGTACTTCTCGGTCGGAGAGGCGCCCTCGCCGACGTGGTAGAACGTCGCGTTGCCGTGGACGACGCCCACCATGTTGCCGACCCGCGCGGAGTCACTCGCGCTGAGGTTGAAGGTGCCGGTCATTGCATGCCTTGCACCATGGCAATGATCTCGTTGGCGCCGCGCACCAGTCCGGGTGCCAGGGCGACAGCCTCGGCGAAACCGCGCAACGCGTTGAGTAGGCCGGACCGGCGCGCGGGCTCCGGCAGGGCGAGGGCGGCGTGCGCGTCGGCCAGGTACCGGTCGGCCGCCGCGGTCGTCACGCCGTCGATAACGCCGGCGTCCTGGGCCTGTCGCACCTCGGCCGCCAGTGCAGTTAGCGCCTGCGGAAGGCCGGCGGCGAAGGAGACCTGCTCGGCCTCGATCTTTCCGATGATGTTGGTAACCTGGCCGCCGTTGATATTGAACGTGAAACTGTCGCCCACGCCGTCCCCCTTAACCCAGCTGACCCCGAGCATAACCCGGAATGTCGACCACTATTGATGATCGACAATTGATTCACATCCGCTCAGTACTGCCGAACTGAAAGGCGCGCAGGGCTCGAGCTACCACCGGCCGACAGTCAGGCCGTCACCGCTGGGCGTCATAGCGGCGAGGTAGGACACCGCCGGGTCGGCGTCCCAGGCGATCTCCCAGCTGATCAGCCCGTGCCGGAAAGCCTCTGCGTGCGCGGCCGGGACTGGGCCGCCCAGCCATCGGTCGACCGTCCCCGCCAGGTCAAACGCCTCTGGCCTTAGCAGTCGGATGCGCCCACCACGAGGCCGTCTCGGCGCACCGGGCTGGACTCCATTTGCGGCTCTAGGCCGTGTCTTCAAAGGCTTATAGCCATTGGAGTAGCGCGGCGATGGTCACGCAGGCCCGGTAGGACGTGGCTGTCTTGTCGTAGCGGGTCGTGACGCTGCGACAGTGCTTGAGCCGGTTGAAGCATCGTTCGACGACGTTGCGGCGCTTGTAGAGCTGCCGGTCGAACTCGGGTGGACGGCCGCCTCGGTCGCCGCGTCGGCGGCGGTTGGCCTGCTGGTCGGCGCGTTCGGGGATGGTGTGCCTGGACGGAGGACCGGATGAACTCATCTCGGCAGATCCGCGCATTCGCGCCCCGCGTGGCCTCTGTCGCTTTGAACGCAGCGTGAACGGGTTCGGGAGCGACCGCCAGCACCACCGGGCGGCCAAGATCCGCGGGTGGTGCCGGTTCTCACGAGCATTATGGTTCGCGGGTCCGGCAACATGGCCAAGAGGCGCGAACATCTGGCGCCCAAACTCGCGAACAAGCCACCCGCGTCACGCGGCCACGTCTGGGGCCCGGCGAGCTCGGCCAGGTTTCGGGCTGGACAGGTCGCCGCGACGGACGGCGGCGGCCACGGCGCGCTCGGCTCGCCGGCGGCGCATCCGCAGCACCGGCGCCGTGAGCCCGCGTTCGGCAGCGAGTTGTTCGATCAGCGCGTCGCCGAACCTGGTGGAGCTGATCAGTTCGGCCGCCTCGGTTGAGATGAGGCCGGCCGCTGCGGCCCGGCCGAGCAGGAGATCCGGGTGACCGTATGGCAGGGACGGCGATCGCGAGCCGGTTGGCACGTCCGGTGGCAGCTCGTCAGATTCGTCGGCGGTGACGACGGCGACGCCGGCTCGCCATGCTGCCCAGCACAGCCGCAGCCATAGCCGCGGCGGCTCGAGCGGGGCGGTGCGTAGCGCCTGCAGGAAGCCGGCCAGGACTTCGGAGTCGACGTCGTCGGCGTGCCGTGCGTACCCGCGGCTGATCTTCGCGGCCATGCGCGTCAGCCCAGGCAGCGCGAGCCCGACGGCACCGACGACCCAGGCCGGTCCCCATTCGCGGGCCTGGTGGGCGAGCTGCCGCCACACCGCGTCGGTGGTGGAGCTGTCGTAGGTCTGCGTCACCAACAGCTCCCGTAGCTCGTCGAGCGGCAGCATCCGGTCGGGCAGGCCGGGCACGGGCCTCGCGTCCAGGGCCAGTGGCGCCGGCTCGCAGGCGAGGAACCCGAACGCGGTCTCGGCGGCGGTGAGTGCGGAGCGGACATGGGTCGGCATGGCAGTCCCTCTCGTGGAGTCAGCTGCCGCCAGCTGGCGGCAGCGAGACCTCGATTGGGACACCCCGTGCTGACAGGACGAGGACATGTGCGGCTGCGGTCAGGTCCTGACAGGCCCTGTCAGACACCAGGCGACTGCACTCGCGTGACAGGCGGTCGGATGTGACGGGGTCTGTCAGCGCGGCGGTGGGTTCGATCGCGCTGACAGCCGCGCACTAGGGGTCGTCAGTACGCCCGCGCCGGTCCGGGGGCCACCACGCCCATGACCGACCCGAACCACCATGCCGCGCCCGTCCCCATCGGGGACGTGGTGCCCGGCGACCCGCCCGTCCCGATCACCGTCTGGGCGGTACCCGCACCGCAACCAGACGAGACCATGTCGGCTCCGATGGGCGTGCGGCTCGTCCACAACCTCACCCACACCTCGGACCTGATCATCGACCTCACCTCAGGTCCGCAGCTGACCCGAGCCATCATCGCCGCTCATCGCCGCAGCCACTCCGGCCCGGCGAACGCCCCAGGCTGGGGCCATGAGACTGCCGCCCTGATCGTCACGGAATGGCCGCCGGCCGACAGCGCCGACTTCTTCAGGCGCTGCCAGGCGGGCCTCATCGCCGGCGGGTGTGTGGCCGTCCTGCTCCCGCACGGCGATCCCGTCCAGCCGGTCGACGTCGTCATCGCCGCGAAGGAGGCCGGCCTGTCGTACCTGCAGCACATCGTCGCCGCGCACCGCGCGCCAACACCGGGCAGCCGCGCACAGCTCAACATCCACACCGATGTTCTCGTCCTGACCCGGTCACACGCCGACGGAGACCACGATGGCTGAGCCCGTGCCGGTCACGTCCATCTGGCTGACCTGCCAGCGGCCATCCCGCGACCAGCGGCGCGGCCGGTACCTGCCCGAGTCATCCACACACCCGGGCAAGATGCTGCCCAACCTCGCCGCGCACGCCATCGCCTCCTACACCGCACCCGGCGATCTGGTCCTCGACCCGATGTGCGGATCCGGTACGACGTTGGTCGAATCCATGCACCTCGGCCGCAACGCCCTCGGAGTCGACATCGAGTCCCGGTTCACTGCCCTGGCCGAGGCAAACGTCGCCCACGCCGCGTCGCACGGCGCGACTGGCACCGCGAAGGTCATCACCGGCGACGCCACCAGCTTGCTCGACCTGGTCCCGGCATCCGCGCTCGGGCAGGTCGCCCTGGTGCTGACCTCACCACCGTACGGGCGGTACACCCACGGACTAGTCACCCTCACCAGGGCCGGCGTCAGCAAACGCGCACACATCTACGGAGACCGGAACCGCGGCAACCTCGCCTACGCCGGCTGGTCCGGACTTCTCGACGGCTTCGCCACGATCCTCGCCGCCAGCCACACACTGCTGCGACCCGGCGGCACCCTGATCATCACCTGCCGCCCGGTCCGTCGGCGCCCCGACGACCTCATCGACCTGCCGGGCGAGCTCATGGGCGTAGCCCAATCGGTCGGCTTCGTACCGGTAGAACGGTGTGCCGCGATGCTGGCCGCGGTCCGCGAGGGACAGATCGTGCACCGCGCGTCGATGTTCGGGCTCATGGCCGTGCGCAGATCTCGCGCGGAAGGGATACCGGCGCACCTGGTCGCGCACGAAGACGTCCTCATCCTTCGGCGCAGCTGAAAGCGGCTGGATTTCGCGGACGAACGCATGGTGCGTGTCCGTTCGACGACCGGCTCGCGCTGTCAGGCTTCGCCAGATCGTGAGGCCTGACAGCGCAGCCGCAAGGATCGTTGACGCGCTTAGCCTGAGGGTTCGCTGTTCTCTTCGGCTGGTCTGACGCGCCGCGACGGCATTCGCGCCCACCTCACTCGGTCGGCGGCCATCACATCGCCCGCTCAAGCAACCAGCCTCCCTCCCGGTCGCCCCATTTCCGGGACCCACCTCACTGCGCGGCCATTCCACGGCCGCCGACCTTTCACGCCCTCAGGAGGGGAGATGCTCAAACCCGCGTGGTACCTCATGGACGGCGACTTCCTCGCCGACACGACGCCGGACCCCGATGACCCTGACACGGAGCAGATCGCGACCGTGTACGCCGCAGCCGCCGGCATCCTCGGCGACGAAGGATTCTTCGACCGCGAACACACGATGTTCGCTGTCCGGCTCGGACTGCTCTCCGCGACGCGGCTGTTGGACACGGCCACGCACGGCGCGGCCATCCACGACAAAGACGACCTTGCCCACCTGCTACGCGGCATGGCACTGCTCCACGCCTACCTCGCGCAAACCGCCCAGCGGCTCGCCGACAACGCACGAATCATCGTCGCGATGGGAGCACCTGCCGATCCGATCAGCCGGAGGGTCAGCGACGCTCTCGCGACCGCCGGGGACGGCGGAGAGTACGTCACCAGCGACCTGAACCGTGCGTACCTCGCACTGACCGGTCGATCCGGAGGGCGATCATGAATGCCCTCCTCGTCAGCACCTACCACAACATGCAGTCCAGGTTCTCGGCATACACCGACGGAGACTGGCTCACCGGCGCCCTCTCATGCCGCCTCGACCCCTCGACGCATGCCGGCCCTGACACGGCCGCCGACTGGGCATTCCACACGTTCAACGCCGACCTCGACCAGTTCACGCTGCCCCGAACCGGATCCGTGAGTGCGGAGACTGCCCTCGCCGCCAAGGTATACCGACTCATCAGCCTGCGGTCGCTGTCGGTCGGTGACGTCGTCGCCGTCTGGCCTGATCAGCACGACGCGACCAGTTGGTTGGCGTGCGAGCCGGACGGCTGGCGTCCGATCGCGACTCCGACCCGGATCGACGGTCCGCCGCTACACGTCGACACCCTCCGCCCGTACCTTCGCGGCAAGCCGGCAACAGAGCTTCCCGCCCACAGCCAACCCGACGCCGAGCTCCACAGGCTCTGTGTATTCGACCTCTCCCTGGACTGCGGCCACATCGCCACCGTCGCCGTCAACGGCTGGCACCCGGTCAACGTCGCCTGCTGCGACCGCCTCGGTGGCGTAACCGTGCACGGCGACTACGCCGCCTTCTTCTCCGCCGTCGACTACGTCAACCTGCTCTCCGAGCGGTACGAGCACCGCCAACCCGGCGCACCCACCGAGCCCACCATCGTGTTGCGCCGGCGCCCGCGAACCGATGAACCCCAACAGCCGTCATGGCACGGAGAAGCAACTAGCGCTGGTCGCTTCCCCGTCCGCGTCGGCTCGGCGTGGCAGATCGGCCCGCAAACCCTAGCTACGAGCGGTCGACCAACCACCTAGCCAGCAACTCCCTAGAAGCACAGAAACGGCCCGCCAGCTGGCGGGCCTTCGTCGTTATGGACCCGGGACGCCTACGCCTACCAAACGACGGCGTCCCGGGTTCTCCAAAGGAGGATCCCAGTGTTCCTACTCTTCGCCTTGATCGCCAGCGGACTAATCGGGCTCGCCATCGGGCTGCTGGTCCGTCAGCGGGCAATCCGCGACGCCTACACACGAGTCCTCGAGATGACCGGGATGCTGCTCGCCGACCGGCTCACCGGGCTACTGAACCGCGACGGTCTGCTCATCGAAGCCGACGCCGCCGCGCTCGACCCACCGACGCCGATGATCCTGTTGTTGCTGGACATCGACGACTTCAAGGCAGTCAACGACACCTTCGGCCACGAAGCCGGCGACGAACTGCTCGTCACCGTCGCCTGCCGCATCAAAGAAACCGCAGCCGCCTACGGCGGCACCGCCGCTCGCCTGTCCGGCGACGAATACGCCGCGCTGCTACCCGCCGCCGGCCGCGACCCGTCCCAGATCGCCGCCCTATTCGTCACGCGGGTGGCTGAACCCGCCTACGTGCGCGGACCCGACGGCATCACCACACAGATCACGCCGACCGTCAGCGTCGGAGTCACCGTCGCCCAGCCCGACGAGCACTTCGAGGCGGTGACCATGCGGCACGCCGACACCGCGATGTACCACGCCAAGCACCAGGGCGGCGGCAACACCCATCGCCTCTATCGGCCCGGCATGACCATCCCCGCCCAAGCCGCCCGCCGCGGACCCCGCCCCCGCGACCACCGCACCGGGGAGGTGAACCCGTGACCCAGCCGCCTGAGGAGATGGCCTGCCGGACCTGCCTGCGCGTCCTCAACACATCCGGCGACCCCGCCGTCTACGTCCACCCCGACGGCCACGGTCCCGTGACCGACCACCGACCTGATCCCGTCCCGACGCGGAACCTGGACACCGTCCACCGCCGATGCGACTTCTGCGGCGACCCGCACCCATTGTGGTCGCTGCACGGTGGCGACCTCACCAGCATCGCGCACGGCGCCGACACCACCCTCGTCAACCGCTACGGCGACCGCTGGGCGGCGTGCGCCACCTGCCATACGTTGATCGAGGACGGCAAAATTGACCACCTTTCCCGGCACGCCGCCGGCGCTCTCGGCATCGCATCCCCGGGCGCGTTCCGACATGTCGCCGAGTTCCACCGCGGGTTCCTCGAGCGCCTAGACCAGGATCGGACCGTCCTGCTCACCACCACGGCATGGCCCGCCACCGCCATCGACCCACGCACCATCCCCAAGATCCGCGACCGGCTCGGTCGGCTGTACCGCTACCCGCGCCTGCTGCCGTCGACGTTCCGGGCCGCCGCGCCCGCAATCGCCGACGGCCTCGACCGCGGGCACCTCATCTGGATCGACGGCGAGTTCACCGACCTCACCGACGGCGCCTGCGCCAGACTCCCCGATGTGACAATCAGCCGCGACCTGCTGCCCGCAGATGACGGCCTGCTCGTCTGGTCACGTCCCATCGGTGCGCAGCACGCTACCGCCGCCTCCTGGACGAGGACCCGCACCGGATGGGACATCGTCTGCTACCGCACCATCGGCGAAGGCCTGCACGGCACGCCGCTGCAACGGGTCCGCGAGCAGATCGGCTGGCTGGTCCCGATGAGCGTCCGCAGCGTCGTCGACGACCAGACGATCGGCGGGGCCGCCGAGCCGACAGCTGCCCTCGCTACCACGTGGCTGCTGATTGCCCAGGAGCTGGCCGAGCTTCGATCGTCGACGGCCAGTAAGGCTGTCCGCGGGACGTACGCCAGAGCCGGCCGTCCTGCTCCCGAGGTCACCATCGTCAGCATCCGGCGGCGAGCGGCCCGAACGCAGAGCCGCGCCGACACCCACGGCGCGTCCCGGCCGCCGCTGATGGAAAGAGTCTGGGTCACGCCGCACTGGCGCAACGTCGCCTACGGCCCCCGCAGAGCGCTTCGGCGTCCCCGCTGGATCGATCCGTTCCTGCGCGGGCCTGCCGACTCCCCGATCAAGGCCAGCACTACTGTGCGCGTCCTCGGCAGCGGTCGACCGCAACCCCCGCCGCCGGTCGGCGGTAAATGAGGTGTAACCGTCCGCGACCTGCGATCACGCAAGGCAGGTTCATACATAGGGAAGGGCCCCGACCGCTAAGGTCGGGGCCCTTCGTCCTCGTCGCCGCGATGAGTGCCAACCCGGAAGCGGACGATCCAAGGACCTCAGGAAGGCTGGTGAGTGCCCGCGTCGACGACGTCGCCGAGCGAGCGGGTGAGCGTTTTTGCTTGGTCGAGCGACAGTGCGAACACGGTGGCCTCGCCATCGTCGGTCAAGGTCAACCGCACCAGCGTGACTCCGGCATCGGCGAGCTCGACGAGCGTGGCGTCGATGCCCACCAGGTCGCCCGCGCTGCTCATGGGCGTCGGTGCGGACGTGTGCTCACCGCGATCGGCGCAATCGGCGCGCCGACACCATGGGGGATGCGCGATCAGTGATTCCACAGTTCCCCTTCCGGCTGTCCACATAGTTGGGGCCGGCCAGGGTGGTCAGCCATGCCAATCATCGTTGCGCACATTGGCCTATTCAGCAATAGCTAATCGGGCCAATTGCCGGCACGTAGACAGGCATAGCATGCCAAGGAAGAATGCCTCTGTGACGGAAAAACCCTCAACGCCGAGCCTTCCCGAGGCAGTCCGCGCGTTAGCCCGAGCGCAGGCAAAGGTTGGGCGCGCTCGCAAGGCTCTCGACGCCGCACGAGCAGAGGTGGCGAAGGGAAAGATCGCGGTCGCCGGCGCCGCTGTCGTCGCGTATCAAAACGGCATGCGCCAGAAGGAGATCGCGCAGCTAACCGGACTCACCCGCGAGACCATCCGCAAATACCTACGGGCGGAAGGAATCACCGCCGAGGACTGAAGCAGGCAGGTCAAACCCGTCGCCGCCACACGAGCACGCGCGAACGAGGACGGCGAGCGCTTTCGTGTTTAGCCACCTCGGCCGCCTGGCTGACGCAACCCGCGCATTTCTGGGTTCCCGCGTCTCGCGCCACAGCATCCAAGTCTACAGATGGCACCAGGGGCAGGGCGGAGGGTGCAGCGTCCGCCGAGGTTGAAATCTCGCTCTGGTCCATGTTGGCAAGGTGGGCAACGATCGGACACTTGGATCGCAGCGAGCTACCCGGACATTAACCCAACGGATTAAAAGTCCCCTGTAGGGCGGCTTCCGAGTCGTTCTTGAAGCATGTCCCGCCGAGGTCCGCGAACGTAGCTGAACGTCCGAGGGCGTCCGTGCTGGTCACGCTACCCTTCCTCCAGAGGCCTGTGACGTACGAAGTGGCAGAGCTGAGAGCCGTCCGCGGCGTGTCAAACTGTCCGTCGCGAGTTGTCGACATCCGAGCAGCTACGGAGCAACCAGGTTGCACGGCCGCAGGCATATCGAATCGGCAAAGACACTACGGCCAGCGGGCACGAGAGACGAGGGTCGACTCCGCGATAGGAAATCGCGAACGCCTGAGCGCCACCGGAGAACCATCTGGCTTTACGAGCCAAAGCTAGGGTGATTTTCTCGATTTGCAGCCGGCATGCCGTCGGCGTTATGCGACGTCACCGACGGCTGAAACTGGACCCACTGCTGTCGGTAGAAAGCAGACCAACGGCCGGCCCAGGTCGCGGTTCAGCCCAGCGGCACTGCTGAGCTCCTGCATCCGCCCGCCCAGCATCGAGGAGCGGCTCACTCCGAGTGTGGTCGAGTGGTTCGCTTCGACCTTCGTCGCCAGTACTACTACTCGCACACCACACCTAGAACGTCGACGGCTTGTCGGCAATCTGGTCATCAATGACGACGTTGTGGTACTGCCTGGTGGCGACTCGGGTGGATCTGGTTGGGTTCGAGGCTAGTCCAGCGATATCGACAGACGTTCCGGCAAACAACTCGGCCTGTTGCAACACCAGGTCGATGGCCTTGTCCTCGCGGTCCGGCGGGTAGTCGTACTTGGCTAGGAGGCGGCGTACCTTGGAGCGCATGGCCGCCCGGACTGATTGCTTGAGCGACCAGTCAAGCGTGGCACTCGTCTGCACGGCCTGAACAAGATCGATGGCAATTTTCTTAAGGACATCGTCGCCCATTTGCAAAACCGCGGCATCGTTCTGCACGATCGCGTCGTAGAACGCAGCTTCGGGCACGCTCAGACCGAGCTTGTTGTGGCGGTCGTTCTCCTCGCGCATTTCCTTGGCGAGCTTGACAAGTTCGGCAATGATCTCGGCCGTTGTCAGCGCCCGGTTGGTGTAGCGGTTGATGGCTTCGTCGAGCTGCTCTGAAAAGCGCCGCGCTTGGATAACGTTGGTGCGCTTCACGGTCTTGATCTGGTCATTGATGAGCCGACGGAGTAGCCCCATCTGCAGATTCGGTTTATCCTTGCCGGCCAGGTTGTCGAGAAACTCGTCAGAAAGAATCGATAGCTCGGGGCTGTCGATGCCTGCGAGTTTGTAGATGTCGACGACCTCATCCGCGGCCACGGCTCCATTGACGAGCTGCCCAATCGCCGTGTCGATTTCGACCGCCCCGCTACCCCCTCGACCCGAGTCGGGATTCTGGATCTTCATGATGGCGGCGCGGACGTCGGTGAACATGCGGACGTCATTGCGGATGGCGGCGGCCTCGTGTCGCGAGCCGCAAAGGGCAAAGGCCTTGGCCAGAGCGAGCACTTGGTCAAGGAAGCGGGCGGTGCGATCAGGGTCGGCCATGACGAAGTCGAGGACTAGAGCGTGCTGGGCTAGGCGCTCGGCCGCCGGCAAGGCCGGTGAGGCGTCGAAAGCACAACGGTGAAGCAGGCCGCGAACGATGTCGTGCTTTTCGAGCATCACGGCGATCATATCTTCGATTGGCACACCGGCCTGGTCACGGTCGCTGGGCGAGTACTCCGCAAGCGCCTTACGCAAGTTGGTGGCCACGCCAATGAAGTCGACGATCAGGCCGCCGGGCTTGTCGCGGAAAGTGCGGTTGACGCGGGCAATGGCTTGCATAAGCCCGGCACCCTGCATCGACTTATCGACGTACATGGTGTGCATGACGGGCGCATCGAAGCCTGTCAGCCACATGTCCCGGACGATGACGATCTCAAGGAGGTCGTTCGGGTCCTTGACGCGCAGCTTGAGTGCCTTCCGGACATCCTTCGGGTAGATGTGCGGTTGGAATTCGGCCGGGTCAGCGGCGGAGCCGGTCATGACAACTTTGACCTTCCCTACTGTGGGATCGTCGCTGTGCCAGTCGGGCCGCAGACATATGATCTTGTTATACAGGCTAACCGCGATGCGCCGTGACATCGTGACGATCATGGCCTTGCCGAAAAGCTCGCTCCGACGCTTCTCCCAGTGGTTCACGATGTCGGCGGCAACTAAATCGAGCCGGTCGTCAGCACCCACGATGGCCTCAAGGCGCGCCCACCTCGATTTCGCCCGAATCGCTTCATCTTGCTCGACGCCCTCGGTGATCTCATCGGCAAGCGCGTCGAGGGCATCGTGGTCGTCAGGGTCGAGGGATACCTTGGCCAGACGTGACTCGTAGAAGATCCGCACCGTCGCGCCATCTTCGACGGCGCGGGTGAGGTCGTAGACATCGATGTAGTCGCCAAACACCGAGCGGGTCGACCGGTCGCTCGCCTCAATCGGGGTGCCGGTGAAACCGAGGTACGTGGCGTTCGGGAGCGCATCGCGCATGTGCTTGGCTAGCCCAGCTTTAAGCGTGCCGTCGGGAGCTAGGGACTCCCTAAAGCCGTACTGTGAACGATGCGCCTCGTCGGCCACGACGATAACGTTGCGCCGAGCGGTCAGGACGGGGTTGGTGTCGCCGGTCGTCTCCGGGGCGAATTTCTGCAGAGTCGTGAAGACAATGCCACCAGAGGCTCGGCGCAACAGCGTCCGCAGTTCGGCCCGAGAGTCGGCTTGTACTGGCTTCTCGGGCAAGACTTCGGCCGGAGCAAATACCTCACCAAACAGTTGATCGTCAAGGTCATTGCGGTCGGTGATAAACACCAGCGTTGGATTCCCCATGCGTGAATCGCGCATGATTTTGGCCGCGTACAGCAGCATCTCGATCGACTTGCCCGATCCCTGCGTGTGCCAGACAACACCGCCCCGCCGGTCGCCGTCCGGGCCGGCCGCTTCCACCGTCGACTCTACGGCCGCGTTCACCGCCCAGTACTGGTGGTATCTGGCAACCCGTTTTACGAGCCCGTTCGCTTCGTCGGAAAACAGCACGAAGTTTCGCAGCAAATCGAGGAATCGCTTCTGGTAGAAGACGCCTTTAATCAGCACCTCCAGCGCTGGCAGGCTGGTGATGACCTCTCGGCCGTCGATCGTCTTCCACGGCACGTAGTGTTCGAAGCCGCCGGTGAAGCTACTCATCGCCGCACTTGTGCCGTCGCTGATAACGGTTACGGCGTTCGGCGTGAAGATGGCAGGAATGTCGGATCGGTAGGTCTGGACCTGATTCCAGGCGCTCCTAAGCGTGGCATGCTCGTCAGCTAGGTTCTTTAGCTCAAACAGCCCGAGCGGGATGCCGTTGAGGAACACTAATATGTCCGGCCGACGGTTCTTGCCGTTCTCCAAGATTGTGAACTGATTGACGGCCAACCAGTCGTTATTCGTGGGATCCTCAAAGTCGACCAGCCACACCCGGTGGGTACGGATTCTGCCGTCGCTGCCGCGATGCTCGACTGGCACCCCCTCCGTTAGCAGTTTGTGAACACGGAGGTTTTCGGCAAGCGGGTTTTGCGATTCGGCTCGTTGCAAGCGCTTGATCGCCTCATCTACTAGGCCGCTGTGGCTAATAGCGTTGATCCTCAGCGCAGCACCACGCAGCCGGTCGTACAGATATACCTGCTCGTACGACAATCGCTCGGAGTGCTCCCCGCCCGGCGCAATGTCAGGCCCGAACATTGTCGAATAGCCCAGCTGCCGGAGGTACTCCAGCGCGGCCAACTCGACCGTCGACTCATTCAGGGCTCTCATGCTAGGACCTCCTCGGCCTTATCGGCCCCCGGTGGCGCGAATACGTCCTGACAGTAGTTCCGGCAAAAGTGCCTCGCGGATTGCAACAAGTCGGTTGTTCTGCCCCTCAAGCTGCCACGCGTGTCTAATCAAAGTCGACACCTGTTCGAAGAGCCGTTCTGGGTTGGCGGGCACGCGAAACGTGAAGTCGAGCAATGCCTCAACGGGAAGTGCAGTCACAGTCGTCCCCGTGGCGAAGCCTTCGGCTCGTTCGCGGAACTCAGGCGATTGGAGTTGAGCCCACAGGAACGCGGCCATCCACGGAGAGCCAGTAAAACGGACAACCGAGGTGTGATGGGTGTGAATTGAGCCTGCAAATGCGGGGGGCACCAAGAACCCTCGGCCGAGAATTTCCCGCGACTGTGTCAAGTCCGTGTTCGCAACGAGTAATTCGAACTCTCGCAAGCGATGTGCGGGCTTGAAGTCGCCTGCGTAGTACTTGGTTCCCTCGGCGTTGAGTTGGCCTGTCGTCGTGAAGTTCGCAAGGTTCAGCATCGGCAGGGCGTTGGTTGCACTGCCATCATCGAGTCCCGCGCCCTTGTAGGACAGCCCCTTCTTCATCGTCGCAACGTCACCGACGCGCAACGCTTTCGTGCCAGTCGAAAGCTGGGAACTCGCTAGCCCAAATTCGAGGCTGATGGCTCGGCGGTTCGACGCGATCTTGTCGTCCAAGGCGCCCAATGTCTTCGCGATCCGCTGCTGTTCCTCGATCGGCGGCAGCGGAAAGAGTTGTGAGGCGAACGTGTCCCGCCCAAGCGACGGATTGGACGTACCGTCCTTGAGGTGGTTAAGTCCGACGTGCTTGATCAGGTAATACGAGAATTTGAGATCGACGTCATTCGTAATTGGTTCCAACGCGTAAGCCGTGTCGATAACCCAGAAGTCGCCGTTAACCCACTCAACACCTAGCGGTCCCTGGCCCTTACGCCCAAGCACCAGCCCGGGCCCTTTAAACAGGGGCGTGTCGTGGCTGCCGCATCGGCCGTTCGTGCCGTATACAGGAATTCGGCCGGGCCGCCGCGCGGCCTCGACGAGAGCCCTTCCGTAGCGCAGCTCGAACAGCGTGTTAGCCCTCACGAGGGGCCACAGAATCGACTCGACAGATCCAAGTCCTCGCGCAAGCGTTGCACCAAGTGGAGCCTTCGCCGAGTTAGTCGACATGGAGCGCTCCGAGCTGCTGCCGTACAGCCTCCTCAAGCTCGTCTCCACGGTCAAACTCCGCAAACAGCTCCTTGGTTAGCCGTTCGACCTTTTCTTGGATGGGTTCGTCGTCTGCTTCGGCTTCTTCGGCGCCGACGTACCGCCCAGGTGTGAGCACGAAGTCGTGGCCGGCGATCTCGTCGCGAGTTGCTGCCTTGCAGAAGCCGGACACATCCGCGTACCCGCCGCCGTGACTGCGCCAGGCGTGATAGGTATCGGCGATCTTGGCGATGTCGTCATCGGCGAGTGCGCGCAAGCGGCGGGTCTGCATGGCGCCTAGCTTGCGGGCGTTGATGAAAAGGACTTCTTCCTTACGCTGGCGGTGGCCGTTGCCATGACGGTCCTTAGAGATGAACCAGAGGCTGACCGGGATGCCAGTGTTGAAGAAGAGCTTGTCAGGCATCGCGACGATGCAGTCCACGAGATCGGCCTCAACGAGCCTGCGGCGAATATCGCCCTCCCCGCCAGACTTCGATGACAAAGATCCGTTTGCCAAGACGAACCCGGCTGTGCCCCTCGGGGAGAGGTGGTAGATGAAGTGCTGCACCCAGGCGAAGTTGGCGTTGCCTACGGGCGGCTTGCCGTACCTCCAACGCGGGTCGTCCTGCATCTTGGGGTCCCACCAATTGGAGACGTTGAACGGCGGATTGGCGAGCACGAAGTCGGCCCGCAGGTCCGGGTGGAGGTCTTGCGCGAACGAATCGGCCGAGCGGTCGCCGAGGTCTGCTTCTATGCCGCGCAGGGCGAGGTTCATCTTGGCCAGCCGCCAGGTGGAGTCAGTGAACTCCTGGCCGTAGATCGAGATGTCAGTGCGCTTGCCGTCGTGGACCTTCACGAACTCGGCGGACTGAACGAACATGCCACCGGAACCACAGGCTGGGTCGTAGACGCGACCGTGATAGGGCTCCAGCATCTCGATCAGCGTCTTGACGACGGACCGAGGTGTGTAGAACGCCCCGGCGTCCTTGCCGGTTTCCTTGCCGGCGAACTGGCCAAGGAAGTATTCGTACACGCGGCCCAGCACATCGTCTGAGCCGTGGTCGTCGGACTCGGTGAAGCCGATTGAGCCGATCAGGTCCACGAGCTGGCCGAGCCGGCTTTTGTCGAGTCCCTCGCGGCCGTAGTTGCGCGGCAGGACGCCGCGGATGCTGGGATTCTCCTTCTCGATGACGTCCATCGCGGCGTCGATGTCCTGACCGACGCTGGGCAGCTTCGCACGGTCCTGGATCGCCTGCCAGCGGGCCTCTGGGGGCACCCAGAAGACGTTGTGGCTCGTGTATTCGTCGCGGTCCTCGATGAACTGCGCTCGACGGGCCTCGTTCGGGATGTAGTCGTCCGAGCTCGGATTGCTAAGCGACGTTGTGATCGTGCGGCGGCGTTCTTCGAAGCGGTCAGAGATGTACTTGAGAAACACCAGGCCGAGGACGACGTGCTTGTACTCGGAGGGTTCTTGGTTGCCTCGCAGTGCGTCAGCGGCGTCCCATAGGCGAGCCTCAAGTGGCTTTGGGGGCTTTACTGGTTGCTGCTTCCGGGGGCGTCCAGCCATCAGCGTGATCCCTGGGTCGTGGAAGCGTCAAGATTGTCTATATTCATCTAGGATTACACCATCTCGGGCCGTCTACAAGATCAAAGCTTTAGCCTACCCGGACCAAGCAGCTCGTCGAGATGTCCACTCGGCTCCGCCCTGCTCCGCCTGTCCAGTGTCCTGGTCGCTCCGCCGCCGTAGCAATCGGGCTTGTAGCTACATTATGGACAACCTAGCCGGTGGCTGCGCCGCCCCGTCAATCGGTCCTTGACAGCCACAGCCCTTCGCCTCCGAACCTTCCGCGACAAGCCCGGAAGCCTGATCGTCGACTACATCGGCGTGTTCGCCAGCCTGCAGCAAGCCCTTACGGAGTACTCACCCTCCGACCAGGACCAAGCGGGTGTGCCCATCGAAGAACTGGTCACAGCGATGTTGGAGAGGCACGACATCGTAAAAGGGCTTCTACCCGACTGCGACTTCGACTCGTCGTCCGGCTTGCCCGCGGCGGAGCGGTTGGCGCAGCACGCCGTGTTGCTCGACTTCGTGACGGCCAGCGCCGATCGTACCGAGAGTTTCAACGACCAGGTGCTTGCGCTTGCCAAGGCGATTGCCCTGTGTGGTGCCCGTGGTGCGGCGCTCGCGATCCGCAACGAACGCCCGCATGCTCATGGACGTACGCTCAGCCATTCTGAAGATCCAGAACCCTGACTCAGGGCGCGGCCGCCCTGGCGCGGTCGAAATCGATACCGCAATTGGGCAACTCGTCAACGAAGCCATCGCCGCCGACCAAGTGGTAGACATCTACAAGCTCGCCGGCGTTGAGAACCCCGAGTCGTCCATCCTCTCGGACGAGTTCCTAGGATAGCCTGACGCATAAGAGCCCAATCTACAGATGGGGTTACTCCGACGGCTAATCAATGATCGGATCAGAACGGTGCAGCGCACCAATGTTGTGCAGGCGCGCAGGATCTCCGAGCAACTAAAAGAGGCCATCAACCTGTACACCAACCGCACGTGAACGACCGCGGAAATTATCGCCGAGCTTGTCAGGCTGGCAAAAGAGAGGCGCAACGACGCCAACAGTCAGAAGGAACTCGGCTTGCGCGACGATGAGATCGCGTTTTACGGCGCCATTGTGCAGAATGACGCGGCAGTGGCGGATATGGGCGACGAAACTCAGGAAGGATCGCCCGCGACCTCGTGTCGGCGGTGCGCTCCAGCGCGACTATCGACTCGAACCTCAAGGACAGCGTTCGCGCTGCGATGCGCTCTAAGGTCCGCCGGCTGCTCGCTAAGTACCACTATCCGCCAGATCGCGAAGAGAAGGCGATCGACCTCGTGCTCTAGCAGCCGGAGCTGTTTGCAAACTGGACCACCTCGCATTGATATTGCGAGCAGTGACCTCTTGGAGCATGTCTGGGACTTCGATGGCGATGCGCTACCACGAATCTAATCTCATTATTCGGCGCCAGAATTCTTTGCCAGACGACCAAAGAGTTCCCGTATGGCCGCATTCTCTCCTGGAGGACCAACTCGACTTATCGGCGATTGCGGCTCGTCGTCCCTCGTTTCGCCCTCGGCGTCTTGCTCGCGCTCCTGAAGCCAGTCAAGCGCACTTTCGAACCGTTCATCTTCGACATCGACCCCGAAGAACTGCGCGACGTCGCGCAATTCGTACAGGTGATAGGCCGACTCCAGTTCGCTAGTCTCAGGACTCAGTGATTCATCCAGAAATGTCTTCAATGCTGGCCTAGCGTCGGCGCCAGCGCGATCAAATATGTTAGGGACCAGACGCTTGAGACGTGCAAGCTGACTCCACTTGTATAGGTACGGACGCTTTGAAAGTTCAACACGGGCGGCCTCTGCCAATCCTGCAGTGAGCAGTCCAGCCTCCTTGGTCGCTGAAATCAGCGAGACCACGACCGCAGGATCAGGCACGTGATGCGCCTCGTTCATCCAGCGATGCTCGAGGTCGTTAAGTCGTAGCAATAGCCAAGGTCGGACGGCTGATGCGTAATGTAGATTTTTGGCCATGACCAAGATCACAAAGATCAGCCTAGTCTCGTCACTCACATAGTCCTGGCTAAAGCGTGCGGTGGACTCCCCCTGCCAATAGACGTCGCGCCAGCCCGGATTAGGGCTGCCCCAGCACCGCACCGTGGCATCCGCCATCGCGCTAGCAAGCACCGACGGATGATGCATAGCTCCAGCCAGAATCTTTGCTGAATACCATCTCAGCTGCTCGAAGTACACGCATCCTTTAAGGCCAGTCACCGCTTCGTCTGTGTGGTCTACTAGCCACGAGGCTACGAAGTCCGAAATGGAGGGATTTGAAGGCATTATGTATGTCTCATCATCGCGCTCATAGCTGCGCATAAATGAGTCGTCGAGTACTTTTAGCGCCTCGCGATAGGCGCCGCTCCACGGCAATCGCCCGCGAGCTTTCGCCAGTGCTTCGTAGGCCACTTTGGCATCGCGAGGGGTCGCTGCGCCGGGCATGGATACCAGCGCGATCAGGAGATCGCGACAGTCGTCGTTCAGCTGTTGCTCGAATGCGCGGCGCCAGATCAGATCAGGATTGTCGAGGGTCTCTAACGCGAATTTGACGTATTCGGCATTCTCTAGGACCGATATTTTCCGAGACGCAAGTCCGGTGACGTACTCGATGAGCCGAGGGTTGTAGTGGGGATGATCGATTAGGCGCAAATAGCTCTCATTCTCGAAGAGTTGTTCGCGCGCGCTTTGCGAAAGCTGACCGGAATGCCACGCGTGGTTATAGAAGATCCGGGCTCTATCCAGCCTCGTGTAGGCAGATAGTTCCAAAAGGAAGCGCCTCAATTGCAGGCCAGAGCGATCCAACTCTTCGTACCACTGCGTTGCTTGTGCAAGAATATGTTCTCTGGTCGTCAGGAGCAAAAGCGTCCGATCGCTACCCGCGCAGCGGCGCATGAATGCCGTCAGTCGCCTGTCCTCATTCTTGGCCAGTCTGTCCTGCAGAAAGGTGCTACCGAGGAAGTCGTCATAGTAGAAGATTTGTGGCTTGCCATCGCGACGTATGACCTCGTTGGCCTCCTCGATATCCGCCGAGATCTCGACGGGCTCGTATCCGTCGTGGACGGCGTCAGCCAACAGCAAACGCGCAAGCGTCGTCTTTCCGATGCCTGGTGGTCCGGAAATTGCAAGTACCCGTTCTTGACGAAGGCGTCTTCTCGCGCCCCGAAACGCTCCGGTCTCGACGTACCTTGGCAGAGCGAGAAGTATTTCTTCCAGGAGTTGTCGACTTCGGGTCCACGTGGCCGCATGTAGGCGTTCGTCGAGTTGAGAGAAGCTGGAGAGCCAAAGCTTTATATGCGATCGCTCCACTGCTTCGTGGCGGTTCAGTAGGCCCTCTAAATCGTCAGCCCCATAAATGTGGTCTTCCCGCAGGACCCAGGGCGAAAGGATGCCTGCCAGCTCCTTCTTCCCGTTTGGCGACAGAGGCTTGCTGGTAACAAAGCGGTATGAGGAGGTTACTTGCGCGTTGTCCGAAAGGGTCCTAGCCTCGCGGCGCGCGGAATTCCTAAGTTGCGCATACGAGCTTCCTTGCATGTGTTTACATTGGATAACGTCAGGCGGCTCCGGATCACGAATTCTCCGTAAATCTATTCCTTGATCAGGTCCTCTGGCGAATACCTCGAACGTCACTCCGAGTTCGGCGCCGAGCAAGTCTGCGATCAACAACTCGAAGTCGTGATCAGAAAGTGATAGGTAAGACCTCATCCAGGCGTCTCCTCCTCCGCTCCGTATGCAAACGGCCAGTTTCCTCGTTGGTAAGGTCGTTACGACCGATCGTAGTCGCCGTTTGGGCTTGGAGGGTAGGTCAATGTGGAACGGTGAACTCCTACGGAAACAGCGCGCGGGCGTTCAAGGGTAGTCTCGTAACCGCACTCGGTCACAACGATCAGCCTAGGTTTAGACGGCTCGTGCCAGCGGCGTGCTCGCCCGAGGCCCGCCAGCAGAGTCAGGCACCGTCCCTCTGCGACCGGACTGCCACGACTGATTAGGGTCAGTCCGTCGCTGTCGGGGAAGCCTGTCGCGAACGCCGAGCCCGCGCCGCCATGGGGAGGCGCTCAGGCCAACACGTTCGCCGGAGCGATGCCCGCGGTGTTTTGGCGGAGAAGTATCTGTTCCAGTCGCGCAGACGGGCAGATCGGCATGGTCGTCGAACCTCGCCAACGCCCAGACGCGGTGTCGAGCGATGACGAGAGTTCGCTTGCGGGTTGCGCATCGCCGGCGTCCGGAGCGGTCCGCGGTCACACCACAAGGCCGACTATGGTCTGTGTGGTAAGCGTCGGCGCTGGGACCGAGCAGCGAGAGGCGCCAGCTGCCGGTCCACTCTGAATCACCCGCTGAGATAAGGCTGATTCTCGATGGCGCCCTCCCCTCCCGGAGAGCCGGGCGGCATGGGATTCCCCGCAAGCAGCCGTGGGATCAGCAGGTCGCGGAGCGTATGCGTTGCCTCGATAACGTTCTTGTGTGCACTGATCTTCGCATCGATGAGTCTTGCGACCTGAACCACGCCTTCTTGGACGGCAACTGGGGGAAGGACAAGTGGAAGGCTGCCGACGTTGCCCGTGTTGCGTGTCGGCAGCACACCGCTGTTGGTGTTGCCAACGAGCCATTCCTGGACCGCCGGATGGGTCAGGTAGCAAGAAAGGTACGCAGGCAACACCTCCCGGAGCGCACGAACGCGGATACAGGAGCTGCCGAGCACCCAACCGCGGTGCGCGTCGGTCGCCACAGCGTGCCTAGTTGTCCGTCCGATGCGGACGAATACGATGTCACCGGATTCGAGACGATACTTCTGCAGCCGTTCGGCGGTAGTGGCACCGACGGAAGCCCTGGGGTTGAGGGCGATGCCGTCCGGACCGACGTCGCCGGCCTTCACCACTGGGATGCCTCCTATGAGATGGTCCGAGCGCGTGAGCACGGAGCCAGACGGACCTGTCTGAAGCTCACAGCAGTCATCCAAGCGTCGCGCCATCCAAGCGTCCGGGACCTTTCCGATCAACGTGTCCACAGCGCGAGCTCCCTAAGATGCCGATCTAGAGCCGCGTCCGCTGACTGCGCCTCCGAGTCCAGTCTCGTCATTTCAGCTGGCAGGCTTCTGAGTTGTTCGTCGGTCCGGCCCCTGACTGGGGCGAGTCTATGTTGATCTAGATAGGTGGTCGCCTGAAGGTCGTAGCCCCGCTCTCGAATTTCAGCGATGGCCACCGCGGCTGACCGTACATCGTCGACTGTCGTTGGGAATTTTCCGGCGCCCCTACCCCAACTGCGATATGCATCGAGGATCGCCCGGCAACCGCGATGACTCAGCACCCGATGGGTGGGTCCGTCCCGGTGGGCGGCCGAGCGAGCGTCGATTAGCAGGACCTCGTCGCCGAAGCTGTCGTTGGGATGCGCCAGAATCCAAAGGGTAACCGGGACTGTCGTTTCGCGAAAAAGTTGGTTGGGCAGGCTTACCACACAGTGAACGACTCTGTCGTCGACCAAGCTTCGCCGGATACTCCGCTCTCGACCGGTCCTTGCGAACGTGGTCAAATTGGGCATGACTATGGCGGCTCGGCCGCCCGGCGCCAGTACCTCGAGCGCACTCTGCAACCAAGCGAAGGCCGGATTGTGCGGGGACGGTTCGCCATGGGGCCACGATCGCGGATCGCGTCGGGTAGGCGTGCTCCAGGTCCTCATGCCGAAGGGTGGGTTGAGGAGCACCGCGTCGAAGGGGCCAGAGCCGGCATCGACTTCTCGCGGATCTGCGGGCGGCCCATCGCCGAGGTCGATCTGTATGCCCCGTAAAGCGATGTTGATGTTTGCCATACGCCAGGTCCTCATCGATGCTGCCCGGCCGGTCATGGTTGCTGACGCCTGCGCGCTGTCAACACCGAGCTGGTTCGCGGCGGCGAGCAGTAGGCTGCCGGTTCCACAGCAAGGGTCGTGCACGCGCGTTCCGGATTTGGGCCCGAGCATCTGGACCATCAGGTTGGCTAACTCCGCAGGCAGAAGGTATTCATCGCGGCTGCTGTGCCGTTCCTGTGCGAACCGATCAAGCAGGTAGTCAAATGCTTGTGCAGGGTTTATCCGCTCCGACCCAATGACTGACACGAGCTTGACGAGCTGGTAGCACCACCATGATGTGGCGGGCAGGTCCTGTAAGGCAGCGGTGGCTTTGGCTAGCCTTTCGGGCTGCCGGCTCCGTACGTGCGTCAGGGTCTCCTGGATCGTGGCGGCGGAGGCCGTTGCCAACTCCGTCCAGCCAAGGGAATCGGTTCCTCGAAGACATAGCAGCGACATAGCAACAGCTTCAAATACTTCTGGGTCGCTGCTCTTCCGCAAGAGCTGCTCAAGCGGGACCCACAGCTCTTGGTTGAGTCGTTCCTTCGACTGTCGGGCTGACCCTTCGTCGATGGCACCGGACGTCGGCAGTCCAACCGCGGAACGGAAACGCGTCCCGTATGTTGCTCCACTGCGTTCCCCTGAAAGCAATGCATTGCGCGGGATCTTGCGGCTGTCGAGCCACAGCGCCACGGCCTGAGTCGAAAAGAGTGCCTGCGATCCGTTCGAGACGGCGGCCGGGAAGTCGTGATGTCGGCGAGCCCACGTGCTAACTGCCTGGGGAGTGACGGCCGCAGCGTGCGCCAAGTCATCCCTCGTCATCATGCCTTCGGGGAACGGCATGGTCACTGACCCGCCCGACGGCGGACGGGAGTACCGCCACGTCGGCGGTTGCCCTTCACCGCATCTATCAGCGCAGTCAAGTGGCGGGTCCGCTGCCTGCTGATAACTACCCATCCGAGGAACAGAACCAGCGACAGAGTCGCCACTAGGAAGATCATCGCGGGCAAGTTGTTGATCATTCGCGCCAGTTCAGCTGCCATACTGTCTCCCTTGAACAGTCTCATCGTCGTGCGAGTTCAACGCTATGACTTGCAGCCGTCAGCGCCGCTCGCGTACGTCGAGTACGCGTCCAAGTGTTTCGTCAGTGGCCCCAATCGGTGGTGACGGACACGCTTGCGCTCCGGCGGTCACCCCCACGGTGAGTCCTTCGGATCTCGGGATGTATCCGCGAGCTACACCATAAGGCCAATTGTGTGCGCGCCCCTCGCGTTCGGGCCTGTACGTTCGCCGTCAGCCGATAACAAACTCGGCCTGCCGCTCCGCAGGCGCGGCTGCGGCCACGCACGCTGCCGGATCCACGAGCTCAAGGACCACGGTGTCCCGGTCCCAGTGATAGGTAAGGCGAAGTCCGCGGCGCGCGTAGGCCTCGGCTTGGCGTGCGACGTCGAGCTCGGTGTTGCCGCCTGGTGAACGGGTGTCGACCGGCGCATTGGGACCCGCGCCTGCGCCGATCGGGTACCCAGTCTGGCGCAGGAACGCGGTCACCGGGGCGGTGAGGGCGTCCTGGCGCAGGTAGACGGTGGGTGGGTGGTCCGCAGGGGCGTTGGTGAGATCGCGGGCCACGCAGCGGTAGTAGATGTGGCCGTGGTGGACGCCGGCGTTCATCCGGCGCGCACAGAGACCGCAGGTCAGCAGACCGCGGAATAGATAGGGCCGGCTGCTCCGTCGCGGGGCCTTGCCAGTGTCGCCGACGGCGCCGCGGGTGCGCAGAGTCTCCTGGACCCGGTCGAAGGTGTCCGCGTCGACGAGGGCTTGGTGGGCCTGGCCGATGGACCAGACCCAGTCGTCGGGGTGGTTCCAGCGGTGGACGGTGGCGTAACCGGCCGCAACGTCGTCGACGTCAAGGAGAACATCGTCTCCGCGTTGGCGGTTCCACACCTGCCGGCCGGTGTAGCGCGGGTTGGTCAGGATGGCGCGCACCGCGCTGATCTGCCAGGCCGTACCACGGCGGTGGGGGTTGCGCGCGCGGTCATGTGCAGACGGGCACGGGATGCCGTCGAGCGTCAGCCCACGAGCGATGGTGGTCAGACCGCGGCCGGCGAGGTATTCGGCGAAGATTCGAACGACGATCGCAGCGGTGTCCGGATTCTGCTCCAGTCGGTGCAGGCGGCGGCCGTCGGCGGCTCGACTGGGTTTGGGGTGTGGTCCGGCGTCCGCGATGTGATAGCCGTATGGCGGCCTGCCGCCGAGATAGCGGCCTTCTGCGCGGGTCTGGGCCGTCATGGCGGAGCGGACCCGCTTTGCGGATCCGGTTCCGTTCGCCCTTGCTCATTCCGCCGTAGAGAGCCATGACCAGGTCGTGGGCGTCGCTGCCTGGATCGATCGGTCCGCCGATCTCGGGGATCCAGAGCTCGACGCCATAGTGGACGAGGATGGGAAACGTCATGCCGAACTGGTCACCGTAGAACGCCCGCTGTGGCTCTCCGATAACCACGGCGCCGAACTGTCGCGAAGGGCTCTTGATGGCCTCGAGAAGGTCGCCGGCCTGCGGGCGACGCTTCCAGGGAAGAGACCGGGAGATCCCGATGTCGAAATACTCGCAGTCGATCTGGCCGCCGGCTTGAGCGATCAAGTCATAGGCCCGGCTGTACTGCCATGCCCGCGAGGCGATGGGGTCCTGATGGTCCTCGGTCGAAACCCGTCCGTAGAACGCGAACCGCTGGTCGGCGCCGGCTGATCGCTCCATAGGATCCACGATCAGCCATGTGTAGGTCCGCTGTCAGTGGTTGCCTGGCAGACCTTCCCCGGTCGGGCGAGCATCTCACTCGTGGAGGTGAACGCAGGGCTGGCTCTAGCGGCACCGCCTTCACGAGCGGCAACAGAACGCGCAGGCCCATACCGCTGGCACGCCGGCAGCCCCCGGGAATCAGACGACCTGCCCAGCCTCGCACCGGCCTGCGTCGGGCGAGGTCGCGCCGTTGCGGCCGCCGAGGGGAGTGGGCTGTCACAGAATCAGGCAGGTGCCCGTCCGCAGGGCTCAACGATGGCTGCTCGCCAAGCGGACGGAGACGTCGACTCGGGCTCTTGGTGGTGCAGGTTGGGCGTTCGGCAGCCTGAGCTGGGTCAGAATGCGGTTTGGCCGCGACCTGTCAGCCGAACGTTGGCCGGGCGGCGGCTGCGTCGACGGCGTCCGGTCACCGTAGATCCACCCCGACGCTCTCTCAGAATCGTGCCCCTCCGTTATCGCAGCTGGCGTTGTCGGCCTCACGCGCGATGATCGACAGCGCGGCTGTCTTCCGCTCCCGGCGATAGACGCACCGCGCAATCCAGTTGGCCGGCAGAGAATGAAACGCGAGAATGAACGAATGTCATTCCGACTGGATCGTGCCGTCGGTCACGCAGCCGACGTCGCGACCTCGTTGTTCACTAGCGCGGCGCTCGAGACTCTGATCATGAAGGCGGGCCTGGCACGCTTTCAGCCGTTGCCTCGGGCTGGCGACCAGCGCTACGCCAAGACGCAGCTCGTCGCCAGTACTACGCACGCTGCGGTGGCAGCCGTCGTTCGAAAGCACGACCCGGACACTGTCGACGCTCTCAAAGAATTCGTTCGTCTTGTTGCACAGCGCGCCTCGAATCAGCAGCTTGCCAGTATGGTCGAGGCCGTTCGCGCAGCGGGGTTCGATCTTGTGGACGTGGATGGGGAAATGCGGTTGCTACCGTTAGATGAACCCGCGTCGCCGCTCAGCCAAGCGATTACCGCCCTCGACGCGGATCTCGATCGAGCCGGACTTACAGTTGCGCGGCGGCACTATCGACAGGCTGTCGAGTCGCTCGTCGACGGACGCGCCGAGGCAGCCAACGGGCAGATGCGTACGATGTTGGAGGAAGTCATTGTCCAGGCCGCCGTGGTCCAAGGCTTCACACGCAAGCGGCAAGGCGAAGGCGGCAAGGCCTTGGCCTATTTGATCCAGAGTGATGCGCTTCCGATGGATGATGGCGGCGAATACATCCATGGCCTTTGGGCCATTACGCACACCAACGGGCCGCATCCAGGTACCTCTCCGGCGGGTGAGGCGCAGTTTCGGGTGCAGGCCCTCACCAGCGCGGCGCGGTACCTCGTCGATCGCTTCCTGTCCCTGAAGCACCCTTAGCGCCCGACAGAAATGTCGGGCAGATGGAGCCGCACGACGATCAGCGCCGCCCTACGAGCTCACCTGTCGATCGCCGCTGGGGTCCTCGGCAGACGAGTCCTTCCCCGACAGGACCAGCCGCAAGACCTCCAAGGCCGTTTCGCGGCGCTGCCCATCATCGCTGGAAGCCTTGATAGCGGTGCGAGCGAGCCAGAACACGACGGCCCAGCGGAACACTGAGATCGCAGAAGTGGCAGCGCCGATCATCGTCAGGACAGCCGACACGGTCCCTCCAAGGGGATGTCGTGTCGGGTGCCTCAGGCCCAACGCCGGCGAGCGGTCCCGCCTCAGGCGAAAAAGTTCTACTCAAACACTATCAGCCAGGATTGTCGTGGTCGTCGCTGGCAGCGGGACGCCGCACCCGCCGCCCCCTCCGGCGGTAGGTCGCCACCATCTTCCGGATATCCCCTGCGGTGACAGCCAAACGATCATGGCCCCTCCAGCAGGTCAGACACTGGTGATCCTCATCGGAGATCTTGGTGTCGATGACTCCCCACATCGCCCAGCCCAGGCCGCGCGTCTCTTGGTGGCCAGGAGATGCCGCAGGAACCCAGCAGTAGACCTCGATGCCCGCTACATGATCATAAAGCCGCATCAGGACGTTATTGCAGGCCGGGCAAACCACCGAACCCATTTCGCGGCCGCGATCCTGAGCCCGAGGATCTCCTCCCGCCCGCGGCCCCTGCACCGCCTGCCACAAGGTCACGCCATCCAAAGTAGCCTCTCCGCTCTTGCAGCCCATAGATAGCCCAGGTTCGTCTTGGAGTCGACAGCCGGCGCTCGGAGGGGCGGCCAAAGCAGCTAGGTGTTCGGCTCAGGAGATTCGTCTAGTGCCGCGAACGCGGCTGGTCTCTGGGCATCTGTGTGAGTAGTCCGACACAAGCCTCCACAGGGCATCGCTCAACTCCACATGTGAGCAGTTGCACCTTAGGGCACCATGAGAAGCCGCCTTGGCTAACGTGCATGCCCGGTCCGCGACTGTGATGCGAAACCAACCGATGGTCCGCAGCGATGGGCTCTATCCGACAGCCCGTCCAACCGAAAAGTGGCTGCGGTCAGATCCCGCTTAGGGAACGATCGTAGCCCGGCAGGGTTGGCGTCGCGCGACTCGCGAGCGCGTGCCAATACGAGCGCGGAGGGTGACGTTGACCAGCGCAGACGTGAACGAAGGGATCGGCCAGGAGTCGATCGATCCATCCTGGTGGTCTGAGGGGCTGACGGATGACGAGGACGTCCCGCGCAGTCATAAGGATCCCGTGTTGCTTTCTGGCCGTCTAACTGAGTTGAAGGCCAAGGCTCAAGAGGAGTTCGGTGAGGACAGCCTTCGGACACGGGTGCTCGATGTACTAGCGAAGGCGACGTCGCCCATGCTCGTTCCAGACAACTGGGGCCAGCCGTACGCGCCAGCCATGCAGATCGGCGGCCGGCGAACCATCGTTCCGGAGGATCTGAACGCCGCCGAACTCGAGGTGTTGGCTCTCCTTGTGCCGTTGATCGAGCAACCGTTCCTAAGGGCCAGGGTCGCTGACATCGCCTGGACTTATGGAAACCGACGCGATATGGAACTGTTGAGAGAGGCGGTGAACAGTTACCGAGCTGCGCCGCTCGAGGCGAGCTCCTGGTATGGCGGCGGTGGGGACGGGTTGCGGCGAGCGCTCGAGCTGTCGTTGCGTCGGGGCAAGCCCGGGCGCGTCGCTGTGGATGAGATGGCGGCCGAGCTCGTCAAGTTTCTTCTGACTAGTGACGCGACAGCGAAATTCATGGCGACTCACGTATCCGACCTGCTGACCGAAACCAGGTCGATCGATAAGGCGGGCGCCCGGAGCCTCGGAGACCATTTCGTGTCTCTCGCCGGCACTGTGACCGGAGACCACAGGCTCAAGCGTGCGTACTTGCGTACCGCCAGAGGCTGGCTTGCTCGGGCTGGGGAAGCAGAGCTCGCCAACGAGTGCCTCGAACGGATCGCCCGAGCGTACGTGGACGAGGCAGACGACCGGCTGGCGGACGAGGGAGGCGGACTTGTCGCTGGCACCCTCGTGGAAAAGGCCATCGCGGTCATACGTGCGCTCCCGCGGGCGTATAGGTCCGCGCACGGCCTTGATGACGAGCTTCAGCAGCTCCGCCGCCGGCTTGGCGACGCACGCGAGCTGTCGCTCGAGGAGATGCATTCGATCGAGTCAGACTCGGTCGACATCTCCCTCTATGTTGAACGTGCGCAGAAGTCAGTGACAGGGAAGGAACGCATCGAAGCACTTGGGACGCTCGCAACGATCGCGCCACTGATCGACCCTGCGACGGCTTTGGCTGATGCACGTGAGCGCATGCAGCAAAGCATCTCGCGGCTGTTCAGGTCCTCCACGTTCAGCGCGGACGGACGCAAGATCGCGGCACGTGACGGTTCCGCCGACGTCTCCGATGAAGCGGCATTCGATGAGGTAGTCCGTTGGTTCCCATGGCGGATCGAACTCACTGTCGAAGCACTAATCCGTCCGGCACTTGAGCTAATTGTGTTCGAACACCACTTCGACTTCGGCTTCATCGCGGAAATCTGCGCTGAGTCTCCGGTGGTACCACAAGGACACACAAACCTGTGGGCGCGCGGGCTCTGGCACGGGCTGTCCGGAGATCTCCCGTCCGCCATTTCGCTGCTCGTGCCGCAAGTGGAGCAGCTAGTGCGGGCTAATCTCCAAGCCCACGGTGCCTTCACCCTCTTCGTGGACGAGTCCGGGGTCGAGTCAGAAAAGAGTTTGAACGCTCTCCTGGAGATGCCGGAGTCCCAGCGGGTACTCGGGCCGAGTTTGACCTTCGAGCTGCGCGCCCTGCTATGCGAACAGCTCGGGCCGAACCTTCGGAACGATCTCGCACACGGGCTGCTCAACGATCCGCGATCGTGGAGCTCAGCGGCCACCTACGCATGGTGGCTCTGCCTCCGTATGGTCCTGCTGCCGTACCTGCATGTCTTCTCGCAGGCCAAGGGTGAGCAGGCCTCAACGGACGGTCCCCAAACAGTTGGCACGCGGCCGGACTCCAACACGAGTTGAGCGCCGGGCAAGGCAAACGATTTCACCGCCGTTGACTCATCGGTAATGGACGCCATGCCTGCTCGACGGAGCATAATTTGCACCATAATGCCTGAACCTCGCCTCGGCCGTGGCCGGCGATGGCGCATTCCGGCGTCGGCACTCGCGACTGGACGCGCCGGTGGGTATCTCGGGCTCGACTCGTCCGGAGGGCTCGCCCCCATTTAAGGCGAGGTCAAGTGAGAACCTCGAGTCCACGGCATCTAACGGTTCGAACGGAAGCACGCCGACTTTGGCCGGCCGCAGACCTCATCCGCGCGTGGGCGTCCTATCGGCCAACGGCAGCGGGGCCTCGCTGGAGAACTCAGGCGATCTTGGTCACGGAAGACCCCGGAGCGAGGGCTCGCTGCTCGGCCTGCCGGTTTGCTGAGGCCGCCCCGGCGATCTGCTCGGCGCCGCCGCTGCCTAAGCTCCAAACGCGAGTTCGAAGCCGCCGACCTTGACCTTTCCAGATTTCATCCGACGGATGAGATCACGTAACTCCGGTCGCAGGGCGAACAATGCGATGACAACCACAACGGGCCATCTCACGAGGCGTACCCAGTCCGCGGTGGGGCGGGGAATCTTCACAAACGAGATGCTGGCTCGATTGATCCATCAACGCCAGCTCTATCACCCGTTCGAGTCGGTGGCGCGACGAAGGCGGCGCGACACCTCATTTCACGCTGAGCGGCCTGAGGGTTACGCGGTGTTCGGTCGTCGTTTATCACTGAATGGCGGCTGCCCCGAGTTCGGCTGGTCGGGGGCTGCGGCACGTTGACCACGGCTGCGCTGGTCGCCGGGCCTGACGGCGTCTGGGCGCCGCTGCTGATAAGCGGCAATGAGGTGCTGCCCAGCTCAGATGTCGTGGGGCCGGCTGGGGCGGTGATCGCGGGCGAGACGGCGTGGCGCACCTCGGTGGATGGTGCCGCCGGCGGCTTCGTGGCTGAGCCCTTGCGGCTGGGTCGTGATCGGACCCTGGTCGGTGGGGTGGAGGTCGAGATCGCGGGGAACTCGCCGGGGGACGCCGCAGGTCATGGCTATCGCCGTTCCGCGAGCAGTTCCGCTGTACCGTTCTGGATGCCTACGTTGGCCTCCGACCAGGCCGAACCCGAGGCGGGCCGCCACGTTGCTCGAGCGGGCAGTCGCTATCGATCCGGCCAACGCTTTATGCGCGCGACCCGCTCGCCCGCACACCACTGCAGGTCCCCGAAATCGGCGCGTTCGTCCGCGCTCTCCTCCCGATCAACCTGACCGGAGGCCACACGATCATGGTTGGGGTCTGGCTCGCCGTCGATCCCCGTGAGTTCCAGGCCATCTTCGCTGTGTGGCGGGAACCCGAATAGCGCGATCTACGGTTCACGGGAACGCGATCCCTCCGTGGCATGCTGGCGGCACCCCGTCGAGACGGCAGTGCGCGACCCCGACCAGACGCCGTACCGCGATCGTTCCGACGACCTTCGGCTCGACCGCGGCACGACCAATGGCCACACGACCTCGTGCTCACCGCGGCCAGCCACACCTGACTCAAATCCCGGACCCGCCAGCGGCGCGGAGGTCGTTGGGCCAAGGCTGACCCGGACGCCTTGCGGGGTCGACGTCGACGCCCTCGCGCTGCCGGTGTTGGCGTCGGCCGGGAGCACGCGCCGCTACGCGGCATGTCCGCACGTCCACGAGTGAGGGCTGATATTCAGTCCGTGTCCTCAAGTCCCGCCGACTCTCCTACCTGCAGGAGGTCGTTACACAGAGCCTGGAAAGGTTCTGTGAGTCCCGGAGGGAGCCGCTCACCTTCCCTGCGTAGGGCTGAAACGACATCCGCCGGCTCGACCTTGGTAGAACCTCGCCATGTATCAATCCATGGAGCCCCGGTCACGCTCTCGCGAAGAGCTCCAAGCGCGCTTTGCGCCTCCCGCTCCGGAAGCGAGGACAGGAGGGAGACGAACCACGGCGCGTAGAAGCCAGTGAGCCCGACAGAGCCTCCGCCAGTCAACAGCATCCCCTCCAGGAGTCCACGCCGATAGTCGATGGGATACTCGTCGTATCCGCCATCGACCGCGGGCTCTACGCCCACCTCGGTTGCATTGCCGAAACCTCCTGCAGACTGCTGGCCGAAGACGACACCGATCCGGTGCTGCACTTCGCTTGGTTGCTGGGCCATAGCAACTCGCCTCAAACTTCTCCTTCAATACTCTCCGACTCGTACCCGTCTGGACTGAGGCAATGAGTTCGTTCGGGTAGTCGGCGAGCAAGTGCCCGAGTCGCCGCAGGGCCCATCTAGACCACAGCAGGGCCGACTCCAGCGAGAGTGTTGCCATCTCTATGACAACATCTGGGACCCGTGCGCGGCCATGCCCCGTTCCATACCCGTTCCGGATTGGCGCGAGGCTCGTTGGAATCGTCTGCGCCGCCTGTGCCATGGCACGAAGATTTTGATCTTGTGAAAGATCAGCTCCCGGCTGGCGTCCGAGTGCCTTCTGCGCAGCCTTCACAATCGGCTGGAATTCAACGGAGTCGGACACGGCCCCTTCGGCCGCCTCTACCGTCACCTTCGCGACGGTCTCCGCCAATTCCTTGGCCTTCCCCACGACGTCCGGCAAGTCATTGAACTCCCAGGCACGCCGCAGCCTGCTCAGGGCAAGCTCGATGGAATCCCATGCCGGCTGTGCCACGTGCTCCGGCCGGGCAGCTCAAAGAGATCCACGCGGTCACCGTAGCCCCGACCAACGAAGCCGAGTCACCGGTGTCAGGGCCGCCCCAGCTAACGCGCCCGCTGGCCTGCCAGAGCCAGACCCACTCCGGCGCTGCGGCTCCCGCGACGGCACGGACCGCAAGATCCCGTGAACCGTCACCACCGACTTCGGCTGTCATGACTCCAGTATCGACCTTGTGCATACCCGGCCGACACGACCCAGGTGTGGACATCGCGGATCCAGCTCGTGCAGCGGCGGGTGGCTCTTGCCCGGCTACGAAGTCGGCGCCTCAGGGTTATCGACGCTCCGAGAGCGCGTGCGGCTCACAACGTCGTCTTTCGATGAGGCAATGCCAGACCATCGCGGCGGCAGGCTGCTCACGCTCACCAGTCGTTGGTGAGCCTCGCCGCCTCGCGAACGAGGGCGGCAAGATAATGCGGCGCGCCCCGGCCGTCCCGCTTGTTACGGTTCGGTCATGTCTAGACGTCGGGCGCAGCAGAACATGCCGCCCGGACATCTGGCGCTGCTCGAGCGGGCTCGACGGGCGGCACAGAACTCCGCTCCCGCAAACACCACCTGGTCCCGAGCTCCTATCTGAGCAGGTGGGCCGAGGGTGGCACCGTTCGTGTGACCCGAGTGGACGACCAGCACAGCTACACCACGTCGCCAGGCAAGGCCGCCAGGGAAACCGACTATTACCGTCTGGAGTCCCCCGACCTTGATCCCGCTGCAGTCCCACCGCTGCTCATGGAAGTCATGCTTGGTGAGGTCGAGGGATCAGCGAAGGCGACGATTGACCACATGCTCGCTACTGGGTCAGCGCGCCTCGATCCCGAGCAGGCCGCGGAGTTAGCATGGTTCCTCGGCTTTCAAGCCACCCGCGGACACGGGTACAGGCGCGCTCAGGCGCACCTAACGAACGAACTTTTCCGCCTTCAGTTTGGCCAGGTCACCGACGATGGTCTCCGGCGCTTGCTTAAAAGGAAGGGCCGGCCCGCAGACGACGCCGGTGTAGCCGCTGCCAGGCGGGTCATCGACGAGGTCAACGCCGGGACGGCGTGGATCTCCGAACAGCAGGCGGCCGTGGCCGCCCGATCGGCGATGTCCGCCTATGACGTCGGCCGGCAGTTCATCAACCGAGACTGGCAGATCTTCAAGGCGCCCCCGGTCCTCATCACGTGCGACGAGCCTGTCGTGCCGATCGGTGGCCCTGACCACCGTCGCGGTGAACGTGGCGGATTCGCGTCCGTTGGCGTCGTCGTGCTTCCGCTGGCACCCCACGCAGTCCTGGCGATGTTCCGATCCGACCTCCGCGCTTCCCCGCCTTGGCAGCTCACGCACGTCGAGACTGCGGAACTGAACCGGGAGATTCTCGGAGCCTCGGCGCGTTGGGCGTTCGAGCGGCCCGGACGGCACTTCACACAGCGAGTCTCGGTGCCGCCGGCACCAGACCCGGTCGCGTTTCAGGAACTCGAGTCCGATGGTCGTCGCGTCATCCGGACCTTCCCACCGTCGCGATGGGCCGGCCCAGACGCACCGGACTGGCCAGTCAGCCGGTGGTGGATTGGCTAGTCGGGCAGGAGCCCTTGTCTGCGAGCGTTGTCGCCCCACCGACACCATGCAACGGTGGCAGAGCTAGCCAGCCCAGGCGAGACACGTGCACAGGGCCTCGGCGAAAGTTTTGTCTATGACAGCGTCGAGGCCCGCACCGTCAGGATCCAGTCTGGCCCAACCGCCGAAGCGTTGACTCCGCCTCCCAGCCATCGGGCACGTCGTCTAACTGGGCAAGCGCCACGAAGCAGACACGATCGCCAAGTCAGCGGTGATCGGATCCCGTTCCCATGCTTGGCGTGCCCCGCCCTCGACAACGACCGGCGCGGCTTTATCCGCCAACAGCCGCTGACCTGCGTGTTTAGCACGAGTCAAGTCGCGTGTGGGGGCGCGTCTGCCTCGGTCCGGATGATTCGAACCTGCGCGGGTCAGACCTTCGGCCCTTGCCGCTCGCCAAGCCCAGTCAGCGTCGGCCGGGCGCGTGAGCGGAACTTGAACCGCGGGCGCCTGGGGGACGTCGTACGGGGACTGGTCGCGGCGCGGCCGAACGTAACGGACGCCTTGCCCCACCATGCGATCATGGTAGCTCCGCACGCTCGTCGTGCGGGTTCAGTATCTCCAGCGATAGTCCGAGCTCGCGTCGAGCTTGATTGACGAAGCCCAACTCGATCGCGAAGTACTTGATGAGCTTGTCGTTCATAGTCTCGGGGGCCTGTACGCCGTCTACCGCTGCGGCCGCGATCCGGCGAGCGGCTCGACCAAGTCTGTGAGCCTCGTTAGCAGTCGCTTGCGACTGAGTTAAGAGCCAAAGTTTGGCCGCTGCCGCTTCCATGTTGTTTTTGTAGACGGCGCCTTCACCTCGGAACAGAGGAACGCGGTGATCTCCATCTGGGTGATCAATCGTTTCCACGTCCGCGTCCGGGCCGGTGACGTAGGCGATATACCGACGGGTCGCGGTAACAAGATCTGCATAGGCCGCGAACCGCTCGCCGCGGTCGCGCTCGGCCTGCTGCCGCTGCCAGGCTCTAAGTTGCCCTCGCGAGGACAGCGATGCGCCCATCCAAACACTGAACAACGCAACCGCGGGGCCACCGATCAGCGTCCAAAGCTCCATGGCTTCGTCCCTCCCTCGAGCACGGTCACAGCTTGGATCGTGCACGCAAGAGAATGGCGCATGCTCCGGGACGGCGTTCTAGCTGCTGGCACAATTCTTACCGCCGTCGTCGGGACCAGTGAGGTCACGGCGACCATCGAAGCCGACGGAGCACTCCGCCTGTCCACCGGCGACGTCTTCCGCAAAGCCGGCGACGCTGGACGAGCCGTCAGGGGACGCCGCTACGAGGGACTGAAGTTTTGCCAAGTCAGTCTGCCCGACGGCACACGAGCGCCCCTCCGCGAGATCCGAGACACTGCATTTGCGGCCAGCCGCCGAGTCTGACGGCAGACGGCGCGGCTAGCCGGGCAAACGCCACGACGCGGTCACGACCACCAGGTCAGCGTTGATCGAATTCCGTTCCCATGCTTGGCGTGACCCGCCCTTGACAAGGACCGGCGCGACTCCGCCCACCAACGGCAGATGAGCTGCAACTTTGGAACGAGCCGATTCGCGTGTGGGGCGCGTCTGCCTCGGTCTGGGTGATTCGAACCTGCGCGCGCCAGACCGCCGGTTCGGCCTAGCGAAGTCGCCCCAGCACGTCACCGGCGGCAAAGATTTGCCCTGGCCGCCAGCCAAATCCCTAGCGAACCGGAACTCGGTCTCACATGACTGATTCTGCGTCCTGGTTTCGCGAAGTCGTCATGTAGCGAAGAAGCGGCGGCGACGCCTAGCGGTGGGTGGGGCGTCGACGCCGGAATCTTCGGCCCGCTCGTGCTGCCGGTCCCAGCGGGCACCGGGCACGAAGACCGCGCCGCTGGACGTCTTTGCTACCTCGATCTTCGTGAGACGGTAGACGTAGGTGTCCTGGTCGTGGCGGTGGTGCTCGCCGAGATCACACACCAGGTACTCTGCGCCCTCGATCTGGTAGAGGTCCGTGTCCGCTCGTTCGTCGCTCTGCCGCCACCTCTGTTCGCGTAGCGGGTTCGGGATGACGATGCCCGTGACCCATTCCGTGGCGTCGTCGTCCATCTTTGATCCCGGGCTCACAAACCAGGCCGACAGGCTTGGTCGGTGTCGTCAGCCACTTAGGTAGGTGAAGAACTCGCCGGGACCTATCGGTCAGTGATCGAAAGTAGACTCCGTCATGGACACCAATTGATCGACACAGTTGCAGCAGCGGGCCGGTGTCGAGCGGCACGCCTTGGAGTTGGAACGAAAGGTGGGTTTGCGTCGCCCGCCGTTTCTCATGCGCGCCGATCGTTGAGCTCAGCGTGTAGAAGCCGCCATCGCAGTTGTCGACGTAGCAGAACTCCTCGCTGTGGTGTGCATCGGCTCGTTCGGCTCGTGACTGCCAGCGGCCGAGTTCCTCGGCGAACGCGGCAGCGCCGAACCCGTGGTAGTTCATGCGGCTTTGCTGGATGCTCCAGCGGGCATCGCGTGAGGCCCAACCGAGCGCGGCGAGCTTGTCAAGGACATCCAACACGTCCGTCTCGCCGACAGCCGGGATATCGACGTCGAGAGTGACCCCCATTCCCTTCGCGATCACCCAGTCGACATCGACGAGTTCGTGGGCGTAGGTGAATCTGTCAAATCCGCCCCCACACGGGAGAACCGTCGAGTCCGGCTGGTCGGACACCACGATTCGCGCTTCAGAGCTTGGGAGCGGCCACCGCCTCCGGCTGGGAGTCTGCTCGGGCGGTTCATCGACGAGCGCGGTCCCGTTCACAAGGAGCGCCTGCTTCTTCTGCCATAGCAACTGCCGAAGCTCATCCGGGCGGCGGGCCAGGCGCCTGATCTCGTCACCGGACATGAGGAGGATCGGCTGTCCGCGGTTGCCGGCAACCTCCGAGATCGCGGTGCCCGAGAAGCCCGCCATGGCAATGAGTAAACCCGTAGCGGACTTGTTCGTCCGCCCGAGTCGAGCGCGCAGGCCGTCCACGTCGGCGATGTCGGCGCGACTGGTCCGCCACTTGCACTCGATCAGATACACGTCCCCAGACTGCAGCGCGAGGAGGTCCGTCTGACGCGGGCTGGCGGTGCCCGGATCCTTGATGACCTCGAAGTGGCTCGCGATGAACAGCGCCCACACGAAGTTCTCGAACTCCCGCCCCCGCTCAGCGGAGTTCTGCATCTCCTCAAGCCGCTCAAACTGCTCACGCAGGTCTTCTGCCATCTGCCTCGCCCCCCTCCTCGACGGGCACCGACTCTAGGACAACATCGCCGCTCGGGTGCGTTGGCGCTCTCAAACCCACGCCACCTGCAGTCGATACACCGCTTGCCATTTGGGAGGTCCCGGCCTGCACGGTTCGTCGACGGCGTGCCGCCGGCGCACAAGCTACCTGCGGCGCTTGGGCTTTGGCCGCCCGATCGGTGAACGCTTTGAGTTCGGGTGAAGCGCCCTGTGGAACGCGGACGGCGGGCGAAGCGCGGCGAGCTTGCTGCTCTGGTCAGCGGACAAGTCACCGATATGCCCGTCGTAGTAGGCGTCGACAAGGTTGCGTGTGGGCTCGTCATAGACCAGCGCCACACCTCGAGGAAGGCCCAACTGGTGCTTCTTCAAGCGCAGATAGTCACGCCAGAGCTTCTCATCGACGGCAGGGTCCCGACCCGCCGGGCGAGTGCCCCACACCATCAACCAGCCGTCGGCGCGCCTGACGCTGCCGGTCATGGGTAATGTCAGACTCCGACCCTCACCGCTTGGCGCCGGTGTGTCGAGTAATTGGTCCGCGTACCGCGCCATCCTGTGTTGAATCCCGGTTGCTGGCTCGAGCAACGTGGCGCCGATACTCAACCAACCGAACATGCCACGCGCCTGCAGGTCGTCGACAAGGTCGACCAGCGGCGACTCGAACATCGATGGCTTCGGCGCCGGATGCATCGCCGGCGTGCGCTTAGCGCGGTACCACGCATCGAGCGCATCCGTTCGGCTCGTCAAGAACACCGGCATCTGTTGGCGGAAGCGCCTACGTTCAGCAGTGCTTGGTGGCTTCATCCAGTCGAACACCGTCCGCACCTGGTCAGGGTCGGGTTCGACCCAGAGGCCAGCTTCGAAGAAGTACAAGAACAGGTCTAATTCGTCGGCCGCTGAGAACATCACGGTGGCGTCTGGATTGAGCCGCCGCCTCAGGTACAGCAGGAACTCGGCCGGCCTGTCAACGAGTTCGGTGATGAGTTCAAGGTCGTGTAGCGACACTGTCCACGGGATGTTGTTCAGGTCCAGCAACCCGGCCCGGACTAGTTCCGCGGTCGCCGTCGCGATGCTCGTCAGGTCGTCCAAGCTGACTGCCACCGTGTGGATTTCGCGAACGCTGGACAGGTCTACCCAACCCTCTTCCTCGGTACGCATGCCGCCGTCACGCTCGATGGCATCCCGCAGGCGCCCAGCCTGTTCAGCCGCTTTGGTGATGATGCCGGTCAGGTCCGTCCGGATGCGCTGCGTCTTGCCGCCCCTGGCCAAAGCGCTCAAGGCGACAGCCTTGTCCTCCACAATCAGCGCCACATCGTCGAGGACCACCAGGTGATCACCCTCGACCCGCTTCGTGTACTTCGCCGCGTCCCCGGTCGCGAGCTCCCTCTCGTTGGCCGGGATGTAGTACTGGAAGCCATCTCGATGCACCGCGCCTGGGAGCACCCGTTCAAGCGCCGCGCGGGTACGGGCCTCCAGCACCTCACCGCGGTGCTTTTGGTAGGCGTTCCAGGCGGACGTGCCCTTCAGATACTCCTCGAGGTTTTCCTTAACCGCGTCGACCGTCAGCACGTTGTGCGGCAACATCAGCCGCTCGTCCGCGGTTACCAGCAGCGGATGCGTGCGCATCGGATTTTTCCCTGCCATGAACGCGTCCACGACTTCCGTCGGAGTGCAAGCCGTTAGGTTGAGGCGAAACCGCTCAATGACGGCACGCACTCGGTCTTCGGCAACGCCCGTCCGCGCCACAACCTCATCCAAACCGGCCGTCGATCCGATGACGTCGGGCTCGAACCGGCTACTGATGATCGTCTTAAATCGCGTGCGGATCTCCTCGGTTGGTTCACCTTCCATCTGGGATCGCATGGTGTTCATGGCATCCGCGAAGGCCCGGCCGCGCGCGTTGAGCTTGGCCTCCTGCACGTCGTGAGTGGAATTCAATACGGCAAGCGCATCGATTGCATCGAAGCCCAACCCGGCGTTCAGAGCTGTCTTCACTGCAGCATCGCCATCGAGAAGCTCGGTCACCGTTTCCTGGACCATCTCTGCGTATGAGGTGTGCCGGACCATCACCTGCGAAGCCCGCAGCAGCAACGTAATCATCGCCAACCGGTCTGTTGGATCCGTTGCGGCAATCGCGCGAAGATGCGACAACTGCAACAAGCGGTCGAGCCCATCGGAAGCCTTCGTCACGAAGTGGCTCATCTCCTGAACCTCAACCACGGGTGGCTCTTCCCCGGAGGGACGCCCGTTCGCTGCAGTCAAGGCGATTAACGCTAGCAACTCCACGTGCGCGGCCGTCGCCGCCGGCGTCGCTAACGTGTGTCCCGCGTGCCCCCACGGCAGGTAAGCCATGCGGGCGACCTCGACGAGGCGATGCGGCTCGAAGCGGTTTAGGCCATCGACGAAATCTGCTACCGCCTGGTCGAACGCCTCACCGATCGCCGCTACTGGTTCGCCCATCGCCGCGAACCTCTTTACTAGGCTTTCGAGCGACCCCATCGAGTCCATCAGATATTGAGCATGCACATCGAACTGCGGCACAGCTCGCCGCGTACGATTCTGTAGCTTCTTCTTTGCCTGGTGCCTCTTCCGCCGCGATGCCACGGACCAATTCCATCACAGACACGGCAACCAGACGATCGACAGCCAGCCGCAGAGCGACCCCTCTTCCACCGTGTCCGTCGCAGGTATATGTCGGACAGACCCGCCGGTATCTGCTCAAAGCTCGTCCGTGATCAGCGCCAGCCCGAGTTGGCCGAGGACAGGACCTCGACCCAGCGATCGCCGCCAGCACCGGCGTAGCCTTGGCCACCAACCTCGAAGCCACCGGCCTAGACCCTCTCACCTGCGGCACCGAACACCCGCCGTGGCGCGGACCCACCAGTTCGGCCCTGCCTCTAGGCAAAGACCGCGCTAGCTGGGCAAACGCCAGGATGCCGTGACCACTACCCGATCAGCGTTGACCGCACCCCGTTCCCATGCTTGGCGTGACCCGCCCTCGATTAGGACCGGCGAAGCTCTTCGCAGCCGGCTTCTGACCTGCATGTTTGGAACGAGGTGCGGCGCGAGTGGGGCGCGTCTGCCTCGTCCAGGAAGAGCCGAACCTGCGAGCAGCCGCCGCCGAGCCGGAGCTGAGCGACCGCCGACTACTCCTGGGCTTCACGGGTCAGGATGTACACGAACGGTGACGTCCGGCGGATGCCCAGAGCTCTCTCGCGTACCGCATCGCTAGACGGTCAGCGCAGGGATCGGCTGACAGGGCCATCACATTGGAGTGCGGGCCTCGGCATGATGTTCGGGTGGCGACTTTCCTTCTGACCTGGAATCCGGATGGCCCAGGCTGGCCGGACGATGAGCATGCCAAGGCAGTCGAGGCGGCCGCTGCGGGCCGGATGCTGGCGAATCGATGGAGCGTTGCGCTACGAAAATCGGGGATTTCAGTTGGAGACAGGGCCTACCTGGTCCGACAACGTCATGAGCGGGGGATCGTCGCGCGGGGCAGCTTCACCAGCGGCGTCTACGAAGAAAAACACTGGGATGGATCGAGGCGCACGACGACTTACGCGGACATCGAGTTCGAGCAGATGTTGCCGCTAAACGACCGGCTGTCCGTCGAGGATCTCAAGACCAGCCTTCCGACGGTATCGTGGGATCGGCTGCAAGGGTCGGGCGTGCTGCTGCGGCCGCCTGCCGATCAGCTACTCGATCAACTCTGGAACGCGCATATAACGGATAGCCCGTACCGCATCCCGGAGGAACTGCCGGATCAGACCTATGAGGAGGGCGCCGTTACCCGCGTCCTCGTCAATCGCTACGAGCGTGACCGGGCCGCGCGAGCGGCGAGCATCGCGTACCACGGCACGACATGTCGCGTTTGTGGCTTCAACTTCGAGGCACAGTACGGCGAGTTGGGGCGCGACTTTGTACATGTCCACCACATCCGCGAGATCTCTGTGCTCGGCCCCGGGTACCAAGTCGACCCCAAGCGCGACCTCATCCCGCTGTGCGCAAATTGCCATGCCATGGCGCATCGCACCACCCCGGCGCAAACGCCTTCCCAATTGCGCAGACGTCTGCGATCAGCTCGAAGCGCGACCCGTGGGCCTGTATAACGAACGGTGTAACTCCTGACGAAGGAGCAGCGCCTGATGACTAATGACAGCGGCCGTGGACACTTCCGCAGTGGTCAAATGCGACTCGGCCAGCGCGCCGGAGGACGGTGTGGACGCGGAGCTGGTCGGCCGCCCCGGCGGATTAACCCCGAGCACCCATCGGCACGTTCCCAGGTGGAGCAATGAGTCGGATCCGGCCAGCACGCACAGCCAAAGCCGGCTCGGATCGGTGGCCGTCGGCCCCCGCCTTGAGACCGTGGACCTCACGCAGCGGTACGCCGTGTTTGGCCGCAGACCGGACACGGCGTGAGGTCGTCGCTCCCCTCTGGACTGCCTGCTTTAGTCCGGCATTATCGCGGCCGGCAGCAGCATCGAGTCACATACGTCCTGAGCTCTTGGAAGCGTGCGCTTGCTACGCATCCCGGCGAGGTCGACGTTCTGGAGGACGATCAATGGACGAGGCTGACCAACAAGCCCGGACGCCGATGTGTCGGACGCGATGATGTAGCGAGGCTGATCGAGGCAACCAATATCGCCGACGGTCAGGCCGCTCGGCGGGCGTTCGTGCTGGTCCTGGCATGGGGATCGGGAACTTCGAACACCCGCTCGTACCGCAACGTCCCGAGAGCGCTCGCCGCGCCGCTCTGCGCGACGCGGCTCATCGAGACCGCTTACGCCTGCCGACAAGGTGATCTCCCGGCCGCATACGCCGCATTTTCTCTTCCCGATGTTGGCCGGTCGTTCTTTACAAAGTGGTTTGCCTTCGCGGGGCAGACACCGGATCGGGGCTGGCAACTGTTGATACTTGACGACCGGGTGCTACGAACGTTGAACCACACTCTTGGGACCTCAACGAGGGCGCTCACCAGGGACCGCCGCTGGAGTCACCGCTATGCCGCCTACGTGGAGAACATGCACGCCTGGAGCGACGGCCTCCGTCCCCAGGGCATCGCCTGCTCGGCCGAGCGACTCGAATGGATCTTCTTCATGCAGAACGGCCAACCGCTGACAGCGCACGCACGCGCACGACGGCAACTCGCGGCTCGCCCTACGGCGACAAACCAAGATCCACCCTTGGCACCATCGCTCCCCGACGCGGACGTCCATGGCCAGCAACAACAGACCTGATCTTGCACAGTTGCAGCGTCGCCAGGGGCACCACAAAGAACTGCGCGCCCGACACCAGCGTATTGATTATCGAAGCGACCTACCGGCTTCCGTCATCGCGCACCTCCCAGTTGGCGAGGGCCCGCAGTGGTCGATCGCTGTAGCACGGCCGCCTACAGTCCAGTGAGTTCTGCGCCGTTGGCGTGCCGAGACGGTTGCTAAGGCGGATGTCTCGGATCCGACGGCCCCAGTCGTTCGCGTGTACCGTGCCGCCCTGCCGGGTACATGTCCCGCTGCGAAGACCTCCACCGAGCTGTCTGCGTCCCGTCGACCGTGCCGAACCCCTCGACGCGCACGGTGGGCCGTCGAGACAGCCACGGCGTGTCTCAGGTGCTACATCGCAGGAGATCGCCATGCCTGAACATCAAGATCAAAGCCAACCGGCCGAGGAGCCTCCTGATAAACCGCGCGCCGACTGGCAGTGGTTGGTCAGTGGATTCGGGCTCCTCCTTGCTGTCGCCGTCATCTTCTTCACGCCGGAGCTGCCATACAGGCTCCATACGATCACAAGCGTCGTGCTGATGCTGGCGACCGTGGTCGCGGTCCTGTGGTTCGGCTACCGCGTCTGGCAGTGGCGGCGGCATCCGGAACGGCGCCGACCACGCGGACTCTGGGTTGCCGGCGGTACCCCCATCGTCCTCGCCTGCCTGCTTCTGGTGGATGTCACACGCCCAGAGGAGACCGGGTACGCCGCCGCCTCATGCACTTTCGGCTCCTGGGGCATCGGTCGAGGGATGGTGTGGGCCAGGATCGACCCGGACGAGAAACCGGCCGAGCACACGGTCACCGTCCGGTGGGGCAACTGGGTTGGTCGGAAGTCGGCCATGTTGACCGAGACGACCTACTTCACCTTCTACAAGAGAGACTGGCGCAGCGGCAGCGTCGAGGTGACGGTCGACCCGCCAGCCGACATCACGTGTGGCGACGGCCGGCCCTCCGGTGACCGCCCCGCCATCCACTTCGTGGGCAACGACTGGCAGCGCAAGCCGCCGATGACTCCCTCGCCTTCAGCGTCACCCTCACCTTCACCGGGGCCTACCAGCGGAGGCCACCAGGTCGTTCACGACGGGGGCGACCCCTCGGGATGCACCGGCGACGCCAGGCGCGTTCACGAGCAGGACGTCTTCACTCCTGGCGGGGCACTACTGGGCAAGCTCCAGCTCATGCACTCCCTGGATTGCGAGGCGTTGTGGGGTCGGTTAGCGGTGGAGCCCAAGAATCAGCCGGCCGACGGCTGGGACGTCACCGTCAGGTTGATCCGCGCCGGAGATGGGCGTACAGAGCCCTTCTCCCGAAGGGTCCACACGACAGCTTTCTTCACGGGGCTGCTCCGCGACGATGGCTCGTGCTTCGAGGTTCAGGCGACGATCGTCGCGGGACGGGGCAACGTTGACGCCCGGACGCCCTGCCGGGCCGCGGACGGGTAGAACCGCCCTTCGCTTTAGACATCGACCAGTGCTGTGAGTGGCGCGGGCAACCAAACGGGCCTGCCGCAGTACGTCGGTGGCGGGATCGGTCGGGGGCGCCGAGGGTCCAGGCGGCCGATCGACGGCCCCGGCGGGCGACCGGGTAGGGCTAGGGGTGGCGCCGGCAGCAGCGGAATGGGCCAGCACCAGCCTGGCCAACGGCCCCGCCAGCAGGTCGGCGCGGAGACGCGCCATCCATTGAGGAGCTGCACTAGCTGGGCAAACGCCACGACGCAGCCACGATCACCAGGTCAGCGTTGATCGAATCCCGTTCCCATGCTTGGCGTGACCGCCCTCGACAACGACCGGTGCGACTCGACCTGCGGACCGTCGTTGACCTGCACGTTTGGAACGAGGGACCGCGCGTGTGGGGGCGCGTCTGCCTCCGGCTGGATGATTCGAACCTGCGCGCCTCAACCCACTGTCACGGGCTACGCCTACACCTCGGTCCACCCGTCGTACGGGTAGGCGTCCCGCAGCACGCATTTGTTCAATCCCGACAAGCACTCGTCGCGGCCGAATCCCACAGCCGGCGAGCAGCGCGGTGGCTAGGGATCTCATGCCAGCACGCCGCGCTCGTCCGGCGCGGGGTTACCCGCGCGGTCCTCGCGACGACGTGGCTGTTGATCGCCCAGGAGCTGGCCGATCTTCGGCCGGCTGCAGCCAGCAGGGCCATCCCCAGGGCATACGCCAGAGCCCGACCGTGCTGGTCACGAGGTCACCGTTGTCAGCATCCGACGACGGGGAGCCCGCGGGCGGAGTTCCGTCGACATGCACGGCGCGTCCCGGCAGCCGTTGAACTCGCGCGCGACGCTGCACGACCGTCATCGCCGTTGGCACATCTACGACGACCGCACCATCGGCGCATCCACGAGTCGCCTCAACAGCGACGTCGCCGCACCGCCGCATGAGGGGCGCGGCACGACACAGCCGGGCCGCTCACCGAACCGAGCCCTCGCGCGGTCGCTCAGTCAGTTCCGGTCGTCGTCCTCAAGCGCCGCTCTTTCCTCGGGGGTCATCTCCTCGTAATGCGACCAGAACGTGCCGAACGATCCAGCCAGCTCAGCACCGTAGACCTGGCTGGCGGCGATCTCACGAAGCGTCATGTCGCCGTCAAGAACCGTGCGGGCCATCTCGCGTAGCAGCTCGTTGTCGCTGTTGGCCAACAGTTCCAGGCACTCACGGAGCGCGCGGCTACGCCGAGGGTCCCCGCCGGCGATGTCGGATAGGTCGCTCATCAGATCGCCGGATGGGTGTAACGGCCGCCGAGTTCGGGGATCTTCATCTGGTCCAGGTCGGTCAGCTCGCCAACGATCTGCCCCTGGAAGGCGAGCACGGCGGCGTACATGCCCTGGTAGAGCGCTGTTGCCTTGCCCCACAGCCTGAGCATGTTCGCGATCTCGCCCGCGGCCACCGCATAACCGACGACGGGACCGACAACGGTGTACGCCGACACCGTGCCTGCCGCCGCCGCAACTCCGGCGATTATCGCCGCATCAAGCAATGCCTTGATGACCCCGCTGAGCGCCTCCCCCATGGACCACACGGCGCCCGCCATGACCGAGTACGCGTGGCTGAGGTTCCCGAGTGGTTCGCGAAGGGTGAACACCGCGTTGTTGGCGTCGGTGAAGAACCGGTACGCCGCCGCACCTGCGTTCCCCGTCCAGACGTCCTGGAGCACCGCAGCACCGGTCTGCACGTTGTAGGCCATCGCGGACAGCGCATCGCCGACATTCGTCGTCACCGGCGACATCGCCGCGAACGCTTCCCAGTCGCCGAACGCCCACTGCTGAACACGACCGATTGGGTCGAAGCCGAAGACCACCGAAAACGCCTCGTTGGCCCAGTGACTCGGGCTGACCAAGTCCATGAAACCCAGTGGGTTCGCGGGCGTTTCCGCCGGCCCCGGCGGCCGCAGGTTGGATTGGACGTCCCGAGAGTCCACAAACGTCGTATAGACACACGGGTTACTCGCCAACTCGATCTCCACCGCCGTCGTCGGGCACGCTTCACCACCGACGAGGAAACGGTCCAGCGACGCCGCTGCACCCACATCAGTGCGACGGTAGTAGGCCGCGGCCCGATCGAGTTCAGGCGCCGACTCCTCCAGCAGCGCGATGATGCGCGTCAGCGTCCGGTCGATGGTCGCCGCAGCCTGGTCGTGGGCCTGTTGCGCGACCTTGAACGCATCGCCGCCGACTCTCGGCGCGTCCGCGTACGGCGCCGCATAGGCCCGAACTGCCGTAGTGTCCTCGGCCGCCCGAGTCACCTGCCGGGCGTACCCGTTCAACGCATCAGGCTCAACACGAAAACTCACAACAAGACCCAGACGAAACCAGCGACAGCAACCGCGAACGCCGGCGCGAGCAGACGCCAGTCCTTCACCCAGAAGCTGACCACACCCGCCACCGCGCCGACCACCATCAAGATGTTCGCGGCCAGGTCCTCCCGACTGTCGAACATCGACCGGAACCCGATCAGGCCCAAGAAGATGCACGCGCCCGCCACCGCCCACCGGACGTTGCGGTACGCCTCCCACTGGAACCGCTGGACCTCGACGCGGTAGTCCTCGATCGCCTGCCGCCGCTCGTCGTCCGACACCTCACGCCTGCGCCGTGCCATGCCAAGCACGATATCAACGTCCGTCACCGTCTGTGTGCCGTGCGTAGCCAGTGCGGCAGGACGACGGACAACGCGTCCGACAACTAAGACCCATGAGCAGCGACATGCAGGCAGCAGCGACTCGTTGCGCAACCGCTCGCAGACTTGTAGGGAGAGGGACTGGACCGAACGGTGAAACTCCTGATCAAGGAGCAGCACCTGATGACTGCTACGACGATGGCCGTGGATACTTCCGCAGTGGCGAAGAGGAGTGCGGCCGGTGAGCCGGCCGGTGGTGTGGACGCGGAGCTGGTTGGCCGCCTGTTGGAGCAGGCCCGCGCGGCGGGCCTGCCACCGTGGATCACGGATCCTCGACTCGGATGGGTGATCGGTGGATGGACGCGACCCGCTCCGGTCACCACGATGGGCAGGTGACCGCGAGACAACACTGGGTGATCATCGTCGTATCCGGGGCCGTCGCCGCCGCGCTCGCAGCCATCGCCCTCCTGGACGGTTTGCGGAGCCTCGAGGTCATGTCGTGGCTGGCGGGGATCGCCTCTCTAGTTGTCGCGGACACGACCGTGGTGCTGGGTCGCCGCGCCGCTGATCCTCAGGGCATCAGGGCGGGCAAGGACCTGGTGGACGTGCGGGAGGCGAAAGGGGTGCAGGTTGGCGACTTCAACGTCCAGCACAACACCTTCTCCTGACCTGCCCCCAGACGACAACGTCGACGCGAGCTCCCGGCTGGACGCCCGGCACTCCAAGGGCCTTCAAATTGGGGACGGTCCTGTCCAGACCAACATCTTCGGCGGGCGAGCGCCGGTGCGTGGCCCTGCCGGGTCGGCGCGGTCCCACCGCTCGCCGACCACCGTCTGGACCGGGACGCCGACCTGCGCCTGGCTGATGCCGGCCGGGCCGGCACGGCGGTGGTGGGCCAGGTGGTGTCCGGGATGGGCGGGGTCGGCAAGACCCAGCCATCCGGCCTCGCCTGCGAGGCCTAGGTGCTAGTGCCCTGCGCTGCCTTCCGTCGGGGCCTGTTCGACCTGAACCCCAAGCGGCGGCTCGACAAGGGCTCGGTGCTCCTCGGCGAGCAGTCGGTGTCGATCTCCTTCGTACGTCCTGGCTGCTCGGCGGTTGCGGCCTCGATGGGGGCCATCGGCACGGCGGTCTCGCCACCACTGAAGACGGTCTTTGGACGTTTGGGGGAACACTGCCCGGACGACCGCAATCGTCGTTGAGCAGATGGCGATCAAGACGGTGACCACCGTCAGTACCCACCAAGGCGTGTCGGCCAGCACCAACATCGATAGAGTCCCGCCCGTTGCTAACACGCCACCTGCTGTGCCTGCTCCACGGCGGCTCACTCGTCGAGCCACGGATTGTCGCGGCCCAAGGTGCCAACAAGGTGCTCTTGTGGGAACCAATTCCGCGCCCGTCCCCGGAGTCGATACATCCGAGCCGCGCTCGCCTTAGCCCTAGGAGCGTAGATGAGGCCGACCGAGCTGACGAAGTGGGCGCGGCGCGCGTCTATGATGACGCAGACCACCATGCGCCAGCCGTCGCTGCCGCCGAGCCACGCGATCCACCTCACATCGAAGCGCCCGCAGCTCAGGTCATCTTCCCAACCAAGACTCTGGGCGATGGCATTGGCGAACAGCCACATGCCCAACGCGGCGGCGGAGAAAAAGATCACCGCAAGGAACCAACCCATCTAACATCCGTTCCATCCAAGATCCACTCGGATCCATATCAACCACACAGTCAGAGCTACCTGGCGGTGGTTGGGGATCATGCGTGATTCTTGGAGAACAGGTGTCAACGCGGGTCAGCAGTCCACGTCACATCTGGCGCAGAGTGTAGGTCATGGCGGTCAATGCCACCAAGTCACTCGTACACACTTGCGGAGGACAAGTCCGCGGCGACGATCAAGCCAGGCCACCGTTGGCGGTTCGTTTCTCCGGCGACGCAGCGTGACGATTTCGAGGCGGGCAGCGCAACGACCTCGGTGCTGCTACGTGGGTCTCCACTGGTAGTCGTGTAGCCGGGCGCTACCTCGAGGTCCGCAAGGAGCAGGGGCCGCAGCAGTTGAGCATCTGGGCGCGGCCTCGGTTTTCGACATCCACAACGTGCCATGGGCACGGATCTGCCCGCGAGCGTGTAGCGCCAGGTGCTCGACTGTTCCACGATGTCAACATGACACTGGCAATCGCGACCTATGCGGCGATCGTGTCCACGTGCTCGCTTGTCGTTGCGTTCTTCGCCTATCGGCAAGGTGGGCCGCGAGTCGACGCCAAGGCGGCTTGCGACCCTCGTAACCCCACGATGCACGTGGCCGTTTTCAACAAAGGTCGCGGTGCCACCACGATCGCTCGCGTCGAGGCGTTGGCCTACATCCCGCAGACCGAGAAAACGACTGGTTGGTGGCGCGGATATTCGGACGATGAACTGCACCATCGCCTCGAGGGCCACAGCAGCGTAACCGTCGATATTGAGCTGGTACACGACCAGTTCGCCAGGCCCGTATCGGCGGATGAGAGTCCCTCCACCGCGAGAGGCACCGGATATGCGATCGTTATGCTCAGCGACGGGCGAGTGCTCTACCGGCGGGCCAAGATCGAGCGCGACTTCTTGTTTCCCGCACGGAAGGTCATAACCCCGCAGCCGAACCCGTAGGCCGGCAGCGCCGGAGCGCGGTTGACTGGGCTCCGACAGTTCGACGGCGGCCGTGTTCGCTGACCCAAGACCAGGTGGGCCGCGCCTGCTCGCATGCCAGCCTTGAGGACGAGGGGGCGCGTCCCGACGACTCGTGCACAGGCCGTGGTCCTGACATCACGCCCGCTGGGCCGAATCAGCCAGTCATTCCCCGACGTACACATCTGTGACCAGGGACAACGCACCTGATCTTGCACAGTTGTGGGTTGTATCCGGCCATCGAGATCAACCTGCGCCTCGACGGTATCCGCCCAGCTCAAGGCCTGTGCCTCGGCGCGTCTGGGGCCGCGTTTCGGGTCGTGAATGTCGTGTCGAGGTGGGGCTCGAACCTGTGCTCGATCAGGAACGCTTCTCGACCAGCTGTTGCAGTCGAAGACGTACTCGTGTGCGGGGTTGGCTGCGACCCGCCGATCTCCGCCGCGTCGGTCCTCGAGGTGCTCCAGGCCGCCGGCGTCCGCCACGCAGCGATCACCGACCGGTCACGCCGCGCGGCGTGGCTCCGCGTCGGCGTCATGGTCTGGCCAGGCCGACACCTGCGAAGGTGTCGCCGTGGCGTTCGATCATCTGTAGACCGCGGACCTGCTGGAAGGTGACCCCGTCCGTGTCGTTGACACACCGTTCTGATCAGGCAAACTCAAGAACACCGGTTGGGAGCAAGGAGAAACAAGTGGATCGGCAAGAGAAGAAGCGACTCCGTGATCGCATTGGAGAGCATCTGGATGTCTCCGGTGCCCGACTGACGGACGACGAGGCGACCCGTCTGGCCACCTTCGTCGATGAGTACGACGAGACCTATAAAGGCCGCACGGAGACCCGCACCAGAAGCCGTGATGGCTGGAGCTCCGACGGTAAGTACCGACGGCGGGAGACGATCACCGACACGTTCACTGACGACGTCGGCATCCGCCGCGAATACGAGTACCAAGACGACGACGGTCAGAGCGGGGGGTCGTCGAACGAGATCCGGGATGCCCGAGGGATCCTGAACTGGCTCAGAGATCGCTCCTGACTGATCAAGTGGAGACTCGCGGAGCTGCGTGAGTGGCGTTGCCGACGCTGCCCGGTTGGCGTGGACCCCGATGCGCGCTACGGGGATCTAAGCCCGCATCCGCCAGCGATAGGCTCCTGTGGCCCCGTTAGGGCTGCGCAGGCCACGCCGGTCAAGATGGACACACTAAGAATGACGCAGCAAGGGAAATAAGGTTCTGACTCTTCGTATCACGAGGTGCATGCCTTCAGGGGTGGCACCGATTGTTCGAGTCTCGGGACGATGCCATAGCAAGATGGCGCCACCAGCGACGACCTCTAACCGCCGGGAGTGACAGTCTTGAAGGCAAGCGAAACCACCGTTCGAAATCTGTTGCAAGGTGAGCGGCAGTTCGCCGTGCCGCTGTATCAACGGCGGTACAGCTGGAAGCGCAACGATCTCCAACAGCTCTGGTCTGACCTCGTCCAAGTCTCAGGCGCGGGCGGGAATGCCACGCACTTCTTGGGATCACTGGTCCTCGCCCCGAGTCCGAGCAACACCCCTGCAAGCGTCCAGACCTGGTTGGTGGTGGACGGGCAGCAGCGTCTTACGACACTCGGGATCTTGTTGTGCGCGATCCGGGATCACATCCAGGAGGCGGAACCGCGCCTGGCCGCGAAGATCGACGATCTGTACCTGTTCAACAAGTACGCCTCGGGACTTGAGCGATACACCGTCCTGCCCACCAAGGCCGACCGGGCGTCCTGGATCGCGCTGTTGGAACGCGAGCCGGGGGCCGGTGGGGAGGACCTGGTCGGCAGCGCGTACCGGTTCTTTCGTGCGGCTCTGATCGGGTATGACGATCCAGACGACGATCAGGACGTTGCCCGGATCGAACAAGCCATCGCAGGGCAACTGAGCTTGGTCGAGATCGCTGCCCACGCGGACGACAACGTCCATCGGATCTTCGAGTCGCTCAATCACACCGGGCAACCACTCACTCAGGCGGACCTGCTGCGGAACTACCTGTTCATGCGGCTACCTGCCCGCGGCGACGAGGTTTACGAGCGGCAATGGCTGCCCCTGCAACAACTGCTCTCCGACCAGGAGCTCGAGGAGTTGGTGTGGCTGGACCTAGTCCTGCGCGGGGACGACCGTGCCACCCAGGAGTCCATCTACCAGAGCCAACAAGACCGGCTCCGGCAACTCCCGGACGAAGCAGCCATCGAAGAGTGGATCAGTGAGCTACACCGCAAAGCCCGACTCTTTCGTCGGGTTCTGGACCCGAGCCAAGAGCCGGACCCAACCCTGCGAAGAGCACTGGACCGTCTAAATAGGTGGGGCGTGGCTGTCGTCCACCCCATCGCACTACACATCCTTTCTGCGCACGAGCGCCGCGACCTGACCAGCGACGAAGCCGCCGCGGCGATGCGTGTCGTGGAGAGCTACCTCGTACGACGCATGATCGCCGGCGTGTCAAGCCAGAACAACAACCGACTCCTGATGACTCTGGTCAAGGACCTCACCAACGACGTCCCAACCGCCAAGGCGATCACGCGCGCCCTGTCCGGACAGCGCAAGCGGTTCCCCACCGACCAGCAAGTCCGCGACAGCGTCCTCGCGAACGCTTTCTATTGGCTCGGACGCGGACCGCAACGCACCTACGTCCTGCGGTGCATCGAAGAGGATTACCGAAACCTTGAACCGCTCGACTTCGACCGCGCCAAACTAACCATCGAACACGTTCTACCCCAGTCGCCCACGGAAGAGTGGCTGACGATGCTCCGGGGCGACCTCACCGCCGAGGAAACCGTCGAGGAGCTGCACAGCTCCCTCGTGCACACGCTCGGCAACCTGACCCTGACTGCCTACAACGCCAAGCTGTCCAACGACACCTTCGCTGCCAAGAAGCAGGTCTTGTCCGACAGCGGCCTTGCCATGAACCGGCGCATCGCCCAGGCCGACCGCTGGGGCCGTCGAGACATCCTCGCCCGTTCGCGAGAGTTGGCGGATCGCATCATCCGAATCTGGCCCGGCCCCGACGAAACCGCCGGGGTGGCCCCGACGCAACCACGTTGGTCTCTAATGAACCAAGTCATCGCCTCCATCCCCGCTGGCCGGTGGACCTCATACTCCGATGTCGCCGAAGTCATCGGCTCCCACCAAGTGGCCGTCGGAGCCCGCCTCGGCGCCGTCCGCATCGCCAACGGACACCGCGTCCTCAAGCTCCGCGGCGTTATCTCCCCCGAGTTCCGATGGGCAGATCCGGATCGCCACGACGACCCGCGCGTAGTACTCGAAGCAGAAGGCGTCCGCTTCGATCAGTGGAGCCGTGCTGCGGCCGACCAACGCATGACCGCCATAGAGCTCGCCCAAGCAGTAGGACTCGACGCCCCAGACGCAAGCCCCGCGGCGTAACCCGCCAAGACCGCATGTCATGATCCATACGGACGCCGCCCACCTGCGCAGGTCCCACACCCGCTGACCACCCTAGCAACCGCCTACGGCGCGATCATTCGCCTACGTACACGTCGGTGACCAGGGATAACCGCCCGGATGGTGCGCAGTTGTGGGCTGTATCGGGCCATCGAGATCAACCTGCGCTTCGGTCACGTTTGCACAGCTCAGAGGGTACGTAGAAATGCCTCTGGGGGCGCGTCTCGGCCCTCCAGGGTGGGGCTCGAACCTGCGCACGCGAAAACCACCGTCGGCCAAGCTCCGATGTTCCTGAAAGACCAACGCCCGGTCGCGACGTGGAGGGTAACGAGCTGGCAGCCTCGTTGTCTGGGCCGCACGACTACCTGGCAGGAATGGCTCGTGCTGCCACGCGTCGTGACAAGCTGCGGCGGCGCCCAGAGCCTTTGGATACGCCCGCGTCCAGTCCGAGCAGGCCGACTGTCGGCTCCGACGAGGTTCGCTTAGCTTTCGCATGTTCCGTCAACGAACTACGCTTCGGGTAGCGTCGCGTGCCGATGGCAGACCGTGTCAGGCATGGAGGCGCCCGACCGAGGAGACCGACGATGTTGACGTCGCATCCTTCGTCTTCGCGTAACTGAGCACGAGACGACCAGGCTCATCGCCTGGAGCCACGACCGCCCCGGACGCCTCGGCCGCCACCGCGGTCAGGTCCAGTGAGCCGGATCTGGGCTGGAGTCGGGGCCGCCCGATGCTGCTGCGCGACGAGCCGCGCGCGCTGGTGGTCGCGATCCTGGACACGCCTTCGCCAGGTGCACACGCACCTGCGCGAGGCGCTCGACCTCACCCGCACCGCCACTCCCGAAGGCCAGTCCGGCGAGGCAGCCACCCGTGACCTGCTCCTGTACTGCCACGGGTTCTGCGCAGCCCTCGACGCGCACCATCGGGGCGAGGAACACACCCTCTTCCCTACGACCAAAGCAACCCACCCGGAGTTGGAGCCCGTGCTCCACCACCTCACCCAGGACCACTCGATGATCGCCCACTTGCTCGCCGGCCTGCAGGCCGCGCTCGATCGGGCCGCACCGGTCACGGAGTTGGAACGTCACATCGAGGGCATCGCAGCCCTCATGGAGAACCATTTCCGGTACGAGGAACGTTAGCTGCTCACCGTGCTCGAGACACTCTCGCCGGATGCATTACCCGAGGAAGTCCTCGGCCCGTTGTGAGCAACCCGAGACCCCGGCGGGCCCTGCCGCTCCTCGTCGGCCGCCGAGATCGCCCCGCCTGAGGCCACTGGGGGCCGCACAACACGCGTTCCAGGCTGGGGATGCGTGACTGCCGGGCAATGACCGATCAACACGCCACAGGGGTCTTGTCGTTGGACAGCCGCCGCTGAAGGCTAAGCACATGGGCGTTCCGATTCCAGGGGTCACAGACTGGCGACCGTTCGAAGACTATGCACGTCGCTACTTCTCCGAGCTCTGGGGCCTCGACCTGCTGGAGCGCCGTATCGACGTAGCTGGACAGGTACCTTGGAAGTTCGATCTCGTTAGTCAAGACGCGCGCACGGTGGGCGACGCCAAGTGGTTGAAAAACATCGCAGTGCCGGCGGCGAAGTGGCAGGCCATCGCGGAGTACATCTGGCTGCTGCAGAAGGTAAAGGCAGACCGTGTTTTCATGGTGTTCGGCCAGGACATCGAGGTCGCCGAGCGATACCTGCGACGGGTGCGCCCGTTGACTGCGCCGGTGGAGTTCTACTTCCTCGACGGCTCCGGGCATATCCGCCTCTAGCAGCGCCGAAGTGGACCGGATGCGCCCCGACAGCAGCGCTGACAGCAACGCAGCCGGCCGGCAGAGGCCAAAGTGACTAACGCTGCTCGGCGACTGACGCCGCTTGCGCGCGAAGCCGGCCGCCGCAGCAGCCCCGCCATGGCCTAGACGGAAGTGAACAGAGTCCGGTAGCCCTCGTCATCTGGGTGGACGTGAGCGGTCCAGCCGAGCGAACGCCAGAAGCCGTCTGAAGTCTCGTCCAGAGACATTGCGACGACAGGCTGGCCGTAGTGATGCGCGATCTCCTCAACCGCCTGCCGTCCGTAACCACGGTCTGACCTGCGGAGGTCAATGCGAACTTCGATGAGGTCGATCTCCGTCCCGCCACCAACAGGGCATTCCCACGACGTGTATCCGCGGTACTCGCCAGAGCCCGGAAGGACCTTTGCTCGCACCACCTCCTCATCGTCATCCAGGAAGCGGGAGTAGGAAACCGGACTCTTCGCACTGCCGCTGCACCACCAAGAGGAGTTGAATCGCGCGTCCTTCACAAAAGCTGGAATCACATGCTCACGCCGAGGGGAGAGACTCTCGGTGACCACCTCGAAAGACAACGCCATGCGTGCATACTTCCATGGCCGACGCTCTGCGGCGAAAGGGACTGTTGATCAGCCGCCTGCAGCGGCCATCCGCCTAGTGGTCGAGGCGCGGAGCTTGCGCAGTGGCGTCGACCAAGGTGCGGTCGCTCTGGAAGAGCGCCTGCAGTCTCCGCAACGCCTCGACAAATCTCCAACACAGGTCGGCGATCCGAATGACGTCGTGGACGAACATGCCCGACTCCCCGCCGACCGCAGCACTACGGCGCCTCCCGAGGGGTGGCGGCGCCGAAGGGGAAGTCCGCCGCCTACGAAGCACTTCGCCACTTTGGCCTGCAACTCGCCGGCCAGAACACCGGCTGGAACGGACCCGGCTGGAGTCCCAGACACGGACCATGACCACGCAGCACGACTACCTTTGCACGGCACGCGCGAGGGCCTGGCGGCCCCCGCCAGGAGCGTTCGCTATCCCGTCAACGTTCGAGCGGCAACAAGCGAGGCCGGCCCTCCCGCGGTTGTCGGCCTTGTGGGCAGAGTAGCCACAACAAGTCGGGGCGCCTGCTGCGGAGCGAGTTGCAATCGCGAGCGGTTTGAGTAGACGCCTCAGTAGGGCGTCCGCGCTCGCTGATCCAGCAGCCGCCACGCCTTCTCGATCATCTTCACCGAGTGGTACGTCAACACGGCCATCTTCTCTACATCCGTGGTCGCGTGGAGGTACGCGACGCCCGGAGGAGCGCCCGGTATCTCGACATGATGTTGAAGCGACAGCATCGGCCAGAAGTCGCCGTGGGCGGTGCCGCTGCACAGGCTCCAGATCACCGTCGCGACTACACGGCCAAACTCCGTCTCGTCCCCGACCGTCTGCACGACCTCGGTTATGGGCAAGCGTTCGAGCGCTTGCTTGCGGTCGATACCTCTGCGGTCAGCGATCGCTTCGAGCTTGGCTAGACGTTCCCCGACCGGCCGGTTCGCTGCAACGCCCATGAGAACGCGGATCTTCTCGTCGCCTTTGATGTCCTTCGCCGCGAGACGCAGTGTCCGACAGATGCGGACGTTCCGGTTGTCCGGACTAAGGAGCCATACTGCGGTCGCTGCGTTTTCGAACGCGCCACGCAGGAGGGTGTACGGCGCGTAGAGGTGCAGCGTGGCCGCGTCTCGGACGACGGCCCGGTGGACCTGGATGTGGTCGACCGCCGTGCTGAGCGACCGCCAAGCGGAGTGAGAAACGTAGTGCGGGTTGGCATGGCGGTCGTCGCCGGCGAGCGGGCTGCCGGGCTGGACGTTACTGCCTCCGGAGGATGGGTCGACCCGCTTCGCCCAGTCGTCGACCACGTCGAGATCCCTGACCATCGCGTCGTAATGCGCCTTCTCCGAGTCCTCCATGGACGGAAGCGTGCCACCTGTCGCCGAGAACAGCCTCACATTTTCTACCGGTCGCTCGCGGTTGTCGTGGATCCCGCGAACACGACCGTCGAGACACGAACGTGACGCTTGCCCTAGCTGCGCCGGAACGCCCGCTTCCACCGCGGCTTGGACTCGGATACGGCGAGCGGCAAGACCCGCTGCGGTTGCTCCATACCGACCCGCGACCACTGAAAGCCGTGGAGGTCGATGAACTCGACCGCCACCTCCAGGTCCTCGACCTCTCCGAGGACGTCGACGAGTGGTGTGCGCACGTCGAACTGGCTGAGCGAGCTTGCCGGGATCGTGGTCCCGCCGCGAATTACCTCCGTCGTGATCATGTCGAAGGTGGTCGCATCGCCGGCACGGAACCAGATCTCGATGACCTGAATCGGCCCCGGCCCGTCGTTCACAACACGCAGAATGCACCGGTCGTCGAGCGTCGTCTCGACATGGGTAGAGACGAGGCGCGCATGGGACGCTTCGGCGTCACGTCGTTCCGCGTCGGCCCGCGCGTCGGCAAGTCGGCGCTGCCGGACCTCCCAGAACAGACCACCGGCGACGATCGTTCCAGCGATGCCGGCGAGCCAGTCCGGCAACGATCCCCAGTCGACAGCCACCCGGCGAGGCTAGGGCCTCGTCGCGGCAACGTGGCATCCGTCGAACGTCTCTTAGTCGCCCATGGAATCGCGCCGAACGGTCGACGACGTGCCATGGCTGTCAGGTCCAAACTGGAGCGCATGCCAGCAGCCGACTGGGTCAACCTCACCGCCAGTTCCATCATCGGAATTGGAGCTGTGACCGCGGCCGCCATCAACGCGAAGGCCGCCGTCCAAGCGGCCACCGCCGCGGAACGTGCCGCTGACGCTGCTGAAGCGTCGCGCTCTATCGCCGCTAGCGCCGAGCATGAGCGCCGGCGAGACCGGCTCACACCCGAGTTCAGCTTCGGCATCCGATGGTCGATGGGAGCGGACGAGGGGTGGTTTCACATCAACTTGGTCGGACCAACCGCACTGGAGCGTCTTGACTGGGCTCGCGTCACGATCCGCGACGACCAGGCTGGGAGACCTCAGGCTGCCGGATACCTGTACTCGCCCTACCGCCTCCGCTCCGGGGTCGATGGAGTCGACGAGGAGCGGCGGGTGATCGAGTTCAAGGAAGGCGTGCTCGTCACCGATCCCCTGGTTTGCTTCATCGAGCGGACCTTGGCGCCTCCGGGCGCCAACGACTTCATGTGGCGAAAAGATCAGCACAGCAAGCCGTTGCGATTGCTCATTGAATGCGGGAGGGGCGACCTGAGTTGGGCGCTACCGTACGAAGTCAACGTCCCAGGGCTCACGCAGATTCGGTGACCGGCTCGGCGCCCTAGCCCTGAAAGCCGATCCGCTCCAGAAGCTGCTCCGGAGACTACACCTCTTGACCTTCGCCGCCTTCGCCCGATTCGGGAATCGCCGCATCTCGCCGGTGACCACCACGGCGTTCTCGGGTAGCGCCGTGACCGCCTGGAGCGCGTCGTTGGTGTGTCCTCCGGACGGAGATCGCAGCGGAGGACTTGACTAGCAGTCCTATGTAATCGCGATGATGCACACCCATGCCGCCCGCGCGCAGGTCCCCACACCAGCTGGCCCCAGCAACCGCCTAAGGTGCGGTCAATCGCCGATGTAGACGTCCATGGCCAGGGACAACCGCCCGGTCGGTGCGCAGTTGTGGGTTGTACCCCGCCTTCGAGATCAACCTGCGCCTCCGCGGATATCCGACCAGCTCAGGGCCTATGCCTCGGCGCGTCTCGGGGCGCGTTTCGGGTCGTGAAGCCGCGTCTAGGTGAGGCATTAACCTGCGCTCGATCCACTCACCAGGATCTTGTTAACGCGGGGCTGAGCTTCCCCCGGGTTTCCGGACATCTGATCTGCGGCGACACTGGTCGCCGAGGGAGGAGTCTGGATGCCCGCACCACACCCACCGGAGTTCCGTCAGCGTGCGGTCGAGTTGGCCCGGCTGCGGGACAAGCCGATCCGCCTGGTCGCGAAGGATCTCGGTATCTCCGAGTCGTGTCTGCGTAACTGGCTGGCCCAAGCTGACGCCGACGACGGCAAGCGGGAAGGCTTGACCAGCGACGAACGTCAGGAACTGGCCGCGCTGCGCAAGGAGAAGCGGCGGCTCGAGGTCGAGAACGAGATCCTGCGTCGGGCCGCGGCCTTTTTCGCTCGGGAGAACGTCCTCCCAAAATGATCTACCCGGTCGTCGTGGACCTCGCTGCCCAAGGCATAGCGATAGCGGTGGCGTGCCGGGTCCTGGGAGTCTCGACGTCCGGGTTCTACGACTGGAAAGACCGGCCACCCTCGCCGCGGTCAGTCGCCGATGAGGCCCTCGGTGAGCTGATCGCCGACATCCAGCACATGTCGCGGGGCAGTTACGGGTCCCCGCGTGTCCACGCCGAGCTGCGCCTGGCCGCTGGGGTCCGCTGCGGCCGCAAACGCGTGGAACGGCTCATGCGCGCCGCCGGTCTGGAAGGCGTCTACCGCCGACGCCGGCGAGGATGCACGATCCGCGACCCACACGCCCGGCCGTCAGCCGACCTCGTGCAACGTCGGTTCACCGCAGACGGGCCGGACCGGTTGTGGGTCACCGACATCGAGCGCCACGAGGCGTTCTGCAACCGCCGGTGGTGGGAGGCCACCGCTGCCGGTCTGTCGCAGCAGGCCGGTGAAGCTGAGGGCAGTTCAGCCCCGGGGATGAGGGGTCTGGGCGGAAGCGGCCCTGACAACGACGAGGCGGGTCAGTACTGCCAGATGGCCCGGGCTCGGCTAGCGAGGCGGAGAGGCATACGTGAGGAACCAGCGGCTGAACGCTCCTCAAGAGAGCCACCAGCTCGAACCTGGCGGATCTGGGCTGGGTAGCAACGCGCACCCGCATGTCATGTCGTGCGGGGAACTCCTGGGCTGGGTGATGTCGCCGGTCGGGAGGCCACGATGAAGGTCTGCGGCGTAGTCGTGGCGATGTTGCAGGGGCATAGCTGGATGCCGGTCCCGTCGAACGGTTGTGGGATGAACGTGGGAACCGTCCCGGCGGTCCCGACACCAGGTGGCGGCCAGTTGCCTGGTGGGGAAGGCGCATTGCCCGCTGATGCCACCGGGATGGGGCGGAGGACCCGTAGTAGTCCGAGGCCGGGAAAGCCGGTCACATGGCGAAGGGGTCCAGCGTGTTCGCAGCAGTGACGCACGGCCAGGAGCCGCTGGTGAATACCGGCGACGGTGACCTCGGCTGGCCCGATCTGGGCGAGGCGGAGGCACGGGTACTGGTGATGCAGACCAAGCTGCACCAGTGGGCGGCGGCCGATCCGGGCCGCCGTTTCGATGATCTGCACAACCTTGTCGCGGACCCGGCGTTCCTCGTGGTGGCGTGGGACCGGGTGCGGGGCAATCGGGGTGCACGAACGGCTGGGGTGGATCGGGTCGTCGCGAGGTTCATCGACGACCTCGACGCACGCCAGCTGCTTGCGGGCTTGCGCCGAGACCTTCGGGGTTCGACGTTCGTTGCGCAGCGGGTTCGGCAGGTGTCGATTCCGAAGGCGGGCGGCAAGGTCCGCCGGTTAGGGATCCCCACCGTCCGGGACCGGGTCGTGCAGGCCGCGTTGAAACTGGTCCTGGAGCCGATCTTCGAGGCGGATTTCCAGCCGTGTTCCTACGGCTTTCGTCCGCGACGACGGGCGCAGGACGCGATCGCCGAGATCCATTACCTCGCCTCACCGACCCGCAACTACGAGTGGGTGTTCGAGGCGGACATCGTGGCGTGCTTCGACGAGATCGACCACACGGCCTTGATGGGTCGGGTGCGGCATCGCATCGGAGACAAACGTGTCCTGCGGCTGGTGTCGGCGTTCCTGCGCGCGGGGATCCTCGGTGAGGATCAGGTGACGCGGGAGACCCGGACCGGCACACCCCAGGGCGGGATCTTGTCACCACTGTTGGCCAACATCGCCCTTTCCGTGCTGGACGAGCACTTCGCCGCGAAATGGCAGGCGCTCGGTCCGGAATGGACACGCGCCAAACACCGGCGCGCCGGCGACCCGGTCATGAAACTCGTCCGCTACGCGGACGACTTCGTGGTCATGGTCGGCGGGCAACGCGCCCACGCGGAAGCGCTTTGGGCTGAGGTGGCGGCGGTGCTGGCTCCAATGGGTTTAACCCTATCGGTCGCCAAGACCAAGATCTGTCACATCGACGAAGGCTTCGACTTCCTCGGCTGGCGCATCCAGCGCCGCCCGTGGCCCGGTCGAAGCAGCAAACGCGCTGTCTATACCTACCCGTCGAAGAAGGCGTTGACCTCGATCGTCGAGAAGGTACGGACACTGACGCGCCGCGCACGACATCGAACACTCGCAGACCTGCTACGTCAGCTCAATCCGGCGCTGCGGGGCTGGTGCATCTACTTCCACCACGGGGTCAGCTCACGGACATTCGGCTACCTCGACCACTACGCGTTCTGGCGGGTGGTCGGATGGCTCCGTAAGCGGCATCCCGGGCTCAACATGCACACCCTGGTTCGGCGGTTCCTGCCCGGCTGGCAGATCCACGCCGAAGGGATCGACCTGTTCCGCCCCGCAACGGTGACGATTACCCGCTACCGCTATCGGGGAGCGCAGATCCCTACTCCATGGGCGAGAACGCGACCACGCGTCGCAGCCACCGGATAACACGTGGAGAGCCGGATGCGGTGGAAGCCGCACGTCCGGTTCGGCGGGCGGGCCGGGGAAACCCACACACCGAAAGGTATGCAGGGCGCCCCGGTCCGACCCGACACCCAGCACCGCACCCGCGAGGGCTGGGTCTACTGCGCCGTCGTCCTGGACGTGTTCGCTCGCCGGGTGGTGGGCTGGTCGATCGCCGACCACCTACGCGCCGACCACCTACGCGCCGAGCTGGTCGTCGACGCCCTGGAAATGGCACGCTGGCGCCGCCGACCCCCAGCCGGACAGACCGTGGTCCACTCCGACCACGGCACCCAAGGCGAATTCAATCGGTCGTCGCAACACCTCGATCACGGAGGTGTGCGATGGGTGGGAACATGAAGTTGGAGCGGGTGCCGGAAGGTGCGCGGAGGCAGTGGGCGGCGGACCGGGCGCTGCGGTCGCCGGGTCGGCCTGAGCCCTCGTGCGCTGTGCAGCGGGAGTTCTGGCGGCTGACCGCGGCGGGGATCACGACAGTCGAGGCCGCGCTTGGCGTTGGCGTGTCGTGGCCGGTTGGGGTGCGGTGGTTTCGCCACGCTGGCGGCATGCCGCCGATCAGCCTGGATGAGCCCTCGGGCCGCTATCTCTCATTCGCCGAACGCGAGGAGATCGCGCTGCTGCGGGCACAGGCCAAGGGTGTGCGGGAGATCGGCCGCAGTATCGGACGCGATGCGGGAACGATCTCGCGTGAGTTGCGACGAGCGCGGACGACGAGATAGACCGGGCTGGCTCGCCAGGGTACGGCGTTGCAAGGAATTGCGTCAGCGTTCGATGACCCTTCTCCTCGGCGAGGCCCGATCTCAGTAGCTCCTCGGTCATCGTCAGCACCGCTCGTCGACCTCTGACGCCACCACCTCGTCACCTGTCCAGACTGGTCTTGCAGGGCAAATTTGGACTTGAGCACGTCCCGGCTGATGTACAGGCGGCCCGGCCCTCGCGTCACGCGCCGCTGGCGCCGCAATCCGGGGCGGGCGGCTCGACCTCCTTTACTCCATCGCCGAGCCCGACGCCACGGCCCTGGCGCTGGCGCTGGCTGACCTAGCCGAAGGTATCGCGACGCTAGCTCTGACTCGCTGCGAGATGCGCCTGCACCACGGCTTTGAGCTCCTCGATTGCCAGCCTGCAACGAGCAAGCTGTTTGTCGTCTGCGTCGAGCAGGCCACCATGCGGAACGCTTGTTGCGGATCGGACGTACTCCTGTAGGAAGTCAAACTCCACAATGTACGCCTCCCACGCCCTGGTCACTTGCGGCGGACTAAGAAGCATAAGGCGGCCGCCGACCAGCGCGCGGTCCGGTCCGGTGCCGTGCATCTTCGCGCCTGGCTCTGTCAAACAGAAGAGCTCGCGCTCAGACATGGCGATGTCGGAGTACACATCCGCGTACAGGACCACTAGCGTGTCCTGCATCTGCGCTGCACGGTGGTGCACCGCCGCGTACCTCGCCCCCCACCTTGCCGCTAGGAGACCCACCACGACCGCTGCTCCGGCGCCGATCATTGCCCCGATGATCGATCCCCAAAAGTCTGCCACGCTGACATCGTGACAGGCCCATGCACAGCGGCACTCACAACAACAAGCGGATTGGCAACATTGCCGCCGTGATCCACAGTCCGCGCCGCGAGCTTGCGCAGGTTGCGTGGCGGCAGACCATCCACAAACCCCCTACGGCGCGGTCAATCGCCGACAAAGACGTCCGTGACCAGGGAGAACCGCCCGGGCGGTGCGCAGTTGCGGGTTGTATCCGGCCATCGAGATCAACCTGCGCGTCGACCGGTATCCGCCCAGGTCAGGGCCTGTGCCACACCGCGTCTCGGGGCGCGTTTCGGGTCGTGAAACCGTGTCGAGGTGGGGCTCGAACCTGTGCTCGATCAAACTTGGTAACGCGGGATTGCGTTTGCGGACGCGCATGGCTCGAGTGCGTGGAGCGAACGTGCGCGCCTCGCTCCATCGCCGAACTGAACTCGTGTCGGCGGCGAGCGACGGCGGGATAGTGCCGGGATATCCTCAGACGTTCCTGCGGCACCGTCGATCACCGACGTACGCGTCCGTGACCAGGGACAACTGCCTGAACGGTGCGCAGTCGTGGGGTGTATCCCGCCGCACTCTTAGACCTGCGCCTTGGCCTCGTTGGCCCAGCTCAGGACCTACGCCTTGACGCGTCTGGGGGCGCGTTTCGAGTCGTGACGGTCGCGTCGAGGTAGGGCTCGAACTTGTGCTCGATCAACTGACCACCACGCCGTTCGCTATCCCTCCAAACACGTAAATGGCAGGCTACGAGATATGCCCGACGACACATCGGTGCCACCGGTCAAACCTGAAGAAAAAGCAACAACTGATCGGGTCGCCGCTCCGCGAGGACCATCCGAGTCGATGGGTGCCGCGGAGGCAGACCCTGGTCGGCTGCTCGGTCGCTTGGAGACCGTTGACCCGCGGACGGTGTGGAAGCACGAGGCGCACGACTTCACGCGATGGCTCCTAAAGAACGCCGACGTACTCGGCGAAGCCCTCGGCATGGACCTCGAGCTCACCGAAGCCGAGCACAAGGTCGGCGGCTTCGCACTAGACCTCATCGGCACGGACCTGTCGACCGGCGACCGAGTAATTGTCGAAAACCAGCTCGACGCCACCGACCACACACACCTTGGCCAGTTGCTCACCTACGCCGGCGGCACCAGCCCCACCACCATCGTCTGGTGCGCGCCACGGTTCCGCGACGAGCACCGCGCTGCGCTGGCCTGGCTCAACGAACGGACCTCCGAGGAAACACGATTCTTCGGCGTCGAGATCGGCGTCGTCCGGATTGGCGCATCCCCGCCTGCACCACTGTTCCGGCTCGTCGCGCAGCCAAACGACTGGGGCAAACAAGTTCGAAGCAGCACCACCGGCCCCAACACCTTGACGCCGCGGGCAGCCCTCTACCAGCGCTTCTGGGGCCGCATGCTCGAACGACTCCAGACCGAGCACCCTACCTGGACAAGGTCCACCATCCCGACGACAGCGTCCTGGACGACACTGCCCGCAGGCACGACGATCGCCTCGTACGGCTACTCGTTCACCGCAACGCGTGCACTGCGCAGCGAGCTGTACTTCGGCTCACAAGACGCCGCCGCGAACCGGGCAGCGTTCGACCGCCTGGCCGCTGTGCGCCCGCAGTTCGAAGACGCCTACGGCCAGCCGCTGAGCTGGCAACCGCTAGAAGGCAAGAAAGCCTGCCGTATCGCGGATGACCGACCGAACAGCCCAATCGAAGACACCGACAGCTGGGAGGACTACATCTCCTGGCTCTTCGACGCGGGGTCTCGTATCCGCCACGCCCTCCGTACCATCGGCGGCCTCGCCGGCCAGGAAGGCTGAACCATCCAGGACCAATCCCATTGGCACGACGGACCAAGGTCCAGGCCAACGGTCATCGCGGCCATCGCGGCCAGCGGTCGGTCGACCACCGCTGCGCAAGGAAGCCACGTCACTGCCGTGCCGCTTGCCTGCGTCTTAAGCGGAATCCGAGCTAGCGGTAGGCAAACTGGTTGAGATTGAGGCGGCGATCACGCCCGGCGTCTCCTCACTGGAGGATCTCGGTCTGGATGGCACCGCCGAGCACACCGGCGGGGCAGATCGCTACCAGGGCCGTCACCACAGCAAAGGAAATCCTGGACGCACGATCCAGATCGGGTTTGAGGCGGTAGACCGCCGCCGCCATGAGCACCAACCCAGGAAGCATCAACTGGAAAGACCGTCCACCCTCAGCAATGCTGGTCGCCGCGACCACCAGCACGAGAGCGATCGCAAGCAGACACAGGTCGCCGAACCGAGCCGGCGCCACCTTCAGGTCCGTCACTCCGATCTCGAGAGCGGCCGCGACCTCCCCGCGGGTCCGGGCTGCCAGGACCGCAAGCACCACGTCCGTCGTCTCGTCGAGCGTCATCTCGCCCGCGGCGACCCGCTCGTTGATCATCCCCATGACGTGGTCCTTGTCCCGATCGGTGACCAGCTTCCGAGCGATCTGGGCCGCACGCCTGGCATCCTCGACGACTGCGGGTTCGCACGCGTCGATGTCGAAGTAGGACATCTGATACGCCCGTACGAAGACAACGTCGCCCACCCGCGATGGCAGCGGCTCCGAGGCGGCCCAATCGGGCCCTGGTGTAGACGCATCGATCCGCTGGAGAGCAATCCGTGACTGGCCGTCCTCGATCGTGATGCCCGTGATCGCGTAGAGCTTCCACCGACGATCGCGCACCGTGCTGGCGGACCGCGTGGCATTGAATTCGCGAAGGCTCGGTGCCTGACGCCCACCTGCCAGCGTCACTCGCCGCGTCGGATCGTCGGTACACGGATGCTTAGGCCAAGGCGGCCCGATCTCATCGAAGAAGACGCGGCTGCCGTGCCCACTGGAGTAGAAGTAGACCGACGCCCCGCAAACCGGACAGCGGGCATTCGGGCTGATCCACCCCACCCCCATGGCCACCTCTGAAGGTGACCCCGCGTAGCTCCGCCGAAGCGACGCCGACGACATGCCAGACGAGCGCGTCACCCCATGGGCACTCACCCAATGCCGGGTGCCGCCCTTTCCCGTTCGCCAATGCCCGCGACGTCGGTAACTCGTCACCAGGTCACCACCAGCCGCTGCGTCACCATGTCTGGACGTTAACCATCGGCCGCGCCTAGTTCGACGCACGGTCTACGCCTATCGCTCGAATGACACCCGCACGCCTAACCAGCCAGCAGGCGCCACGGACCTTCAGACAGCGTCCCGTTCTCAACGCCGGCCGTTGGGCAGTTCACTCGATTGAGCGAGCCCCGGCTCAGTAGTGGCTGGCGGCGGGAAGGATGCGGTCGTACCGGTCGGCGCAGACAGGAGGTGCCAGGTGATCAGCTGTGAAACCAGCGACCAGGTCGTGGTGGTCGACGCGATGATGTGGAAGCCCAGACCGGGTGCTGGACCGTCCACGGAGGCGGAGTTGGCCGCGGCGCGCGCCACGCTCCGAGCAATCCACGACCTGGCGGGCTGGAGCCCCTGGGTTGCGGAGGACCGAGCCGCGGAACTCGACGCCGCGATAGCGGTCATGGGCCGCTGGCAGCGGGCCGAGCCAGACCACCCCGCGATGTCCGCGGAGCAGTTGAAAGCCGACCTCGACCGGCAGATCGCCGACGACGCCGAGACGGCCCAGTTTGCGGCCCAGCAACAGCAAGTCCTGTTCGCCAGCCGACGCGCCGACTTCGACCCCAGCGTGACCGCATGCGACCACAGCCCGGAATTACTGGCCGTACCGAGGTGCCTGGTCATGTGCTGCGCAGGGGTTCGGTGGGCGGTACTGAGGCGGGCCCGGAGTGCGGGGTACGACCGACGACGGAGCCGATGAGCCGCGAGTAGGCCAGGTCGAGTCCCACTGAAGCCCAGGTCAGTACGACGGCCCGGCCTTGCGTGGCGACGAAGGCGTTGGTGACGAGCACACCCAGGGTCAGGCCTGTGATGCCGCCGACGACATCAACCTCGACACCACCTGTCCGCCCCGTGTTTCTGGCGCGACGAAGATCTGCTTGCGCGGTGCCTAATCGGTCTTCCCGCAACACCTCGCGGGCCCCTCAGTGTTCGCTGCTGAAGAACCGTAGCAACAGCGGGCCGACGGTCTGTGGGTCGACGACGTGATCCGGCCCCTCGAGGGTCTCCCGTTGAGCGTGGGGTAGTAGGTCTGCAAGCTCGTCGGCTGCGCGGTCGAAAAAGTCCGAGGGCAGGCCTGCCATATAGGGGACCGTGATCGGTCCTCCGGTGGTGACCAGGACCGGTTGGGTGACCGTTGCCAGTCGATCGGCCGGCAATTGGTAGCGGTTGAGGAAGACGCTGTCGTGGACCAGCGTGGGCGCGAGGGCGACCGAATGCGCCCAATGCGCCGTCTGCTTGCCTGCCGCTTTCCTGGCCGCGATGTTGTCGTCGGAGGCGCCGGACATGCGCATGAACAGTTCGAGAACCTCCTCGTCTCGCCCGGCGTCGAAGGCGCGTCGGGTGTCCGCGATGTACTCCTCGAATCGCGGGCGTATGTCGTCTCCGACCACGTAGGGCACCTCCCACACGGCGATCGTGTCGATGGCTGACCCGGCCGCGGCGGCTTCCAACGCCAGCGCTCCACCAGAGGACGCCCCGAACAGGTGTGCCGAGCCGCCCGCCTCCGCGATCAACGCATCCAGGTCCTCGATCTCCCTTTGCACGGCGTAAGGCTCGGTGAAGCCGCTCGCGCCGCGTCCCCGACGGGCATAGTTGTAGACCGTGAAGTGCTCGGCGAGAGCCGGCGCCAAGGGCGCATTCTCCACCCCGTCGTCGAGTGCCCCGCCCACCAGAATGACGGCCGGACCGCTTCCTTCCCTGCCGTAGGCGATGGTGGTGCCATCATTTGATGTCACGCGAAAGGCCATCTCGTTCATCTCACATCTCCGTTCGAGAGGTTTGTCTCAGCGCCTGAGCAGCGTGCCGACAACGGCCTCGGTGCGCGACCACCGCGCCCTTGCGATCACGGCCGCCACGACGAGAAAGGCGAGCGGCTGCCAAGGGCTCTGCTCGAGCACGAACTGATCGGTGATGACAGCACCGGTCAGCAATGCCGCCAACCCGAGACTGGCCAGGCCCGCTAGAGCCGGGATCAGAAGTCCAACCCCTCCCGCGACCTCCAGCGCTCCGACCAGGTACCGGAGCCACTGGCCAGCCCCGATGTCGGCGAACATGTCCACCATGACCGGGTCGCCGGCGAGCTTCGAGATTCCGCCGCCGGCGATTGTCGCCGCCAGCACGACTTGCAGAATCCAGACCCCGATGCTGCTCGCCCGCCCGGGCGTGTGCGCAACGGTTTCCGAGTTGTTCGTGGGGATGGTGCTCATTCGGCTCCCCTTGTCGTGTCCGGGCCTGGTACCGGTGATGGAATTGGCCGAGTAGGCCGGGTTGTCGGAGTTGATTTCGACCAAGTGCTCGCGGTAGCGGCATCTACTTCTTGTTGCGGTAGAGGACCATGGTGATGGGACCGAAGACCGCGACCAGAAGTACGGACGAGACGAGCACCCAGCCGATTTCCCCGGCGGGCACCGAGCCGTGCATCAGGCCGCGTACCACGGTTGCCAGGTGGGTGATCGGGTTGACCTCGATGACCGCCTGCATCCACCCGGGCATCGTCTTCGGGTCCACGAAGATGTTGCTCACGAACGTGAGCGGGAACATCACCATCATGCTGACCCCCGCCACCGAGTTCGGCGTGCGCAGGATCAGGCTGAGCATCGTCCACAGCCACGACAGGCAGAATGAGAACACCAGCAGCAGCGCGACCGAGAGCACCACGCCGACGGCGCCACCCTCCGGCCGGAACCCTAGGACCAGGCCGAGCGTGATCACGATCGCCGACCCGATCGAGTAGCGCATCACATCGCCGAGCAGGGCGCCGACCAGCGGGGAGGGTCGCCACACCGGAAGTGACCTGAACCTGTCGAACACCCCGTTCTGGATGTCGGTGTTCAGCGTTATGCCGGTGTTCATGGTGATCATGACGTTCGCCTGCACCAGGATGCCGGGCAGCAGGAACTGTAGGTACGCCTGTGTCGACCCGGCGAGCGCGCCGCCGAACAGGTAGGTGAACATCAGCGTGAACATGATCGGGAACATGGTCACGTCGACGAGCTGCTCCGGGACGTGTTTGATCTTCAGCAAAGCGCGCCAGCCGAATGTCAACGAGGTGAGCACCGGACCGGGGCTAGACGGCCGCTCGCCGGCCAGCACACTGCGCAGCGCGTCCTCGGTGACCGGCGCCGACGCCTGTTCTGCGGTCGTGGCATTCATGCGGCATCCTCCTGGGGTGTCTCCTCGGCGGCGTGTCCGGTCAGGGCGAGGAACACCTCGTCCAGGCTCGGCTGACCGAGCGCGAACTCGGTGACGTCGATGCCGCTGCGGGACAGCTCGGCCAGGGAACGGGTGACCCGCTCGGGGTCGGAGATCCGCGCGGACAGCGCGGCCGGGTCAGCGGACGGCTCGACCGGCACCTCGAGGACGCCGGCGAGGACCCGTTCGGCCTCGGCCCGCTGCTCGGGGCCACGGAGGCGTACGTGCAGCGAGCCGGCGCCGACCGATGCCTTGAGCTGGCCGCTGGAGCCCTCGGCGATGACCTTGCCGTGGTCGATCACCGCGATGCGGTCGGCCAGCTGGTCGGCCTCATCGAGGTACTGCGTGGTCAGCAACACGGTGGCGCCCTCGGCGACCATGCCCCTGACGATCTCCCACACCTGGTTCCTGCTGCGCGGGTCGAGCCCGGTCGTGGGCTCGTCGAGGAAGATCAGTTCGGGGGTGACGACCAGGCTCGCCGCGATGTCGATGCGCCGGCGCATCCCGCCGGAGTACTTCTTCACCTGCCGGTCGGCCGCGCCGGCAAGACCGAACGCGTCGAGCAGGTCGGTCGCCCGCTCCCTGCCTCGGCGGCGTGAGTAGCCGAGCAGCCTGGCGAGCAGCAATAGGTTCTCCACCCCGGTGAGGTCCTCGTCGACCGACGCGAACTGCCCGGTGAGGCCCACCCTGCTCCGCACCGCCTGGGCGTCACGCACGACGTCGTAGCCGAGCACTTGCGCCTCTCCGGCGTCGGGGCGCAGGAGCGTGGCCAGCATGCGGATCGTGGTGGTCTTGCCCGCCCCGTTCGGGCCGAGCACGCCGTACACGCCCCCGGCGCTCACGGCCAGGTCCACACCGGCGACCGCGTGGGTCTTGCCAAAGCTCTTCTTCAACCCTCTCGTCTCGATCGCGAGCTTTCCCATGGGTTCGAGTCCTTCTCTCGGTGTCGCGAACGGATTGGTTGAACTAGTCAAGTTTGACTACTTGGCCAAAGTACATGAGGAGGAACGACTAGTCAAGGTTGATTAGAAGCGCATCTTGAGGGGATCGGGGACCGTTCGCCACGAACCCGGATCATCGGCCATGGTGTAGGCGCCCTCAGACAGTCGTTTGCTCAGGCTCTTCGCCCACTCCAGTTCGGTGCGTGCGTGTCCCGCCCACAGTTCGGCCTGATCGCGGACGTGTTCGGGAATGCCGGGGCTCGGGTTCTCCCGCCACTTGGCCTGCTCTACGAGCTCCGCTTCCAGGCGCGCGACCCGCTCGTTAACGTGCGCGATGGCATCTGTCCTGGTCAGCATGGGCAACATGGCGATGGACGCGTTGAGCATGTCCGGGTCGTGGGTGCGCCGCAGACCGTCTCGGACCAGTTTGACTATCTCGTCACGTCCCCGAGCTGTCGCGCGGTACAGAACGCGCTCCGGCCCGGAGTTGCCCGGCTCGGCGTGTTCGGTGAGGAGGCCATCAGCCGACGCCTTCTTCAGCGCGTGATAAATCGAGCCGGGCTTGATCTTGGCCCAAATCTCCGCACGCCAGCTCTGCAGTTCGGACCGCACCTGGTAGCCATGCGCGCCGCCGGAGAGGTGCACGATACCGAGCACCAGGAGCTTCGTCGCCGACACGCGCCCACCTCCGATCAATCTGCTCGGACTCGCTCCGCTTGCGCGCCCGCCAGGGTGGAGTCAACTCCCACCAACACTAGGGTGCCCTCCTGGGCCGGGTGGTGTCAGCACTGACCTACAAACGGTGCTGGTGGAGACCTCCAAAGCCATGGGGGCGCGTTTCGGCTGTCGAGGTGGGGTCGAACCTGCGCTCGACCCACCGACCCGATTCTTATTGCGAGGCTGACGGTTGCCGCCGGTTCGCCGACGAACCCTCAGCTGACCGCGAACGTCTACGGGATCGAAGCGTAGAGCCTTACCTCATCGAGGACGATATGGCCGGACGCTCCTGGGATCAGCGCCGGTGGTCGTCATCGCGAGTATGTAGCGACTGGGATGGGTCACTGGCTCGGACAGCGCGTAGCTGGGCGGCAATGGCCTGCTGTTCGTCGGACAGCCCATCGGCCTGGTCGAGCCACCAGCCGGGTCCCCACCGCATGACCTTGCCGTACAGCGTCAGGACGAGGCCAGCTTCGAAGTCTGGTGCGGGACGGCGTACCGCTCGCACCAACAGATCCTCGTTCCGTCGCCACTCGTAGCGGCCCGCACCCGGTACATACTCCCCGGATCCCTGGTCTTCGAAGCAGTCGAAGAAGAGCCAGCCGGGCCTGTTAGCCCTGGCGTAGCAGAGCACACGCTTTTCAATGACGAGGCTAGGCGGCCCGTAGCAGGCTTCGACCTCACTGCGACGAACGTCCTGCCCGTCGAATCGTTGCAGGAGGCCCGCGTTGAGGTGGTCCCACTCGTCTGCGTCGAGCAGCCGCGTCACCTGAAGGTAAGCCAGGCGGTGGAACTGTTCTGCGAGGACTGAGGCGACCTCGGCCACACAGCTACGGTCTTTGCCGAACATCGCGATGAAGGGTCCAGCAACGCCCAGCTTCCCGTACGAGCTGAGCATCGTCTCGACCGCTGCCTGGTCGGCGTCGCGTTCGTCAAGGAAACATAGATCCGCGAGAAGGCCCCTGGCCATCCAGTCGAACGCCTGCCCGCTGCTCGCCCACATCCCGGGCCTCGTGACCATCGGCGGCACCCGGTCGAGCCAGCGTCGCCGAATGTCTGCCACTGAACGCATCGGCTCACGCTACCCACCCCGTGCGCAGGTCCCCACACCAGCTGCCCACCCAGCGACCCCCTACGGCGCGGTCAATCGCCCACATACACGTCCGTGACCAGGGACAACCGGCCAGACGGTGCGCAGTTGTGGGCTGTATCCCGCCGGGGGCACAATTTATCGATCGCTCCGCGAGCGAGAAATTGTGCTTATTTCTTGCCTGGGACCCGAGCCCCAGACCCCACGCCGCGGGGCTCCGCCCCGGGACGCCGCCCAGTCGTGGGCGCTGGCCCTCTTTGACCGGTTCGCGTTCGCGGCGGCGGTGACCTGGCCGATCCGGAGGTTTGCGCCCGCCTGCGGGCGATTCTCGGTCGCCTGTCGAGCAAGTGCCGGGTGGGATGCCGTTTCCGCTTTAACGCGCCGCAGTTCATGCGCTCGTCCCGCTCGCCGAACCCGTTCGATCGAGCGCGGGCCCAGCGGCTGCGTATTTGGTGGATGCGAGGTTGATGGCCGGGCCAGTCGACGGCGCCGGCTGGTCCTCGACCCCACATGTGGGTGCGGGACCACGCTCGTCGAAGCCATGCATCTCGGTCGGGACGCCCTCGGCCGGTTCACGGCCTTTGCCGAAGCGAACGTTGCCCACGCCGCGTCCCAGGCGCGAGCGGCACGGCGAAGGTCATAGTCGGCAACGCCACCCGGCTTCTCGATTTCGTACCCGTCTTCTCTCCGACGCCGACCTCGGCGGCCGTCCTTCAGGCAATCGCCGGCGCCCGAGGCTCGCACACGATCACTCCGGTGTGGACGACGCAAACGAGCTCAGGCGACCGTCAGTCGTCTGCTCCATCTTCAACTTCACCCCCAACTCGCAGATGTGGGGGGCGCTCCTTGCGGGGCCTTCCGTCCGGGGCTGAGCGTCACTGTCTATCTCGACGTCCACGCGGCAGGGCTAGGGCGGGAGGCTCAGGCGCCGCCACACGGTGTGCGGCCAGGGCGTCGGCTGCCTCTGCCAGCTCCCCGGCGCGCCCCGCGAATCGAGACGATTCGCCGTGGTGGCGAAGAGGGGCATCAGATCTCGGACAGCAAGGCCTGTCGGCGCGGCGTGGAACTGTGAGGTGGCACGGCAGTCGCGCCTCGGCCAGCTTGCGCTCGACCACGTCGAGGCTGCGGTAGCGCACGTCGACTCGGCGCCGGTCGAGGTGAGCCAGATCCCCCTTCGTTGAAGACGAGCCGCCGACCTCGGAACCTCGCCGGCCCAGCCCACCCCGCGCGGCCAACCCACATCGCACAGCCCCAAGCAGGACGTGATCATCTGGGGACCTGCGAATCAGTCGATCATGGGCGCTGGCCGATCGGAATAGAGTCAGAGGCCGCCGTGCGGGATGGGGTCAGGCCGGCGAAACGTAGAACCCGGCCTGGTCCACGACCACGTCGACGGGGCTGCTCGCGCTGTTGTAGACGAGGAACGAGTCCTGACCCAGGCCGACGGTGATCAGGTTGGCAACGGTCTGCCCGGCGGTGAAGTTGAGCGCCGACACGACCGGGCGAGGCTGGCCGAACGGGTAGACCGACAGATACCCAGCCGCCTTCGCGTTGGTCACGGTCAGGTTCGCCACGACCGCCGAGCGCGGGCACGGCGTCGCGCCGCACGCAGTGGCGTTCACCGTGACCCGTACCGTCTGTCCCGGGCCGACGGAGGTTGCCGTCGTGCGGGTGTCGAGGATCCGGGTCGGCGCGGTCGGCAGGTAGGTGTCGGTTCCACCGGACCCGAACCAACCGGTCAGATCGGCGAGCAGGTGTACGGTGCCCGAGCCACCGAAGGCGAACGCGACCTTGCCGTTCACCACCGGTGCGATCACCATGTTGTTCACCGTCTCGCCGGCGAGGAAGTTGACGTTCGACGTGGTCGGCACCGCCGCGCCGGGCGGGAAGACGGTGATGTGGCCACTGGTCGTCGGCTTCGTGGCGGTCAGGTTGAGCACGGCCGCGGTCGTGCCCGCCGGCACCCGCCCCGACAGGTCGACCGTCACCTTCCCGTTGGGACCGACCGGCGTCGTGCCGGGCACGCCGATCGCACCACGGGTGTCGAGGACCCGCACCGGGCTCGCCGCCGTCAGTCCGGAGCCGGTGCTGGAGTAATAGCCGGCGACGTCGACGATCACATGAAGCCAGCCCCCGCTGCCGTTGAACAGATTGACGCGGCCGGCGCCCACCGGGACCGTCACCAGGTTGGCGATCGTCCGGCCGGGCAGGAAGTTGATGTTGGATGCCAGCGGCCGGTCTCCGTCGCCCGGGTAGACGGTCAGGTAGCCGTTGCCGGTGGGCTGGGTCACGGTGACGTTGAGGACGACGGCGGCCGCCGTCGACATCGGCGCCGGCAACTCGAGGCGCACCTCACTGCCCGCCGTCAGTGGCGCGCCGTTGAGGGCTCGGGTGTCGAGCAGGCGTCGCGGCGTCACCGGTGTTAACGAGGCGCCGAGCACGACGCACGGCCGGGCCTTGTAGGCCTCGACGTACGGGTACGACGAACGGAAGCCCACGGTGCTGAGTTGCACCTCGACACACGCAGGCCCGAGCTTCTCGAAGGTGAAGCGCGCGCTGCCGGTGTGGTTGACGACCGGCAACCGGCCCGGCTGAGCGAAGCTGAAGGTGCCGGCCGGCCCGTCCGTCTGCCACGGGTAGGTGGCCGTCACGGTCGCCACCGCGTCGAGACTGCCGCCATCGGGGGCCCGAGTGATGGCGGACGTGACCTGAGGAGCCGGAAGCAGTTCCGTCGCGCCACGGTCGACGTAGCCACCGCCCACGTTGGGGACGTCCGGGTTGTCAGCGTGCGGGTTGCCGCGCAGGTCCCGGCTCAGCAGGCCCGGTGCGTTCGCCAGAGCTGAGTCGATCGCGGGCGACTCGGCCCGCACGGCCCATCCGGCCGGTTCCTGGTTGCTCGCGGCCAGCAACGGGTCGGCCGCGATGTCGTGTGCGGCCTGCCCGGTCGCGGCGCGCAGATCGGCCGGGTTCGCGTACGCCGTGCCGCCCCACGCGTACAGCGGCCCACCGTGTCCGGGGTCGATGACGTTGTAGTCGACGTGGCTGTCGGTCGCGGCCGCGCCGTCGACCGACACCGGCGTCGCGGTCGCCGACGTCTGGCCCGACGAGGCCGTACAGCGTCCGGTCAGGCCGGGCTGGTTGGTCCGCACGATCGAGTTGTAGAGACCGAATCCCGCCGAAGCACCGCGTACGGCGATGCCCGCCAGGCAGTCGGTCACGATCGTGTTGTTGGTGATCGTGGTCCGGGGCGCGCCGTCGACGGCGATGGCCACCGGCGAAGCGCTCGGAGCCGTCTGCGCGAAGAGGCTGTTGCCGGTGAGCATGGTGTCGGTGGCCCCGTCGTGCACGGCGAACACCGACACGTTGGTGCTGCGGGCGAGCATCCCGCTCACGGTGACCCGGTGCGAGTCACCCTTGATTTCGACGGCCGAGCCCCGAGAGGCGAGGATCCACCCGTCGGTCACCGTGACATCGCTGGAGTTCTCGACGAGTACGGCGGACTTGAGCACGGTCATGCCGATGTCGAATCCCTCGATGACGACGTCGTGCGCGCCGGAGACCAGGAACGCCGGACCGGTTTGGGCGCCCCGCACGGTGGTGCGCGGACCCGGGCCGCGGAGCGCCTTAATCGTGATCGGCTTACCCGGCAGACCGGAGTTGTCCACCACCACCGACTCGTCGTAGACGGCCGGCCACACCTCGACGGTCTGGCCCGGCTGCGCCGCCCGCACCGCGTTCGTGATCGAGCAGTAGCTCCCGTTGACGCCGTCCGGCGTTCCGTCGCACGGCAACGAGACCCGGATCGGCGGAAGCGGATCGGCCGCCGCGGCGGCGCTCCCACCGGCGGCCGACAGACCGGCCGTCACCAACACACCGACACACAGCAGCGCCAGGCCGCGGCCAACCCGCATCGCACAACCCCCGTCAGAGCATGATCATCTGAAGGGTAGCGAGCCAGTCGATCATGGGCCAGAGCCGATCGGTCAGAGACCTCCCGACGGTGTCTGGGCCGGCACGACCAGCCCCGTAGCCGCCGCCGGCGTGACGCTCGCCCGAACTGGCGCCGCAGAGGCAGCGATGTCATCCGGTACGCGAGGCCGCTCGCCGAAAGCGCAGCCCACAGGTCATAGCGAGCCCGCTCCCGGGGAACCGCTGCGCCGCCGCGGCGTCGGCGAGGTCACGAAGGCCCGGGAGCTCTCGGGCCGACGGTGCGGCGGTCGATCCGTCCACACCGGACGGCGGTGTTTGTCCGACACCGGCACCGAGCTGGTACTCCGTGAAGACGCGCACGACGATCGTCCCGGTCGTTCACCGGCCGCCGGTTGCCCGGCGGCCGGCGCGCTGTCGTCAGTTGCCGATCAGCTTGTCGAAGTCGATGACGTCCTTGGCGGCCGGCGTCTTGATGCCCGGGTCCTTGCCAAAGTCGCTGAACGCCATGGTCCCGTCGGCCGGGCTCTCCAGCAGCACCGGGTACGGCTTGCCGGTCGTCGCGATCCACAGCTTTTCCTTGGCGCCCGCGCTGTCCATCAACGCGATCGCGTCGACAGCGCCGATCTTCTTGGTCTCACCCTTGACCACCGCGCCACCGTCCGGCTTCAGCAGTTCGCCGAGGGCGGACACCGGCGCGAACAGCGCCGCCAGGTCCTCGTCCTTGGTGGAGAGCTTGGCCCACTTCTTGCCCATCAGCTGGGCCATGGTGTCGCCCGCGCCGGCACCTCCGTTCACGTCCCAGAACTTCTTGTCCGGACGGATGAACTGCTGCCCGTCGACGGCGAGGATCTCGACCGTGCCCTGGCCCTTGCCCATCGAGAGCGTGCCCTGCACCGCGTCGCCGTTGAGCTTGAGGTCCATCGCGATGGTCTGGCCGTCTTCCACGACGCTGCCCTTGAGCCGGAACGACTTCGCTTCCTCGATCGCGGCCCGGGACTCCGCCAGGATCTCCTCGCCCGCCTTGTCGGCGAGCGCGACAGCGGTCGGCGAAGCGGAGGTGGCGGCCGGCGCCGGCGACCCCGCCGTACCGCCGTCCTTGCTACCGCAACCCGCGAGCAGCGCAGCCGCGACGGCGACCGGAATCGCCCATTTGATCGATACGGTCCTCATCTGAGGTTGTCCCCTTCTGCCCCCGTTCGGGACCAGGTCTCGAACGTTTCTGGATGTATCCGTGATCGCTGGCCTCCCGAGCGATCAACTCGTGCGCAGGCTAGGGCTCGCCGTCTCCCAGCACAAATCCAGCTCTCGTTCAGGCCGCTCGCAGGACTCCGACGGTGAGTTATGGCCTCAGGGATCTCGCATACTGACAGGCTTCATTGACGCGGCGCTTGTGGGCCAGCGAGTATCGATGCGGACGACGACCGACGGAATCGCCCGCGAGCGGAGTGTTCTTGAATGGGTGCTGGACTGACCGCGCTGCTGGTCGCCGCCGTCGGAGTCATCGGCACGCTTGTTTCACCGATCCTGGCTCAACGTACCGCCGCGAGGACGAGTGGGCTCGCCGCCGCAAGGGATCGCGAGATCCGCCGCGAAGAGCGCGAAGAGGCCCGTCGGCGCATCACGTTCGAAGAACGCCGAGCCGAGTACACCGCCCTCAACGCGCTGGCTCGCACATGTCGCAACGAGATCAACGCGGTTGCGCGCCACCACAAAGAGACCATGCGAACGAGCGAGCAGGACCTGACCAAAGCACGTGACGCGTGGTTGGCGTACCAGGATCGCTACGACACCGCTCAGATGGTTCTGCCCGACGATATTCTCGCGCTTGCTTCGGGGCTCAATGTGCTGCTTGCCCGTGGATATCAGCAATTGCGGGCGTTGTCGTCGACCGGCGAACCAAAGCCGGAATCTGTTGTCGAATACTGCGACGGAACAGTCTTGGACCACGTGACGGAGATGCGCCGCGCCATGCGGGAGGACCTCGGCGTTGGCGGGCCCTGTTAGGGTTTCCTGCCTTCGCGGGAGTCGTACGTCTGCTGGCTGATCTCGATGTCCGGGTTGTGCTCGATCGCCCACTCGGCCAGGGCCACGGCCGGTTCGATCAGCGTGCGGCCCACCGCCGTGAGCTCGTACTCCACCCGCGGCGGAACCTCCGCGAACACCGTGCGCGCGACCAGGCCGTCGCGTTCCAGGTGCCGCAGCGTCAAGGTCAGCATCCGCTGGGATACGCCCGGGATGCGGTGCAGCAGCTCGGTGAAGCGGAAGCGTTCGCCGTGCAGGGTCGTGACGACGAGCAGGCTCCACTTGTCGCCGATGCGGTCGAGGATTCCGCGGATGGCGCGACCGCCGTCGCCTCGGATCAGGCAGGCCTTCTCGTACGTCGACATCGTGCCCCTGGTGTCAGTAAGGCACAGGGTTGTGCCTTTTGTAGACCCTCCGATGATCACTCACCATGGTGCTACTTACAAGTCGTAACCAATGGAGGCCCGCGGTGGTCATCGCGTACTGGATCGTTGCCGGACTACTCGGCTTGTTCTTCCTCTTCGCCGGCGGGAAGAAGATCGTGCAGAGTCAGGAGCAGCTGGCACCGATGATGGGATGGGTCGATGTCGTCCCGATGGCCCTGGTCCGGGTCATCGGCGCCGTCGAGGTCCTCGGGGCGATCGGACTGATCCTGCCTCCGTCGACGGGGATCGCGCCGGTGCTCGCGCTCGCGGCCGCTGTCGGATTCGTCGTCCTGCAGGTCCTGGCGACTGCCCTCCACGTCTCCCGCGGCGAGATCAAGGAAACCGGCCTGAACGCGGCCCTGATCGCCCTTGCGGCAACCGCGGCGTGGCTCGCGACAACGTTCTGATCACCCGACGGAGCGGCTCCAGAGGCGTGGATTCGAGCGTCGGACCCGCGGACGGACCGCCCGCTCGTCACGGGAACACGACGAGCCTGCTGCCCTTCAGGTCTGTGCGTTGCCAGGCCGTCTCGATGTCGCTCAGCGGGACCCGCACCAGGTCGAAGGTGAGCTCGCCGGTCTGCGCCCAGGTCACCACCTGGCCGTACACCTCCCGCACGGTCTGTGGGTTGAGCCCTTTGGCCGCGCCGCAGATCTCGACGCCGGAGGTGCGCAGGCTTTCCGCCGCGAGGTTCAGCTCAGCGCCGGCGGAGTCGCCGACCTGGATCAGCCGCGTCGGTTTCGGGAAGGCGAAAGACCTCGGCACGAGCGCGCGCAGCAGGATCTCCGTGGGGCGGCCCCACAGGTAGTCCAGCACGACGTCGGCTTTGGCATCGAGGTACGCGTGCGCCAGCGCTTCGTCCGGCACCGCGGTGTTGATCACCTCGTCGGCGTCCAGCGCGCGTAGTTGGTCGTCGTCGCGGCCCGTCGCGATGATGCGCCCGGCGCCGAGCAACCGGGCCACTTTCACCGCGAGTCGTCCCGCGACTCCGGTGGCCCCCTGGACGAGCACGGTCTCGCCTGGGACCAAGCCGGCGGCGGTCTTGAGGGACATGCCGGTGATCGCCGTGCCGAGCACGGTCGCGGTCGCCGGGTCGATGCCCTTCGGGATCGGCACGTGGTTGCCGTTTGGCACCACGGTCTTCTCGGCGAGGGCGCCATAGGGCCGGCGCGGGTTGCCGAACCCGACGACCGTGCCGTCCGGCAGGGCGCCGATGCCGTCGAACGCGGGGATCGCCGGCAACTGGGCGACGTAGTCCTGGCTCGCGTAGTGCGTGCCGGCCGCGATGCGCTTGTCGACGTTCTCGACCGCCACGGCGATCACGTCGATGAGCACCTCGTCGTCGCCGGCCACGGGATCCGGGAAGTCCTCGTAGCGAGGGACGCCGCCGAGCTCGTGCAGCACCGCGGCCTTCATCGCCGCTCCCGGTCGAAGAGCGCCGCGATCCGGCGTTGCCAGGCCGGCAGGAACCTGGCCCGGCGCGCGGACGTGTGGTTCCACCTGCGGTTCAGTGAAAGGCGCGTGCCCTGGTGTCCGGGCGGCGGCTCGGTGTGCGCGGGCACCCCCGGAATGCGATGCAGCAGATCGTGGAACGACACCGTCATTGCCCCTCTCTCTATCAGTGATAGAGAGACTCTAGCACTGATAGAGTACGACCGGGAGGTACCAAGAATTGGCATTGGACCGACAGCGGATCGTCACCGAGGCCGTCAACCTGCTGGACGCCGAGGGCCTCGACGGCGTGACGACCCGCAAGCTCGCCGCACGCCTGGGCGTGCGGTCGCCGACCCTCTACTGGCATCTGCCGAACAAGGCGGCCCTGGTCACCGCGATCGCCGACGCGATCCTCGACCAGGAGTTCGGCGACATGTCACCGCCCGAGCCGGACCAACCCTGGCAGGACTGGCTGAGCGGGCTCGCCGAGCGGCTGCGTCGAGCCCTGCTCGCCCATCCGGACGGCGCCCGGGTCGTGTCCAGCTCCCAGCTCTCGCGCACGATGGCAGCGATCTCCGAACTGGCCATGAGCACCCTCGTGGCACGCGGCGTGCCGCTGCGCGAGGCCCGCGTGATCGTCCTGACCGTCGAACGCTTCACGGTCGGCCACGTCCTCGAGGAGCAGTCCCCCCGCCCGGACGCGGAGGCGCTGAAAGGCTTCGACCTGGCGACGTTCACCGAACAGCACCCGACCGTCGTGGCCGCGGTCGCCGACTACTTCCAACCCGGCCGCACCGTGGGCGACCTGTTCCGCGACTGCCTGGACGTGGTCATCGCGGGCGCAGCGATCAAGGGATCTGCTCGAAGTGGAACTCGCGGATGAAGCAGTCGCGCGGCTGGCCCACGGCGAACAGCACGCAGTCGACCACCGACGAGGCGGTGAGGTCGCTGTCGGCCCGGCGTGGCCCGTCCTGGACGAAGTCCGGCGGGAACAGGGAGATCACCCGAACCCCCTCGGCCCGCAGGCGGTGCGACAGAATCCCGGCGAGTCCGGCGTGTGCGTGCTTCGCCGCGTAGAAAGCGGGATGCGCCCCTGAACGATGGTGTCCGACCTCACCGCAAGCCGAGATCATGTTGACGACGTCGGGCCGACGCGAGGCCCGCAGCAGCGGCAGCAGATGCCTGGTCAGCAGCACAGTGCCGGTGCCGCCCGCCATCACCTCCTCGATCGTGTCGTCCGGGACGTCGCCGAGGTCGTCACCTTCGACGTAAAGGGCTCCATTGTGGACCAGGACGTCGAGGTGGTCCGTCCGCCCGGCCAACGCGGCGGCGAACGCGCGCACCGAGTCCGGGCGGGCGAGGTGGCAGTGAAAGGCCTCGGCCCGACCCGGCCCGCGCTGGTTGATCGCACTGGCAACACCATCGGCGACCGCCTTGTCCCGGGCCGACAGGAATACCGATGCGCCGCGTGCGGCGAAGGCTTCCGCCAGCAGCCGGCCGGTGTCACGTGCCCCACCGGTGATCGCGACGCGCAGTCCTTCTTGGTTCACGCCCGCCAGCGAAGCACGTGAACCCAGCTTGAGGTCAAGATCGCGCGCTGACCATGCGGTGGGTGCCGATCACCGCCAGCAAACGCAGGGCTTCCTCCGACGGCGACCCGGGATCGGCCGTGTAGATGACCATCCGCTGGTCCTGGTTGGCGATGTCGAGCACGTCGCAGTTGACCGTGACCGGGCCGACCTGCCGGTGCTCGAAGGTCTTGCGCAGGGTGTGCTGGGCCGAGACGTCGTGTGAGCGCCACAGCCGCGCGAACTCGGCGCTTCCGGCGAGAAGGTCGGCCACGAGCGCGTTCAGCTCGGGATCGTCCGGATAGCGAGCCGCGGCGGCGCGCAGGTGGTGGGTCGCGGTGCGGCCGAAGGTGTCGGGGTCGGAGACTCCGTACAGCCGGCGTCCGTCCGGATCCGGATCGAGGAAGGCGCGGCGCAGCAGGTTGCGGTCGCGGCGCGGCACCGCGGAGAAGTCCTCCATCAGGGCGGCGGCGAGATCGTTCCAGGCGAGCACGTCGTACGTCGCGGACGTCACGAAAGCGGCCGCGCCCGGCAGGCGGCGGAGCAGGTCGAGGACGCTCGGGCGCACCTCTCGCGGCGGTCCGGGCGGCGGCGCCGGCGGCGCGCCGGCGAGGTGGTGGAGGTGGATGCGTTCGGCGTCCGTCAGGCGGAGCGCCCGGGCGAGACCGGCCAGCACCTCGCGCGACGGGCGCGGGCCGCGGGCCTGCTCGAGACGCGTGTAGTACTCGATCGAGATGAAGGCCAACCGCGCCACCTCCTCGCGGCGCAGGCCCGGGGTGCGGCGCCGCGGGTCGACCTCGGTCGGGGCGATCCGCTCGCGGCGGCTGCGCAGGAAGGCCGCCAGTTCGGCTCTGTTCACCGTTCCCAGTCTGCGCCGGTGACGGGCCGGTCAGCCAGGCACAGGGGGTGCCTGGATGGCAGCACCGTGACGCCGAAGGCTCGGAGCCATGACAACACTCTTGACGGACAAGATCGCTTTCGTCACCGGCGCGGGCCGTGGCATCGGCGCCGCCGCCGCACGGCTGTTCGCCCGGGAGGGCGCCCGCGTGGTGCTGGCCGCTCGCACCCGCAGCGAGTTGGAAGCGGTGACCGCGGACATCCGGGCGGCGGGCGGCACCGCGGACCACGTGCTGTGTGACCTGGGAGACAGCGCCAGCGTCAGGGCGGCGGTGGCGCGCGCCATCGACCTGCACGGGCGGCTCGACGTCGCGTTCAACAACGGTGCGGCGTTCGTGCCGCCCGGCCCGATGGACGAGCTGACGGAGGAGCAGTTCGACCACCTCTACGCCGTGAACCTCAAGGGCGTCTGGCTGGCCATGGTCGCCGAGGTCAACGCGATCCGGGCCACCGCCGGCACGGGCGCCATCGTCAACAACTCGTCCATCGGCAGCCTGATGGGCAACCCACAGCTTCCGGCGTATGGCGCGATGAAGCGCGCGGTCAACAGCCTGACCGAGTCGGCGGCCGTCACGTACGGGCCGGAAGGCATCCGCGTCAACGCGATCGCACCGGGCAACACCCCGACAAAGATGATCGACACCTGGGCGGCCCACTCCCCCGGCCTGGTCGAACGCCTCACGGCCCGCACACCCCTGCGCCGCGCCGCGCGGCCGGACGAGATCGCGGAAGCCGCCGCCTGGCTCCTGAGCGACCGCGCCTCCTGGGTGACAGGCACGATCCTCCGCGTCGACGGCGGCGCCCGCGCGTGATCAGCGCCCCACCGGGTCCGCGTCGACCTGCGGCTGAGCGGCTTCCGTGAACGAAGGCCAGGTCGCGGCCACCAGCAGGGCTACTCCGGACCCGGTCCGCAGGAGCTGGTCAGGTGCGGGCGTCGTCCAACCGGACAGGCCGACCTGGACGCCGACCTGGAACCGCGTCCGTGAGTCGAAGAAGTCCAACAACTCGGCCAGCCGACGGCTGTAGGTGCGCTCCGAGACGTTGAGTCGGCGAGAGGCGACCGTGTCGGGGGCGCCGGACAGCAGAGCGACCAGCACCGGCCGCAGATGGGCCGGGACCACGCCAAGACAGGCAAGCTGACGGTCCTCCGGCGGGTACGTCCGTGACATGCCGAGCTCCCCCCACGCGATAGACAGCCTCGGATGCGGCCGGCACCGTCCAAGGTCAACTCATCACACCGCACGGAGCCCGAGAGAACCAGGACGTTCGATCCGACGTTGAGCCGGACGTTCGGTAGCCTGGCCTCGCACCGGACGACTGGGGGGTCGAGGTTGGACGACGGATTCGCGACGCAGCTTCGCAGCTACCGCCTTCGCGGCCAGCTCACCCAGGAAGCCCTCGCCGAACGCGCCGGCATCAGCTCACGCTCCATCGGTGAGATGGAGCGGGGCCGGGGGCGGGGGCCACGACCGCGCACCGTCGAGTGGCTGGCGACCGCGCTCGACCTCAGCGGCGAAGAACGCGAGGCCTTCGTCGACGCCGGCAGGTCGCTGTTCTGGGGCAACCGCAGCGGGTCCGCGGTGGCGCCACGCGGCGCGGCGGAGCCGATCCGCCACCTGCCCCCTGACCTCGCCGACTTCGTGGGCCGCGACAAGGAACTGGGCCTGTTGGACGCGATCCTGCACCCACGAGCGACCCCCGCCCGGGTGGCGGCGATCTCGGGACCGCCCGGCGTCGGCAAGAGCGCGCTGGCGATCCATGCCAGCCACCGGCTGGCGTCCCGCTTTCCCGACGGCCAGCTCTACGCGGTGCTCGGCGGACAGGACAGAGCTCCGGCGGAGCCCGCCGACGTGCTCGCGCTGCTGCTCAGGATGCTCGGCGTGGACGGCTCGGCGCTCCCGGCCGGCGTCGACGCGCGGGCGGCGTTGTTCCGCACGCGGATCGCCGGGCGGCGGATGCTCCTGGTCCTCGACAACGCCGCGGGGCACCGCCAGGTCGAAGCCCTTATGCCTCCCGACGGTGTCGCTGTGGTCGTGACGAGCCGGCTGTCGCTGACCGGACTGGCCGGTGTGACGACCATCGACCTGCGGCCACTGCCCACCACGTCGTCGATCGACCTGCTGTGCCAGGTGGCCGGCGCCGAACGCGTGCTGGCCGAGCCGGACGCGGCGGCCACCCTCGTCGCCGCGTGCGACAACCTTCCTCTGGCCGTCCGCGTCGTCGCCGCCCGACTCGCCGCGCGACCCCAATGGACCGTGCGCATGATCGGCGAGCGGCTGACCGACGAACGGCGCCGCCTCGACGAGATGCGCCACGGCGACCTTGCTGTGCGCCTCACCCTGCAGGTGACCTACCAGGCGCTGAGCCGGCCGGCCGCGCGCGCCTTCGCACTGCTCGGTGCGTTGAGCAGCCTCGGTGTGCGCGCCATGCCCGAGTGGGCCGTGCCGGCGCTGCTGGGCGCACCATCCGCGGCGGCATCCGTCGCGGTCGAGGAGCTCCTCGACGCCAGGCTCATCGAACCCGTCGGCCCGGACGGGCTGGGGCTGCGGCGATACCGGTTCCATGAGATCACCCGCCTGTACGCCCGGGAATGTCGCGAGAACGAGATCAGCGAGGCCGAGTGGTCGACGGCGTTCGCCCGGGTCGCGCACACGTGGCTGGGACTGGCGCGACGGGCACGGCCCGCGCTCGAGTGTGAGCGCTTCCACCTCGACGACCCCGCCGTCGTGGTTCCGGATCCGGATCCGGTGGTCGCCGCGGCCGTCGCGGCCCGACCGGTCGAATGGTTCGAGACTGAACGCGAGGCGCTCACCGCACTCGTGTCCGCGTGTGCCGATGCCGGACTTGTCGGGCCGGCCCGCGGCCTGGCCGCCTGCGCTGCCGAGTTCTACGAGCTGCGGGGCTACTACGACGACTGGCGCCGAGTCATGGAGACGGCACTGGCCGCCTGCCGTGCCGCCGGTGACCCGGTCGCCGAGGCGGCCGTCCTGCGTGGGCTCGGCACCTGCCTCGTCGAGTCCGACGACCTCGAAGGTGCCCAGACCACCCTCGGTGCCGCCCGTGACCTGGCCGAACGGGTCGGCGACTCCGCCGGGGCGGCCATGGCCCGCAAAGACCTCGGCTATGTCCTCGGCCTCACCGGACAACTGGACGCGGCCGAGGAGCAGCTGCGCAGCGCGGTGGAAAATCTGGCCAGAACCGATCGGGATCCGGTCACCGTGATCGCGATGGCCAACCTCGCCTTTGTGCTGCGCCAACGGGGCGCCGTCGACGAAGCCGTCACGACGCTCCAGACGGCGCTGCTGACCGCACGTCGGAGCGGAGACCGGTTCGCCCTGGCGTACGCGTCGCGTGGACTGGCCAGCGCGCTGCTCGCCGCCGGGCGCGTCGACCGGGCGGGACGAGCCGCTCGCCAGGCCGCCCGGCTCTTCCGGGACATGAACGATCTCGCCGGCGCCGCGCAGAGCCTGCGAACGCTCGGAGAGGCGCTCGACCGGGACCCGGCCCGCGCGCTGGAGGCGGAGGAGGCGTTCGCCGAGGCCGCCGAGATATTCCGGGGCCGCGGCCACACCTGGGGTCTGGCGCTGACGGAGCTGAGCCTCGGCGAGACCCGCGCCCGCCGCCAGGACCCCCGCGCGCAGGCCCTGCTGCGCAGTTCGCTGAGGTTCTGGACCGACGAGAACGTCCCCGCGCTGCGCGCACGCGCGTTGGTCGCGTTGGCCACGGTGGCGGAACAGGCCGGTGATCCGTCCGCGGTGCTGCTCCTGACCGAGGCGTACGAGCTCTACCGAGGAGTGGGCGCGCCCGAAGCGCAGGCGTTGGTGCGCAGGCTGGGCTGGGACGAGGACCACGAGATCGCCGACCTTCCGGCGTAGCGGCGGGCGGTTGCCCGCCCGCCGCCACCGGTCCATCAGGAGGGCGGAGGAAGTTTGAACGTGTACACCCCGCCTACGAAGAGCGCCGCTCCCGTGTTCAGCGAGACCGAGACCGCGGGATTGCCCTTGTCAGTGGGTCCCACCTGGAGGCATCCGTTGCCGCCGATCCCCGCGCAGACCTGGCCCGACAAGGGTCGCGGATTGCCGTCGGCATATTGGCCGCCGACCCCGACCCCTGGACCGGTGACCCCGATCCCGCAGCAGCCCACCACACCTTTCAAGCCGTCGCGTTCCAGTTGGAAGCCGAAGCAGACGCCCACACAGAACAGCCCGACGCTCATGTTCGCCGACCAGTTGCTTTGCTTGTCAGCCTGCTGCTGACCCGCACGTTTGCGCGCCAGGGCCTCGGTCGGGTCGGGATAGACCGGCTTCGGGTCACGACATCCCCACGGGATGATGCAGTAGACGTTGTCGTTTGTGTTGGCGTCGTTGGAATACCACTTCTTCCAAGCGGCCGCATATTCCTCGTCGGCGGCGGCCTTGGCTTCGCGAGCCTCCGCGGCTGCGGCCGCGGCGGCGACCGCGTGCGCGTCTTCGCATGCCGCTGGCGAAGAGTAGCTGGAATTGTAGTTCTGGCAGGGCCGTGTCGGAGGTGCTACCGGCATCCACGGAGTGGTGAGAGTCGGGACGACCGGAAGTCCTGCCAGCCCCGGTTTGGGAGCGGCCCACGGGACGCCGCGCCAGCCGTCGCCGCCCTTACCGCCGCCTCCGCCGCCGTTGCCCTTGCCGGCGGGCAGGCCGCACCTGGTCGGCCAGCAGGAGTTGGTCTTCTTGGCCTTCTTGTTGGCCTTCTCGTTGCCGGGTATGTAACCGGAGCAGTCCTCGCCGGGTTCGCAGGGCGCCAGGCCGGTCGGGTCGCTCTGGGTGACGGGGTTGTTGTTGGCGTAGCTGTAGCCGTGCCACTGCTGCGGATCGGCCATGTCCTGCACCGGGTCGACGGAGATGAACCGACCGAGAGCGGGATCGTACTTGCGGGCACCCAGGTGGACCATGCCCGTCGGATCCTTGTCGCCGCCCACGAACCCCTTCGCGTTGGGCCACGCGGGATCGACGCCGCGGGGCTGCCCGTACGGAGTCTGCCGGCGCACCGTCACGGCCTGGCTGGCCGCATCCACACTGGTGTGCTGGGTGCCCTGGTGGTCGGAGGCGACCCAGGTGAGCCCAGCGGCCTTGCGGGTCGCGACGACCTTGCCGTTGAAGCTGTAGAAGCGGGTGCCGCTGACGGCTCCACTGTTGTCCCGGCGCACCTCCTGACCGGGCAGGAACAGCGTGACCCCGCCCGCGTCCCGCCGGACGAGTCGCGCACCGTCCGCGTCGTAGACGTTGGTCTCGATGCTGTTGCCGCCGGCCGAGACGCCGGCCAGCCGACCCTCGGCGTCCCAGGTGAGCGTCTGGGAGTTGGCGCCGGGAGGGCACGTGTTGGCGGCGCTGCCGGTGGGCCGGCAGGAGGTGTTGCCTGAGTTGTCGTAGGCGTAGTTGGTGACGACCGCCGCCACACCGGGAGCCTCGGTGGTGACCTGGGTGACCGCGTGCGGGCGCACGACGTTCGGTCCCCCGGCCGGCACGGCATAGGTGCGCTTCGTGTCGCCGGCCGTCGTGTGTGCGACCTCCTGGGTGCGGTTGCCCATCGTGTCGAAGGTCCAGTCCAGCCAGTACGGGGCCGGACCGCCCAGGTTCGCGAGGCTCGGGGCGGCTTCGCAGTCGACGCCTGTCTTGGGAGTCCAGGCGCTCGTGAGCCGACGCAGCGCGTCCTGTCGGAAGCACTGGGCGTCGCGGCTGCCCACCTGCGGCTGGTCGACGATCGAGACGATGTTTCCCGAGTCGTCGTAGTCGTAGTTGCGGTCGGACACGAACTTTCCGGCGGACTCGGGTTTGACGGTGTTGCGGCTGACGCGACGGGTCGCCTCGTCGTAGTACGTCTCGTCTTCGACGTACTGCCCGCTCGCGGTCTTGAGCAGCGTCTTCGTGGGCTCGCCGAAGCCGGTGTAGTCCTGCGCGGCGACGTAGGCGCTCACACCGGTCATGGTGGTGTCCAGCTTCGTGGGCAGACCGGTGGTGGCGTCGTAGCCGGTCGTGACCGTCTCGTTGGTCAGGCCGCCACCGGCCGGGTAGAGGACGCTGGTGGGGCTGCCGTCGTAGGTCGAGTAGCCGTAGCCGTAGCTCCACGTGTTGGCGAGGCTGGCGCCCTCGACCGGCGGGATCACGTAGTTCACGGTGGTGGGCTGCGACCTGATGTTGAACCCGCCGACCTGCCACTTGTAAATGCTCGCGGTGCCGGACTGGTCGTACTCGTAGCGATAGGACTCGGTGAGCTTCGCCTTCGCGTTGAGGGTGGAGCCCGTGTAAAGAACGTCGTACTTCCACTTGGCCCGCAGCCGCCCGGTCGACGAGGTGTCGCGGAGCTCGGTCTTGCGGCCGAGCGTGTCGTAGACCGCCCAGAGCGTCTTGCCGCGCGCGTCCTTGGTCTCGACGACGTCGTTGTAGTCGTTGTACCCGGTGGTGCTGGTGCCCTTGTCCGGGTCCTCGACGGAGATGCGGCGGCCCTTGATGTCGAACGTGTACTTCCAGGCGTTGCCGAGATGGTCGGTGACGGACATGAGCTCGTCCTTGGCACCGTAGGCATAGCGCGTCGACTGATAGGCGCCGGCCACGCCCTGGTCCGTCGTGTGCTGGCGCAGTTCGACGATGCGACCCTCGACGTCGTTGATCGTCGTGGTCGGTGTGCCGCCCTTGGGCGGAGTGACCTTGGTCAGGTCACCTTCGTAGGCGGTGGTGGTGCGCCACTGCTCGACCAGGTTGTCCTCGCCGTTCCCGCTGAGGAAGACCTGTGCCACGGGCCGGTCGGCGTTGTCGAACAGCGTCCGGTTCACCGCGGGCACCGACCATTCGGGCTCCCACCACGGCTTGCCGGACGGGGTGCCCGGCTCGGCGTGCGCGCTGTAGCTGGTGGCGGCTCGGCCCAGCTTGTCGTAGAGGGTGTCGGTGACGATCCGGTCGCCGCCAACCGCCGCGGTCTGCGTCTGCCGCGGTCGCATCAGCGAGTCGCTGATGTCATACACGGTGCGGTAACCGCCGCCGGCATGCAGTGTCTTGGACACGACGTACGGGTAGGCGTCACGGTCCGGCGCGAGCGCATAGGTGTACTCGGCCGAAGGGCTGGAATCGTGGTCCTGCTTGGCCCAGCCGACGTTCCACACCCGCCAGACTCGGCCGAGTCCGTCGTAGGACACGTCGGTAATGGCACCGTTGGGGTCCTCTGTCCTGGTGGTCGAGCCCCAGTACGGGTTGACGTCGGTCTTGCTGACCCAGTTGTAGGGCGCGGGGCCAGTGGTGGTCAGCCGGGTCACCGGGCCGGCCCCGGCAGGGGTGTAGTCGGTCTGGGTGGTGTTGCCCCGCAGGTCGGTCGCGGTCCGGACCCGGCCGAACGCGTCGAAGGTCGACTCGCTGGACGTCTGCCACACCGTTCCGCCGGCCTGGCTCCAGTCCTTGAGATGTTCCGTCTTCGTCACGGATCCGTAGGTCGGTGCGGTCGCGACGCTGGTGGCGCCGTCGTAGTAGGTGCGCGAGTCCGAGACGACATGCTCGGGCCTGGTCGGCGCCGTGCCGCACGCCAGCGTGGTCGTGGTGGTCTGCTTCAGCAGCGTCAGGAGGTTGCTCGCGAGGTTGCGGTTGTAGAGGTAGGTGGTGCATTTCTCGTCACCGGCCTTGGCGACGTCGCCGTCGTCCTGGGTGCGGTCGGTCAGGCCGTAGTCGTCGGAGAACCACGACTGTGTCCGGGTGGTGCGCCAACCGCGCGCCCCGTCGGGTCCGAGCGCCGTCCCGCTGTAGGTGACCCTGGTGTTGATGTAGCGTGCGGTCACGGTGTCGCCGTTGATGGTCCGCGACGCGGTCGGCGGAGACATCCACGGCACGTGCACGGTCCTTCCCACCGGCTTGGTCTCGACGCCGTTGTAGGTGGTCTGCTCGCGCACCATCCCGGCGAACTGGTCCTCGTCGTAGACGGTCTCCGAGCCGAAGGAGGCGGGCACGGTCACGCTGCGGGTGCCGCCGCCGACGCGGTCGCCGTGCATGCCGCGCAGGTAACGGGTGCGGGTCAGGGACTGGGCGCCGGGCACGTCGCCGACACGCACCTCGACCGTGTCGTAGCCGCGGAACTGGTTCCAGGTCTTGCTCTTCGGTTTGGTCAGGCCGTCGTCGTCGGCGTAGTGCCACGCGGGCGCTCCGACGTACTTGTAGTAGGTGAAGGTCGGTGGCGCCTGATGACCGGACTGATCCGTCGGGAGATCCGAAGTGGACACCGACTTCACCCGGTGCTTGTGCCACCACTCCGGGACCAGACCCTTACCGGTCGGGTCGTCGGGGTCGACGACCATGACGGGGTAGCAACGCATGGTGTTGGTGTCCGCCGCCGCCGGCAGGTTCGACTCCGAGCACTCCGGCGAGTCGTAGTCGACGTCGATCTTCGCGCCGGTCTCGGTGATGATGTAGTCGATCCGCTGCCAGTTGCTGGTCGCGGTGTTCATGGTCAGCACCCGGTTCGGCATCGACACCGGCGTGAAGGTGACCGGAGGCATGGTCACCGCCGTTCCGACCAGACCAGCCTGCACGATCTTCTCGAGCCACATGCCGGCGTGGTTGGACCCGTCGCCGGACGACGGGAAGGTGTGGGTGAGCGTCCAGGAGGAGACGTCCTGCCATCTGGCCGTCGTCCCGGTGGTGTCCCAGACCTTGGTAGTGATCTTGGCGAGTCGCTTGGTCGACCAGAACGTCGGCGAGTAGTTCTTCGCGCACGTGCTGCCGGTGCACTCCTGGTCCCACGGGGTGTCGGGCCAGTTGGTCGCGTTGTGCGTGCCGCACGAGGAGGTCACACACCTGTTCGCCGGCTCGAAGAGCACCTGCGCGACCGGCGTCACCGAACGGTCGGTGGCGCCGCGGTACCAGGTGCCGTAGTCGATGCGACTCAGTGTGCCGCCGCGGGTGTAGGACGCCGCGTCACTCTCGGACAAGTTGCGGGCGTACCTGTTGCTCTCTTTGGCATACCAGTAGGACATCGTGTTGCCGCGCACGTCGACCACGTAGTCCAGGTTCCAGCGCCACGCCTGCGAGCAGAACGAGCCGGCGAACGTCGAGGCGTAGCACGGATCGGCCGGCTTTCCGCCCGCGGCCGGGTGGTTGCCGGCGACCGGCACCGTCCATGTCGAGTCCGTCACCGACGACTGGCCGGGCAGGCTGTGCAGGCCGAAGAAGTACTGCGTGCCGTCGGCGGTCGTGACCTTCCAGTACTCGCCGTTGTTGTCGCCGTTGCCGCTGGCCCCGGTCAGCTTCTCGATCCTCGAGCCGTTCTCCTGGCGCGCGTGCCAGCCCTTGCCCTCCTCGTACACGAGCTCGGTGCCCTGGCCGTCGAGGGTGAGCACCGCGTTGTCGGAACGCCAGCACAGGTCACCGGTTTCCCTGGTGTTGTTCGCGGAGCCCGCCATGTCCTCGGCGCAGGGCACGTAGCGACGCTCGATCGAGCCCGGCGAGTACTCGAACCCCTCTCCGATCCAGGAAGGCTGGTTGTTGGTGACCTCCGACCTGCCGTCCACACTCGACGACGAGTAGGCCAGCGCCAGGTCCGGCACCGGCCCCGCGATGGCCGGCGGTGCGTTCATCGGGTACGTCCAGGTGAACCCGCCGCTGTTGCCACCCGCGGCCCACGTGGCCGAGGGAGCGAGGGAGGTGGCGGTGAAGTCGCCACCGGATCCGGACGGGCCGGCGGCCAGCGCCACGAGCGTGTCGGACGAACCCAGCGGAACCTGCGCGGTCACCCTCGCGGACCGCGTGTCGTTCGTGGACGGCAGCGCCGTCGCGGCGCACCCTCGGGCGGCCGGGGTGGTCGTGGCGCACTCGGGCAACTGCCACAGGCGCAGCCGGGACGCCCAGTCGCCGCCGTAGGCGTGCCGGAAGGCGCTGTAGTCGACGGACACCCGCGCCGCGCCACCCGTGCCCGCGGCCGACGGGTTGCCGACCCGCATCAGCAGCCCGTCACGCCACTGCGCGGGAGCGGTAGCCCGGTCCAGGACCCGCACGGTGAGCGCGTCGACCCGTTCTCCCGCGGAACCGGCGCCCCGGTCCACGAACACCGGCAGGTTGCCCGCCCGCGTCGGCCCGCCACCGGCCCGCCGCTCCGCCGCCGCGGGCAGGCTCACGCGGGCGGTGCCGGGCGCCGGCCAGACCGGTTCGGGCAGCGACGCCCGCCGTTGCGGCGTGTACGGCCAGGCTCTGGTCCGCACCGGTGCGCCGTCGGCATCCAGCTTCTCCCGCTGCGCTGCCGGCCGGCCCTGGGCCGGTGCGGGATCCGCCTGCGCGGGGACGACGACCAGCGCTCCGCCGATCAGCGCGCCCACGATGCCCGCGGCGAGCAGCTTGCGGGCGCGCCGGCGGACCGGCTGTGGGCCCTTGACCGGTATCTCCACGTCGAACACCAATGCCTCCACCACGGGTCAGGTTCTGCGAAGCGAAAGGAAGGGTCGGGCGGCGTACGCCGTCAGAGTTGGGGGTCCTTCTGGGCCTGCTCGTTGTAGATGGCCCTGACCTGCGCGTCCGTCAGTGCGCCCTGGTAGACGCCGATGTCGTCGACAGCACCGAACAACGGGTTCCCGTTGGCCCAGGTCCGGCCGACCGTCAGCGGACCGTTCGCCTGCCACGGCTGCCAGGCAGTGTTCATCGGCGAGGTGGCCTTGAGGCTCCCGTCCACGTAGAGCCGAAGTTGCCGGCGTCCGGCGTCGAGGACACCCACCAGGTGATGCCAGGTCTCCTCGGCGTCCGGCGCCGGGGCCCCGGCGATCGTCGGCGCGGTGCCGTCGTCCGCCGTGCCGGCGTCCTTCAACACCTTGAACTTCCAGGTGCCCCCGTTGTCAGTGCCGTAGTAGAGGTAGAAGCCGCTGTTGACCGACCCGTCGGCCGCCAGGACCGTCTGATAGACGTCCGTGCGGCTCACCCGGGCCCAGGCCGAGACGCTGAACGACTGATCGGTGCGGACGACCGGCGTGTTCTGCCAGAGAGTCCGCTGGTTGCCGTCCTCGTCCGGTGCGCTCGACCCCGTCTTGTAGGCGGAGCGAGCCCATTCCTGGGTCGCCTGCCACGGCTCGGGGTTCTCGTCGGGGAAGAAGTAGCCGTCCAGGTGCAGGCCGTTGCCCTGGTTGCCCGCCTCGATCGAAGCGCCCCGGTTGAGCGCCAGCCACCGACCGAAGGGTGTCCCGTCGCCGGCGTCGCAGGTGTCGGCGAGATCCTGCACGTAGCACGGCCGGGCGAGCTCGAAGTCCCACCGTCCTACCTGGACCGGCGCCAGGATTCCCGGCTCGTCCACGCCGCCCGAGCCCGGGTCGGACGCGAGCTGGCCGGTCAGGTCCTGGTCCACCAGCGCGCGGTCGAAGACCTGCACGTCGGCGATCTCACCCTTGAAGTAGGAGTCGTCGATGCCGAAGTGACGGCTACGACCGACGGCGAGGACGCCCATCGCGATGTATCCGCCGCCGCGACTGGTCAACCAGCTGCTGGGCGGGGTGACCGAGGAGACCAGCGCACCGTTGACGTACAGCTTGACCTTCTGTTCCAGCTCGTCCCACACACCTGCGAGGTGGGTCCACTGGCGAAGCGCCGTGGGGGTCGTCGAGGCCGCTTCAACGAAGGCGCCGCCGTCCTTGTCCGCCACGCGCATCCGGTACCGGTCCGACCAGCAGTCGTACTGGAGGATGAAGGCGCTCGCCGCGTTTCCGTCGGCGGAGACCGCCGAGAGGTTGGTGCAGCCCGTGTACGAGTCGACCCGCACCCAGGCGGCCACGCTGAACGAGGCCGAGGTGTTCACAGCCGGCCCGGACGTGAGCGCGCGCGAGGACGTGCCGTTGAACCGCGCCGTCTGACCGCCGACGAGCCGGATCCCGTCGGCCCACGTGACGTTGGTCGCGGTGAGCGGGGTGTTGAAGCTCAGCGCCGGCTGCTTGTCCTCCAGCGCCTGAGCCTGGGTCTGCCCGGGGTAGGTCTCCAGGCCCCAGCGGGCCACCGGCGGCGACGGCCGCGCCACGGTCAGGTCCTTGGAGCCGAGGTTACCCAGGTTGCCGGTGGCGTCGATGCCCCGCACCCAGAGGGTGTTCTGGCCGTACCTCGGCACCGTCAGGGTGGCGCTGGCGGTCTTGGTGGTCGTCCCGCTCGCGCTGACCTCGGTCGTGGGGGAGCTCGTCCAGCCGTAGCGGAACTTGACGACGTCAGTGGTCGTCGTGGTGAAGGTGAAGGTGATCGGGGCGCCGGGCCCAGGGACCGCACCCGAGGTGATCGTCGGCGCGGGTGGCACTGTCGTGTCGACGGCGAACTGGCACCAGGTCGACCAGCCGCTCCACTGCGAGTACGGGGCTGGGTCCACAGCCGTGACCCGGTACGCATACGTCTTGTTCTTGACGACCGTCACCGCGGCGGTGGTCGCCCGTCCGTTCGCGGTGGCCGGTGCGGTCGGAGGTGGAGTCAGCCGGGCCGGAGAGGTGTCCGTGACGGTGCCGATCCCGCCGGCCGGCACCTCGATCCACTCGTACGTCCCGGTCAGCGTCTGTCCGGAGTCGCCGTCGGGATACACGGCGGAGAATTTCGGTGTCAGGGTGCCGATGCTCAGGACGCCCGACGTCGGGCAGGCGACGTCGGCGACGTGCAGGCCGGTGGGCTTGCCGGGTTTGGAGTCGTAGTCGACGACCAGCTTGGCGTTGGCCGGGAAGAACTTCTTCCATCGATCCTGGGCCGTCTCCCATTCGCCTTTCTCGTTGCAGGCGCAGAAGCCGACCGTGATCGAGGGCCAGCCGCCGTTGGCCGCGGTCTGCGTCTGTTCGGTGACCTTCGAGCCGGTGAAGTTCATGATCATGTCGGCCTGCGGGGAGTCCGAGCAGCCCGAGCCCTCGTTGGCATGGCCCTCGGCGGAGTCCAGCCAGGACTTGAGCCGCATCGAGGACCACGAAGCCTTCATGGTGGCGTTGATGACCGGCGTCAGGTACATGTGCGCCCAGGTGTTGCCGCAGGACCACGAGTGGTCGAGCTTCATCTGCACGTACGCCGACTCGATGTGCTTGCCTTTCAGCGACACCGTGCCGTTCGAGGTCGGGAACTCGAAGAAGGAACGGAAGCGCACCCCGGCGCACGGGCCCTCCGGGCTCAGCCCGACCCGGGCCACCGAGTAGTCGGTGTTCGTGCAGTTGTTGTGGGTCGCGTAAGCCCACTTCGTCTTCGACACCGACCACGAGGGGTCCACGAAGACCGGGTACGTCACGTCCGGGCCGTGCAGCAGCGAGGCGTCCGGAACGAGTTCCAGGGCGCCGCTGCTGGCCACCCGGGTGGCCACGGGGGCGACCTTCGCGCCGTCCCCCGCGGCGGCCGGCGTCGACCGTGTCCGGTCGGCGGACGCCGCGGCCCTGGAGGTGCCGCCGCTCGCGGGCGTGGAGTCCCACATCACCGCCGGTTCGGCCTCGGCGACCAGGGTGTTGCCGGCCACGGCCCGCAGCGCTCCGTTACCCAGCCGCTCCATCCTGGCATCACCCCCGACGGCGAACGACAACGTGCGCACGCGCGGGTTGGCCGCCGCTGCCGCGGTCTTGACCACGAGCACGTGGGTGAAGCCGGTGTGCGTCGCCCGGACCACCAGGTCCACGTCCGGCAGCACACCCGCGTACGTCGCGGAGTCCCCCGCCACGGTCGGCTCCGGAAGCACGCCCGGCCAGGACAACCGCAGTGACCGTCCGCCCCGCGTCAGCGACACCAACGGGCCGTCGCCGCCACCGGAGAACGCGACACCGGCCACCGACGCGTTCGGCCGCAACAGCCGGTCGGCGCCCACCCGCAGGTTCAGGTCCACCGGCGCCCAGGAGCCGTCGGCTCGTCGGGTTCGCTGCGGAACGACCGCGGACTCGAACGTCAGCCGACCGTCCGGCTGCGCCACCACCCGCGTGTACTCGGACTGCGAGCCACCGACCACCACGGAGCGGTCGCACGCGGCGGCGGCGGCCAACGCGGCACCCTCCGACGCCGCCACGTCCGCGCACGCCGCGGTCGCGGCCACAGCGGGCGACGTGACCGCGACCGGCGCGACCACGGCACCGGCGGCAGCCACGACCACCACCGCCAGCGATGCGCGCGCCCACCGCCTCCAGAAAGCACCCACCACGCCGTCCTCCCCCACTGCGAGCAGCGACATGGACGCAGGCTGCGGGAGGACGGGACGCGCCAGCAAGATCCGCGGGCAAGGTTGGCGACGACTCGCCACCGACGTCGCGACCGCCGGGTGCCGCGCTCAGGGGTGGCGCGGGGTGTCGCGTCGGCGCTCGTACTCGGCGAAAGTCGGGACGACGGGCAGCACGAACAGCAGCACCAGGTAAGGGATCGCGAGCAGGCCGCCCCTGAAGACGAGCAGGGCGAGCGCGATCGTTCGGGTCCAGTCGAGGCTGAGCTCGCCGTAGGCCGCCAGGCCGCCGCAGATGCCGCCGACCCACTTCTTCTCGTCGATCCGGCACCAGAACCGGCCGCGGGGTGGCGACGGGTTCGCGTCGCCCACCGGACCGATGTCGGCGAGGATCGCCGACATCCGCGCGCCCGTCGCCGCCTCCCGCGTGCTCAGGCGGTCGCCGATCGCCGTCTCCAGGTCTCGGACGATCTCGTCGGCGTCAGGGTCGAAGCACAGTCCGGCGCGGGGCGTCGTCGAGGTAGCGCCGCACCGTCACGTACGCGTCGCCTACCTTGACGGTGATGGGTTGGTTGTCGCGGTGAGACCACCGGCGGCAGAGGCCGCTTGCCGTCCCACTGACTTACGCGTCGCGACTGCTAGAGCTTGATGGGGTCGAGCAGGCGGCGGGGCTGGTTCATCGCCTGTGAGACGACGTCAGGGTTCGTCGCCGTCGGCTGGAAACCGGGGCCGGGCTCGATCCGGGTGTCCGGGACGCCGACCACCGCACCGCACTCCGCGCAGCGTCCGCCGGCGTCGAGCAGGCCGCCGTCCTCGTCGTGGCGCAGCGCGCGCCGCACGCCGGCCGGCGAGTAGAACTCGTCTCCCCAGGCCATCAGCGCGCGTACGGTCGGCCAGAGAGCGACGCCCTTGGGGGTCAGCCGGTATCCGTCTGCGTCCCGTTCGAGCACGCCCTCCTCGACCAGCGCCTTCAGCCTCGTGGTGAGGCTGGCGCGGGGTATGCCGAGCTGCGTGGCGAAGTCGCCGAAGCGGCGCACGCCGTAGAACGCGTCGCGAACGATCAGGAGCGTCCAGCGCTCGCCGACGACCTCCAGGGCGCGTGCCAGTGAGCAGTTGCGGTCCGCGTAGGTGCTGGGCAAGGCCACGCCGAAAGCGTACCCGTTCTGGTTCATTCACTGAACCAAGGTCCGCATCAAGGTGACCGCCGACGAGCAGGACCCGAACCTCTTCTACCTGAACGAGGTCTACACGGACGCCGAGGCGTTCGACACGCACGCCGGCGGGTGCCGACGCCACTACCTAGAAGGTGCGGATCGCGATCTCGGCCGGCGCGGACAGCCCGTTGACGATCTCGTCGTCGAGCCTGACGAGGGTCAGCGACGCGCCGGCCATGTCGAGCGAGGTGCAGTACTCGCCGACGTAGTTGCGGCGGACGTGGATGCCCCGGGCCTCGAGCTGCTCGGCGGCGCGGCCGTAGAGGATGTAGAGCTCGCCGATGGGCGTACCGCCGAGGCCGTTGATCATCAGAGCGACGTCGTCACCCTTCTGGTACGGCAGGTCGGTCACGACGGCCTCCAGGAGCTCGTCGACGATCGTGTTGGCGTCGGCCAGCTTCTCGCGGCGACGACCCGGCTCGCCGTGGATCCCGACGCCCATCTCCATCTCGTCGGCGCCCAGGTCGAACAGCGGCGAGCCCTTGGCGGGCGGGGTGCACGACGTGAGCGCCATGCCCATGGTCCGGGTAACCGAGTTGACCTTCTCGCCGAGCCGCACGAGCTCGTCGATGTCGGCGCCCTGCTCGGCCGCCGCGCCGACGACCTTGATGACGAAGAAGTTGCCCGCCACACCACGACGACCGATGGTGTACGTGGAGTCCGCCACCGCGACGTCGTCGTCGACCAGCAGGGTCTTGATCTGGACGCCCTCCGCCTCGGCCAGCTCCTTGCCCATGTCGAAGGCCATCCGGTCACCGGTGTAGTTGTTGATGATGTGCAGCACGCCCTTCGGCGAGGCGAGCATCTTGCTCGTCTCCAGCACGTAGTCCATGGGCGGCGCGGAGAACACGTCGCCGGGGCAGGCGGCGTCGAGCATGCCCTTGCCGACGATCATCGCGTGGGCGGGCTCGTGGCCGGAGCCGGAGCCCTGGATGAGGGAGACCCGATCGTCGTTCGGCGAGTCCGCGCGCATGATCAGGTTGTATTCGGGCACGTAGCGAAGCGTGTCCGGGTTCGCCAGCGCGACGCCCTTGAGCATCTCGGGGACGAACTGGTTGGGATCGTTGACGAACTTCTTCATGGCGGCTCCCCCTTAGATCAAACGGCCCAGGTGTCGGCAAGGGCTTCGAAGATGACGGCGACGGCGATCGCTCCGGGGTCGACGCTGCCGATGCTGCGCTCGCCGGTGTAGCTCTGCCTGCCGCGCCGGGCCTGCAGCTTGCTGGTCTCCTCGGCGGTGGCCCGGGCGACGGTCGCGGCGGCCCGGACCGTGGTCGGTCCGTCGCTGCCGAGGCCGATCTGGCGCTCGATCTCGTCGGTGGCGGGCACCAGCGAGTCGAGCAGGGTCTTGTCGCCGAGGCTGGCGTTGCCGCGGGTCGCGATGCCCTCGCTCGCCGCGCGCAGCATCGCGACGGCGGTCGTACCATCTACTTCGGACTTCCCGGTCACCGCGGTGGCCGCGCGCAGGAACGCGGTGCCCCACAACGGTCCCGAGGTGCCGCCGATCCGGCTGGTGATGACGACGGCGACCTTGCGCAGGAAGGTGGCCGCGTCGGTGCGGTCGAAGTCGTCCCAGTCGCGGATGACCAGCTCGAAGCCGCGCGCCAGCGAATAGCCGAAGTCGCCGTCACCGACGACCGCGTCCAGGTCCCCGAAGTACTTCTCGTTCGCCACGGCGGTGTCCGCGATCGTGCGCACCACGAACTCCACCTGGCCGAGCGGTTCGTCGGTCATCGGTTGTCCCTTTCGCCGAAGACGGCCGCGAGGTCGGCCAGCGTGACGTACGCGCCGGGCCGCGCCGGGCTGTGGTTGGCCAGCACGGTGACCGGTGCGGCGCCCGGCTCACCGAGCGAGTCGACGACGAACGCGGCATCGGTGAAGTCCTCGTCGGCGGTGTAGCCGTTGACAGTCACCACGCAGGCGATCCCGGCCGCCCTGGCCGCCTCGAGCCCGTTGTGCGAGTCCTCCACCACGATGGCGTCGTCCGCCGGCAGTCCGAGGCGGTCGAGGGTGAGCAGGTAGATGTCGGGAGCCGGCTTCTTGTGCGGCACGACGTCGCCGGCGAGCACGGTGAAGTCGCGCGCCCGCTCAGGCCCGACCGCGTGCTCCAGCACCGCGCGCACGGACTGCTCGGCCGAGGTGGACGCCACCGCGAGCGGCCAGCCGGCGGCGTACGCCTCCTCGACGATCCGGGCGATTCCCGGGCGGGCCGGCAGTTTCCCCGCCTCGACCATGGCGGTGTAGATCTCGGTCTTGCGGCGGTGCCAGGCGGCGACGGCCTCGGCCTGTCCGGCCTCGTCGGTGGGCAGGCCGGCCTCGGCGACGAACTCGGGCGTCAGCAGGCTCTTCATGCGCTCCTTGCCGCCACCGATCGCGAGCCTGCGGCCGTACTCCTCCTCGTCCCACCGCACCGGCAGGCCGAACTCCGCGAAGGTCTGGTTGAACGCGGGGAGGTGTCCGTAGCGCTCGGTGTCGGCCAGGACCCCGTCGCAGTCGAAGACGAGGGCGGTCACCATGCCCGCCCCGCGCTGCCGAAGCGGTCGACGTAGCCGGCGGCCATCGCGGTGACGTCGGCACTGACGTGCCGGAACAGCGAGGGCGGGTCCCACTTCCCGCGCTCTTCCGTCTCGCGCAGGAACGCCAGGTTCGACTGCATGTAGGTCACCTTCAACGCGGTGGACACGTTGACCTTGGCGCAGCCGCGGGCGATGAGCTCCGTGAACTGCTCGTCGGTCAGGCCGGTGCCGCCGTGCAGGGCGATCGGCACGCCGGTCGCCGCCACGATGTCGGTCACGCGCTGGCCGTCGAGCTGCGGCGCGGCCGAGTAGACACCGTGCGCGTTCCCGATCGACGGCGCGAACACGTCGACTCCGGACGTCTCGACGAAGTGCACCGAGACCTCCAGTGACTGCCGCTTGGAGACCTCGTCGCTGCCCACGTCGTCCTCGACGCCCTTGATGGCCTCGATCTCGCCCTCGACGTGCGCGCCGTGCGCCCGGGCCTCGGCGACCACCTCGATCGTCTGGCGCAGGTTCTCCTCCACCGGCATGGTGGAGGCGTCGAACAGCACCGAGTTCCAGCCCTTGTCGAGGCACTCGGTGATCACCGCCCGCTCCGGGCAGTGGTCGAGGTGGAGGCAGACCGGCACCTCGATGCCGGCCGTCATCGCGCGCCACATCGCCATCAGCACGTCGGAACCGATGGACTTCACCGTCTTGACCGAGGTCTGCACGATCATCGGTGAACGCCGTTCGACCGCGGCCGCGAGTACGCTTTCCAGCGTCAGGTCGTTGACGATGTTGATCGCGGCAACCCCGTAGTGGTCGCGCATCGCCCGGTCGACGATCTCCTTGAGCGGCACCACACCCATACGGCGAACGCTAGAAGCGCCACGGTGTGCGCGGCATCAGGGAAACTACCCGCACGGCATGGGTAACGTCCCTACCGCGCCGGCAGCCCTCGGGCGATCAACTCGGCGCGGCCGCGCGACCCGGTCTTGCGGAGCACGGCGCCGACGTGCTTGCCGACGGTCTTCACCGCGATCCCCAGCCGGGCGGCGATCATCTTGTCGGAGAGACCCTGGCTGACCAGGGCGTACACCTCCAGCTCGCGAGGGGTCAGGCCGGCCGGGTTGGGCTCGCTGGACAGCCGTCCGGCCCAGACGCCGCTGTCCGACACCAGGGACTCGCCGCGGGAGGCGGCCACGACGGCCCGGGCCAGCGTCGGCCCGTCGGCGGTGGTCTCGACGCAGCTGTGCGTGCCCGCGAGCAGCGCCTCGGCGACGGCGTGGTGGTCGCCCGCGGCGCACATCGCGACCACGGAGACTCCCCCGGCGACGGCCTTCCTGATCAGCTCGTCCTGGTCGTCGAGATCGGGGCCGACCACGACCACGGCAGGGCGAGCGGAGTCGATCGCCGAGAGCGCGTCCTCCTCGGTCGCCGCCTCACCGATCACCGCGAGGCTCGGGCCGGACCAGGCCAACAGGCGCGATATCCCGGCCCGCGACAGCGGCCGGGACGCGACGACGAGCACGTCGATGCGTTCCTGGTCGTCGGCGCCGGCGCCGCGCTGGTACGGGAAGGAGGCCCGCACGATCGTCCCCCAGCCGGGCACGGACTCGATCGTGGCCGAACCGCCGACGCTGCCGCACAGCTCGACCATCCGGCGCAGGCCGAGCCCCGCGCGTTGGTCGTCCGAGTCGAGCACGAACCCGTGCCCGTCGTCCTGCACGAGCAGGGCCAGCGCGGCCGAGTTGTAGACCAGCCCGAGCCGGATCGTGGACGCGCCCGAATGCCGCACGATGTTGGACACGGCCTCCTGCGCCACGCTCAACACGTGTTCGGCCAGGGCGCGGTCCAGCGGCACCGGCGCTCCGGCGACGACCAGCCGCACGTCGGCGCCCCGCGCCCGGCGCGCCCAGCCGAGCTCCGCGCGCAGCGCGTCCTCGAGGGTCCGGCCCTCCAGCGGCGAGTGGCCGGCGGCGCCCAGCGACAGCCGCACCGCGGTCATCGTGTTCTCCGCTTCGGCCCGGGCGCGACGCAGATGTCCGGTGACCGTGGCTGGTGCGTACATCTCGGCCTGGTCGAGCTCCGCGGTCAGGTCGACGAGACCCTTGGCCAGCAGGCCCTGCACCTCGACGAGGAGCCGTTCGCGCTCCGCGCCGGCGGCCTGGAGCCGGGCGCGTTCCTCGGCCGCCTCGTGCGAGTTGGCGTTGACCAGGGCCACGGCGGCATGCCGGGCGAACCCGCGCAGGAGCTCCGCGTCCGCCTCGGTGAACACGCGACGTTCGTCCCGGCTGAACACCACGCAGGCGCCGATGATCCGGCCGCGCCACTCGATCGGCACGCCGATGACGCCGCGCAGGGTCGCGCGGTCGGCCTCGCTGACGTGGCCGCCCGCCACGTCCTCGTACCGGTCGAACCAGACCGGCCCGCGGCGGCGTACAACTTCGCCGGTCATGCCCTCCGCCAACGGAAACACGCGGCCGGACTGGCATCTGACGCCGATGTCGGCCTCTTTGCGATAGGTGCCGGCCGCTTCGTCGACGCTCGAGACGGATCCGGCGTCGCAGTCCAGCAGATCGGTGCAGCGGCGCAGGATTCGCTCCAGCAACGGGCGCAACCCCAACTCACCGGCCAGGTCTTCGGCGGCCGCGTGCAGCGCGTCGAGCTGTGCCGCGACGACCTTCACGTCGCCACCTCCCCCACCCACAGCACCGTCGGTAACTGGGGTATCCGCGCCGGGTGAGCGCCGCGTGCGGCGGTTCCGAGCCGGCACCTCGATCGTCATCCCAGATCGCCGCGTGGTCAACCGAAACGGGCAATGCCGACGAAGGCCTAGGCGGGAACCAACCGGGCCTGTCCACAGTGGTCGACATCACGACGGATGCCGATTCGAACCGCGAAACCATTGCCAGGGCTGACCGTCTTGGTCGATGATCACAACGGTTCGGTCCAACCTTGTCCCGCGGCCTTGCGCCACAGCCCGCGGAGTGGTCTGGTATCGATGCCCTCCCAATCCCATTTCTTCGTCCAGTCACACGGGGTGATCAATGCGCGTATTGCGCACAGTCCTCGCCGGCACGGCAGCGGCTGCTCTCGCTGTCACCGGCTCCGTCTTCGTCACGGCGACCGCCGCTTCCGCGGCGCCGGTCGGAGCGGTCGGCACCTTCACGCCGCTCGCACCGAGCCGGATCCTCGACACCCGCAGCGGCAACGGCGCTCCCCAGGGGATCGTCCCGGCGGGTGGCACCGTCAACCTCCAGGTCAACGGCCGCGCCGGGGTCCCGGGGGCGAACGTCTCGGCCGTCGTGCTCAACCTGACGGTCACTGGTGCCCAGGGCAACGGTTACCTGACCGCTTACCCCGACGGTGCCGCACGGCCGACCGCCGCCTCCATCAGCTTCGCCAAGGGCGTGACGCGGGCCAACTCGGTCACCGTCGCCGTCGGCGCCAGCGGTGTCGTCAAGATCTTCCAGAGCAGCCTCGGCGCGCACATCATCGCCGACGTGGCCGGCTACTACAGCGGTGACGAGAACGCGACCCCGGGCAGCACCTACTTCCCGGTGACGCCGTTCCGGCAGGACGACACCCGCAAGGACCCCGACACCGGGGCCCCGCTCGCGCCGGTGCCGTCGCAGAGCTGGATCTCGTACGCTTTCACGTTCGACGACCCCGTGGTCGACTCGGCCGTCTCGGCCGTCGCCGTGAACGTGACCGCCGTCAACCCGGCCAGCAGCGGCTACCTGACCACCTGGAACGGTGCCGGCAACCCGCCGGCGGGAGTCTCGGCGGTCAACTACGGCAAGGGCGGCATCTGGCCCAACAGCGGCGTCGTGCCGACCGCGCCCTGCGACTTCTGCGGGGACCCGAGCCTGCCGATGTTCGGCGTCTACACCAGCACCACCACCCACTGGCTCGTCGACGTGTTCGGTGTCTACTTCAAGGACACGATCGAGGGCCTGAAGTTCAAGCCGGTCACGCCGCAGCGCATCCTGGACACCCGCACGGGTGCCCCGGTTGGTGTGGGCAACCGGGTCGTCAACGCCCCGTCGACGATCACCCCCGAGACTGTTGCGCTCTCGCTCAACATCACGGCGGTGAAGCCGACGGTCAACACCTACCTGACGGTCTACCCGAACGACGGCGACGACCGTCCGAACGTGAGCACCCTCAACCCCTTCCAGGGTGAGACGGTGTCCAACGGCACGAACGTCCTGCTCTCCTCCACCAACGATTTCCTGATCTACAACAACGGTGGTTCGCTCAACGTCGTCGCCGACATGGGCGGTCTGTTCGAGTTCTTCCCGTCGGACACCGCGCGTGCCGCGAAGAGCCTTCCGGAGCTGTCCGGCCGGGTCTTCTCCAGCACTCGCTGACGGTTCAGCACCAAACGCGAAGGCTCCGACCCGGGTTCGCCCGGGGCGGAGCCTTTCGCTTTGCCGTTCAGGCGTTCATCTGGGCGATCTGGATGAGGTTGCCGCAGGTGTCGTCGAGCACCGCCGTGGTCACCGGTCCCATCTCCGTGGGCTCCTGGGTGAAGTGCACCCCCAGCTCGCGGAGCCGCTCGTACTCCGCCCGGACGTCCTCGACCGCGAACGACGTGAACGGGATGCCGTCGGCGACCAGCCCGCTCTTGAACGGCTTGACCGCCGGGTGCTCGTCGGGTTCGAGGACGAGCTCCGTGCCGTCCGGGTCCTCGGGGGACACCACGGTGATCCACGCGTGCTCGCCGAGCGGCACGTTGGTCTTCTCCTTGAAGCCGAGCACCTCGGTGTAGAACCGCAGCGCCTTTCGCTGGTCGTCGACCAGCACGCTGGCCAGGTGAATCCTCATCTCGATCCCTTCCTCAGCCACCGCTCCACGATCGGTTCGAGCGGCGCGGTGTTGATGTAGTGGTACTTGTAGCGGCCCTCGCGTCGGGTCTCGACCAGACCCGCGGCCTCGAGGGCGTCGAGGTGCTGCGAGATGGCCTGCCGCGACGAGCCGAGCCCGTGTTTGGACGCCAGACGCGCGCAGATCTCGAAGAGCGTCTGGCCGTCGCGGTCGGTCAGCTCGTCGAGGATCGTGCGTCGCGTGGGATCGGCCAGGGCTTTGAAGACGTCTCCCACGACCCGCACGTTATGCAAGTGAGCACTTGCCTGTCAACACGTGGGTGGCCCTGCCACTCCTAGGGAAAGCGGACACTGGCTCCGATCTCCAGGTCGCGGAGAGTTGGCGCCATGACCAACTCATCGCAGATCGCACTCATCACCGGCGGCAACCGGGGCATCGGGCGCAGCACCGCGCTGCACCTGGCCCGCGAAGGGGTCGACGTCATCCTGACCTACCGCACGCACCCGGACGAGGCCGCTGCGGTGGTCCAGGAGATCGCCGAGCTTGGTGCCACCGCTGTGGCCATGGAGCTCGACTCCGGCGCGGTCGAGACGTTCGACGGCTTCGTGGCCTCCGTGACAGACGTGCTGCGGCGGACGTGGGACCGGAACACCTTCGACTACCTGATCAACAACGCCGGCACGCAGATCCCGATGTCCTTCGGAGAAGTGACGGAGGAGAACTTCGACCGGGTCGTGAACATGTACTTCAAGGGCGTCTACTTCCTCACCCAGAAGCTCGCCGGCCTGCTGGCCGACAACGGCGCCATCGTCAACGTCTCGTCCGCGATGACCCGTTTCTACGTGCCCGAGCGCATCGTCTACAGCGCGGCCAAGGGCGCGGTCGAGGTGCTCACCCGCTACCTCGCCCAGGACCTCGGCCGCCGCGGCATCCGCGTCAACACCGTGGCACCGGGCGCCGTCGCCACCGACTTCAGCGGCGGCCTGCTGCGCGACAACCCGCGGGTCCAGGAGCACATCGCCGGCCTGACCGCACTAGGCCGCATCGCGGTCGCGGACGACGCCGGCGGCGCGATCGCCTCGCTGCTGCGCGCCGACAACCGCTGGGTCAACGGCCAGCGCATCGAGGTCTCGGGCGGCATGCACCTCTAGGCACTGTCCGATGTGGTCACGCCGAGAGGTCGTAGCGCCAGTCGTTGCTGCGCATGAAACGTCCGGGCGGGTACTCGAACTCCGTCTCGCCGACGAGGGTGAAACCCGTCTTACGGCAGACCGCGTTCGACGCCGCGTTGGCCACGCTCGGGAACGCGTGCAGCCACCGGTGGCGGCCGTCCGCACGGGCGGCCGCCAGGACGGCCCGCACGGCCGCGCTCGCGATGCCCCGCCCCTGGAACTCCGGCAGGACACCCCAGCCCGACTCGTACACGGGCTCGTCGTGCCAGACCCGGCTCCAGAAAGCGACGCTGCCCGCCGGCTCTCCGCCGGGCAGCTCCACCCGGAACATGCACCCGTTCTCGAGCGCGAGGTAGCGAAGGTGGCGCGCCAGCACCTGCTCCTCGCTCTCCGTGCCGCCGACGTGCGCGCGCATCTCCGGCGTGTTGATCCGGCGCAGCAACGGCAGGTCGTCGGCCGACCACGGCACGAGCCGCACGGTGGGTTCGGTCATCGGCACACCATCGCACGTGGGATCGCAGTGGTGGCGGGTAGGTGACGGGTTGGTCGAGAGGCCGGAACCGCCCAAGGAGTGACATGAAGCCCAACACCCACCCGAAGTACCAACCGGTGGTCTTCCGCGATCGCGGCGCGGACTTCGCGATCCTGACCCGCTCCACCGAGACCAGCGACAAGACGATCGAGTGGACGGACGGGAACACGTACCCGGTGATCGATGTCGAGATCTCCTCCGCGAGCCACCCGTTCTGGACCGGCCGCCAGCGCGTCCTCGACAGCGCGGGCCAGATCGAGAAGTTCCGCCGGAGGTACGGGGACCGCAAGGGCCCGTCCTGACCCGCCGGCTCAGGCGTCGGGGTCCTGACCGGTCGCCGGAAGGCTGGCGACCCCGTCGTGCAGGGCCGCCCGGAACGCGCGGTAGGTGTCCGCACCGAGCGCGGCTGACAGGTCGCGCTCGATCTCGGCGACCAGGTTGTCGGTGACCTCCATGAACCGCAGCCCGCGCTCGGTCGGCACGATCAGCTTGGCCCGGCGGTCGGCCGGGTCGGGCTCACGGCGGACGTAGCCCAGCCGTTCGAGCTCGTCCACGATCGCGCCCATCGTCTGCTTGTTGCGGCCCGCCAGCCGGGCCAGCTCACCCGGCCGGGTCCCGCCGGCGTCCAGGAAGGCGAGCACAGCGCCGTGCCGGGGGCGGGCGTCCGCGAAGCCCTGCTCCGACGCGCGGGCGAAGATCTGCCGCTGGACCCGGGCCGACAGTTGGACGGCCAGGATCCCGAGGTCGGGCTCCCGCTCCTTGCGTGTGCTGCGGTTCATATTTTGGTCCAATCGTTGGACGGTCACATGCTTGGACTATATCGTCTTCGCCATGACCATTCTCATCACTGGAGCGAACGGTGCCGTATCCCGGGAGGTAATCCGGGAGCTGGCCGGCAAGGCCCCGCTGCGCGCCCTGGTGCGCGACAAGTCCCAGGCGACTGACCGAGGCGGCGTCGAGTACGTCGTCGGCGACCTCGACCACCCCGACACGCTGGGTCCGGCGTTCGCCGGCATACGCACTGTGTGGCTGCTCAACGCGATGGGCCCGATGGCGCCGAGCCAGAGTATGAACGCGGTCTGGGCCGCCAGGCAGGCCGGGGTCGAGCACATCGTCCGGATGTCCGCGATCGGCGCGGCCTTCGACGCGCCCACCCGCAACGGGCGGCTGCACGCCCTGTCAGACGTGGAGCTGCAGAACTCGGGCATCCCCTGGACCATCCTGCGCCCCAGCCACTTCATGCAGAACCTCTTCGGCTCGGTCGGCGGCGGCGAGCTCAACGGCCTCATGGGCGAGAGCAAGGTCGGCTTCGTCGACATCCGCGACATCGCGGCGGTGGCGGCCGAGATCCTCCAGCGGCCGGAGCCGCACGCGGGCAAGATCTACACCCTGACCGGGCCGGAGAGCCTCTCGCTCCACGAGGTGGCGGAGGAGTTCGAGCGGACCCTCGACCGGCCGGTGCGCTACGTGCCGGAAAGCGCGGAAGAGACCCTCGCCCGCCTTCTGGCGTTCGGCCTCGACCGGTGGATGTCCGAGGTGCTCGCCGAGTACCGCGTCGCGTACGGCGCGGGCTGGGGCGACTTCGCCAACGACCACGTCGCCGGTGTCGTCGGCCGGCCGCCGCGCAGCCTGGCCGAGTTCGCCCGCGACCACCGCGAACACCTGGCCCGCGACTAGGACGCCCTCACCTCCCGCGGTCGGACGCGTACGCGCCGATCATGGAGCCGGCCGCGGTCAATACCAGGACGGCCGCGGCCGGGTTGACATAACGGGGAACGGACGGGGCCGGGTAAGCGCCGCCGCCGCTGAGCCGGCACTGGAAGCGGAGTGGCAGGAAGTCGACGTCATACCCGTCGACCTGGCTGGCCAGGGACGGCCCAGCGGCGCGGCAGGGCTCGACCGGCGACGACCCGGTGCCACCGTCCTCGGCGCGCAGCACCGCGTAGCCGACGTGCAGCAGCCCCCAGGCGTAGACGACGACGGCAGCCAGACCGGCGAGCGAAGCGACGGCCCGCAGCCGCTGCGACGTGGAACCTCTGAACGACACCATGGTGAAGTTGATCTTAAAAGCCCCCGGCAAGGCCGCCCGCGGCGGTCTGGTCCTGCTCGTCTGCGCACTCGCCAGCTGTGGCATCGGCACGGCCTGGTTGAGCATGCTCGGCGCCATCGACGAGCAGCCGGTCGGGCAACTGGTCGCGACCTACACGTTCGCCTCCCTGTGCGGTCCCGTCGGGCGCACGGTCGGGGTGCTGGGCACGGCGGCCGGGGTCGCCATCTCGATCGTCGTGCCGGGCGGGTCCGTGCGCGCCGTCTCGTTCGTCGGTCTGCTCTTCGCCGTCGCGTACGCCCTCGGCACCAGCACCCGTGCCCGCCGCGACCGGATCGCACTGCTCGAGGAGCGCGGCCGCCGGCACGCCGAGGAGCAGGTCGCGGTCGCCGCCCGGGAGCGCGGGCCTTCGACGTCATCGGCGACACCGCCCGCGAAGCCCTGGCCCAACTGCGGCAGACCTCGGCACGGTACGCGAACCCGCCGACAACCTGGCCCCACAGCCACAGCTGGCGGAGCTGTCCACATTGGTCGAACGAGCGGGCGCGACCGGGCTGCGGGTCACGGTCGCCCAGCACGGCACGGCACGGTCGCTGCCGCCCTTGCTGGGCACGGTGGCGTACCGCGTCGTGCAGGAGTCACTGACCAATGTGGTGCGTCACGTCAACGCGACAGAGGTCGAGGTCGGCCTCGCCTGGTCCCGCGACGGGCTGCGCATCGAGGTGTCCGACGACGGCTCGTCCGGGCCGACGACTCCGGGCCAGGGGCTGATCGGCATGCGCGAGCGGACGACGGCCATCGGCGGCACCCTGCAAGCCGGCCCGCGCACCGACGGACGCACCGGTTTCCGGGTGACCGCCATGGTGCCGGCCCGACGTCGTGCTGATGGACATCCGCATGCCGAAGCTGGACGGCATCCAGGCGACGACCCGGGTCTGTGCCGGCACCGAGGCGCGCGTGCTGGTGCTGACGACCTTCGACCTCGACGAGTACGTGTACGCCGCGCTGCACGCGGGTGCCAGCGGCTTCCTGCTCAAGAACACCCGCCGGGGCGACCTCGTCGCCGCCGTCCGCACGGTCGCGGCCGGCGACGCGCTGCTGGCGCCGACCGTGACCCGGCGGCTGATCGCCCAGATGGTGGAGAAGGGACGCGAGACGCCCGGCCCGCCGGCCCGGCTGGACCTGCTCACCGGCCGGGAGACCGACACCCTGCACCTGCTGGCCCGCGGCCTGTCCAACGCGGAGATCGCCGGCCGGTTGTTCGTCACCGGGCACACGGTCAAGACGCACGTCAGCAACCTGCTGGCCAAGCTCGGCCTGCGCGACCGGGTGCAGGCGGTCGTCCTGGCGTACGAGTCGGGTCTGGTCGTGCCCGGCCGTCAGAGCCGTTCGCCGCGCGCGTAGACGGCCCGGATCGCGTCCAGGGCCGCCGGGTCGGTGAGCGGATCGCCGTCGACGGCGAGCAGGTCGGCGTCGTACCCGGGAGCGATCCGGCCCTTGCGGTCGCCCAGGCCGAGCACCTCGGCCGCGCGGGAGGTGTTGGTGCGCAGCGCCTCGGCCGGGGTCATGCCGACCGCCCCGGACAGCATGCCGATCGCGGAGCGCAGCACGTCGGGTGGCTTGATCGGCCCGATGCCGGCGTCGGTGCCGGCGATCAGGTCGACGCCACCGGCGTACAGCTTGCGCACGTTGGCCGAGATGGTCGGCATGCGCTTCGCCATGGCGGGCAGCACCTCCGCGCCCGGCGCCAGGACGACGCCGAGCGTGAGCCCGATCGTGACGGGAGCGGCGGCGAGCGCCGCGACGAGGTCGTCGGGCATCTCGTCGACCCCGTCGGCGGTCATCAGGGTGACGTGCTCGAGGCCGTCGACGCCCGCGGCGAGGGCGTCGCGGACGGCCCGCAGTCCGTGCACGTGCGCGGTGATCGGCAGGCCGCACGCGTGCGCCTCGCCGACCGCGACCCGAAGCTCGTCCAGCGTGAACTGCGAGAGCTCCGGCCGGCTGCCCGGGGTCAGGTTGCCGCCGCTCGCCATGATCTTGATGACGTCGACACCCCGGTCGGCGTGCGCGCGCACGGCGGCCCGGATCCCGTCGGCACCGGACGCCTCCGCGCCGAGGTAGTGGCAGTGGCCGCCGGGTGTGGTGATCGGAGGGCCGGACGCGACGATCGTCGGCAGCGTGCGGTCGGCCGCGGCGGCGTCGCGCACCCGCAACGCCAGGTAGTTCCGGTCGCCGAGGTCGCGCACGGTGGTCACGCCGCCGGCGGCGGTGCGCCGGGCGGCGACCGTCATCGCGGCGTACGCGGCCGCGTCGTCACGGGCGGCCAGGGCGCCGACCGGGTCGGGAGAGGCGTCGAACGCCAGGTGGACGTGCCCGTCGACCAGCCCGGGCACCAGCGTGGCGGCGCCGAGGTCGACGACCTCAGCTTCGGCGGGACCGGCCGTGCCGACGGAGACGATCCGGCCGGAGTCGGAGTCGACGGTGACCACCGGTTGCGGGGTCAGCGCATCGCCCGTCCCGTCGAACAGCCGGGCGGCCCGGATGGCGGTCAACCGCCGGCGCGGTGTCGCGGTGGTGGTCATCACGGCAGTCTCGCGCCACCATCGCCCCGGCGCCGTCAGGTGGGCTACACACGCACCCGTTCGAGGAACCGCAGCCCTCGTTTGAGGAACGTCCGCGGGTTGGTGTCCAGGTGCGTGGCCCAGGCGGGGTTCGCGTCGCCGCGCAGCCAGGCGTAGCGGGCCAGGGCGTAGCCGAACATCGGCTCGGTCAGGTAGCCCAGGCGGGAGGTGCGCGCATAACCCCCGTCGCGGCTGTAGTCGAACGCCGCGTTGGCGCCGAAGATGCCCAGCCCGAAGAAGACCGTGAGCAGGTCGGTGAGCGGCTCGTGGTCCTCGCGACCCGCCGAGATTCGACCGTCACCGATGAGGAGCACATGGCCGAGCTCGTGGCTGATGGTCGCCACGAGCGCCATCGGGGCCGCCGCCTGGTCGTCGCGAATCCCGATCACCGAACGGCCGTCGCGCAGCCGATGGTGCCCGGCGGAGCACCGACTCGACGTCGTCGCGGCTGCCGCGGTAGACGCCGGGGAAGAACTCGTCGTTCGGCAGCACGACCGTGCCCCGCAACCGTTCGTCGCCGAACTCGGCCAGCAGCCAGTCGAGAGACGTGTCCACCCACTCCGCCTCGACCGGCCGCACCGGACAGGCGGCCCTACCCCACCAGACCATGCCACGATTGTGCGGCCACACCGCAAAGTAAGGTGTGATCATGCTGCTCACCAAGTACACGCACGCCTGCGTACGGTTCGACGACGGCGACCGGCGTCTGCTGGTGGATCCGGGCATCTGGACCGAGCCGGCGGCCTACGAGGGCATCACCGACATCCTGGTCACCCACGAGCACGCCGACCACTTCGCCGTCGAGCGGATCGCTGCTCTGCTGGAGACGCGCGAGCTGCGGATTCACGGCGACGCCTCACTGCGGGCCGCGGCCGAGGAGGAGAAGGCGACCGCCGTCGCGGCCGTGATCCAGCCGGTGGCCGTGGGTGACCGATTCACCGTCGCGGGTTTCGACGTCGTGGCCGTGGGTGGCGCGCACGCCAAGACCTACGAGGGCCTGCCCGGCTGCGCCAACCTCGGCTTCGTCGTCGACGGCGTCTACCACCCCGGCGACTCCTACTTCGTGCCGACCGAGCCGGTCGAAACCCTGCTCGTGCCGGCCAGCGGGCCGTGGGTCAAGATGGCCGAGTCGCTGGACTTCACCCGCGCGGTGGCGCCGGCCCGCGCCTTCCCGATCCACGACGCGCTCCTCTCGACGATCGGCAACGCGAACTTCGACGCCTGGCTGGAAGAGAAGGGCCGGACCACCTACACGCGGATCGGGCTCGGCGACTCCGTGACGATCTGAGCCGGCGCGGGCCGCAGCAGCAGCGCCGCGGTCACGAACGCGACCGCCACCAGCCCCGCGCCGACGGCGAAGGCCAGCCGGTAGCCACCGGTCAGCGCCTCGGCCACACCCTGGCCGGCGGCCCGCAGCGCGTCGGTGCGGGCCGCCGCCAGGGTCGCCAGCACCGCGACACCGAGCGCCATCCCGATCTGCTGCGTCGTGTTGAACAGCCCGGATACCAGGCCGGCGTCGTCTCCGCGCGCACCTGACATGGCCAACGTCGCGAGGGCCGGGAGCACCAGGCCGAATCCGGCTGCGAGCAGCATCACCGGCAGCACGTCGACCACGTAGCCGGCGTGCACCGGCACCCGGGTCAGCAGTCCGAGCACGCCGGCCAACATCACCAGGCCGACCAGCAGCATCCGGCGTTCGCCGAACCGCGCGTTGAGCCGCGCCGAGAGTCCCAGCGAGACGGCGCCGATCGCCACGGCCGCCGGCAGCATGGCCAGGCCGGTGCGCAGGGCGTCGTACCCGAGCACGTTCTGCAGGTAGAGGGTCACCAGCACCTGGAACGCGAAGCAGGCGGCGAGCGTGAGCACCTGCACCAGGTTGGCCACGGCGACACCGGGCGCCCGCAGCACCCGCACCGGCACCAACGGGTCGCGGGCCGTGGCCTGGCGCACCACGAAGCCGGCCAGCAGGGCGACCGCGAGAGCGAACAGACCGGCGGTGCGCAGCGGCCCGGACCTGTCGAGCTCGACCACGGCGTAGATGCCCGTCACGAGACCGGCGGTGACCAGCGACGCGCCGGCGAGGTCGGCACCGGAGCGCAGCCCGAGCCCGCGCTCCGCCGGCAGCGTGCGGTGACCCAGCACCAGGGTGGCGAGGCCGATCGGCAGGTTGATCAGGAAGATCCAGTGCCAGCCGAGCGCGTCGGTGAGCACGCCGCCGAGCACCTGGCCGATCGCCGCCCCGGCCGCGCCGGTGAAGCTGAACAGGGCGATCGCGCGGGACCGCTCGGCCGGCACGGTGAACAGCGTGACCAGGATCCCGAGGCTGACCGCCATGGCCATCGCGCTGCCGACGCCCTGGAGGAAGCGGGCGACGATCAGCAGTGCCGGGCTGGTGGCGGCACCCGCCAGCAGCGATGCCGCGGTGAACACGCCGGTTCCGGCCAGGAACATCCACTTGCGACCGAGCAGGTCGCCGAGCCGGCCGGCGAGCAGCAGCAGGCTGCCGAAGGCGATCAGGTAGGCGTTGACCACCCAGCTCAGATCGGCGGGCGAGAAGCCGAGATCGGCCTGGATGGCGGGCATGGCGACGGTGACGATGCTGCCGTCGAGGATGGTCATCAACGAGCCCGTCGCGAGCACGCCGGCAGCAGTCCAACGGTTCTTCATAAGAAGGACCGTAGTGGATAGTTCCGTTGCGGACAATCTTTAACGGACTAGTTTCGCGCGCGCCGCACCGGCCGGGTGGTCTCGACGGGAGTGGCGAGATGCTCGCCGACCAGGCGTTCCAGGGCACGGAGGAAGGTCTTGCGCTCGGTGGCCGGCAGCGCGCCCAGCGCCTCGTCGTGCACGGCGTCGACGATCTGCTGACTGCGCTTGGCGACGCGGGCGCCCTCGGGCGTCACCGCGATGATCCGCGCCCGCCGGTCGGTGCTGGACGGCCGGCGCTCGGCCAGCCCGGCCTCCTCCAGCGCGTCGACCGTGACCACCATCGTGGTCTTGTCCATGTCACCGATCTCGGCGAGCTGGATCTGGGTGCGCTCCTCCTCCAGGGCGTGCACCAGCACGCAGTGCATCCGCGCGGTGAGGCCGATCTCGGCGAGCGCCGCGGCCATCCGGGAACGCAGCACGTGACTGGTGTGGTCGAGCAGGAACGACAGGTCGGGGCTGTCGCGCCGCGGAGCCATGGAGGTCATGCCGTCCAGCATACCCATTTCGGTCCGTAGCGGATTATCCGCCGAAGTCACACCTACGCGTTGAGCTCGTTGAGGACGTCAGTGAGGATCTCGCGGCTCTTGCGCTCCAGATCCTCGCCGTCCCACTTCTCGCGGATCGTGATCCGGCGGCCGTCGTGCAGGGTGAGCGTCGCCCGGATCGGCGTGCGCTTCTCGATGGTCGTCACAGCGACCTCCTCGTACGGGAGGAAGCGGTGCCGCTCGGCCAGCGCCTCGGCGGGCGCGGAGCCGACGAGCACGCGCAGCCGGTCTCTGCCCTTGTCGACGTCGCCCGGGTCCGACACGAAGACGAAGCCGTTGTCGAGCACCAGCAGATCGTGCCCCACGTCGTCGATCTTGACGTTGGCCAGCGCGGCGATGACCTGCGACCCGCGCGCCGTCGCCCGCTCCTCCACCATCGCCGCGGCAGCCGGGTCGATGCCCAGGTCCACGAGCCGCTTGCGGGCCTCGTCGAGGGTGTCCGGCGACACCGCGAGCTCGGCGATCTCGCGCAGCGGCAGCGGCTCGCCGTCGTTGCCGGTGAACACGGCCGGTTTCGACCACGAGTGCTGCCAGCGGCCGGCCCCCGAGCGCACCGCGGCGACCCGGAGCAGCAGCGTCATCGGCCCGGCGAACTGGACCGCTGCCTCGCGCCTGGTGGCGTTCTCGAAGAACGGCGCCGCGAACTCGCCGAGCTTGCCGTCGGCCACCACGCCGAGGACGGTCTCCAGGCCGGCCCGCTCGGTGCCGGTGGACCGGGCCGAGGCGCGGAACAGGGCATCGGCCTGGCGCTGGTCTGCGGACGCGATCGCGGCCGCCGTGAAGTCCGGCCAGGGCAGCACCTGCCGGTCGCCGATGTCGACCATCAGCTGCTGCATCCGCATGCCCGTGGCACGCAGGTCCGGGAGCAACGCGCCCGCCCTGCGGGTGTCCGGGGCACGGTCGACCTCGGGCGCGTCCGCCATCACCGCCACGCGCGCCCCGATCGGCGGGTGCGTGTCCCACGCCGAGCCGCGCACCTCGGGCTCACGCTCGCGCAGCGCCGCGAGCTCGTCGGTCCGGGCGTCCAGCAGCGCGCCGAACCCGCCGAACAGGTCGTCCGGCGCGTAGCGGGCACTCCAGCCCAGCTCGACGTACCGCTGGAAGAAGAACGCCCACGCGGCGGACAGGCCGGGCAGCTCGCGCAGCGCCGAGATGGCCGCGGCCCGACCGGCGACCCGCACGGCGGCGCGGTCGGCCTCCAGCTCCTGTCGCCGCGAGACCACGTTGTCGAGCAACCGGTAGAGGCGGGCATAACCCCGGAAGACCCAGCCCAACGGGTTGTACGTGGAGAGCCGGCCGATCGTGCCGGCGATGGTGAGCCGGCCCCGGTAGGCGACGCCGGCGAGCTGGGTGTGCATGCCCGAGTAGTGGCCGAGCTCGTGCGCGATCACCGCGCGGAGCTGGTCGACGGTCATCGCCTGGAGCAGCGGCAGTCCGATGTAGAGGTAGCGCCGACCGCCGAGCAGGCCGAGCAGCCGGGGGTGCTCGCTCACGGCGGCGTTGACCTCGGGCACGAGCCGGATCTCGTCGGGCATCCGGGTGCGCACCGCGGCGGCCAGCTCACGGACGGTCGCCCACAGCTCGGGAGCCTCGGCCTCGGTCAGCGGCACGCCCTCGTCCAGCTCGGGCTTGTCGCGGATCGCCCGCCACATCGCGACCGCCAGCGCACCGATCGACGCGATCAGCACCGGCACCACGAGCTTGACCGCGGCCAGCCCCGATACCCGGTCGTGCACCAGGATTCCGACCACGACCAGGGCCGCGAGCTGGACCAGTGCCACGACGTAGAAGCCGGCCAGCATGACGACCGAGACGAGTGCGCGCACCGCGCCGATCATTGGTTCCTCCCCGTTCTCACCAGGCGCCGCGCGACCTGGCGCAGGGCAACGTACGACGTTGATCTTCGGACGGCAAGACCCCTTCCAATCGAAGATCACCACCCTTTACGATCGGCGGCCATGTGGCCGTTCACCCGAACACCTGCCCCGCGGCTCGACCCGGCCGCGGGCGACCCGACCACGCGGGCCTTGCACGACGCCCTGACCAGGCACGACTGGGCGACCGCCGAGACCTTGCTGCACGGCGTGCCGGACGCCGACGACCGGGCGCACCACCTGAGCCGGATCAGCGAGCTTCCGGACCTGTGGCCGGCCCTGGGATCGTGGGTGGCGGGTGCGGCCGGCGACCCGTTGCCGCTGACTGTGCGCGGCGCGTACGCGATCGGCTGGGCCTGGCAGGCCCGCACCGCGGCCCGGGCCAAGTACGTGACGAAGGAGCAGTTCCAGGAGTTCTTCCGCCGGCTGCGGCTGGCCGAGGACGACCTGGACCAGGCGATCGCGCTCGACGCCGGCGCGGTCACCGCGCGCGCGTTCCTGGTGCTCTCCGCGCGGGGCCGCCAGGTCGAGCCGGACGAGGCCGCGCAGCGGTTCGCCGCCGTGGTCGAGCGCCATCCGCACCACTCCTTCGCGCACCAGCACCGGCTGCAGTACCTGTGCCGCAAGTGGTTCGGCAGCGACGACGAGATGTTCGGCTTCGCCCGCGCCTCGTTCGCCGCGGCTCCGGACGGCAGCCTGCTCGGCGCGCTCATCCCGGACGCGCACGTCGAGGCGTCCATGGACGACCGCGGTGGCTACTGGACCGCGCCGGCGGTGCGCGAGGAGCTGCACGCCGCGGCCGCCCGGTCGGTCCTCCACGCCGACTACCGCCCCCGGGCGGGCTCGGTCTGGGCCATGAACCTGTTCGCGTACGCGTTCTCGATGACTGGTGACCGCCAGGCCGCTGCCGCCTGCTTCGCCGCTCTCGGCGACCGCGTCACCGAGTACCCGTGGACCTACGACACCGTCCTGGCGAGCCCGGGGAAGGCGTACGCCCGGCACCGAGCGAAAGCTCTCGTTGCTTAATCGACTCACATCCATAAAGGGGATGGCCCGAAGTCAGTGACGCACGTAAATTTCCCTCCGACGGCAACGCTGCCGTCCGGAGGGGAGGGGCCGTGCAAAGACGACTTCTTGGCTCGCGAGGGTCCACCGTGCTGCTGACCGCGGCGGCGCTGGTTCTCGCGTCGGGTGCGGCAGGCGGTGCCGCACGTCAGGCACCACAGCAGCGAGGGCCGGCCGACGGTGGTGCGGTGGTGCAGGGCGACCACGTCGGCTCCCGCGACAAGGACAACCGCCGCGGCGCGGTCGCGCCCACCAGCGCGCAGCGCGACCGGGCCAACCGCGCACAGGCGCGGGCGACCTTCAACAACCTCGGCACCACCGCGGTGCTCTCCCCCACCGACCAGGCGCTGGCCACCGGGCTGTCCGCCGACCCGGTGCGGGCCGTCCGCGACTACGTCGCCGCGAACCGCGACCTGCTCGGCCTGTCCGAGTCCGGCGCCGCCGCGCTCGAGCCGCTGACCGTGCGGCCGATGGGCGAAGGCGCCGTCGTCGTCATGCGGCAACGGTTCGGCGACCTGCCGGCCGGCCACGACGGCATCCTGAGCGTCGGCGTGCGGGCGGGGTCGATCTGGCACGTCAGCTCCTCGCTGGCCCGCGACGGTGGTGCGCCCGAGCCGGCGACGCTGTCCACCGCCGACGCCGAACGGATCGCGCTCACCGACGCCGCGGCGCCCGGTGCGCGGGTCATGCGCACCGACCTGGTGGCCGTGCCCACCGCCGACCGGGGCGCCCGCTCCGCGTACCAGGTCGTGCTGGTGGCCAACGGCGCCGAGCCGGTCGGCTACTCGACCTATGTGGACGCTCGCGACGGCGGTGTGCTGGTCCGCGAGGACCTGGTCGACCACGACTCCGACAACCCGCACTGGCAGGTCTTCCCGCAGTCGCCGCGCGTCGACTACGGCTCCGCCGACACCCGCGTCGACTGGTGCTGGACCCGCGACCCCGGCTGCGACGAGACGGTCGGCACGTCGGCCTCGCCGCTGCCCTGGGACGTCGACCCGGCCACCGGCCTGTCCACCAACACGACCCGCGGCAACAACTCGATCGCGGTGCACAACTGGAACAGCGCCGACCCGTTCACCGTCGGCACGGAGACCGCCACGCCACGGGCGGACCGCGACTACAGCTACCCCTGGACCAACCAGTGGTACGAGCGGGGCTGCGACCCGGCCGTGTTCACCTCGCCGGAGCGCAACGACATCGACGCCGCCCGGGCCAACCTGTTCGGCATGCACAACCGGATGCACGACTGGACGTACCACCTGGGCTTCACCGAAGAGGCCTGGAACATGCAGGGTGACAACTTCGGCAAGGGCGGTCTGGGCAACGACTTCGAGCAGGGCAACGCGCAGGCCGGTGGCGTCGCCGGCGGGTTCCCCTCGTTCGCGGCCCGCGACAACGCCAACCAGATCACGCCGCCCGAAGGCACCGCGCCGATCACCAACATGTACCTGTGGCAGTCGGTCCCGGCCAGCTTCTACGCGCCGTGCGTCGACGGCGACTACGACATGTCCGTGATCGCGCACGAATACGGCCACGCCGTGACCGGCCGCATGATCGCCGGCCCGAACATGGGCCTGTCCAGCCCGCAGGGCATGAGCGAGAGCTGGTCCGACCAACTCGCGATGGAATACGCCTACGAGCACGGCTACGCGCCGCCGGGCCTGCGCGGCTACACGATCGGCCAGTACGTCACCTCGGACCCGGTCGCCGGCATCCGCAACTACAACATGAGCCAGAGCCCGCTCAACTACAGCTCGGTCGACTACGACTTCGTCGGCCTCCAGGTGCACGCCTCCGGCGAGGTGTGGACGGCGACCAACTTCGACATCCGGGCCGCCATGATGAAGCGGTACGGGTCGGGCAACGCGGCGATCCAGAAGGCGTGCGCCAACGGTGAGCGACCGGTCACGGCTTGCCCCGGCAACCGGCGCTGGATCCAGCTCGTCTTCGACTCGTACCTGTTGATGGCCGTCAGCGGGGTCAGCATGGTCGACTCCCGCGACGCGCTGCTGGCCGCCGACAACATCCGCTTCGGCGGGGCCAACCAGGACCTGCTCTGGAACGCGTTCGCCAAGCGCGGCCTGGGCGCGGGTGCGGTCAGCGCGGGTCCGGCCGACGTCAACCCGGTGCCGAGCTTCGAGTCCCCGCACGCCGACGAGGCCCGGCTGCTCTTCAAGCCGATCGCCCTCGGCAACGGCACCGGCCCTCTGGAGAACGCGAAGCTGTTCGTGGGCCGTTACCAGGCCCGAGCGGTGCCGGTGGCCGACACCGACGCCGCGACGCCGCTGGGCAGCGAGGTCCGCCTGGTGCCCGGCACCTACGAGTTCGTCGTGCAGGCGCCCGGCCGTGGCCTGGCGCGGGTCGGCCCGATCACCGTCAAGGCCGGAGCGACCGTGCCGCTGCCGGTGGTCATGCTCCCGAACGTCGCATCGGCCGCGGCCGGCGCCACCGCCACCGGCGACGGCGTCAACCAGGCCAGGCTGATCGACGAGGACGAGGCCACCAACTGGGCGTCGCTGAACAGCCCGATCGCCGGCAAGCAGGTCACGGTCGACCTGGCCGGCGGCCCGCAACTGGTCAGCCGGGTCAACGTCAGCGCCATGCTGCGCCCGGCGATCACCGGCGACCCGGACGCCGGGGGCCAGAACAGGTTCAGCGCGCTGCGCGCGTTCAAGGTCTCGGCCTGCACGGCGCGCGGCAGCGTGACCTGCGCGGACGCGGCCGACTTCCGGTCGGTCTACACCAGCCCGAAGGACGCGTTCCCGTCGGTCGCACCGCGGCCGAGGGCGCCGGAGCTGATCTTCGAAAGCTTCCGGATCCCGCTGACCCTGGCCACCCACCTGCGCTTCGAGGTGGTCACCAACCAGTGCACCGGCGCACCCGACTACGCCGGTGAACAGGACCAGGACCCGCAGTTCACCACTGACTGCGCGGCCGGCAGCATCCAGGACGATTTCGTCCGAGCCGCCGAGTTCCAGGCCTTCCTGGCCTGAGCGTCGACGGAGGGGACCCTGTCGACCGGGGTCCCCTCCGTCGCGACACCCGGTAACCGGCGCCTGAGCCGCCTGGCGGAGAATGTCCGGCATGGAGACGATCGTCGGTAGGTATCTGGGCGCGGTTGATCACGGGCGGTTGGATCCGTCCGCCATCGGGTTCTACGCGATGCTCGACGCGGTGCGGGCGGTCGATCCCGGCATCGCCGCGGCGACCGTGCAGGAACTGCTCGACCAGCGGTCGCATCTCAAGCTCATCGCTTCCGAGAACTTCAGCTCGCTCGCCGTGCAGGCGGCGCAGGGCTCGCTGCTGACCGACAAGTACGCCGAGGGCTTCCCCGGCCACCGCTTCTACGCCGGTTGCGACAACGTCGACACCATCGAGGCGACCGCCGCCAAGCTGGCCACCGATCTGTTCGGCGCCGCGCACGCGTACGTGCAGCCGCACTCCGGTGCCGACGCCAACCTGGTCGCCTTCCTGGCCATCCTCGCCACCCGGGTCGAGGCCGACGTGCTCACCCGGTTCGGCACCGCCGACGCGCCGGCCCGCCTGCCGCAGATCACCGCCGAGCAGTTCGCCGAGCTTCGCGCCGAGCTCAACAACCAGCGGCTGCTCGCGATGGACTACTACTCCGGCGGGCACCTGACGCACGGCTACCGGTTCAACATCTCCAGCCGGATGTTCGAGGCGCATTCCTACTCCGTCGACCCGGAGACCAAGCTGCTCGACCTCGCGGAGGTGCGGCGGAAGGCGCGCGAGGTGCGCCCGCTGATCCTGCTCGCCGGCTACTCCGCGTACTCCCGGAAAATCAACTTCGCCGAACTGCGCTCGATCGCCGACGAGGTCGGCGCGACGCTGATGGTCGACATGGCGCACTTCGCCGGTCTGGTCGCCGGCAAGGTGTTCACCGGCGATTTCGACCCGGTCGCGCACGCGCACGTCGTCACCACGACCACGCACAAGACCCTGCGCGGCCCGCGTGGCGGCATGGTGCTCTCGACGGCCGACTACGCGGAGGCCATGGACAAGGGCTGCCCCGCGATCCTCGGCGGCCCGCTCTCGCACGTGATGGCCGCGAAGGCCGTCGCGCTGCGCGAGGCCTCCCGGCCCGAGTTCGCCGACTACGCGCAGCGGATCGTCGCCAACTCGCAGGCGCTCGCCGACGGCCTCCTGAAGCGCGGTGTCCCGGTGCTGACCGGCGGCACCGACAACCACCTGCTGCTGGTCGACGTCGAGGAGGGCTTCGGCCTCACCGGCCGGCAGGCCGAACAGGCGCTGCGCGACTGCGGCATGACGCTCAACCGCAACAGCCTGCCCGGCGACCCGAACGGCGCCTGGTACACGAGCGGCCTGCGGCTGGGCACGCCGGCGCTGACCACACTCGGCATGGGCACCGCCGAGATGGACGAGATCGCCGACATCGTCGCCCGGGTGCTGGGCGCGACTACGCCGGCGGGCAGCAAGGCCAAGTTCAGCACCACGCCCGACGTGGTCGACGAGGCTGGCAAGCGGGTGCACGCGCTGCTCGGACAGCACGTGCTCTACCCGGAGCTCGACCTCGACCACGTGCGACCGGCGGACTTCGGCCTGACCGCCTTCGAGCACCGCGGAGCCGCGGCTTAAGGCAGATCCACCACCATCGCCGAGTACGACAGCCCCGCGCCGAAGCCCACCAGCAGGGCCGGGCCGCGCGGGGCGTCGGCGGTGGCGAGCAGCGCGTCCAGCGCCAACGGGATCGAGGCGGCCGAGGTGTTGCCGGCCGTCTCGATGTCGCGGGCGACCACACACGACTCCGTCAGGTCCAGCCCGGCGACCATCCGGTCGGTGATCCGGGCGTTGGCCTGGTGCGGCACGAACGCCGCCACCTCGGCGGGGACCAGCCCGGCCATGGTGACCGCCGCGCGGGCGGTCGCGGTGACCTCCTGCACCGCCCAGCGGAACACCTCCGGCCCGGCCATCGCCATGGTCGGCCAGAAGTCCGGCTTCTCGAGCATGCTGGTGTACGGCTCCGGGTGCCCGATCAGTCCGGCCCGGGCGCCGTCGGAGCCCCAGACCACCGGCCCGACGCCGGGCTCGGACGCGGGGCCGACGACCACCGCACCGGCGCCGTCGGCGAACAGGAAGGCCACCGTCCGGTCGGTGGGGTCGATGATGTCCGTCATCTTCTCCGAGCCGATCACCAGCACGTTCCGCGCGCTGCCCGCCCAGATCAGCCCGTCGGCGATCGCGATGCCGTGGCAGAAGCCGGCGCAGGCCGCACCGAGGTCGAGCGCCGCGGCGGAGGTCGCGCCGAGGTCGTGGGCCACCTGCGGCGCGGCCGGCGGCGTCTGCTGAACGCGGGACATGGTGGCCAGCAGCACCATGTCGATGTCGGCCGGTTCGAGGCCCGCGCGCTCGACCGCCTGCCGCCCGGCGGCCGCCGCCATGCTGATCACGGTCTCGGTCTCGTCGCCGAACCGGCGGCTGACGATGCCGGACCGCCGCCGAATCCACTCGTCGGTCGAATCGATCCGCTCACAGATCTCGGCGTTGGTCACCGCCCGCGCCGGCCGGTAGGCGCCGACGCTGACCACTCGGCTCCCGCTGGCCACTGGCGACACCCGCATCAACCACCTCACCGGCTCGCGGACCCGCGCCCGCATATACAGCCATTACAGCCAGCCCCGGACCCCGGTCGGGCCGGTTTCCTCAAACCCCGGACGGGGCGGCGGCCCGCGCGAGCTCGCCAGCGGCTGAGCGGACCTGCTCCGCGACGGGCGGCGACACGTCGGCGAGCCGACCCGCCGGGACGGCGGCACCGGTCCGGCCCTTCCTGGCCACCAACGACTCGACGAGCTCGTCGGTGGCGCGCCCGAGCGCCGCGACGGCGTCGACCAGGTCGGCAGGCACCTTGGCCGGCAACTCGTCCGCCTGTGCCCGCAGCGCGAGATGGGCGTGGGTGAGGGCGGCTCCCAGGTGCGGCAGTTTGGCCTCCACCCCGGCCAGCATGCGCCGGGTCCGGTAGTGGGCGAGCGCCACCGAGATCAGCTTCGCGAGCCGCCGGGTCTCGTCCGCCACGTCCCGCAGCCCCGCCTGCGCCGACTCGAGCCGGTCGGCGGCGCTGCGCGTGACCGGCTGGTCGGCCGCGCGCAGCCCCGCGTCCGCACCGTCGAACGCCTCGGCCAACTGGGCGCGCAGCGCGCCGGTCGCGCGGCGAAGGGCCAGCGGCATCAGCGGCACGACCACCGCCCGCACGCCGAGTGCCACCCCGGCGCCGATCAGCGCGTCCAGCCAGCGCTCGTAGAAGATCCCCGCGTTGGCCGAGGGATAGAGCGCGACGATCAGCACCGCCGTCGTGGTCGCCTGGTTCAGGAGCATCTTCCCGCCGCTGACCAGCAGGGCCAGGCCGGCGGCCAGCACCACCACCACGGCGAGCTGGATCGGGCCTCTCCCGATGAGGTGCACCAGGCCGTCGGCGAGGATGAGCCCCACCGTCACGCCGACGATCAGCTCAACGGTCTGCCGCAGTTGCCGGCCGATCGAGCCGCCGACGACCAGCACGGCGGCGGCCGGCGCGAAGAAGGCGTTGGCCTGCCCGAGGACCGTGCCGGCGATGAACCACGCCAGCCCGGCCGCCACACCGAGCTCCAGCACCACCCAGCGGTCGATCCAGGTAGAGCGCAGGCGCCCCCGCAGCCAGCTGTCAGCCACGCACCCGGTAGAACGTGCGGACGAGGTCGTCGGCGAGCAGCGACAGCCCGATGCCGAGCAGCCAGGTGTCCTTGGCCAGCGGCGTGCCCGCCTCGGTGGGCCGCAGGCTGCCGTCGAGGCGCATGCCCGGAGTCTTGAGGTAGAGACCCACCAGCCCGGCGGCGAACCCGGTCAACGTGAGCCCCGCCAGCCCCTCCGGCACCAGCGGGAACAGCAGCACCGCACCCACGGTGATCTCCGCGGTCGACAGGAGCTTGGCGAACTTGCGAGGCTCCATCCGGCCCAGGAAGGGGTACGCCGTCGTGGCGAAGCCGTGCATGCCGGCCGCCGCGTCCGAGTCGGCACCCCGCTTGGCCAGGCCGGAGTTGAGCACGAAGGCTCCCGTGGCCAACCGCAGTGGTGCCTGATGGGCGAGATCTCGCAGCAACAACACGCGACTCCTCCTTGTGCGCGACAGCGGAAGGGGGATTGTCTTCGCGCCTACCCCTTGCCGCCCGGTCCAAACGGTCCATCCGCCGTCCACCGGGGCTTCATCCGAGCGGGCTACCATCACCGGCCAGGTGGCCGCAGCGCGGAAGGTTGGGCATGGAGGCCGTTCCGCGGGTGCTCCGCAACGACTGGTCGACGGTCGCGGTGCCGGAGCTTGCCGGCTGGCAACCGATCCGGTCGGTCAGCGTGATCATCCCGGCCTACCGGGCGCAGGCGACCCTCGACCTCACGCTGGCCTCGCTGAGCCGGCAGACGTACCCGGCCGACCTGCTCGAGGTGGTCGTCGTCGACGACGGCTCGGAGCCGGCGCTGGAGCTGCCGCAGATCCGGCCGGTCCGCACCAAGCTGGTCCGGGTCGAGCAGGGCTGGGGCCGGGCCAACGCGCTGGCGTGGGGCGTCCGGCACAGCAGCGGCGAGATCCTGCACTGGCTGGACGCCGACATGGTGGTCTACCCGGAGCACGTGGCGGCGCAGGCCCGGTGGCAGCACGTCCTGCCGTACGCCGTGACGCTGGGCTACAAGCGGTTCGTCGACCCGGAGACGCACGGCCCGTGGCCGGCCGCGCGAACCGTCGACGACGCCTGGCGCCGGGGCGAGCCGGACGGCCTGTTCGGCGGCGCGACCGGCGAGCCGCACAGCTACGTCGAGCGCTACATCACGCAGACCGACCAGCTCCGCACCGCCGACCACCTGGCGTTCCGGATCCACGTCGGTGCGACCGCCGCCCTGACCCGGGAGCTCTACGATGCGGCCGGCGGGTTCGACACCGACCTGCGGCTCGGCGAGGACACCGAGTTCGGCTACCGCCTCGCGCAGGCCGGGGCCGTGTTCGTGCCCGAGCCCAAAGCCCGCGCGTGGCACCTCGGCCGCACGCAGGTAATGAAGGCCCGGGAGCAGGTGGCCCGCTACAACCAGGCGTTCTTCGCCGACCGGATCCCTTATCCCCGGCACACCCGGCGGTCCGGCGGCACCGTGTGGACCGTACCCCTGGCCGAGGTGGTCATCCCGGTCGGCGACGAGCCGTTGGAGACGATCCGGGCGGCGGCCGACGCGGTGCTCCGCGGCACCGACCTCGACGTGCGGGTCAACCTGCTAGGCCCGTGGAACAAGCTGGACGACGTCCGGGTGTCGCCGCTCGCCGACCCCAACCTCGACCTGCGCCTGATCGCGGCCACGTACCGCGGTGAGCCGAGGGTGCGACTCGTCACCGAGCCGCTGTCCGCGTTCCCCGCGCCCTACCTGCTCGAACTGCCGCCGTCCCACCGCCTCGCCCCCGACGGACTGCGCCACCTCGTGGAGCTGGCCGACCACCACCAGGTCGGGGTGATCGAGGTCGGCTCAGCGCTGTTGTGGCGCACCGCGGCGGTCCGGCGGGCTGAGCTCGTGCGGGCGCCCGGCGAGTCGTTGCGGGAAGCGGTGACTGCCGTGTACGGCAGCCGGGCCGAGTCGCCTGCGGCCGTCGGCCTCACCGCCGACGAGGAGGACGCGGCGGCCGCGCCGGGTCGGCGGAAGCGGCCCATGCCGTCCACCCTGGAGGTCGGCGGGGTGCGCTCGCTGGCCCGGGCGACGGTGATGGTCGGCCGGCTCACCGGCCGTCAGCTCAGGGCGCGACTGATCCGCCGGGGCTAGCCACGGGTCGCCGCCGCAGCACCAGGTCGCGCAGCTTCGCCCGCAGCCCCGGCGGCAGCAGCCAGATCTGCAGGAACGTCACGTAGTCGAGCACGCCGGGCCGCCCGTGCCGACGGGCCTCGCCCAGGATCTCGCGGAACACCCGGAAGCTGCCGCTGGCCACCGCCATCGAGCTGATCACGCTCAGCGTGACCGCCGCGTACGCCCGCGGGCTGAACAGGGACCGGTTGGCCCGCGACCAGCCGAACATCTTCTCCCACGGTGACGCGAGGCTCAGCCGCGGCCGGTTCTCGTCGGTGTGCCAGACGAGCAGTGCCTCGGGTGCGACGAACAGGTCGACACCGTCCACGGCGAGCGCGCGCAGCGTCCAGTCCAGCTCCTGGAGCCGGGGCAGCCCGACGGTGAACGGCACCTTCCGGAACAGCTCGGTCGGCGCCAGGATCATTGAGGTCTGCACGAAGCCGTCGCCGTGGGTCAGGCCGCGCCGGACCGTCAGGTACTCGCTGCGCGGCTCGCCGTGGTCGGGCAGCCGGCGTGGCATGACGACGTCAGCCCGTGGCGTGCGGTTGACCAGCCGGCAGGTGACCACCGGCAGCGGGACGTTCGCGGCCTTGGCCTCGTCGAGCTGGACGGCCAGCTTGTCGGGCAGCCACTCGTCGTCGTCGTCGAGCATCGCGGTCCAGGGCGCCTGCGCCGCTCCGACACCGGCGTTGCGGGCGTTCGGCGCCCCGCCGCGCCGGGGCAGCACGACCGTCCGCAGGCGCGGATCGTCGAGCTCCCGCAACGTCGCGACGGTCTCCTCGTCAGGGCCGTCGACCACCACGATGACCTCGATGTTGTCGAAGGTCTGGCCGAGCGCGCTCCGCACCGCGCGGGTGACCAGGGCCGGCCGCGAACGCGTGGGAATGACGACGCTGACTTCCGGGATGGCCGACATGGAGCGCAAGCTATCGACGTTTCCCTACGGGAAGATGAAGTCGAGGTGGCGGGCGCGCGTAGCGTGGAGTGATGTTGGTGCAACCCGCACAAGCCCTGACCGACCTGCTGCTCGGTCTGGTCGTGTGCGGGCTGGCCATCGCCCTGCTCCGCCGCCGGGTGGCGCCGACCCACCGTTACTGGGAGTTCGCCCTCGCCTGTCTGGCGGCGTCCGCGCTGGCCGGTTTCGTCCATCACGGTTTCCTCGTCCGGTGGCCGGCGGTGGCGACCGTGAGCTGGACCCTGATCAGTGTCACGGTCGTGCTCGGCATCTCCTACCTGCTGGCCGCCACGGTGGAGGAGGTGTTAGGCCCGGGCCACCGGCGGGTGTTCTGGATACTCCGCGCGGCCGGGCTCGGCGCGTACCTCGGCCTGGTCATCACCACCGGAGCGGGCGTCGGCGCGCTGATCCTCTGCGAGTCGATCACCTTCGCCTGCATCATCGGGCTGTGGGCATGGGCGGCGCGCCGCCGGCACCCGCTGGCCCTGCCGGTGCTGCTCGCGATCGTGGCGAGCGCCGCCGCGGCCGGCACCAAGGCGATCTCCGACAACCTCACGGGCGCCGTCTACCTGGACGGTGACTCCCTCTACCACCTCGCCCAGATCATCGGCATCGTGTTGCTGTACCGCGCGGTGTCGATCCGTCGGCCTCCCGTTCGTGTAGGGGTCGACGGGCCGGCACCGACGCCGGCCGCGGATGGAGGGACACCCTGATGAGGCACTACCTGCTGACGGTCCAGCAGCCCGGCGACGGCCGACTGCTGCCGCCCGAGCAGCTCGAACCGATCATTAAGGACGTCGAGGTCGTCAACGAGGAGCTCCGGGCATCCGGCGCGTGGGTCTTCGCGGGCGGCCTGCACCCGCCGAGCACCGCGACAGTGGTCAAGCTCGACGGCGCCGAGATCGTCACCACCGACGGGCCGTACGCGGAGGGCAAGGAGCACGTCGGCGGCCTCACCGTGCTCGCGGCGGACGACCTCGACGAGGCGCTCGAATGGGGCCGCCGCTACGCCCGGGCCACCCGCCTCCCGATCGAGGTCCGGCCCTTCCACGGTGAGCCGGGCGAGCATCTGGCCTAACGTTGGCGGTTGTGACCGCGACGTCCGCCGCACAGATCGCCCAGGTCTTCCGGGCCGAGTACGGTCGCGCCGTCGCTGTCCTGGTGCGCGTCCTCGGCGACATCGACGCCGCCGAGGACGCGGTCCAGGACGCCTTCACCACCGCGGTCCGCCGCTGGCCGGAGACCGGCCTGCCACCGAGCCCGGCCGGCTGGATCATCACCACCGCCCGCAACCGCGCCATCGACCACGCCCGCCGGGAGTCGACCCGCGACTCCCGCCAGGCCGAGGCCGCGCTGCTGTTCGCGGCACCGGAGCCGGCCGAGCCGGACCCGGTCGGCGACGACACGCTGCGACTGATCTTCACGTGTTGCCACCCGGCGCTGGCCCTGCCGGCCCGGGTGGCGCTCACGCTGCGGCTGCTCGGCGGGCTGACCACGGCCGAGATCGCCCGCGCGTTCCTGGTGCCGGAGCCGACCATGGCGCAGCGCCTCGTGCGGGCCAAGGGCAAGATCCGCGACGCCGGGATTCCCTACCGGGTGCCGGCCGAAGCCGACCTGCCCGAGCGGCTGCGGGCGGTGCTCGCCGTGGTCTACCTGATCTTCAACGAGGGCTACACGGCGACGTCCGGCGACGAGCTCACCCGGGAGCCGCTGAGCACCGAGGCGATCCGGCTCGGCCGGCTGCTGGCCGGCCTGCTGCCGGACGAGCCCGAGGTCGCCGGGCTGCTCGCGCTGATGCTGCTCACCGACGCCCGCCGGGCGGCCCGCACCACGGCCGAGGGCGACCTGGTGCTGCTGGCCGACCAGGACCGCGGTCGCTGGGACGCGGCGATGATCCATGAGGGCCGGGCGATCGTCCGCTCCTGCCTGGCGCTCGGCCGGCCGGGTCCCTACCAGATCCAGGCCGCGATCAATGCCGTGCACACGGACGCCGGCGACACCGACTGGCAGCAGATCGTGCGGCTGTACGACCAGTTGCTGGTGGTCGCGCCCAGCCCGGTGGCGAAACTGCACCAGGCGGTCGCGGTCGCGGAGGTCGACGGTCCGCAGGCCGCCCTGACCATCGTGGACGCGCTCGACCTCGACCGGTACCACCTGTACCACGCGGTGCGCGCCGACCTGTTGCGCCGGTCGGGTCGCGGCGGCGAGGCGGTCGGCGCGTACGACGAGGCGATCGCGCGCACCGACAACGCGGCCGAACGCCGCTTCCTGGAGCGGCGGCGCGCCGGCCTAGCGGGGTAGCAGGCCGGAGACGTCGACCGGCGGGAACGCCGAGATCATCGACGCGCGGTCGTCGAACACCTTCACCGACGGATAGCTCTCGGCCAGCCGGTCCTGCCACTTGCGCGGGTGACCGAGATAGAGAACGAGCTCCACGGTCTTCACCACCCGGCCGTCCGGCAGCGCGGTGCGCCGGCGCTCGTCGAAGATGTAGCGCGACTCGCCGAGCGCCCGGACCAGGTTGGCCTGGGTCGGCATGGCGTACTCCAGCGCGACGATCCGGCTGTGCTGAGCGCGGAAGCCGCGCTCGCCGACCTCGACCCGGCCCCACGCCTCGACCACGCCGGTGACGACGCAACCGGGGTGCAGCACCGAGCGGGTCGCCAGCTGCTCGTCGTCCGGACGGTGGCAGGCGTAGATGCCGCAGGCACAGTCGGCGTGCGGAGCGGCGTGGTCGGTCTCGGGGTGGCGGCAGACCGCGCGCATCGGCGAGTGCCAGATGTGGTTCTGGGTCACCGCCTTGAGCCGCATGTCGAGGGTGACTTCCCACTGGCGGTAACCGCGAAGCGCGCCGGCCACCAGGGTCGCTGGTCGGTCGGCGCTGAACTGGTCCTGGAAGTGCGACCGGGTCACGTGGTTGCTGGCTCCTTGACAGGCGCCGGTTCGACCGGGGCGGGGATGGCGGGTTCGACCGGGGGCGCGAACGGGTCGCTGTGCAGGGGCGCGAACTCGTATTCGTGCGTCTCCTTGCCAATGTCCATGACGGGCAGAATACAAGGCTCTGACCTGGGAATCTGCTGGCAGGAGCCGGACTTCCGCCCCAGGCACACACCACCCAAGTCCGAAATATCCGAAGTGTTAGCGGGGACGGCGCAGCAGCTCCCGCAACGACCGGCCCGCCACCTCCGGCGACGGGCGCGACGCGAGCTCCACCGGGCCGACCGCGCGGAAGCCCGCGAACGTCGCGATGCCGAGGAAGATGAGTCCGAAGATGTGCGACACGGCCGGCTCCGCGATCGTCAACAGCACGAACCCGGCGACCAGGAACCCGATGCCGGTCTGCGCCGCGTGCTTGCGCCGCTCGCGGGACACCGCTCCACCCGGCACCGGCGGCGGTCCCTGCGAGGTCGGGTCGAAGCTGCCGGACAGCGTGAGCCGGAACAGCAGGGCGAGGCTCGGGAACAGCACCACCGCGCCGACGGCCAACGAGACGATCAGCGCGATCATCGTGGTGTCGTTGGCCGCCGCGTCCTCGATGGTGACCGTGGTCGGCAGCAGGTACGGCCGCTGCGCGACCGCCCAGCCGATGATGACCGCGGCGACCGCCAGCGCCGCGCTCAACCGGGCCTCCGTGAACCGGCGCAGCACGACCAGGGCCATCGACACCAGGCCGGCCACCCCGCTGACCACCACCGGCACGAGCCCCCAGCCGGAGGTCAGCCCGTCGAACAGCCGGGGCACGTCGGCACGCACCACGAACAGGCCACCCACCGCGAGCCCACCGGCCACCACGCCCGCGAGCAACGCCCGGCCCCGGAACGCCTCGACCAGGTCGGGCTCGCGCAACCGCTCCGCGTCGGCGGCCAGGAACACCGCGGCCAGGAACGCGCCGGTGGCCACCGCGAGGAAACCGGCCAGGATCGAGGTCGCGTTGGTCCAGCTGGCCACCTCGGCACCGAGCGCGTTGCCCGGCGGCACCCGGCCGCTGGCGACCGCGCCGATCACACTGCCCAGCATGTACGGCGTCATGATCGACGCGGCCGCGAACGACAGGTCGATGTAGCGGCGCTGGCGGGCGTTGGCCGCGTTCTGCAGGGCGTACGACATCCCGCGCAGGACGATGCCGAGCGCCGCGAGGAAGATCGGGATCGCCAGCGTGGAGAAGATCGCCCCGAACACCGACGGGTACGCCGTCCAGAGCACCGTGATGACGAGGATCAGCCAGACGTGGTTGGCCTCCCACACCGGCGCGTTCGCGTGGTGCGCGTGGTCCCGGATCCGCCGCCCGTGCTCGCCACCGCCCGCCGAGAGCTGCCAGACGCCGGCGCCGAAGTCCGCACCGGCCAGCAGCGTGTAGAGGATCAGGCCGATGACGACGACGGCCGCGGGGATGGTCTGGAGGGCCATGCCGTCACTCGGCGTGGCTGAGCGGGTGCGTGGTGTCGATCCGGTCGTCGGGCGGCTCCGCCATCGGCACGCGCGACAGGCGCACCAGCACCCAGCCGACCGCGATCAACAGCCCGAGGTAGACGGCGGCGAGGGCGCCGTAGCCGACGGGGATGCCGGAGGCCCCGGTGACCGCGTCCTCGGTGCGCATGAAGCCGTACACGACCCAGGGTTGCCGACCGACCTCGGTGGTGATCCAGCCCGACAGCAGGGCGACGATCGAGAGCGGGCCGCAGAGCACCACCGCCCGGTAGAACCACGGGCTGGCCGGGAGGGTCCCCTTGCGCCAGCGCAGGAAGAGGAAGAGCACGGCGACCAGCGCCATGATCGACCCGGCGACGACCATGCTCTGGAACGCGTAGCGGACCACGTTGACGGGCGGCTGGTCGTCCAGCGGCACGGTGTCCAGGCCCAGCACGGTCGAGTTGATGTCATGGAAGGCCAGCAGCGAGAGCAGCTTGGGTATGCCGAGGCCCCAGACCACGTCGCCGTTCTGGTACCAGCCGGCGACGTGCAGCGCCGCGCCCTTGGTGGTCTGGCCCAACCCCTCCATCGCCGCCAGCTTTACCGGCTGGTTCTTCGCCACCTCGCGGGCGGCCCAGTCGCCGACCAGCAGCTGCACGGGCGAGGCGACGGCGGCCGCGGTCATCGGCACGGCGAAGGCGGTCCGCTCGTAACGGCCCCATCGGCCGCGCAGCGCGTAGACGGCGTACGCGGCGGCGACCAGGAAGCCGGTGACGATGAAGCCGGCGACGTACATGTGGACGAACTCGTGCCAGAAGTAGGAGTTGCCGAACAGCGCGCGGGCCGCGTTGGACGAGGTGACCCGGCCGTTCTCGTAGGTGAAGCCCTCCGGGTGGTTCATCCACCCGTTCACCGCGATCACCATGAACGAGCCCACGACGCCGGCGACCGCGATCGGCAGCCCCGACAGGAAATGGGCGCGCGGCGAGAGCCGGTCCCACCCGTACACGTAGATCCCGATGAAGATGGCTTCCAGGAAGAAGGAGAAGCCCTCGATGGCGAAGCCGAGGCCGAACACCTCGCCGAAGGTCGCGGTGAAGTTCGGCCAGAGCAGGCCGAGCTCGAAGCTGAGGATCGTGCCGGTCACCACCCCCGCGGCGAACAGCGCGACCATCACCTTCGACCAGCGGCGCGCGAGCGTGCGATAGAGCTCGTCGCCCGTGCGCAGGTAGCGCCATTCGACGAAGAGCACGAGCGCCGGGAACGCGATGCCGAAGCAGACCAGCGGGATGTGCACCACGAACGAGAGGGCCTGCATCTGACGGGCTTCGAGCAGGTAGTCCTGAGCCAGGATCTCAGTCATCGCCACGTCACGCTACGGGTTGGTAACCGTTCCACGTGGCCAAACGCACAACGTGAGGTCCGGTCGAGTTTCCCGCTGATGCCATAGTTGTGCCATGTCGCGGGTGCTGCTGATCGAAGACCATCACACGGTACGGGAGGGTCTGCGGATCGCGCTCACGCGGCAGGGGCACACGGTGGAGGCCTTCGAGACCGGCGAGAAGGCTCTGGCGCACCTGTCGGCGACGCCCGCCGACGTCGTCGTGCTCGACCTGATGCTGCCGGGCATGGACGGTTTCGAGGTCTGCCGCCGGATCCGAGCCAACCAGGACCTGCCGATCATCATGCTCACCGCCCGCGACGACGACATGGACGTGGTGGCCGGGCTCGAGGCCGGCGCCGACGACTACGTGGTCAAGCCCGTGCAGGCCCGCGTGCTCGAGGCCCGGATCCGTGCCGTGCTGCGGCGCGGTGTGGCCCGTTCCACCGACCCCGTCCCCGAGGAACGGCACCGCGAGCTGACCATCGACCGCGCCGCCCTGGTGGTCCGCAAGGACGGCGCGCCGGTCGGCCTCGCACCGACCGAGCTCCGGCTGCTGCTTGAGCTCTCGGCGACCCCCGGCCGGGTCTACAGCCGCCAGCAGCTCCTCGAGGCTGTCTGGGACCAGGGCTACCTCGGCGACTCGCGCCTGGTCGACGCCTGCGTGCAACGGCTGCGGGCGAAGATCGAGAACGACACCACCGCACCGGTGTACGTGCAGACGGTCCGCGGCTTCGGATACCGGTTCGGGCCGCTGTGAGTGGTTGGGGTCTCGGGCTGCGTGGCCGGCTGCTGCTCGCCTTCGCGATGCTGGGGCTGACCACCACCGCGCTGGTGGCCGGGGTCAGCTACGGACAGGCCCGCACCGTGGTCCTCCAGAAGGCCCAGGACGCCGCCGTGCTGTCGCTGGTCGACGAGGTCAGCCGGCTCGATCCGGTGCGCCAGCTCCCGCCCAGCGAGGAGGAGCTCAACGCGATCGCCTCCGTCGTCGCCGAGGGTCCGGACGCGGCCGCGGTGGTCTACCACAACGAGTACGCCACGGCCGGGCTCGATCCCAGCGAGCTACCCCAGCAGCTGCGCGCCGCGGTCGGTGAGGGCAACGTGGTCTGGCAACGGTTCTCCCGGTTCGGCGACCCGACCCTCGCGATCGGCACGCAGTTGAAGAGCAAACGGCCGGACGGCGGCACCGAGCCGACCGGCATCGAGGTCTACCTGCTGCATCCCCTCGTCGACGAGCAGCACAGCATCGACCAGCTCGCCGCGCTGGCCTGGTCGACCGGCGCCGCGTCGCTGGTGCTGGCGGTGCTGCTCGCCCTGCTGGCCGCCCGCGGCGTGCTGCGACCGGTCAGCGAGCTCGGCCGGGCCGCCCGCCGGCTCGGCGAGGGCGACCTTCGCACCCGCGCGACCGTGCGCGGCAGCGACGAGCTGGCCGGGGTGGCGCTGATCTTCAACCAGACCGCCGAGCGGCTGGAGCGGCAGGTCGGCGAGCTGCGCCGGATGGAGGCCGACGCCCGGCGGTTCGTGGCCGACGTCTCGCACGAGCTGCGTACGCCGCTCGCCGCGATGACCGCCGTGACGGACGTCCTCGACGAGGAGGCGGAGCGGCTGCCCGGCGACGCCGGCAAGGCCGCCCGGCTGGTCAGCCAGGAGACGCAGAACCTGGCCCAACTCGTCGAGGACCTGATCGAGATCAGCCGCTTCGACGCCGGCACGGCGGCGCTGTCCTGCGACAACATCGACGTCGCCGCCGCGATCCGGTTCGCCCTGCACTGCCGCGGCTGGACCGACCAGGTCACCGCCTCGCTCCCGGAAGGCATCGTCGCGTGGCTGGACCCACGCCGGCTCGACGTGATCGTGGCGAACCTGGTCGGCAACGCGCTGCGGCACGGGGGCGCACCGGTCACGGTCGACCTGCGGGTGGTCGACGGTTGGGTCGAGGTGACGGTCGCCGACCAGGGTCCCGGCCTCGCGCCCGAGGTGCGCGACCATGTCTTCGACCGGTTCTACAAGGCCGACAGCGCGCGGTCCCGGTCCGAGGGCGCCGGGCTCGGGCTGGCCATCGCGCTCGAGAACGCCCGCCTGCACGGCGGCACGCTGGTCGCCGAAAACCGCTCGCCGCACGGCGCGGTCTTCACCCTGCGCGTCCCGACCGGAGGCAACGCATGAAGCGCCTGCTGTTGGCCGCCGGGGCGCTGCTCGCCCTCCTGCTGGGCGGTTGCGGCGTCCGGCCCAGCGACGTGATCACCGGCGGCCCGGCACCGGCCGGCACGGTCGAGGGCACGCGGTTCTACCTGATCTCCGACGGGCAGCCGGCGGTCGTACTGCGTGGTCTCAAGCCGTTGAAGTTGGACGACGTGCTGCGGGAGCTCGCTGCGGGGCCGACGCCCGCCGAGACCAAGGCCGGGTTCACCAGCGAGGTGCCGGCCGGGATCACGCCGACGAAGGTCGGCATCGCCGGCGACGGCGTGCTCGTGTCGTTGTCCACCGACGTGCGCTCGCTGTCGGTGCTGGCGACGGTGCAGATCGTCTGCACCGTTCAGGCGATCTCCGGACCGACGCCGGTGACGCTGGTCAACGCCTCGCAGACCCGGGGACCACTGAGGTGCCCCGTCTATCGCTGACCGCGCCCGCGATGAGGATGTCGAGCAGCTCCGGGTAGTCGATGCCGGCGCGCTGCCAGATCTGCGGGTACTGGGACGCGCTGGTGAACCCGGGGAACGTGTTGACCTCGTTGACCACCGGCTCACTGCCGGGCTTGTCCTCTGGCAGGAAGAAGTCCACGCGGATCAGGCCGCGACAGCCGAGCGCGTTGAACGCCCGGATCGCCCGGTCCTGGAGCACCTCGGTGGTGCTCGGGTGCAGGTCTGCCGGGATCTGGAAGCGCGCGCCGCCCGCGTACTTGGCGTCGTAGTCGAAGAAGCCGTCACCCGTGACCGTGATCTCCAGCGGAGGCCCGGCCACGACCCGGCCGTCCGGGTGCTCCAGCACGGCGACGTCGACCTCGCGACCTGCCACCGCCGGCTCGACGATGATCTTCTGGTCGAACATCCACGCCGCGGCGAGCGCCTCGGGCAGTTGCCACCAATCGGTCACCCGGGACACGCCGAGGCTGGAACCCGCGCGGGCCGGCTTGACGAAGACGGGCAGGCCCAGCCGCTCCTGGTCTTTTGGCGTCAGGTGCTCGCCCGCGCGCAACGTGACACCGTCGGCGACGCGCAGGCCGTCGGCCGCGAGCAGCGTCTTCGTGACGGCCTTGTCCATGCCGGCGGCGCTGGCGAGGACCCCGTTGCCGACGTACGGCACGCCCAGCCACTCGAGCATGGCCTGGACCGTGCCGTCCTCGCCGTACGGGCCGTGTAGTGCGGGAAAGACGACGTCCTGGGCGCCGAGCACGTCGAGCGCGGCCGCGAAGGTGACCGGCGTCCGGTCGACGTGCCACTGCCCGTCGCGGCCGATCAGGACCTCGGTCACGGCGTACGCGTCGCTCAGGTTGGCGATGATGCTCGCGGCGGACTTGCGGGAGACTTCGTGTTCCCCGCTGCGCCCACCGAACAGCACGGCGATCCTCATGCGGCCACCCCCAGATAGCGGCGGGCGACCCGCGGGCCGATCCCGGTGAGCAGGTCGTTGGGGTTGGTGCCGGCCCAGCGGGCCCACTCGGCGACGGTCGGCTCGTCCGGCCCCGGGCCGAAGACGGTGACCGGGTCACCGAGCCGGACGGGCCGGTCGCCGACGTCGACCACGCATTGGTCCATCGTGATCCGCCCGACGACCGGGCAGCGGGCGCCGCCGACCCAGACCTTGGCCCGGCCCTGCGCCGCTCGCGGAATCCCGTCGGCGAAGCCGACCGGCACGAGGGCGAGCGTGGTGGGCTCGGCGGTGACGTGGTCCGGGCCGTACGAGACGCCCGCGCCGGCCGGCACCTGCTTGAGATTGACGACGGACGACCGCAACGTCATGGCCGGGCGCAGGCCGCCACCGGCCCCGGCGACAGGCTCCACACCGTAGAGCGCGAGCCCGATCCGGCAGATGTCGAACCGGGTGTTGGCCGCCGTCAGCGCGGCGGCGGAGTTGGCCAGGTGCAGCAGCACCGGGTCGAGCCGGGCGGCGCGGGCCACCCGAACGGCGGTCCGGAACGCCGTGACCTGGCGGCGGACCAGCGGCGAGCCCGGCTGGTCGGCATCGGCGAGATGCGACCAGACGCCCCGAACCTTGACGCTGCCGGCCATCTCGTACGCCCGAGCCAGCGCGACGAGATCGGCCCAGTCGGTGCCGCGAGCGCCGTTGCGCGACAGCCCGGTGTCGACCTTGAGCTGCACCATCGCCGTCGTTCTGAGCCTTGCGGCATCCCTGGCCACCGCACGCAGGTGGGTCATGGTCGAGACCCCGATGTCGACGCCGGCGGCGAGCAGGGGACCGAAGTCCTCGTCGGGGTGATGCAGCCAACTGAGGATCGGCGCGCTGATGCCGTCGGCTCGCAGCGCGAGCGCCTCGGCGGCGGAGGTGACCCCGAGCCAGGTAGCGCCGCCGGCCAGCGCGGCCCGAGCGACCGGCACGGCACCGTGCCCGAACCCGTCGGCCTTGACGACGGCCATCAGATCGTTCCCGGTGACGTCCGCGATCACCCTGGCGTTGGCTTCGATGGCGTCGAGATCGATCTCGGCTTCGGCGAGCGCCCGGGTCGCACCGACGGCGAAGGATGCCGCACCGGGCGAGGTGGTCGGGTGGCTGATCACGCAAGGCACGGTGCCAGCGCGATGTCCGGGACCGATCCCCGGAATGTCACGAGCCCGTAATAACCGAGGTCAGCACCCGTCACGCTCGTCACGCCACCTCGGCCTGCCCCCTTCTGGCGAGACCGTCACGCGGGCCGGGGATCCTGCCGGCGGAGGCGCCGCCGGGCAGTCCTCAGACCCTCAGAACGGCCACGGGGACCGCTCCGACGGAGGCGCCGCCGGGCAATCCTCAGACCATCAGAACGGCCACAGCGACCCCGACGACCGAAGCGCCGCCCCGCCAATCCTCAGACCATCAGAACGGCCACAGCGACCCCGACGACGCAAACACCGCCAGCCAATCCTCAGACCATCGGACCAGCCGGGAATCGCGCCGACGGAGCCGCCGGCGGGCAATCCTCAGACCCGCAGCGACCGCGCTGGCGCAAGCGCCGCCGGGCGATCCTCAGGCCGCCAGACCGACCGCAGGGATCGCGAAGGTTGCGGCACCGAATGGCGAGCGGCCAGACGGCCGACCCGCCGCCCCCAGGCGAAGGTGGTGCGGATAAAAGTGTCAGGCGGCTGGGCGGCGGGCTGGCGAGTCGGCCGGGATGGCGCAGGCGGCGGTGCCGCCCGGTAGGCGGTGGCGGTTGCGGGCCACCCAGCGGTAGGCCGGCCAGGCCAGCGCAGTCACCGGCCGCAGGCCGAGGATGCGGCCTGCCAGCCGCCACACCGGGCCACTCGACCGCAGCAGATCGGCGATCGCCACCGGGCCGGCCGAGGTCGGGCCGGTCGTCGGCACCCATTGCACCGCCTCGATGCACTCGGCGCGGGTCAGGCCCAGGGCGTCCAGGTCGGCGAACTGCCACGGGATGACCGTGGCGCCCGTGTGGATGCGGCGTTCGATGAAGCGTGCGCACATCGTGCAGAATGCGCAGTCGCCGTCGTACACGAATGTTTCGGTCATGCCGTCAACCTCCGCCTGCCTCGGCGCCCACCGGTTCAAGGGTATCCACGGCCGGCTTCGGCCTTGTCCGGCTGCGGAGCCATTCGATCGGGCGCACCCGCTCCAGCGGGAGGAACGAGGTCATCGCGATCAGGTGCGGCGCGAACGAGATCGAGATCGTGGCGAACGACAGCAGGTGGAACGAATAGAAGAAGGCGATCGCGGCGTAGCGGTAGCGGCCCTTCAGCGCGAACACCAGCGGGCTGAGTGCTTCGAACGTGACCATGCCGATCTGCGCCGCGATCATCAGGTACGGCACGCTGGCGATGAGGTCCGCGAGCTCCGAGCCGCGCCGGATGAAGGCGCGCGCCAGCACCGAGCCGGTCATCCAGCCGAGCCCGCCGAAGCGGATCTTGGCCCAGGCCGCGAGGAAGTACGTGGCGACCACCGCGATCTGGATCATCCGCAGCGCCCAGCCCGCCGCCTCGCTCTGCGACCGGTCGCCGTGCCGCGCGCGGCCGACCGTGGGCAGCACGGCCAGCGCGATCAGGAACGCGAACCGATCGTGGTCGACCTTCCCGTAGCTCATCGCGATGATCAGCCACTCGAAGTAGAGCCCGAAGACGAGCCAGCCGAGCAGGCGCGGGAAGCGGCCGGTCGCGGCCAGCGGCGCCAGCACCAGCAACGCCCAGAACACCACGTTGACGAGCGTCGCGGTCGGCGCCGGCAGGTGCAGCTCGCGACCGATCCACAGTGGCTGGTAGAGGTCGGTCGGCACGTCGCCCCGCGTGCGCACCCAGGAGCTGTAGACGAGCAGATCGAAGACGATGAAGAGGTACGTCAGCGTGCGCAGCGCGGCGACCCGGCCGCGCGGGACCCGCTCGAACAGCCAGGCCCTCATGCCGGCCGCTGCCAGACCGCGCGGACGTCGTCGTGCCATTTGCCCGTCGCGCTGCTGCGCTTGATCTCGTGCAGCCGCACGATCAGCGCCACCTTGTCTAGCGGTGGCGCCCCCGGATTGAGGCCTTGATAACCATCCGCGATGCGGGCCAGCCGGCTGGGATCGTCGACGTACGCGCCTTCCTGGCCCTCGATCTCGGCCCGGCGTACGCCCGCGTTGCGCTCGTTGAGCACGATCGTGCGACCGGTGCGGTCGGTGCCCTCGACGCGCGTGTCCGGCGCCGGCTCGTTGGGGCCGTTGACGCCCGCGTACATGCTGAACGGGCCGAACGGGAACTTGTCGTCCTGGCCCCACACGGTGCCGGCGAGCAGCAGCGCGACCCCGATGGCCGCCGCGACGACCCGGGCGGCGCGCCCGGACGCCGTCAGTTCCGCCATTGTTCACCCCCGTGCCTCACGTGCCGGCCATGAAGATAGCCCACGTCAGCCCGCGAGATGCCCCCAGCGCGGCGCCAGCTCGTGCCACGGGCCGCTCGCCGCGACGGTGCCCTCGGTCAGCACGACGACGTGGTCGGCCTGGGCGAGCGCGGCCTGCTTCGACGTCGAGCCGATCACCGTGACTCCCGTCGCCCGCAGCGCCCGCCAGAGGTCGAGCTCCGTCGTCACGTCGAGCGCGGACGACACGTCGTCGGCGATCAGCAACTCGGTGCGCGGCGCCAACGCCCGGGCCAGTGCCAGCCGTTGCAGCTGGCCGCCGGATAGTCGGGTGCCCTTGTGCCCGATCAGCAGGCCGAGGCCACCGCCCGCCGCGGCGAGGTCGTGCGAGAGCTGGGCGATGGTCACCGCCTTCTCCGCGTCGACCTGGTGGCCGAGCTCGATGTTGTCGGCGACGGTGCCCGACAGCACGCGGGGCAGCTGGCCGACGTAGCCGACCTGGTTGGGGCGCAGGAACAGCTCGGGTTCGGTGACCGCCTCGTCGTTCCACCGCAGCAGGCCGCCGTGGTGCACGATGCCGGCCATCGCCCGCAGCAGGGACGACTTGCCGGCACCGACCGGGCCGACCACGAGCACGAGCTGGCCGCGGCGCAGGGTCAGGTCGACGTCGCGTACGCCGATGGTGCCGTCCTCGTGCACGGCGGAGAACCCACGCAGCTCCAGCTCCCGCAGCGGCGTGCGGGGTGCGGCCACCGGCGCCGGCGCGATGCCGAGCGAGATGTCGACGCCGGGCACCTCGGCCGAGTAGTCCGGCCGCCCGGCCATCGCCGCGGTGCGCCTGGTCCAGACGCGCGCCGACGGCAGCTGGGCGACCAGCGAGGCGGTGGTCCAGGCGAACCACCGGGCAGCGCCGAGCGTTGCCACCGTGACCAGGGCCGCTCCGCCGGACAGGCCGCCGCTCAGATAAAGCGCCCAGGCGCCGATCGGCAACAGACCACTGATCATCGACGGCGTCGACCGGGCCAGCACCTGTGTGGAGATCTCCCGTCGCTGCTTGTCGCTGCGCAGGAAGTCGAGGTGGGCCAGGTGGGCGAGCACCGGCTCGCTGGCGCCGGCCAGCTTGACCGTGCGCGCCGCCGAGAGTGAGGAGACCAACGCGGTGGCGAACGCGGCCCGGGCGGCCACGGTGCTGCGGGCCAGTCTCTCCAGGCGTCCGCCGAACGCGGTCGCCACGAGGCCCGAGATCAGCACGGTCGCCAGGAAGAACGCGGCCGGCACCAGCGACTGCGACACCAACGTCATCGAGACCAGCAGGAACACGCAGATCGTCTGGTCGACCAGGTGGTCGGCCATCAGCACCACGCGCTCGGTGTCGCCGGCCTGCGCGACCACCTCGGCCGGGGTGTGCTTGCTGACCCGGCGCGGGCCGGTCTGGCCGTGCAGCAACCGCAGGCTGATGCGCAGCATCTGCCGGACCCACCACTCCGGGTACCAGACGGAGCTCACGTACGGCATCGGCAGGTAGATCAGCAGGCCGGCGATGATGCCGACGGTCGGCCAGAACACGCCGCCGCTGCCGTCGACCAGGATGGCCCAGAGGTACGGGAGCACCGAGCCGTCGAGCCCGAGCAGCGTCATGCCGCAGAAGACGACCAGGCCGGCGATGCCGAACCGCGGGTCGTTGGTCATCAGGCGCAGGATCTCGCGCAGCGTGCCCGGCCTCGACGGCTCGGCTATCGGCGGCGGGTCGGCCTTGGGCGGGACGGTGACGGCGGTCGCCGGGCGCGCGACGGCGGGAGCTTGGCTGGTCGCCGTCTCGTCGCCGAGCACCAGGTCGCCGGTCGGGTCGTCCCGGACGCCGTCGTGGTCGTGGGTTTCGTTCGGGCGGTCGGCGAGTGCGACGCCGCCGGCGCTGCCGCCGCGGCTGCGGGCCATCAGCGTCGCGAACCGCTCGGACTCGCGCAGCGGACCGGCCTCGAGCACCTGGCCGTCGGCCAGCACGATCACCTCGTCGCACCGGCGCACCGAGGACAGCCGGTGGGCGATCACGATGCCGATCCGGTCACGGAGCAGGCGTTGCGTGGCCTGCTGGACCCGCCCCTCGGTGACGGGGTCGAGCCGCGCGGTCGCCTCGTCGAGGATCACCACGTGCGGGTCGCGCACGAGGATCCGGGCGAACGCGACAAGCTGCTCCTGGCCCGCGGAGAGCACGTTGCCGCCCTCGCCGAGCCGGGTCTCCAACCCGTCGGGAAGCTCGGCGACCCAGGTCGACAGGCCTAGCTCGTCGAGCGCGGCGCCGGCCCGGCCGATCAGCTCGGGGTCGAAGAGCGCCACGTTCTCGGCGAGCGTGCCGGCCAGGATCTCGGTGCGCTGCGGGACGATCGCGACCCACCGGCGAAGTCCCTCGAGGTCGATGTCGACCAGGTCGGTGTCGCCGAGCCGGACCGTGCCCCGCGGCACGTCGACCGAGCGGGTGAGCACCTTGGCCAGCGTCGACTTGCCGGAACCGGTGCGACCGACCACGGCGTACGAGCGGCCGCGTACGAAGGAGAGGTCGACGTCGCGCAGCGCGGCGGGGCGCCCGCTCGACTCGGCCGCCGGATAGCGGAAGGTCAACCCGCGCACCGCGATGTCGGCGTCGGGCGGCGGGGTGCCGCCCACCGGCTCCTGCGGAGAGGCCTTGAGCAGCAGCACCCGTCCCCAGGCGCCGAGCGCGTTCTGCAGCTCCGGGACCATCCGGCTCATGTGCTCGACCACGCCGGCGAACCCGATGACCAGCAGCCAGATCGCGGTGAGCCGCGCGCCGTCGATGCGCCCGGTGGTCAGCGCCCACACCCCGCCGACAACGGCGAACGCGACCCCGACCCGCATCACGCCGACGGCCATCGTGGTGACCTTGGCGGAGAGGCGCCAGACGACCCGACCGAGCCGCAGCACCTCGCGGGAACGAGCGGCGAACAAGCGAAGGACATACGGCCGAGCCAGGGTGGTACGCACGTCGTCCTGCCCGTGGATGGACTCCTCCATCACGGCGGCGAGGTCGGACCAGGCCTCCTCCTCGGCCATCCGCGCCGGCGCGATCCGTTGGGTCGGCTTGGCCAGCCAGAGCACGAGGATCGCGGTGACCACGACCATGCCGATGCCCGCCGGCCACCAGACGATCAGTGCGGTGACCACCGAGATCAGGCCGATCGCCACGGACTGGACGACCCGGATGCCGCTCCCCCGCAGGTCACCACCGATCTGGTAGACGTCGTTGTCGATCCGGTCGAGCAGCTCGCCGACCGGCGTGGACTCCAACTTCGGAATGTCCTGCCCGAGCGCGACCCGGCACAGTCGCCGCCGCACGTCGGCGGTCCAGTCGGCGCTGACCCGGGCCATCAACAACCCGGTGGCGGTGTCGCTGAACACGGCGGCGGTCAGCGCGATGGCCAACGCGACAAAGGCGGCCGTCGAGTGGTCGACCAGCACGGGCCCGGCGAGTGCCGCGGCCAGAGCCATCCCGACCGCGTTGACCAACACGAGAACCGCTACGACAGCGGTCCGTAGCGGTGCGGTCGACCAGAGGTCGCGAAGCAGCGGCATGGGTGTGGTCCCCCGGGGGTTTGGCGAACCTCCAGCCTGCGCCGGAATCGCCGATCCCTCAACGCAATTAGGCGACCGTCACGTCCACGGTGAGCGTCGCGGCGATGACCATGAACACGGACGGGGACCACCGCGCGGACCGCGCGATCTCCTGGATCGACGCCGGGGCGGTGCCGTCGGCCTCTCCGCGAGCTCGACGACGCTGCCGGTCGGCCAGGAGCTGTGGTGGACCGTCGTGAAGTCGTCGGCCTACGACCCGACGCAGGACAACCCGGACACAGTCGCCTCCGGCGCCGTCCCGGGGCGACCGGATGAGTCTGCGCATCATGCGGCCAAGCCGGAAACCACGCATGTCGAAGGGTCCCGCTGTCCGTCGGTGGGCGACCGCAGTGCCCGGCCACTACTCCGCCGAGAACAGGTCTACGTCGTCCGGCTGGCCGACGGTGAGCCCGGTCGTGCCGAACTCCGCGATCGTCGCAAGGCACGACGGCGCGGATCGCCACGCCGCCGTAGACGGACACAACGGCGCGGCCGGGCAAGCCGGGCCGCCTGCTCGGCGGCCCGGCTCACGGCGATGTCACGTGCCGGGCACCGGGAACGCGACCGGGCTCCGGTGGCCGTCGCGGTCGTAGGCGCGGACGCCGAAGAAGACGTTGTCCTTCGACAGGTCGACGGTCGCGCCCGTGACGTTGCCCGCGTCGATGACGTGGGTCCAGGTGTCCTCGCGGGTCTCGCGCCAGACGATCTCGTAGCCCGCCAGGTCCGGCTCGGTGCCCGCCTGCCAGCGCAGTTGGGTGTCGTTGGTCAGGTTGGTCGTCACGATCACGACGCCCTTCGGGGTGCCGGGCGCTTGCGACAGCGACCAGACCGTCGCCAGGTTCACCCTGGCCACCCGGGCGATGAAGTCGAAGTCGCAGAACTCGGGCAGGTCGCCGAACTGGACGCCGTTCTCGACTCGGACGTCCTGGTGCTGGTGCGCGAAGATCTCGTTGGGCTCGGTGAACCGGCCCGCCGGATAGCCGCGCTCCAGGAACGAGATGTGGTCGCTGCCGCGCAGATAGCGGTCGCGCCGCCAGATCACGCGGACGTGCATGTCGGTCTCGTCGTTGTCGGCGACGGCGTCGACGAACCGGGCCAGCTGCCGGCTCGCCGAGTCGTTCTCGCCGCCGACCGAACGTCGGGTGTTGCCCTGCGCCGGTGTCTCCGAGGTCGGCACGCCCTCCGCGAACAACCGGACCGTGCGCGGCTCGCGGGTGCCGTCGTCGGCCCAGCTCGAACCCACGATGTCGTTGGAGAACATGCCCTGGATGTCGGTGTTGGCGTCCTTCATCGTCTGGGCCAGGTAGATGGAGCCGTAAAGGCCCTGCTCCTCACCCGCCACCGCGCCCAGCACGAGCGTCGACTCGAGCGGGCGGCCCGCCAGCACGCGCGCCAGCTCCAGCAGGATCGCCACCCCGGACGCGTCGTCGTCGGCACCGGGCGCGTCGTCGGTGAAGTTCATGACGTCGGAGATCCGCGAGTCGTAGTGCCCCGTCAGCACGTAGACCCGTTCGGGCGTGACAGTGCCGCGCAACGTGGCGATCACGTTGGTGAGCACCGTCGGGGTCGGAATGCGCGGCGACACCGGCTGGGTGAACGACTGCTTCTCGACCGTCATCCGGCCGCCCGACTTCGCGGCGATCCGCGAGAACTCGTCGAACAACCAGTCGCGGGCCGCGCCGATGCCACGCACGGGGTCGGTCTGCGTCGACAGCGTGTGCCGGGTGCCGAACGCGGCCAGCCGGCGCACGTCGGCCTCGATGCGGTCGGCGTCGATCTCGCGCAGCGCGCGGCGCAGCGCGGCACTCGGGCGTTGTGGGCTCAGCCGACGACCCGGCCCCTTGACCGGTGGGTCGCTCCACCGGCCGTCGGCCCGCGCGGGTGCCGCGCCAACCAGCGGAACGGCCGCCGCGGCGGTGACTGCGGATGCGGACAGGAACGCCCGGCGGGTAGCCGTGGGTCGCTCCTGGCTTTCACGGTTGTCTCCCATTCCACAGATCATCGTCGCGCGTCGATGTCATGTAAACCGCGACTGTCAGAAGCGTTCGACCAGATGCTCGCGGCCCGGCGGCGGCTCGTAGGGCTCGGGCCAGAACTCGGTGAGAGACGTGATCAGACCAGCCTCGTCGAACTCGAAGAACGTCACCGCCTCGGCCGGCGAGCCGTCGGTGACGAAGTGGCACCACGTCGCCGCCTGCCGCCCTTCGCTCACCACCCGCCGCACGGTCAGATGCCAGTCGCCGGGATATTCCACATTGAACCGCAGGTAGGCGGCCTTGCCCCGGATGCGCTCCCGGGTCTGCGGTAGCTCGTAGACCACGTCGTCGGCGAGCAGGGCACCGAACCCGGACCAGTCGCGAGCCTCGGCCGCGGCCCAGAAGGCCAGTGCGGCGCCCGCGGTCACCCCCCGCTCCGAGTGAACTCCATGACCCAGTTGGTCTCCCAGGTCGCGCCCTGGTCGGGCGAGAAAGCCTGCTCCCAGCGGCACGAGGACGCGGTGATGTCGGACCAGATGAAGCGCACCATGATCGGGCGTCCTTCGTAGACCTCTTCCGCGGTGAACACCCCGACACCGTTCTCGCCGAAGCGGCCCACCACCGGCGGCACCGACAACCCGGTGCGGCTGCTCGCCCAGTAGAGCGACCACTCGTCACGCTCGGCGTCGTAGAGCCGCAAGGTCACCCCGCCGAAGCCCTGCGACGGGAAGGAGATCTCGTCGATGTTGCCGGCACCGTCGAACACGCTCCAGCTGCGACTAGTGCCCTCGAACTCGTACCACTCGGTGCTGCCGGAAAGGATCGACCGCAGCCGCCGCTGCCGCGAGGTCCAGGTGCCGACGAGGAAATCGAAGTCGTTTCGCATGGCAGGACGCTAGCGCGTCGCTACGACATTTTCTGACGTGGTGCGGCTGAAGTCGGCGATCCAGTTGGTCTCCCACGTCTCTCCCTTGTCGACAGAGAACGCCTGCGCCCACCGACACGAACTCGCCGTGATGTCGGACCAGGTGAAGCGCACGGTGATCGGGCGGCCGGCGTAGTCCTCCTCCGCCGTGAACACTCCGACCCCGGAGTCGAACCGCCCGACCACCGGAGGCAGGGACAACCCCGTGCGGCTGCTGGCCCAGTAGAGCGACCACTCGTCACGGGAGGCGTCGTAGAGCCGCAACGTGACACCACCGAAACCCTGCGACGGAAACGTCACCTCGTCGACGTTGCCCGCGCCGTCGAACACGCTCCAGCTGCGACTGAAGCCCTCGAACTCGTACCACTCCGTGCTGCCGGAAAGAACCGACCGCAGTCGTCGCTGCCGCGACGTCCAGGTGCCCACGAAGAAATCGAAGTCGTTTCGCATGCGCCGGACGCTAGCGCGCCCCTACGACAAGAAAGACCGCGTAGCCTCCCGGCCATGAGCGTCTTGCGCATCCGCGGCCGTGCCCTGCCCAGCGGCGAACCGATCGACCTGTACGCCGACGGCGACCGCTGGACCACCGACCCGGTGCCCGGCGCCGACCTGGCGGCCGAGGGCTGGCTGCTGCCCGGCCTGGTGGACGCGCACACCCACCCCGGTGCCGAGGAGCCCGGTGCCCCGCTCGACGAGGACGTCCTCCGCGCGGACCTGCGCCGCCACGCGGACAGCGGCGTCACCCTGATCCGCGCGCCGGGGCTGGCCGGCCACCCGCCGCCGTGGTTCGGCGAGGACCCGGACCTGCCCCGCGCGGTGCACGCCGGTCCCTGGTTCGCCCAGCAGGGCCAGTTCTTCGACGCCTGGGGCCGCCGCCCGAGCCACGCCGACCTGCCAGGGCTCGCGGCGACCCAGGCCGCGGCGACCGGCTGGGTCAAGCTGATCGGCGACTGGAAGCCCGGCGACCCACCGTTCCCCGAAGCCGTCGTCCGGGACGTCGTCGCCGCGGCGCATGCGGTGGGCGGGCGCGTCGCCGTGCACGCCCAGAACGCCGAGGGCTGCGCGATCGCCGTGGCGGCCGGCGTCGACTCGCTCGAACACGGCATGTGGCTCGACCCCGCGCTGCTGACCCGGATGGCGGCACAAGGCACGGCCCTGACCCCGACCCTCGCCGCGCTCACCGACTCGCTGAAAAAGCGCAGGGACGCACCCGACAGCCCGGGCAAACGGTGGTACGTAGGCGGGGCGAGTGCCCACCCCGCGCTCGTTGCCGCGGCGGCCGAGGCCGGCGTGACGCTGCTCGCCGGCACCGACTCGCGCCCACACGGCCGGGTCGCCGACGAGATCCAAGCACTGGTCGAAGCCGGCGTGCCGGCACACGACGCACTGGCCGCGGGATCCTGGTCAGCCCGTGCGTACCTCGGCCGCGAAGGCCTCGAACCGGGTGCACCCGCCGACGCCGTCGTCTACGCGCAAGACCCGCGAGAGGATCTCGCCCAGCTGGACAAGCCCACCGCGGTGATCCTGCGCGGCCGCCGCGTGCGCTGACCAGTCAGTCGTCAATCGCCTGGTAGGCCAACGTCCAGAAGTCGCGCAGGATCGGCGGCGGTTCCGGAGACGACCACGCCCGCTGGGTCATCAAAATGGTGATCATCTCTTCCGAGGGGTCGATCCGCCACGACGTCCCGAGGCCGCCGTCCCACCCGTACCGGCCCGGTGTGTCGGCGATCGTCTGCCGCCGGTTGGTCACCTTGCCGCCGAATCCCCACCCGGCCCCCGAGAACTCGTCGGCCACCCAGTGCGGCAGCACCTTCTGCTCCCGCGTCAGGTGGTCGGCCGTCATGGTCGCCAGCGAGGGCCGCGACAGCAGCCGCTGCTCCCCCGTGCGCAGCATCATCCGCCCGAAGGCGAAGAAATCCTCCGCCGTGGAAACCAGGCCACCGGCACCGGAGAAGAACGGCGGCACACTGGCCCACTCCGAAACCGTGTCCAGCGGCTCCACCGGGTCCCCCCAGTAGCCGTGCGCCAGCCGGTCCAACGCCGAGGGATCCACAGCGAACCCCGTGTCGTGCATGCCCAACGGCGAGAACACCCGCTCCCGCAGCAAGTCCGCATAGGACAGTCCGGAAGCCCGCGACAGCAGCACGCCGAGCACGTCCGAACCCGTGTTGTAGAACCACTTCTCCCCCGGCTGCGCCATCAACGGCAGTGAGCCGAGCCGCTTGAGCCACTCGTCCTGGTCGGGCATCGCGCGCGGCCGCGGCTCGCCCATCCCGATGCCCAGATCCCAAGCCGCTTTCAGCACCGGGTACGCGTCGGCAGGCGCGTACACCTGCCCGAAGCCCCACGTGAACGTCAGCAAGTCGCGCACCGTCACGGGCCGGAAGGCCGGCACGGTGTCGTGCAGCCCCGCGCCCATGCTGCGCAGCACCTGGCGGTCGGCGAGCTCGGGCAGCAGGGCGTCGACCGGGTCGTCCAGCCGGATCCGGCACTCCTCGACCAACATCATCGTCGCGGCCGCCGTGACCGGCTTGCTCATCGAGCTGACCCGGAAGATGGTGTCGGCGCTCATCGGGCGCCCGCCGCCGTACGCCGTCGTGCCGATCGTCTCGACGTGCGTCTGCCCGCGCCGGCTCACCAGCGCCACCACACCGGGCACGTCGCCCCGTTCGACGTATCCGGTCAGTACGTCGCGCATCCGTCGCAACCGCATCGTCGACAACATGTGCCGACGTTAGCGTGCCTACGGTTGGCGCAAGGGGGTGCCACCATGCCGAAGACCTGGCTTGTCACAGGAAGTTCGCGCGGGCTCGGGCGCGCGCTCTGCACGGCCGCGCTCGACCGGGGGGACAACGTCGTGGCCACCGCACGCCGGCCGGCCGACCTGAGCGACCTCGTGGAGACCTACGGCGACCGGGTGAGCGCGGTGGCGCTGGACGTCAGCGACCCGGCCGCCGCGGAGGGCGCGGTCGACGCGGCGGTCGGGACGTTCGGCCGGATCGACGTGGTCGCCAACAACGCCGGAAGCGCCAACAGCGCACCGATCGAGCACACGTCGCTCGACGAGTTCCGCCAGCAGATCGAGACCAACCTGCTGGGCGTCGTGTACGTCTCGAAGGCGGCGCTGCCGCATTTCCGGGCTCAGCGGTCCGGCCACTATCTCCAGTTCTCGTCGATCGGCGGGCGCGTGGGCGGCACTCCGGGCATCGCGCCGTACCAGGCCGCGAAGTTCGGTGTGGAGGGCTTCTCGCTGGTGCTGGCCGCGGAGCTCGAGCCGTTCGGCGTCAAGGTGACGATCGTCGAACCCGGCGGTTTCCGCACCGACTGGGCCGGGTCCTCGATGCGGATCGACGACGGCGGTCCCGAGTACGCCGAGTCGGTCGGTTTCATGTCCCGCTACCGCGAGGAGGCCGGCGGCAAAGAGCCCGGTGACCCGGCCAAGGCGGCCCAGGTGCTGGTCGACGTGGTCGACCTGGACGACCCGCCGAAGCGCCTGCCGCTCGGCTCGGACGCGCTGGGCCTCGCCCAGCGGCACAACCAGGCGCTGGCCGACGAGCTCGCCACCTGGGCGGACCTCTCCCGCTCCACCGACTTCTAAAGACATCTTTCGCAATAGCTGTTGCGCAACAATTCTTGCCATGCCAGGCTGGCCGCATGGCAGAACGTCACGTCCGACAGGTCACCGACTCGCGGGTACTCGCCGCGATGTCCCACCCGCTGCGCCGGCGGCTGCTCGACGTGCTCACGGTCTACGGCCCGCAGCCCGTCGGCGCGCTCGCCGAGCGGACCGGTCAGGCGCCGGCCAACATCAGCCATCACATGAAGGTGATGCGCGAGTGCGACCTGGTCGAAGAGGCGCCCGAGCTGGCCCGCGACCGCCGCGAGCGCTGGTGGCGCCCGGTCAGCGCCGGGCTGCGCTGGTCCGGCCGGGACTTCGGCGACGACCCGGGCGAGGCCGCAGTCCTGCGCGCCGCGGAGTCGCTCAACCTGGACCACCAGGTGGGCCTGGTCCGCGAGTGGTACGGCGCGCCCGACGAGGAACAGGCCGTCTGGGGTGAGAGCGCGTTTGCCGCGGACCGCTGGCTGCACCTCACACCCGCGGAGCTGCTCGAACTCAGCCGCGACATCGTCGCCGTCCTCGACCGCTGGTCGGCCCGATCGTCAGAGGCCGCAGCCGCCCGCGAGGCCAACGCCAAAACCAGCCACGACGCTGAGGCGGAAGCTGACATTGATCGCAGGGACGACGCCGAGCAAGACAGCGGCGCGGTCCGCCGCCCGGTCTTCGTGTTCGCGCACGGCATTCCGGCGACGCCGTGACCGCCGGCACGGTGGCCAGCCGGGATTTCAGGCTGTTCTGGTTCGGCCAGGCCACCTCCAAGCTCGGCAGCAGCGTGAGCTCCGTGGCCCTGCCGTTGGCCGCGGTGGCGACCCTCGACGCCGGCACGTTGCAGGTCGCCCTGCTGGCCGCGTTCACGTGGCTCCCGTGGCTGCTGATCGGCCTACCGGCCGGCGCCTGGGTCGACCGGCTCCCCCGCCGCCCGTTGATGATGACCTGCGATTTGCTCTGCCTGGTCGCCGTCGTCAGCATCCCGGTGGCCTGGTGGCTCGACTCGCTCACGCTGACCCACCTGTTCGTGACGGCACTGGTCACCGGCACGGCCGGCGTCTTCTTCCAGACCGCCGACCAGGTCTTCCTGCCGACGCTGCTCGAAAGGACCGAGCTGCCGCACGGCAACGCGCGGCTGCAGAGCACCGAGCAGGCGGCGCACGTCGCCGGCCCGGGCATCGCCGGCCTGCTCACCCAGCTCGCCGGCGCGGTCACCGGGCTGCTCGTTGACGCGGTCAGCTTCCTCGTCTCCGCGATCTGCCTGTGGCGCGTCCGCGTGCGGGAAGAGCTCCATAGTGGACCGCGCCGGTCGCTCAAGGCGGAGGTGGCCGAGGGACTGCGGTTCGTCGCGGGCGACCCGTACCTGCGGGTGCTGACGGTGTGGGGCGCGGTCAGCAACCTCGCGCTGATCGGCTACCAGTCCGTGCTGGTGGTGTTCCTCGTCCGCGAGGTAGGCGTGGCACCCGGCGTCGTCGGCGGCCTGGTCGCCGCGACCAGCCTCGGCGGCGTGCTCGGCGCGGCCGCGGGCAGCGCGCTCGGTCGCCGCCTCGGGACTGCCCGCGCCCTCCTGGCCAGCAACCTGCTGGCGACACCGTGCGGCCTGCTGTTGCCGCTGGCGGAGCGGGGGCCACGGCTCGCGCTGGCGGTCGCCGGCGTCGCCGTGCTGATCGCCGGCGTCAGCGCCGGCAACGTGGTCAAAGGCAGCTTCCGCCAGACGTACGTGCCGCATCACCTGCTCGGCCGGGTCACGGTGAGCATGCAGCTGCTCAACTACGGCACGATCCCGCTCGGTGCGGTGATCGGCGGTGCGCTCGGCGCCACCCTCGGTTTGCGACCCACGATCTGGCTGAGCATGCTCGCGGCGGTGGCGTCCGGCCTGATCCTCCTGATCGGACCGATCCGCACCGCTCGCGACCTGCCCAGCGGGCCGGCAAGACCCGCACGCGAGCTGGTTCACGCCGGATAGGCGTGCGTCTCCGTCGCCTTGACCGCCGCCCAGACCTGCTGCCCGGGCGTCAGGCCGAGCTCCGCGGCGGCCGGCGGCGTGACGTCGGCCGCCGCCTCGACCGGGCCGTGCAGCACCACCCGCAGGTTGTCGCCGTGCCGCTGGATGCCACCGACCGTCGCCGCCCACACGTTGCGGGGGCTGCCGGCCGGGCGCTCGCTGTAGATCGCCACGGCCGATGGCCGGAACGCGACGAAGGCCTCGCCGCTGACCCGGTCGGTGACCGCGAGGGTGAACCCGTCGGCGAGCCGCACCCCGTGGTCGGACGCGTTCCCGCGATAGAGGTTGAGCCCGACCAGCCGGGCGACGTAGTCGGTGCGCGGCCGGGCGGTCACCGCGGCCGCGTCGCCCTCCTGCACCACGGCGCCGTCCTCGATGACCATCAGCCGGTCGGCGAGCACCAGCGCGTCCAGCGGGTCGTGGGTGACCAGCAGCGTCGCGCCGGGGTGCTCGGCCAGGTGGCGTTGCAGCTCGACCCGGGTGTCCAGCCGGGTACGCGCGTCCAGCGCCGCCAGCGGCTCGTCGAGCAGCAGCAGCTCCGGGTGCGTGGCCAGGGCTCGAGCCAACGCCACGCGCTGTGCCTGACCGCCGGAGAGCTGCCGCGGCTTGCGCTTGCCCAACGGGCCTAGGCCCACCCGGGCCAGCCACCGCGCCGCCTCGGCCCGCGCCCGGCGCCGGTCGACGCCGTGCCGCCGGGGGCCGAACGCTACGTTGTCGAGCGCCGACAGGTGTGGGAAGAGCAGGTAGTCCTGGAACACCACGCCGATCGGACGACGCTCGGGTGGCGTCCACACCCGACTGTCGGGACGGTCCAGGACCCGCTCGCCGAGCGTGACGTGCCCGGCGGTCAGCGGCTCCAGCCCGGCCAGCGCCCGCAGGGCAGTGGACTTCCCGGCACCGTTGGGCCCGAGCAGCGCGAGCACCTCCCCCGCCGCGATCCGCACGTGGGCGTCGAGCCGGAAGGTGCCGCGGTCGACGACGAGCCGGGCGTCGAGCAGGGTCATGAGGTCGAGATCCATTTGTCGCGCAAACTGGCAAGGATCACCACCGACACGAACAACAGCAGCAGGCTCAGCACGATGGCCGCTTCCAGGTCGGTCTCGAGCGCCAGGTAGACCGCGAGCGGCATGGTCTGGGTCCGCCCCGGGAGGTTGCCCGCGAAGGTGATCGTCGCACCGAACTCACCGAGTGCCCGCGCCCAGCAGAGCACCGCACCGGCGGCCACTCCCGGCGCCACGAGCGGGAGCGTGACGTGGGTGAAGGTCGTCCAGCGCCCGGCGCCGAGGGTGGCCGCCGCCTCCTCGTAGCGGGAGTCGGCGCCGCGCAGCGCGCCCTCGACCGCGATGATCAGGAATGGCATCGCGACGAACGCCTCCGCCAGGACGACCCCGGCCGTCGTGAACGGCAGGGTGATCCCGAACGTGCTGTCGAGCCACTCGCCGATCAGCCCCCGCCGGCCGAACACCAGCAGCAGGGCCACGCCGCCGACCACGGGTGGCAGCACCAGCGGCACGGTCACCAGCGCGCGCACGATCCGGCGGCCAGGGAACGACACCCGGGCCAGCAACCAGGCCAGCGGCACGCCCAGCACCAGGCAGACCAGCGTCGCGATGGTCGCCGTCAGCAGCGAGAGCCGCAGCGCGCTCAGGATGCCCGGCTCGGTCAGACGCTCGGGCAGGGTGCTCCACGGCGCCCGGTAGAGCAGGCCGACCAGCGGCAGCACCAGGAACAGCAGGCCGACCACCGCGGGGAGGGCCAGCGCCACCGGCGCCCGGCGACCTCTCACGGCGCCTGGAAGCCGGCGTCCGTCAGGACCTTCCTGGCCGGCTCGGACATCACGTACGCGACGAACGCCTGGCCGCCTGCCGTGTTCGGGCCGTTCTCGAGCACGACGATCGGATACTCGTTGATCGCGCCGGCCGACTCGGGGAACTCGATCCCGTCGATGTCGGCCGCCGCGGCCTTGGCGTCGGTGCGATAGACGAGGGCGGCGTCGACCTCGCCGAGGGTCACCTTCGACAGCGCCGCCTTCACGTCCTGCTCCTGCGTGACCGGGGTGACGGTGACGGTGGCGGCCTGCAGCGCCTTCTGGGCGGCGTTGCCGCACGGCACCTGCGGAGCGCAGAGCGCGACCTTCACCCTCGGCTGAGCCAGACCGGCCAGCGTGGTGATGTTCTGCGGGTTGCCCTTCGGCACCGCGATGACGAGCTGGTTCTTGGCGAAGCTCTGCGGCGTGCCGTCGGCGTTGCCGGCGTCGGTGACCGTCTTCATGTTGGCCGGGGCCGCGGACGCGAACACGTCGGCCGGCGCTCCCTGGTTGATCTGGGTGGCCAGGGCCGAGCTGCCGGCGAAGCTGAACGTCACCGTCGTGCCCGGGTTCGCCGCCTCGAAGTCCTTGCCGATCTGCGTGAACGAGCCGGTCAGCGACGCGGCGGCGAACACGGTGATCGGACCGGAGACCCCGCCGGCACCGCCGCCGATGGTGGCCTTGTCGGAGCTGCCGCACGCGGTCAGGCTCGCGGCGGTGACGGCGGCCAGGACGATGCTGGTCCAACGTGCCCGCACGGACACCTCCCTTGTCTCAGGCATCGCAGATGCGATGAAAAACCAGGCTCCAGGTTGGCATCCTCCCCAGCCACTGGCCAGAATAAGCCAGCAACTGCAAGATGGAACAGTGACCAGGTGGCAAGAGATGATCGACAACCTCGTCGATCTGCTCCCGGCGGCGCCGGCGACGGTGGTGGTCGACGGTGCCGGTGAGCGCAACGCGCTCGTGGCAGACCGGCTGATCCAGGCCCTCGACCCGCGGGTCACGGTGACCGCCGGCTCGAGCTGGCGGTCGCGAAGACCCGACGCGCTGGTCTGGTTGCGCCTCGTGCCGGGCCGGGCGGACGGCCCCGAGCACCAGGCCGACGTCGTGATCGACCTGCACGACCCGGACTGGCCGGTCATCCGGCACGTCGACCGACGGCTGGCGGACCGCACCCGGTGGTACCTGCTGGAGAGCCGGGCCTTCTTCGCCGTTCGCGCGGCCACCTGGGACGCCAAGTTCGGTGACGACCTCCCCGCCTACGCGGCCGCCGTGGCCGAGGCGGACCTGCCGGCCGGCGGCACCGCGGTCGACGTCGGTTGCGGCACCGGCCGGGCACTGCCGGCACTGCGGGCCGCGGTCGGCCCGGCCGGGCTGGTGCTCGGTGTCGACATCACACCGGAGATGCTGGCCGTGGCGCGCGGACGGGCCGCCACGCTGTCGCTGGCCGACGCCCGCCGCCTGCCGCTGCGCGACGCGGTGGTCGACGGGGTCTTCGCGGCCGGTCTGGTCGCCCACCTCCCCGACCCGACCGACGGCCTGCGCGAACTGGCCCGCGTGACCCGGCCCGGTGGGCGGCTGGTGATCTTCCATCCGTCGGGACGGGTCGCGCTCGCCGCCCGGCACGGCCGGCCGATCCGCGCCGACGAGCCGCTGTCACGTGGTCCCCTGGCCGCGTCCACGGCCGCCGCCGGCTGGCGACTCGACCGCTACGACGACGCGGACCACCGATTCCTGGCCCTGGCCACGCGGGTCTAGCGAAGCCAGCGACGCAGCTTCCGACGCCGGGCCTTGGCCTGCGCGGCGGGCAGCTCACGGACCAGCGCGCGGCCGTGCGCGACCTGCTCGGCGTACAACAGGCCGTAGGTGAAGGTGTTGGCCTTGCGGCCGTAGGCGCGGACGCCGGTCTCGCGCAGCACCTGCCGGGTGATGACGGAGTCCTGGTGGTCGCCGAGCAGGTCCTGCAGACCCTTGAGGCCACGCACCAGCTTGCGGGCGTTCCTGTCGCCCGCGACCTTGCGGACCTCGACCGCATAACGAGCGCGCTTGTACGCCTTGCGAGCCTCGTGCAGCGCGGGATCGTCGTCGCCGACACCGCGTTCGGCCTGCCGTTCCAGCGCCGTGTCGAGCAGCCTGTCGGCCCGGCGCACCGCCTTGTGGATCCGCCGGTCAACCCAGCGCGGGCTGACCTCGACCGCCGGCGGCGTCTCCACCAACTCGTCCAGTGTGGACAGCAGGGTGGCGTAGCGGCGCGAGCTCAACGCCCGGCGCAGCTGGGTGAGCGCGGCGGCCTCGTCCGCGGCGAACCGCTCGCTCAGGTCGGCGGCGACCGGCCCGAGGACCAGCTCGGCCGGTTCCCGACGCACCGCCTTGGCCAGCCGAGGTCCCATCACCTGCGCGTCGCGGACGGCACCGAGCTGCTCGCCCAGCCACTTGAGCTCGGCGCGCACGGCGTCGACCTGGTCGGCGTCCCAGAGCTTGCGGAAGCTGCGGAACGTGCTGCGCAACCGGCGCACCGCCACCCGCATGTCGTGCACCCCGTCGACGTCGCCCTCGCGCGCCGCCGGTTCATGTGCGACCAGGTCGTCCCGGTAGGCGGCGGCGTAGGCGAGCACCGGCGTGGCCGCGCCGGCGTCGATCGCGGTGAGCGCGCCGAGCCGCTCTCCCAGCACGCGGTGGATCTTCGCCGGCGACCCTGGTCGGGCGCCGGCCTTGCGCAGCCGCCGCTCGACGGCGTCGAGCAGCTCCTCGTCGCCGTCGACGAGCTCCACCTCGATCTCGTGCCAGGCGACGCGGCGGTCGTCGACCAGGTCGTGACCGACCACGGCGTCGTCGGCGAGCGTGGCCAGCACGGCACCGTCGGCACCGAGGAGCCGCCATTCCCGGCGCCGGGTCTCGATCCGGGCCACCGGCTCCACCGGCGCGCCTCGGCTCGCGGCCTGGACCAGCCGCATGAGATCGCGCGGCGGTGTCTTGGCGCCGGTCAGCGCACGCTGGTGCTCGGTGCGGGCACCACCCGCGGCGCCGACCTTGAGGTGCCAGCCCGCGTCGGCACCGCCGGTGCGGCGACGCAGGGCCAGGGCGCCCCGGGTCAGCCGCAGCTCGGGGGTGTCGTAATAGGTCGCGTCGAGCTTGAACAGGGCCGGCTCGTCGAGCTCGGCGATGCCGTCGCGGGAGAGGTCCGGCATCCGGAAGCCGTCGGGGCTCTCGAACTTGCGCTCACGCTCCACCACGGTCCGCATGACCTGTTCCTACCCCGATGCCGGGGTGGTATGCGGGTCAGACGCGCGCGGCCGGGCTGACCTGGGCGCGCGGCAACCCGGCGACCAGCAGGTGCTCGGCCACGTCGGGCGCGGCCTCGCGCACCGTCATCGATATGCCGCTGTCGCTGGCCACATCGGCCCCGGCGACCACTGCGCCGATGCCCTCGGGCTCGATGTGCCCGGCTCCGCGCAGGTCGACGATCACCCGGGTCGAGTCGGTGTGACGGATCGCGCGCACCAGCGCCGCCCGCAGGTCGGCTGCGTCGGTGGCACCTACGTCGCCGTGTATCTCGACAACGACGACGCCGAGTTGGTCGCGCTCGGTGACGAGCACCGTACCCACGGGGATACCTCCGGGTCGGCCGCGTTTCGGCGCCTTCACGGTATCCGTGCGGCCAGGCTCGCACCACCCGCTGTTAGAGCAACGTATAGATCCCGTATCCCACTGCCGCCGCGCAGACGGCGAAGCACAGGCTGGTGATCGCGATCCGTAGCGGAGTCGGGCGGCCCGCGGACTCGCCGTCAGCGCTCGCCGGGCTGAGCACCCGGACGCCGATCGCGTAGAGCACGATCACACCGCCGCCGAGGAACAGGGCGACCATCATGACCGTGCCGAGGTCTCGCCAGGGAACGTTCATCGCGCGTACCTCGAGGTGACCGCGGCCTTCGACCGTGGCTTCGGCGCGGTGGGCTCGTCGTTGACGTTGTGGCTGTCGACCTTGTTGCGCCGCGACAGCAGGTAGAACGTCGTGGCCAACGCGACCAGCACTCCCGCGACGATGAGCACGCCGGGGGTCCCGCTGATCGCGACCCGGCCCGCCAGCGCGCCGATCGCGGCCGCGGCCGGCAGGGTCAGGCCCCAGGCGATCGCGATCCGGCCGGCGACGCCCCACTTGACCTCGGAGAGCTTCTTGCCGATGCCGGAGCCGATCACCGCGCCGGACGTGACCTGGGTGGTCGAGAGCGGATAGCCGAGGTGCGACGACGCGAGGATGACGGTCGCCGCGCTGGTCTCCGCGGCGAAGCCCTGCTGCGGCTCGATCTTGGTGAGCCGGTGTCCGACGGTACGGATGATCCGCCACCCGCCGAAGTAGGTGCCGAGCGCGATGGCGAGGCCGGAGGTGAAGATCACCCAGAGCGGCGGCCCGCTGCCCGCACCCAGCACGCCGGCCGTGATCAGGACCAGCGTGATCACACCCATGGTCTTCTGCGCGTCGTTGGCGCCGTGCGCCAGCGACACCAGCGACGCCGAGACCACCTGCCCGTGCCGGAAACCCTCCCTGGTCCGGCGTCTGGCCGCCCGTCTGGTGATGTTGTAGAGCAGGAACACTCCGGTCGCGGCCACCGCACCGGCGATGATCGGCGAGGCGATCGCCGGGACGATCACCTTCGTCACGACCGTTCCGAAGTTCACCGCATCACCACCCGCCGCGATCCAGGTGGCGCCGATCAGGCCACCGAACAGCGCGTGGGAGGAGCTCGATGGCAGACCGACCAGCCAGGTGACGAGGTTCCAGAGGATCGCGCCCACCAGGCCACCGAAGATCACCGCAGGGGTGATCTTCGCGTCGTCGACCAGGCCGCTGGAGATCGTCTTGGCGACCTCGACCGAGAGGAACGCGCCCACGAGGTTGAGCACCGCCGAGATGGCGACGGCAACCCGCGGTCGCAGGGCCTTCGTCGCGATCGAGGTGGCCATCGCGTTGGCGGTGTCATGAAAGCCATTGGTGAAATCAAAGGCCAGTGCCGTCACGATGACGACGATGACCAGAGTGTCCATCGATGCCTCCCAGGGGAAACCCTGGTCTTCGGTGAACCCCGCATCACGACGGCACTAGTCCACCGCTCTCATTCTTGCCTCCCAACAACTGCCACGGGTGGCATTTGGCCAGATCAGCGGGCCGGCCGGCACCGCACAGCTACGGCTGGAGCCACCACGGGCTCGAGTACGCGACACCGAAGTCGTTGCAGGGGTGGTTGGCCGGACCCGGCGACGGGTTCGGCCGGCTCGGGTCGGAGACCCGCAGGACGACCCAGTTGCCGTCGGCCACGTTCAACGGCACGGTGAACTCGGCGACCGCGCCGGCGGTCGTCTCGATCACGTCGACCACCCTCGGCGCCCGGGTGTCGGGGCGCAGCACCTGGATGTGCAGCGGCTTGCCGAGCCACTCCGGGCCGCGGTCCAGGTCGACCGCGAACCGCACGTCGCCCGAGGTGATGCCGAGGACGCCGCCCATCCGCACGCCGGACGCGGTGGCGTCCAGGCGGAAGCCGCTGACCCGGGTGGCGAAGAACCGCCGGGCCCGCATCGCGTTGAGGACCTCGTTGCGGGTGTTGCCGGTGACCCAGAGCCCCGCCCGGCCCAGCCCCTCCTGGAAGCCCCAGTTGGTGCCGTGCTCGTCGGTGACGCCGACCATGCCGGTCCGCCAGCCCGCGTTCAGGCAGGCCACCAACGGGGACGAGCCGGTGTCGGACCAGCCGTCGAACAGGTAGTCGTCACCGCGGTTGAAGATCTCCATGCTGACCATCTGGTCGCGTACGCCACCGTTGAAGGTGAAGTTGTCGAACCGGAGGATCTCCCGGCCGGGGTGGTTGAACCCCGCGATGCCGCCGGAGCCCGCGAGCCAGTTGAAGAACCGGCCCATGCTGCTGGCGCCGCCCAGGTCGGCGAAGTTGTTGGTGAACCAGACGTTGGCGTGCCCGAGCAGCGGGTGGCTCCATTCGAACCCGCGCAGGGCCGTGTAGGTGCCCGGCACGTTGGCGGCGTCGGCGAGCGCGCCGGCCCGGTTCCACTCCGACTTGCTCAGCCCTTCGATGGCGAAGAGCGTGGTGTGGTCGGTCAGGGCGGCGACGTCGAGGCCGGCATCGCGCATCGAGCCGAAGACGAGGTCGGGGTTGCCGTCGCCGTCGGACATCAAGGTGTGGTTGTGCAGGTCGCCGTGGACCAGGGTGGTGCCCTGGGTGATCCGGGATGCCCGGTCGGCGCCGGCGGCCAGGCCGGGCGCGACCTGGACGCGGGCGGCCTGTGCGCTGCCCGGCGTCGCCCCGAGCACGACCAGGCCGCCGGCACCGGCCAGCAGGCCGCGCCTGGTGAGGCTGCTGCCGTGGTGGTGGTCAGATTCGTGGGTGTGTTCGTGTCCGCTCACGAGGAACAGTCGACCCGATCGGCCCCAACATGTCGATACATGTGGATGTACTGATGGGAAATTCCGGCTACATCGCGGCACGCGCCAGGAGCACGTCACGCTCCTTGGCGTTGCGGGCAAGCTCGGCCGCGCGGGCGAACTCGGTGCGGGCCTCGGCGTCCCGGCCGAGCCGGCGCAGCAGGTCACCGCGGACGGCCGGCAGCAGGTGATAGTCGGGTAGCTCGCCCGCCAGCGCGTCGACGATGGCCAGTCCGCGCTCCGGGCCGAAGGCCATCGCGACCGCCACGGCCCGGTTCAGCTCGACCACCGGGGTCGGGGTGCGGCGCACCAGCAGCTCGTAGAGGCCGGCGATGCTCTCCCAGTCGGTGTCCTGGGCGGTCCGTGCCCGCGCGTGGCTGGCGGCGATCGCGGCTTGGAGCACGTACGGGCCGTCGGACCGCTGTGCCCGCAGCAGGGCGGCGAACCCGCTGCGGATCAGGTCCTGGTCCCACCGGCCGCGGTCCTGCTCCAGCAGCGGCACCGGCTCGCCGCCGGGACCCAGCCGGGCCGCCATCCGCGACGCGTTCAGCTCCATCAGCGCGACCAGGCCGTACACCTCGGGCTCGTCCGGCGTCAACCCGGCCAGCATCCGGCCGAGGCGGATCGCCTCCTCGGCCAGCGCAGGACGCATCCAGTCGTCGCCCGCTGTCGCGGCGTACCCCTCGTTGAAGATCAGATAGATCGTTTCGAGGACGGCTTCCAGCCGGCTGGTGCGCTCGTCGGGCGGGGTAACCTCGAACGGGATCTTCCGTTCGCCGAGCGTCCGCTTGGCGCGGGAGATCCGCTGGCCGATCGTCGGTTCCGGCACGAGGAACGCGCGCGCGATCTCCGCCGTGGTCAGCCCGCCGATCATCCGGAGCGTGAGCGCGACGCTCGACTCGCGGGACAGCACGGGGTGGCAGGCGATGAAGATCAACCTCAGGACGTCGTCCTCGATGTCCTCGTCGGCCTCGTCGGGGCCGGGTTGCCGCTCGTGCTCCGCGGCGCGGCCGAGCTCGGCCAGGTTGGCGCGCAGCCGGTCGTCGCGGCGGAGCCGGTCGATCGCCCGGTGCTTGGCCGTGAGCATCAGCCAGCCACCCGGGTTGGGCGGGACACCCTTGGCCGGCCACTCCTCCAGCGCGGCGAGCAGCGCGTCCTGTGCGAGGTCCTCGGCGAGCCCGACGTCGCGGACCAACCGGGTCAGCGCCGCGACGATCCGGGCCGACTCGAGCTTCCAGACCGACTCGACGGTGGCCCGTGGATCCATGGCTACTCCGGACCGAACACCTGGCGCAGATCGCCTTCGCCGTCGCCGACGATGCCGAAGAACCGCCGCGACAGCGCGAGCGCCTCGTCCTTCGACGCCACCTCGACCAGCGCGAAGCTGACGATCGTCTCCTTGGTCTCCGGATAGGGACCGTCGACCATCGTCACCTTGCCGCCGCGGGACGAGACGTGGGTGCCCTCCAGGCCCAGCCCGCCGGTGGCGATCAGCACGCCGGCCCTGGAGAGCTCGTCGACGAACCTGCCCATCTCGGCGAAAAGCTCCTGATCCGGCGGTCTGGTCGGGGCGTTCAACGTCATCAGGAAGCGCATTCCGAGAAATCTAGCCGGTCCGTGTCGAAATCCGATCCCGCCGATCGCGGTGTGGGTGTCGGGCGGAACGGCCGCCCTGGGTTCGCTGGGAGCAACCATGCGCACGATCACCGTGGGTCAGTTCGTCTCGCTGGACGGCGTCGTCGAGTCGCCGGAGAAGTGGCACATGCCGTACGTCGACGAGGAGATGATGCAGGCCATCTGGTCGGAGCCGGCCGACACGCTGCTGCTCGGCCGGGTCACGTACGACAGCTTCGCCGGCGCGTTCGCCGCCCTGCCCGACGACGACCCGATCGGCGGCCCGATGAACCGACCTGCCAAGGTCGTGGTGTCCCGCACGCGGCCGTCGTTGGCCTGGCGCAACTCGCGTTTGCTCCCGGAGGGCGACCTGACCTCGCGCGTGGCCGAGCTCAAGGCCGGCCCCGGCGGGCCGATCTCGGTGGTCGGCAGCATCTCCGTGGTCCGCGCTCTGCTCGCCGCCGGCCTCGTCGACCGCCTCAGCCTGCTGGTCCACCCTCTGGTCGTAGGTGTGGGTCAGCGGCTGTTCCCTGCCGAAGGCCCGCAGCTCCGGCTGACCCTGGAGAAGTGCGACGTCCTGCGCTCCGGCGTCACCCACCACCTCTACACGGTGGACTAGAGTTCCCGGCCGATGCGTGCCCTGCTGGCCGATCGGCCCTTCGCCCTCCTGTTCACCGCTCGCACGATCTCCGTGCTGGGCACCGGTTTCGGCCGGGTGGCGCTGGCCTTCGCGGTCCTGGCGCTGCCCGGCTCCTCACCCACGACACTGTCGATCGTGCTGGCCTGCCAGGCCCTCCCCCAGCTCGTGCTGATCCTGGCCGGCGGCGTGATCGGCGACCGCTTTCCACGCCGCCGCGTGCTGCTCGCCGCCGAGCTCTTCGCCGGCGTGGCCTGGACGGTCCTCACCGTCATGTTCCTGTCGGGCCACGCGCCACTGGCCGCGGTCAGCGTCTTCGCCGCGCTCGCCGGGGTGGCCAGTGCCCTGTTCCTGCCGGCGTACGACGGTGTCGTGCCGGACCTGGTCCCGCCCGCGCGGCGGCAGAGCGCGAACGGCCTGCTCCGCATCGGCTTCAACCTCGGGCTGATCCTGGGCCTGTCGCTGGCGGGCGCGACGGTGGCGCTGGTCGGCGCGGGCTGGGCGGTGGCCCTGAACGCGGCGTCGTTCTTCGTGTCCGCGGCGCTGATCGCCGGCATCCGCACGCCGGCCACCGCGCAGCGGGCACGCTCGACCGCCTGGTCCGACCTACGCCGCGGCTGGCGTGAGTTCTCGTCGCGCCAGTGGCTGTGGGCGGTGACAGCGCAGTACGGCTTCGTCGTGGCCGCCATCAACGCGTACGTGGGGGTCTTCGGCCCCCTGCTCGCGGTCGAACGGCTCGGCGGCGCACCGGCCTGGTCGGCGATCACCGCGGCCCAGGCGGCCGGCACGTTCCTCGGAGTCGGCATCGCGGTCCGCGTGCACCCAAGCCGCCCGATCCTGGTCGCGGTGCTGATTACGGCGACCGCGGCCCTGCCGATGGCGCTGCTCGCCGGCGCGGCGCCATTGCTGGTCGTGGTGGCCGGCGCCTTCCTGGCAGGCGTGGCGGGCGACATCTTCGGGGTTCTGTGGTCGACGACTCTGCAACGCGAGGTGCCGTCCGACGCGTTGTCCCGGGTCAGCTCGTGGGATCTGCTCGGGTCACTCTCGTTCGCACCACTTGGCCTGCTGGTCGCGGGTCCGATCGCCGCACTGACCGGCGCGTCCCCTGCCCTGTGGGGCTGCGCCGCCGTGGTGTTGCTGGCCACCGCGGGGGCGCTGACGGCACCTCGCGTGCGCCGACTGCGCGCACCGGCGCCCGTTACAAGCGCGAGCGAGCCCTCGGAACCGGCGGCGGTCGCTTGACTGGCTTCGCGCCGGAACCACCCACGCAGAACCTGACCAAGGCCGTCGTACGCCCACCAAACGCAAAATGCCGGCCAGGGCCGTTCTACCGCCCACGCCCGCCCACGCAGAACGCCGGCCAAGGCCGCTCAACCGGCCAGACCGCGCGCGACCGCCAGCAGCGGTTCGTCGCCGACGCCTCCCACGGGCTCCGCTCGCCGCTCGCCTCCATCCGCCAGGCGGCCGAGGTGACCCCCGCGCCCCGCCACCCACACGCCGCCGGTCGAAACCGATCAGGCCGCTTACGCCCACACCCGCGCAACTCGCCAACGCCCCACCCGCTGGAAACGGCCAAGGCCGCTCGACCGGCGATACCCCTGCGGCCGGGCGCGCATCGCCCGCTGCGCGGGCCGCTTTAACCCGTTGGCGGTGGTCGGGTGGGTCCGGCATCCTGCTCGGCATGGTGGATCTTCGGGTTTTGTCCGACGACGACTGGAAGCTTTGGCGGGATCTTCGGCTCGCTGCCTTGGCTGAGGCACCCTATGCGTTCGGGTCCAAGTTGGCTGACTGGCAGGGCGCGGCGGAGGAGAGGTGGCGCGACCGGTTGCGTCTTCCCGGCGCCCGGGATCTCGTGGCCTATCTCGGTGACGAGGCCGTCGGGATGGCTACCGGGGTGCCGACCGACCCGTACACCGTCGAGATCATCTCTGTTTGGGTCAGTCCGGCCGGGCGCGGCCGTGGGGTGGGTGACGCACTCGTTGCCGCGATCGTCGCGTGGGCGGCGGAGTCCGGCGCGACCTCGCTGAGGCTCGCGGTGCGGAGGGACAACGCGCCGGCCCGCCGCCTCTACGAACGCGCCGGCTTCCGGGACGCCGGGCCCAACGAGGAGGACCCGGACGAGATCCTGATGCAGCGGAACCTGCCCGGGGCCGCGTGACCGGCCCCGGGCTTCGCGGTCAGAGGTGCCGGGGCCGGTACGCGACGGCCGCGGCCGGCCGGCGGCGGCGGCGCCGCACGAGGAGCAGGGCCGCGAAGGCGATGGCCACGAGCGCGGCGCCACCGGCGCCGAACCATCCCCACCAGTTCTCGATCACCGTGGCGACCATGCTGAGGCCGGGCGGTTGGAGCGTGACCGCTAGGTCGAGATGGCGTTTGACCGTGCCGCTGGCCAGGTCCAGCTCTAGCCGCCAGGCGCCGTCGGGCAGCTTCGCGTCGAGGGCGGCCACCACGATGCCGCTGGCGCCGGGCGCGAGGGTGGTCACCGTGGCCAGCTTGTACGGGCCGGCTCGCATGCTGCCCGGCCCGTCCTCCAGGTTGAGCGTGCCGTTGATGTCCAGCGCGCGCTCGCCCGTGTTGTGGACGAGGGTCGAGATCTGCGGCACGCCGTCGTCATCCCGCGAGACGGTGACCTGGCCGAAGCTGGAGATCGGCTCACCACCCGGGCCGACGCTGAGGTAGATCCGGATCCCGGCACGCCGGATCGCGCCGATGTTGCCGTGCTTGTCCGGCGCGGCGCGGGTCTCTGCCCAGATCACGGCGTACCGCTCGCCTCGCGACGCCTGCTTGGGCACCACGACGGTCGCCTCGATCTGGACGGTCTCGCCGGGGTCCGGCGTGTCCTTGTTCTTCGACAACGTCACCCAGGAGCTGAGCTCGTTGGTCTCGCGGTCCTTGCCGTAGACGAACTCGTCGTTCTGGAGGCTCGCCGAGCCGGCGTAGATGTCGAACTCCCGTCGCTCGTCCGTCTTGTTGATGACCTCGAAAGAGTCGGCTGATCCGCATGCCGGGCGCGAGATGGTCCACAATGTACATGTGTGCCCGCGGGTCGTCCCGCCGTGCCACTGGCGCTTCGAGCAACCGGATGCCCACCTGCCCGTCCTCGGCCGCCGCGGCGGCCGGAGGCGACGGAATGACGACCGCGGCCCCCAGCGCCGCGATCGCCATCACCAGGTGCGTCATCCGGTTACGCCACCGAATGGGTCACCGTTCCCGTGTAGGTGCCGACCACCGCGGCCGCCGGGATGGCGATCGACAGGTTCGGGTTCCAGGTCACCGAGTTCGAGCCGACCGCCGTGGCGGTGTACGCGGTGCGGGGCGAGGCCAGCGTGCCGGGCAGGCCGGCCACCGGGACCGGGACACCGGTGGTCGCCGTCGGAAGACCGGGGGTGTAGATGGCCGCGGAGTTCGGGATCGTCTCGGCCGCCGTGCCGCCGCCGGTGGTGTAGTCGGTCGACGAGACGGTCGCGGTCCATGCCGCGACCAGCAGACCGCGCTGGTCGATGACCTGGACCGGGCCGATGTCTCCGTTGATCGTCCCGCCGGATACGCCGTTGGGGAGGCTGACGCTGCCCGGTGCGGTGATGGTCAGGCCGCCCGCGGTGATGGTCAGGCCGCCCGCGGTGATCTGGAAGGTGATGCCGGTCGTGGCCGTCGGGCCGGGCGCCGCCACAGCGGGCGCGGCCCCGAACCCCACCGCGGCGGCGACCGCAGCGATGGCTGCGAGGGTGGCGCGTCTGGACATGGGCTACTCCTCACGAACCACGCCCTGCACGGGCGTCACGTTGGAGGGTGCGGATTCACCATAAGAACTCTTCACATCACCAATCCGACTAATTAGCAAAAAACCCGCAGGTCAGACGCGCAGTCGATCCATCAGACCCTGATTGACAAAATCTGTTTTTACGTAAAGACTTGTTTTCGTTATGAGAGACGTCCTGTACCTGGAGCAGATCGAGCAGGCCGAGGCACTGCTCAAGCCGCAGCGCATCGAGGTGCTGCGGCAACTCGCCGAGCCCCGGTCGTGCACCGAGGTGGCGGCGGAGCTCGGCCAGACGCCGCAGCGCGTCTACTACCACGTCAAGCGGCTGGTCGACGCCGGCCTGGTCACCCAGGTGTCCGAGCGCAAGGTGCGCGGCATCAGCGAGGGGATCTACCAGGCACAGGCGCGGTCCTACTGGCTGTCGCCGCGGCTGGTCGGCCGGATCGGCCTGCGCAAGGCCCAGGACGAGCTGAGCCTCGGCTACCTGCTCGACCTGATGGAAGAGGTGCAGGCCGACATCGGCGCCCTCGACCGCACCGCGCCGGAGCTGCCGTCGATCGGCGTCTCCGGTGAGATCCACATCCGCCCCGAGCGGCGGCAGGAGTTCCTCGACGACCTTCAGTCGACGTTGCAAGAGCTGTTCACGCGCTACGGCGGTGCCGAAGGCGACGCCTTCAAACTCGCCGTGGCCTGCTATCCCAAGGGAGAAGAACGATGACCGTGATCGCCAAGGCCCGCGTCAACGCCCCGATCAAGCAGGTACGGCACGCGCTGACCGACGCCGCCGAGCTGCGCGTGTGGCTCGCGGAGCACGCCGAGGTCGACCTGCCGCACCGCTACGCGTTCTGGGGCCGCTACACGCCCGAGGGCGATGCGCCGCACCAGCGTCCGACCCGAGCCGACGAGCATGGGGTGGCGTTCACCTGGCGCCTGGACGGGGTCGACACCACCGCCGACATCGCGCTCGAGGCCGAGAGCGAGGACAGCACGATCATCGCCGTCGACCAGAGCCACTTCGACTTCGCCGAGATGATGAGCGGCAGCAGCATCCGTGGCGTCCTCCAGACCTTCTGGGCGCTGTCGGTCGCCAACCTCGTCGACCACCTGGAGGGTCGCGCCCTGACGCCGAAGGTCGACTTCACGGCGCAGGACCTACGCGCCGAGTTCGAGGTCGCCGCGCCGGTCGACCGGGTCTTCGCCTCGCTGATTGACTCCGAGCAGGCCAGCGAGTGGTTCGGCTTCCCGGTCGGCATCGAGCCGTGGGAGGGCGGCCGGTTCGCGATGGGCGGCCTGGACGCCAACCCGAACCCGGCCAAGATCCTGGAGCTGGTGCCGGACGCACGCTTCTCGATCGACTTCGGACCGGCCGGTGTCGGCACCTGGGAGCTGGCCGGCTCGGAGGGCAAGACCCGGCTCACCCTCGTGCAGAGCGGCTTCGACACCGCCAACCCTCCCTACGCCGCCTGGGGAGGCATCCTTTCCGGGACGGCCGGGCTGCGCCGCTTCCACGAGCTTCCCGGCCAACCACAGGTCTTCCTGCCAGCCTGACGGCACCCGGCCCGGCGGCCCACAGCCGTCCCGGCCAACCGCGGCCGTGCCCGGCAGGCGTGCCAGCCCGGCACGGCCGCTGGGCACGGCCCGCTGGGCACGACCCGGCACGGCCCGCTGGGCACGACCCGGCACGGCCCGCTGGGCACGACCCGGCACGGCCCGCTGGGCACGACCA
>NZ_JBFAPY010000001.1:29982-931520 GCF_040676915.1 Asanoa sp. NPDC049475 | reverse complement strand
ACGTCCCGGCACGGCCCGCTGGGCACGACCCGGCACGGCCCGCTGGGCACGACCCGGCACGGCCCGCTGGGCACGACCCGGCACGGCCCGCTGGGCACGGCCGCTGGGCACGGCCCGGCACGGCCGCTGGGCACGACCCGGCACGGCCCGCACCGCCCCCTCTCGGCTGCCGAGCTGGCTCGTCCGGTCTGGACAAACGCCCGCCTGGTGGCGCGGCCCGGCAGGGCGGGCTGCCGGCGCGGGCCGGCCGTCAGGCCGGCTTGGCCAGGACCCCGTCGGGGTCGTAGCGCCAACGGATTTCGCCGAGGCGGGTGTTGGCGCCTTCCGACCACATGGTTGCCAGCCGCTCCGCCGTGATCGGCAGGCCCATCAGGTTGGCGTTGCAGTCGTCGCGTAGCCACGGCCCGGCCACCTCGCGCCAGTCGTAGGCCGCGTCGGGCAGCACCTTCTCGAAGAAGTCGGGGCGCACGCCGACCAGCGAGCACGCGAACGACCCGTCGCGGCCCGCCACCGCCGAACCGCCCTCGACGTCGCGTGCCGCGGCGCCGCCGAGGTGGCGGAGCTCCGCCGAGACGAACGGTGAGTCGACCGACGGCCCGAAGGCGGCCAGGAACGCCGTCGCGAAGTCCTGGTCGATCGGGTCGAGGAGCATGCCGTAGACCTGGCTCGCGCCCGGCTCGGTCGGGTCGTTGTGGATGCGCGCGATCTGGCCGGCCGGCAGCTCGCCCAACGCGTCGAGATAGACCGGCGCCGCCGCACGCAACGGCGCGGCCAGCGACGCACCCTGCGAGACCGGACCCGGATAGGCGAACCGCAGCGAAAGCAGCGTGCGCCCGCGCAGCGCCTCGGGGATCTCCGGGAACGGCGGCATCCGGATGATCGCGGCGCTGGTCGACACCTGGTCGTCGGCGGTGGCCGTGTAGTCGACCCAGGCCCGCAGCGCCGGCTCGATGTCGGCCGCGTCGAACATCAGCGCGCCGCCGTAGAGCTGGGCGAGCTCGACGAGCCGGACCCGCACCTCGGTCACGACGCCCAGCCCGAACTTGCCGCCCCGCAGCGCCCAGAACAGGTCGGCGTGCTCGGTCGCCGAGGCCGAGACGATCTCGCCCGCACCGGTCACCACCGTGAAGCCCAGAACGTAGTCGGACGCGTAGCCGTGGCTGCGGACCAGCGGGCCGAGGCCGCCGCCGGTCAACAGGCCGATCACGCCCACGGTGGACGCCGCGCCCGCGATCGGCAGCAGCCCGTGCTCGGCGGCGGCCGCGACCACCGCACCCCACTGCTGGCCCGCGCCGATCGTGGCGGTGCGCGTCTGCGGGTCGACGACGAGCCCGTCGAGCCGCCGGGTCGTGATCAGCAACCCCGAGGTGATCGACGACTCGGCGCCGTGCCCGGTGCCCTGGACATGGACGTGCAGCCCGTGGTCGCCGGCATAGCGGATCGCCGTGGCGACATCGGACGCGGATGTCGCCCCGACGACGAGATCCGGGGTGTGCGTGGCACCGGTGTTCCACGCGGCGACCTCGTCGGCGTAGCCCTCGTCGTAAGCGGCCAGCACCGGGCCGTTCACCTGTGCCGACAGGGTGGAAGTCATGGCACTCCTCCGTAGGCGGGTACGTGTCCCGTCCGTTCTAACCGCCGGGTACGACATTCCCGCTGGGATCATGGGTCCATGGCACGCGAGCCGCACCTGCTGCCCGTCGACTCGGACATCGACCTCGGCATACCCGCTCAGCGCACGGAAACACACTGGCCAGTGGTGGTGTCGGTGTCGGCGGGTGGGGCCCTCGGCGCGCTCGCCCGCTACGGCATCGGCCACGTCTGGCCCACTCCACCCGGCAGTTTCCCCTGGGCTACCTTTGTCATCAACGTCACCGGTTGCCTGCTCATCGGCGCGCTCATGGTGCTGGTCACCGAGATCTTCACCAGGCAACGCCTGCTCCGCCCGTTCCTCGGTGTCGGGGTCCTCGGCGGCTACACGACCTTCTCCACGTACTCGGTGGAGATCCGGAACTTGATCGTGGCCGGCGCACCCGGCACGGCCGCGGCCTACCTGCTGGCCACGCTGGCCGCCGCCCTGGTCGCGGTCTTCGCCGGGATGACCGTCGCCCGGATGGTCACCTGGCTGGTGACCGCGTGACGCTGCTGTTCATCGCGATCGGCGCCGCGGTCGGCGCGCCCGCGCGCTACCTGGCCGACCGCGCGATCCAACGGCTGCACAGCGGCCGCTTCCCGTTCGGCACGCTCACCGTCAACGTCGTGGGCTCGCTGATCCTCGGCCTGGTCACCGGCGGCACGGCCACCACCACCGGCGTGTACGCCCTCGTCGGCACCGGCTTCTGCGGCGCGCTGACCACGTACTCCACCTTCGGCTTCGAGACCGTACGCCTGCTGGAGCAGGGCGCGCCGAAACGGGCCGTCGGCTACGCGGGGTTGAGCATCGCGGCGGGCCTCGGCGCGGCGGCCGCCGGAGTGGCCATCGGCCTCACCGTGTGGAACTAGCGACACGACGGACCACGGCCGTGCCTGCGGCCACCCCGAAAACGAGAGTGGCCAACCCGAGCGGAACCAGCATCAGGTACGGCACCCGGAAGCCGCCGGTCACGTCGTGCAGGAACCCGACCGCGACCGGCCCGAGCGAGGCCAGCAGATAACCGACGAAGAACGCCATCCCCGACGCCCGCGGGGTGTCCGCCGGTGTCGGCGCGATCTGCCCGACCACCGTGAGCGCGAGCGAGAAGTTCGCACCCACGCCGATGCCGAGCAGCGCCGCCCACAGCGCCGGCGCGCTCAGCGGCGACACGCCGATCAGCGCGAGGCAACCGACGGCCACCAGCAGGCCGACCACGATCGCGGGCCGCGGGTCGCGCCGGGCCAGCGCCGGTGCGACCAGCGCCGACACCACCTGGGTCGCGCTGAACAACGCCAACAACCCACCCGCTCGGGCGGCCGACCAGCCCAGTTCCGTATAGCGGGCGGCCAGCCAGGCCAGCGGCGCGTAGTACAGCAGCGACTGTCCGCCCATGTAGAGCGTGACCATCCACGCGCCCCGGTCCCGCCACGGCGACCAGCCCGAGCTGACAAAGACGCGGCGGGGCGCCGCGGCCGGCCGCACCATCAGCCAGACCAGCAAGGCGAGACCGGCCGGCAAGGCCCAGAGAGCCAGCGCGGCCCGCCACGACCCGCCCAACCCGGCGCGCAGCGGTTCGGTGCCGCCGGACCCGATCAACGCGCCCGAGATCAACGCCGTCGTGTAGAGCCCGGTCACCGGCCCGACCCGCTCCGGAAAACGGTCCCGGACCAGCGCGGGCATCAGCGCGCCACCCACCGCGATCGCCACGCCGACCAACACCGTCGCGGCATAGAGCAGCCCGACCCCGGTCAGCGGCCGCACGGCCGTCGCCACGGTGAGCAGCGCCAGCGCGAGCGCCATCGTGCGCCGGGTGCCCCAACGCCCTGCCGCCCAGGCCGCGGCCGGCGCGAACAACCCCATGCAGACGACCGGCACCGCGGTCAGCACACCGGCCGCCGACGCGGACAGCCCGAACGACCCGCGGACCGCGTCGACGATCGGCGGCACGGACGCGATGGCGGGGCGCAGGTTGACCGCGGCCAACAGGACCGCGGCCAGCCAGGCGGCGGTGGCGAACCGTCCCCTCACAGGAACGGGAAGCCGACGTAGTTCTCCGCCAGCGAGGTGGCCGCCGCCCGCGACGAGGTCACGTAGCGCAGTTGGGAAAGCTGGAGCGCCAGATCGAACGGGTCGTCGCCGGTCGGGTGCAGCATCGAGGTCATCCACCAGGAGAAGTGCTGGACCCGCCAGACGCGGCGCAGGCAGGTCTCCGAGTACGCGTCGAGCCCGGCCTCGTCACCGGTCGCGTACCAGGAGGTCAGCGCGTCGGCGAGCACCTTGACGTCGGCCACCGCCAGGTTGAGGCCCTTCGCCCCGGTCGGCGGCACGATGTGCGCGGCGTCGCCGGCCAGGAACAGCCGGCCGTACCGCATCGGCGACACGACGAAGCTGCGCATCGCGGCGACCGACCGCTCCAGGATCGGCCCGGAAGCCAGCGCCCAGGAAGGGTCTGAGCGGTCGAGCCGCGTCCGCAGCTCGTCCCAGATCCGCTCGTCCGGCCACGAGCCCAGGTCCTCGTCGGGCCGCACCTGAAGGTACATCCGGGTGACGGACGGCGAGCGCATGCTGTGCAGGGCGAAGCCCCGCGAGCTGTGCGCGTAGATCAGCTCCTCCGACGAGGGCGGTGCCTCCGCCAGGATGCCCAGCCACGCGTGCGGATAGTCGCGCTGGTGCACGGTCAGCACCCCGTCGGGCACCGAAGGCCGGGACACGCCGTGGAACCCGTCACACCCCGCGATCACGTCGCACCGCAGAGAACGCGCCACACCATCAGAATCCACATAGGACACGACAGGTGCCGACGAGGAGAGTCCCGACAACGACACCGACGACACCGAGAAGTGCAACGGGCCCTCCCACGCGGCGATCAGGTCCTTGACCACCTCGTGCTGCCCGTAGATGGTGATCTCCCTCCCGGCCAGCTCGGACAGCGGGATCCGGTGAGCCTCTCGTTCGAAGAGCAGCTCGATGCCGTGGTGCACCATCCGCTCGCGGTGCAGCCGGTCGGCCAGCCCGAGCGAGGTGAGCAGGTCGACCGTGCCGTGCTCGAGCACGCCGGCCCGGATCCTGGCTTCCACATAGGACCGCGATTGGCGCTCGAGCACGACACAGTCGATGCCGCGCGACCGCAGCAGGTGGGCGAGCACCAGGCCGGCCGGGCCGGCACCCACGATGCCCACCTGCGTGCGCGTCTCCAACACGGTCAGCCCCACACCTCGGCCGCGGTCTCGACGATCAGGCGAAGCTTGGCCACCTCGTCGTCATAGCTCAGCACGTTGCCCTCGACCGTCGACGAGAAACCGCACTGCGGCGAGAGGCAGAGCTGCTCCAGCGGCACGTACTTGCTCGCCTCGTCGATGCGCCGCTTCAGCGCGTCCTTGGACTCCAGCGCACCGTTCTTGGTGGTGACCAGACCGAGCACGACCATCTTGCCCGGGGGGACGAACCGCAGCGGAGCGAAGCCGCCGGAGCGCTCGTCGTCGAACTCCAGGAAGAAGCCGTCGACCGCGAGCTCCGAGAACAGCGCCTCGGCCACGAAGTCGTAACCGCCCTCGGCCGCCCACGACGACCGGAAGTTGCCCCGGCACATGTGCGTGGTCACCGACAGCTCGGCCGGCCGGTCCTGGATCGCCGCGTTGATCTGCCTGATGTAGCGCAGGTGCTGGTGCTCGGCGTCGTCGCCCCGCTCGGTGAGCTGCTTGCGCTGCTCGGGGTCGTTCAGATACGCGAGGCTGGTGTCGTCGAGCTGGAGATAGCGGCAGCCGAGCTGCGCGACGGCGGTGACCTGAGCGGCGTACGCGGCCGACAGGTCGGCCCAGAACTGCTCCTCGTCGGGATAGACCGCCGGGTCGATCGACGCCTTGCCACCCCGGTAATGCACCATGCTCGGCGACGGGATGGTCAGCTTCGCCGTCACACCGTCTTCCACAGTGGAGTTGAGGAACGCGAAATCGTCGCCGAAGATGGTCTTCTCCAGCCGAACCGGGCCGTCGACCGCCAGCGCCGCCGAGGTGAAGTCGAGGTCGCCCTCCTTGTTGTGGAAGTGCACCCGGATCTTCTCGTCGGTCGAGTGGATGCCGCCGAGCTGGTAGATGAAGTCCATGTGCCACGACGTGCGGCGGAACTCCCCGTCGGTCGCGGAGCTCAGCCCGACGTCGCGCTGCATCCGCACCACGTCGCGGATCGCGTCGTCCTCCACGGCCCGCAGCTCCTCGGCCGAGATCGTGCCGGCCGCCCGGTCGGCACGCGCCTTCAGCAGACGGTCGGGGCGCAGCAGGCTGCCCACGTGGTCGGCCCGGAACGGCGGCGTGTCGCGCAAGGTCATCTCAAGCACCTTTCGGGTTAGAACGGGTAGGCCGGGATCTCGCCGCGCAGCGTGATCCACCGCTGCTCGGTGAACGCGTCGAGGTTGCCGGCGCCGCCGAAGCGCGCACCGGTGCCCGAGTCGAGGACACCGCCGAACGGTGCCACCGCCTCGTCGTTGACGGTCTGGTCGTTGATGTGCACGATCCCGCTCGGGATCCGCTCGGCGAGCGCCAGGCCACGCATCGCGTCGCCGGTCAGGATGCTCAGCGAGAGCGCGTAGGGCGAGTCGGCGGCCAGCGCGGCGGCCTCGTCGACGCTGCTGAACCGCACGACCGGGGCGACGGGACCGAACACCTCCTCCGCGTACGCCGGCATGTCCGTGCGCACCTGGTCGAGCACTGTCGGCCGGTAGAACAGCCCTTCGTGCTTGCCGCCCGCGACCAGCCGGGCACCGGCGTCGACGGTCGCGTTGACCAGCGCGTGCACCTTGTCGCGCTGGCCCTCGTCGACCAGCGGGCCGAGCGCGACCTGCCCGGTGAACGGGTCGCCTACCGGGAGGTGGTCGGCGTGCTCGGCGAGGGCGGCCACGTAGTCGTCGGCGATCCGCTCGTGCACGAGGTGCCGCCCGGCGGTCATGCAGATCTGGCCCTGGTGCAGGAACGAACCCCAGGCGCCGGCGGAGACCGCGCGGTCCAGGTCGGCGTCGTCGAGCACCACCAGCGCCGAGTTGCCGCCGAGCTCGAGGTGGACCCGCTTGAGGTGGCGCGCGGCGAGCTCGGCGACCCGCCGGCCGGTCGCGCTCGAGCCGGTGAACGAGACCACCCGCACCAACGGCTCGGCGACCAGCGCGGAGCCCGCCTCGGCGCCGCCGGGCAGCACGTGCAGCAGACCGGGCGGCAACCCAGCTTCGGCGAAGACCCGGGCGATCGCGAACCCACCACTGACCGGGGTACGCAGGTCCGGTTTGAGCACCACGGCGTTGCCGAGCGCGAGCGCCGGCGCGACCGAACGGATCGACAGGATCAGCGGCACGTTGAACGGCGAGATCACGCCGACCACGCCGACCGGCACGCGCTTGATCAGGCTCAGCCGCGGCTGGTTGCTCTGCAGGATCTCGCCGAGCGGCCGGTGGGCCAGTGCGGCCGCCTCGTAGCACTCCTGGGTCGCCACGCCGACCGCGAAGTCGCCGAGGCCCGGCACGGCGCCGGTTTCCCGGACCACCCAGTCGCGCAACTCGGCCGCGTTGGCCTCGATCAGCGCGCCGGCCCTACGCAGCACGGCCGCGCGCTCCTCGAACGAGGTCGCCGCCCAGGCGCGCTGCGCGGCCGCCGCGGAAGCCGCGGAGGCGGCGACGTCACCGCCGTCGGCCACGCCGGTAAGCCCGAGCGACCCGCCGGTCGCCTTCTCCAAGATCTCGGTCGTCCCGCCGGCCGGCGGGGTCCAGTCGCCCGTGAATACTCTGCCGTTCCACAGCTCGGGGTCGAAGAAAGTCATGCCGGGGCCTTCACCTTCTGGATTTGGGCGTAGACCTGACCGCGCAGCTCGGTGAACCGCGGGTCTGATCGAGTCGTGAGCTGGTCGCGCGACGCGGGCAGGTCGATTACCAGGTCCTGTGCCACCGTGGTCGGCGACGCGGACAGCACGATCACCCGCTCGCCGAGGTAGACCGCCTCGTCGATGTCGTGCGTGACGAACAGCAGCGTGACGCCGAACCGTTGCCACACCGACCGGATCAGGTCTTCGAGGTCGGCCCGGGTCTGCGCGTCGACGGCCGCGAACGGCTCGTCCATCAACAGCACCCGCGGCTGGTAGGCGATGCCCCGCGCGATCGCCACCCGTTGCTGCATACCGCCGGACAGTTGCCACGGATAGGCACTGTGCGCATCGGACAGTCCGACCGCCGCGAGCGCCTCGGTCGCCAGCTCCCGGCGCTTGTCGCGGGCCATGCCCTGCGCCTTGAGCGGAAGCTCGACGTTCTCGCGCACCCGCAGCCAGGGGAACAGGCTGCGCCCGTACTCCTGGAAGACGACCGCGAGCCCGCGCGGCGGTGCCGTGACCGGCGTGCCCTGCACCCGCACCTCGCCGGAGGTGGCCGGCAGGAGGCCGGCCATCACCCGCAGCAGCGTGGTCTTGCCGCAGCCGGAGGGGCCGACGACGCAGGTGAACTGGCCCTCCGGCACCGAGAACGTCAGGTCGCCGACCGCGGTCACCCGCCGGCCGTGGCCGTCGTACACCTTGTGCAGGTTCTTGACCTCGAGCATCACCACTCCCGTTGTCCCGCTCGTTGGCCGTGGTACCAGCCGAGCAGCGACCGCTCGGCCAGTCTGAACAGCAGGGAGAGCACGATGCCGATCACGCCGAGCAGGAGCACGCCGCTCCACATCTCGGGGATCTGGAAACCCCGCTGGAACTGCAGAACCGTGAAGCCGAGGCCCTCGTTGGCGGCCATCATCTCGCTGATCACCATCAGGATGATGGCCAGCGGGAGGGCCTGCCGGGCGCCGGTCATGATCTGTGGACTGGCCGCGCGGAGCACCAGATGGCGCAGGCGCAGCGTCCCGGTGATGCCGTAGCTGCGGCAGGTGTCGCTGAGCACCTCGTCGCGGCCGCGGACACCCTCGATGGTGTTGAGCAGCACCGGCCAGACGCAACCGAAGACGATCACCAGGATCTTGGTGCGGTCGCCGATGCCGGCGAGCAGGATCGCGGCCGGCACCAGCACGGGCGGCGGGAACGCGCGCAGGAACTCGAGCACCGGCTCCAGCAGCGCCCGCACCGACTGGTAGGTGCCGATCAGCACGCCCAGCGCGACGCCGAGCAGCACCGCGATCAGGTAGCCGACGAGCAGGCGCCACAGCGACGGGAACACCTGCTGCGCGAACATGTCCCAGGTCCAGGTGCGCGCGAACGCGTCCACGATGGACTCCAGCGACGGTCGGTAGAAGTCCTCGCTCCCGGCCGAGCCGAACCACCACGCGGCGAGCAGCACGACGGGCAGGCCGATCAGCAGGAGTACGCGGACGAGGAGCTTCACGCGGCCACCACCTCCTCGCCACGGGTCGACGGGTGCCAGGAGAGCACGCGCCGCTCGACGAAGCGGGTGAGCAGGTTGGCCAGCACGCCGAGGATGCCGGTGACCACGATCAGCGCGTACACGGTGCGCACCGCGTTGCTCTGCTGGGCCGTGTCGATCTCCTTGCCGATCCCGGGCGAGCCGATGACGAGCTCGCCGGTGATGGTCAGGATCAGCGCGACCGAGGCGGCCAGCCGGAAACCCGTGATGACGTAGGGCAACGCGGTCGGCCAGACCACGTAGCGCACCCGCGCCCACGGGCCCAGCCGGAACGCGAGCGCGGTGTCCCGGGCGACGGGGTCGACGTCGGCGACGCCGTGCACCACCTGGATCAGCACCTGCCAGAACGCCGCGTAGACGACGAGCACGAGGGTCGACTTGACGGTCGGGCCGTAGAGCACGATCACCAGCGGGATCAGCGCGACCGAGGGAATCGGCCGGAGGAACTCGACTGTCGTCGCGGTGGCCGCCCGCACGATCGGCAGCGAGCCGAGCAGCACGCCGACGACGACGCCGGCCACCATCGCGATGCCCAGCCCGAGGGCCCAGGTGCGCAGCGTGTCGAGGAGCGCCGTCCAGAACGACGCCTCGCCGAGCAGGTCGCCCATGGAGACCAGGATCTGGCTCGTCGGCGGCGCGAACTCGATCGGCACGACGCCGACCCGCGGCCCGATCTCCAGCGCCAGCGCGAACCCCACCAGGCCCAGCACGCCCAGGGTGACCGACCGGAACCGTCGGCCGGTCACCCGGGACGTGCGCGCCGCGACAGCGACCATCAGGGAAGCAGCCCCGCGACGTCCGGCTTCTCGGTCAGCAGCCCGTCGGTGACCGCGGCCTGGGCCAGCGCGTCGATCGAGGCCGTGTTGATCTCCGACGGCCACTTGGGCAACGTCATCTTGGCCCGCACCGGCTCTTCGATCTTGGTGTACGTGCCGATGATGTCGCGCACCTCGTCGCCGTGCGAGTCGGCGTAGGCCAGCGACTCCTTCATCGCCTCGGTGAACCGCTTGACCAGGTCGGGGTTCTCGCCGATCAGCTTGGTCGAGGTGAAGTACATCGCGACGGTCAGGTTCGGCGCCGCGTCCACGTAGCTGGAGGCGATCTTCTTCATCCCGGCGGCGAGCGCGGCCTGCTGGAACGGCTCGACGACGAAGATGGCGTCGACCCGGCCCGCCTGCAACGCGCCGACCTGCTCGGGGAACGGAAGCTCGGTGAACTTGACCTGGCTGGGGTCGCCGCCGTCTTTCTTCACCGAGGCCCGCACGCTGGTGTCCACGATGTTCTTGAGGGTGTTGGCCGCGACGGTCTTGCCCGCCAGGTCCTTCGGCGACGCGATGCCGCTGTCCGGCTTGACGTACAGTCCGGCGAAGTCGTCGTCCACCCCGGTCGAGTTGTTGCCGTTGCAGACGACCTTGAGCGGGGCGTTCTTCGACTTGCCCAGCAACAGCGAGACCGCGTTGCTGAAGCCGAACTGGTATTCGCCGGACAGCACGGCCGGCACGATCGCGGCGCCGCCCTGCGCGGTCGTCAGCGTCAGGTCGATGTTGCGCTTGCTGAAGAAGCCCTTCTCCTTGCCGAGGTAGATGGGCGCGACATCGAGGATCGCGATGACGCCGGCGTTGACCTTGTCGGGTGCGGCGGCGCCACCGGCCGCCGGAGTGTCGTCGGACGAGTCACCGCAGGCGGCTGTGGCGAGCAGCGCCACGGCGGTGACAAGGGCGAGCAAGGGGCGTCGCATCGGAACTCCATCCACGTCAGGGGTGAGCGGAGAGGGCAAGTGTTCGGATAGCGCACAGATGTACAACGGGAAACCTAGGTCCGCGCCGTACTAGAAGTCAATGCTTGTCATTATTGACGCTCATGGCTCCCGGTTCCTAGGCTGGCTGGTGAACGATTGTTCGCATAGCGCACAGACTGGGAGCCGCATGGCCGAACTCGTCAGCCTCGCCGAGGGTGTGGCGGAGCTGGTCCACGACGGGGACGCGGTCGCGTTGGAGGGCTTCACGCACCTCATCCCCGTGGCGGCCGGCCAGGAGATCATCAGGCAGGGGCGCCGCGACCTGACGCTCATCCGGATGACTCCCGACATCGTCTACGACCAGCTCATCGGCGCCGGTTGCGCGGCACGCCTGGTCTTCTCGTGGGGCGGCAACCCCGGTGTCGGCTCGCTGCACCGGTTTCGCGACGCGGTGGAGAACGCCTGGCCCCGGCCGATCGAGATCGAGGAGCACAGCCACGCCGGCATGGCCAACCGCTACGTCGCCGGTGCATCGGGGCTGCCGTTCGCGGTGTTGCGCGGTTACGTCGGCACCGACATCGCCAAGCACACCAAGACGGTCGCCACGGTCACCTGCCCGTTCACGGGCGAAGCGCTGACCGCCGTGGCCGCTCTCAACCCGGACGTCGCCGTGATCCACGCACAGCGCGCCGACCGGCGTGGCAACGTGCAGATGTGGGGCATCACGGGCGTGCAGAAGGAAGCGGTGCTGGCCGCCTCCCGGTCGCTCGTCACCGTCGAGGAGATCGTCGACGAACTCGAGCCGCAGCCGGGGGCCGTGGTCCTGCCGGGCTGGGTGGTCACGGCGGTGGCGGAGGTGCCGCGCGGTGCGCACCCGTCCTACGCGCAGGGCTACTACGACCGCGACAACGACTACTACCAGTCCTGGGACCCGATCAGCCGCGACCGCGAGACGTTCGGGCGCTGGCTCGAGGAGGTGACCGCCGCATGACCTGGACCGCTGACGAGATGATGACCGTCACCGCCGCGCGCTCGCTGGCCGGCCGCACCTCGTGCTTCGTCGGCATCGGGCTGCCCAGCACCGCGGCCAACCTGGCCCGCCGCACCTGCTCGCCGGAACTGGCCCTGATCTACGAGTCGGGCGCGATCGGCGCCAAGCCGACCACCTTGCCACTGTCCATCGGCGACGGTGAGCTCGGCGAGACCGCCGACGCGGTGGTCAGCGTCCCCGAGATCTTCAACTACTGGCTCCAGCCCGGGCGGGTCGACGTCGGGTTCCTCGGCGCGGCGCAGGTCGACCGGCGCGGCAACATCAACACGACGGTGATCGGCGACTACCGCTCACCAGCCGTCCGGTTGCCCGGGGCGGGCGGCGCCCCGGAGATCGCCGCCTCCTGCCGCGAGACCATCGTGGTCGTCCGGCACAAGCCGCGTACCCTCGTCGACCGCCTGGAGTTCATCACCTCGCTCGGCTTCGGCGACGGCCCCGGGCACCGGGCGGCGCTCGGCCTGCGCGGTCGGGGCCCGATCCGGCTGATCACCGACCTCGGCGTGCTCGAACCCGACCCCGCCACCTGCGAGCTGACGCTGGTCAGCATCCACCCCGGTGTGGCGGTCGACGCGGTCCGTGCGGCCACCGGCTGGCCCCTCACGGTCCGCGCCGACCTGCGCACCACCGAAGAGCCCACCGCCGCGGAGCTGACCGCGCTGCGGTCACTGACGACGAGGTCGTCGACGAGAGGAGGCGGCGTTGCCTGACTTCGCGCCCTACCGGAGCCACGCGCCGGGCGAGCAGCCCCCGCTGGAGTCGCCGGAATACGGCTCGACCCGGCTGCGCAGCCCGCGCCAGCCGTTGGTCGCGCTGCCGCAAGGACTGACCGAGCTCACCGGTCCGGTGCTCGGCCACGACCGGGTCGGGCCGCTCGACCACGACCTCACTCGCCAGCACGACGGCGAGCCGCAGGGCGAACGGATCGAAGTGTTCGGCCGGGTGCTCGACGGCAACGGGCGCCCGGTGCGGGACACCCTCGTCGAGGTCTGGCAGACCAACGCCGCCGGGCGCTACCTGCACGCCGGAGACCGGCATCCCGCGCCGCTCGACCCGAACTTCACCGGGGCCGGGCGGGCGATGACCGACAGCGAGGGCCGCTACCGGTTCGTCACCATCAAGCCCGGCGCGTACCCGTGGCGCAACCACCACAACGCCTGGCGCCCGGCGCACATCCACTTCTCGCTGTTCGGCCACGCCTTCACGCAGCGCCTGGTCACGCAGATGTACTTCCCGAACGACCCGCTCTTCGACCAGGACCCGATCTTCAACTCGGTGCGGGACCCGGCCGCCCGGCAGCGCATGGTCGCCGCGTTCGACCTCGACCACACGACGCCAGAGTGGTCGCTCGCCTACCGCTGGGACATCGTGCTGCGCGGGCGCGACGCGACTCCGATGGAGGACGACGCATGACGACTCCCTCCCAGACGGTTGGGCCGTTCTTCGCGCTCGGGCTGCCGTGGCCGGACGGTCCTTATGCCGTGGCCGAGGACCTGCCGGGTGCGTTCTGGCTGCGCGGCGTGGTCCTCGACGGAGCCGGTGAGCCCGTCCCGGACGCGTTGATCGAGATCTGGCAGGCCGACCCGGCCGGGCGCTTCGACCATCCCGACGACCCGCGCGGCGCCGTCGCCACCGCCGGCTTCCGCGGGTTCGCCCGCTGCCCGACTGACACCGACGGGCGCTACGCGATCCGGACGGTCAAGCCCGGCCCGGTCCCCGGGCCGGACGGCATCCTCCAGGCGCCGCACATCGACGTCAGCCTGCTGGCCCGCGGGCTGCTCGACCGGCTGGTCACCCGGGTCTACTTCCCCGACGAGGCGGCCAACGCCGACGATCCCGTGCTGGCCCGCGTCGACCCCGTCCGGCGGTCGACGCTGATCGCGAAGGAGACCGACGACGGGTACGCCTTCGACATCACCATGCAGGGGGACCATGAGACCGTCTTCTTCGCATTCTGAGGGCCTGTTCACGGGCATCCTCGGCCGCGGCGCGGTGCCGGCCGCGGTCGCCGACGACGCCTGGGTGCGGGCGATGCTGTCGGCGGAGTCCGCGCTGGCCGCCGCGAACGCCGCGGCCGGCGTGATCCCACCGGCGGCGGGCGAGGCGATCGTCGCGGCCTGCGCGGGGCTCGCGCCGGACCCGGTCGAGCTAGGCGTCGCCGCGGCCGCCCACGCCACACCGGTCGTGCCGCTCGTCGCCGCGATCAGGGCAGCGGTCGACCCGGCGGTGCGCGAGCACGTGCACGCCGGCGCGACCAGCCAGGACATTCTCGACACGGCGGCCATGCTGGTCGTCCGCGAAGCGCTGGCGGCCCTGCTGGCCGACCTGGACGGCGCCGCCGACTCCGCGGCGACGCTGGCCGCGACCCACCGCGACACCGTGCTGATCGGCCGCACGCTGCTGCAACAAGCGGTGCCGACCACCTTCGGGCTGACCGCGGCCGGCTGGCTGACCGGCCTCGACGACGCCGGCGAAGGGTTGCGCGGGTGCGCACTCACCGCACAGCTCGGCGGCGCCGTCGGCACGATCGCCGGTCTCGGGCCGGCCGGCCCGGCGATCGTCGCCGACTTCGCGCGCCGACTCGGCCTGGCGGCCCCGGACCTGCCGTGGCACACCGAACGCGGCCGGATCGGCCGGCTCGCGGGCGCGCTCGGCGTCGCGGCCGGTGCGCTCGGCAAGCCCGCCCGCGACGTCACGCTGCTCGCGCAGAGCGAGGTCGGCGAGGTCGCGGAGGACGCGCCCGGCGGCTCCAGCGCGATGGCGCACAAGCACAACCCGGTGGCCGCGGTCAGCACGCTGGCCTGTGCGGCGCAGGCGCCCGGCCTGGTCGCCACCCTGCTGGCCAGCGCCGTGCAGGAGCACCAGCGCGGCGCCGGCGGCTGGCAGGCCGAGTGGCGGCCGCTGCGCGAGCTCCTGGTCACCGTCGGCTCGGCGGCCGCCTGGCTGCGCGCCTGCCTGTCGCGTCTGGTCGTACATCCGGATGTGATGCGCGCCAACCTCGACCGGGCCGGCTGGCCGACCGAGCGCGGCGCCACCGACCCTGTCGGCAGTGCCGGCTACTTCGTCGATCTCGCGCTGGCCCGACACGCCTCCCGGAGGACCGATGGTTGACGACGGTGCCGCCGTGCGCCGGGCCGTGCTCGGCGACGCCCATGTCGACCGCGCCGCCGCGGCCGCGACCGCGTTCACCGCGCCCTGGCAGGAGCACGTCACCGCGCACGCCTGGGGTGCGGTGTGGACGAGACCCGAGCTGGACCGGCGCACCCGTTGCCTGGTCACCATCGCTCTGCTGGCCGGTCAGCACGCCACGGCCGAGCTGGCCATGCACGTCCGCGCGGCGATCGGCCAGGGTGTCACTCCTACGGAGATCCGAGAGGTGTTGCTGCACACCGCGGTTTACGCTGGTGCGCCGGCGGCGAACACGGCGTTCGCGACCGCCCAGCGGGTGCTCGACGAGCTCGGCATCGAACTCGGCATCGAGGAGGCGTCGTGACGGCGGTGCGCTCGGCCGATTTCGTGCAGTCCCTCGAACGCGGGCTCGCGGTGATCCGGGCCTTCGACCGCACCCACCCGGAGCTCACCCTCAGCGAGGTCGCCGCGACCACGGGGGTCACCCGGGCCGCCGCCCGCCGCTTCCTGCTCACCCTGATGGACCTCGGCTACGTGCGCACCGACGGCCGGCTGTTCTCGCTGACCCCGCGGGTGCTGGAGCTCGGCTACGCGTACCTGTCGAGCCTGTCCCTGCCCGAAGTCGCCGAGGTGCACCTGGAGACACTGGCCGCCGAGGTCAACGAGTCGTCCTCGGTGTCGGTCCTCGACGGTCCCGACGTGGTCTACGTGGCCCGGGTGCCTACCTCGCGGATCATGACGGTGACCATCAACGTGGGCACCCGATTTCCCGCGTACGCGACCTCGATGGGCCGGGTCCTGCTCGCCGGCCTGGCCGACGACGAGCTGACGTCCTACCTCGACACCGTCTCCCTCGACCGGCTCACCGCCCGCACGATCGGCGGGGTCGCGGCGCTGCGGACCGAGCTCACCCGGGTACGCGCCCAGGGCTGGGCGCTGGTCGACCAGGAGCTGGAAGAGGGCCTGCGCGCGGTGGCGGCGCCGATCCGCGACCGCGCCGGCCGCACCGTGGCGGCCGTCAACGTCTCCACGGCCGCCAGCCGCACGACCCTGGAGGCGATCCGCCGCGACCTGGTGCCGCCGCTGCTCGCCGCCGCCGCCCGCATCTCGGCCGACCTCCCGGTGGCCGCGCGCCGCGTGTCGTAACTTCGGATTCCCTGTCGAAATGCCGCCGGCCTGTTCGACGCGTTGGTGACGGTCAGAATGGCCATGACGGATGGGAGACATGCGATGCGCTTCATGCTGCTGCTCAAGGGTGACCCGCCGCCCGGTGCGATGCCACCGGCGCACCTGGTGCAGGCGATGCACGACTACGACAGCGAACTGGCCAAGGCGGGCGTGCTGCTCGCGGCCGAGGGCCTCTGGGACAGCTCGCAGGGCGCCCGGGTGATCTACGCCAAGGGCGAGCGTACGGTCGTCGACGGCCCGTTCACCGAGGCCAAGGAGCTGGTCGCCGGCTTCTACCTGATCGACGTCAAGTCGCGGGAGGAGGCGATCGAGTGGGCGCGGCGCTGCCCGATCGACGCCGCGATCCCGCCGGGCGCCGACTGGGAAGCGGTGATCGAGGTGCGCCGGGTGGCCGACCCGGCCGAGCTCACCACCATTACCGAGGAGCAGGTCGCCCACGCCGAGCGGTTCAGGGTGCGCCGCCCCTAGCCCGTTCCTCCAGCAGGGCGCGCTCAGGCGCGTTGTCGGTCAGCGCCGCGGCCCGGATGAACTCCACCCGGGCCTCGGCGTCCCGGCCGAGCCTGGCCAACAGGTCACCGCGTACCGCCGGCAGCAGGTGGTAGTTCCGCAGCAGGCCGGCCTCGACGATCGCGTCCACCAGCGCGAGCCCCGCGGCGGGTCCCTCGGCCATGCCGACCGCGACGGCCCGGTTGAGCTCGACGACCGCCGACCGGGCCAGCGGGGCGAGCGCGTCGTAGAGTGCCGCGATCAGCTTCCAGTCGGTCTCCTGTGCGGTACGCGCCCGGGCGTGACAGGCGGCGATCGCGGCTTGCAGCGCGTACGGGCCGGGTGGGCCGCCGATGTCGTCGACCCGCTGGAGTGCGGCGAGCCCGCGCCCGATCAGCAGCTGGTCCCAGCGCGCCCGGTCCTGGTCCTCGAGCCGTACGACGGCGCCGTCTGGTCCGACCCTGGCCCGCAGCCGGGACGCCTGGATCTCCATGAGCGCTACGAGCCCGTGCACTTCGGACTCGCCGGGGATCAGGCCGGCGAGAATCCGCCCGAGCCGAAGGGCGTCGTCGCACAGGGCGGGGCGCACCCAGTCGTCCCCTGCGGTCGCCGCATAGCCCTCGTTGAAGATCAGATAGATCACTTCGAGTACGGAGGCCAGCCGCGCCGGCCGCTCGTGCGGCTCGGGCACCTCGAACGGCACGCCGGCGTCGGCCAGGGCCCGCTTCGCCCGCACGATCCGCTGCGCCACGGTCGACTCGGAGACGAGGAAGGCCCGCGCGATCTCGGGAGTCGTCAGCCCGCCGAGCAGCCGCAGGGTGAGCGCGACCCGGGCCTCGGGCGCGAGCACCGGATGGCAGGAGACGAACACCAGGCGCAGCAGGTCGTCCTCGATCTGGTCGGGGTCGACGTCGATCTCCAGGGTCTCGTCCCGCGCGCGGCCGATCTCCCGGAGCTTGCGGGCGTAGCGCTCGTTGCGGCGCACGAGGTCGACCGCGCGCCGCTTGGCCACGGCCATCAGCCAGGCGCCGGGATTGTTCGGGATACCGTCGGCGGGCCACTGCTCGAGGGCGGCGACCAGGGCATCCTGGGCAAGCTCCTCGGCCACGCCGACATCGCGCATCATCCCGGCAAGCCCGGCGATCAGACGAGGAGACTCGATCCGCCAGACGGCCTCGACCGTGCGGCTGACCTCACTTTCGGACGGCACGCGGACAAACCTATCGGGTGCGTTGTTGCATATATGTGGCAACAACCGCCAGGATGCAACACGTGACGATCGTCGAGGTGGTCGTGCTGTCGGCGTCATCCGGCATGCTGCGCTACCGCACGGTGTCGGATGCGCTGCCGGCCGGCGTACACCCGGACGATCTGGCCCTGCACCTGTCGGGCCTGACCCTGTGCACCCCCGGCGCGACGCTCCACTCGACGAGCTGGCGCTTCGCGTCGGAGTCGGTGGTCTTGACGTACGCGGCCCTGCCCGACCCTTCGCCGTCCGCGACGGTGCCGCTGTCACCCGACCGCATGGTCACGGGCCACGCGGCCCTGGCGCCATCGCCACCGTCGGTCGACACGGATGCGGTGGCCGCCCACGCCGCCCGCCACCTGGCCCTCCTGGCGGTCACCGACCCGGTGATCGCGGCCGCGGCAAGCACCCGGCCGGACCTGTGGGACCTCCTGACCAAACTCCCGACGGGCGTCGCCGGCGCCCTCCGCTGACCGACGTCACCGCACCGCGGCGGCGCCGCAGGCGACGGCAGATATCGCGACCGCCCAACGTCGGACACCCCGCGGCGATCGACCGCGCCCCGCTCGTCCAGGCCAAGATCCGCCGAAGGCGGCGCCGAGCCCGACCGCCGCACACCCGACCCAGGGCCGGCCCAGGCGCTTTGCTCTGCACCCATATACGCACCGCCTCGACGTCGAGGCGGTGCGTATATGGGTGCAGAGCAAAGCTCCACAGCGGACCCGGGCCACGCAAGCCAGTTACCGACATTGTGCGCAGCCATACACCAACGAACGGAAAGTGGCCTATTGGTATAACCTGCTTGGCAAATCGATGGTCACCACAGCCCCGCACCGTCGCGGGGCCCGGGTGACGAGAACGCACGGCAGCGGCAGATACTGCACAATGTATTGTGCCTGATGCCTCACCCCCGAAGGAGCAGGTCGTGGAGGCGCAGCTCATCCCCGGTGAACGGCGCACCGCTCACCAGATGGTCCGCGACTCACTCCGCAGGGCGATCCTCGACGGCACCCTTCCCGCGGGCTCCCGTCTGGTCCAGGCCGACATCGCCACCCGGTTGCGGGTCAGCACCACGCCCGTCCGTGAGGCGCTGCGGGACCTCGCGTCCGAGGGGCTCATCCGGCTCGACGCACACCGCGGCGCCGTCGTTCGGGAGACCAGCCTCGACGAGGTACGCGAGATCTACCTGATCCGCCGCCTGCTCGAGCCCGAGGCGGTCCGGGCGGCCGTCCAGGAGATGGTTCCTGACCAGCTCGCCATGCTGGAGCGGCTGCAGGCCGAGCTCGAGGAGACCCGCGAGCCCGGCCGCTGGGTCGCCCTCAACCGCGAGTTCCACCGCGTGCTCAACAGCACGTCCGGGCTGGACCGGCTCGCCGAGATTCTCAACGTCCTCGACGACAACGCCGCCGTCTACGTCAACATGGCCCTGCGCGCCACCGACGCCGATCATCTCGACAGCGGCAACCAGCACCACCAGCGGCTGCTCGAAGCGTGCCGGGACGGCGACGGCGAGCGCGCGGCGAAGCTCGTGCTCGAGCACCTCCAGCAGACCCTGACGACGGTGGAGCTGGCCGTCAGGTCCCTCCGGTAGTACACAATCGACCCTGCAATGTGCAGGTTGTAGGGTCTTCGATGTGCTTGACGGGCTCGACCTCGGGAGACTGGCGCCCGCGCCACACCGGCGGACCGCGCACGAGCTGGTCCGCGACACCCTACGCCGCGCGATCTTCAGCGGCCTGCTGACCGGCGGCACCCACCTTGGCCAGGCCGAGATCGCTACCCAGCTCGCGGTCAGCACCACCCCGGTCCGCGAGGCGCTGCGCGACCTGGCCGCCGACGGGCTGATCCGGATCGACCCGCACCGCGGCGCCGTCGTGCACGACCTGGACCATGACGACCTGCGCGAGATCTACGAGATCCGCTCGGCCCTCGAACCGCTGGCGATCCGGCGCGCGGCCCGGCACATCACGGCCGACGAACTGGCTGCGGCCGGCGACCTGCTGGACCGGATGGCCCGGGAGACGGACCCGGCCGCTTGGTTGGAGCTGAACTGGGCGTTCCACGCTCTGCTCGGTCGGGCGTCCCGCTCACCGCGCCTCTTCTCCCTGGTCACCAGCGCACAGGGCAGCACGGCCCGGTACGTCGGCGAGTCGATGAAATCCCACCCCGAGCGGCTCACCGAGGCCACCGCGGAACACCGCGCCCTGGTCGACGCCCTGGCCGGGCACGACGGCGACACCTGCGCGAAGCTGGTCACCGCCCACCTCCAGCACACGCTGGAACTGCTGCTCACGCCCTGAACGCCTCATCGCACCGGGAACTCCTCGTCGAGGGCGAGGTTGAGCCGCACCACGTTGACCCGCTTCGCGCCCATGAAGCCCAGCGAGCGCCCGGCGGTGTTGTCGTCGACCAGGCGCTGGATGGCCGCCTCGGTGGCACCCCGCTCCCGTGCGACCCGGGGCAGCTGCAGTTGGGCGTACGCCGGCGTGATGTGTGGGTCCAGCCCCGACCCGCTGGCCGTCACCGCGTCCGAGGGCACCGCCGGGTCTCGGGGCGCGGAGCCGCGTACGGGCGTCAGCACTCCCCCGCTGTAGTCCTCACCCGGCACCGCGGTCTCCACCGGCACGCCCTCGAAGGTCGCGATGAACGGCTGTGCCGGTCGCGTCTCGTTGACGCTGACCACCCGGGTCGCCGGGCCGGTCAGCCCGTCGCGCCGGAACACCCGCAGCACCGCGCCCACCCCGTCGGGAGTGCAGAACGGTCGCGCGCCCGAGACGCCGTTGAGCGCACCGACCGACAGGCTGCGGGTGCAGACCTGGGTGAGCAGCGACGGCTTGTCGGGGGCATCCTCGATGCTCTCCGGGCCGAGGTTGCTCGCGCCGCTCGCGGTCGGGTCGTAGCCGTCGCCGGCCGCCGACGGGCGACTCTGGAAGTACCGAGGTATCCCGTTGCCGTCCGCGTCCACGAAGCTCTGCCCGATCAGGCTGCTGCCGACGTCGCGCCCACCCGAGTCGACCAGCGAGCCCGTGGCCCGATGGTGCAGACCCGGGATGAGCCCGATCCCGACGAGCAGCAGGGGGTACGCGATGCCGAGCACGACCGTGAAGACCAGCACAGCCCGGAACGCCGCGATGTGCTGGCCGAGCCAGTTGGGTAGGCGCATCAGGAGATCCCCGGGATGAACTGCACGATCGCGATGTCGAGGACCTTGATGCCGGCGAACGGTGCGGCGATTCCGCCCAGGCCGTAGATCAGCAGGTTCCGGCCCAGTAACGACGACGCGCTGCTCGGGCGGTAGCGCACCCCGCGAAGGGCGAGCGGGATCAGCGCGACGATGACCAGCGCGTTGAAGATGATCGCCGAGGTGATCGCCGACTCCGGTGAGCTCAGCCGCATGATGTTGAGGCCGTCGAGGGTCGGGTAGACCACCGCGAACATGGCCGGGATGATCGCGAAGTACTTGGCGATGTCGTTGGCGATCGAGAACGTGGTCAGCGCGCCCCGGGTGATCAGGAGCTGCTTGCCGATCTCGACGATCTCGATCAGCTTCGTGGGGTCCGAGTCGAGATCCACCATGTTGCCGGCTTCCTTGGCCGCCGACGTGCCCGTGTTCATCGAGACGCCGACGTCGGCCTGCGCCAGGGCTGGAGCGTCGTTGGTGCCGTCGCCGGTCATCGCGACCAGCCGGCCACCTTCCTGCTCGCGACGGATCAGCGCCAGCTTGTCCTCGGGCTTGGCCTCGGCGAGGAAGTCGTCGACCCCCGCCTCCTCGGCGATCGCCCGCGCGGTCAGCGGGTTGTCGCCCGTGATCATGATCGTGCGAATGCCCATCCGCCGCATCGCGTCGAACCGCTGGCGCATGCCGGCCTTGACCACGTCCTTGAGGTGCACGACGCCGAGCGCCCGGGCCGGCTGCCCCGCGACGTGCTCCGCGACGACCAGCGGCGTGCCGCCGGTGGCCGAGATGCCGTCGACCACGCCACCGACCTCCTCGGTCGGGTGACCGCCGTTCTCCCGCACCCAGCGCATCACCGCCGCGGCCGCTCCCTTGCGGATCCGCCGGTCCGGGGTGGCGCCGTCGCCCGGCAGGTCCACGCCGGACATCCGGGTCTCGGCGGTGAAGGGCACGAACTCGGCGGAGGGTACGACGCCCTCGTCGCGCTCGCGCAGCCCGTGCCGGTTCTTCGCCAGCACCACGATCGACCGCCCCTCGGGGGTCTGGTCGGCCAGGCTGGACAGCTGTGCCGCGTCGGCCAGTTCGGAGGCCTCGACGCCGCCGACCGGAAGGAACTCGGTCGCCTGCCGGTTCCCGAGGGTGATCGTGCCGGTCTTGTCGAGCAGCAACGTGTTGACGTCGCCGGCGGCCTCGACCGCGCGCCCGGAGGTGGCGAGCACGTTGCGCTGCACCAGCCGGTCCATGCCGGCGATGCCGATCGCGGACAGCAGCGCCCCGATCGTGGTCGGGATCAGCGCGACCAGCAACGAGACCAGCACGATCCCGGTGACCCCGTGCTCGTTGATGGTCAACGTGTTGGGCGCGGCACCCTGGAACGCCTTAGAGAAGATCGCCACGGGCTGAAGCGTGATCACCGCGAGCAGGAAGATGATGCTGAGCGCGGCCAGCAGGATGTTGAGCGCGATCTCGTTGGGCGTCTTCTGCCGCGACGCGCCCTCGACGAGCCCGATCATGCGGTCGATGAAGCTCTCGCCGGGCTTCTGCGTGATCTTGACGACGATCCGGTCGGAGAGCACCCGGGTGCCACCGGTGACGGCACTGCGGTCGCCACCGGACTCGCGGATGACCGGCGCCGACTCACCGGTGATCGCTGACTCGTCGACGCTGGCCACGCCCTCGACCACGTCCCCGTCGCCGGGAATCACCTGCCCGGCCTCGACCACCACGACGTCGTTCTGCCGAAGCTCCACGGCGTCGACGGTCTCCTCGCGCGGCGCGCTCTGGCCGGGCGCCCAGTCGACCAGCCGCCGGGCGACGGTCTCCTGCCGGGCGCGTCTGAGGGTCGCGGCCTGCGCCTTGCCCCGCCCCTCGGCCACGGCCTCGGCCAGGTTCGCGAAAATCACGGTGAGCCAGAGCCAAACGGTGATGAGCCACGCGAACGTCGACGAGTCCTGAATGGACAGTGCGGTGGTGAACAGCGCCCCGAGCTCCACGATGAACATGACCGGGTTACGCCAGAGCGTCGCGGGGTTGAGCTTGCGAAGCGCGTCAGGCAACGACTTCCAGAGCTGCCGCGGGTCGAGCAACCCACCACCGATCTGCCGAGGTGCTTCGACCGAAGGAGCCACCGCTGTCATGGCCGCCTCACAGGCCTTCGGCCAGCGGGCCGAGGGCGAGGACCGGCAGGAAGGTCAGGGCGATCAGGACCACCACCACCCCCACCACCAGGCCGATGAACAGCGGACGGTGGGTCGGCAGCGTGCCGGCCGATGCCGGCACCGGGCGCTGGCGCGCGAGCGAGCCCGCCAGCGCGAGCACGAAGACCATCGGCAGGAAGCGGCCGATGACCATGCACAGGCCGGTCGCCGTGTCCCACCACTGGTCGTTGACCGTGATGCCCGCGAACGCTGAGCCGTTGTTGTTCGCCGCCGAGGTGAAGGCGTATAGCACCTCGGAGAAACCGTGCGGACCGACGTTGAGCATGGTTTCCCGGTTCTTGGTGGCCATCGCGACGGCCATGCCGATCAGCACCACCGCCGGCGTGATCAGGAAGTAGAGCGACGCGAACTTGATCTCGCGGGCGGAGATCTTCTTGCCCAGGTACTCCGGGGTGCGGCCGACCATCAACCCCGCCACGAACACCGTGATGACCGCCAGCATCAGGATCCCGTAGAGGCCCGATCCGACCCCACCCGGCGCCACCTCGCCCAGCATCATGTTGACCATTGGGACCATCCCGCCCAGGGCCGTGTACGAGTCCGGGAACGAGTTGACCGCCCCCGCAGAGGTGAGCGTCGTCGCCGCGACGAACGTGGCCGAGTCGGAGATCCCGAAGCGCACCTCCTTGCCCTCGAACGCCGCATCGACCGCGTGCGGCACCGTGCCGTTGTGCAGGAGCTCGAACGTGTTGACCAGGATCACGCTGGCCACCGCGAGCACGGCCATGACCGCGAGGATCGCGTGGCCCTGCCGCCTGTCGCCGACCATCCGGCCGAACACCCGGGGCATCGAGAACGGGATCAGCAGGATCAGGAAGATCTCGATCCAGTTGGTCCACGGCGTCGGGTTCTCGAACGGGTGCGCGCTGTTCGCGTTGTAGAAGCCTCCGCCGTTGGTGCCGAGCTCCTTGATCACCTCTTGGCTGGCCACCGGCCCGCCAGGGATGTGCTGGGTCCCGCCGGCCACTGTGCTGACATCCGTGCCCCCGGACAGGTTCTGGACCACACCCCCGGCGATCAGCACGATCGCACCCACCACGGCCACCGGGAGCAGCACCCGCAGGGTGATCCGGGTCAGGTCGACCCAGAAGTTGCCGAGCGCCTGGGTGCGGCTGCGGGCGAAGCCACGAACGAGCGCCACGGACACGGCGATGCCGACGGCCGCCGAGACGAAGTTCTGCACCGCGAGCCCGGACATCTGCACGAGATGGCCGAGCGTCGACTCACCCGCGTACGACTGCCAGTTGGTGTTGGTCACGAAGCTCGCGGCGGTGTTCCAGCCCTGGTGCGGTGACATCCCGGGGAGGCCGAGCGAGAGCGGCAGCTTGCTCTGGAGCCGGGTGAAGCCGTAGAGGAACAACAGGGACAACAGGGAGAAGGCGAACACGCTGCGGGCGTAGACCGGCCAGCTCTGCTCGCCCGCCGGGTTGACCCCCACGAGCCGGTAGACCAGCCGCTCGACGGCGGAGTGCCGGGTGCCGCTGACCACCCGGTAGAGGTAGTCGCCGAAGTAGCGGTACGCGAGCGCGACGAACAGCACCAGCGACAGCACGAAGAAGACGCCGGCGATGGTCGTCGACATCAGAAGCGCTCCGGGAAGATCAGCGCCAGCACCAGGAAGACGATCACCAGGAAGCCGATGACCAACCCCGCCAGGTTGATCGCGTTCATAGGCGTTCGACCTGGCGCACGATGATCGCCAGCGCGACGAACAGCGCGATCGTGATCAGGATGTATGCCGCGTCTTGCACCAGTGCCCCCAAATCGGCTGAAAACCTCCTCTCATATGAAACCGCTCAGAAACCGGTCGCGAGGGTCTTTGCCGCAATCGCATAGTGTCAGCGGCGGACTCGACCCATGGGGAGGGCGAATGACCACGGTGACGTCTCACGAAGAGCTGCGGGCGCTGCTCGGCCAGCCGGGCAAGCGCGTGCTCGAGAAGGACCGCAAGGAACTGCACCAGCGCGACCGCGACTGGCTCGCCGCCTCGCCGTTCGTGCTGGTGGCCACGTCCGGTGCCGACGGCACCTGCGACGTCTCGCCGAAGGGCGACCCGGCCGGCTTCGCGCTGGTGCTCGACGACACGACCATCGCGATACCGGAACGGCCCGGCAACAAGCGCGCCGACGGGTTCCACAACATCATCGACAACCCGCACGTCGGGCTGATCTTCATGATCCCCGGCCGTGACGACACGCTGCGGATCAACGGGCGGGCGACCATCGTGTCCGACGCGCCCTGGTTCGACGAGATGATCGTCAAGGGACACCGGCCGGCGTTCGCCGTGCGGGTCGAGATCGAACAGATCTTCTACCACTGCGCGAAGGCGTTCCTGCGCTCCGAGCTGTGGAAGCCGGAGACCTGGCAGCCCGACGTGCTCCCCCGCCGCGCCGTCCTGATCAAAGAAGTCGAGCGGCCGGCCGAGACCCTGGCGGAGCTCGACCGGCACTACGGCCCGGACTACGCGAAGAACATCTACTAGCGAGGCGGATGCGCGCGGCTGCGCTCGCGGTGCGACCGCATCAGCCGCTCGAACCCGTCGACGTCTACGGACACACCGGACTCCCGCGCGATCTCAACGGTGAGATCGACCGGGAAGCCGTACGTGTCGTGCAGCTTGAACACCGTCTCCCCGCGCAGAGGTCCCCGCGCGAGCTCCGTTTCGAGCAGCCGGTTGCCCGCCCGCAGCGTGCGCCGGAACGACCGCTCCTCGCGCTCGACCACCTCACGCGCCACGCCGCCCGGCACCTCCGTCACGCTGTCCGCGACCGGACCGAGCACCGGCTCGTCGACGCCGAGCAGCACGAGCCGGCGCACCGCGCGGCGCAACAGCCGTCGCACGACGTAGCCCCGACTCTCGTTGCCGGGCCGCACACCGGTCGTGATCAGCCGCACCGCCGTGCGCACGTGGTCGGTGACCAGCCGGTGCGCACCCGGCTCGTCGTCGCGGCCGGTCGCCTCGCGCACCGCGAGCAGCGTCGGCCGCACCACGTCGATCTCCTGGAGGTTGTCGACGCCCGACAGGACCATCGCCAGCCGGTCGCGGCCCAACCCGGTGTCGATGTGCCGGCCGGGCAGGTCGCCGAGGATCTCCTCGTCCGACTCGCCGCGCTGGTACTGCATGAACACCAGGTTCCACAGCTCGACGAAGCGCTCGCTGTCGACCGCCGGCCCGCCATCCCGACCGACCGACGGTCCCCGGTCGTAGAAGATCTCCGACGTCGGACCGCTCGGCCCGGGCACGCCCATGCTCCAGAAGTTGTCGTCGGGTCCGAGCCGCTGGATGCGCTCCGCGGGCACGCCGAGGCCGCGCCAGAGGTCGACGCTCTCCTCGTCGCCGCGCAGCACGGTGCACCAGAGGCGCTCCCGCTCCAGGCCGTAGCCGGACGTGAGCAGCTCCAGCGCGTACGCCATCGCCTCTCGCTTGAAATAGTCGGCGAACGCGAAGTTGCCGAGCATCTCGAAGGTGGTCGCGTGCCGGTCGGTCACGCCGATCTTCTCGATGTCGACGGTCCGCACGCACGGCTGCGCGGTGGTGATCCGCGGGTGCGGTGGCCGGCGCGCGCCGAGGAAGAAGGGCTTGAACTGGACCATGCCCGCGTTGGTGAACAGCAGGTCGTGCTCTTCGGGCACGAGCGGACCGGGCGGCAGCTCGAGATGGTCGAGGCCGCGGAAATAGTCGAGGAACCTGGAACGGATCTGCTCGGATCGCATGGGATTCGCCGTTTCGGTGACAGGCCGGCGCGCTCACGAGCCCAGGCATGGGCTCCTCACCGCGAAACGTCGCGAACGCGTGGGTCGGTCGAGCGGACACGTCGAGCCGGCGCCGAGGATCAGGCGAGGACGAAGCCCTCGACGATCGGCTCGACGCGGCTAGCTCGCCGCACACCTACGCGCATGTGTCAATGATGCCAGGCGCCGGCAACCCCGTTTCAGATCCGCTCCCACGGTACGGAGGCGAACAGCGCGTCGAGGCCGGCCAGCAGGGCCGGGTCCGGCAGGCAGGGGGTTTCGTCGATGGACCCGACCGCGGCGTGGCCGATCGAGTTGGCCACGAAGGCGCCACGGAACCCCTCGACGTCGGCCAGGGTGATCCGCTGCCGGGTGGTCGGGCGGTGCTGCTCGATCAGCCGCATCGCGGTGCCGTGCAGCCACGGCGGCGTCGGCCAGACCACGGCTCCGTCGGCGGTGAAGAAGCCGATGTTGGCCACCGACGTCTCGGAGATCTCCCCGTCGCCGGCCGTGAGCAGCGCGTCGTCGTAGCCGTCGACACGGACCCGGCGCGCCCACTCCGCTTGGGCGAACCCGCCGAGGTGCTTGAGGTGGGCGAACGGGCGCAGGTACGGCACGGACCGCAGGCGCAGCGGGCCGGCCATCGGCGCAGTGGGCGGCGCGACCGACACCGCCACCTTGCCGGGCTCGCGCACGACGACCCGGACGGCGGCGTCCGCGTCGCCGGCCAGCGCGTGCCGCAGCAGGTCACGGACGCGATCCGGGTCGAGCGGCTCGCCGAACAGCTCCTGGTTGGCGGCGTCGAGGCGCTCGAGATGGTTGGCCAGGCCCTGCACACCGACCCCGCGTACCTGCATCGCGGTGAAGTGGCCGTAGGTGGTGGCCAACTCCGCGGCGGCCGCCGGACGGCCGTTCACCTCGATGCGCACCCGTACATGGTCGCGCGACGGCCCCCGGCTCGGGGTCCGGGGGCCGTCGGGGTCCGCGAGAGGTGCGGACTCAGGGGGAGGGTTAGGCGACTACCAGACCGAGACGCCGTAGGCGTTCAGGGCCTCGACGACCGGCTGGAAGTAGGTCGTGCCGCCGGTGGAGCAGTTGCCGCTGCCGCCGGAGGTCAGGCCCAGGGCGGAGGTGCCACGGTAGAGCGGGCCGCCGCTGTCGCCCGGCTCGGCGCAGACGCTGGTGCGGATCATGCCGGTGACCGTGCCCTGCGGGTAGCGGACGGTCGAGTTGAGGCCGAGCACCTGGCCACTGCGGGTGCCGGTGGTGCTGCCACGGCGGTTGACCGTCTCACCCACGCTGGGGTTGCGGGCGCTGGTGATGTCCTGGCCGCCGACCGTGCCGGAGATCGTGACCGACGTGGTGGTGTAGCGGACGATGCCGTAGTCGTTGCCCGGGAAGCTGGTGCCCGCGCGGGTGCCGAGGGTCTGGCTGCCGTTGGTCCACGTCGAGCCGGCGTTGGTGCAGTGGCCCGCGGTCAGGAAGTAGTTGGTCGAGCCGGACCGCACGTTGAAGCCGAGCGAGCAGCGGGAGCCGCTGGTGTAGATGGCGTCGCCGCCGGAGATGTTCAGGCTCAGCTTGCCGGGCATGGTCTCGATCCGGGCACCGCCATTGCTGGCGCTCACCCCGCTGCGGATGGCGGCGAGCTTGGCGCCGGTGACGGTGCTGTCGACCTCGACCACGACCTGGTTGGTGACCGGGTCGACGGACCAGGCGGTGCCGACCACGCCCTTGTCCAGGCGGGCGGTGAGGCTGGCCAGGTCGGCCGCGCTGCGCTTGACGATGCGGGCCTGGCCGCCGGCGGCCTTGACCTTCGCCGCGGCCGCGGCGTTGGTGACCGTGACGACGGTGGCGCCGGACGAGTCGACGTAGGTGCCGGCGGAGCTGTCGGAGCCGAGCGACTCGGCCAGAGTGGCGGCGGCGTCCATGGCCAGCGGGGTGGGCGCCGCTTGAGCCGGGGACACACCGATGAGTGCTCCCGCCACCAGGGTCGTGGCCGTGGCGGAGAGCATGACGCGTCGGGTGATACTCACTGATCCTCCCGGGGGATGTGGACCGGCCGGTCGGCCGATCCGGAGGCATCGATCTGTCGACATATTTCCAGTCGAATAGACGGCCGTCAACGCTCAGTGGGCGACCGTTCCTGACCATTAGGTCGACGTCATATCACCGGGATAATGGAACTTGCCATTGGCGAAAATGAATGCACTCAGCGTCACGGGTGCCAGGAGAAATTGGGCCGGCGGCGTTCGAGGAACGCAGCGGCCCCCTCCGCGACGTCACCGGCGCGCAGCATCTCGGCCTGCCAGTGCGCGTCGCGCGGGGCCGACGGGCGACCGGCCACCGCGAGGTCGATCGTCTCCTTGGCCGCCGCGATCGACAGCCGGGACCGCTCGGCGATCGTGTCGACCAACCGGGAGACATGTGCGTCCAACTCGTCGGCCGGCACCACCTCGTCGACGAGACCGATCGCGGCGGCACGGAAGGCGTCGATCTGATCAGCGGTGAACAGCAGCCATTTCGCGCGCGCCGGGCCGACGAGGCCGAGCAGCCGGCGCGTGGTCGGCCCGGGATAGACGATGCCGAGCCGGGCCGGCGGCACCGCGAACCGCGCGTCCTCCGCCGCGATCCGCAGGTCGCAGGCGACCGCGAGTTGGCAGCCGCCGCCGACGCAGTGGCCCCGTACCCGGGCGATGGTCGGCATCGGGAACGCCGCGAGCCGCTCCTCCGCCCGGGTCGGCGGGCTGTCCGCGCCGACCAGGTCGCCGACACCCGTGAGGTCCGCGCCCGCGCTGAACGTGTCGCCGACTCCGGTGAGCACCAGGGCACGCACCCCGGGGTCGGCGGCGGCCTCGTCCAGCAGGTCCGGGAGGCGGCGCCACATGGCGGGGGTCAACGCGTTGCGGCGGCGGGGGTTGCCGATGGTGATCGTGGCGGTGTGTCCGGTGACGGCGAGCTCGACCGTGCCTTCGTCTTTCACGGGCCGACGCTAGCCAACGCGGGCATGATGGTGCGGGTGGACATCAACGAGCTGTTGGCCGACGCCTTCGGCCGGTTGCCCGGCCTGGTCCGCGGCGCGGTCGCCGGGCTCGACGCCGAGCAGCTGCGCCGGCCGCCCGCCCCGGGTGCCAACACGGTCGGTTGGCTGGTCTGGCACCTCACCCGGATCCAGGACGACCATGTCGCCGACCTGATCGGCGACGACCAGATCTGGGAGACCGGGCCGTGGGCGCCACGGTTCGAGCTGACCCCCGACCCCGGCGACACGGGGTACGCGCACGGCCCCGACGAGGTCCTCGGCGTCCGCCCGGCCAGCGGCAAGGTCCTGGTCGACTACTACACAGCGGTCCACGACCGCACGATGGCGATGATCCGCGCAGTCTCGCCGGAGGACCTCGACCGGATCGTCGACCGGTCCTGGAACCCGCCGGTGACGATGGGGGTGCGGCTGGTCAGCGTGCTCAACGACGACCTGCAACACGTCGGCCAGGCCGCCTACGTCCGAGGGATCATTCTCCGCTGAGGGTATTGCCGGCGCGGTCCCGGACCTTCAGCTTCGTCGTCGGCAACGCGGGCGCGGGAAGCGCCTCGCCGGCATAGCCACGGACCACGCCGAACCGGTCTCCGCTCGCCCACTCCTCGCGGGCCTGACGGATCTCGGCGTCGGTGCGGGCGACGAAGTTCCACCACATCACCAGCGGCTCCACGAACGGCTCGCCGCCCAGCAGGAACAGCCGCGCCCCGTCGGTGCTGCGGATGTTGGTGGTGGTGCGCTCCTCGCCGAGGTAGAGCAGCCCCCCGGGGGTGAGCTCGGCACCGTCGACCTCGGCCGCGCCGTCGAGCGCGAGCAGCCCGTACTCGAAGTCGCGGCGCAACGCCAGCTCCAGGCTCGCGCCCGCGTCGAACAGGAGCTCGGCGCCGAGCAGCGGGGTGTGCACGCGGGCCGGCGAGCGCAGGGCGGCCAGCTCACCGACGACGACCGTGGTGGTCACCCCGGCCGTGCTCTCCGAGGGCAGGTCCGCGTGGTGCTCGAACCGGGCCGGCTGGTGCCGCGCGTCGTCCGGGAGCGCGACCCAGAGCTGCAGGCCGTGCATCACCGGCGGGTGCGGGGCCGGCGACTCCTCGGAGTGCGAGATGCCGTGGCCGGAGGTCATCAGGTTGAGCTGACCGGGCCGGATCGTCTGGAGGCTGCCCAGGCTGTCGCGGTGCAGCACCTCGCCGGCCACCAGCCAGGTGACGGTCTGCAGACCGGTGTGCGGGTGCGGCGGCACCTGCATGCCGGGACGGCCGACCACGTCGTCGGGGCCGAACTGGTCGACGAAGCACCACGCGCCGATCATCCGGCGCGGTCGTTGCGGCAACAGCCGCCGCACGGTCGTGTAACGCCCCAACGGCACGTCGTGCCCGGGCAACAACACGCTGGCGGGAAGTCCGGCCAGCGTCACGGCGCCGTCAGTGCTCACCCGTCCGAGGGTAGCCTCCCGCGGGTGAGGCTCACCGTGCTCGGCGCCCGCGGCGCTTTCCCAGAGGCGAACGACGCCTGCAGTGGCTTCCTGGTCGAACACGACGGCTTCCGGCTGCTCCTGGACGCCGGTTATGCGACCTTTCCGCGCCTCCTCGCCGTCTGCACCGCGGCCGACGTCGACGCCGTGTTCGTCACCCACGGCCACCCGGACCACTGCGTCGACCTCAACCCCCTGTTGCGTGCCCGCTCGCTGGCCGACGACCCGCCGCCCCCGCTGCCCGTGTACGCGCCTCCGGGCGCCCTGGACGCGGTGCTCGCCCTGGACCGGCCGGGGATGCTGGACTACGCGCTGACCCCGGTCGGCGACGGTGACCGACTGCGCCTCGGGCCGTTCACTGTGGACGTTCGCGCGCTGCCGCACTTCGTGCCGAACAACGGCGTCCGGGTCTCCGCCGGCGGTATGGCGCTCGCCTACCAGGGTGACAGCGGGCCGACTCCCGACCTGGCCGCCCTTGCCGGCGATGCCGACCTGCTGCTCGCCGAGGCGTCGTACCCGGAGGCCGTGCCCGACGCGAGCGCCGGGCGGCTGAGCAGCGCGCTCGACGCCGCCGCGGCGGCGACCTCGGCGGGAGTGGGTCGCCTGCTGCTCACGCACCTGTTCCCGGGCCTGACGGAGGCGATCGCGGTCGGAGCGGCCCGTTCGGCGTACGCCGGACCGGTCGAGACCGCCCAGGGCGGCCGGCACTGGGACCTCAGCGGATAAGGTCGACTCCGTGGCGTTCCGCGGCTGGCCCAGCGAGGCACTGGAGTTCTACGAAGGGCTCGAGGCCGACAACTCGAAGACCTACTGGACGGAGCACAAGTCCGTCTACGAGGAGCAGGTGCGCGCACCCATGCAGGCGCTGCTCGACGAGCTCGAGCCCGAGTTCGGCCCGGGCCGGATCTTCCGGCCGTACCGGGACGTGCGGTTCAGCGCCGACAAGTCGCCCTACAAGACCGCGATCGCGGCAACGCTGGAGCGCGGCGGCTACATCCACCTCTCGGCCGCGGGGCTGGCCTCCGGCAGCGGCATGTACCACATGGAGCGCGACCAGCTCGCCCGCTACCGCGCCGCGGTGGACGACGACGCCACGGGTCCGCGGTTGGCGGCCCTCGTCGAGGAGGCGGCGGCCGACGGCGTCCGGATCCACGGGCACGAGCGGCTCAAACGCGTCCCGCGTGGCTTCGCCGCCGACCACCCGCGGGCCGAGCTCCTGCAGTACAAGGGCGTCGTCGCCTGGAAGGAATGGCCGGTCGCACCCTGGCTGGGCACCGCCGCGGCCAAGCGCCGGGTGACGGACTTCCTGCGTGCCTCCGCTCCCCTCAACCAGTGGCTGGCCACCTACGTCGGCCCGAGCATCCCCGACCGATAGGAGCCGTTCCGTGTCCGACATCGCGCCGTACGAGTCGCTGTCCGAAGACTGGCAGCGGGCGCTGGCCGTCGTCGCCCACCCCGACGACCTCGAGTTCGGCTCGGCAGCGGCGGTGGCCCGCTGGACCGCGCAGGGCAAGCACGTCGTCTACTGCCTGGTCACCAGCGGCGAGGCCGGCATCGACGGTCTGTCCCCCGACGAGACCAGGGTGGTCCGCGAGGCCGAGCAGCGCGCGTCCGCCGGCGTGGTCGGCGTGTCCGAGGTCGAGTTCCTGGGCCTGCCGGACGGCATCCTGGAATACGGGGTGGCACTGCGTCGGGAGATCACCGCCGTGGTCCGGAGGCACCGCCCGGACATCGTCATCACCAACAACTTCCGCGACACGTGGGACGGCGCCGACGCGCTCAACCAGGCCGACCACATCGCGACCGGGCGGGCGACGCTCGACGCGGTACGCGACGCCGGCAACCGCTGGATCTTCCCGGAGCAGGGGCTCGAACCCTGGAACAAGGTCCGCCAGGTCTGGGCGGCCGGCTCACCGAACGGTCGGCACGCGGTCGACATCACCGGCACGTTCGACCGGGGGCTGGAGTCGCTGGAGGCGCACGAGGCCTACCTGCGCGGGCTCGGCGAGGGCGCCTTCGACCCCGAGGAGTTCCTCGAGGGCATCGGCCGCGCGTCCGGCACCCGGCTGGGCACGCGCTACGCCGCGCCGTTCGAGGTCTTCACGATCAACCTCTTCTAGCGGGCGCCGTCCAGGTACGCGAGGACGGCCAGCACCCGGCGGTTGTCGTCGTCGGACGCCGTCAGGCCGAGCTTGCCGAAGATGTTCGCGGTGTGCTTGCCCACCGCGCTCTCGCTCAGGAAGAGCCGCTGGCCGATCGCCGCATTGGAGCGGCCCTCGGCCATCAGCTCGAGCACCTCGCGTTCGCGCGGGGTGAGCCTGCCGACGTTGTGGTCGCCGCGGGCGAACAGCTTCGCGATGACGTCCGGGTCCATCGCGGTGCCGCCGGCGGCCACCCGGCGCACCGCGTCGACGAACTGGTCGGCGTTGAACACCCGGTCCTTGAGCAGGTAGCCCACTCCCCCGGTGCCGTCGGCCAGCAACTCCCGGGCGTAGAGCCGCTCCACGTGCTGCGAGAGCACCAGCACGGGCAGGCCGGGCACCTCGCGGCGGGCGACCAGCGCCGCCTGGAGGCCCTCGTCGGTCTGCGTCGGTGGCAGCCGCACGTCGACGACGGCGACGTCGGGCCGCTCGGCCAGCAACGCCCGCAACAGGTCAGGCCCGTTGTCGACGGCGGCGACGATCTCGAACCCGTGCGCGGTCAGCAGCTGCTTGAGGCCTTCCCGGAGGAGGTAGAGGTCCTCGGCGAGGACAACGCGCACGGCACCTCCAGCGTCACGGCGGTCGGCCCGCCGGCCGGGCTGACCACCCGGACAGTACCGTCGAACGCCGCCAGCCGGTGTCGCATGCCCCGCAGCCCGCTGCCGAGCGCGGGGTCGGCACCGCCGAGGCCGTCGTCGACGACCTCCACGCGCAGCACGCCGTCGACGTACCCGAAGACGATCGAGACGTGCGACGCGACCGCGTGCTTGGCCGTGTTGACCAGCGCCTCGCTGACCGCGAAGTAGACGGCGGCCTCGACCGGCTCGGCAGCCCGCCCGGTCAACTCGGTGGACACCGTGACCGGCACCGGGCTGTCCAGCGCCAACGCGCGAACCGCCTCCACCAGGCCGCGTTCCGCGAGCACGGGCGGGCGTACGCCCCGGACCAGGTCCCGGAGCTCGGCCAGCGCCCGAGCGGTGCTCTCCCGCGCGTCCGCCACCAACCGCCGGGCCGCCGCCGGGTCGGTGTCGATCAGGGCCTCGACCGCGCCGAGCGCCAGCCCGACGGCGACCAGCCGGCCCTGCGCTCCGTCGTGCAGGTCGCGCTCGATCCGCCGCAGCTCCGCCGCCTGCGCCGAGGTCGCGTCGTCCCGGCTCACGGTGAGCTGCTCGACCCGCAACGCCAGCCGGGCCTTGGCGGTCGGCGCGAGCAGCACCGCCGTCCACCGGCCGTGCAGGCGCAGTGCGGTGGGTGCGAACACCGCGCCCCCGACCACCAACGCCAGGCCGAGCAGCAGGGCCAACACCGGCCGGTCGGCGAGGAAAGCCAAATGTGGCGGGTCCTCCAGCCGCAGCAGCCGGGCCAGCGCCGGGATGGTGAGGCCGACGAAGCCGTATCCGACGGCTCCGGCCGACGCGGCGACCAACGCGCCACCGACCAGCGGGTCGGCGAACGTCCACAAGAGGTCACGCCAGGTCGCCGGATCGTGCCAGACCCAGTCCAGCCGCTGGAAGAACCGGGTCCAGCCCTTCGACTTGTAGAGCTGGTCGCCCACCGCGTAGAGGCCGTCGGGGCGTTGGCTCGGCAGCGTGGGCTCCGGTCGGTAGGGCGTCTGGATCGGCGTCGCCGACCACTGTCGCGCGAGCCGGCGACGGGTGGCGGCGAACTGCCGGTTCACCATCGCGAACTCCGGCAGCGCACCGACGATGCCGACGCTGAACAGCGCGAGAGAGACCACCGAGAGCACCGCCAGCGCGACGCTGACCAGGGTGAGGCCGCCCAGCGCCAGCAGTTGGACCACCGTCACGAAACGCTTGCCCAGCCACACCTTGACCGAGCTGAACTCGGTCAGCGGTGGCGCCAGCATCCGCCGCGTCCAGGCGTCGTGCGTACGCACCGCCACCGGCGCGACCGCGGCACCGCCGGCCATCATGACCAGCCCGAGCGGGATCCACCACGGCCCCGCCCCGGTGGCCACCGCCAGCCCGCCGACCACCAGTGCGGCCGGCCCGAACCCGAGCACGCCGCCGACCACCGGGTTGGTCAGCATCCAGCCGACGTCGCGCCAGGTCGCCGGGTCGCCCAGCGCCCAGTCCAGGTAGCCGAACTGCCGGGGCCAAAACGGCGACCGGTAGAGCCGCCGGTCGTGCCGGTAGCGCCCGTCGGCCTCCGGCTCCGGCGGGCCGGGCCGCGCCCGGTAGGGCCGGGGGATGTCGCCGCACGTCCGGCGGACCGCGTCGGCCACCCGGCGCATCGCGACCACCGGCCACGGCACCAGGAAGACCAGGCCCAACCCGAAGCCGGGCAACAAAGTCACGAGGTGCGCGACCAGCAGCACGGCCGACGCGACGGCGTAGCAGCCCCGCAGCAGGCCGGCGGCCAGGGCGCGCAGTCCGCGAGTCATGGGCTCAGTCTCGCCGAACGGCGCCCGCCGGGGCAGTGTGGTCAGGCGCCGTCCAGCGGGGTGTAGCCAGCCCCACCCCGGTCGGCGGCTGGACGCATTCCGGCCGCCCGCCGGAGTTTCTAGCGTTTCTGGCATGACGACGAACGCCCTCCGGCTGGCCGGACTGACCAAGCACTTCGGCGAGAAGGTCGCGGTCGACGCGATCGACCTGACGGTCCCGGCCGGCTCGTTCTTCGGTCTGGTGGGGCCGAACGGCGCCGGCAAGACCACCGCGCTGTCGATGGCGGTCGGGCTGCTGCGCCCCGACGCCGGCACGGCCCAGATCTTCGGCACCGACGTCTGGCGGCAGCCGACGCGGGCCAAGCGACTGGTCGGCGTGCTGCCGGACGGCCTGGCGATGACCGAGCGGCTGACAGGACGGGAGATGCTGACGTACCTCGGCCACCTGCACGGTCTGCCCGCCGACACCGTCGCGAGCCGCGTCGACGAGCTCCTCACGGTGCTCGACCTGGCCCAGGCCGAGCGGACGCTGATCCTGGGCTACTCGGCCGGCATGCGGAAGAAGATCGCATTGGCCAGCGCGCTGCTCGGTGGACCGCGGCTGCTGGTCCTCGACGAGCCGTTCGAGGCCGTCGACCCGGTGTCCGCGCTGACCATCCGGTCGATCCTGCGCCGGTTCGTCGCCGGCGGCGGGTCCGTGGTGCTCTCCAGCCACGTGATGCCGCTGGTCGAGCAGCTCTGCGACACGGTCGCGGTGATGCACGAGGGCCGGGTGGTCGCGGCCGGGCCGATCGACGAGGTGCGCGGCGGCCGCTCGCTCGACGAGGCCTTCATCGACCTGGTCGGCGCTGACGTCGCGGAGGAGAAGGAGCTGTCGTGGTTGGCGTCCTGATCCGTATGAAGTGGACCATCCTGCGGAACTCGTTGACCGGCACCAGGGCCGCGACGACGATCACCGGCGTGGTCGCCGGGCTGGCCGCCGCCGGGTGCACCCTCTGGTTGACCGTCTCGGCCGGACCCGACCGGGCCGGCGGCGCGCTGTTGCTGACGCTGGCGTCCTGGCTGCTCGGCTGGATCGTCGGCCCGATGATGGGCGGCAGCGACCCCGGTCTGCGCCGCGACCACCTGCGACACGTGCCGCTGAGCGACCGGCGGCTCGCGGCCGGCCTGCTGGGCGCCGCGCTGGTCGGGGTCGGCCCGGCTGTCACCCTGGTCGCCGGCACGTCGCTGATCTGGTACGCCCTGCGCCTCGACCTGGCCGCCGTGCCGGTGGCGCTGCCGGTGCTGCCGCTGTTCGTACTCCTGCTGATCGCACTCTCCAATGTGGTCGTCGCGTCCGTCGGGCGGGTGCTGAACAGCCGGCTGAGCGCGGCGTTGATGGCCGTGCCGTGGGGCGCGCTGGTGTGCCTCGGCGCGCAGGGCTGGGTCATCATCGCGGCCATCACCGGTGGCCCGGAGACGGCGCTGCCCGCGTTCATCGCCGACAAGCTGCGACTGGCGCCCTCGGGCTGGCCCGTGGTCGCGATCGAGGCCGCCGCCCGCGGCGACTGGGCGCTGGTGGCCGCGGCGGTCGCGGGCCTGGTGGGGTGCATCGCGCTAGCACTCGGTGCCTGGGCGTCGCTCCTGCACCGCCCGGTCAACCCGACGGTGATCCGAGGCGCACGCTGGCGGGGCTGGCGCCCGGCCACCGCGGCGGCCGCCGTGCGCGGCAAGGAGCTCCGCACCTGGGGCCGCGACCTGATCCGGATCCATTTCCTGTCGTTCGCGCTGGTGTACGTGCTGACCTACGTCCTGCTGCCCCTGCTCATCAACGTGACGGACTACCTGCCGATGGCGGGCGTCTTCTTCGTGGCGTTCACCGCCGCCAACTGCGCCCACCTGCACAGCTCCGACGGCACCGCGCTGTGGCAGACGCTGCTCGCGCCGGGTGCGGAGCGGGCCGACATCCGTGGCCGGCAACGGGCCTGGCTCCTGCTCGTGGCACCACCGGCGGTCGCGATGACGGCGGCCGGCGCGATCTGGCACGGCAAGGCGGACATGCTGGCCTGGGCCGTCGGCCTGCTGCCCCTGGTGCTCGGCGCCGGTGCCGGCCTGCTGGTCCTGATCTCGGTCTTCCTGCCCGTGCGCGTCGCCGACCCGCACAAGCGCGGCAGCAACCCGGGATCCGACGGCGCGGGCTTCTCCGGCATCGTCTGGTTGGCGCTGATCGCCCAGGCGGTGCTGGCCGCACCGTCGCTGACCCTGCTGATCACCGGCACGGTGCGGGACGACGAGCTGCTCCGCTGGGCTGCCGCACCGGTCAGCCTGGTGCTCGGCGTCGTCCTGTTCTGGGGACTGGGCCGGCTCGCGATCGGCCGACTGGCCAACCGCGGGCCGGAACTGCTGGCCAAGCTGGGCTGAGACGACGGCAGGGACCCTTACCGACGCCCGAGGCGTTGACAAGGGTCCCTGCCGCACAACGTCAGGTCGCGGAAGGCGACGGCGACGCCGGCGGGGTCAGCACCCCGTCGATGATGTAGACGGTCGCGTTCCTTGTCTGGATGTTGCCGCAGACGACGCTGGCGGTGTTGTTGACCGTGAAGTCCTCACCGCTGCCCGTGACGGTCAGGTTCTGGCCTTCCAAGGTCTTGTGCGTGCCGGCGAGCTGGCTCGGGCTCAGGCGCTGGGGCACCACGTGGTACTTCAGCGTGTTGGTCAGCTGCGTCTTGTTGGCCAGCAGCGCGTTGAGCTGCGACTGCCCGACCTGGTTGAAGGCGTCGTTGTTCGGCGCGAACACGGTGATGTTCTGGGCGTTGTTCAGCGTGTCGGTCAGCCCCGCGGTCTTGATCGCGTTGGCCAGCGTCGACAGCTGCGGGTTGCTGGCCACCGCGGTGGCGACCGGCTGCGAGGCCATCGACGAGATGCTGCCGGCGCCCGAGGTCGGCAGCGAGGAACAGCCGGGGCCGAAGACCGCACCGCCACCACCCGGCGCGGTCGCTGTCCCGGACGGCTGCGGGCTGCCGGTGGCACCTCCGCCGGGAGACGTGGTCGACCCACCGGTGGGCTGAAGGGCGGTGGACGGGCTGGTGTCCGAGCCGCACGCCGCCATGGCCAGGGCCAGAGCGGCCACCGTGACGGCGAGACCCGCTGTCCTGAAGACACGCATGATGCTGAGATCCCCTCATGTCGGTTTTGAGACGCTTTACACAGTTCGTACCAGCCTGCGTGGACCGATGATGCCTACTTGTCGTAATCGAGACATAGCCGTGAGTGATGGTCATGGTTCGACGGGCCGAGGCAGCCCGGTGCACATCGCCATCACCTCGACGCTCGGCGCGCGCAGCCGTACGGTGTGTGAATGCCCCCTTGGTGGCATTTGCGCGAAGTCTCAGTCAGGACGCGGCGGGTGGTGCTGGCCGCGTTCGGCCTGTGGATGGCCGTCCTCACGGCCGTCTATTTCGTCGCACCCCTGTCCTGGCGGGTCGGCCTCTGGACAGCCATCAGCGTGAGCGGCGCGGCCGCGGTGCTGGTCGGCGTCCGGCTGAACCGCCCTCGGCTCGCCGGCGCCTGGTTGTGGTTCTTCGCCGGCATCGTCTTCTACGCCGCCTCGGACCTCTCGTTCAACCTGACGCTGCCCGGCGGGCCGGCCAGGCCGCCGTTGACCCTCTCCGACGACATACTCCTGCTGCTGGGCGTGATCCTGGTCTGCGTCGCGCTGGTCAAGTTCACGCGCGCGGCGGAGCCCAGACCCGACCGGCCCGCGCTGATCGACGCTCTCGTGCTGGTGCTCGGCACCGGGCTGCTCGCCTGGGTGCTGACAGTCGAGGCGCGCTTCGATCAGCCGCACGTCGGGGTGATCACCGGCATCCTGCTCATCGCCTATCCCGTCGCCGACATCATCGTGCTCGGCCTGGTGGCCCGCCTGGTCACGGCCGTGCGCCTGAGTCCGGCGGTGGTCCTGCTGGGTCTCGGGATCGTGGGCTACGTGGTGGCCGACGCGCTGTTCCGGATCGGCCGGCTCGACGACGAATGGCTGGTCCGCACCCCGCTGGACCTCGGCTACATCGCGCTGTACGCGCTCTGGGGCGGTGCCGCGCTGGCACCCTCGATGTGCGGGATCACCGACCAGCGGCCCGCACGAGATCGCGAGACGACCGTGTTGCGGCTGGTGCTGCTGGGCATCTCCGCGCTGATCCCACCGGCCATCCTGCTCTACGAGGCCATCGGCCTCGGCTCGGTGCGGCACGGCGTGGTCATCGCGGTCTCGTCGCTGGTGATGTTCCTCCTGGTGATCGCGCGGCTGGTGAACCTGGCCCAACGCCTGCGCGAGCAGATCGGTCGCGAGCGCGGCCTGCGCGCGGTGACCACCGCACTGGTCGCCACCGCCGACGACGAGGGCATCGCCGACGCGCTGGACGACGGGATCCGTGGCGTGCTGGCTCCTGGGACCCGCTATCACTTCCTGCTGATGACCCACGGTGCCGACGCCAAGGCCCTCGGCCGGCACATGGGCGTCCTGCCCACGTCGTCGGTCGAGGCGGTCCGCAGGCTCGGCGAACCCACGTTCCTGTCGGGCCGCGAGCTCCCGCGGTCGATCGCGACGGCGCTCGGCGCCCACGGGCATGCGGGCGGGCACAGCAACGAGTCCGACAAGCTCACGTTGGCCCTGCCGCTGACGGTCGAGGACACCACGATCGGCGTGATGCTGGTCGCGGCCGAGGAGCGGCCTTTGGCCGCCGCGCAGGACCGGCTGGCGGTGCTGGCCTCGCAGGCCGCGCTGGCCATCGACCGGGTGGGGCTCAGCGAGAAGCTGCGCAAGCGGACCAGCGAGGAGTACTTCCGCGCGCTCGTGCACAACGCCGCCGACGTCATCCTGATCATCGACTCGGAAGACCGCATCGCGTACGCCAGCCCGTCCGCCCGGGCGATGTTCGGCGAGGTCGACCTGGTCGGCACCATGCTGCTGGACCACGGTGATCCGGCCGAGCGGGAGCGGGCCGAGCGGGTGTTCCGCCGGATCCAGGACCGCCCGATCGGCAGCGTCGAGCCGGACAACTGGGGCACCACCGACTGGACGTTGCGCCGCCCCGACGGCAGCGCCGCCCAGGTCGAGATCTCCGTGCGCGACCTGCGGGCCGACCCGACCGTGCGCGGGCTGGTCTTCACCCTGCGGGACGTGACCGACAAGCGGCGGCTGGAGCGCGAGCTGACCCACCGGGCCAACCACGACGCGCTGACCGGGCTGGCCAACCGGACGCTGTTCGCCGAGCGGATGCAGAAGGCCATCGAGGCGCGCCGCGGCGTCGTCGGCGTGCTCTTCATCGACCTCGACGACTTCAAGGTCGTCAACGACACGCTCGGCCACGCCAGCGGAGACCAGGCGCTCAAGGCGGTCGGCGGGCGGATCAGCACCGCGCTGCGCCCGCACGACACGGCGGCCCGACTCGGCGGCGACGAGTTCGCGGTGCTGATCGACGACGCCGGTGAGCCCGCCGACGTGGAGGACGTGGCCGACCGGATCATCCGGGCGCTGCGCGAGCCGTACAACGTCGGCGGCAACCTGATCAGCTGCTCGGCCAGCATCGGCATCGGCACGACCGCGGACGCCGTCGACGGTTCCGAGCTGCTCCGCCAGGCGGACCTCGCCCTCTACGTGGCCAAGGGCGCGGGCAAGAGCCAGTGGCGGCGCTACCAGCCGGAGCTGCACACCACGTTCGTCGAGCGGCTGGAGCTGCGCGCGGAGCTCGACCGGGCGATCCACGACGGCGGCCTGGCCCTCGAGTACCAGCCGATCGTCCGGCTCGGTGACGGGCACGCCGTCGGCTTCGAGGCGCTGCTGCGGTGGAGCCACCCGACCCGCGGCCGACTGACGCCCGACGCGTTCATCGACGTGGCCGAGGAGTCCGGGCTGATCGTGCCGATCGGCGAGTGGGTGCTGCGCACCGCGATCGCGGCCGCGGCGACCTGGCGCAAGGGACAGCCCTACGGCGCGCCGTACGTGGCCGTCAACGTCTCCGCCCGCCAGTTCCGGACGCCCGGCTTCGTCCGCCTGGTCAAGCGCGAGCTGGCCGCGGCCAAGCTGCCACCGTCCTGCCTGATGCTGGAGATCACCGAGAGCCTGCTGCTGCGCGACGACGACCAGGTCTGGGACGACCTGGCCGAGGTGCGCCGGCTCGGCGTGCGGGTGGCGATCGACGACTTCGGCACCGGCTACTCGTCGCTGAGCTACCTGCGGCACGTACCGCTGGACGTTCTGAAGATCGACCGGCTGTTCACCGGCACGGTGGCCACCTCGACGCAGCAGCGCGCGTTGGTCGACGGCATCGTCCGGCTGGCGCACACGCTGGGCCTGGAGGTCGTCGCCGAGGGCATCGAGACGACCGAGGAGCGCGACCTGCTGCGCCGGATCGGCTGCCCGTACGGCCAGGGCTTCCTGTTCTCGAGACCCATGCCCCTGCCGGACGCGCTGCGCTGGCTGCGCCGCACGGAGCTGGCGGCTTAGACCTGGACGGCGCGCCCGGCCTCGCGGGAGCGCTCGGCCGCCGCCAGCACCCCGACCACCTCGCGTCCGAAGTGGACACCGACGTCGTGCCTCGCCCCGGCGACCTCGGCGATCAGCAGGTCGACGGCCTTGCCGAAGGCGAGCCGCACCTCGCCCTCGCCGCGCGGCACCTCGCTGACACCGTGCTCGCCGAAGAAGGTGATGTCGCGCAGCACCGCCGCCGGGGGCGCGTCGACCGAGAGCGTGACCGTGCTGACCGCGCCGGACTCGTGCCGCAGCAACAGGTTCGTGGTGGACCGCGGTCCCTCGACGGCGGACACCTCAGCGACCGGGCCGAGCACCGGCAGCACCTGCGAGAGCGCGTGCGGGCCGACGTCCCAGAGCCCGCCGTAGGTGCGGCGCCAGGGTGAGGCGCCGTACGGGTTGCCGGGCTGGAAGATCGAGGCCAGGTGCGCCACGCGGCCACCCTGCCAGCCGCCGGTGGCGGTGAGCTCCCGCAGCGCGGCCGTGACGTTGTCCTGGAACCGGGCCGTGAAGAAGACCACCGAGGAAACCGCGGCCGCGTCGGCGGCGGCGACCACCCGGTCGGCCGCTTCGACGGTCAGCGCGAGCGGCTTGTCGAGCAGCAGGTGCCGGCCGGCCTTGGCGGCCCGCTCGGCGATCTCCGGCTGCACGTCCGGCGGCAGCGCCACGGCCACCGCGTCGACGTCACCGAGAAGCTCGTCGATGTCGGCGTAGGCGCGGCTGCCGGTCGTCTCGGCCAGGGCCGCCGCCTTGTCGGGGTTGCGGCCCCACACGCCGACAAGCTCGGCATCGGGGTGGGCGACGATCGCGGGCCCTTGCGTGGCGGTGGCCCAGGGGCCGGTGCCGAAGAGGCCGAACCGGAGAGGCATGGCCCCATCCTGCCCGATGGCAGATGCCCCTCTGCCTGCGAGTACGGTGTGCCCGTGAACGGCACTTTGTCCGGCATCGTGATCGGCCTCTCGCTGCTGGTCGGCGCCTGGGCGCTGGTCGAGGCGCTGCGCGACCGCGCGCCGAGCCGCGGTCAGCTGATCGGCCTGGGCGTCGTCGAGCTCGCGCTGATCGTCCTGCTGGTGTCGGCGGCGATCGCGGCGAGCGGCGGCGACCGCCCGGCGAGCGCGGTGACCTTCCTCGGCTACGTGGTGACGATCGTCTGCCTGCCACCCCTGGGCTGGGTGCTGGCCCGGTTGGAGCCGACCCGCTGGGGCTCGGTGATCATCGTCGTAGTGTGCCTGACGGTTCCGGTGCTGGTGTTGCGTCTGCACCAGACGTGGCAGGTGGTGACCAGTGGCTGAGCAGACCGCGCCGCGCACGCTCGGCACCGGCCCCGGCCGGGCGCTGATCGCCGTGTACGGCATCTTCGCGCTCTCGGCCAGCGCCCGGGCCGCGGTGCAGATCGGCTCCAAGTTCAGCGAGGCCCCGCTGGCCTATCTGCTCTCGGCCTTCGCCGCGGTGGTCTACATCGTGGCCACGGTCGCCCTGGCCCGCGGTGGCGAGACCTGGCGCCGGGTGGCGTTGGTGAGCTGCTCGATCGAGCTCGTCGGCGTGGTCACGGTCGGCCTCCTGAGCGTCTTCGACGCGGGAGCCTTCCCGGACGACACGGTCTGGACGGACTTCGGCCGAGGCTACGGCTACGTGCCCCTGGTGCTGCCGATCATCGGCCTGCTCTGGCTGCGCTACGCGGGCCGCAAGGCCCGCTAAGGCTTAGAGCGGGCCGCATCCTTGCTCTGCTCTTGGCTTAGAGCAGGCCGCATCCTTGCTCTGCTCTCGGCCTTAGAGCGGGCCGCAACCCTGCGCAGCGACCGGAACAGCTACAGACCCGAGCTCGGGCCGCCGGCCACGTAGATGACCTGGCCGCTCACGAAGCCCGCGCCCTCGCTCGCGAGGAACGAGATCGTGTGGGCCACGTCCTCCGGCTGGCCGACCCGCCGCACCGCGATCTGTTCCGCCGCGCCCTTCTTGAGCAGCTCGAAGTCGACGCCCATCCGGGCGGCGGTGGCCGCGGTCATGGCCGTCTCGATGAAGCCCGGCGCGACCGCGTTGGCCGTCACGTTGTAACGGCCAAGCTCGATCGCCAGCGTCTTCGTGAAGCCCTGCATGCCAGCCTTCGCCGCCGCGTAGTTGGCCTGGCCCCGGTTGCCCAGCGCCGACGTGCTCGACAGGTTGACGATCCGGCCCCACTTGGCGTTCACCATGTGCGCCTGGACGGCCTGGGTGACCAGGAACGCGCCCCGCAGGTGGACCGCGAGCACCGTGTCCCAGTCGTCGTCGGTCATCTTGAAGATCAGGTTGTCGCGCAGCACGCCCGCGTTGTTGACCAGCACCGTCGGCGGGCCGAGCTCCGAGGCGATCCGGGCCACGGCCTCTTCGACCTGCGAGCGGTCGGCCACGTCCGCGCCGACGCCGACGGCCGTGCCGCCCGCGGCGGTGATGGCATCCACAGTGGACTTCGTCGCGGTCTCGTCGAGGTCGACCACCCCGACCGCCAGGCCGTCGGCCGCCAACCGCTGTGCCGTCGCCGCACCGATTCCCCGCGCCGCACCAGTGACGACCGCAACCCGCTCCACCATGCCAGACCTCCTCGTCGGTTACCGCACAGTAGCCGACGCCGCGCTCAACCGGCAGTGGCCCGGTTGAGCCGAATCCAGCGGTAGCCGTAACCCGCGACCCGGATCTCACTCAGGTCGCCGACCTCCGCGTACTCCTGGTCGGCCAGGACGTCGTTGGGCTGGTCCGCCTCGACCGCGAGCTTGCCCAGGTCGACCGTGGCCGCCTTGCGGCGCAGGTTGTGCACGAACAGCATGCAGCCGGTGGGTCCGTCGGCCCGGTGCGCGAGCACGCCCGTCGGCACCGGCACGTCGACGTGGGTGCACGAGCCCGCGCCGACCTCGGGCGCCTCGCGCAGCGTCCGGATCATCCGCTCGAACCAGGCCAGCAGCGACGCCGGATCGTGCCGCTGTGCGGTGACGTTGACGGTCTCGTAGCCGAACTCGCCGCCGGAGACGACCGGACGAATAGGCTTCCCGGTGGTGAACCCGCCGTTGGGCAGGGTCGACCACTGCATCGGCGTACGGATGGCGAACCGGCCCTTCAGCGACAGGTCCTCCCCCATCCCGATCTCCTCGCCGTAGCGCAGCACCGGCGTGCCGCGCAGGGAGAACTGCAGCGAGTACGCCAGTTCCAGGCGGCGCCGGTCGTTGCCCAGCATCGGTGCGAGCCGGCGCCGGATGCCCCGGTCGTAGATGCGCATGTCCTCGTCGGGGCCGAACGCCGCGTACACCTCGGAGCGCTGTTCGGCGGTGAGCCGGGACAGGTCGATCTCGTCGTGGTTGCGCAGGAACGTGGCCCACTGCCCGCCCGGCGGCAGTTGCGGTGTGTCCCGCAGCGCGTCGATGAGCTGCTCCGGGTCCTCCCGCGCCAGCGCGAGGACGAGTCGGCCGTTGAGCATGAAGTCGAAGAGCATCTGCACGCGGTCGTTGGCGTCGCCGCCGGAGCCGAAGTACTCGACGAGCTGGGCCGGCTCGACGTTGGCCTCGGCCAGCAGCACCGCGTCTCCGCGGCGCCACTGCACGTGCTGGCGCAGCTCCGTGATCAGGCCGAAGTCCTTCGGTGAGTCCGGGTTGCCCGGCTCGGTCAGCTCCGCGATGAACGGCAGCGCGTCGATCCGGAATCCGCTGACGCCGAGCCGCAGCCAGAACGCGACGATGCGCTTGAGCTCCGCGCGTACCGCCGGGTTGGCGAAGTTGAGGTCGGGCTGGAACTTGTAGAACCGGTGGTAGTACCAGGCTTTGGCGGTGCGGTCGTAGCTCCACGTCTCGGCCTGCTCGCCCGGGAAGACCATCCCCTGCTTGCGGTCCGCGGGCTCGGTGTCGCTCCAGACATACCAGTCCCGGTACGGCGAGTCGGGCGAGGAACGGGCGGACTTGAACCACGGGTGCTCGTCCGAGGTGTGGTTGACCACCAGGTCGATGATCACCCGAATGCCTCGGTCCTCGGCCTGGTGCAACAGCTCCGCGAAGTCGCCGAGCGTGCCGATGCGGGGGTCGACGCCGTAGAAGTCGGTCGCGTCGTAACCGTCGTCGTGGCCGGGCGTCGGGTGGATCGGGTGCAGCCAGAGGCAGGTCACCCCGAGCCGGGCCAGGTAGTCGAGCCGGCCGATCAGCCCGCGTATGTCGCCGACGCCGTCACCGTCGGAGTCCTGGAACGTGTCGACGTCGAGGCAGTAGACGACAGCCTTCTGGTACCACCGGTCACCCATGTCGGTCTTTTGTAACCGGGCGGCGGTCCGGTCAAACCGAACCGCCGCCCGGTCTCGGGGGAATCAGGAAAGCAAGGTGGCGGGGTCCGCACCGATGGCACCCCGGACGGCCCGGGTGAACTCGTCGGCCAGCACCTCGTCGAGGCCGGCCTCGATGCCGTCGACACCGGCCCGAGCGACCGCGCTGGGGTCGCTCTTGGGCAGCGTGACGTGGGCCGCCAGGTCCGTGTCGACGTACCCGACGTAGAGCCCGGTCACGCCCACACCCCGCGGCGCCAGCTCCGTGCGCAGGTGGTTGGTGGCCGACCAGAGGGCCGCCTTGGACGCGCCGTACCCGCCGCTCGGCAGCCAGGACAGCACCGACGCGACGTTGAGCAGGTGCCCACCGCCGTTACGAACGATCACGGGAGCGAACGCCCGGGTCACGTCGAGCGGGCCGAACAGGTTGGTGTCGAACTCGCGCCGGATGTCGGCGGGGTCGACGTCGATAAGGCTGCGGGTGTACGTGTCGATGCCCGCGTTGTTGACCAACAGCGTGACGTCACCGGCGACGGCCGCGGCTCGCTCGATCGACGCGTGGTCGGTCACGTCGAGCTGGATCGGGACCGCGCGCGTGTTCGTCACGGCGCGCGGGTCGCGGGCCGCCGCGTAGACCTTCTTCGCGCCCCGGTCGAGGAACTCCTCGACGAACGCCTTGCCCAGGCCCCGGTTTCCGCCCGTGACCAGCACCGTAGCGCCGTTGATCTGCATGTCCACTCCTCGGGATGGAGGTAAAACGATCGGTTTCCACGAACGTAAACCGATCGTTTTCCAATCGCAAGACCTGGCGCTACGCTGTGGTGATGGCAACAAGCAAGACGGCGACACCCCGTGATCGCCTGCTGGCGGCGGCGGCCGACCTCTTCTACCGCGAAGGAGTGACCGCGACCGGCGTCGAGCGGCTGTGCTCGGTCGCCGGGGTGTCCAAGCGGTCGATGTACCAGCTCTTCGAGACCAAGGACGCGTTGGTCGCCGAGGCACTCGCGACCAGCGGGCCGGTGACGCACGCGTCGTTCCTCCCCGACGACACCGAAACCAGGCCCCGGGACCGGATCCTGCACGTCTTCCGGGTCCTAGAGGACCGGGCCGCTACACCCGAGTTCGCCGGCTGCCCGTTCGTCAACACCGCGACCGACCTGCGCGACCACGCCCACCCGGCGACCGAGGTGGCCCGCGACTTCAAGCAGCGGCTCACCGATTGGTTCGCCGCCGAGGCCCGCGCTGCCGGCGCCGCCGACCCGGATCTCCTGGGGCGACAGTTGACCGTGGTGTTCGACGGTTCTGCGGCCCGCAACGTCGTGCACGGCACGAGTCTGCAGGGGTTGAGCGTGACGACGGCCGCCGCCCTGCTCGACGCCGCAGGTGTCGTCTAAGACCCCAGCGTTCACAACCTCGCCTGAACTCCGGAAGGTGGGCGACACCGCCCGTAGCGTCGGAACGAGTTGCGCCCGAAACACGCATGGGGGAATCGATGAGCACCGGACACGTCACCACCAGCGACAACACCGACATCTTCTTCAAGGACTGGGGCAGTGGGCAGCCGGTCGTCTTCAGCCACGGTTGGCCGCTGACGGCGGACGCGTGGGACGACACCATGATGATGGTCGCCGACAACGGTTTCCGCGGCATCGCCCACGACCGGCGCGGTGGTGGCCGGTCGAGCCAGCCCTGGGAGGGCAACGACCTCGACCACTACGCGGACGACCTCGCCGAGGTGATCGAGCAGAACGACCTGAACGACGTCGTCCTGGTCGGGCACTCCACCGGCGGCGGCGAGATCACTCGGTACGTCGGCCGGCACGGCACCGACCGGGTGTCGAAGATGCTGCTCGTCGGCGCGATCCCGCCGCTCATGGTGAAGACCGACCAGAACCCGGAAGGGACGCCGATCGAGGCGTTCGACCAGCTCCGGGCGGGGGTCAAGGACGACCGCTCGCAGTTCTACCACGACCTCGCCCCGCAGTTCTTCGGCGCCAACCGCAAGGGCTCCCACGTCTCGCAGGGCATCCTCGACGACTTCTGGGAGCAGTGCATGACCGTCGGGATCAAGGGGGCGTACGACTGCATCGAGGCGTTCTCCGAGACCGACCTGACGGACGACCTCAAGGCGATCGACGTGCCGACGCTGTTCATCCACGGCGACGACGACCAGATCGTGCCGTTCGCCGACGCCTCGAAGAAGGCCGTGAAGATCGTCAAGGACGCCGAGCTGAAGGTCTACCCGGGCGCGCCGCACGGCCTCTTCGAGACCGAGCAGGACAAGTTCCAGAAGGACCTGCTGGACTTCCTCAGGAGCTAGCTCGGCCTGCGTAGCTGACCGACGGCAGACGCCGCGCCGCCGCCACGCCCTGCGGGCAGTGACGGCGGCGGGTCGTATCTACCTGGGTCAGCCGAACTGGGCCGTGATGCGAGTGAACTCCCAGTCGGGTTGGGCAATGCTGGAGCAGTCCGAGCTCAGCGGGCCGCCGGCGCAACCGCGGTCGCGGTTGACCGACCAGAACGCCAGCCGGGCCAGGCCGCGGGACTCGGCCCAGTCGCGGATCGACGTCCACTGCGCGGTCGTGGTGATCTCGTTCTGGTCCGAGCGGCCGTTCATGCCCGAGATGCCCATGTGCGCGTACGCGGTGGCGTCGGACCAACCGAACGCGGTCTTCAGCGCGTTCCTGAGGCCCTCGGCCGAGCTGACCGTGCTCGCGTACATGTCGGCACCGCCGCCGAAGTTGAACGGCATGATGGTCCAGACGTCCACATTGGCCTGGAGCGCCGCGCCCTGGTTGATCAGCCGGGTGCCCCACCACGACGGCCCGCTGGTCTGAGTCGGGATCGTCACGATGGTCTTCAGGTTCGGGTTGTTCTGCTTGAGGATCTTCAGCGCGCCGAGGATCCGGTCCTGCACGACCTCGCTCTCGAACTCGTCCGTGTTCTCCACGTCGAGGTCGATGGCCTTGAGGCCGTACGTGTTGATCACCTGCTGGAGGGCACCGGCCAACGCCGAGGCAGACGAGCAGTTCGGGCCGAGCTTGTTGCCGCTCCAGCCGCCGACCGACGGGATGATGTCGCCGCCGGCGGCCCGGATCGCCGCGATCTGCTGCGCGTCGCCGGCGCTGTTGATCGGGCGGTTGCCGTCCCAGGCCGGGGTGCAGCCGCCGCCGGAGAGCACGAACGCCTTGGTGAACCACTTGATGCCGGTCGCCGACATCACGGTGTTCATGTTCGGCACGTTGCCCCACGAGTAGATGTACGGCGCCGCGATCTGCGTGCCGGCCGGCGGGTTGGTGCAGCCGGTGGTCGTGCCGGAGACCGCGCCCGACTTGGCCGACTCACCCTGGGCGTTGTACGCGGCCACCGTGTAGGACCGCGACGTGCACGCCGGCAGGCCGCCGATCGTCGCGCTGGTGCCGGTGACCGTGGCGCGCACGGTCGTGCCCTCGTAGACCCGGTAGCCGGTGACCGTGCCGCTGCTCGCGTTCCAGGCCACCGAGATGGAGTTGGCGGTGGTGCCGGTGACCCGCACGTTGCCCGGTGTCGGCGGAACGCCCGGGTTGGTCGGCGGGCCGCCCGCACAGGACGAGCCGTTGACCGTGCAGCTGGTCGGGTCGCCGGTGCCGGCCGCGACGAAACCGAAGCTGGCCGTCGCGTTCGGGCCGAGGGTGCCGTTCCAGCCCTTGTTGGTGAAGGTGAACCGCTGACCGCTGCGGGTCAGGTCCGCGTCCCAGAAGCTGCCGATCGAGGTGCCGCTGGGCAGGTCGAACGCCACGTTCCACGAGGTGATCGTCGACGAGGTGTTGTTGGTGACGGTGAACCGCGCCTCGTAGCCGGAACCCCAGCTCGATGTGCGGACGAAGGCGGCCGTGGCCGCGGACGCGGCGGGCGCGACGGCCACCCCGACCGCCATGGCCGCGAGGGCCAGGGCGGCGGTGGCCGCGATCTTTCTGGTGAGTCTCACAGCGGTGCTCCTCAGGGGAGGGTGGCGAGGTGGGGGTCGACGGTGTTGGCGAACTGGTTGCCGTTGCTGACGTCCCAGTTGATCGACCAGGTCATCGCGCCACGGATGCCCGGATAGGTGCGCGGCGGGCGGAAGCTGCCACAGTTGGTGCCCTTGGCCAGGCAGTCCAGCGCCTGGTTGACCAGGCTCGGCGCGACCACACCGCCACCGGCGGCACCGGGACCGGCGGGCAGGCCCAGCGCGACCTGGTCGGGCCGCAGCCCGGCTTCGAGCTGGATGCAGGCCAGCGCGGTTATGAAGTTGACCGTGCCCTGGCCGTACGCGAACGACTGGTCGCAGCCGAGCATCGAGCCGGAGTTGTAGAACTGGGTGTGTACGACGGTGAGGATGTCGCGGATGTCCAACGCCAGCTTGAAGTAGGACACCGTCGGGTTCTGCATGTCGATCGTCTGCGGCGCCATCGTGATGATCAGGTTGGCGCCGACCCGGCTGCGCAGGTTCCGCAGCGCCTGGCCCATGTAGGTCGGGTTGAGGCCGTTCTCCAGGTCGATGTCGACACCGTCGAAGCCGTACGACTGGATGAGGTTGAACATCGAGTTGCTGAAGTTGGTGGCGCTGGTGGCGTCGTTGACCGCCACGCGGCCCGCCTCGCCGCCGACCGACAGGATCACCTTCTTGCCGCGGGAGTGCATGGTGGCGACGTCGGCCCGGAAGTCCGCGTCGGAGTAGCCGCCGAGCGCGGCGGACAGCCCGGGGTCGACGGCGAACGTGACCGCACCCGGGGTCGAGGTCGCTTCGGCGAAGGCCACCGCGATCAGGTCGTACGCCGCCGGGGTGTCACGGAGCCGGAGCTCGACGGCCGGGTTGACGAAGTTGTGCCAGTAGCCGGTCAGGAAGTGCGCGGGCAGCGGGCCGGTCGAGCAGCCGGTGGTGGTGCCGCTGACGGACGCGCTGCGGGCCGACTCGCCGGCGCTGTTGTAGGCCGCGACCGTGTACGTGCGGGAGGCACAGGCCGGTAGGCCGCTGATCGTCGCCGTCGTGCCGGTCACGGTCGCGCGGACGGTGCTGCCCTCGTAGACCCGGTAGCCGGTGACCGTGCCGCTGCTCGCGTTCCAGGCGAGCGAGATGGAGGTGCCGGTCGTGCCGGTGACCCTCGCGTTGGTCGGCGCCCCGGGCACCGTCGGCCCGGTGCCACCGCTGGTGGTGCCGGTGACGGCGGCGCTGCGGGCGGACTCACCCGCGGAGTTGTAGGCGGCCACGGTGTACGTGTGCGTGGTGTTGGCGGTCAGCCCACCGATCGTGGCGGACGTGCCGGTCACGGTCGCCCGGAGGGCGCTGCCCTCGTAGACCCGGTAGCCGGTGACGGTGCCGCTGCTGGCGCCCCAGGCGAGCGAGATGCTGGTCTGGGTGACACCGGTGACGCTGGGCGCGCCGGGCGTGCCCGGCACCTGCGTGCCCGGATCGGTGGTGCCGCCGCAGGACGCGCCGTTGAGCGTGCAGTTGGCGGGTGACCCGGCGCCGGCCCCGATGAGCCCGAACGAAGCGGTCCCGCCCGGTGCCAGGGTGCCGTTCCAGGACTTGTTGGTGAAGGTGAACCGCTGCCCCGACCGCGTCAGGTCCGCGTCCCAGAAGCTGCCCACCGAGCTGCCCGACGGCAGATCGAAGGCGACCGCCCAACCGTTCATGGTGGTCGTGCCGCCGTTGGTGATCGTGTACTTGCCCTCCCAGCCGGAGCCCCACTCGGAGGTCTTGACGAAGGTCGCGGTCGGCCCGGCGGCCATGGCCGGAGAGGCGACCACGACAGCGGTCACCCCGCCGAGCAGGGTGACCGCCGCGGTGACCATCAAGTTCCGCAAGCGCATAGAAGTCCTCCCCAGGCCCGCGCTTACATCGATAGATGGCCAATTATTAAGACTCTTTACAGATACTTGTCAATACCTAGTTTCTGAACTGGAACCAGTTGACGTTGACGAAGTCGTTCGGTTGGCCGCTGGTGAAGGTCAGGAACACCGTGTGGGTGCCGGTAGTGGCGGTGATGTTGCCCGGTATCGATCGCCAGCTTTGCCAGCCGCCCGTGTTCGACAGGGCGAAGCTGCCGATCGGAGCGTTGCTGCGGCTGTCCAGGCGCACTTCGACCAGGCCGCTGACCCCGCCGCCGGCGCCCGACGCCACGCGGGCGACGAAGTCGCGCGCCGGGGTCGAGCCGAAGTTGATGTTGTTGAACTGGACCCAGTCGCCGTTGCGGATCGCGCCGATGTTCTGGCCACCCTCGCTGCACGACTCGACGATCACGCCGCTCTGGGCGTTGAACGACTCGGCCTGGATCTGGTTGTACGCGCTGCCGCCGCCGCCCGTGGGCGGGGTGGTCGGCGGGTTGGTCGGGTTGGTGCCACCGCCGCCGCTCGTGTAGACCGCGACGTAGTCGACCAGCATCGGCCGGCCGGACACGGTGGAGCCGGTCGGCGTGGCGGAGCCCGCGACCCCGTTCGGGAACGCGCCGCCCATCGCGACGTTGAGCAGGATGAAGTAGCCGGCGTGGCTGGTCATGTTGGACCAGTGCGGCTCGCCGACCTGCGCCGACGTGACGGTGTGGAAGAGCGTGCCGTCCACGTACCAGCGCAGCTGTTGCGGGCTCACGCTCGTGTCCCACTCGAACCGGTAGGTGTGGAAGGCCGACTGGCACGAGGAACCGGGACAGGCCCGGCTCGCGCCGAGGCCGTTGGTCTCGTTGCACGGGCCGCCCGGAGTGACTCCACAGTGGAGCACGCCCCAGACGGAGTTGATCCCGTTGACGTTCTCCATGATGTCGAACTCGCCGATGGCCGGCCAGTTCCAGTAGTTGCCGCGGTACGGCGCACCGAGCGCCCAGAACGCCGGCCAGTAGCCGGCGGCCGACGCACCGGTCACGTTGGGCATCTGGATGCGCCCCTCGATGCGCAGGACGCCATCGGACGGCGGCTTGAAGTTGCTGCGTTGCGTCTCGATGCGGGCCGAGGTCCACTGCCCGGAGCCGTTGCGGATGGGGGTGATCCGCAGGTTGCCCGAGCCGTCCAGGCTCAGGTTGGACGTGCTGTTGGTGTAGGTCTGAATCTCACCGGTGCCCCAGTTGCCAGGGCCTCCGGGATAGCTGGTGCCCGTGTCGATGATCCAGTTGCTGGACGAGGGCAGGCTGTTGGCCGACCCGTTGAAGTCGTCGCTCCAGGCCAGCGTCCAACCGGACGGAGTGGACGGCAGGGAGGCGTTGGCGCTGACAGCGGCGGAGACGGCCGCGACGGTGATCACCGCTGTGGCGATCGATACGAGTGCGCGACGTTTCATGAAGCCTCGCTCTTTTTGTGGGGGGATGGGCTACGTGAGAGCGCTCTCACGTGAGTTCTAGCGAACCCAGGGACGCATGTCAATGCTTTCCTGGGAGGGCTCCCGCCAGGCGGCAATCTTTAGGGCGGGCTTAACAAACCGTCGCTCGCATTGAGGGTTGCGGGTGCGTCCATCTATGGTCCGCCGTGGATCAGTCGGTGCGGGACCTGGGCATGTGAGGTGTGGGGGCATGGCGCAACGGCAGGGTGCGTCCCGGCACCGGGCGCCCGACCCGCTCGTGCCCAGGGTTGCCCGGCTGGCCAAGGCCGGCGAGCCCACGCTGCTCAAACTGGTGCGCAACCGCCGGCAGGTGCTGATCGGAGCCGGCGCCGCCGTGGTCGCCACGGGCGCGGTCGGGTCGGCGGCCGCCGTGCTGGGCGGTGGCGGCATCTCCGCCGCGCTCGGCGACTCCGCCACCTCGACCCGCTCGCCGCGGGACGCCGGTGCGTTCGCCGACCGGGACGCGAGCTACACGCAGTCGCTGGGCGACTCGATCGACCTCGGCGCGGCCGGCCTGATGGACACCGCCGGCGCGGCCGCCGCGGCCGCGGCCAAGAAGACGCCGACCAACCCGAACCTGCTCAGCCGCGACCCGATCCTGCACATGTTGCGGCGCACCACCTTCGGGCCGACGCGGGCGCTGGTCGAGGCGGCCGGGAAGACCGGCATCGACGAGTGGCTCGAGCGGCAGCTCAACCCGGGCAAGGTCGACGACCCGGTGGCGGCCAGCGCGCTCAAGGCGTTCCCGACCGTCGCGATGAGCACCGCGCAGATCCGCCGCACGGTCAAGGACGGCGACTTCCAGGCGCAGTTCGAGCTGGGCCAGGCGACCATCGCCCGCCAAATGTGGAGCAGCCGGCAGCTCTTCGAGGTGATGGTCGACTTCTGGTCGAACCACCTCAACGTGACCAACCCGTTCGACGGCGGTTGGGACGTGCGCACCTCGTACGACAACGACGTGATCCGCAAGCACGCGCTCGGCAAGTTCTCCGACATGCTCAAGGCCAGCGCCCGGCACCCGGCGATGCTGCGCTATCTCGACAACGCGGCCTCGGACCGGCGGTCGGTCAACGAGAACTACGGCCGCGAGCTGCTGGAGCTGCACACCGTCGGCATCGACGGCGGCTACAACGAGAAGGACGTGCGCAACAGCGCGTACATCCTGACCGGGCGCACGGTGACCGACGACGGGCAGTTCCGCTACGCGGCCGAGCGGCACTGGGTCGACCCCGTGAAGGTGCTCGGCTTCAAGGACAAGAACCCGTCGCGCTCCAAGGGCCTCGACGTCGGCGAGCGCTACCTGAGATACCTGGCCACGCACCCGTCGACCGCGAAGAACATCGCGCGCAAGCTGGCCGTGCGGTTCGTCTGTGACGCGCCGCCCAACGGCCTCGTGCAGCGGCTCGCCGACACGTACCTGGAGAACGGCACCGCGATCGCGCCGGTGCTGCGGGTGCTGTTCCGGTCGCAGGAGTTCTGGATCGCGACCGGCATGAAGACCCGCCGCCCGCTGGAGAACTTCGTGGCCACGGCCCGGGCGCTGGGCATCGCACCCGGTTCCGACACCCGCGCGGGCGTCGAGGGCCTCTATTTCATGACCCAGCGCTTCGGCCAGGCTCCCATGGCGTGGGTGCCACCGAACGGCTACCCGGACGTCGCGGCCGCCTGGCGGTCCGCGCACGCCACGCTCTCGCTGTGGAACGCGCACCGGGCGCTGATCGGCGGCTACGAGCGCGGGCTGTCGTACCCCAAGGTGGAGGGTCTGGTCGGCAAGCGGCCCGGCACCACCGGGCCGTACGTCGACAGCCTGGCGGACCGGCTGGTGTTCCAGAAGCTGAGCGCTTCGCACCGCAAGGCGCTGCTCTCCTTCCTCAGCGCGAAGGACGGCACCGCCGTCCGGAACAGCAGCCTGGGCGGCAAGGTGGAGCATCTGGCGCCCCTGCTGCTCGACTCCATCTACCACGCGCTGCGGTGAGGCCATGACTGTCGAGAATGGACCGCGTACGAGCGACGAGCTGGCCCGCCACGGCCCGAACCTGCCGGAAGCGGCCATCCGGGTGCAGGCGGAGGCGGTAGCCGCCGACCTTCAGGCGCAGCGCGACCAGTGGCGCAAGGGTTTCACCCGTCGCCGAGTGCTGGCCGGTGCCGGCGCGGTCGGCGTGGCCAGCCTGGCCAACCAGGTGGCCACGACGCGGGTGGCCTTCGGCGCCCCGTCGACCACCAACCGCACGCTGGTCGTGGTCTTCCTGCGCGGCGGCATGGACGGCCTCTCGGTCGTCGTGCCGCGCGGCGACCGCAACTACCTCAACGCCCGCGGCGGCATCGCCGTGCAGCCGGGCGCGCTGCTGGCCGGCGACGACCGGTTCGGCCTGCACCCGGGACTGGCGCCGCTGGTGCCGTTCTGGGAGGCCGGCAAGATGGCCGCGGTGCACGCGGTCGCGTCGCCGGACGCCAGCCGGTCGCACTTCCAGGCGCAGGACTGCCTGGAGCGGGGTGCGGCGTCGACCGCGGTGCACACCGGCTTCCTCGACCGGGTGCTCGAACAGCTCGGCCCCGGCACCACGTTCCGCGCGGTCGCCGAGGGCTCGGCCCTGCCCCGGTCGCTGGTCGGTGGCCAGAGCAAGCTCGTCCTCCAGGGCATCCGCGACTTCGACCTGCGCGCCGGCAGCGGGATGCGAGAGAAGACGCTGACCGCGCTGAAGGCCCTCTACACCGGCGTCGGCGACCACCCGCTGGGCGGCCAGGCGGCCGAGACGCTCAAGTCCATCTCGACGGCTCGCAAGATCGCCCAGTCCGACTACCAGGGCAGTGCCCAGTGGCCGGGCGGTGGCTTCGCCGACCAGCTCAAGGACGTTGCCCGGCTGATCAAGGCCAAGGTCGGCCTGCGGGTCGCGGCCGTCGACATCGGCGGTTGGGACATGCACACCAACATCGGCGGCCCGGACGGCGGCGACATGCGCAACCGGCTCAACGAGCTCGCCGGCGCGCTCGGCGCGTTCGCCACCGACCTCGGGTCCGCGCTCGACAACACCTCGATCGTGACGATGAGCGAGTTCGGGCGCCGGGTCGAGGCCAACGGCAACTCCGGCACCGACCACGGCCACGGCGGGCTGATGCTCCTGCTCGGGGGCGGCATGAACGGCGGCAGGGTGCACGGCCGGTGGCCGGGCCTGTCCGCCGGCTCCCTGGACCAGGGCGACCTGGCCGGCGCCAACGACTACCGCGACGTGATGACCGAGCTGCTCGGCACCCGGATGGGCGTCAAGGACTGGAAGAAGATCTTTCCCGGGTACGAAGCGAAGAAGATCGGCGTCTTCCGGACGTAGGCCGGGCTCAGCCCTGCTCGCGCACCAGCCTTCACCGCAGCGCCTTGACGCGGTTGCGCTTGCGGATCTTCTTGCGCACCCAGAGCACGACGCCGACCACGACCAGCGCGTAGATCGCGTAGTCGAAGTACTGCGCGTACTGGTCGACCCGCTGCCAGTTGGAGCCGAGCGCGAAGCCTGCGCCGACGAACAGCGAGTTCCACACCCCGCTGCCCAGGGTGGTGAAGGCGACGAAGCGGCCGATCGGCATCTCGTTGGCGCCCGCCGGGATGGAGACCAGGCTGCGTACCACCGGCACGCACCGGCCGAACAGGACGGCGGCGTTCGCGTGCCGCTCGAACCACTTGTCGGCCTTCTCCAGGTCGTCGGTGTCGACCAGCGGGATGTGGTCGAGCCACCGCTTGAGCCGGTCCTCGCCCAGGCCGCGACCGAGCCAGTAGAGGATCAGCGCGCCGACCACCGAGCCCGCCGTCGCCGCGATGATCACCCAGGCCAGGCTCATCCGGCCCTGGTTGGCGAGGAAGCCGCCGAGCGTCAGCACGATCTCGCTGGGGATCGGCGGCACCAGGTTCTCCAGCGCGACCAGCAGGCCGACGCCGACGGTGCCCAGGGAGTCGATCACCCCTGCCACCCAGCCGGTCAGCCCACCAAGATCGCGAGGGTCGCCTTGCGCGGCCAGCGCCATGTGCCATAACTCCTCAGGTCGGGGGGATCTGGAATTACTACCCGACCAACCTGAAAGCATGCTGAAGTTCAGCCGGACGCCGGCGTGATGTTGTTGTTCGAGCGGAACATGTTCGTCGGGTCGTATTTCGCCTTGATCTGCGCGAGCCGGCGCAGGTTGGTCCCGAACGCGCTGTCCACGGCGATGTCCGGCGGCTCTTCCGACCTGCCGGTGAAGTTGAGGTACACGCCGTCGTCGCCGTAGTTCGCCGACTCCTCGAACGTCCGCCGGACCCACGCGATGTTGGCGTCGTTGTCGGCGGGGTCGGTCCAGTTGCCGTCGATCGAGAGCAGGAACGGCGACGAGCGCTGGGCGAACGCGGTCGCGTCCGGCGCCACGGCCGCGATCGCCCCGCCCATGTGGAAGACGTTGACCAGCGTGAACGGGCTGGGCCGGTCCAGCGCCCGATCGGCCACGAAGTCGATCGCCTCGTCACTCAGCGACGAGAGGTAACGCGACTTCCAGTACGCCTGGAGCGTGTTGCGCGGGAAGAACGCGTCGAAGCCCTGCTGGACCTCCGTGAACGGCATCGGCTGCGACATGTCCATCAGCGGTGTGCCCAACTCGCGCAACGGCCGCAGGATGTCCATGCCCGCTTGGGCGTCTCCCGAGTAGACCGCGCCGATCACCACGCACGCCCGGTCGTGCACCGCCTCGGGCAGCGCGGGGTCGGCCGGCATGGTGATGGTCAGGCAGGTGGCGGTGACCTCGTCGGGCGCGATCGCGACGTAGTCGCGCCAGCCGCGGATCACCTGCGCGGCTTCCTCGATCGGATAGAACGTGCCGCCGAACGCCACGATCGGGCCGACCTCTTCGAGCGAGAACGTAAACCAGGTGACCACGCCGAAGTTGCCACCACCGCCGCGCAGCGCCCACAGCAGGTCGGTGTTCTCGGTCTCGGACGCGATCCGCACCTGGCCGTCGGGGCCGACCACCTCCGCTGCGACCAGGTGGTCGCAGGACAACCCGTACTTGCGGCGGAGCCAGCCGTAGCCGCCACCGAGGGTGAGCCCGGCGACGCCGGTGTCGGACACGACGCCACCGGGCGTGGCCAGCCCGAACGCCTGGGTCTCCCGGTCGACGTCTGCCCACACGGCCCCGCCCTGCACCCGCGCGAGCCGGGCGGCGGCATCGACCTGCACCGCGTGCATCGGCGCCAGGTCGATCAGCAGGCAACTGTCCGATGCGGACAGTCCCGCGATCGAGTGCCCACCGCCGCGCACCGACACGGCGAGACCGTTGTCGCGGGCGAAGGTGACCGCGTCGACCACGTCGGCGGTGCCGAAACAGCTCACCACCAGCGACGGGTCGCCCGGATGCATCGCGTTGAACACCGCACGGACCTCACCGAACCCGGGGTCCTCGGGCGCCAGCACGGGGCAGGAGACCCGCTCCCGCAGCTCAGCGATCATCTCGTCGGACAGGGCTGCCAGACCGCCTTGGACGGTCGTCGCGTGAATCGTCATCGCGAGCACCTCCGAATCCGAATATTCTACGCATATCGGCCGGAGGCTCGGAGCGGGTTCGGGGCGATTGCAGGCTGCGCACGGCCGCGTAGAGCAGCCACGCGGCCAGGTTGGCCAGTTCGACCCGCTGCCACACCCCCTCGTGCTGGCCCTCCCGCACCAGTTCGACCAGCAGACCCGCGTTGACCACGACGCTGCCGACGGCCACGCCGCCGGCCCAGGTGCGGTCCGCGCTGCCCGGTCGCGACGCCAGCCAGAACGAGATCATCGAGCCGATCCCGCCGAGCGCCGCGAACACCGAGGTCAGCGTGTGCGGATCGAGGGCCACCTCGGCCAGCTCACCGGAGAGCTCCGCGCAGCCCGGGTCGATCGAGGGCGCGCAGGTCAGCGCCGTCAGGCTGGCGTCGAAGACGGTGGCCACGCCGAAGGCCGCCGCGCACAGCCAGGCCGCGCGCTCGAATCGGCTCAACGCATGCCAGCGCAGCCGGCGGTCCTGACGGCCACCGAGCAGCATCCGGGCCGAGCCGAGCAGCGCCAGCGAGCCGGCGGCCAGGTCGGCGGCCCGGAACAGCTCGTGCCAGGGCTGGTCGGTGGCGGCCAGGTCGCTGGCCAACCCGGTGGCCAGGCCCAGTCGCGGGTTCAGCCAGGGCCCGAGCAGCCACGAGCTGTAGAGCGCGGACGAGGCCGCGAACGCGACGGCCGGCCAGCGCGGTGGCCTCACGACGCCGCGCGTACCAGCGGGAACGGCAGTGTCTCGCGGATCGACCGGCCGGTCAGCAGCATGATCACCCGGTCGACGCCGATGCCGAGTCCACCGGTCGGCGGCATGGCGTACTCGAGCGCCTGCAGGAAGTCCTCGTCGAGCTCCATCGCCTCCGGGTCACCGCCGGCGGCCAGCAGCGACTGCTCGGTGAGCCGGCGGCGCTGCTCGACCGGGTCGATCAGCTCCGAGTACGCGGTGCCGAGCTCGAACCCGAAACCGACGAGGTCCCACCGCTCGGCGAGCCGCGCGTCGTGCCGGTGCTGCCGGGTCAGCGGCGACACCTCGGTCGGGAAGTCCTTGTAGAAGGTCGGCAGGTCGGTCTTGCCCTCCACCAGGTGCTCGTAGAGCTCCAGCAGCACGGCGCCGCGGTTCCACTTCGGGTCGTACGCGATCTCGGCCTTGTCGCAGTAGCGGCGCAGCGTCGCCACGTCGGTGTCCGCGTCGACCACCTCGCCCAGCGCGGTCGACACCGCCTCGTTGACGGTGCGCACCGGCCAGTCGCCGGAGATGTCGACCTCCTCGTCGGTGCCCGGGCGACGCGCCACGGCCTGCCCGTACGCCGCGATCGCCGCCTCCTGGATCAGCTCCCGCGTCAGATGCAGCATGGTGTCGTAGTCCGCGTACGCCTGATAGGCCTCGAGCACCGTGAACTCGGGGTTGTGGCTGTAGTCGGCGCCCTCGTTGCGGAACGTCCGGCCGAGCTCGAAGACCCGCTCGACCCCGCCGACCGCCAGCCGCTTGAGATACAGCTCCGGCGCGATCCGCAGATAGAGCTTCAGGTCGTACGCGTTGATGTGGGTGGTGAACGGCTTGGCGTTGGCCCCACCGTGGATCCGCTGGAGGATCGGCGTCTCGACCTCCAGGTAGCGGCGCCCGACCAGCGACTCCCGCAGCGCGAAGATGGCGTTGGCCCGCGCCTTCAGGATGTCCCGCGAGCGCTTGTTGGTCACCAGGTCGAGGTAGCGCTGCCGGACCCGGGCCTCGGGGTCGGCCAGGCCACGGTGCTTGTCGGGCAGCGGCCGCAGGCACTTGGCGTTGAGCTGCCACGAGGTCGCCTCGACGGTCAGCTCCCCGGCCCGGGTGGTGATCACCTCACCGTGCACGCCGACGTGGTCGCCGATGTCGATCGCGTCGTCCCACTTGTCGACCGCCGTGTCGCCGCTGAGCATGACCTGCAGGTCGCCGCTCCAGTCGCGGATCGTCGCGAACAGGATGCCGCCGTGGTCGCGCATCAGCATGACCCGGCCGGCGACGCCGACCTGGTCGCCGCTGCGCTTTCCCGGCCCGAGGTCGCGGTGCGCGGCGGCCACCTCGGCACAGGTGTCGGTACGGGGGTAGTTGACCGGGTACGGGTCGATGCCGGACTCGATCAGCCGTTCCCGCTTGGCCAGCCGGACCCGCATCTGCTCGGGCGCCTTGTGGTCGATCGAGCCGGGCGGCGGCGGTGCCTCGGCGGCGTCGATCTCCTCGGCCGCCCGGGCGCGCTCGTCGGCGTCCGGCGGGAGCACGTCGAGCTGGTCGCCGGTGGTGCCGGGCAGCGCCAGGAAGCCCTCGGCGATCGCGGACGACAGGCCGACCCGGACCAGCTCGCGCCGCTCGCCGAAGCACAGGAAGCGCGGCGCCCAGACCGGGTGGTACTTGGCGTTCGACCGGTACAGCGACTCGAGCTGCCACCAGCGGGAGAAGAACAGCAGCAGCTTGCGCCAGAGCCGCAGGATCGGGCCGGCGCCGATCCGGGCGCCCTCCTCGAAGACCGCGCGGAAGACGGCGAAGTTGAGCGATACCCGGTCGACACCGAGCCGGGGCGCGTTCTCCATCAGTTGCGCCACCATGAACTCCATGGCGCCGTTCTCCGCGTCGGGCGCGCGCCGCATCAGGTCCAGCGAGACGCCGTGCGTACCCCATGGGCTGAACGAGATGATGGCCTTGACCTGGTTGTTCTTGTCGATCGCCTCGACCAGCACGCAGCGCCCGTCCGACGGGTCGCCGAGCCGGCCGAGGGCCATCGAGAAGCCGCGCTCACTCTCGGTGTCGCGCCACACGGTGGACAGCCGCGTCAGCTCCTTCATCTCCTCCTCGGGGATGTCGGAGTGCCGGCGCACGGTCGCCGTGTAGCCGGCCCGCTCGACCCGGTTGACGGCCTGCCGCACCGGGCGCATCTCGCGGCCCTCCAGGGTGAACTCCCGCGTGAGCAGGATCGCCTCGTCGCCGAGGTGGATGACCTTGAGCCCGGTCCGGGCGTACGCGATCGCGCCCTCCTCGCTGGCGCCCATCACCGCCGGCGTCCAGGCGTAGTAGCGGGCCTGGGCCAGCCAGGCGTCGATCGCGGGTCCCCACGCCTCCGGGTCGCCGACCGGGTCGCCGCTGGCCAGGCTCACCCCGTTGACCACGCGGTACGTGACCGCGGACTTGCCGGTCGGTGAGAAGATCGCCGACTTGTCGCGCCGGGTGGCGAAGTAGCCGAGCGAGTCGCGGTCGCCGTACCTGGCCAGCAGCGTGCGGATCTGCCGCTCGTCAGCCGGGTGCAGCTCGGCGTTGCGGCGCTGCGAGGGCAGCAGGGTGGCCAGCGCCGCGAACACCGCCGCCGCACCGAACAGTCCGAGCACGAAGCTGACCCAGCCGGGCGCCTGGCCGACCCGGGTGATGTCGAAGCTGAAACCACCGCCGAGCACCCTTTCCGTCGCGTACGCGAGCTGGTTGCCGGTGCCCTGCAAGCTGCCGGGGAACGCCGTGACCAGGCTGAGCCCCAGTCCGATCCCGACGATCAGCGTGCCGACGAAGACCGCGAGCGCGCGGCGGACGCTGCCCTTGGCCACGTGCGCGTAGAACTCACCGCGGAACATGACGAGCACAGCCAGCGCGACGACGGCGATGGTCAGCGAGCCCCAGAGCAGGGCCAGCTCGCCGGTGCTGTCGAAGAGCCGATTGCCGGCGTCGTCGAGGAGCTCCGCGTCGGAGACCGTGGACAGCACGATGGCGAGGACCAAGGTGATCAGCACGCTCAGGCTGAAGTAGACGGTCAGGATCCACCAGGCCACCCGCTTGCGGCGCAGCGTCGCCGTCGCCAGCACGGCCAGGAAGACGGCGTACGCGATGTTGGCCGGCGCGGGGATGATCAGCGCGTCGATGGTCTCCCGTACGGGCTGCACGCCGGTGTTGAAGATGTGTCCGATGGCCGCGATGCCCGAGACGATCGCGACGAACCACATGACCAGCCCGAAGATGCGCGGCACGTAACGGCCCCAGCGCAGGGCGCGCGGGCGGGCTATCGGCATCGCCGCGGCGGTCTCCGATACCTCGTCGACTGTCGTGGTCACGGCGCCCCTCCCGTGTTCTCGGAACCCAACTCCGACCATAGGCAGCTACCTAGAATGATTCTCATAAAACGGACTTAAAAGACGGCAGGGAGGTGAGCGGCGGTGGGCGGCTGGTTCACGCGGACGATCGTCGACACGAACCGCCTGCCACTGTTCTGTTTCTTCGCCGGCTTCATCGTCACGTTCGGCTTCATCCGGTTCTCGGTCCGGATGATCAGAGCCGAGGTGAAGTGGTGGCCCGGCAACGTCAGCCCGGGCGGGACGCACATCCACCACGTCGTCTTCGGGGTGATCTTCATGATCATCGCGGGCGTCACCGGCTTCGCGCTGAACACCGACAACGCCGCGGCGAACGCGGTCTTCGCGGGCCTCTTCGGGTTGGGTACGGCGCTGGTGCTGGACGAGTTCTCGCTGATCCTCCATCTCGACGACGTCTACTGGTCCGAGAAGGGACGCACCTCGATCGACGCGGTGTTCATCGCGATCGCGTTCACCGGGCTGTTGCTGCTCGGGCTGCGCCCGATCGGCGTCGACAACTTCACGTCCACCTCCGGCGCGGGCGAGTCCACGCTCGTCACCTGGCTGGTCGGGACGATCGCCCTGGTGCTCAACTTCGGCCTCGCCGGCATCACCCTCATCAAGGGCAAGATCTGGACGGGCCTGATCGGGTTGTTCCTGCCGATCCTGATCCTGGTCGGGGCGATCCGGCTGGCCCGGCCGCACTCGCCCTGGGCGCGCTGGCGTTACCAGCGCGACAAACCCCGCGCCCAGCGCAAGATGGCCCGCGCGATCGTGCGGGAGCGCCGCCTGCGGGCGCCGATGATCGCCGGTAAGAACTGGGTGCAGAACGTGATCGCCGGGCGACCGGACTCCCCCACAACCCCCGATGGCCCGGACGTGCCGTCCTCATGATCACAGCGGCGAGGCTTCACGAACCGGAAGGCTGGGTAACGATGGTTGCATGTCAAACGTGGTGCGGGACGCCGCCGGCTCGGCGGACGAGCGGGACGTCGACAGCGCGTTGTTGACCGTCGGCGTCGAGGAGGAGTTCCTGCTGGTCGACCGGGCATCCGGTGCGGCCGCGGAGGCCGTCGAGGCCGTCCTCGCCGAGGTGCCGCCGGACCTGCGCGGCCAGGTGCAGCACGAGTTCCTGACCAGCCAGATCGAGATCGGCAGCCCGCCGGGCCTGCACCTCGACGCGCTCTCGCACTCGCTCGGCCTGCTGCGCTCGGGGCTGTCGAGCGCCGCCGAGCGGGCCGGCTACCAGTTGCTCGCCGTCGGCACCGGGCCGGCCGGCCCCGACGACGAGCACAGCCCGCGGATCGTCGACAACCCACGGTTCCACCGGATGATCGAGCGCTACGGCAACGTCTCCCCCGGCCCCGGCTACAACGGCATGCACGTGCACGTCGGCATCCCCGGCCCGGACATCGGCATCGAGGTGCTCAACCATCTGCGCCCCTGGCTGCCCGTGCTGCACGCGGCCACCGCCAACTCGCCGTTCTACAACGGACTCGACACCGGCTACGCGAGCTGGCGCTCGGTGCTCTGGAACCGCTGGCCCCCGGTCGGCCCGACGCCGTGGCTGGAGTCGCACGCGCATTACCTGTCGCTGGTCGACGAGCTGATCGACTCCGGCATGCTGCTCGACTCGGGGATGCTCTACTGGTACGCCCGGCTCTCCGCGCACCTGCCCACCGTCGAGATCCGGATCGGTGACGTCTGCCTGACCATCGACGACACGATCCTGATCGCCGCGTTGATCCGGGGTCTGGTCGCGGCGGCGATCGAGGACATCGAGGCCGGCCGCCCCGCCCTGCCGATCGACCACCATATGCTGGTCGCGGCCCACTGGCGGGCCGCGCACGACGGGCTCGAAGGGCTCGCCTGTGACCTCTTCGAGGGTGGCACCCACCCGGCGTGGCAGCTGGTCCGCCGGCTCTTCGACCGGGTGGGGCCGCACCTGGAACGCCACGGCGACCTGGAGACGGTGGGCTACCTGCTGGGCCGCCTGCACACGCACGGCACCGGCGCCGCCCGGCAGCGCTCGGTCTTCAACCGCACCGGGGAGATGAGCCAAGTGATCGACTACCTCGCGGTGCAGACCCGTGGCTGAGCGCCTCGTCGTGATCGGCGGCGACGCGGCCGGCATGTCGGCCGCGTCCCAGGCCCGGCGCCGCCGCCCCGCCGACGACCTGTCCATCGTGGCCTTCGAGCGCGGCCGGTTCACCTCCTACTCGGCCTGCGGCATCCCGTACTGGGTCGGTGGGCTGGTCGACGAGCGGGACGAGCTGATCGCCCGTACGCCCGGGGTGTTCCACAGCGACTTCGACATCGACGTGCGCACCCGCCACGAGGTGGTCGACATCGACCTCGACCGGCGCGAGGTGGTCGCGGTGGCCCTGGACGAGGGCCGGCGCGAGGTGCGTGAGCCGTTCGACCAGCTCGTGTACGCCATCGGCGCGGTGCCCGTGCATCCGCACTGGGCCGAGGAGGGCATCAGCGGCGTGTTCGGCGTGCAGACGCTCGACGACGGCGACGCGCTGCACGGCTGGCTGCTCCGCGACCCCAAGCCGGCTCGCGCGGTGGTCGTCGGCGGCGGCTACATCGGCGTCGAGATGGCCGAGGCGATGATCAATCGCGGGCTCGCGGTGACGCTGGTCGAGCGCGGGCCACAGCCGATGTCGACGGTGGACCCCGACATGGGCGCGCTGGTCGCCGACCGGCTCCGCTCGCTCGGCATCGAGGTGCTCTCCGGCCGCGCGGTGACGGGGCTCGAGCACCGCGGCGGCGTGGTCTCCGCGGTGCAGACCGACGAGGGCACGATCCCCGCCGACATCGTCGTGCTGGGCCTGGGAATCAAACCCAACACCACGCTCGCCCGCACGGCCGGCCTGCCGCTGGGACCGACCGGGGGTGTCCGGGTCGACCTGCGGATGCGGGTGATCGACGTGCCCGGCGTCTGGGCGGTCGGCGACTGCGTCGAGTCGGTCCACCGGGTCACCGGCCGGCCGGTGCACATCCCGCTCGGCACGCACGCCAACAAGCAGGGCCGGGTCGCGGGCATCAACATCGGCGGCGGGTACGCGACCTTCCCCGGCGTGATCGGCACGGCGGTGACCCGCGTCTGCGACCTCGAGGTGGCCCGCACCGGGCTGCTCTCCCGCGAGGCCGAGGCCGCCGGCTACTCCTTCGTCACCGCCTCCGTCGAATCCACCAACCGGGCCGGCTACTTCCCCGGCGCCGACCCGATGACGATCAAACTGCTGGCGGAGCGGGGCACCGGGCGGCTGCTCGGCGCGCAGATCGTCGGCCGCTCCGAGGCGGCGAAGCGGATCGACCCGCTGGCCGTGGCACTGTGGAACAAGATGACCGTCGAGGACATGGTGGGGCTCGACCTCGGCTACGCGCCGCCGTACGCGCCGGTCTGGGACCCGGTTCTGATCGCCGCCCGGAAGGCGGTGGAGGCCCTCGGCATCCACTGAGGTGTGGATCTTGACCACGTTGGGTAATGCCTTCCTTCGTAGTCATCGATGGAGGTGTCCAGTGGTCAAGATTCCGTCGTTCGCGCGGCGCGAGGAGAGCGTCGACGTGGACGAGAAACGCGCCGCGACTGATGAGACCGTGGTCCGGGACCGGACCACCACCGACAGCACCGACAGCACCGTCGGCGCCGGACGCGTCGAGCGGGCCGAGCAGGCGGAGGCCGCCGAGCGCGCTGACCGCACCGATCGGCCGACGCTCTGGGGCCGCTGGTCGGACCGCGACCGTGGCCGGGTCAGCGACCCGGCGACCGGCCGCGCCACTGCGCCTCCCTCGCCCGCTCCCGCCGGCGTGCCGACGTCACCGGCCGGGCCGAACGCACCCACCGCCGCAGAGCGCAGGCTCGCCGGCACCGACCTGCGCGACGAGACCCGCCCGACCGATGCCCGCCCGACCGAGCCCGTCACCGACGACCGGTCCGAGCCGACCCCCGAGGTGGCCGTCGGCCCGAAGCCGCGCACCAGCGTGCTCGCCACCCTCAGCCTGGTCTTCGCGATCACCGGCGCGTTCCTCGTGCTCAGTGGCGCCCTCGCCGGCTACGGCATCGCCGTCGGCGCGATCGGCTTCCTGATGGCGGTGTCCGCGTTCGCCGCGACCCGCAAGCGGCACGTGGCCGGCAAGCTCGACGCGGTGCTCGGCCTGCTGATCGGCGGCGCCGCCGTGGTGATCGGCATCCTGGCCTTCACCGGCACCTTCTCGTGGCCGACCACCGACGCCGACTGGGTCGAGCGCCTGCGCGGGTGGCTTGACTCACAGTTTGTGGACCGCTTCTAGCGGGCACTACTGATCTCGGAGCGGCACGGACAACCGTTCCGGCACGACCAGGGGGAAGTGGTTCACAGAACCTGTGGTTGTTGGGGGGCAGCGCCTACGCGCTGCCCCCCAAAATGCTCTCCGGAGCACGCAACGAATCACGGGTCGGCCCCCGGAATCACGCAACGATCTTCCGCAGGACGCAATCGTTTCCCATGGCCCGCGTGTGACCTGCGCACATAGCGTTGCCGGCATGACGATGGACTCGGTCGGCGGACGGCGGTACCTCATGTGCCGGCCGACGTACTTCGCCGTGAACTACAAGATCAACCCGTGGATGGACCCCACCGCGCCCTATGACACGGCGCTGGCCATCGAGCAGTGGACCAAGCTGCGGGAGACCTTCCTGGAGCTGGGGCACACGGTCGAGGAGATCGACCCGTTGCCCGGTCTGCCCGACATGGTGTTCGCCGCAAACGGGGCGACCGTTGTCGACGGCACCGTCCTCGCTGTCCAGTTCCGCGACCCCGAGCGCGCCGACGAGGGCCCGGCCTACCGGTCGTGGTTCGAGCGCGCCGGCTACGCCGTACACGAGGCGAAGTTCGTCAACGAGGGCGAAGGCGACCTGATGCTGGCCGGCGACGTGGTGCTCGCCGGCACCGGGTTCCGCACGACGCACGCGGCGCACGCCCGGGCGCAGGAGGTCCTGCAGCGCCCGGTGATCACGCTGCAGCTGGTCGACCCGCGCTTCTACCACCTCGACACGGCGCTGTGCGTGCTGGCCGGTTCCGACGGCACCGGGCCGGCGAAGATCGCCTACCTGCCCGAGGCCTTCTCGCCCGGGTCCCAGGCGGTGCTCCGCCGGCTGTTCCCGGACGCGGTCATCGCCTCGGTCGCCGACGCGGAGGTGCTCGGCCTCAACGCGGTCAGCGACGGGAAGACGGTGGTGCTGGCGTCCCAGGCGGTCGAGCTGGGTGCCGCGCTGCGCGAGCGGGGATACCGCACAATCGGTGTAGACATGTCTGAACTGCGCAAAGCGGGCGGCGGCGCCAAGTGCTGCACGCTCGAACTGCGTCCGGGCGGAGGAGCGACCTCATGATTCTCGACGACGTGCTGCGGACGCCCGCGGCCATCCGCGACGCGGAGCGCCACACGGCACACAACTACCACCCGCTGCCGGTCGTGATCGCGTCGGCCGAGGGCTCCTGGGTGACCGACATCGACGGCCGGCGCTACCTGGACTTCCTGGCCGGCTACTCGGCGCTCAACTTCGGGCACCGCAACCCGGTGCTGACCGCCGCGGCGCACGCCCAGCTCGACCGGGTGACGCTGACCAGCCGGGCGTTCGTGCACGACCAGTTCGCCGAGTTCTGCTCGCGCCTGGCCGCGCTGTGCGGCAAGGACCAGGTCCTGCCGATGAACACCGGCGCCGAGGCGGTCGAGACCGCGATCAAGATCTCGCGCAAGTGGGGCTACCGGGTCAAGGGCGTGCCGGCCGACCAGGCCACGATCGTGGTCGCCGCCGGCAACTTCCACGGGCGCACGACGACGATCATCTCGTTCTCCGACGACCCGGACGCGCACGACGACTTCGGGCCGTACACGCCGGGCTTCCGGATTGTTCCCTACGGCGACCTGGCCGCGATGGCCGAGGCGATCGACGAGACCACCGTCGCGGTGCTGATCGAGCCGATCCAGGGCGAGCAGGGCGTCGTGGTGCCGCCGGACGGCTACCTGCCCGGCGTGCGCGCGCTGTGCACCGAGCAGAACGTGCTGTTCGTCGCCGACGAGATCCAGTCCGGCCTGGGCCGCACGGGTGACACCTTCGCGTGCGACCACGAGTCGGTCGTCCCCGACGTCTACGTCCTGGGCAAGGCCCTCGGTGGCGGCATCGTCCCGGTGTCCGCGATCGCCGCGAACTCGGACGTGCTCGGCGTGATCAAGCCGGGCCAGCACGGCTCCACGTTCGGCGGCAACCCGCTGGCCTGCGCGGTCGCGATCGAGGTGGTCAAGCTCCTCGAGACGGGCCGCTACCAGGCCGCCGCGAAGGAGAACGGCGCGTACCTGCTGGCGGAGCTCCACACCCTGGTCGGCGACGGCCTGCTGGCCGTCCGTGGCCGCGGCCTGTGGGCGGGCATCGACGTCGACCCGGCGCTGATGACGGGCCGCGAGGCCTGCGAACGGCTGGCCGAGCGCGGAATACTGGCCAAGGACACGCACGGCTCGACCCTGCGCCTGGCCCCGCCGCTGATCATCGACAAGGACGACATCGACGTGGCGGTGGCGGCCTTGCGGGCGATCCTGAAATAACCCGAATCTGCGAAACGCCCCTGGTAGCCCCGGGGGCGTTTCGTTTGCACGGATCAGGCCGGCCGCCGCCGGACGCGCCGGCTATGGCCGGTCAGCCGGCCTCCACCGGACACGCCCGCTGGCGCCGGTCAAGCCGGCAGCCGCCGATCAAGCGTGGAATGCGCGGATCGCGAGGGCGGCGAAGCGCCGGGAGGCGGCCACCCGCGCAGTGGTGGACATGGCGTCGAGGCCACCGTTGGCCCGCAGCACGAGGACGAGATCGTCGAGGGTGAAGTCCGGCGACAGCTGGCCGGTGGCCTTGGCGCGGCGGGCGAGCTCGGCGAGCGAGACCAACGCCCGCTCCCGCCGCGCCGCGAGGTCCATCGCGCCTGGAAAGGCCGCCGCGAACGACGCCGCGAAGCCCCGGTGCCGGGCGTGCAGTTCGCAGAGCTTCTCGATGACGACGCGCAGGCCCTGCCATGGATCCGGGTTCGCGAGGCCTTCGTCGACGATGTCCTGGCAGGCCCGCATCTGCTCGGCGAAGGCCTCGGTGGCCAGCGCCTGCTTGGTCGGGAAGTGGCGATAGAGGGTGGCGGGGCCGACCCCGGCGCGCCGGGCGATCGCGCGCATCGGCACGTCCAGGCCCTTCGCGGCGAACACCGCCCGCGCCGCATCGAGGATGCGCTCGCGGTTGTCGCGGGCGTCCGACCGCAGGGTCTGAGTCAAAGCGCTGGCCACTCTCTCACTTTAGCTAAACGGACGCCGGCGTCCGTTAGCGTCGCCACGATGAAGGCAGTTGCGATCAAGGAGTTCGGCGGCCCCGCAGGGCTGGTCGTCGTCGACGTCTCCGGTCCGGTCCCCGGCCCAGGACAGGTGCTCGTCGCCACCGAGGCGATCGGCGTGGGCGGTGTCGACGTCATGATCAGAAGCGGAGCGATCCCCGGCATTCGAGAAGGCCACATCCCCGGCGGCGAAGTGGCGGGCACCGTGACCGCGGTGGGCGACGGCGTCGACCGCGCACTGGTCGGGCAGCGGGTGTGGGCCTTCACCGGCACCGGCGGCGGCTACGTCGAGCAGGCGATCGCGGCCGCCGGAGACGTCGTGTCCCTGCCCGCGGGGCTCTCCGCCGTCGACGCCGTGACGCTCGGCAGCGCCGGGGTCGTGGCCCACTTCGGTCTCGCCCACGCGCACTTCTCGCCGGGCGAGGCCGTCCTCGTGCGTGGCGCGGCCGGCAGCATCGGGATCATGACGGTCCAGCTGGCGTCCCGTGGCCGAGCGGGCGCCGTAACGGTCACCACGTCGTCCGCGGAGCGCGGCCGCCGGCTTCGCGACCTCGGCGCGACCCACGTGCTGGATCGCTCCGGAGCGGGAGGGCCGGCGGGTTACGACGTCATCATCGACGTCGTAGCCGGGGAGCACATGCCGTCGTTCATCGACCGGCTCAACCCCAACGGCCGGCTCGTGATGGTCGGAGCGGTCGGCGGCCAACCCCCGGCGGACTTCGGCACGACGTTGACGCGCGCGTTCCAGCGCTCGTTGTCCTTCGCGACCTACAGCGCCGCGACGACCCCGCAGTCGGCCCGGCGGGCGGTGCGCACGGGGCAGTTCGCCGCTGCGGCCCGTGGCGAGCTCCGACCGGTGGTGCACGAGGTGCTGCGCCTGGACCAGGCGGTGCTGGCGCACCAGAAGATGGACGCCGGCGAGGTCTTCGGCCGGATTGTGCTGACCGTGCCTTAGCGGTCCAGGGCGCGCATCGTCGTCGTCGGGGCCTCGGCCATGACCGAGAGCGGGTTGGTGACGCCGCCCGTGGTCCACGTGCGCGAGCGGGCGACCTGGACGCCCGGGAAGAGCTCGATCACGTCGCCCATGGCGAGGGCGCGGCTCTGCGACTTGAGCGTCAGCCGGTTGTCGTCGTCGATCGAGCCGCCGGGCCGCACGCCGGTGCCGTTGGTGCTCACGTCCTGCGCCACCAGGTCGCTGCCGTGCAGCTCGAAGCGCACGTGGTTGCGGCTGATCCAGCGGCGGGCCTCGTCGGTCAGCCACTGGCCGAGCATCACACCGCGGTCGGGGGCGCGGCCCACGACCACCGGCTGGTCGGCGGCGACCACGAAGCGCTGCCGGACCACGCCGCCGACCCGGGCGGACAGGACCTCGACGCGGGGGCGCGGGCCGCCGTCGCCGAGGCGCTGCTCGTGCCGGGGGCAGGTGGGCACGCCGGTGCGCAGGGTCGGCGGAGGCTGGCCACCGGGGCGGCCCGCCGGCCTGGCGCCGTAGGACGAGCAGCCCGGCTCGGGGCATCGCCACAGGCGGGACAGCAGCTTCATGCCGGCCGGTGACGGGTCGGCGTTGCCGGGTTGGGCGCCGCCGCCGACCCGGGCGATCAGCGTCGGGCCGCCGGGGCCGGTGACCGGGGCGAGCAGCCGGCCCGGCTGGGCCAGCCAGCCGTAGCGCTGCCGCGCGCCGTCGAACCGGTTGCGGCTCAGCACCGGCAGGCCGAGCAGCTCGGCGACCTCGAGCAGCCGGTCAGCCGGGTCGCGGAGCACCTCGATGCGGCCGTCGTCGGCCCAGCGGCGGACCACCATGCGCTCGTTGGAGGTCAGGTCGGCGTCGGAGATCAGTGCGCGCGGCGCGATCACGTAGACCGGGACGTTCTCCTCCTCGACCTGGCGACCCAGCGCGTCGACCGCGATGCCGAGCCGCAGGAGGGTCGCCGGACGGCCGCCGTCGAGGTCGACGAAGCGGCTGACCTCGCCCAGGTCGACGACCGCGCGGGCCAGCGCCGGGTCAAGGCAGAGCCGGCTCTCGATCGCGTCGAGCACGCGGCTGATCTCGAACCTCATGCCGCTTCCCGCACGATCGTGTCGATGCGGCGGGCCAGGTCGAGGTCTTTGGCCGTCACGCCGCCGGCGGAGTGGGTGCTCAGCGTGAACCGCAGGCGCCGCCACCGGATGTCGATGTCGGGGTGGTGGTCGAGCTCCTCCGCCACCTCGGCGACGCGGTCGACGACCGCGATCGCACCTGGGAAGCTGGCCAGCTCCGCGTCGCGGCTGATCCCCGTGGGGTCACCCGCCCAACCGTCGAGCTCGGCCAGCGCCGTCCGCAGTTCGTCGGCGCCCAACACCTCTGCCACGGGACAGACCCTACCTGGCTCGGGCACGGGCGCAATGCCCGTTACGAGCGGCTTACGGGCGGTGGTGATGGGCCACCACCGCATGGTGGTCGGCGCCGTCGCGTGCCCTCGGGTCGGCGTGCACCAGCGCCCACGCCAGCCGGGGTACGGCGTGCAGCAGCCGATGTTCGGCCACCACCGCGATGTCGTGCGCGGCCACCACGTCGAGCCGCTCGTCGACCACGATCTCGCACTCGGCCCGCAGCCGGTGGCCGATCCAGCGCAGCCGCGCGGTGCCGACGTCGAGCACGCCGGCGGTCTCGCGCAGCGTCCGTTCGACGGTGTCGACCAGGTGGGGGTCGACGGCGTCCATCAACCGCCGGTACACCTGCCGGGCCGCGCCGGCCAGCACCAGCAGGATCGCGGCGGTGATCAGCAGGCCGACGACCGGGTCCGCCCAGCGCCAGCCGAGCGCCAGGCCACCGGCCCCGAGCAGCACGCCGAGCGAGGTGAACCCGTCCGTGCGCGCGTGCAGCCCGTCGGCGACCAGCGCGGCCGAGCCGATCCGCCGGCCGACCCGGATCCGGTACTGCGCGACCACCTCGTTGCCGAGAAAGCCCAGCACCCCGGCCACGGCGACCGCGGGCAGGTGGTCGACGTCGGCCGGGTGCAGCAGCCGGCGGATCGCCTCCACCGCGGCCAGCACGGCGGACGCCGCGATGAACAGCACGATCACGACGCCGGCGAGGTCCTCGGCCCGCCCGTAGCCGTACGTGTAGCGCCGGTTCGGCGGCCGCCGCCCGACCACGAACGCGATGAACAGCGGCACCGCGGTCAGCGCGTCCGCGACGTTGTGCAGGGTGTCGCCGAGCAGCGCGACCGAGCCCGACCAGACGACGACCACCGCTTGCAGCGCGGCGGTCACCGTGAGCACGGCGAGCGAGACCCAGACCGCGCGGATTCCCGCCCGGCTGGTCTCCAGCTCGCGGTCGACCTGGTCGGCGGTGTCGTGCGAGTGCGGACGCAACGCGTGCCGCAGCCGGTGCAAACGCCGTCCCATGCGCTCATCATGGCCCCACGACCGACCTGTTGGCGCTTGATCGACGTTTGCCGCTGGGGTGGATCGGGCACGTTTGCCCGCATGCGGATACGACTTGCGACCACCGGGCTCGGCGTGTTCGCCGCGCTCTGCATCGGACTCGTCGGGTGCGGCAACACCACCGCCCCGGGCGCTTCGGCCACCCCGTCGGCCGGCGCGACGGAGGCGTCGCCGCCGAGCACGGCGACCGCGGAGCTCACCGCGGCCGCGCAGAAGCTGAACGACGACACCGTCAAGGTCACCCTGGAGTCCTCGACGGTCACCAGCACCGGCAACCTCGACCCGAAGGCCGACAAGGCCACCATGACGGTACGGGTCGGCAACAGCTCGAACATCGACCTGCGCTCGATCGGCGAGGACGCCTGGCTGCAGGCGACCGGTGTGCCGGGCGTCGAGCCGGGCAAGTGGCTGCACATCGACGGCGCCCGACTGGCCGGCACGACCTTCGACGCGTTGCCCGACGGTGACGCGGCCGGCGCCGGCAAGTTCGTCGAGCGGATGGCCGACGTGACCAAGTCGGGCGACGGCTCCTACCAGGGCACCATCGACCTGACCAAGGTCGCCGGCAGCGGCGTCTCCGTCGACGTGCTGGGCGGCAAGGGCAACGCCGTGCCGTTCACCGCCGCGGTCGACGACTCGGGCCGGCTGACCGAACTGACCCTCGACCTCAGCTCGATCGACCCGCAGCTAGGCCGGATGACCACCACGTACTCGGACTTCGGCGCGCCGGTCACGGTCGCCGAGCCGCCGGCCGCCCAGGTGGTCGAGGCCCCGGAGTCGCTGCTCCAGGCCCTCGGCGCCAAGTAAGGCCTTCCTCTCCCCCTCCCGTACCCCCACCGGCGCCCCCGCTCCGGTGGGGGTACGGGCCGTTCACCTGGCGACGTTGTGCATGTAGGTCAGCGCCTGCCGGTACGACTCGACCATCCCGGCCCAGTGGTAGGGGATGTTGTGCTCGGCGCAGTACGCCCGGACGATCGGCGCCGCCCGGCGCAGGTTGGCCCGCGGCATGCTCGGGAACAGGTGGTGCTCGACCTGGTAGTTGAGCCCGCCGAGCGTCACGTCGACCCACTTGCCGCCGAGCACGTTGCGTGAGGTGAGCACCTGCTTGCGCAGGAAGTCGAGCTCGTCGGCCGCGGTCAGCACCGGCATGCCCTTGTGGTTGGGCGCGAACGACATGCCCATGTAGACGCCCCAGAGGCCCTGGTGCACGGCCATGAAGGCGAGCGCCTTGCCGGGCGGCAGCACGGCGAACACCAGCGCGAGGTAGCCGACGGTGTGCATGATCAGCAACAGCGCCTCGGTGCGGCGGTGCCGCATAGGCACGTCGAACAGTGCCTTGATGCTCGACACGTGCAGGTTGAGGCCCTCGAGGGTGAGCAGCGGGAAGAACAGCCGCGCCTGGTTGCGGGCCATCCAGCGGCCCCAGCCGGTGCGCTTCGCGGCCTGCTTCTCGGTCCATACGATGACGCCCTCGCCGACGTCCGGGTCGTGGTCCTCGTGGTTCGGGTTCGCGTGGTGCCGGTTGTGCTTGTCGATCCACCAGCCGAAGCTGAGCCCGGTCGCCAGGTTGCCGACTGTCAGCCCGGCGATCTCGGCGGCCCGCCGGCTGCGGAACATCTGCTTGTGCCCGGCGTCGTGGCCGAGGAAGGCGACCTGGGTGGTGGCGATCGCGCATAGGGCGGCGACGGCCAGGGTCCACCACGAGTTGCCGACGAAGACGAACGTCACCCAGGAGCCGGCGAAGAGCAGGGCGGTCAGGCCTATCGTCACCGCGTACCGGCCGGGCCGGCGCCGCATCAGACCGGCCGCGGCGATCTCGCGGGAGAGTCGGGCGTAGTCACTGCCGCGTTGTTCTGTGGCCCGGGGGCGTTCCTGGGCGATCACTGTCATGGGACCAGCCTCCCGGTCGGCGGGCTCCGGAACGAGCCCGTGATCCCCCGAACCCATGGTGGTGCCAACCCCACCATGGCGTCGTCACGCTCAGGTCATCCGGCCCAGGGCACCCCGCACTTTGCGCAGGTCACGGAGCCTGCGCTCATAGGTCATCGCCACCGCGATCAAGATCAAACCACCACCGGCGAGGTACGCCCAGCGCGGCAGCAGGTCCCACACCGCCAGCTCGTGGAGGGTCAGCACGACCAGCGTGAGCCCGCTCGCGACGACCGGCGCCTGCCAGCGACGGTGCGCGCCGAGGAGCACGATCGCCACCGCTCCGGCACCGAGCAGCAGCCGCCGCTCGATCTGGCCGCCGGCCACCAGCACCGCCGCGAGGCTCGGCAGAAGCGCGGCGGCGAGGCCCGGCCCGAGGGCGAGCCAACTGCCGAGCCGCGGGTTGCGGCGCAGGCTCAGGTAGCCGGCACCGAGGGCGAGGGCCGCCGCGGGCAGCGTGTACGCCTCGCGCAGCGCGACCTCCCAGGTGACCAGCAGGAACCACCAGGCGAGAAGCTCGCTGCCACCGGCCGCGAAGGCGAGCGGCAGCCGGGCGCGCTCGCCGGGCAGGACGGCCCGGACGGCGAGCACCGCGCCCCAGGCGGTCGCCACCCCCGCCGCCATAGCGACGTCGCCCCATGCCAGCAGCAGCGCCGGCACCACCGCGACGTGGCCCACCGCGTCGACGGCCGGGCCCTCGATGCCGTCCCGATGGCGGCGCAGCAGGTAGCCGAGGCCAAGCGCGACCGCACCGACCCCGAGGACCGGGAAGGACGCCTGGCGCAGCGGAAGATCCGCGGCCAGCACCGCCGCGACGGCGAACCCGGAGGCCGACATGATCGCGGCCAGCCAGCCGGCGATCCGCGCGGCGACCGCACCGCCGGCGGCACCGGCGAAGGCGCCGGCCGTGATCACCGCGCCGAAACCGGCGAGGGTCGCGGCGGGCGTCGGCAGCAGGCCGGAGAGCCCCGCCCCGACGAGCAACAGGCCCGGCACCGCGGCGACGCCGGCCTTGGGCCGGACGGCGGCCGCGATCCCGAAGGCCAGGCCCGCGGCGAGCGTGACCGCCGGCAGGACCGGCCACGGCGCACTGGCCACCACCAGCACGGCAAGCACCCCGCACGCGCCGAGGAACGCCGCGATCAGCCCGCTGCTCCGGACCAACTTGCCATCGTCGTCGGGCTTGTGCACGAGCGTGGCCAGGCATGCGGCCGCGAGGATCAGCAGGGTTGCCGCCGGGCCGGCGGTGACGTCGATGGTGCCCGACGGCAGGCCGACGCCCGCCGGCGCGCCCGTCCACGCCTTCTCCCACCAGCCGTAGGGCGCGAACAGCGGCACGATCACGGCGAGCGCCGCCAGGACGGTCGCCAGCAGCACCAACGGCACGGCCGCCAGGCCGGCCACGAGCCGAGGCATCCCTCGCAGACCCGCGGCCGCGACGGCCAGCGCCAGCACCGCGATCGCCGGGTAGACGCCGGCCGGCTCGGTCAGCGCGGACAAGGGCGGCCAGATGCCGGCCACGAGGGCACCGACGGCCAGCGCGCCGACCCCCGCGGGTGCGTAGCGGACGAACCGCTCTCGAAGGGCGAACACCAGCGTCGCGGCCAGCGGCACCGCGAGGGCGGCCAGGCCCGCGCGGGCCGGCCAGGCACCGCCCGCACCGGTGGCGTACACGGTCGCGGCGACCGCCGCCGGCACCGCAGCCAGGCCCGCACCGCACCACCACACCGCGGGCCGCCGGCCCCGGACGGCGGCAGCGCACCCCAGCAGCGCCAGCGCACCGAACGCCGCCGCCGTCGACCAGGGCCGGGCCAGGCCGACCACCACGGCGTGGCCGGTCAGCAGCGCCGCTGCCGCGCTCGGCTCCCAGCCCGGGCGGTCCACGAGCAGCAGCACCGCCGCGATCGCCAGGCCAAGGGCGGAGATCGCCCACCAGGGCAGCGCGAGGTCGGTGGGCAGCGCGAGCACCACCAGCACGCCACCGCCGCTCAGGGCCGCCCGGCGCCAGTCGGCCGGCACCAGCAGCGCCAGCGCGACGGTGCCGAGCGCCAGCCCAACGGGCAGTTGCCAGTCCGGCAGCCAATCCCGGTCGAGCACGGCGTCGGCGGTGAACGGCGGCAGCGAAGCGTCCATCGTGGCCAGCGCCACGAATCCCGCCATCGTCGCGACGAGCAGCAGGTACGCGCCGGCGGTGAGCAGCGCGCCGGCGCGGGCGGCCGGCAGCCGGACCGCGGCCAGCGCGATCGCCAACACCGTCGCGGCCGCGACGAACAGCGAGACGTGGTCGCTGAGCTCGATGACGGGCCGCAGCACCGCGACCGCCACGGCCGGCGGCACGGTGACCGCACCCGCGACCGTGAGCCAGCGGACCCGGCCGACGATGCCGGCCGCCACCAGCAGCGCCGCCACCAACAGCACCGGCAGGCCGGTCAGCAGGGCCGGGGTGTCACCGCTGACGAAGAACACCACGAGCGCGCACATCCCCGATGCGATCTGTGCGCACCCGTAGCCGACCCAACCCAACACCCGGGTCGCCAGGCCGCCGGCCCGGACGAGCACCAGGTCGACGGCCGCCGTGGCGCCGAAGGCGAGCGCCCAGCCGCCCGCCGGGGCATCCAGCCACGACGCGAGCAGCGGCAGCAGCGGTTGGACGGCCACCAACGCGGCCAGCCGGGGCGCGTGCAGGCCGGTCAGCCGCCCGTAACCCACACCGGCCGCGGCCGTCACCACGCAGACCAGGGCCGCGTACAACGCACCGTCGAGACCGCCGAAGCCGAGCAGGTCCGAGTACCAGGCGGCGTAGCCGTCGAGCACGAGCAGCAGCATGCCGAGCGCCGCGAAGGTCTCCGCCGTCGAGCGCAGGCCACGCCACGCGGCCAGCGGCGGCACGGCGAGCACGAGCGCGGTGACCACGGCCAGACTCACCGCCCGGCCCGTCTCGCCGTAGGTCCAGGCCACGCCGGTGAAGATGATGGCGGCGGCGCCGAACAGCAGGCCGCCGAGGGTGAACAGGACGTTCTGGGCCGCACGCGGGCTCGTCTCAGGCCTGGCCGGCGGCGGTGGCCCTGGCGGCGCGGCGACCGGAGCCGCCGCCGCGAAGGCCGCCGCCCGGACCCGCCCGGCCGCCTCGTCCCGCTGCCGGTGGGCGGCCGCGAGCCGGGACGAAAGGTCGGCGTAGGCCTGGCGGGCCTGCTCGACCGCCACGGCCAGCGTCGCGATCTCGTGGTTGAGGCGCACGACCTCCGCCGCGTCGCGATCGGGGCCTCGGCCGCAGCCGGGGCAGCCGGTCTCCGACGAAGCGGGCGTCTGGCAGAACGGGCAGGGATAGCTCACGCACAGCATCCTGTCCGGTTCGACGCCCGGGCAGGAGAGTGCGCGTACTCAGGTCGCTGTCAGGTGGTGCTCAGGCGGCGCGGCCACCACGGGCCGGTTCTCCTCGATCCACGCGTCGATCTTCGCCCACCAGTCGTACAGCCATTCGATGCGCTGTTCGCGCCCGCGCGGCACCTCCTCCGGCGGGACCGACCAGAACCGCATGGTGATCTGCTTGTCCATCGGCAGCTCGCGCCAGACGTCGCTGACGGTGAGCATCCGGTCGAGGCCCGTGTGCGCCACGAAGATCACGCCCGCGTCGGGTGCGGCGTCCAGGGCGGCCAGCAGCCCGCCGGGCCGTGGCGCGAGCACGTTGCGCATCTTCTCGGCCTTCGCCGCCATCCGGTGGAGCCCGCGTGAGCGCAGCAGCTCGATCGCCCGGATCCGGCGGCGCGGCGTGAAGTTGCCGCCCTCCGGGAAGATCACGAAGGCGTCGTTCTCGTCGAGGCCGACCGCGAGGTTGCCGACCAGCTTCTCCAGCCCGTCGGGGTCGCGCTGCGGCGCGATGAACCGGTTGGGCAGGCGGTTGAGCATCACGTCGACCGCCGGGTCCCACTGCAGGCTGTCCTTCAGGACGATCCGCGGCTCGCGGTCGAACCAGTTGACCAGCGCGTGCACCAGCACGAACGAGTCACCGGGTCCGGCGTGCCGGCAGACGACGAGCTCGGGCCGCCCGGGCTGCGCGGTGTCCGGGTCGCTGCCGGCGATGTCGAGCCGCAGCTTGAGCGTCCATCGCGCTTGAGCGAAGAGGAACCGCAGGAACGCACCGGTGAGTACGTAGTGCGCGCGCTGGAAGGCGGGCGAGCGCACCTTCCAGCCGAAGCCGGAACCGACCCACAGCGCGAACATCGTGATCAGGGCGACCGCGTCCCAGACGACGTAGACGGTGCCGAGCCAGATGACGCGCAGCGGGCGCAGCCGGCCGGGCACGAGCGGCGACGCCGCGGCGGCCAGGAGCAGCCACGCCGGCAGCGTGGCCAGCAGCACCAGCGCGAACAGGACGACCAGGGGCGCCAGCACGATCCGGCGCAGCCAGAGCGGCGGGGGCGGCATCAGTCGTCGTCCCGCCCGGCCCGCGGGTGCTGGGCCAGATAGCGACGGGAAGCCGTGTAGGCGCGGCTGATCCGCCGGCCGACCGCCGCCATGTCGCGGTAGGCCCAGGGCGTGTCGTCTCGGGGCTCGAGGCCCCCCGTGGGAAGCACGTGCACCTGTACATCGTCGGTCAAGGCCGCCACCTCGCGGGCGAAACGGTGCCGACGGGCGATCTCGAATGCCACCTGGGCCACCTCCCACGGACGGCGCGGAGGTGTCAGCGGGCGCTCGATCCGCCCGACCTGGAGCACGAAGATGTGTCGCGCCCCACTGCTGACCGCCTCGCCGATGGGGATGGAGTTCACGATCCCGCCGTCGACGTAGTGCTCGTCGCCGATCCGGGCCGGCGGCAGCAGTCCCGGCACGGACGCACTGGCCAGCACCGCGTCGACCAGCGGACCACTGGAGAACCAGTGCTCGGCGGCGCGCTCGATGCTCGCCGCGCAGCACCGGAACGGCACCTTGAGCTCCTCGAACGTGGCGTCCTCGCCGAGTTCGCGCTCCAGCAGCCGGCGCAACGGTCGGGGTGAGTGCAGGTGCGTGCGCGCGGCGAACCGACGCAGCTGCCGGGCCACGGAGTCGCCGTACACCTCGCTGGCCTCCGGGCTCGCCCAGAGCCGCACCAGCCGGTCGGTGACCGCCTCGGTCGGGTCGGCGGCCACCATCGCGCCGTTGACCGCGCCGATCGAGGTGCCGATGACGATGTCGGGTTTGATGTCGGCGCGGAACAGCGCCCGCAGCATGCCGACCTCGACGGCACCCAGCACTCCGCCGCCACCCAGCACGAACGCCACTCGACCCGCACCCACGGCTCCATCCTGGCACGAGGGCGGCGACCCTTCCGGTTGACAAGCCACCCGGGCATCGCCGAGATTGAATCCATTCCCCACGCCAGACTGCCGGTAGGTGTCGACCGTATGTCCACGCTCACCCCGGGTGCCCTCCTTGCCCGTCGTTATCGGCTGATCGACCGGGTCGGCGCGGGCGGCATGTCGGTGATCTGGCGAGCCCGCGACGAGGTGCTCGACCGGACCGTGGCGGTCAAGGTGCTCGCCGCCTCGCTCGCGGCCGACGCCCGGTTCCGCGACCTGGTCCGCGACGAGGCCCGCGCCGCCGCGCAGCTCGTGCACCCGCACGTCGCGACCGTGCACGACTACGCCGAGACCGTCGCGCCGGACGGCACGGTCACCGCGTTCGTGGTGTTCGAGCTGCTCACCGGCGAGGAGCTGGAGGCCCGGCTGACCGAGGGTCCGTTGCCCTGGCTCGACGCGGTGCGGGTGTGCGCCGAGGTGGCCGAGGCGCTCGCCGCCGCGCACCGGCTGGGGATCGTGCACCGCGACGTCACGCCGGCCAACGTGATGATGACCCCGACGGGCGCGAAGGTGCTCGACTTCGGGATCGCCACCCGGGTCGGTGCGCCGGACGACGACGCCGAGGGCGAGACCTTCGGCACGCCGGCGTACGTCGCACCGGAGCGCCTCGACGGCACCCCGGCCCAGCCCGCGACCGACAGCTACGCGCTCGGCGTGCTGCTCTACGAGACGCTGACCGGGCACGTGCCGGTGCCGGCCGACACCTGGGAGGAGCTGACGCGGGCCTGGTCCACCGGGCTCGCTCCGGCGCCGCCCGACGTGCCCGGGCTGCCGCCCGCGGTGGCCGAGCTCTGCATGCGGTGCCTGGCCCGCGACCCGCTGTCCCGGCCGACGGCGCACGCCGCGGCGGCCGAGCTACGTGCGGCGATCGCGCCGCCCGCCGCTACCCCACCGCCGGCCCCGGCCCTCGGCCCGGCCCCGGCACCGCGCCGCGGCCGGCTCCTGGTCGCGGCCGCGGTCGCTGCCGTGCTGCTGCTGGCCACCGCCGTTCTGGTGCCGCTGCTCCACGAGGACCCGTCGTCACCCGACGGCGACGTCGTGGCGCGGCCGACCGCCACGCCGTCGTCCGTGGCCGAGCCGCCGGCACCGACGCCGACGGCCGCCGGACCCGTCTCGTTCGGCGAGGCGCTGAGCCGGGTCGACGGCCTCATCACCGAGGGCCAACAGGCCGGTGACATCCGCCAGGACATCGCGACCGACCTGCGCAACCTGCTGCGGCAGCTGGACGCGGAGGAGACCCGGCCCGACCGGGTCAACCAGCTCCGGGAGAAGGTCGCCGTCCGGGCCGGCGAGGGCGCGATCAGCCGGCCGTACGCCGAACGCCTAGACGTCGCGTTGGCCGGCTTCCCGAGCGGCTAGGCGGATCCGCGCCCCTGCCCGGTCGAACAGCAGCAGGCGGTCGATGTCGACGGCGATCCGCAGGGTCTCGGCCAAGCGCGGCACCCCGACCGCCGGCATCCGCAGCACCACCTCACCGATCGGGGGCGGCTCTCCGGGCAGCTCCGGGTCGTACGCCGGATAGAAGCCGTATTCGGTGCGCGCCGCCGCCGGCCGGGGCGCCTCGCGCATCAGGGCGGCGGCCTGCGGCCCGGGCAGCTCCAGCCGGGACCGCTCGGTCGAGGTGGGCAGCGCGCCGGTGTCGACGTGCACCAGTGCCTCGTGCCCGAGGTGCTCGACCTGGCGGACGGTGCCGGACAGCACCGGACCGGTGTGCCCGGCGGGTGCCGGCGTGAGCGCGTCGGCGCGGAGCGCGACCGTGACCCGGTCGGTGTGCCGGGCGCGCACGGGGTGGCCGGCGGGCAGCTCGACCACCTGCGAGCCGAGGTCGATCACGACCCGGTCGCCGTCGGCGTAGACCGCGCCCTCCAGCAGGCTGGTGCGCGGTGTGCCGAGGAACGCGGCGACGAACAGCGTCGCGGGGTCGTTGTAGACCTCCGCCGGCGGACCGACCTGTTGCAGCACCCCGCGGCGCAGCACCGCCACCCGGTCGGCCATGGTCATCGCCTCGGCCTGGTCGTGCGTGACGTAGAGGGTGGTCACGCCGAGCCGGCGGGCCAGCGCCGCCACGTCGGAGCGCAGCTCCGCACGCAGACCGGCGTCCAGGTTGGACAGTGGCTCGTCGAGGAGGAAGCCCTGCGGTCGGCGGATGATCGCCCGCGCCATCGCCACCCGCTGCCGCTCACCACCGGAGAGCGCCCCTGGCAGCTTGCGCAGCAGGCCGGTGATGGCCAACTGCTCGGCGACCTCGTTGACCCGGGCCGCCACGTCGGTCGCGGACTCGTGCCGCACCCGCAGCGGGAAGCCGATGTTCTGCGCGACGGTCAGGTGCGGATAGAGCGCGTAGTCCTGGAAGACCATCGCCAGCCGGCGCTCCCGCGACGGCAGGTGGTCGACCACCCGGCCGTCGAGCAGCACCCGCCCGGCGGTCGGCACCTCGAGCCCCGCGACCAGCCGGAGGATCGTCGACTTGCCGCAGCCGGTCGGCCCGAGCAGTACCAGGAACTCGCCGGGCGCGGCGAGCAGGCTGACCTGGTCGACCGCGACCGTGCCGTCGTCGAAGACCTTGGTCAACTGATCCGTGGCGATGGCCACCACCGCGAACACCTCCCTGTCCGTAATGGTGGTCTTCGATGACCCGCAACACCAGTGCAATCTCGGACGCGTATAGCTGGCTCTACCTCAGGACTAGCGGCAGGCGTAGGGCGTACCCGACGGTCCCGCCGTTAGCGTCGTCGCCATGACCGCGTTGCGTGCTCTGGCCAGACCGACCTTCCTGCGGACCGCGTGGCCCTGGCGTTCGCTGGGCTACCTGATCAGCACGGCCCCGATCGGGTTCGTGGCGATGCTGGTGTTCGGCACCGTCGCGCTCCCCTGGGTGATCGCCGGCGACCGGCTGATCCGGGGCGAGACCAACCTGTCCGGTACGCAACTCGTGCTGCTGGTCTGCGTCGGCACCGTGCTGCTCGGCACGGTCGCGCCGGTCAGCGCCGTCCTCCTGGCCGCCGTGGAGCGGTTCCGGCTCCGCCTGGTCGACGACCGGCCGCTGCCCGGGCTGCCGCCACCCGCGCCCGGCCTGTGGATCCGCTGGCTGGCGGACCGCTACATCGACCCGGCCACCTGGCGGGCGGTGGTCTACGGCTTCGCCCTGAGCTCCGTGGTGCCTCTGGTCTACTTCGTGGCCGGCATCGGCGTGCTGATGGTCGTCGCGCTGATCTCCAGCCCCTTCGTCGTCAGCGCCGGCGACCCGATCACGCTCGGCGCGGCGGCGGTGGACACGCCATCGGAGGCGCTGCCGTACGCGCTGCTCGGTCTGGTCCTGCTGCCCGCCGTGCCGTACCTGTTCGGCGTGGTCGCGGGAGCCCACGGCGCGCTGGCCCGGGTACTGCTCGGCAGCGCCGACGAACAGGCCCGCAGCCGGCTGGCCGAGGTGGTCAGCTCCCGTGCCCGGCTGGTCGACGGCTTCAGCGCCGAGCGCCGGCGGATCGAGCGCGACCTGCACGACGGGGCACAGCAGCGCCTCGTCAGCCTGACCCTGCAGCTCGGGGTGGCCCAGCTCGACCTGCCGCCGGACAGCCCCGCCGCCCGCAGCGTCGGCGTCGCGCACGACCAGGCCAAGCAGCTCATGGCCGAGCTTCGGGAGCTGATCCGCGGCATCCACCCGCAGGTGCTCACCGACAGCGGCCTGGAGGCGGCGGCACGCGAGCTCGCCGACCGCTCGACGGTCCCGGTGACGGTGGCGGTCGACCTGCCGGAGCGGCCGCCGGAGCACGTCGAGTCGACCGCGTACTTCGTCGTCGCCGAGGCCCTGGCCAACGTGGCCAAGCACAGCGGCGCGACGGAGGTCCGGGTCTCCGCGACGCGCGACGGCCGGACGCTGGTCGTCGAGGTCGGCGACAACGGCCAAGGCGGCGCGGAGGCGGGCGACGGCAGCGGGCTGACCGGGCTCGCCGACCGGGTGGCCGCGGTCGGCGGCACGACCCGGCTGTCCAGCCCGGCCGGCGGGCCGACCCTGCTGCGGGTGGAACTGCCGTGGCGGTGATCCGGACCGTGCTGGCCGAGGACGGCACGCTGCTGCGCGAGGGACTGACCGGCATCCTCGACCGCTTCGGCTTCACGGTCACCGCGGTCGGCGACGCGGCCGCCCTCGTGGCCGCCGTCGACGCTGAGGTGCCGGACCTGGTGATCACCGACATCCGGATGCCGCCGGGCTTCACCGACGAGGGCCTGCGGGCCGCGGTCGAGCTGCGCCGCCGCCTTCCCGGGCTGCCGGTGGTGGCCCTCAGCCAGTACGTGCAGGAGAGCTACGCCGCCGAGCTGCTCGACTCGGGGGCCGGCCGAGGCGTGGGCTACCTGCTCAAGGACCGGGTGGTCGACATCGCGGAGTTCATCGCCGCGCTGCGCCAGGTCGCCGCCGGCGGCACGGTGGTCGACCCGCAGGTCGTCTCCCAACTCGTACGCCGCCGGCGCGACCCGCTCGACCAACTGTCCAACCGGGAGCGCGAGGTGCTCCAGCTCGTCGCCGAGGGACACTCCAACGCGGCCATCGCCCGGTTGCTGGTCGTCTCCGAGGCGGCGGTGGGCAAGCACGTCGGCAACATCCTGGCCAAGCTCGACCTGCCGCCCGACGACGACCGCAACCGGCGGGTCGTCGCCGTGCTGACCTATCTGCGCGCCGGTCAGTGATGGACGGTGCGGTCCATCCAGCCGTCGCCGTTGTCGTCGTACATCGTCTTCTCGAAGACGCCGTCGCCGTCCTTGTCGTAGTCGGCGGAGTTGACCAGGCCGTCGCCGTCGGTGTCGTGACCGACGAAGTCGACCCGGCCGTCGCGGTCGTTGTCGACCATGATGTCGACGCCGCCGCCCCGGCCGAGCAGGACGTGCTTGTCCCAGTCGCCGTCACCGTCGACGTCGACCCGGGTGTGGTAGCCCTCGGGCACCACGGAGCTCGGCGTCTCCGGCGCGGCGTGGCCGAGGCCGGCGTGGCCGCCCGCGGGTGCCGGACCGAGGCCCGCGGTCCCTTGCGGGGCCGGACCCATCGCGTCGGTGCCCGTCTCTTGGAGCCCTCGGCCGATCTCGTCGCCGAAGCCGGAGAGGCCGCCCATGCCGCCGTGGGTGCCTTCGGCCTGCGCGTACGGGCCGAAGCTCGCCCCGTCGTAGCCGGCCGGACCCAGGCCCGACGTGCCGGCGGCCGAGCCGAAGCCGCTCGTCGCCGCGTGCCCGAGCCCGGACGTGCCGCCGATCGGGCCGCCGTCGGCGAGCAGCCCGCCCAGCGAGCCGAGCAGGCCGAACGTGCTCGACTGGTTGGCCCGGGTCTCCACCGCGTGCTCGGTCGTCGACTCGCCGCCGACCTGGGTGTGCAGCAGGGCGATCTCGTCGTCGCTCAGCGAATAGCTGGCCAGGGCCAGCCCTGGGTCGGACGCGAGGGCGCTGGCGAACGCCGGGTCGACCACCAACCGCTCCAGCACCTCGTCGAAGTCACTCATCGTTGGCCCCTCCCCATCGACGGCGCTCCTACGGTAGCCCCGTCAGTCGAGCTCCGGCATCGGCACCGGCTGGGGACGCGGCCGGCACGTGCCACATTGCACGGCGTCCTCGACCACGAGCCCTTCGGCGCGGTTGCGGGTCTCCGACCGGTGCACCTCCAGCAGGAACGGACCGAACCGGGCGTGGTCCTCGCACACCCCGCGCCCACAGAACCGGCACGACCCCCGCGCCGACTTAGGACAAAACCAACAGAGCACGAACTCTCCCTTAGCCGATAATCGGTGTGCAAGCAGCGAGAGGCACGGTGATCGTTGCCTCCTTCGACTGTTGTTCAGCTGAATCGAAGATGGTCACCGAGATGAAGACCGAGAAGCGGCCTGACTCAGAGGCCTCCGTGTAGGGCACGGCTACGCGCCCACTGAAGGTCCCACCCTTGCCATCGAGTGAGAAGCCGTCACCCTGCTCGAGCTGGGATATCGACCACGATCCGCTGCCTGATACCGCATCTTCGTCGTCCACCTTGACGACGACCGTGGTCGTGGCGGTGCCTCCGCACGGACCACCCATCGGGTTGGGGTCCGCACTGATGCCCGTGATCACGGGCGGATCATTCGACGGCGGCGAGGTCGGCGGGGTCGTCGGTGGTGTCGTAGTCGGCGGGCGGGTGACGGGTGGGACCGGGTTGTCGCCCGGTTGACCGGCCGGCGGGTTGTCGTCGTCATCGCCATTGCCGTCGTCATCGTCGTCGGTGCCGGCCGGCGGAGTCGGCGTCACGCTCGGCGTGGCCGTGGGCGACGGGAAGTCTGTCGGCGAAGGCTCCTCGCTCGGCGACGGCTCCTCGGTCGGCCCGGCCGGGCGCGGCACCTCGCGACCGTCACCGCAGTCGAGCGCCGCGTCGGTGGCCGGCTGGACCTCGCCGTCGACCCTTACGGAACCGGTGGAGACCATGGTGCCGCCGCCGGCGCTGACCCGGTACCAGGCGGCGTCGTCGTTCGTCAGCCGCACCCCGGCGGCCTCGAGCGACAGGTCCAGCGCCCGGAACGTGCTGCGCGTGCTCGCGGTGTCGACCAGCACCCGCCCGTCGGCCAGCCGCAACGACCCGTGCGGCACCGTGCGCCGGGCACCCTCGCTCCACAGCGGACCGACCGCGACGCCACTGCCGGCACACAGCACGGTCACGGACCCGCCGCGGAAGGTCAGCGTCGCGGAGGACCGGTCCCGCAGGCGCACCTGGTCGCCTTCGGTCACGTACACCTGGCCCCCGGAGCCGAGCTTGAGCTGCTTGCCGTTGACCTGGACGTCCGCGGTGCCCCGCGTGGTCGACAGCAGCGCGCGGTCGGCCGGCATCTCGGCCCAGGCCGGCCCGGGCAGGAAGTTGGTGGCGGTCAGGAACAGCGCGAGCAGCAGGAGCAGGGCGGTCAGCCACCACAGCCGGCGCTCGAAGCGACCGTCGACCGTCTCGTCGATCACGGGCGGCGGCCCGGGCGGCGCGGCCAACGGCGGGTAGCCGCCCGACGGGTGCACGCCGACCTGCGGACCGGCGCCGGCGACCGAGGCGACCACGGCCGGATCGGCACCGAGCAGCAACGGCACGCCGGGAAGCGCGGGCACGGACCACAGCCGGGTGGGCGTGCGCGCGGTCGCGACGACACCGCCCGGCCCGTCGCCGATCGGGCCGATCAGGGTGCCTCGGCGCAGGTCGGTGCCGTCAGGCAGGACCACGGTGCCGGACTCGACGACCACGGCGTCGGTGGCGCCTTGGAGCGAGACGGGCTCGCCGGGCGCGAGCAGGATCGGGCGGGCGGCGGAGACGAGCCCCATCCGGTCCTCCGCGCTGAGCGACTGGAGCGCGGGCGCCTCGGCGAACAGCCGGTCGGCCTGGTCCCACTCGGCCGGCGGCGGCCCCGGCACCGGGCCGATCGCGCGGGACACCGCGGACGGCGGGATGGACAGCAGCGTCGTGCCGGCGGTGTGCCACGCGAGCGCGGCCGGTGCCCCGCTCAGCGCGCTGGCCAGCCCGACCACGCCACCGGCGCCGAGCCGCTGCCGGACCAGGCCGGACGGGTCGTCGGGGCGGCGGGCCTCGACCGCGCCGTCGACCACGACGTAGACGGCACGCTGTGCGGAGCCGGCGAGGACGAGCTGTTGACCGGTGCGCGGGCGGACCCAGGTGGCGGCCGCGGCGAGGTCGCCGAGCGCGGCACCGGGCAGCCGGCCGAGCGCGGACGCCCGCAGTGCGTCGAGCCGGCGCGGCGCGTCGAGGTCGCTGCGGCGCTGGGCGAGCCGGCGGCGCAGCGCGCGAACGCGGCAGGCGAGCCAACCGAACAGGAGGTAGACCAGCGGCGCGGCCAGGCCGCAGATGACGGCGGCGAGCAGGATCCGCGCGGGCCAGCCGGAGCGCCACAGCCCGATGGTCAGCCCGGCGACGCGGTCGGTCCAGATGCGCCAGCCGAGGTTGACCGCGATCGCCACCCACAGCACGGCGACCGTGCCGTAGAGCGCGACGAGCCGGCCCTCGCGGTCGAGCTCCGACCAGCGCGGCGGGCGGCGGCGGAGCCGGCTGACGACGTAGGTGAGGCCCCGGGCGCGCAGGTTCGGGATCTCCAGCCAGTCCATCAGCAGGTAGTAGCCGTCGAGCGCGAGGAAGGGGTTGAGGTTGAACAGGGCGTTGAGGTACCAGGCGAAGGCGAGCTTGAACGTCCACGGCGCGGCTTCGGGCACGAACACGCCGACGAGCCCCGCGATGCCGGCCAGCACCAGTCCGGCGGCCGGACCGGCGGCGGTGGTGGTCATCCGTGCGCGGCGGCCGGCCATCCACACGTCGGTGGTGTCGACGAATACGGACGGGATGCCGAAGTAGACGAGGAAGCCGGCGGCCGGCACCCGACGGCCGGCGTGCTTGGTGGCCAGCGCGTGGCCGAGCTCGTGACAGGCCAGCGCGAGCACGTTGAGGCCGAGCAGGACGGCGGCGCCGGTCGCGTACGAGCCGCCGGTCAGGAAGACCGACTCCTCCCCGTGCCACCAGGTCCAGCCGAAGGCGAGCAGGCCGGCCACGGCGACGACGCCCAGCAGCGCGGCGACGGCCTTGTGGAAGAGGAACCGGCCGCCGGCCCGGTAGAGGAAGCCGACCAGCGGGTCGATGTCGGCGATCACCGTGCGCCGGCCCTGCGCGAAGGCCAGCAGCGTGCGGCCCAGCCGCATCGGCCAGGGGCGACGGTGCACGCGGGCCAGCGGGCGGAACGCGTCGACGGGCAGCTCGGCCAGCATGCGGTTGGCGGCCAGGTCGGCGACCACGCGGGTGACCTGGTCCGGCGCGAGGCGACCACCGATCCGGGCGAACTCGGCGACGAGGCGGGCAACCGTGCGCGTGCCGTCCATCAAGGTCGCGAGCTGCCACTCCTCGGGAGTGAGCCGCAGGTAGCAGGCGGCGCCGCGGTCGTCGGGCGAGCGGAGCATCACGTACGGCACGTCGCGCACCGACACGAGGTCGACCTGCTCGATCCCGGCGCGCAGCACGGGCTTGGCCCGGGCCGGATTGAGCCGCTCGACGACGGCGGCCCACATGCCGGGGTCGTGCGGGCCGACCGGCTGCCCCGGCGCCCGCCCGGCCAGCGCCTCCCACACACTCACCCGGGTCTCGACGACCGTCACGGTGCCCACCCTCCGTCACCCCACCGGGGATGGAGAGTAGGCCGCTCATAGATCGGAATCGACCTCGCGTCCGCTACCCGACACAAGGCGGAGGCGGGTGACACAGCCAACCCCCGAGGGCCGTGTCACCCGCCACCTTGGGAGGAGGACCGTCACCGCGGGTCACGCGGCCTTCGGGTCCCAGGTGTGCGCGTATCTAGCTCTTATGACGCTTCGGTGAGCGTCACGGTTGCGGTGTTTTCCGATCCGTTTCGGGTGTAGGTCAGTTGCACCTGGTCACCCACCTTGTGCGACTGGACCGCGGCCACGAGCTCGTCCGAGGTGTTGATCGCCTGACCGCCGAAGTTGGTCACGATGTCGCCCTGCTGGAGCCCGGCCTTGGCGGCCGCGCTGTTCGCGCTGACGGCGCTCACGAGGGCGCCGTTGCCCTGCTCGGTCTCGGTGACCGAGACACCGAGCGCGGCGTGCGAGACCTTCTCACCGTTGCGCAGGGCGTTGGCGACCTGCTCGGCCTTGGCGCTCGGGATCGCGAAGCCCACGCCGATGCTGCCGTTGCCCTGGCCCGAGGTGGCGATCGCGGTGTTGATGCCGATCACCTCGCCGTTGGTGTTGACCAGCGCGCCACCCGAGTTGCCCGGGTTGATCGGCGCGTCGGTCTGGAGCAGGCCGGACAGCGAGGTCGCGGTCGGCTGCTGGTTGGCGCCACCACCGAACGGGTTCGGCTGCTGCTCCTGCTCGGACTGGGTGCGGATGGTGCGGTCCTTGGCGCTGATGATGCCGGCGGTGACCGAGCCCTGCAGGCCCAGCGGGCTGCCCAGGGCCAGCACGGTGTCGCCGACCTGCACGGCGGCGCTGTCGCCGAACTTCGCCGGGCTCAGGCCCGAGACGTTGTCGGCCTTGACCACCGCGAGGTCGCTCTTCGGGTCGGTGCCGACGACCTTGGCGGTGGCACGCTTGCCGTTGTCGAAGACCACCGTGACGCTGCCGCCGCTGGCGCTGGCCACGACGTGGTTGTTGCTCAGCACGTAGCCGTCGTCGGTCAGGACCACACCGGAGCCCTCACCGCTGCCGGTGGTGATCGAGACGATGCTCGGCTCCACCTTCTGCGCGATCTCGGCGAGCGAGGAGCGGTTGATCACGGGTGCGGCCGCCGCACGGGCGCGTGCGTTGTCGGCGTCGTTGCCGTTGAGCGCGGCGCCGATCACGCCACCGACCAGGCCGGCGCCGAGCAGCAGCACGAGCGCCACCGCGGCCGCGGCGATCCACCGACCGACCTTGTTGGGCCGGCGCGGCCCGGGCGCGTGCTGCTGCCAGGGCTGGCCGGGCGGCGGGCCGCCCGGGCCTCCGGGGCCGACCCATGGGAGCGGCGTGCCGTGCTGCGCGGTGTGGCCCGCCTCGGGCGATCCGGCCGGCTGGTAGCCGCCGTAGCCGGCCGAGGGGTAGCTGTACTGCGGATAGCCCGAGCCGGCCTGCGGGTGGCCCGGCTGCGGGTAGTGCGGTGCCGGCGCCTGCCACGGGCTCTGCGGCTGGTCAGTGGCCGGCGTCCCGGTGACGGGGGTGCCGCTGACCGGCTGGGGGTCGGTGGGGCGTGCGTACTGCTCGGTCGGCTGGTCGGCGCCGAGCGGTCGCGGCTGCTCCGGCGCGGGTACGCTCGTCGGCTCGGTGCCCCGCGCGGGATCGTGCCGGGGGTCGCTTTCGTGCTCGGTCATGACATTTACCTTTCCCCACCGCTCTGCGACCGGCCTGGGGCCGGGCTGAGCGTTGTCTGAGAGTGGCCGTTCTGACCCGCCCCGTTGCCGCCGGCGGCCGGGTCGGGACCCGCGCCGTCGGCGTCGTGGTCGTCCTCTCCGGTGGCCAGCGGCAGCCGGACCCGGAACGTCGAGCCCTTGCCGGGCACGCTGTCGACCTCCACGCTGCCGCCGTGGGCGCGGACCAGCGCGGCGACGATGGCGAGCCCGAGGCCGGTGCTGTTGGCCTCCCGGTCGCGCCGGCGCGCGGCGTCCGCCCGGTAGAACCGCTCGAAGACGCGCTCGGCCTGCTCGGGCGGGAGGCCCTGGCCCGTGTCGACCACTTCGACGATCGCCGAGCCGCCGTCGGAGCGCAGGCGCACAGTGATCTTCGCGGGCCGCGGCGTGTGGATGATGGCGTTGGTCAGGAGGTTGCCCAGCACCTGCCGGAGCCGGGCGTCGTCGGCCTGGACCACCAGCAGCCCGGCCCGCGGCGCGACCTCGATCGAGATGTCGCGGTCCGGCGCCATCGCCTGCGCGGCCTGCACCGCCTCGCTGGCCAGTACGCGCAGCTCGACCGGCGACAGCGAGAGCGGTCGTTCCCGGTCGAGGCGGGCGAGCAGCAGCAGGTCCTCCACGAGAAGACCCATCCTGGCGGCCTCGTCCTCGATCCGCCGGACCAACCGTGCGGTGTCCTCCGGCGAGCCCGCGGCGGCACCCTGCCGGTAGAGCTCGGCGAAGCCGCGGATCGTGGTCAGCGGCGTACGCAACTCGTGTGAGGCGTCCGCGACGAACTGCCGCATCCGTTCCTCGGAGCGCAGGGCGCGCGCCTCCGACGCCTGTGCGGCGAAGGCCGCGTCGCGGGCGGCGGCCTCGGAGTCGGCCCGGGCCGCGAACGCGGTCTCGATCTGGGTGAGCATCGAGTTCAGTGCCCGGGACAGCCGGCCGAGCTCGGTCTTGGGTTCCTCGACGCCGGGTTCAGGATCGGGGACGCGCTGGCTGAGGTCGCCGGCCGCGATCGCCACCGTCGTGCGCTCGATCTGCCGCAGCGGTTTGAGGTTGCTGCGCACTATCGCGGCGCCGACGGTCGCGAGCACGATCAGTACCGTGCCCCCGGCCAGGCCGTCGATCCAGAGCAGCTGTTTGACGGTGTGGTCGACGTCGGCGAGGTTGAACCCGACCGCGACGATGGCGCTGCTGTCCTGCGGCTGCACCATCAGCACCCGCCAGCGGGCCTGGCTGCCGATCGCCTTGACCGTGAACGGGTCGTTGTGGTGCTGGCGCAGCGACTGCTGCAGGCCCTGGTAGTTCTGCGGCAGGTCCGGCCCGTCCGGGGTGAACAGCTGGCTGGGCTTGCTGCTCAGGTCGTTGAGGGTCGGCTGCGCCGGGGTGGACGCGACGGCGAACGCGTTGTCGCCGACCGCGAACTGGATGTTGTCGCGGAGCAGCGCCTGCACGTTGTTGTTGAGGCTGCGCAGGTTGCCGTCGACCTGGTCGAGCAGGTAGTTGCGCAGGAAGAAGGTGCTGGCCGCGCCGATCACCAACAGGGCGGCCGTGACCAGCGCCAGCACCGCGGCGACGAGCTTGACGCGCAGCGGGGTGCCACGCAGGGGGGCCAGCATCGGCACCCCGGTCAGGCCGTCGGTTTGCGCAGGACGTATCCGACGCCACGCAGGGTGTGGATCAGCCGCGGCTGCCCGTTGTCGATCTTGCGCCGCAGGTAGGAGATGTAGCTCTCCACGATGTTGTCGTCGCCGCGGAAGTCGTAGTTCCAGACGTGGTCGAGGATCTGCGCCTTGGACAGCACCCGGTTGGCATTGAGCATCAGGTAGCGCAGCAGCTTGAACTCGGTGGGGGAAAGCTGGACCCGCGCGCCGGCCCGGTAGACCTCGTGGGTCTCCTCGTCGAGCTCGAGGTCGGCGAACGTGAGCCGGGAGGTGCTCTGGTCACCGGAGGTGGTGCGGCGCAGCACGGCGCGGATGCGGGCGGTCAGCTCTTCGAGGCTGAACGGCTTGGTGACGTAGTCGTCGCCGCCGAGGGTCAGGCCGCGGATCTTGTCGTCGGTGGCGTCACGCGCGGTCAGGAACACCACAGGGGTACGGGTGCCGCCCTCGCGCATCAGCCTTATCACCTCGAAGCCGTCGAGGTCGGGAAGCATCACGTCGAGGACGACCAGGTCCGGCCGGCGATCCTTGGCGGCGCTGACGGCGGAGCTGCCGCTGGTCGCGGTGCTCACCTCGAAGCCGGCGAACTTCAAGCTGGCGGAGAGCAGCTCGAGAATGTTCGGGTCGTCTTCGACGACTAGCAGTCTCGCCTCGGTCTGTGGAGCGGCCATGACACCCATCATTTACCCGTACGCTGTGCCGCCGCTGGATTGAACCTGAAAGTCCGCTGTGCGCGATGGGCGATTCCTACCGTTGCATCCGGCGCAGTCCGTCGAGGACCCCGTCGAGCAGTCTGGTCGCCGTGCGCAGCTGGTCGTCGCTGAACCGCCCACGCCGGACCAGCGCACGCACCTCGTCGGCGAACGCCACCAGGCGCCGGTCGAAGTCGGCCTGCGGGTCGGCGGCCGGTTGGGCTGACCGCCCGCCGAGCTGGACGTCGACCACCCAGGAGGTCCCCCGCCGGGTCTGCCGGGCCGCCTCCTTCAGCTCGCGCTTGAGGTCGCGAGCCGAGCCGTGCACCTCGGCCTGGATCTCGGCGGCCAGGTCGGCTACCGACGCGTTGATGTCCTTCTCCAACGCGTCGAGCTCACCGGCCCGCTGGCGCAGTTCCGTGCGACCGGCGTCGGTGATCGAGTACGTCTTGCGCCCGCCCGCCGCGGCATGGGTGACCAGGCCCTCGCTCTCCATCCGGGACAACCGCGGATAGATCGTGCCGGCACTGGGCGCATAGGTGCCGTGGAACCGGTCGGCCAGCAGCCGGATCAGCTCGTAGCCGTGCTTCGGGCCGTCGTCGAGCAGCTTGAGCAGGTAGAGACGCAACCGCCCATGGCTGAACACGGCCGTCATGCCGGCGTCTCCCCTCCGTCGTCGACCGGGCGGGACAGCAGCGCGATGCTGCCGGAAACGGTCGTCGCCCAGAGTTTGCCGGTTCCGCCGCCGAGCTCGCCGCGCCGGTGCTGCGACGAGCCGTGTCGTTCGGTGGCCAACTGGGGGAACGCGGTGGTGATCTGGCCGGACTGGGTGTGCAGGTCGACGGCCAGGTCGGCGTCTTGCCGGACCCGCACGGTGACGCTGCCGGAGGTGGCGTGCAGCCGGAGCTCGCGATGGTGCGGGTTGTCGAGATCACAGGTGACCGAGCCGGAGACCGTCGACATCTCGACCCGGTCCGCGGCGCTGTCGGCGAGCACGAGCTCGCCCGACACGGTCCGCAGGCTCAGGTCGCCGTCGACGCCCAGTGCCTCGACAGGTCCGGAGACGACCTTGGCACGGGTGCGCCCGCCCAGGCCCATCAGCGTGATCCGGCCCGAGGTCACCTGGACCTCGGTGTCCGTGCGCAGACCGGCGGCCACCACGGGACCGTCGGTCAGTCGGACGTAGGCGCTGGTCGTGCGGGGCACGCTGATCGAGACCTCGACCCGGAACCGCCGGCGGAGCTGCCCGATCCACCACAACACGCCGGGAAAGCGGGGCAGCTTGTGATGCCGGATCACGAGGGTACGGTCGACCACCTCGACGATCACGGGAGTGCGCCCGGCCCGCGTGACGTCGACCCGCGCCGGACCGTCCTCGCCGCCGACCAGGTTGACCCGGCCGGAGACCAGGTTGACGTCGACCCGGTCGAAGGGCGCGTCGATGTCGAGCCGCTGCGGCTGCTCCACGGTCCAGGTGTTGGACACGGGCTCACCTCCCGAAAGCCGCTTGAGCATATCGCGATGTATCGCGTTATGCCAGCGGCTCGGGAGGGTTACGCGGCCAGGGCCACCGGGATCGGCAGCGGGGTCTCCTCGACCGGGACAGGCACCGGCACGAAGACCGGCGTGCCGACGGCGGCCTGAGCCACCCGGGCCAGCGCTCGGCGGGACGCCTCAGGCTCCGGGTGCAGCGCGGGCGCGACCGAGACCGACGCGACCGGCGTACGCAGCGCGAGCACCCGACGGACCGAGGCCCAGAGCGTCTCGTCACCGATGAAGGACGCGGCCGGGCCGCCGTACCGCAAGGCCACCGGAACGATCGTCGCACCGGCGTCGACGGCAGCCTGGAACATCGCGGGGCGGAACGGCCCGACCGACTCGCCACAGCCGGTGGTGCCCTCCGGGAACACCGTGACGACAGCACCCGCGCGCAGCGCCGCGGCCACGTCGGCGACCGTGTCCGGCAGCGTCTTCGGCCGGGCACGGTCGATGAAGATCGTGCCGCCGGACGCGGCCAGCTTCCCGAACAGCGGCCAGTTCCGCACCTCGACCTTGGCCAGCATCCGGCCGGGCGCCACCGCGAGCAGCGTGACGATGTCCAGCCAGGACACGTGGTTGGCCACCACCAACGAACCGCCGCGCGGCGAGCGGCCGCGCACCCGCAGCCGCACGCCGAGCGCGGCCAGGGTCGCCCGGCCCCACGCCCGGGCGACCCGGTCGCGACCCGCCTCGTGCAGCAACGGGAGCACCGGGATCAGCAGGGCGCCGAAGACCAGCGCGCCGAGCAGCCGAACGAACCGCAGCACCTGGATCGCCTTCGGCGCTTCGGTCGGCTGTTCAGCGGTGTCGAGGCAAGGGATGCCGCAGTCGTTGCGCGGCCGCCACAGACTCACTGGTCGACTCCCAGGAAGTGGCGGAGGTACCGGGGGTCGATCCGGTCCAGGGACAGCAGCACGTAGAGGTCGGCGCAGTCGAAGTCCGGGTCGTACGCCGGCTCGCCGCAGACCCACGCGCCGAGCCGCAGGTAGCCGCGCAGCAGCGGGGGCATGGCCGCGCTCGAGATCGCCTCGGAGGGCTGGATCTCCCACGGGTGCCGCGGTGCGACCCGCATCCGGGGCGGGGAGATGTGCTTGGTGCGCACCCGCTCCCAGACCCCGGCGGCCAGCGTGCCGCCGTCGTCGAGCGGGATCGAGGCGCAGCCGCCCAGCCAGCGCTTGTTGTGCAGGTGGAGGTAGCGCGCGATGCCGGCCCACATCAGGTTGATCACCGCGCCCGAACGATGCTCCGGGGCGACACACGAGCGGCCCGTCTCAACGAGGGCGTCGCGCAGCGGGTCGAGAGCGGACAGGTCGAACTCGGTGTCGCCGTAGCGGCTGGTGGTCCGCCCGGGCAACAGCATCCGATAGGTGCCGACGATCGCCCCGGACGTGTCGTCGCGGACGATCAGGTGGTCGCAGGCCTGGTCGAACTCGTCGACGTCGTGGCCGGGGACCGTGGTGTGCAGGGTCGCACCGAGCTCCTCGGCGAACACCTGGTAGCGCAGCCGTTGCGCGGCGGCGACCTGCTGCGCGTCGTCCGCGATCAGCAGGGTGTAACCGCCGGTCCTGGTCAGGAGGTCCATGCGTTCTGTGTAAGTGCGCCGGCTACCACACGCGTGTCGGAGAACGGGTGCGGGGATGTCGATTGAGTGAACGCCGGACCTCGATGCTTGTGGGAAGGTGTGCTGGTGAACAGCCGTTCGATGGTCATCGCCAGCCGGTTCAACGGTCCGCCGGGCACCGGCAACGGCGGCTACTCCGCGGGCACGTTCGCCGCGCTGGTCCAGCAGCCGGGCGTCCCCGAGGTCACGCTGCTCAAACCGCCGCCGCTCGACGTGCGGCTGACCGCCGAGGGCGACGAGGTGGTCGACCCGGCCGGCCAGGTGATCGCGACGGCCCGCGCGGTGCCGGCGTTCGAGGCTGTCGCGCCGCGGGTCACGGTCGAGGCGGCGAAAGAGGCGTCCGCCCACTACGCGGGGTTCACCGACCACCCGTTCCCGACCTGCTACGTCTGCGGACCGGAGCGCGCCGACGGGCTGCGGATCTTTCCCGGGCCGGTCGACGGCGTCGTCGCGGCGCCGTTCACCGCGCCGGCGCGGGTGACCACCGAGACGGTGTGGTCGGCGCTCGACTGTCCCGGCGGCTGGTCGGTGCTCAGCCCTGGTCGGGCGTACGTGCTGGGCCGGATGGCCGCGGTGATCAGCGAGCCGCCGGCGCCGGGCAGCGAGTCGGTGGTGGTCGGCATGCTGTCGGGCACCGAAGGCCGGCGCGCCGCGGTGCACTCGGCCCTTTGGACACCGGACGGCAGGCTGTTGGCCCATGCCCGGGCCACCTGGGTGGCGATTTGAGGGCAACATTCGTCCTACCCCGCCGGTATGGTGTGCGGCGACGTCACCCCGGGGGAAGGAGCGAGATGTCCGACGCCGAGATAGTGGTCTCCGGTCTCACCAAGCGCTACAAGACACTGCTGGCTGTCGACGGACTCTCGTTCAACGTCCGACCGGGCCGGGTCACCGGCTTCCTCGGCCCCAACGGGGCCGGCAAGACCACCACGCTCCGCATGCTGCTCAACCTCGTGACACCGACCTCCGGGTCGGCCACGATCGGCGGCCAGCGCTACGCCGACCTGCGCGATCCGCTGCGCACGGTGGGTGCGGTGCTCGAAGCGTCCAGCGCGCACAAGGGCCGCACCGGCATCAACCACCTGCGGGTGATCTGCGCGGCGGCCGGCCTGCCCAAGAAGCGGGCCGACGAGGCGCTCGAGCTCGTCGGCCTCACCCCGGCCGCCAAGCGCAAGTTCAAGGGCTACTCGCTCGGCATGCGCCAGCGGCTGGGCATCGCCGCGGCGATGCTGGGTGACCCGCGGGTGCTGATCCTCGACGAGCCCGCCAACGGCCTCGACCCCGAGGGCATCCGCTGGATGCGCAGCCTGCTGCAGGGGCTCGCCCGCGAGGGCCGCACCGTCCTGGTCTCCAGCCACCTGCTCTCCGAGATGGAGCTGCTGGCCGACGACGTCGTGATCATCGCCAACGGCAAGCTGATCCGGCAGGGTCCGATGGGTGAGGTCGTCACGTCGATGACCACCACCGCCCATGTCCGGGTCCGCACGCCGCAGGGCGACGGGCTGACCGCCGCGCTGGCCGGCGTTCCGGGCGCCACCGTCACCCCGGGGAGCGACGGCGTGCTGCTGGTCACCGGCGTCGAGGCGCCCGCGATCGGCAAGGCGGCCCTGGCCGCCGGGGTCGAGCTGCACGAGCTGACCCCTGAGCGCCCCGACCTCGAGGGCGTCTTCCTGGAGCTCACGGCCGGAAAGGCGGGCATCCGATGAGGCTGGTGCGCAGCGAGCTGCTCAAGGTCCGCACGGTGAGCACGTGGTGGGTGTTCGGGCTCATCGCGCTGGTGCTGTGGGCGATCGCGACCGGCTTCAACTGGCTGCAGACCTGGGCACTGGTCAACCCACCGGAGGGCACGCCCACCGACGACGCGCAGTTCAACGCCGCGCGCGAGGCCCCCAACATCGCCGCCAACCTCTACACCAGCGGCCAGTTCCTCGGCCTGTTGATCGTGCTGCTGATCGGCGTCATCGTCGTGACCAACGAGTTCGCCCACCAGACCGCGACCACGACGTTCCTGACCACCCCGCACCGCACCGCGGTCATCCTGGCCAAGCTCGCGGCCGCCGGGATCGTCGGCGTGCTGTTCTGGGCCGGCACCACACTGCTCAACCTGGTCGTGGCTCCGCTGATCCTCGGCGGTTACGACCTACCGACGCTGCTGGGCGACGGTGCCATCTGGCAGGCGATCCTGCTCAACGGCCTGGCCTACCTGCTCTGGGCCGTGATGGGCGTGGGCTTCGGGGTGCTGATTCCCAGCCAGCTCGCCGGCACGATCACCACCAGCGCGCTCTACATCGGCGGGTTCTTCGCCGGCGCGATCCTGCTGGGCGTGTTCGCCGACCGCTTCGGCGACTGGTTCAACAACCTCCAGCTCGTCATCCCGCCGCTGGCCTCCGGCCTGCTGGTCACCGGCACCGACCTGCCGGGCAGCCCACCCCGCTGGTCCGGTGCGGCCGTATTGATCGCATATGCCCTGGTCGCGGGGTTGATCGGCACCCTCATCACACGCAAGCGCGACATCTCCTAACACCCGCGCGCGTTTTAACCTGTGAGACGTGACACGGACGGACGTCGCCGAGGGCTGTCCATGTCGCGCGGCGTAGCCTTGGATCCGTCTTCTCACACCCACACACAGCGCGCGGAAGAGGCGATTACCGGCCGTGTCGAGCCAGCAGACATCTGATAACCCACTCGCGGGTTTCGGCCCCAATGAGTGGATCGTCGACGAGATGTACCAGCGCTATCTCGCGGACCCCACGAGCGTAGACCCGGCGTGGCACGACTTCTTCGCCGATTACCGCCCGGACAACGACGGCGCGTCGCCAACCCAGGCGACCGCCGCGACGGCGACCAAGACCGCCGCCCGGGCCGGCACCGACGCACCGGGCGCGACCACGTCCCCGGAGCCCCGGGCGAAGGCCAAGCCCGCCGCGACCACGAAGAGTGACGGCAAGGTGGACACAGTCACGAAGGCGCCGGCGCAACCCCGCGCGACGGCACCCGCCCCCGCCAAGCCCGCCGCCCCCGCGGCGAAGAGCAAGGAGCCCGAGGCCGCCAAGACGGCCGAGACCACCCCGCTGCGCGGCGTGGCCGCCAAGATCGTCCAGAACATGGACGCGTCCCTGGCCGTCCCCACCGCGACCAGCGTCCGGGCCGTGCCCGCGAAGCTCCTCGTCGACAACCGCATCGTGATCAACAACCACCTGGCCCGCGGCCGCGGTGGCAAGGTCAGCTTCACCCACCTCGTCGGGTGGGCGATGGTCCGGGCGCTCCGCGAGATCCCGGCGATGAACAACTCGTTCACCGAGGTCGGCGGCAAGCCCGCGCTGGTGCAGCCCGCGCACGTCAACCTCGGCATCGCGATCGACCTCAAGCGTCCCGACGGCACCCGCACCCTGGTCGTGCCGTCGATCAAGGGCGCCGAGGCGATGGACTTCCGCCAGTTCTGGCAGGCCTACGAGGACATCGTGCGGCGTGCCCGGCGCAACGAGCTCACGATGGACGACTACGCCGGCACCACGATCTCGCTGACCAACCCGGGCGGCATCGGCACGGTCCACTCCCAGCCGCGCCTCATGATCGGCCAGGGCACGATCATCGGCGTCGGCGCCATGGAATACCCGGCGCCGTACGCCGGCATGTCCGAGGACCGGCTGGCCGAGCTGGCCGTCAGCAAGATCATCACGCTGAGCAGCACGTACGACCACCGGATCATCCAGGGCGCGCAGTCCGGCGAGTTCCTCAAAGTGATCCACGAGCTGGTGCTGGGCGAGCACGGCTTCTACGACCAGATCTTCACCTCGCTGCGGATCCCCTACGAGCCGGTCCGCTGGATGCGCGACGTCGCGACCAGCTCCGAGGGCTCGATCGACAAGACCGCGCGGGTGATCGAGCTGATCCACGCGTACCGCGTGCGCGGCCACCTGATGGCCGACACCGACCCGCTCGAGTTCAAGATGCGCAAGCACCCCGACCTCGACGTGCTCGAGCACGACCTGACCCTGTGGGACCTCGACCGCAGCTTCCCGGTCGGCGGCTTCGCCGGCAAGCAGACGATGAAGCTGCGCGACATCCTCGGCGTGCTGCGCGACAGCTACTGCCGCCGGGTCGGCATCGAATACATGCACATCCAGGACCCGGAGGAGCGCCTCTGGATCCAGGAGCGGATAGAGCGGAAATACGAGAAGCCGTCGCCGGAGGAGCAGAAGCACATCCTCAACCGGCTCAACGCCGCCGAGTCCTTCGAGACCTTCCTGCAGACGAAGTACGTCGGCCAGAAGCGCTTCTCGCTGGAGGGCGGCGAGTCGCTGATCCCGCTGCTCGACGAGGTGCTGCAGACCGCCGCCGAGGGTGACCTCGACGAGGTCGTGATCGGCATGGCCCACCGCGGCCGGCTCAACGTGCTCGCCAACATCGTCGGCAAGCCGTACGAGAAGATCTTCTCGGAGTTCGAGGGCTTCATCGACCCGAAGTCGGCGCACGGCTCCGGCGACGTGAAATACCACCTGGGCCAGACCGGCAAGTTCACGACGCCCGACGGCGAGCACGCGATCAGCGTCTCGGTGACCGCCAACCCGTCGCACCTCGAAGCGGTCGACCCGGTGATGGAGGGCATCGTCCGGGCCAAGCAGGACCGGATCGACCTCAAGCTGGAGGGCTACACCGTCCTGCCGCTGGCGATCCACGGCGACGCCGCGTTCGCGGGCCAGGGCGTGGTCGCGGAGACGCTCAACCTCTCGCAGCTGCGCGGCTACCGCACCGGCGGCACGGTGCACGTCGTGGTCAACAACCAGGTCGGCTTCACCACCGCCCCGGAATACTCGCGCTCGTCGCTCTACTCGACCGACGTCGCGCGGATGATCCAGGCGCCGATCTTCCACGTCAACGGCGACGACCCCGAGGCCGTCGTCCGCGTCGCGCGGCTGGCGTTCGAATACCGCCAGGCGTTCAACAAGGACGTCGTCATCGACCTGGTCTGCTACCGGCGGCGCGGGCACAACGAGGGCGACGACCCCTCGATGACCAACCCGCTGATGTACTCGATCATCGACCAGAAGCGCTCGGTCCGGAAGCTCTACACCGAGGAGCTCATCGGTCGCGGCGACATCACGGTCGACGACGCCGAAGAGCTGCTGCGCGACTACCAGTCGCAGCTCGAGCAGGTGTTCAAGGCGACCCGCGACGCGGCGGCCACGGGCACTCGTCCGGTCCGCAGCCGGCAGCCCGAGCCGGAGCCCGCGGTCGAGACCGCCGTCCCCGTCGAGGCCGTGCGCGCGGTCGGCGAGGCCCACGTCAACCTGCCGGAGGGCTTCACCCCGCACAAGCGGCTCCAGCAGCTGCTCGACCGGCGGCACAAGATGTCCGTCGAGGGCCAGATCGACTGGGGCTTCGGCGAGATCATCGCCCTCGGCACGTTGCTGGCCGACGGGGTCACGGTGCGGCTGGCCGGCCAGGACTCGCGCCGTGGCACGTTCGTGCAGCGGCACGCCTCGGTCGTTGACGCCGACACCGGCAAGGACTTCCTGCCGCTGGCGACGCTGACCAAGGACCGGGCGCGGTTCTTCGTCCACGACTCGCTGCTCTCCGAGTACGCGGCGATGGGCTTCGAGTACGGCTACTCGGTCGAGAACCCGCAGGCGCTGGTGCTGTGGGAGGCGCAGTTCGGCGACTTCGCCAACGGGGCGCAGTCGGTGGCGGACGAGTTCATCACCTCGGGCGAGGTCAAGTGGGGCCAGCAGTCGGCACTGACGCTGCTGCTCCCGCACGGCCACGAGGGCCAGGGTCCCGACCACACCTCGGGCCGCCCGGAGCGCTGGCTGCAGATGGCAGCGGAAGACAACATCCGGGTGGTCATCCCGACGACCCCGGCCAACTACTTCCACCTGCTGCGTCGCCAGGCGCTCTCGCCCAAGCGCAAGCCGCTGATCGTGTTCACGCCCAAGTCGCTGCTGCGACACAAGCTGGTCGTGTCTTCGGTCGAGGACTTCACCACGGGTACGTTCCAGCCGGTCATCCCCGACACCAGCGGCCTCGACCCGCAGGGCGTGCGGCGGGTGCTGCTCTGCTCCGGCAAGGTCTACTACGACCTCGTGCAGGCCCGCGCCGAGCGCAAGATCACCGACACCGCGCTGGTGCGGATGGAGCAGCTCTACCCGCTCCCGGTCGACGAGGTGAAGGCCGCTCTGGCCCAGTTCCCGAACGCGGTCGACTTCGCCTGGGTCCAGGAGGAGCCGGCCAACCAGGGTGCCTGGTCGTTCGTGGCGCTGAACCTGCTCGAGCACCTCGAGGGCGTCCGGCTCCGGCGGATCTCCCGCCCGGCCGCCGCCGCGCCGTCGGTGGGCTCGACAAAGCTCCACGACGCCGAGCAGACCGCGCTGGTCGAGGCCGCCCTCCCCCGGCCCGCATCGGAGAGCTGAGCATGTACTTCACCGACCGCGGCATCGAGGAACTGGTCTCGCGCCGCGGAGAGGAGACGGTGTCGCTGGAGTGGGTCGCCGACCGGCTCCGCGACTTCGTCGACGACAACCCGGAGTTCGAGACGCCGATGGAGCGCTTCGCCACGTTCCTGGCGCGGCTCGACGACGACGAGGACTAGAGCCTGATCACTGCGCCCCACCGACCAAGTTTCTTGGGCTTGATTTCGCCGACCGAAGGTCCAGGCGCTTAAGGCAAGGGCGAGTCAACCTGGGTAGGTTGGCTTGGTGGGGCGCAGTGTCTATATCGCGAGTTTCGGTGAGGGCGGCGGCAAGTCGACGGTGGCGCTCGGCCTGGCCGAGTTGCTCTCGCGACAGGTGGGACGGATCGGCGCCTTCCGGCCGCTGGTGACGGTGCCCGGGCAGGACCCGATCCTCGATCTTCTGAGGCGCCGCTACGCGATCTCGCTGCCGGCCGCCGACCTGCACGGCGCGACCTATGCCGAGGCGACCGCCATGGTCGCGGCCGGGCGCCGGGAAGAGCTCATCTCCCAGATCGTCGAGCGCTACCGGGCCGTCGAGGGGCAGGTGCCGGCCATGGTCGTGATCGGCAGCGACCTCGAGGACAACGACGACCCCCGCCAGCTCGGCTTCAACGCCCGCCTGGCGACCGAGCTCGGCAGCGTCGCCGTCGCCGTGGTCGACGGGCGGACCGACGACCCGGCGTCCGCGATGAGCGCCGCGTACCACAGCCTGACCGACCTTGGCGCCACCGTGCTCACCGTGATCGCCAACCGGGCGCCGGTCGGTCTCGCGGCGCCGGCCCTGCCCGTTCCCGCGTACGTCATCCCCGAGATCCCCACGGTCTCCGCCCCGACGGTGGGCGAGGTCGCGACGGCGCTGGGTGCGACCGTGCTGACCGGCGATGCCGGCGCCCTCGACCGCGACGTGCTCGACTTGGTCGTCGGCGGCGCGCACGTGCCGGCGTTCCTCGACCACCTGACCGACGGCTGCCTGGTGATCACCCCGGGCGACCGGGCCGACCTGCTGGTCGCCGCGTCCAGCGCGCACGCGAGCGGGCTGGTCGCGGTGGCCGGGCTCATGCTGACGCTCGGCGAGCGCCCCGACGAGCGGGTGATGCGGCTGATCGACCGCCTCGACAGCGGGCTGGCGGTGCTCTCGGTCGACTCCGACAGTTACCACACCGTCGCGGCGGCGTCCCGGATCGAGGGCCGGCCCAGCGCGACCAGCCCCCGCAAGGTCGAGGCCGCCCTCGGCGCGTTCGAGTCGCATGTCGACACCGCCACGCTGGCCGACCGGCTGCAGGTGGCCAGGTCGTCGCGGGTCACCCCGCTGATGTTCGAGTACGACCTGATCGACCGCGCCCGCTCCGCCCGGCGCCGGCTCGTGCTGCCCGAAGGCACCGAGGAGCGGATCCTGCGGGCGGCGGAGATCCTGCTGCGCCGCGGCGTCGCCGACCTCACGCTGCTCGGTGCCGAGGACGAGATCGCGCGCCGCGTACGCGAGCTCGGCGTCGACATCACCGGCGCCACCGTGGTCGACCCGGCCACCAGCGCGTGGCGGGACGAGTTCGCTTCCACGTACGCCGGCCTGCGCTCGCACAAGGGCGTGACGCTCGACCTGGCGCACGACGTGGTCGCCGACCCCAACTACTTCGGCACGCTGATGGTGCTGGCCGGCCAGGCCGACGGCATGGTCTCGGGCGCGACCCACACGACGGCGGCGACGATCCGGCCGGCGTTCGAGGTGATCAAGACGGTGCCCGGGGTGTCGGTCGCGTCCAGCGTCTTCTTCATGCTGCTGGCCGACCGGGTGCTGGTCTACGGAGACTGCGCGGTCAACCCCGACCCGGACGCCGCCCAACTGGCCGACATCGCCCTCTCGAGCGCGGAGACGGCCGCGGCGTTCGGCATCGAGCCGCGGGTGGCGATGCTGTCCTATTCGACCGGCACGTCGGGCGCGGGCGCCGACGTCGACAAGGTGGCGACGGCGACCGCCCTGGTGCGCGAACGCCGGCCGGACCTGCCGGTGGAGGGGCCGATCCAGTACGACGCGGCCATCGACGCCGAGGTCGCCGCCACGAAGCTGCCGGGCAGCCTGGTCGCCGGCCGGGCGACGGTCTTCATCTTCCCGGACCTCAACACGGGCAACAACACGTACAAGGCGGTGCAGCGTTCCGCGGGCGCGGTCGCGGTCGGCCCGGTCATGCAGGGCCTGCGCCGCCCGGTCAACGACCTGTCCCGGGGCGCGACGGTCAAGGACATCGTCAACACGGTCGCCATCACCGCCATCCAGGCGGCCGCCCGATGAGCCGGGTCCTGGTCCTCAACTGCGGCTCGTCGTCGGTGAAATACCGCCTCTTCGACGTGCCGGACGGCCGTGGCCCCGGCGCCGACGCGTCGCCCGGCCAGGCCGCCGGCCCCGCCCCCGTCGTGGTGGCCACCGGGACCGTCGAGCGCATCGGCGAGAGCGAGCCCGGCGCGCCCAGGAACCACGCGGAGGCCCTGGCCGCCGCCATGGCGGAGATCTCGCTCGACGGGCTGACCGCCGTCGGCCACCGCGTCGTGCACGGTGGGCTCACCTTCACGGCCCCCGCGCTGGTCGACGACGCCGTGCTCGCCGCGATCGCCGACCTGGTCCCGTTGGCGCCGCTGCACAACCCGGCCAACCTGGCGGGCATCCAGGTCGCGCGGGCGCTGCTGCCGGGCGTACCCCAGGTGGCGGTCTTCGACACCGCCTTCCACCGGACGCTCTCCCCGGCGGCCAGCACCTACGCGATCGACGCCGAGACGGCCGAGCGGTACGGAATCCACCGCTACGGCTTTCACGGCACCTCGCACGCGATCGTCTCGCGGCGCACGGCGGCGCTGCTCGGCCGGCCGCTCGAGGAGGTCAACACGATCACCCTGCACCTCGGCAACGGCGCGAGCGCGTGCGCGGTCGAGGGCGGGCGCAGCGTCGGCACGTCGATGGGACTCTCGCCGCTGGAGGGCCTGGTGATGGGCACCCGCAGCGGAGACCTGGACCCGGCGATCATCTTCCATCTGCACCGCGTAGCCGAGATGCCGCTCGACGAGATCGACGAGCTGCTCAACCGCCGCAGCGGGCTGGTGGGCCTGGCTGGCGTCAACGACATGCGCGAACTGCTGGCCAAGCGCGCGACCGGCGACCGGGCGGCAGCGCTGGCGTTCGAGGTCTACTGCCGGCGGATCAGGTCCTATGTGGGCGCCTACTACGCCGACCTGGGCCGCCTGGACGCGATCACGTTCACGGCGGGGGTGGGTGAGAACGCGCCGGCCGTACGCGCGGGCGCCCTGGCCGGCCTGGACCGGCTCGGCATCGTGGTGGACCCGGCCCGCAACGAGGCCCCGGACCGGGGGGCGCGCGTCATCTCGCCGCCGGACTCTCCGGTGGCGGTGTGTGTGGTGCCGACCGACGAGGAGTGGGAGATCGCGACTCAGACCCTCGGGGTAGTGGCCTAGGTAAGTGCGAACACCAGGACGATGATCACGACAGCGGCCAGAACGGCGCCGCCGATGATCAACGGGGTGCGGTTGGCGGCTGGGGCGGCGGTGCTGGGGGCAGCGGCTTCCTCGCGGGCTTGGAAGGCGCGGAAGGCCTCCGTGTTGCCACTCGGGTCCCGGTAGTCGTCAGACATGCCGACGACCATAGCGAACCGCTTCGACTGCCCCAAACACCGAAAAGGCTGACGTCTGTCCGGTTCCTAGCACTTACCGTGTGGTCATGGGGGGAAGGCGGTCGGTGCTCGCACTGCTCGCTTTGCTGCTCATATTCGCAATATCGGCATTCGTCCCGGTGGTTTCCTCGCCGGGCGGCGCGGCCCTCAACACGTCCGGCAGCTACCCGGTCGGCGTGCGCGTCCTGGCCTTCGCCCGAGGCGCCGACCGCCCGTTGCCCACGATGGTCTGGTACCCCGCCGCGGCCGGCCGCCCTGCCGCTGGCACGGCCACCCGGGACGCCGAGGTCGCCGAGGGCCGGTTCCCGCTCGTCGTCTTCAGCCACGGCCTGCAGAGCCGCCCGGAAGACCACGTGCAGCTGACCACCCGCTGGGCGGCCGCGGGCTTCGTCGTGATCGCGCCGGCGTACCCGCACACCAAGAAGAACGCCCCGGGCTACACCCGCGACGACCTGGTCAACCAGCCGGCCGACGCGTGGGCGGTGGTGCAGGGGGTAAGCCGCCTCGACGGGGTGCCCGGTGACCCGTTCGCCGGCCACCTGGACACCGCGGACGTGGTAGCGGCGGGCCACTCAGGCGGCGCGTACACAGCCGCGGCGATGCTGCAACGCGGCCACTCGGCCCGCATCAAGGGCGCGATCGTGATAGCCGGCGCCCGCCCGCGCTTCGAGTTCGGCGGCCCACCGGCCACCATGCTGTTCATCCACGGCGACGCCGACCCGACGGTCCCGTACTCCACCGGCCGCGCCGTCTACGCCCGCGTGCCGTGGGACAAGGGCTTCCTGACGCTACGAGGCCTCAACCACGGTTCCTACCTGAGCCCAGGCCGACCCGGGTTCAATGAGGTCATGACGTCGACCACGGACTTCCTACGCTGGCGCCTCGACGGCGACAAGAACGCCAGATGCGCCACGGGACCGCTACGCACCGCCTTCGGCCCCGACAAACAACTCTGCGGATGACGAGGAAGCTTCGAGCGCGGAACCACGAAGATCTGGGTCCCGGGCTCGTCGTGGGCACGACCGTCGCTCCCGCCGGAGATCGCTCCGCTCCGCTGCGCTTGCCAGGTGCGCGATCGGTTGCCGTCCAACCAACCCCAGAACCGCTGCCGCCCGGAGCTATGTCGCCTCTGGGAGTGCCGCCCCGCGGCGGGCCGCCGGAAGCGGCGCCAACGCCAGCCAGCGGCACGGGGCGTTCACCGAGGCTCCCCCTCGGCGAAGCCGACCGAACGCCCGAAGCCCCACTCACGCGAGGCAAGGGGTGGGGGTTCCGATCGGTGACTCGGGTTGCCATGGTTGCTTTGGGGGCCGCGTTGCTCGGTGGGTGTGGGGGCGCGGTGCCGGCGGAGACGCCCGTGTTTCGGGCTCCGGTTTCGTCTCCCAGCGTGATCTCGACGCCCGCGCCCCTGCGGGGGACGGCCCCGGCGCGGGCGTTCCCGGTCGAGGAGCGGGAGCTGTCGCTCTCGCGGGACGGGCGGAAGCTGGCTACCACCCTCTTCTATCCCCAGGGTGCCGGGCGGTTTCCGGTTGTGTTGTTCAGTCATGGGCTTGGTGGGCGACCGGCGGACTACGCGCCGTTGTTGCGGCAGTGGGCCGCCGCCGGGTTCGTCGTGGCGGCGCCGGCTTATCCGCACACCAGTGGCAACGCCGCCGATTACGACGTGTTGGACGTGGTCAACCAGCCTGCCGACGCCTCGTACGTGATCGGCAAGGTGCTCGCCCTCGACGGGCGGCGCGGTGACGGACTCTTCCATCGGCTGGCTACGGATCGGGTGGCCGCGGCGGGGCACTCCGCCGGTGGCATCACCACCGTCGGGATGTTCACGCTCGCCCGCGACGCGCGGTTGGACGCCGGGATCGTCCTGTCCGGCAGCTCGCTCGGCACCGGCACCGGGTTCCGCGGCCCCGCCGCTCCGCTGCTGTTCGTGCACGGTGAGCGGGACGAGACCGTGTCGTACGCGTCCGGTAAGGCCGCCTACGACGCCGTACCCTGGCCGAAGGCGTTGTTGACCTTTCCCAAGGGTGACCACGGCGCGACCCTGCTGCGCGACGGCGGCGCGTCGTTCGCGGTGCTGGCCGACACGACGACCGAGTTCCTGCGCTTCACCCTCTACGGCGACCCGGCGGCCAAGCCCCGGATCGACCGGGCCGCCGCCCGCGACGACGTCGCCACGCTGGACGACCACCTGTGAACGGCGGGGTCCGAAGTGGACCCCGCCGGCACGGTGACTACTTGACCGGCTTGCGGTTGTCGGCGAACAGGTTGGTGCTGTTCTGCCAGCTGATGCCGGTCTGGGTGGGCCGCGCGATCACGCCGTAGCGGAAGTCGCGGCCGAACAGGTTGTCGCGGAACACGATGCCCGACCCGTTGAGGTCTTCGCGGACGCCGATCGAGTAGTTGCCGCCGTTGCAGAAGTTCTGCTCGTAGACCAGGTTGGTGACGCTCGGTCCGGTGGTCGAGCCGATCATCAGGCAGGCGTTGAACGGATCCTTCGTGTCAGGGTTGTACGCCTCGATCGTGTTGTGCCGGACCACGATGTTCTTGCCGGCCGTGGTCTGCATCGCGTCGTTGTGCGAGCCCGACGCGCGGGTCAGGTGGTGGATCCAGGAGTCGATGACCTGGCTGTTGTCGCTGAGCCGCGGGCCGTCGATGGTGTTGAAGATCTCCACCTTCTTGAGCGTGTAGCCGCCGCAGCACACCGTCGCCGAGTTCTTGCCCTGGCCGTCGATGGTCACGTTCTCGACGAGCAGGTTGGCGCTGGCGTCGCTCACCTTGATCGAGTAGTTGCTGCCACAGCTGATCTTCGAGTTGCGGATCGTCACGTTCTTGGCGGTGACCGTCACGCAACCCTTGATGTCGAGGCCACTGACGACCTGGCCGGCCTTGGAGAGGGTGAGCCCGCCCGAGGACTTGAGCGTGGTGCCGTCCGGGACGCCGGTGTTGCTCGGGCCGGGGAACGAGCTCGGGATGCCCGGACCCTGGCCACCACCCGTCGCGGGCGGTGGTGGGTCGGCCGGTTTGGTCGGCTTCGGGGACGGCTTGGCAGTGGCTGTGGGCGTCGGCACCGCCGTCGGCGTCGGTGTCGCGGTCGGCGTGGGGTTGATCGGCGCGCTCGGGAGCGCCTCCCCCGCGTCGACGTTGACCTTCTGCCCGTTCCACGTCGAGTCGATGATCGTCGCGGGCGCGGCGTCCGAGTACATGAACCCGTTGCGGCAACCCTCCAACGTGACCCGTACGGCGGTGTAGTTGCCGAATACGATCCCGTTCGTCTTGCTGGCTTGGCAGAAGACCTTCGTGTCTTCAATGCGCGTGCCGTCAAAGCCTTCGTAGACGCGGACCGAGTGATATCCGCCGTACCGAATGGTGCTATTCCGGATGGTTACGTTGTTGGCCTTTACGTACACGTATCCGTTGATCGTCTGTCCATCGATGACCGTGCCCGCTTTGGTCACTGTGACCGAGCCGGACTTCGCGACCGCTACCCCGACACCTGCGGCGCCGAGAGCGAGCGTGGTCAGCGCCACCAGCAGGGCGCGCCCCGGCCGCCGGAAGCCGAATCGCCTTCCGGTGGTGCGCGGTGCTCGTCTGGTGCCTTTGCGCGCTGCCGAAAACATCGAGATCTGACTCCTTCGCAGAGCTTTCCGTGGGATGCCACCGCGGAACGGAGCAGACTTTACCGGGCACACAAGAACGCGCAGTCGGACAAAAAATCCGCTGTCGATCAATCCTTTAGTGATCCTTAAGAACCCCTGTGGGGGCGCTTATATGCCATCGCATAACCCGTATTTGTCCGATTTGAACGCTCCTAAAAGTCCGGTTTCTCGTCAGCCGAGATTAGGGCATCCCGCCGACCCGTATCGAGATCCATTTGCGCAGGTCGGGGAGCCACTGGGTGCGACAATCCCGGGTGTGCGCGACTGGCCGGCGGAGCTGACGAAGGCGGACCTGGTCGAGGGACTGAGCCGGGGTTGGGGCCTCGACGTCGAGACGGTCGACTACCTGCCGGTGGGCGCGGGCAGCTACCACTGGTCGGCGGCCGCCGACGGACGGCGCTGGTTCGTCACGGTCGACGAGGTGAGCGGGGAGGGTCGGTTCGACGCGCTCGACCGGGCGCTGGCCACGGCCGTGGCGTTACGCGACCTGGACTTCGTCGTGGCCCCGGTCGCCGGACTGACCGGCGCTGTCACCCGACGGCTGACGGGCCGCCACGCGATGTCGGTCCACCCCTTCGTCGACGGAACGGCCGGCCCGTTCGGCCCGCACCCGCCCGAGGACCGCGAGCCGATGGTCGACCTGCTGGCCGCCCTCCACCTGGCAACGCCCACGGTCGCGTCGATCGCGCCCCGCACGGACCTGCGCCTCCCCGGCCGCGAAGGGTTGCACGCCGCCCTGTCGGACGCGGGCAGCGAGTGGCGGACGGGCCCTTACGCGGAGCCGGCTCGCGACCTGCTTGCCACGAACGGCGCGCGGGTGACCGACTGGCTGGACGCCTTCGACCGCCTGGTGGCGGAGGTCCGAGCGACCACGCCGACCTGGGTGATCACCCACGGCGAGCCACACCCCGGCAACGTGCTCCAAACCACCGAGGGCCGCCGCCTGGTCGACTGGGAGACAACACTGATCGCCCCACCGGAGCGCGACCTGTGGATGCTCACCTCAGCGGATCCCGGCGCCGAGGACCTCCTGGTGCGCTACACCGCCGCCACCGGGGTGCCGGTCTCCCGGGCCGCCCTGGACCTTTACCGCCTCTGGTGGACTCTGGCCGACGTAGCCGCCTTCGTAACCGACCTACGCCGCCCCCACACCTCGGGCGGCGACGCAGCCGACGCACTGGAATACCTCGCCAGCTACTTCCCGACGAACCCGCACTGACGATCACCGCCCGCGCTGCGACAACCACCTGTTGGCACCAGCGCATTCTGTGCAACAGACAGCGCTACGCAGAAAAGAAACCCCCGCGGACCTGGCAGTGAAGCGGAGCGAACGGTCTCCGGCGGGAGCAACGGTCGCGCCCCCGGCGGACCCGGGCCAGAATCGCCCTTAGCCCCTATCGGCCCGTCCGCTGGGTGATGAGGCGGATGGTGGCGCGCCCGTTGTCCGCTTCCGCGGTGGCTGAGCTGGTCAGGGCCGTCAGCACCTTCCAGGCGAACGAGCTCTCCGCCGGCAGTCGCGCCCCGCGGGCCGTCGGCACCATCACCTCGACCAGGAGCGCGTCGTCCGTCACCGCGAACCGGCACTCCAACTCGGCCCCTGGCGTCGCGACGACCAGGAGCATCGCGCAGGCCTCGTCAACCGCGATCCGGAGGTCTTCGATCTCGTCCAGGGCGAACTGCAGCCGGGCGGCGAGGGTGGCGGTGGCCGTGCGGAGTACGCCGAGGTATCCGCCGTCCGCAGGCACCGTAAGGAGCACGACGTCGTCGTCGAGGGCATCTGGCTGCATCGTCATCTGGTTCACCGGTTGCGGACTCTACCGGCTCGCGGCGAGTCGTGCGGACGACGCCGGCCGGCACCCCGCGTGGGGCACCGGCCGGAACATCGAAAACTCAGGCCTTCTTGGTCTCCCAGAAGATCTTGGAGATCTCCTCGATCTTCGCCAGCAGCTTGTCGCCCTCGGCCGGGTCCACCGACTCCTTGGTGCCAGCGGCGCCGGCGAGCTTGGTGGTCTCGTTGAAGAGCTGGTGAAGCTGCGGGTACTTCTCGAAGTGCGGCGGCTTGAAGTAGTCGGTCCAGAGCACCCACAGGTGGTGCTTGACGAGCTCCGACCGCTGCTCCTTGATGATCAAGGCGCGGGTGCGGTAGACCGGGTCTTCGTTGGCCTGGTACTTCTCCATGATCGCCTTGATCGACTCGGCCTCGATCCGGGCCTGCGCCGGGTCGTAGACGCCGCAAGGCAGATCGCAGTGAGCGCTGACGACTGTGCGCGGCGCAAGGAAACTAGGAAGTCGCATCAGGACTCCTCCAAGGGAAGACTTACGATGATCCTCGCTGAGGACATTACCCCCGGTGCTGTGTCGAAACGTCGCGGAGGTGCGTTCGTGGCGTCACTTTTCGCCGCTGTGGTGCGAGGTCCGTCGATGGCACCCACCTTGCGTGACGGTGACGCCCTGTTGGTGTTGCGCGGCGGCCGTCCGGTCCGTGCCGGCGATGTCGTCGTCGCCACTTTCCGCTCCCGGCCGGACCTGCTCGTCGTGAAGCGCGCCACGCACGAACAGGACGGCGGCTGGTGGCTGCGCGGCGACAACGAGTTCGTCACCGACGACTCACGTGCGTACGGCGTCGCCGACGTGAAAGGCCGCGTGCTGTTGCGGTATTGGCCCAAGCCCTCGCGACTGCGGTCAAGGATTATGCTCGACACTTAGCGGGCAACCCCCGCGTGCTTCGCCGGTCACCGCTGACCTCGCGTCCAGCCGGCACCTCTCTGCCGGCCTGACCTCTTCGACGCGATTAGGAGCACTGCAATGGACGCAGAGTCCACAGACGATCCCGTCTTCCAACTGCACCGTGGCGGCAAGATGGCGGTCACCTCGACCGTCCCGCTGACGAGTCGCGAAGACCTGTCGCTCGCGTACACGCCCGGCGTCGCCCGGGTCTGCGAGGCGATCGCGGCCGACCCCGCCCTGGTCGACGACTACACCTGGGTTTCGCACACGGTCGCGGTGGTGACCGACGGCTCCGCCGTGCTCGGCCTCGGCAACATCGGCCCACGCGCCGCGATGCCGGTGATGGAGGGCAAAGCGGTGCTCTTCAAGCAGTTCGGCGGCGTCGACGCGGTGCCGATCTGCCTCGACACCCAGGACGTCGAAGCCATCATCGAGACGGTGCGGGCGCTCGCGCCGTCGTTCGGCGGCATCAACCTCGAGGACATCAGCGCGCCGCGCTGCTTCGAGATCGAGCGCCGGCTCGACGAGGCACTGTCGATCCCGGTGTTCCACGACGACCAGCACGGCACCGCGATCGTCGTCCTGGCCGCGTTGCGCAACGCGGCAACCCTCCTCGAGCGCAAGCTCACCGACCTGCGGGTGGTCGTCAGCGGGGCGGGCGCGGCCGGCGTCGCGGTGACCAAGATGCTGATCGCCGGCGGCGTCAACCCGGCCGAGGTGCTGGTCGTCGACTCCAAGGGCATCCTGCACTCGGACCGCCCCGACCTGTCCGCACCGGCCGCGGTGGCCAAGGCGGAACTGGCCGCACAGACCAACCCGCACCGCCGCTCCGGCGGCATCGGCGACGCGCTGGCCGGAGCGGACGTCCTGATCGGCGTGTCCGGCGGCGAGATCGCGGAGTCCGCGGTGGCGACGATGGCCTCGGGCGCGATCGTGTTCGCCCTGGCCAACCCGACCCCCGAGGTCCACCCCGAGATCGCGTCCCGGCACGCGGCCCTGGTCGCCACGGGCCGCAGCGACTTCCCCAACCAGATCAACAACGTGCTGGCGTTCCCGGGCATCTTCCGCGGCGCGCTCGAGGCCCGCGCCACCCGCATCACCGAGGGCATGAAGGTGGCCGCGGCGGACGCCATCGCGAACGTCGTCGCCGACAACCTCCACGCGGACGCCTTCGTCCCCTCGCCCCTCGACCCGAGGGTCGCTCCGGCGGTCGCCACCGCCGTCGCCGAAGCCGCCCGCCGAGACGGTGTGGCCAGGGTTTAAGGCAGCTTTTCCGAGGCCCGTCGGGGGCATCGCGTCCGACGGGCCTTCGGCCTTCGAAGCAACGCCTTCAGGTTCTAAGAGCCGCGTTCCCGGGTCCGCGGTGGTCCGGACCGTTGATCCCGCCGGGGACCGCTCCGCTTCGCTCCGCTGCCAGGCCCGCGGTGGCAAGACCCACCCCGGACCGAGGTCTTGTGCAGGCGAGGCCACACGGCCCGGCGCGTTCGGCTGCGGACGACGCGGGCGGCCGACCGATGAAGCGTCTAGATTCCTTGGCATGCGTGCTGCCTTTGCTACCCGGTTCGATGATGCCAACCCGCTGTCCGCGCTCGCTGTCGGCGACATGCCCGAGCCTGAGCAACGCGACGGGTGGACCACCGTCGAGGTGCGAAGCAGTTCGCTCAACCACCACGATCTCTGGTCGCTGCGTGGGGTCGGCCTCCGCGAGCAGCAGCTGCCGATGATCCTCGGCTGTGACGCCGCCGGTGTCGCCCCGGGCGGCGAGGAGGTCGTCGTCTACCCCGTCGTGACGACGCCCAGCGACCCCCGGGGCTACTCGCTCCTGTCCGAGCACTTTCCGGGAACCCTGGCCGAGCGCGTCGCCGTACCCGTCGAGAACCTGGTCCCCAAGCCCGCCGACCTGTCCTGGGAAGACGCCGCCTGCCTGCCGACCGCGTGGCTGACCGCCTACCGGATGCTGACCACCAAGGGTCGGGTCGACGAGACCGACACCGTGCTCATCCAGGGCGCCGGCGGTGGGGTGGCCACGGCCGCGGCGCTGATCGCCGTCGCGATGGACAAGCGGGTGTACGTCACCAGCCGCGACCCCAAGAAGCGTGAGCGGATCAGTGCCCTCGGTGCCACCGCCCTCGAGCCCGGTGCGCGCCTGCCTGAGCGGGTCGGTGTGATCATCGAGACCGTGGGCGAGGCGACGTTCGAGCACTCGATGAAGGCCAGCGCCCCCGGCGCCCGGATCGTCGTCTCCGGTGCCACCTCGGGTCACCTGCCGAAGTTCGACCTCCGGCGGGTGTACGCGATGCAGCTCGAGATCCTCGGCAGCTCCATGGGCACGCCGGGCGAGCTCGCGGCGCTGCTGGCCTTCTGCGCCGACAAGGCGATCCGCCCGGTCGTCGACGAGGTGATCGGCTTCTCGGAGGTCGAGCGCGCCTTCGAACGCCTCCACGAGGGCGGCGTCTTCGGCAAGCTGGTGCTAGATCACACGCGTTAGCCAACGCCGAGCGCGCGGGTGCTGGCCGGTGCCAGCATCAGGCCGCACACCCCGAGCCCCAAGGCGATCAGCAGGACGCCGAGCCAGGCCGTGCCGCCCTGGATCATGTAGTAGCCGACCGCGCACAGCATGAGCTGCAACACGATCGCCGGGCCGCGCGCGCCGGCCCGGCCCTGGCCGAGCGCGCGCCCGAGCAGGAACAGCGCCAGCGCGCCGAACGCCGCGAACAAGGTGAGCAGCAGCGCCGAGGTGATGTCGACCGCGTCGGCGGTCACCAGCTCGTACGCCAGATAAAGGGTGAGCCCGACCATGCCGGCGGCTTCCGCGAACAGCAGCCACACGGCGGCGCGCAGGGTCGCCGGCGCGGGCTCGGCGGGGGTCTCGGACACGCGGCCACGATACCGCCGTGCCGAGCGACACAGCCCGTGGGCATCTGGAAGGCGCACAGAGGGTGACCGCACGCGGGTACAGTCCGCCACATGCGGGCCTTGCTGGTGGTCAACCCGAAGGCCACCACAACATCCGAACGCAGCCGCGATGTCCTGATCCGCGCGCTGCGTAGTGCTGTCGACCTGCGGGTCGAGTTCACCCGGCGGCGTGGCCACGCGGTCGCGCTCGTCCGCGACGCCGCTCAGCACGGCGTCGACGTCGTGGTCACCCTCGGTGGGGACGGAACGGTCAACGAAGCCGTCAACGGTCTCATGGGCGCGCTCCCCTACCTGCCACCGATGGACCGCACCTCGCCCGCGGAGCGGCTCCCGGCGCTCGCGGTGGTGCCCGGCGGGTCGACGAACGTGTTCGCGCGGGCGGTCGGCCTCCCCAAGGACTGGATAGAAGGCACGGGCGTGATCCTGGAGGGTCTGCGCGCCGGCCGCTTCCGCACGATCGGGCTCGGCCGGGCGGACGACCGCTACTTCACTTTCTGTGCAGGGTTCGGTCTCGACGCGGGTGTCATCCGGCGGGTCGAACGGGCGCGATCGCGGGGCCGCGTATCGACGACCGCGCTTTATCTGAGATCCACGTTTGGTGAATATCTGGCGACGGACCGGCGCCATCCGGCGATCTCGCTCGAGCGTCCGGCTGAGACGGCGGTCGATGAGCTCGCGACGGTGATCATTCAGAACACGACCCCGTGGACCTATCTCGGCGATCGGCCCGTAAGCCCCAATCCGGACGCGTCGTTCGACCTCGGACTTGACGTACTGGGCGTCCGTCAGCTAGCGGTGGCCAGTACGACACGGACAGTCACCCAAATCCTGTCGCCGCGAACGAATCCACATGGCCGCCAAGTCGTTCAACTCCATGACGTTCACGAATTCACCCTGCTCGCGCGGCGTCCGGAACCGTTCCAACTGGACGGTGACTATCTCGGCGAGCGGGAAAAAGTCAGATTTACCTCCGTGGCGCAAGCGCTGAGAGTAATCTGCTGAGGAGCGGGTACGGGGTGTCCAGGCGCGGATTTTCGCAGCCGCAGGGGTGACACGTGCCGGAAATGCCAGTAATGTGGCCCGGACCGTACTACATTGATTGCGGCTGGCGAAATCCGGGTGCAGGGCACATGCTCGAAAACCGGACAAAGGGGTCGTGAGCTTGCTCACCCGCTCAGACTTTTTCGCGGCGTCCCCCTTGACATCGCGACAGTTCGTGAAAGTATTCACAAGCGAAAACGAGTTACGGGAACGTTGCCTGCGAGCACATTGCGAGCACCCTCGGCGCCGTTCCTCAAGGCTAGTCGCCTGCCCACGTGCTGCCGACGTGTCGGATGCTCACCGTCACGGAGTGCAACGCGCGCGCATATAGGAAAACCCGCATTGTTTGCCATCGCAGAACGAGGAGTGTTGCCGCCATGGACTGGCGCCACGTAGCTGCCTGCCGCGACGAAGACCCGGAGCTGTTCTTCCCGATCGGGACGTCCGGTCCGGCTCTGTTGCAGGTCGAGCAGGCCAAGGCCGTCTGCCGGCGGTGCTCCGCGACCGACCAGTGCCTGCAGTGGGCGCTGGAGTCCGGTCAGGACGCCGGCGTTTGGGGCGGGATGAGCGAGGAAGAGCGGCGCGCGGTCAAGCGCCGCGGCGGCCTGCGGGTCCTGCGCGCTCACTCCGCCTGAACAGCACCACCATCGCAAGGACGCCCCGGGCAACCGGGGCGTCCTGCGTATGTGGTGCCTGTTCATCTCGTGTTCATCTTGGACCGAGATCAAGAACGAGCTGATGTCCCAGGTCCGCGATGGTCCAGACCGTTGCTCCCGCCGGGGACCGCTCCGCTTCGCTCCGCTGCCAGCTCCGCGGCGGCCGAGCTCACCAACCTGACCCCTCGCTGGCGAGCCGTGCGGCACCGCCGTGGCCGAGCTCACCTACCTGACGGCGGTGACCTCGCAGGTGCCCGTCGCCGATGAGACGTCGAGCACTGCTGTTGCTTCGTGGCGCACGGTCTCCCCGGGTGCGATGTTCGCCACCGTGGTCGGGTCCGCCTCGTGACGGTCGCCGGCGGCGTCCCGGTACGCCCACTCGATCTGGGCCGGGCCGGGTTCGCGGCCCTCGTTGCTCACCAACAGGGCGACCCTCACCACCGAGCCCTGGAACTCGCACGACGCCACCGATGCGGCCATCCTGTGTGCGCCCCGCTCCCGGATCAGGACGAACACGCTGACCAGGGCCAGCGCGGCGATGATGGTCAGGGCGCCGGGCAGCGAGTCCCAGAAGCCCGGCGGCGCCGGCCGTCGGGACATGTCGCGCGTCACGCGCGCAAGCTATCCACCGCCACCCCGCCAAGTGGCGCATTCACTCCGAAGTGGGCGGTATCAGGCCGCGTCGGCGAGGTCGCAGACCGGCTCGCGTGCCGTCGCGGAACGGGCCAGCACCAGGCGGGCCAGCTCCGGGGCACCGCCCAGCGGCTCGGCCACCACGGCCGCACCGGCGGACCGGGCCGCCGTCACCACGGCCTCGTGCAGCAGCCCGGGAGCGAGGAAGTAGGACGCGACACCGATGTGCCGCGCGCCGGCCTCCCGTAGCTCCGCGACCGCCTCGTCGCCGGTGGGCGCGGACGCGGACGCATACGCGACCCGGCACGGCACCCCGCCCAACGCCGTCGACAAGCTGCCCGCCACCACCGACACCGTCTCGCGGGCCGTCGCGTCCCGGGTGCCGGCCGCGGCCAGCACCACCCCGTCCAGCGGAGCCGCCGACGTCCAGACGTCCGCCGCGGCCGAGGCCGCGGCGAGGCGGCGGCGCAGCGCGGCCAGCAGCAGCGCCGACGTCTGCCCGCCCACCGGCCCGAGCACGTCGGAGATCGAGACCGGCATCCGCAGCCCGGCCGCCCGGGCGTCCATCAAGGCCGCCGGGATGTCGACCCGGCCGTGGTAGGCCGACGTCAGCAGCAGCGGCACCAGGGTGGCCCGCCGCTCGCCCGACCGCTCCAGCTCCAGCAACGTCTCCGCCGGCCGCGGGCCGCTGTGGTCGAGGAACGACAGCCGCACCTGCCCACGCGGGTGCAGCCGGCGCACGGCCGCGGCCAGCGCCTCGTTGGCGCGGGCCGCCCGCGGGTCACGGCTGCCGTGCGCCACCAGCACCAGCGGGCCGGGTGCGGTCGGGAGCCAGAGCCGAGGTGTCATACGTGCAGGCCACACTCGGTCTTGTCGAACATCGCCCAACGACCGGCACGCGGGTCCTCGCCGGCCTTGGTGCGCCGCGTGCACGGCCAGCAGCCGATCGAGCCGTAGCCCTGCTTGAAGAGCTCGTTGACCGGCACGTTCCAGCGGGAGATGTAGCTGTCGACCTCGGCCTGGTTCCACGCGGCGATCGGGTTGACCTTCACCTTGCCGCGCTTGGCGTCGAAGGACACGACCGGCGTGTTGGCCCGCGTCGGCGACTCGTCGCGGCGCAACCCGGTGGCCCAGGCGTCGTAGTCGCCGAGCGCCCGCTCCAGCGGCTCGACCTTGCGCAGGAAGCAGCATTCGTCGGGTGCCCGGTTGAACAGCCGCGGCCCGTACTCGCCGTCCTGCTGGCCCACCGTCATCCGCGGCCGGATCGACCGCACGTTGACCGGCAGCGTGCGGGCCACCGCGTCCCGGACGCGCAGCGTCTCGGGGAAGTGCAGGCCGGTGTCGAGGAACACCACGTCCACACCGGGCGCGACGCGGGACACCAGGTGGGCGACCACCGCGTCGGCCATCGAGCTGGTCACGGCGAACCGCGCGCCGAACGTCTCCGCCGCCCAACGGGCGATCTCCAGCGCCGGAGCGCCTTCCAGGTCACGGCCCGCCGCCTCGGCGAGGGCGCGCAGGTCGTCGGCGGAACGCCGATCCGATGCCGGGCGCGGGGCGCCACCCAGCGACACGAGTCCCAAGTCGACCGCGTTCACGGCACTCATCGGGTTACCTCACCTCTTCCGTCCGGGGGTTGGAAGAAACTCCTTCGGCCCGCAGGCCGACGAACTTGACCGAGAACACGCGCTGGCAGCCTCGGCACTCCCACGCGCCGTGCGGCTCCTCGCGGGGACGCAGGTCCTCCTCGGAGCAGTACGGGCAGTAGTTCGGCGCCGCGCGGTCGCTCATCGCAGCGCGTCCTCGTCCGCGCGGACCACCCACTGGGCGAACGCCTCGTCGGGGCCGGTGCGCTCGTCGAGATAACGGCGGGCCAGGCGCTCCACGTACACGGGAAGCTCCTCGGCCGTGGTCTTGAGGCCGCGCAGCTTGCGGCCGAAGCCGCCCTCCTGGCCCTGCGCCATGCCGAGGCCGCCGCCGAGGTGCACCTGGAAGCCCTCGACCTGACGGCCGTCGGGGCCGACCACCAACTGTCCTTTGAGGCCGATGTCGGCGGTCTGCGTGCGGGCGCAGGCGTTCGGGCACCCGTTGATGTTGATGGTGATGTCGGCGTCGATGTCGCCGAGCCGCTCCTCGAGGCGGGCGACCAGCTCCTGGCCTCGGGCCTTGGTCTCGACGATCGCGAGCTTGCAGTATTCGATGCCCGTGCAGGCCATCGTCGACCGCCGCCAGGTGGACGGGCGGGCCTCCAGCCCGATCCCGCGCAGCGCGGTCACCAGGTCTTCGGTGCGCTCCTCGGGCACGTCGAGAACGAGCAGCTTCTGGTACGGCGTAAGGCTGACGCGCCCACTGCCGTGCGCCTCGACGACGTCGGCGAGCCGGGCGAGCTGCGAGCCCGAGACGCGGCCGACGACCGGCGCGGCACCGACGTAGTAACGCCCGTCGCGCTGCCGGTGCACACCGATGTGGTCGATCGGCTTCTCCGGCAGCACCGGCGCGGGACCGTCCACAAGTGACCGACCGAGGTATTCCTTCTCCAGCACCTCGCGGAACTTCTCGACGCCCCAGTCGGCGACCAGGAACTTGAGCCGGGCGCGGTGCCGCAGCCGGCGGTAGCCGTAGTCGCGGAAGATCGAGACCACGCCGACCCAGACGTCGGGCACCTCGCCCAGCGGAACCCACACGCCCAGGCGCTTGGCCAGCATCGGGTTGGTCGACAGGCCGCCGCCGACCCAGAGGTCGAAGCCGGGGCCGTAGTCGGGGTGGTCGACGCCGATGAAGGAGATGTCGTTGATCTCGTACGGCATGTCGGCGAGCCAGGAGACCGACGACTTGAACTTGCGCGGCAGGTTCGAGAACTCCCGGTCACCGACGAACCGCTCGACGATCGCGTCGACGGCCGGGGTGGCGTCGAGCACCTCGTCGGCCGAGACGCCCGCGACCGGGCTGCCGAGCACCACCCGGGGGCAGTCGCCGCACGCCTCGGTGGTCTGCAGGCCGACCGCCTCGAGCCGCCGCCAGATCTCCGGCACGTCCTCGACCCGGATCCAGTGCAGTTGGATGTTCTGCCGGTCGGTGATGTCAGCGCTGTCGCGCCCGAACTCCTGCGAGATTTCGGCGATCACCCGGAGCTGTTCGAGGCTGAGCTGGCCGCCATCGACCCGCACGCGGAGCATGAAGTATTCGTCTTCGAGCTCGTGCGGCTCGAGCACCGCCGTGCGGCCACCGTCGATGCCGGCCTTGCGCTGGGTGTAGAGCCCCCACCAGCGGAACCGGCCACGCAGGTCGGCCGGGTCGATCGAGGCGAAGCCGCCGTGGGCGTAGATGTTCTCGATCCGCGCCCGCACGTTCAGCGGGTTGTCGTCCTTCTTGGTGCGCTCGTTGGCGTTGAGCGGCTCGCGGTGCCCGAGAGCCCATTGGCCTTCGCCCCGGGCACGGCGAGGCGAACGAGCTGGGGTGCTGCTGACCGCCATCGCGGCGTTCCTCCGAAGGTCTGAGCTGCGGCGCGTCGCGCGAGCCGCCTTCGGGGAGAAGACACGTGAAAGCCCGGCGCGGACGCGCCCGGACGTGAGTCGGGCGTCGTCAGTGAGCCGGACACATGGCGCTGCGGACACGGCCGTAGTCGACATGGCGCCGGACCGTCAGGCCCAGGGTCACTGCGAGACCCAGGGTCACGGGGCGCTGGTCGGCCGTTGCAGTCACGCTCATCATGCTGCCACAGCACGCTCCGAATACCTCAGGCAGTCCCAGATGCCGGGCCCCGGTGTGGGCTGGTTCACGTTAGGCTGATCGGGCGAATAGGGGCATTTGCGGCGCATCGGGGGAGCCAGCAAATGACACAGCAGCTCGACCATGCCCGCACCGGGATAACCACGCGCCTGACCGGTCGGTGGGCGCCGACCGTACCGGCCGTGCTCACCATGGTCATCGTCGGCTTCCAGCTGTCCCGCGCACCGTTGTGGCGCGACGAGCTGGCGACCTGGAGCGCCGCCACGCGGTCACCGGGCGACCTGTGGCGGATGCTCGCCGGCATCGACGCGGTCACCGGCCCGTACTACTTCTTCATGCAGGGCTGGACCCGGATCTTCGGCGACTCCGCGGTGGCGCTGCGGCTGCCCTCGCTGCTGGCCATGGCCGGGGCCGCCGCGCTCACCGCGATGCTCGGCACCCGCCTGTTCGGACCCCGCACCGGCCTGGTCGCCGGCCTGCTCTTCGCGGTCGTCCCGAGCACGTCGCGTTACGGGCAGGAGGCACGCGGGTACGCGTTCGCGGCCCTGTTCGCCGTCCTGGCCACCTTGCTGCTGGTCGAAGCGGTGCGCCGGCCGACCCGGTGGCGCTTCGTCGCGTACGCGGCGGCTCTGCTGGCCCTCGGGCTCAGCAACATCGTGGCCCTGCTGCTGGTCGCCGGGCACGCCGCCGCCGTCTTCGGCGCACGGAAGGCGGCGATCGGCTTCGCGGCGGCGGTCGGCGCGGTCGGCCTGCTGCTGGCCCCGCTCGTCTGGGTCGGCCGAAGCCAGCAGGGCGTACAGCTCGGGTGGGTCGGCACCCCCGGACCGACCAACCTGATCGACCTGCCCGGCAGCGTCCTGCAGGCCTCGGCGGTCGGCGGTGCCCTGCTGCTGCTCGCCGGGCTCGGCTGGGCGATGACCGGTGGGCGCTGGCCGACCGTCCTGGCCCTGTCGGTGGCGCTCCCGGCTCTGCTGCTCTTCGCAGCCGCCCAGCTCGCCCCGTTCTGGGTGCCCCGCTACCTGCTCTTCACCGTGGCCCTGCTGTGCGTGCTGGTCGCGGGCGCGCTGCGCCGCGTCGCGCCGGCCTACGCGCTCGCACTGGTCGTGGTGATCGCCGCCCTGGGCGTGCCCGCGCAGCTCGCCCTTCGCCGCACCCACGAGTGGCCGCGCACCGCACCCGTCGACTACCCGGCGGCCGTCGCGGTGATCCAGGCCAACGCCCAACCCGGCGACGGGATCGTCTACCAGCCGCGGGCCGGCTGGCGGATGCTCGACGTCGCCGTGGCACGCGGGATGGGCACGGCGGCGCCGCGGGACGTGCTGGTCGCCCGGACGGCCGCTGACCGCGGTGAGCTGCGCCCGACCGAGTGCGCCGACCCGGCCGCCTGCCTCGCCGGCGCCGCCGCCAACCGCCTATGGCTGCTGGCCGACGGCGAAAAGCGTGACCCATTGGCGGCGGTGCCGGGCGAGAAAGGCGCGGCCCTGCGCGCGGCCTACACGACCCGCCAGATCTGGCCCGAGCCCGGCCTCACGGTCGCCCTGCTCACCCGCCGCTGACGGCGGCGCAGTCGGCCTGCTTACGCGTCGGTGGTGCGGCCCTTGCCGAGCGGGACCACCAGGACCGCCTCGGTGCCGCCCTCGGCCCGGTTGCGCAGCTCGATCGAGCCCCGCAGCTCCCCCGTGGCCAGCGCCTTCACGATCTGGAGGCCGAGCCGGCCACCCTTGTCGGGGTCGAAGTCCGCCGGCAGGCCGCGCCCGTTGTCGGCGACCGTGACGTGCAGCTGCTTGCGGAACCGGTGCACGGCGACCACGACCTCCGGCTCGACCGTCAGCGAGCCGTCGTTGGCGAAGCCGTGTTCGGCCGCGTTGAGCAGCAGTTCGTTGAGCACCATCACGAGCGACGTGGCGATCTCCGCGGGCAGCACGCCGAACGAGCCCTCGCGGCGCATCCGCACCGACACTTCCGTGCTCGCCACCTCGGTGGCGGCGCCCGCTACCTTGTCGACGATGCCGTCGAACTCGACCGCCTCGTCGCTCGACATCGACAGCGTCTCGTGCACCAGGGCGATCGACGCGACGCGGCGCACCGACTCCTCCAGCGCCGCCCGGGCCGCCGGGATGCCGACCCGGCGGGCCTGCAGGCGCAGCAGGGCCGCGACCGTCTGGAGGTTGTTCTTCACCCGGTGGTGGATCTCCCGGATGGTCGCGTCCTTGGTGATCAGCGCACGGTCGCGCCGGCGTACCTCGGTGATGTCGCGGACCAGCACCAACGACCCGATCGGCACACCCGCGGGCATCAGCGGCAGCGCCCGGTGCAGCACGGTCGCGCCGCGGGCGTCGACCTCCTTGCGGGCCGGCGCCTCACCGCGCAGCGAGGCGAGCACCCGGTTGGCGGCGTCGGTGCCCTCCAGCGGGTCGTCGGCCAGCCGCCTGATCAGCACGGACAGGTCCTCACCGACCAGATGGGCGGCGAAACCCAACCGGCGGTACGCGGACTGCGCGTTCGGGCTCGCGAAGGTCACCTTGCCGCCCGCGTCGAGTCGGACCAGCCCGTCACCGACCCGCGGCGCCGAGGTGGTCTCACCCGGGTGCCGGCGCGGGGGGAACGTACCGTCGGAGGTCATCTGGGCCAGGTCGTCCGCGGTCGTCAGATAGTTGAGCTCGAGCTGGCTCGGGGTGCGCGCGGTGGACAGGTTCGTGTCCCGTCCGACGACCGCGATCACCTCGCCGCTCTCCCCGTCGGCGGAGCGCAGCCGCACCGGGATCGCCTCGTGCCGTGCTGGGGTGTCGCCGTACCAGACCGGGTCGCCCTCGCGCCAGATCCGGCCCTCCCGATAGGCGATGTCCAGGTGCGCCACCTCGGGGCCACCGACGATCCGGCCGACCTGGTCGTCCTGATAGGCCGTAGGGGCCGTGGTCGGCCGCACCTGGGCCACGCAGAGGAAGCCGCCCTCGTCGTCGACCGGCACCCAGAGCAGCAGGTCGGCGAAGGACAGGTCGGAGAGCAGCTGCCACTCACCGGCGATCCGGTGCAGATGGTCGATATCGCCCCGACCCAGGGCGGTGTGCTCTTCGACTAGGTCACGCAGGGTGGACACGCCTGCAAGCGTGCCACGCCCTACAGGGTGCTGGTGACTTTGGCCAGGCCGCGTGGTGCGTCGGGGTCCTCGCCTCGGGCCAGTGCCAGGGCCAGGGCCAGCCGTTGCAGCGGGAGGATGTCGAGCAGCGGGGCGAAGCGCTCGTCGACCTCGGGCACCGCGAGGCGGGCGGTGGCTCCGGGCACGTCGGCCGGTCCCACGGTGACGACGTCGGCGCGGCGCTCGTCGAGGCGGGTGAGCACCTCGCGCATGGCGGCTCCGCCGGGGCCGGCGCCGACGACGGCGAGCACCGGGACGTCCGGGTCGGCCAGGGCCAGCGGGCCGTGCAGCAGGTCGGCGCCCGAGAACGACAGGGCCGGCAGGTAGGAGGTCTCCATCAGCTTCAGCGCGGCCTCGCGGGCGGTCGGATAGGCGTAGCCGCGGCCGGTGGTGACCAGCCGGGCCGCGAACCGGTAGCGCCGCGCCAGGTCGGGCGCCGTCGGGTTGGCCAGCGCCGTCTCGGCCAGGGCGGGCAGGGCGGCGAGGGTACGCAGCTCGTCGGCCGGCACCTCCCCCGCGCCGCCACGGATGCCCTCGACCAGCATCAGCAGGGCGAGCAGCTCGGCGGTGTAGGTCTTGGTGGCCGCGACCGCGCGCTCGTGCCCGGCGGCCACGTCGATGTGCAGCTCGGCGGCGTCGGCGAGGGCCGAGTCGGGGTTGTTGGTGATCGCGAGAGTGAGTGCGCCGGTCTCCCGGGCCACCCGGACCACCTCGGTCAGGTCGGGCGAGCCGCCGCTCTGGCTGACCCCGACGACCAGCGCGTCGGACAGGTCGGGCCGGGCGCCGAAGACCGTGACCGCGCTCGGCGAGGCCAACCCGGCGGGCAGCCCTAGCCGGATCTCCGCGAGATAGGCACCGTAGAGCGCCGCGTGGTCGGACGTGCCGCGGGCGGTGAAGACGACGTGCCTGGGCCGCCGCCGCACGATGGCGGCCGCGACGGCGCTGATCGGGCCGGCGTGGGCCGGCTCCAGCAGCCCGGCGTACACCTCCGGCTGTTCGGCGATGTCCGCGGCCATCCCTGCGCCCGGTGTACCCATGCGTGCCTCCCCTGCGCGCTCCCTGCTCGATTCTGCACGGAACTCCCGTTTATCGCAACGTTCCGATCAGCCAGGTGCGTTGCTTGGCTACCGTCGCCGCCATGACGCGAAGCGGCAAGCAGACCCTGTGGGTGCTCGGCATTCACGCGGGAGTGGCCGCCGTCTGCCTGGCCGGGGCGTTCGCACAGTCCGACCACCAGCCTGACAACGGCGGCAGCTTCAGCGTGTCGGCGCGGGACCTCGCCTTGTGGATCCTGGGCTACTTCGGCCTGCCGATCCTGCTACTGAGCATCGTGACCAGCCTCGCCGTGGTCACCTTCGCGGAACGCCGCCGCGAGCGGCGCGAGGCCGGGTAAAGGGAAGCCCCCGGAGGATCTCCGGGGGCTTTCTCGACCGTTGCCTCAGTCGGCGATGGATTCGGCCTTGGCCAGGGCCACCTCGGCGTCGTCGGCCGGGGTCTCCTTCTGGCCGCCCTGGTCGCCGGAGCCGCGGAGCGGGATCTCCTTGACGAACCAGGCCAGGACCGGCACGAGGATGACGATCACGGCTGCCCAGACGAACACGTACGCGATCGAGTCGGCCAGGCCGCTCATCACGCCGTCGCGGATCTGGGCGGGCAGGTTCTGGAGGGCGGTCGGGTTGACGCCCGCGCCCCCGCCGTCGCCCGCCAGGGCCGCGCCGGCCGGCGACTTCGCCAGGTGGTGCACGAAGAGCGCGCCGAAGAGCGCGATGCCGATCGAGCCGCCGATGGAGCGAAAGAACGTGGCGGCGCCGCTGCCCGCACCGAGGTCCTTCTGCTCGACGCTGTTCTGGGCGATCAGCATCGAGGTCTGCATCAGGAAGCCCATGCCGACGCCGAGCACGACCATGTAGAGCGCGAGGATCGTCTTCGTGGTCTCGGCGTTGATCGTGGCCAGCAGCGCCATGCCGGCGAGCAGGGCCACGCCGCCGAGGATCGGGAAGATCCGGTAGCGGCCGGTCTTGGTGATGACCCGGCCGGTGATCACGGAGACGACCAGCATGCCGAACATCAGCGGCAACAGCAGCAGGCCGCTGTTGGTCGCCGAGGCACCCTGCACGGTCTGCTGGAACAGCGGCAGGAAGTTCATCGCGCCGAACATCGCGAAGCCGAGCAGGAAGCCGACTCCGGAGATCAGGGCGAAGTTGCGGTTGAGGAACAGGTGCAGCGGCAGGATCGGCTCGGGCGCGCGGCGCTCGACGACGGCGAACACCGCCAGCGCCGCCACGGTCAGCACGGCGAGGCCGAGGATCTGCGGCGACATCCAGTCGTACTCGTTGCCGCCCCAGGTGGTGATCAGCACGAGCGCGGTGATGCCGACGGACAGCAGCCCGGCGCCGAGGTAGTCGATCCGGTGCTCGGTGCGGTAGCGCGGCAGGTGCATCCGGGTGGCCAGCACCAGCAGGGCCAGGCCGCCGAGCGGCAGGTTGACGTAGAACGCCCAGCGCCACGACAGGTTGTCGGTGATGAAGCCGCCGACCAGCGGGCCGGCGACCATCGCGATCGCCATGATGCCGGCGATCATGCCCTGATAGCGGCCGCGCTCGCGGGGCGGCACCAGGTCACCGATGATCGCCATGACGCCGACCATCAGGCCGCCGGCGCCGAGGCCCTGCACGGCCCGGAACGCGATGAGCTCGATCATGCCGTCGGCCTTGCCGCCCAGCATCGCGGAGCCGGCCATTCCGCAGAGAGCCGAGCCGATCAGGAAGATAATGATCGACGTCAGGAAGATGGATTTGCGTCCGTAGAGGTCGCCGAGCTTGCCCCAGATCGGCGTCGAGACGGTCGTGCCGAGCACGTAGGCGGTGACGACCCACGTGAAATGGTCGATGCCCCCGAACTCGCTGACGATGCGCGGCAGCGCCGTGCTGACGATCATGTTGTCGAGCATCGCGAGCATCATCGCGATCATCAGACCGGCGAGAATGCCTCGGATCTTCTGTGGCGCGATGGTTTGTGGCGCGACGGTGGTCATTGGGTACGCCCCCCAGCGTGATGGGACTTACTTGCCGCCCGGCTAGTTGAACTTACTAGCCGCACGGTAAGCTGCTTGCTAACCGGTCGTCAAGTTAGTTAAGGAGACAAGGGTGGTCGAGAGCACGCGAGGCCGGATCCAGGCCGTCGCGCTCGAGCTCTTCACGGAGAACGGGTATGAGAAGACCTCGCTCCGGGAGATCGCCGAGCGGCTCGGCGTGACCAAGGCTGCCCTCTACTACCACTTCAAGAGCAAGGACGAGATCGTCTCCAGCTTCTCCGAGGACCGGCTGGCGCGACTCGACGAGATCATCGAATGGGCACAGGCACAGCCGCCCGGGCTGGAGCGGCGGCAGGAGTTGCTCGCCCGCTACGCCGACGAGTTCTTCGCCAGCAATCACCCGTCCGTGATGCGGTTCTTCGAGCAGAACCAGACGGTCGTCAAGACCATGTCGGCCGGGATGGGGATGCGCGACCGGATGCTCCGGGTGGCGTCCTTGATGGCCGACGACGTCGACGACCCGACCGAGCAGCTGCGCGCGGCGCTGGCCCTCTTCGCGGTGCACGGCAGCTGGTTCGCGATCCGGCAGGACATCCCGATCGAGGAGCGCAAGCGGGTCGCCCTCGACGTGGCCGAAGACCTGTGGCGGCCGCGGATCAGCCCGTGAGCGGCAGCCGGAGCGCCTCGAGCTCGACGCCCGGGAAGGGCGACCAGTCGCGCTCGGGCACGCGGACGAAGCCGAGGCGGGCATAGAGGCGCTTGGCCGGCTCGGAGAAGCTGCGCACGCAGATCACCACCGCCTGGCACCCGAGGTCGGTGGCCCGCTGGAGGCAGGCCCGCGCCAGCGCCTCGCCCGCGCCGCGACCCTGCGCGGCCGGGTCGACGGCGAGCATCCGGAACTCGGCCTCGCCGGGACCGGACAGCTCCGCGTACGCGCTGCCGGGCAGCACGAAGGTGACCGAGCCCAGCACCTGGCCGGACTCGTCGTCGACGGCGACCAGCAGCACGCCGGCCTCGGCCCGCGTCTCGACGTCGGCCAGCTTCTTGTCGTAGCCGTGGTCGCCGGCGAGCTGCCCGTCGGCGCGGTAGGCGTCGACGGTGAAGCGCGCGATCGCCGGGAAGTCGGCCGGCGTCGCCGGGCGGATCCGCACCGTCATTCGATGACGGCGATCAGGTCGCCCTCCTGGACGACGTCGCCCTCGTTGACGGCGAGCTGTGCCAGGGTGCCGCCGGACTCGGCGATGACCGGGATCTCCATCTTCATCGACTCGAGGATGACCAGCGTGTCGCCCTCGGCGACGGTGTCGCCGGGCGCCGCGACGACCTTCCACACGTTCGCCACCATCTCGGCGCGGATCTCGTCAGCCATCGTGTGGTCCTCCCTGCCGGCATCTACGGCGCCTCACGGGCCGCGTCAGCATCCAACCATGTGCCGGCCGTCGGTGCGCCCCTGGCGGGCCGACTACGATCGTCGGGTCACTTGAGGGACGGAGGTCGACATGGCGAAGAAGAGCCGCAAGAAGAAGGCCCGTAAGAAGAGCGCCGCCAACCACGGCAAGCGCCCGAACAGCTGAAAAACCACGTCGCCGGCCCCGTAGGGCCGGCGACGAGCTTTTATACGTCTGTTCGTAGCTCCGAGAGCTTCCCGCGCAGGCGGGCCAGCAGCTCGGTCGGTGCGGTCTCGTTGCCGCAGCAGCGGGCGACCAGCGCCTTGACCTCCTGCTCGATGCCGTATTCGCGCAAGCACGGGTGGCACTCGTCGAGGTGCTCGCGGATCAGCTCGCGGCGCTCGTCGGCGCATTCGAGGTCGAGATAGAGGTAGACCTCTTCGAGCACTTCGCTGCAGTCGGTCTCGTGGGGGTTACCGCAACTCACGGTTCCTCACACCTCCTGGCGGGCAGCGGCAGCGTCACCCGATGGGGTGCGGGTGAAGCCTCGATCCGCAGCGTAGCGCTCCAGCAGGTTGCGCAGGTTCCGCCGACCGCGGTGAAGTCGCGACATGACCGTACCGATCGGCGTGTTCATGATGTCGGCGATCTCCTTGTACGAGAAACCTTCGACATCAGCCAGGTAGACGGCCAGCCGGAACTCCTCCGGCAGCTGCTGCAGCGCGTTCTTCACGTCGCTGTCGGGCAGCCGGTCGAGCGCCTCGGTCTCCGCCGAGCGCAGGCCGCTCGAGGTGTGCGACTCCGCGCTGGCGAGCTGCCAGTCGGTGATCTCCTCGGTCGGCGCCTGGACGGGCTGGCGCTGCCGCCGGCGGTACGAGTTGATGTAGGTGTTGGTGAGGATCCGGTAGAGCCACGCCTTGAGGTTGGTGCCTTCCTCGAACTGGTGGAAGGCGGCGTAGGCCTTGAGGAACGTCTCCTGGACCAGGTCCTCCGCGTCGGCCGGGTTGCGGGTCATCCGCAGGGCCGCGGCGTAGAGCTGGTCGACGAAGGGCAGCGCGTCCCGCTCGAACCGGGCCCGCCGCTCGTCGGTCGGCTCCTCGGTTCGGGTCTTCTCCGGCTGCGTCAAGCGCACGTCCCCCCTCAACTGTTCCGCCGAGGATACGCGGCGCGCGCTCTCGACAGTCTCAGTTGTGGGTTGGTTGCCCCGGATCAGGCCGTGAGTAACGTCGCTCGCCGGCCATTCGGGCGCGGACAAAAGTGCCCGGAACCGGCCAGTCTCGCGGTTTTCCCGCGTAGCTGCTCGCACTGGGTGAAGCCCCCTCGCCGTCTTTGCACGTACGACGGCTGCAACAAGGGCGGGCACCTGCGAATTCCCCAGGTCAACCCACGGGGCTCAGTCCTGGCAACCCACTGGTCCCGGGGATGGAAATCCCCGGGACCAGGTGGGCCTGGGAGGTTGATGCGGACCGGGGGGTCCGCGGACTCGTGGAGGGAGTCCCCAGGGCATGCCTGGCTCACTGAGTGCAACGAGTCACTCACGGCCCCGGTTACGGACTGGCCCAACCCTTGCCCCGCAGCCACTCCACCACCAGCTGCCCCAGCCCGCGCGGGTCGCCCCGCAGGTCGTGCCGCTGGCCAGGACGGACCGCGACCTCGACACCGGGCGACGCGTCGGGCACCCCGAACGGGTCACGGTCGCCGTTGACCACCAGCGTGGGCACGCCGGTGAGCAGCTCGGCGGCCCTGGACCGCTCGGGCCGCCCCGGCGGGTGCAGCGGGAAGGCCAGGCAGACGATCCCGGCCGCGCCGAGGGCGACCGAGGTGCGGCAGGCCACCCTGGCACCGCTGGACCGACCGCCGACCACCAGCGGCGGTGGGTCGGGGTAGCCCTTGACGATCTCGTGCACCACCGCAGACCACGCGGCATCGAGCTGCGCCGCGGGGGCCGGAGCCCGCCGCCCGGCGACCCGATAGGGCTGGGTCACCCGCACCACCGTGATGCCGGCCGCCAGCGCGGCGCGGCGGACCGCCATCAGGTCGGGTGCCTCGACTCCCCCACCGGCGCCGTGCCCGAGCACGAGCAGTGCCGCCGGCCGACCGGTCGCCTCGTCGGTCTCGGCGACGGCCGGTCCGTGCGGTGTCGCGATCTGTGTGACCCCCATGGCCCCATTGTGCTGGCCAGGAGGCTCAGGTCAGCTGACCGGCACCAGTTCGAGCGAAAGGTCGCGCATCGGTGGCCCCGAGTCGATGGTCTCGGCACCCCGGGTCAGCTGACCGCGCCAGGCGACGAGCATCGCCCGCCGCTCGCGCGGGGTGGTGCCACCCCACACGCCGTGGCAGTCGCCGACCTCGAGCGCCCACGCCAGGCACGCGCCCTGCACGTCGCAGGTGCGGCACAGGGCGATCGCCGTGTCGGCCGGCTCGCTCGGTGCGGGAAAGAACGTCTCCGGATCGACGGTCTGGCACAGGCCACGCGTGCGCCAAGCCTCGTCGAGCTGTCGTTCGGCCGAGGCGCGCAGCAATCGTGGATCACGACGTGCGGCGGCGACCTCATGCGGGCGTGGCATTCGCGCCCGTGTCATCAACAACCCACCTCCCCCGTGGGGCCGGCTTTCCGCCACATAGAGCGGAAGATCAAGGACCAATGGGTGTCGTCGCCCGGTGCGAGAAGGCACCCATTGCCGGCGCTGTGTTCTATCGCACTCGTGATGGCGGATACAAGGGTTTGCAACGAACCTGCGGAAAGTCGGCTGCAAGAAATCAATACAAGATTGACAGAAAGGGAAAAATCAACCGCTGTGAATCGATGATCAAAAGAGGGTCAGTTCGACCGGCTCTTCGCGTGGTGCGGCCAACGCCGGTGCCGCCACGCGGGCGACCAGACCGGGGCCGTCGTTGCGCACGTCGCCGACGCCGGCGCCGACCGGGCGGATCTCGATGCCGGCCAGCGTCGCGTCGCTCGGCGGGGCCAGCAGGTCGGCCGCATCGCCGCCGCCGGCCAGCCACGCCTCCCACCGGTCGGGCGCGAGCACCAGCGGCATCCGGTTGTGCACGAGCGCCAGGTCACCCAGCGCCGGCATGGTGACGATGCTGGAGGTGAGCTGCTTCGCCTCGCCCCACGCGGCCCAGAGGCCGCCGAACACCACGGGCTCGGGCGCCGTCATGAAATAGGCCTGCTTGCCGCCGCCCGGCGAGCGCACCCACTCGTACCAGCCGTCGGCCGGGATCAGGCAGCGTCGGCCGGCGAACGCCCGCGCGTACGCCGGAGTGGTGGCGACCGTCTCGGCCCGCGCGTTGATCATGCGAGCCGCGCCTTTGGTGTCGCCCGCCCAGCTCGGCACCAACCCCCACCGGGCCACCGACAGCGTCCGCCCGCCCAACCGTGCCGACATCCGGACGACGGGCACCGGGTCGGTCGGCGCGACGTTGTAGTCGGCCACCAGAGCGTCGCGGGTGTCGTCGAACGCCTCGAAGAGCGCACTGAGGTCAGGCGCGTCCTTCGTGGTCGCGTACCGCCCGCACATGCCCGTCACGCTAGCGCACACCATCCCGGCACGCGGGAGCGCCGAATGTCGATCGCGGTTCGGGTCCCGGGCAGGTCAGACTGGAATACGTGGCCAACCAGACCGCGCACGTTCCGTGGACCCCGCCGACCGCCGCAGAGCCGGTCGCCGCGACCGTCCAACTGCCCGGCTCCAAGTCGATGACCGCCCGCGCGCTGGTCCTCAGCGCGATCGGGGTCGGGCCGTCGACGCTGGCCCGCCCGCTGCGGGCGCGCGACACCGAGATGATGGCCGGCGGCCTGCGCGCGATGGGCGTCAGCGTCTCCACGGTCGACGACGAGCGCTGGGTGGTCCGGCCCGGCACGTTGCAGGGTCCGGCCCACGTCGACGTCGGCCAGGCCGGCACGGTGCTGCGGTTCATGCCGGCGATCGCCGGTCTGGCCCAGGGCCCGGTCACCTTCGACGGCGACCCCTCGGTCCGGCAGCGCCCCCTGCGCCCGCTGCTCGACGCCCTGCGCTCGCTCGGCGTCAGCATCGACGCCGCACCCAGCGGCGGCCTGCCCCTGACCGTGCGGGGCACCGGCCGGGTCACCGGTGGCGAGGTGGTGCTCGACGCGTCCGCCTCCAGCCAGCTCGTCTCCGGCCTGCTGCTGGCCGCGCCCGACTTCGACCGCGGCGTCGTGGTGCGCCACGTCGGTCCGGCGATGCCGTCGGCGCCGCACGTCCGGATGACCGTGCAGATGCTGCGCGCCGCCGGCGCCGGGATCGACGACTCGGTCCGCGACGTGTGGTCGGTCGAGCCCGGCAAGCTGACCGGGCGGGGCTGGACGATCGAGCCCGACCTCTCCGGCGCCATGCCGTTCTTCGCCGCCGCCCTGGTCACCGGCGGGTCGGTGACCCTGCTCGGCTGGCCGCGCAGCAGCGCCCAGCCGGTCGAGCGCCTCCGCGCGCTGCTGGGCCAGATGGGCGGCGAGGTCACCCTCGGCACCGACGGGCTGACCGTGCGGGGCACCGGCGTGGTGCACGGCCTCGACGCCGACCTGTCCGAGGTCGGCGAGATGACCCCGGTGCTGGCGGCGCTCGCGGCGCTGGCCGACTCACCGTCGCGGCTGCGCGGCATCGGTCACATCCGGGGCCACGAGACCGACCGGCTGACCGCGCTGGCCCGGGAGCTGGGCGCGCTCGGCGCGTCCGTCACCGACACCGCCGACGACCTCGAGATCACGCCCCGGCCGCTGCGGGGCGGGGTGTTCCACACCTACGACGACCACCGGATGGCGCACGCCGGCGCCGTGGTCGGTCTCGTGGTGCCGGGCGTCGAGCTCGACGACGTGGCATGCACCTCGAAGACCATGCCCGACTTCCCGGCACTATGGTCAGCGATGGTGACCGGCAAGTAGGGAGAAGGCACTGGCGGGCAAGCGACGGGAGTACGACGAGGACGACGTGCGGGTGCGCCCCGGGCGCTCCTCCCGTCCGCGTACCCGGACGCGGCCCAAGCACGACGACGCGGTCGAGGGTTTCGTCTTCGCGGTCGACCGGGGTCGCTACGGGGTCCAGCTCGGCACCGCGGCCGTCACCTCGATGCGCGCCCGCGAGCTCGGCCGCAAGTCGGTGGTCGTCGGCGACCGGGTCTCGCTGGTCGGCGACACCTCGGGTGCGGACGGAGCCCTGGCGCGGATCGTCCGGATCGCCGAGCGCACCTCGGTGCTGCGGCGCACCGCGGACGACGACGACAGCACGCCGGAAGGCCGCCTGGAGCGGGTCGTCGTGGCCAACGCCGACCAGCTCGTGATCGTCAGCTCGCTGTCCGATCCCCCGCCGCGCACCGGGTTCATCGACCGCTGCCTGGTCGCCGCGTACGACGCCGACATCGAGCCGCTGCTGTGCCTCACGAAGGCCGACCTGGCCGGTCCGGCGGAGGTGCTCGACTACTACGCCGAACTGGACCTGCCGCACGTGCTGGTGCGACCGGACTCCGACCTCGCGGAGCTGCACGAGCGGCTGGCCGGTCAGGTCTCGGTCATGGTGGGCCACTCCGGCGTGGGCAAGTCGACGCTGGTCAACCGGCTCGTGCCGGACGCCGACCGGGCGGTCGGAGTGGTCAGCGCGATCGGCCGCGGTCGGCACACCTCGACCAGCGCGGTGGCGTTGCGGCTGCCCGGCGACGACGCCTGGATCATCGACACGCCTGGCGTACGCAGCTTCGGTCTGGCCCATGTCTCGGCGGACAGCCTGCTGCACGGCTTCCCGGACCTGGTCGAGGGAACGGTCGAATGCCGGCCGAACTGCGAGCACACTCCCAACGACATCGACTGCGCGCTCGACGCCTGGGTCGAGGCCGGCAACGCCGACCCGCGCCGGCTCGCCTCGTACCGCCGCCTGCTCGCCTCCCGCGCCGGTGAGGACACCGAAAACTAGTAGCGTCTTCCCCCATGGCCCCCCGGTATGCGGACGACCTTTCGCTCGCCCACGTTCTCGCCGACACCGCGGACAAGATCTCGATGGACCGGTTCCGGGCCCTCGACCTCCGGGTGGAGTCCAAGCCCGACCTGACGCCCGTCTCGGACGCCGACCAGGCCGTGGAACGGGCGTTGCGGGCCACCCTCGCCCGCACCCGGCCACGGGACGGCGTGCTCGGCGAGGAGTACGGCGCGACCCAGGCGCCCGCCGGGCCGGGCCAGCGGCAGTGGGTGATCGACCCGATCGACGGCACCAAGAACTACATCCGCGGCGTGCCGATCTGGGCGACGCTGATCGCGCTGATGGAAGGCGACCAGCCGGTGGTCGGTCTGGTCTCCGCACCGGCGCTCGGCCGGCGATGGTGGGCCGCCCTCGGCCACGGCGCGTTCGCCGGCCGGCACACCGCGGCGGCCACACCCATTCGGGTCTCCGGCGTACGCCGGATCGGTGACGCCAGCTTCTGCTACTCCAGCCTGCACGGCTGGGAGGAGACCGGTCGGCTGGAGCCGATGCTCGACCTGATCCGGCAGAGCTGGCGGAGCCGGGCGTACGGCGACTTCTACGGCTACATGCTCCTCGCCGAGGGTGCCGTCGACGTGATGGTCGAGCCGGAGCTCTCGCTCTGGGACGTGGCCGCCCTGATCCCGATCGTGACCGAGGCCGGTGGCAGCTTCACGGACCTGCGCGGGCAGGTCGGTCCGTCTGGTGGGAGCGCCGTGGCCACCAACGGAAAAATTCACGAAGAGGTGCTTACCCGCTTGAGCTGACGGTGTGTCGCATTTCATAAGCCGTCATCTGACCTGTGGTTTTGATCGCAACACGGGGCGTAGTCGCTGGTTAGCCAGTTCGGCCGGTCGCCAAGCGGATCCGCAGAAACCTCCGTTACTGTGCGCGGGTGCTGTCCACCAGTTGGGGCTTCCTCGCGGCGATGATCATCGCCTATGGAGTCGCCAACCTCCTCCAGTCGGTCGCGGCGACCCGGACCAAGCTGCACACCTCGTGCAACCCCAAGCTCCTGGTCCGGCTGGCCAGCCACCGCATCTACCTGTACGGGCTCAGCTTCCAGATCATCGGCTTCCTGCTGGCCTTCGTCGCCCGCCGGGACCTGCCGCTGTTCCTCGTGCAGGCGGCCGCGTCCGCCGGTCTCGGCGTGACCGCGCTGTGCGGTGTCCTGATCCTTCGGTGGAAACTGCCCAAGGCCGAGGTGGGCCTGCTGGCCCTGCTCTTCGGTGGCCTCTTCGCCCTGGTCATCTCGGCCAAACCAGCGCCGGCGCACTCGATCGGCTCCGGCGGCCTGGTCGCCCTGCTGATCTGGCTCGCGGTCATCGCGCTGATCGGCGTGTTCGCCGCCCGGATGCACGGCGCACCCGGCTCCGTCGCCCTCGGCTCGCTGGCGGGCATGGCGTTCTCGGCCGCCGCCGTCGCCGGCCGCCCGCTGGCGTCCAGCCACACCATCGGCGAGTTCGTCTCCAGCCCCCTGCTGTACGTGCTGATCGGCGCCTCGCTGCTCGGCCAGTTGCTGCTCGGCCTCGCCATGCAGCGCGGCTCGACGACCGCGGCGGTCGCCTCGATGGACGCCGCCGGTGCCGTGCCCGCCGCCGCGATCGGCCTGCTGTTCCTCGGCGACAAGATCCACCCTGGGCGGGAGTGGGTGGCCGCCCTCGGCTTCTTCATCACGCTGGCCGCCGTGATCGGCCTGACCCGGTACGCGGAGCCGCAGCACCACCACGCCACGGCCGAGCCCGGTCCGCGTGCCCTGACCGCCGGCCCCCGCGCCCTCAAGGCCCGGGCACTGGCCGCCCGGCACGTGGCGGCCGACGCCGCGCGCACCGTCGTCGCCCGGCCGATGCCGGCCGGCCCGCCGCCCAGTTCCGGACCCCGCGGTCGATAGCTCCCCGGGGCGGTTCGAACCGGACGCCAAACCGGTTCGCATGATGCCGCCCACTACGGGGTAACGGACGTGCATGGCGCTGTCCCGCCCGCTCGCGCAATCGGTGGTCGTGATCACCGGTGCGTCGAGCGGCACCGGTGCGGCGACGGCCCTGGAGGTGGCCCGCGGCGGCGGCACCGTGGTGCTGGCCGCCCGAGGCGAGAGCGCGCTGGACGCGGTCGCCGAGCGCTGCCGGGCGTTCGGCGGCCGGACAGCCGTCCTGCCCACCGACGTGACCGACCCGGCCGCCGTGACGCACCTGGCCGAGAGCGCCGTCGCGATCTTCGGGCGGCTGGACGCCTGGGTCAACAACGCGACCACGGGGGCGGTAGGGCTCTTCGAGGAGATCCCGCTGTCCCAGCTCCGCCGCGTCGTCGAGGTCAACCTGCTGGGCGCGGCGTACGGGATGCGCGCGGCGCTGCCGCACCTGCGCGCGTCCGGCGGCGGGGTACTGGTCAACAACGCGTCGGCGCTGGCCGCCATCGCCATGCCGTACCAGTCGATCTACAACGCCGCGAAGCAGGGCGTTCGCGGGCTCGCCGACACCGTCCGTCAGGAGCTGCGGGTGACCGGCGAGCGCCGGATCTCGATCTGCACCGTCCTGCCGGCCGGCACCGCCGCACCGGTCCGCCGGTACGCCGCCGGCCGGCGCATCGCGCCGCCACCGCCGGTCCAGCCGCCGGAGGTGGCGGCCCACACCATCGTGCGGTTGCTGACCAGACCGCGCCGGGAGGCGTACGCCGGCGGTACCGCCGCCCTCCTGCGGTTCAGCTGGCGCCCGTCGCCCCTGGCGGTCGAGGCCCGGCGTGGCATGACCTTGCGCGTATCCGCCATGATCGGCGTCGCAGCCGGCACCGCCGCCGGCACCATCGCCGCAGTCACTCGCCGCAACGCCCGGAGCCGGCGATGGTGACAAACGTTCATGACGCGCCCGGGCGGGCACGAACGGACGTCCCCGACATGCACAATGGAGCGATCATGCCGACCGACGTGCATTTTCTGGTGGCCGACGACGACCCGTACGCGGTCGTCCAGCTCCAGGGTGTGCTCGACCAGCGGTCGGCCCAGGCGCTGCGCGGTGCCCTGCTGTCCGTCGTCGCCGACCGCACGCCGGCGGTCATCGAGGTGACCGGCCTACGGATCGACGACCCGACCGTCCTGGCGACCTTCGGCGAGGTGGCCCGCGAGACCGCGGACTGGCCCGCCGGCCAACCGGTGATCAGCGTGCCGCCGGCCGTCGCGGACCCGTGGCGGGGCGTGGGCTTCCGGCTCGCCGACGGCGACCGCCGCGCCGCCGGCCACTCGCCCGACACCCTGCTGCGCGCGAGCCTGGAGCCGATGACCGGCGCCGCCCGCCGCGCCCGCGAGCTGGTCACGGAGGCGTGCGCCCGCTGGGAGATGCCGGAGGTCGCCGGCCCGGCCTGCATCGCGGCCACGGAGCTCGTCAACAACGTCGTCGCGCACGCGCACACGCCCATGACGGTCCTGGTCGGTCGGGGCGCCGACGGCGACACCCTGCACCTGTCGGTCCGCGACTGGTCACCCGCGCTGCCGGTCTACGGCGGCCCGGTCCCGACCACCGCGTACGGCGGCCGTGGCCTCCTGCTGATCGAAGCGGTGGCCCTGCGCTGGGGCGTCAGTGATCTACCCGACGGCAAGGTTGTCTGGTCGGTGGTAGCACCCGACTACGGCGACTGACAGGGGTGGAAACCCCCAGGCAGAGTCGGATGGTTTCCTGCTTCTGAGCGCCGCCCGCGGTGCCTAGCGTCGATGTGTGATCGAAATTTGTGAGCTGACCAAGCGGTACGGACGCCGGATCGCCGTCGACGGGCTCAGCGTCCAGGTTCGGCCAGGTGTGGTGACCGGCTTCCTCGGCCCGAACGGGTCCGGCAAGTCGACGACCATGCGGATGATCCTCGGCCTCGACTCACCCGACCGGGGCCGGGCGCTGGTGGGCGGCGTCCCGTACGCGGACCTGAAATGGCCGTTGAGGACGGTCGGCGCGCTGCTCGACGCCGGGGCGTTCCATCCCGGACGCAGCGCCTACGCGCACCTGGCCGCACTCGCCGCCAGCAACGACCTCCCCGTTTCGCGGGTCGAGCAGGTGCTCCGCGTCGTCGGTCTGTCCGACGTGGCGGGGCGGCGCGCCGGCACCTACTCGCTCGGCATGCGGCAGCGGCTCGGAGTCGCCGTCGCCCTGCTCGGTGATCCGACCGTTCTGCTCCTCGACGAGCCGGTCAACGGGCTGGATCCGGAGGGCATCCGCTGGATCCGGGACCTGCTGCGGGGACTCGCCGCCGAGGGCCGCACAGTGCTCGTGTCCAGTCACCTGATCGCCGAGATGGCCTTGACCGCCGACCGGCTCGTGGTCATAGGCCGCGGCCGGCTGCTGGCCGAGACGACCGTCGCCGAGCTCGCCTCCTGCGACGGCAGCCTGGAGGACGCGTTCTTCCGGCTCACCTCGCAGGCCACCGACTATCGCGGAGTGGGAGCGTCATGAACGGGTACGGGTTCCGGCACGCGGTCCGGATGGAGCGGATCAAGCTCGCCAGCGTGCGGTCGACGTGGTGGCTCGCGATCGCGGCGGTGGTCGCGATGGCGGCGGCTGGGGCCGGAGTGGGACTCGGCTACCGGTCACACACCCCGGTGGCCACAGCAGCGCAGATCCTGAACAACAGCCTCGGCGGCGCCATCCTGGCGCAGTTGCTCCTGGGAGCGCTCGGCGTCCTCGTGGTGACCGGCGAGTACGGCACCGGGATGATCCGATCGACGTTCGCGGCGGTCCCGCGGCGGCGAACCGTGCTGGTCGCGAAGGCCGTTGTGTGCGGCGGCGCGGCTCTTACCGTCGGCCTGGTGGCGAGCTTCGCCGGCTATCTCGGCGGGCAGTTGGCGATCCGCGGCACCGCCATCCCGGCCGCCCCCCTCGGCAACGGGCCGATCCTGCGCGCGGTCCTGCTAACGGGCGTTTACCTGGGCGCCACCGCGCTGATCGGGGTCGGAATCGGCACGATCGTGCGCCACTCGGGCGCCGCGATCGGCACGCTGTTCGGTCTGATGTTCGTCCCGATGATCGTGGCCGGCCTGTTCGGCGAGGACGGCATCGCGGTCGGCCGCTTCGTCCCGCTGTTGATGTTGCTCAACTCGATCGCGGTCACCTCGCCCATTCCCGGGCTGTTCGCCGGCTGGGTCAGCGTGCTGCTGATGTGCGGCTACGCGGCGGCGGCGATCCTGTGCGGCGGCCTGCTGCTCCGCCACCGCGACGCCTGACCGGCGACAATCGGCTGATGACCGCGCTGCGCGCTCCGTTCACCACCCTGGCCGTGCGCCGGGCGGTGTTCTGTGTCGCCGGCGCGGTCAGCGCCGCCGCGATCCTGGCCGTACCCGCGATCGTGCCGGCTCTGGGAGTTCTGGTCCTCTGGGCGACCGGAGCCATGTCCCAAGAGCCGGCACCTGTCGTCGCGCCGACGTTCCTGGTCCTGATCCCGCTCACCATCGCGCTCCTGGTCGTGCTGGCGACCCCGATCGGGCGCACGATGGGTGCGGTGCATCGCGCGCTCGCGGACCGGCTGCTCGACGCGCACGTGGAGGGACCGCCCGAACGGACCGGCTCCGTCGTCTCCGACGGGCCGGGCTGGCGCGCCGTCGGATACGGCCTGCTCAAGGTGCCGCTGGCCATCCCACAGGGGTACGGCGCGTTTTGCTACGTGTTCGGCCTGGTCAACCTCAGCTACCCGGTGTGGTGGCCGCTGTTCCGCAACCATCCGCCCGGCACGACCCTCGGGACGGTCTGGGCGCTGACGCCGTTCGGGACCATCGGCACGCGTACGTTCGCCGGAACGTTCCTCGTCGCCGCGGCGGGCTTGGCCATGCTGCTGGTGGCGCCGTGGCTGATGCGGGCCGGCACGTCCGCCGACCTGGCCGCGATGCGCCGGCTGCTCGGTCCGCGCCGGCTCGCCGAGCGGGTACGCGAGCTGCAGCTCAGCCGCGCCCGTGCGATCGACGACGCGGCCACGATGATGCGCAGCCTCGAACGGGACCTGCACGACGGCGCCCAGGTCAGGCTGGCCACGCTGGCGATGAACCTCGGCATGGCGATCGAGAAGCTCGGTGTCGACGGCCCGCCGCCCGACCTCGCCCAGGCCCGCGAACTGGTGGCGCTCGCCCACCGTGGAGCGAAGGACGCCCTGGCCGACCTGCGTGACCTGGTGCGCGGGATCCATCCGCCTATCCTCGACAGCGGCCTGCGCGACGCACTGGCGACGCTCGCGACGAGCAGCGCCATCCCGGTGGCGGTGAAAGTGGAGCTGCCCGACCGCCCGGCGCCCGCGATCGAGACCATCACGTACTTCTGTGCCGCCGAACTGCTCGCGAACGCGGCCAAGCACAGCCACGCGAGCCGGATCGACCTCGCCGTCGTCCGGTCCGGCGAGCAGCTGCTGCTGGCCGTCGAGGACGACGGCACCGGCGGGGTTCACCCCGACGGCCCTGGCCTGTCCGGACTGGCCCGCCGCATCGCGGTCGTGGACGGGCGGATGCGCGTACGTAGTCCGATCGGTGGTCCGACCCGGGTCGACATCGAGCTGCCCATGCACGTGTGAACGGAGGCGACGACATGCGGGTGGTGATCGCGGAGGATGCCGCGATGATGCGCGAAGGGCTGGTCCGGCTGCTCACCGACCGCGGTTTCGAGGTGTGCGCGGCTGTGTCCGACGCGGACGCGCTGCGGTCCGCGGTCGCCGCCGCCTCACCGGACGTGGCCGTCGTCGACATCCGCATGCCACCGACGCACACCGACGAGGGCCTGCGTGCCGCGATCGCCCTCCGACGTGACCATCCGGACGTCGGCGTGCTGGTGTTCTCGCAGTACGTGGAGACCCGCTACGCGACCCGCCTGCTGGCCGACCGCCCGAGCGGCGTCGGCTATCTGCTCAAGGACCGGGTGGCGGATGTCGCCGACTTCGTGGACGCGCTGGCCCGGGTGGCCTCCGGCGGCACGGCACTGGACCCTGAGGTGGTCGGCCACCTGATGCGCGCCGGCCGCGACACGGCGTCGCTGACCCCTCGCGAGCGTGAGGTGCTGGCTCTGATGGCCGAGGGACGATCCAACGCCGGGATCGCGGCGGCTCTGGTCATCACGCCGGGGGTCGTGGAGAAGCACGTGGCGAACATCTTCGCGAAGCTCGGCCTGGCGTCATCGGACAACGACAACCGCCGGGTGCTGGCGGTCCTGCGCCACATCAGCGGCTAACGTCAGCGGCACGAGCAAGGAGGACACCTTGCAGGTCGACAAGGCCCACCCGTCCTGGAGCCACGAGATGGCACCCGCCCGCGTGCACGGGCTGTCCCGCAACCCTGCTCTTCCGGACACCCTGGTGCCGCGGATCCTGGGACATCCTGCCGCCGACGTCGTCGGCCTCATGTACCGGCGCGAGTGGTCTGACGAGCTCTTCGACGTCATTGCCGCCAACCCGGACGTCGGCCTTCGGGAGATGCTCGCATTGTCCGGTCACGCCACAGCGGAACAGCGAGCCAGGATGATCGACGATCCCAGCGTCCGGGTGCTGATGGCCCTCCTCGAAGCGCCGTTGCTGCCCGGGTGGGCTTATCGGAAGCTGGCCGAGCATCCCGGTGTGAAGCGGATGCTGGCGCTTTATGGCCCGCGGGAGCTGTCACGCGCTGCCGTGGCCGCGCTGGCCGACGTCGAAGACGAGGACATCGCCTCCTGGGCACGGGCCACACAGGAATCGAAACCGGAACGGGAGCCCGTGACAGTCGAGCAGGCTCGCACGATCGCCGCCGGCGATTCGGCCTGGAAGCGGACAAGACTCGCACTCGAACCGGGCCTGCCCACCGACCTGATCGCGGCCTTGTCCGCCGATCCCGATCCGACAGTGCGCCTGTACGTCTCGATGCGCCCCGAGCTGAGTGAACAGCAACGCGCCGCGATCGACTATCAGGTGTCCACCAACGACCGCCTGCCCCGGCTCGACTGGGTCCTCGAAGCCGACGGCGAGCGGTTGCGACAGTGCGTGTCCTCGGCGCACGTGGGGTTGCGCCGCAGCGCCGCCTGCAACAAGAGGCTGACTTCGGACCATGTCGCGGCGCTCGCCGCCGACGACGACTTCCCGGTTCGGTTGCTCCTCTGCGAGAACCAGGAGTCCGTGCCGACCGACCTCGTCGTGCGTACCTACCTGGAGGCCCGGGTCATCACCCGCGGCCGGCTGCTCTCGCATCCGGCGATAATCGGCGCGGACCTGACCCGGTACGCGGACTCACCACACTGGGGTGCCCGCGCCCTCGTCGTCCGCGACCGGCGCGCGCCGGCCGACCTGATCGAACGCCTCAGCCGCGACGAGCATCCCGGCGTCCGGAACTGGATCGCCGGCGACCCGCGGCTGTCCCGTCAACGGCTGCTGGAGCTCTTCGAGGACCCGGAGACCACGGAGGCCGCCGCCGCTAACCCGAACCTGCCCGTCGAGTTGATGGTGGCGATCCTCGATGCGCCGATCGACGCCGACAACCCGCCGCAGGAAACCGTCCTGGTGCTGGGACACACCATGCCGACGCACGAGCCCCTGACCGAGATCTGACCGCGTCAGTCGTGCGGAGCCGCCATGATCGGGGTCAGGCCCGCTACCCGCAGCGTGCGGCGGACGTAGATCTGCATGTCGCCCAGGCGCAGTCGGACGCCGGCCGCGCGGGCTGCCTCCAGGCCGGCCAGCAGGGCCGACACCCCGGCGGCGTCGATGATCGGCACGCCGGCCAGGCTTACCGCCACCTCGCGTGGTTGCGGTCGCTCCGCTGACACCGCGACCGACTCCAGCAGCGCTGTGCGCAGCGGGTCGGCGGTGTCGCGGTCGACCTCGCCCGTCACGTCCAGGCGGATCAGGCCGCCCTTGTCGCGGCGTTGGATGGTGATCTCGTGGTGCTCGCCGGGACCCATGCCCGCCTGCCACTGCTTCGGTGCGTCGCTGAGCATCGCTTCGCGCAGCCAGGCGAGCGCCCGGGACAGCAGCCGCGACACGTGCATCTGGGAGATGCCCAGCTCCGTGGCGATCTCCGTCTGGGTCTTGTTGCCGTAGAAGCGCAGGGCCAGGATCCGTCGCTCGCGTTCCGGCAGCCGGCACAGCAGGCTCGCCACCGTCAGCCGATCGTCGACCGCCTCCAGGCCGACGTCGGCGCCGCCGATCAGGTCACCGAGCTCCGCCTCGCTCTCGGCTCGCGCCGGCATGTTCAACGACAGCGGTGTGTACGCCGCCGCCGTCTCCAATGCCGCCAGCACGTCCTCCTCGTCGACCCGGAGCCGTTCGGCCAGCTCGGGGACCGTCGGCGAGCGGCGCAGCTTGGCGGTCATCTCCGTGGAAGCCCGGTTGACCTCGATGCTGAGTTCCTGCATCCGCCGCGGCACGTGGACGCCCCAGGTGCGGTCGCGGAAGTGGCGACGGAGCTCGCCGATGATGGTCGCCGCGGCGAAACCCGTGAAAGCCCCGCGATCGGGGTCAAAGCGGTCGACGGCCTTCAGCAGCCCCAGCCGCGCCACCTGTTCCAGATCGTCCATCGGCTCACCGCGGCCTCGATAGCGTCGCGCGAGTCGGCCGGCGAACGGCATCGCCGAACGGACCAGACTTTCCCGCGCCATCCGCCGCGCATCATCTCCCGAACGGTGGGCATAAGACATGGCGACCGCGTCGAGGGCCGGCAGGTCCAGTTCACCAGAAGCGGGCATGCCGCTTTGGAGGGTCATCGCGCAGCCTCCTCGTTCGCCTCACCACCGCCCTGGTGGGGCGGGAGGGAGTCGGCACCGGTTGTGGAATGTGCTGGCTGATGCCCGCGTGTTGAGCACCCCGGAGACCGCCGCCGTAAACGGCCGTCCCCTCACCGTGACCATACGTCGGTGCGCGTGAACGGAGCAATGAAAAACAAAGCGGATTGCTTGCTTCGAGGCATCTATCACAGCAGAACACCCCCGGTTGTTCTGGCCGGAAGCGGGGTAGAACCGCCGTATGCGCCGCGAAGACGAGTACCCAGAGCCCTGGTCGGACCCTGAGGCCGAAGGCCTGCCCGGCACCGCCGACGACGACTCCACCGCGTACGACGACGTCGACTCGGAACGCGAGATCCAGGGGCCGGACCCGGCCGCGCTGCCCGTCGACTCTCCCCTGGCCGTCGACCGCTTCGGCACCACGGGTGAGGAAGCTGAGCAGGGTGAGTCGCTCGACTACAAGCTGGCCAGGGAGAACCTCCCGGAGGACGTCGACGACCCGCTTGCCACCCCCGCCGACCCGCGCATCCGCGACGAGGAGGACCTGGGCACCGAAACCGCCCAGTCGCAGCTCGACGCCGACGTGCTGGACGACGGGCCGGCCGGCGACCCGAACTCCGAGGTCTCGCTCTACGACACCGACGGGCTCGAGCTCGACGGTGGCGGCGCGCCCATAGGGCGTCTGGTCGACCCCAACCAGCTCGCCGGCGAGGAGGAGCCCGAAGGCGCGCTCTTCGACGACGAGGGTGACTCGATCGCCGAGGACGCCGGTGCCGCGGGTGGCGGCGCGACCGCCGAGGAGCTGGCGATGCACGAGACCGAGGAACCGCCGTACGAGTAGGAGCTAGCTAGTCCAAGCCCTGCTCGATGGCGTACCGGGTGAGCTCCACCCGGTTGTGCAGCTGCAGTTTGCCCAGCGTGTTCTGCACGTGGTTCTGCACGGTCCGGTGCGAGACGCCCAGCCGCTCGGCGATCTGCTTGTAGGACAGTCCCTTGGCGACCAGCCGCAGCACCTCGGTCTCGCGTTCGGTCAAGGCCGGCGGCCCCGGCTCCGGCGCCGCGGCCAGTCGCCGGTACTCGCCCAGCACCAGTCCCGCGAGGCCGGGGGTGAAGACCGCTTCGCCGGCGGCGGTACGCGCGACCGCGGCCAGGAACTCGTCCGGTGCCGCCGACTTGAGCAGGTAGCCGGTCGCGCCCGCCTTCACGGCGTCGAGCACGCTCTGCTGCTCGCCGCTGGCCGACAGCATCAGCACCCGCACGTCCGGCAGCGCCGCGCGCAGGCCGTGGACCACCTCGACGCCGGAGATGTCGGGCAGCTGGAGGTCGAGCACAACCACGTCCGGTCTGGTCGCGCCGGCGATCCGCACGGCCTGCCGACCTTCCCCGGTCGTCGCCACGACGTCGTAGCCGGCCTCCACGAGGTCGCGGGCGACCCCCGTGCGCCACATCGGATGGTCGTCGACCACCATCAGCCGGATCCGCTCGGTCATGCCGGGTCCCCACTTCGTGGTGACCCGCCCTGCCCGGGCGGGCTCTGCTGATGATGCCCTCGCCAAGGCTCGGTCATGCGGACACCTTAGGGACCACCATCTCGATCTCGGTGCCCTGGCCCGGTGCCGAGTGGATCCGGACCGTCCCGCCGAGGTCGGTGATCCGGCCGCGGATCGCCTGCGCCACGCCGAGCCGGCCCTCCACCTCCGCCGCCGCGAGCCGGCCCGGCTCGATCCCGGCGCCGTCGTCGCGGACGGTCACCGTCACCGCGTCGAGCTCGTCCTCGACCAGCACGAAGATGCCGGCGGCCGGTCCCGCGTGCCGGGCGGCGTTGTCGAGCGCCGCGCCGACGGCGGCGGCGATCTGGGACGCCACGGCCGAGGGCAGCGGCACGGCCGTCGCGGGTGCGGCCACCGAGACCACGTCACTGGCGTACGCGGTGACCAGCGCGCCCAGGTCGACGACGCCGCTGGTGGACGGTGGCGGCGCGCCGGTCGCGATCAGCCGGCGCAGCGCTGCCTCCTGCTCCCCCGCCAGCCGGGCCAGCTCGCGCGCCTCGCCGTCGAGGCTGGCACCGCGTCGGCGGACCAGCGCGAGCACCTGGAGCACGGAGTCGTGGATGTCGCGGGCGAGCCGTTCCCGTTCGCGGGTGGCGGCCTCGAGCTCCACCGCCCGTTGCAGCCGCGCCTCGGCGATCGCGGCCAGTCGGGTGACGTGCCCGACGCCGACAGCGGCCAGCAGCATCAGGCTGGTGCCGGTCAGCGACGCCTGGTTGAGCTGAGGCCGGATCACCAGGTCGGCCGCACCGAGCAGGAGCGCCGCCACCACCCCCAGCCGCCGCCCGCCGGCCACCGCCCAGGCCAGCACGGGCGCGGCCAGCCAGGCCACCGCGAGCCCCGGCGTGCCGCTTCCGAGCGCCTCCCGGCCGATCACCAGGTCGGCGGAGAGGAGCACCGCCGCGGTGACCGCGAGGTCGGTGATCAGCAGCGGCCAGCGGCGCCGCTCGGGGCGGGCGAACAGCGTGCTCGCGGCGACCGTCCAGCCGATCATCACGACGACCACCGGGATCGCCGCCAGCGGGCGCACGTAGTCGCGCACGTTGCCGGCGATCAACGCCAGCGCCCAGGCCAGCGAGGCGAACCGGAAGACCACGATCGCGCGCCACAGCGGCGTCTGCAGGCCGCCGGCGGCCGCGGCGGTGGTCACGCGGGGCGCAGCCGGATCGCGACGACGCAGGTGTCGTCGCCGGGGTTGGCCGGCTGGAGCCGACTGATCAGCTCGTCGACCGGCAGGTGGCCGGTGCCGGCCAGGCTGCGCAGGAGCGGGCCGAGCCAGTCGCTGTCGTAGCTGCCCCGGCGCTCGATCAGGCCGTCGGTGTAGAGCAGCACCGTGTCCCCTTCGGCCAGCGTCGTCGTGACGGTCTCGTACCTGCTGTCGGGTCGCGCCCCGACGATCATCCCGGGTGGCCGGGTGAGCGCCGCGGCGGTGCCGTCCTCGGACACCAGGATCGGCGGCGGGTGGCCGGCCTGGGCCCAGGTGAGCTCCCGGGTCTCCGGATCGAAGTGTGCCACCACGACGGTCGCCGTGGGTTCGCTGGCGTCGTCGTGGACGATCCGGTTGAGGTAGGCCAGCAGCTCACCGGGCTCGGTGCTGGTGACGGCGAGCGCGGCGACCGAGTGCCGCAGCCGGGCCATCGTGGCGGCGGCGGCGATGCCGTGCCCGGCCACGTCGCCGACCGCGAGCAGGCTGCGGCCGTCGGGCAGCTCGACGACGTCGTACCAGTCGCCGCCGACCCGGCTGACCACCTCGGCCGGCAGGTAGCGGACGGCGACGTCGAGCCCCGGCAGGTGCAGCACGCCGGTCGGGATCGGCAGGATGATCTGCTGCAACGCGACCACGAGACGATGCTCGGTCTGCTGACTGCGCAGCCGCTCGGCGAGTTCGGCCTCGACGTCGACCAGCCGCGCCCGGTCGCGGGCGGCGGCCTCGCTCGCCGTCACGTCCTGCACGATGCCGTAGACCTTGAGCACCCGGCCGGTCCGGTCGCGGATGGTCTCGAACCGGGCGCGCAGGTAGCGGACCTGCCCGCGGACCAGGATGCGGTAGTTCAGGTCGGCGGACTGGCCGTCCTCGAAGACCCGGGCGAGCTGCGGCGCGATCCGCGGCGCGTCCTGCGGATGCAGGTCGCCGGCCGCCTCCTCCAGGCTCGGCGGGCCGCTCTCCGGGTCCCGACGGAAGATCGTGTAGAGGCCCTCGGACCAGTAGACGCTGCCGGTGCTGAGGTCCCACTCGCCGTAGCCGAGTCGGCCGAGCCGTTCGGTCTGCGCGATCCGGGCGGCCAGCCGGCGCTCCTCGTCGAGCCGGGTCCAGGTGAGCAGCACACCGCCGCCGAACCGGGAGATCCGCACGGTGAACACCGCGGTCTCGATGCCCGCGGTCTGCGGGGTGTACGTGAACGGCCCGATCTCCCGGGGCCGGCCGGATTCGAGCACCTGGGCCAGCGAGTGCCACAGCTCGGTGCCGACGATGCTCGGGTAGCGGGTGGCGGTGCTGCTGCCGACCAGCTCCCGGCCCCGCAGCCCGGTCACGTCGAAGGCCTCCGGGCTGGCCGCGACCAGGACCCAGTCGACGATCTCGCCACCCGCGTCACGGATCGGCACGGAGACACCGACCGCACCGGGCATCGCGTCCAGCATCGACTGTGCGTCCGTGATCCAGCCGGCCTGGTGCGGGTGGGCGCGCAGCCGCCTGGCGATCTCGCCCGTGACCTCGCCGACCAGCGTGCTCACCGAGTCGCGCACGCCCACCGGGAACGTCTGCTGTTTGACGAAGAAGGCGACCACGACGGCCACCGCGGTCGTGTCGCCGATCGGCACCACCGCCCGTGACGGCCACTCCGCACCCGGGCCGCCGACCAACAGGTAGTGCGGCGGTGTCGCCGTGCGGTCGGGCAGGAAGAGCGGCTCGCCGGTGCGGGCGACGTAGCCGGCCTCGGTGGGCGGGTGCGCCGGCACCCGGCTCCAGGCGTCGACCACCGCAGGCGGCACCCCGGCCGCACCCACGAGCTGGAGCGAGGCGTCCGGCTCGACGGCGTACACGGCGACCGCGTCGGCGCCCACCTCGTGCGCGAGCCGCTGCTGGAGCGTCCCGGCGATGTCGGCCAGCGGCTCCTGGCCGGGCGCGGCGAGCGCTCGCGCGGCCATCGCCGCGGCGTCGGCGGCCGCCGCGCTCGCCATGCGGCGCACCTCCTCGAAGGGCGCCGGCGAGCTGGGGCGGGCGCTGTCGAGGATCGCCGAGGCGGCCTCGGCCACGGGCACGCCGGAGCGGTCGGCGAGCCCTTGCAACCGTTCTCTCGCCTCTCCCGGTGAGCACTCCAGTCGCTCCGCCAACACCGCCACGGCGGCGTCGACGAGAGCGGCCAGCGGGCCGTCCGCTCCGGGGGCCATCCGGTTGTCCGGCACGCTCCGACGATCCCACAGTCCCGGCGCTCGTGGCGCGGCCTTGCGACCCGCGCCACCAGGGGCGGGGCCAGGGTTCGTGGTCGGATGCGGGACTGGCCGGCAGGACGTAGTGTGATTGGGGGCCAGTACCGCACTGAGCGCCCGCTAGCACCTCCGAGGCGGCACATGACCGACGACGGGCACCATCGGCCGGACGCGGTTGTGCCCGCTGCCGGCCAGCAGTTGCTCGCCGAGCGGTTCGCCCGCGGCCAGGTGACCGACCTGCGGCACGCCCTCGCCGCCTGTGCCGAGGCCGCCGGCCTCCGCGATCAACGCCTTGACGACTTCGTCCTCGCCGTCAACGAGTTGATCACCAATGCCGTTCGGCACGGCGGCGGCGCGGGCGAGCTGCGGCTCTGGCGCTCCGACGGCCAGCTGGTCTGCGAGGTCTCCGACGGCGGTGGCGGCATCGACTCGGAGCGGCTGGCCAACCAGGAGCGTCCCGCTCCCGACGTGGCCGGTGGCTGGGGGTTGTGGCTCGCCAGCCAGCTCAGCGACAGCATGCGGGTAGCGACCGGCCCGAGCGGCACGACGGTGCGGATCAGCACCCTGCTGGGCGGTGTCGACGGCCGGTTCGCGGCCGGCGCGGGGGCCGGGGAGCGACTGGAGTGAGCACGGACCCGGCCGCACCGCGGCAGGCCAGCGGTGGCCCACGGATCGAGGAGACCGAGCTGGTCGCCCCGCTGGTGGTGACCACCGAGCGGGCCGATGATCTGGTGCGCCTGCGGCTCGCGGGCGAGCTCGACATGTCAACCGCGCCGGAGCTGCTGCAACGGATCATCGCGCTGGCGGCGCAGGGCACCCCTCGGCTGGTGGTCGACCTCGCGGCGCTGACGTTCTGCGACTCGGCGGGGCTGACCGTGTTCGTGCGGGGCGACCGGCGGTGCGCCGAGGCCGGCGGGTGGCTGCGCCTGACCGGCGCCTATGGGCACGTGGCCCGGGTGATCGAGATCAGCGGGGTGGACGACTCGCTCGGCTATCGCCCGTCCTGATCGAGGTCGGGATCGGCCTGGTCGGGCTCGGGCAGCAGTTGCCCGCTCAACCACGCGTCGGCGTCGATGTCTAGTCGCTCCGACTCCCGACCCCGCGGCACCTGGGCGTAGGTGTCCTCGAGGAAGGCCGCGACCGTCGCCCGCGGCGCCTCGAGCAGCGCCTGGCCGTCGGGCGAGCTCAGCGCCAGCGCGACCGCGTCGCCCTGGCTCGTGCGCCAAGGCCAGACCCGCACGTCGCCGAGGCCGCTGGGCTCGTGGAGGCCGGCCGCGAGCAGCTCGCGCGCGAACGACCAGAGCACGGCCTCGCGCCGCCGCCGATCCAGAAAGAAGCGGACCTGCACCGCGTACGGGTCGCCCGGGTCGTAGTGCAGCCCGCAGCGCACCGGCACCCCCGACGCGTCCGGCGCGAGGAGACGCACCACTGTCTCCACCGCGACTCCCGCCGGCTGCCGCGACTGCTCTCCGCCCGGCCCCTCGACCGCCGGAACCGGCTCGCGCTCCATGCCGTCCCCCTCTCACCCGGTCGTGCACCACACCGATCGGAGGCTCACCCGATCGTGTTGCGTGAATGGTGCCGCCTGTCAAGAGGGTGGGGTCGCACACCGCGTGCGCGCAACCCGTCGTTTTTTAGTCCCGCCGGGGGGACCGTCTCCGATGGACCGATCGAGGTCAGGCGAGCAGGAGCCCCAGGGCGATCGCGACCATGATGGCGGCGACGAGGCCGTCGAGCACCCGCCAGGCCGCCGGACGGGCCAGCACCGGCGCGAGTTTGTGCGCCGCGCCGCCCAGCGCGGCGAACCAGATGACGCTGGCCGTCACGGCGCCGGCGGCGAACACCCACTGGTAGCGGTGCTGGTTGGCGATCGCACCGAGCAGCAGCACGGTGTCGAGGTAGACGTGCGGGTTCAGGTAGGTGAAGGCGAGACAGGCGACCAGGGTGGCGCGCAGCGTGGCGGGTCGGGCGTCGCCGGGGTCGAGCGCGGCCGGCCGCGTCGCGCGGCGCGCGGCGAGCACCGCGTAGCTGAGCAGGAACGCCGCCCCGAACCACTTCGCGACCTGGAGCAGCACCGGGCGGTCGGCGATCGCGGTGCCCAGGCCGGCGACCCCGATCGAGATCAACAAGGCGTCGGAGAGCGCACAGATGACCACCACGGCCCAGACGTGCTCGCGGCGCAGCCCTTGGCGGAGCACGAACGCGTTCTGGGCGCCGATCGCCGCGATCAACGCGATCGAGTTGGCGAAGCCGGCGAGCACGGAGGTGAGCATGGCCGAACCGTACGTGCGCCGATGGCCGTACTCCAGCTAACGTTTTTCATGGCTGTTTAGAATTCCTCATCATGGCGCTCGACTCGACGCAGCTCGCGACGTTCGCCGCCGTGGTCGACGAGGGCAGCTTCGAGGCCGCGGCGCGGGTCCTGCACGTCACCCCGTCGGCGGTCAGCCAGCGGGTCAAGGCGCTGGAGCAGGCGGTCGGCCAGGTCGTGCTGCGCCGGGCCAAGCCGTGCCGGGCGACCCCGGCCGGACGCCCGCTGCTCCGGCTGGCGGGCCAGATCGCGGTGCTGGAGCGCGAGGCCCTCGCCGCCGCGGCGGACCGGGACGGTCCGTGGTCCCGGGCCGCGGTCGTGGTCAACGCCGACTCGCTGGCCACCTGGTTCCTGCCCGCGCTGGTGACGGCCGGCGACCGGATCCTCTTCGACGTACGCGAGGACGACCAGGACCACACCGCGGAGCTCCTGCGCGACGGCGCGGTGATGGCGGCGGTCACCGCCCAACGCGAGGCGGTCCAGGGCTGCCGAGCGGAACGCCTGGGCGCGATGCGCTACCTGGCGGTGGCGGCCCCGGCGGTGGCGTCCCGCTGGTTCCCGGCGGGCGGCACCCCGACGGAGTTCGCGGCAGCGCCCATGCTCGTCCTGGACCGCAAGGACCGCCTACAACACAAGTTCCTGCGCCTGCTGACCCCACGCCCACCAGAGCCCCCGACCCACTACATCCCCTCGGCCTGGGGCTTCACGGAAGCGATCCGCCTAGGAGTCGGCTGGGGCCTGATGCCGGAACAACTAGCTGACAAGGATCTGTCGACCGGCCGCGTGATCCGCCTGGCCGCCGCTCACCACCTCGACGTCCCGCTCTACTGGCAACACTGGAAACTCACCTCGAGGGTCCTGAACGCCCTGACGGTCGCCGTGCGGAAAGCCGCCGCGTCGACCCTGCGCTAGGCGAAAAGCGCGCTTACCGATTCTCCGTTGTGGATGCGGCGCATGGCTTCGGCGAGGGCGGGAGCGACCGAGAGCACCGTGAGTTGCGGGATGCGCTTCTCGATCGGGATCGGAACCGTGTTCGTGCAGACGATCTCCGTGACGCCTTCCAGGGCGGCCAGGCGGTCCAGGGCATCCTCGGCGAACAGGCCGTGCGTGCAGACCAGGCGGATCGAGCGGGCCTTGAGCTGGTGCAGGTGGTCGACCAGCTCGATCACCGTGCTGCCCTTGGCGATCTCGTCGTCGAGCACGATCACGTCGCGGTCGGTGACGTCGCCGATCACCGCGCTGATCCGGACCTTGTCGTGGAAGCGCTGCTTGGCGCCCGCCGCGACCGGTGTGCCGAGCATCCGCGCGAAGGCCGCCGCCTCCTTTGCGTTGCCCAGGTCCGGCGAGACCACGACGGTCTCGCTCAGGTCCTCGCCCCGGAAGTGGTCGGCCAGTTCGCGCAACGCGTGCAGGTGGTCGACCGGCACGCTGAAGAAGCCGTGCACCTGCGGTGAGTGCAAGGTCATCGCCAGCACCCGGTGGGCGCCAGCCGACACCAGCAGGTCGGCCACCAGCCGCGCGCCGATCGAGATGCGCGGGGCGTCCTTCTTGTCCGAACGGGCGTACGCGAAATGCGGCAGCACCACCGTGATCCGCCCGGCCGAGGCGCCCCGAGCCGCGTCGATCATGAAGAGCAGCTCGACCAGGTTCTCCTGCGTCGGTGCCACGATCGGCTGGATCAGGAAGACGTCGCGCTCCCGGCAGTTGGCCTGCAACTGCACTTCCAGGCAGTCGTTGGCGAACCGGGAGATCCGCGTCGGCCGCAGCGGCACGCCCAGGTGTTCACAGATGTCGGCAGCCAGTTCCGGATGGGCACCACCGCTGAATACCGCGATCTCGCGCACGATCTCAATCCTATTCGGGCACTCGATCGGCCGGCACAATGGCCCGCATGCCCTACGTCGCCGCGATCGATCAAGGCACCACCTCGTCCCGGTGCATCGTCTTCGACGAGGCGGGTGGGATCGCCGCCGTCGCCCGGCGGGAGCACCGGCAGCGCTACCCGCGCCCCGGTTGGGTCGAGCACGACGCCGCCGAGATCTGGGCCAACGTCCAGGCCGTGGTCGACGAGGCGACGGCCGGCTACGACGTCGCCGCCCTGGGCATCACCAACCAGCGTGAGACCACCGTGGTGTGGGACCGGTCCACCGGCGAGCCGGTGCACCACGCGATCGTCTGGCAGGACACCCGCACCGAGCCGATCCTGCGCACGCTGGCCGACCGCGAGGACGAGATCCGCCGGATCACCGGGCTGCCGCTGGCCACCTACTTCGCCGGTCCCAAGCTGCGCTGGCTGCTCGACAACGTCGACGGGCTGCGCGACCGGGCACAGCGCGGCGAGGTGCTGTTCGGCACCGTCGACAGTTGGCTGATCTGGAAGCTGACCGGCCGCCACGTCACCGACGTGACCAACGCGAGCCGCACGCTGCTGATGGACCTGCGCACCCTCGACTGGAGCCCGGACCTGCTCGACGCCCTCGGCATCCCGGCGGCGATGCTGCCCGAGATCCGCCCGTCGGCCGAGGTCTACGGGACGGTCCGGGGCGGCCGGATGGCCGGCGTGCCCGTGGCCGGCGCGCTCGGCGACCAGCAGGCGGCGCTGTTCGGCCAGGCCTGCTTCCAGCCGGGCGAGGGCAAGTGCACCTACGGCACCGGCAGCTTCCTGCTGGTCAACACCGGCGCCACCCCGGTGGTCTCGCGCCACGGGCTGCTCACCACGGTCGGCTACCAGGTCGGTTCACAGGCTCCGGCGTACGCCCTGGAAGGCGCGATCGCCGTCACCGGCGCACTGGTCCAGTGGCTGCGCGACAACCTGGGCCTGATCGCGAGCGCCGACGAGATCGAGGCGCTAGCCGCGTCGGTCGACGACAACGGCGGCTGCTACATCGTGCCGGCGTTCTCCGGACTCTTCGCGCCGCACTGGCGCGGCGACGCGCGGGGCGTGATCGCCGGGCTGACGGGCTACATCACCAAGGCGCACCTGGCCCGCGCCGCGCTGGAGGCGAGCGCCTGGCAGACCCGCGAGGTCGTCGAGGCGATGGACGCCGATACGGACGTGGCACTGCGCCGGCTCCGCGTCGACGGCGGGATGACCGTCAACAACCTGCTGATGCAATGCCTGTCCGACGTGCTCGACCTGCCGGTGGTCCGGCCGCGGGTCACGGAGACCACCTGCCTGGGCGCCGCCTACGCGGCCGGGCTGGCGGTCGGCTTCTGGCCGGACCTCGACGCGCTGCGCGCACACTGGCAACCGGACGCCCAGTGGGAGCCGACCGCGGACAAGGCCCGCCGCGACCGCGAGTGGACCCAGTGGCGCAAGGCCGTCGCCCGTACCCTCGACTGGGTCTAGAAGGGCTGACCCGTCAGCCGCTCGTAGATGTCGATGTAGCGCGCGCGGGTCACCGCGACGACGTCGTCCGGCACCGGGGGCGGCGGTGACTTCTTGTCCCAACCGGCGCCGGTCGCCCAGTCGCGCACGAACTGCTTGTCGAACGAGAACTGGGCGCGCCCCGGCCGGTAGTCGTCGGCCGGCCAGAACCGCGACGAGTCGGGGGTGAGCAGCTCGTCGGCGAGCACCAGCGTGCCGTCCGGCGCCCGGCCGAGCTCGAGCTTGGTGTCGGCGATCAGCACGCCGCGCTCGGCGGCCAGGTCGGCCCCGCGCTGATAGACGGTCAGCGTGATGTCCCGGATCGCCTCGGCGGTCTCGCGCCCGACCGTCCGGACGACCTGGTCGAACGAGATCGGCTCGTCGTGCGCGCCTGCCGGCGCCTTGGTCGACGGCGTGAAGATCGGCTCGGGGAACTTCGAGGCCTCGACCAGGCCGGGCGAAAGGGCGATGCCCGAGACCGAGCCGGTCGCGTCGTACTCCCGTTTGCCTCCACCGGTGAGGTAGCCGCGGGCGACACACTCGACCGGCAGCATGTCGAGCCGGCGGACCCGGACCGCACGCCCGGCGAACTCGGCCGGCACGTCGGTCGCGGAGATCACGTGGTTGGGCACGACGTCGGCGAGCTGGTCGAACCACCACAGCGAGAGGCGGGTCAGGATCGTGCCCTTGTCGGGGATCGGCGTCGGCAGGATGACGTCGTAGATGGACAGCCGGTCGGACGCGACCAGCACCAGCTCGTCGCCGTCGGCGTAGACGTCACGGACCTTGCCCTGGTGCACCAACTCCACGATTGCAGTAGATCACGAGCGGTTGACACTGCTCGGTACGGGCTGTGTAGTTGGTGATCCGATCACCGACCAGCCAGGAGCTCGTGCGTGCGCAGATTCTCTGCCCGGCCGGCGGTCGCGCTGCTCGCCACGGTGTGCCTGCTGGCGGGCGGTTGCTCCGCGGGCGGCCGGGAGGGCTCCGACGCGCGGGTGACGCTGTCCGTGTTCTGGTGGGGTGACCAGGACCGGGCCGAGCGCACCGAGGCCGCGCTGAAGCTCTACTCGAACCGGCACCCCGGCACCACGTTCAAGGTCACCTGGCAGGGTGAGGCCGGCTACTACGACCGGCTGGCCACCCAGGGGGTCGGCGGCAACGCCCCGGACATCTTCCAGATCGACGACACCCGGTTGGCCGAGTACGCGAACCGCGGCCTGCTGCTCGACCTGAGCGACCCGGTCGCCCGGGGCCAGATCGACGTGACCCGGTTCCCCCCGGGGCTCGCCGACTACGGCACCGTCGGCGGCAAGGTGGTCGGAGTGGCCGCCGGCGCCGAGACCTCGGCGCTGGTCTACAACCGGACGCTGGTCAAGGAGCTCGGTGTGGCCGAGCCGAAGACCGGGATGACCTATCCCCAGCTCCTGTCCTGGGCGGCCCGCGTGACCCGGGAGAGCGGCGGAAGGGTGACCGGCCTCGCGGACGCCTCGGGTGACCTGGACGCGTTCTGGATGTGGCTGCGCGCCCAGGGCCGCGAGCTCTACCAGGGCAACGGCCCCGGCTTCGGCAAGGAAGACGTGGTGCGCTGGTTCACGCTGTGGCAGGAGGCGCGCTGGGACGACGCCACCGCAGGGTCGGGTGGCTCACGCGCTCTGGTCGACGGGCGGGTCGCGGCCGCGTTCAGCTCGTCGGGCAAGTTCGCCGGCTTGCAGGCCGGCACCGACGACCAGCTCGCGCTGGTCGCCTGCCCGGGCGACACCCGTGGCCAGTGGGCGCGGGCCAACTACTACTGGGCCGGCTTCCGCGGCACCCGGGAGGCCGGCGCCGTGGCCGACGTGGTCGACTTCCTCGCCAACGACCCGCAGGCCGGCCGCGCGCTCGGTGACGACCGGGGCTTCGCACCGAACCTCGAGGTGCGTGAGGCCAACGGCGCCGACCTCGCCGAGGGGCCGGTCCGCACCGCGCTCGGCTTCGAGAGCGCGATGAGCGCGCGGATCGGCCGGGCGCCGGCACCGCCGCCGCTGGCCCACACCGAGCTGCGCACCCTGCTGGCCGCATCGGCCGCCGCCGTGGCCAGCGAGAAGTCGACGCTCGACAAGGCGGCGGACGACTTCGCCCGCAAGTCGGCGACGGCCCTGGCGCGCTAGCGCCGCTTGCGGTTGCGGCTGATCAGCACCACCGCGAGCACGATGCCACCGACGACGACCAGGCAGCAGAGCAGGCCGGCGATGCCGAAGAAGCCGAAGCCACCGCCGCGCCGACGGCTGCGTGCGGCCTCGACGGCCACGTCGTAGGCGCCCGACGTGCTGGCCCACGCGATGGCGGGCACGAACACGGCGAGCGAGACGGTGGTGACGACGGCGCCGACCCGGGCGATCCACTTACGGACGAGTTCCATGCAGCCATCCTGCGGTGCGCGCGCAAGTCCCGCCGCCCGGGTCACGGGGCAGACAAGATCTATCGATCGTGACAACCTCTCGGAACGGTGGTCGCGTCCACCATTGCGAGCCCGCGCGCCGCAGCCGGGCCCGGGACGGGAGCGGGGATGTTCGGGCTGATCCTGCGTGCCATCGCCAGCCGTCGTGCCCCCGCGGTCACCCTGTTCCTGCTCACGGTCCTCTCCGCCGGTGCGGCCGCCGCCGCACCGCAGTACATCGCCACGACCACCCGCGACCTGGCCGCCGCGACGGCCGAGGCGGCGCCCGTCGACGCCCGCACGGTGACGCTGCGGCGCGACCTCGACCAGCGTGAGCTGCGGCCCGACGCGGTGGAGCACGCGGAGCGGGAGGTCGGTGACGCGCTCGGCCTGTCCGAGCTCACCGTGCACGGCAGCTTCCAGGTCAACGGCTCGATCGTGGACAACGGCAGCAGCACCAACCTGCTGCTCGCGTACCGCACCGGCTTCTGCGACCAGGTCGTCCTCGACGGCGCCTGCCCGAGCCGACCGGGCGAGGTGGCGGTCGACGAGGCGACGTCCCGACGGTTCGGGGTCAAGCCCGGCGACCGGCTGGCGTACGCGCCCGGCTTCGAGAAGGACCCGTTCACGGTGTCGGGCGTCTACCGGATCACCGATCCGTTCTCCGACTACTGGGGCGCCTCGCGGCTACCCATCTCCGGCACGCCGCAGCTCGCCCCGATCCTGACCACGCCGGAGACCATCGTCGCCGCCAACCCGCAGGCCAGCACCCTGGTCGTCGACGCGGTGGCCGGGCGGGACCTCTTCGCGCACGTCCCACCCCTGACCGTGCGCGACCGGATCGTCAAAGCCACGCCGGTGCTCGGCCAGCGGGGCTACGAGCAGCAGACCCCGCTGCGGGTCCTCGCGGTCAACATCTACAACAGCCAGCTCGACATCGTGTACGCGGTGCCGATCAGCCTGGTCGAGCTGCTCGCCTTCTGCTGGATCGCGCTGTTCCTGGCGGTGCGCCACGGCGCGTTGGAGCGCCACCGCGACGTCGGCCTGCTCAAGCTGCGCGGCACCGCCCGGGCACGGATCCTGACCCTGACCCTGGGCCAGAGCGGGGTGCCCATGCTCGCCGGCGGCCTGGTCGGGCTCGCGGTCGCCCTCCCGCTGCGGTCCGGCGGCGGCATCGCGAACGCCCCGCCCATGACCACCGACCTGCTGTCCGCCGGCGCGGCGGTGGTGACCGTGCTCGGCGCGATCCTGGCCGCCGCCGTCGCCGAGCGGCGAGCGCTGGCCGCGCCGGTCGCGCTGCTGATGCGGGCCGTGCCGCCCCGGCGTTCCGGCTGGCGCTACGGCGCGGTCGACGGGGTCCTGGTCATCCTCGCCCTGGCCGGTGCCTACGAGGCCTGGTCGTACGCCAGCCGCGACCCCGCCCCGGGCGTCGCGCAACAGAGCACCTGGCTGGCCCTGCTCGCCCCGGCGCTGCTGGCGTTCGCGCTCGGCGTGGTGCTGGCCCGGTTCGTCGGTCCGGTGGCCGCCGAGGTGGGCCGCCGGGCGCTGCGGGCCGGACGCCTCGGCGTCGCCTTCACCGCCACCGAGCTCGCCCGCCGGCCCGCGGTGCCCCGGCTCACCGCGCTGCTGACCGCGGCCGTCACGCTGTTCTGCGTCGCGGTGACCACATCGGACACCACCGCCAGGTCCGGCGAGGAACGGGCGGCCACCGAGATCGGCGCCGACCGGGTCCTGCGGGTGTCCGCGCCCAACCGGGCCACCCTGCTCGCCGCGACCCGCGCGATCGACCCGCGAGGTCGGTCCCTGATGGCCGTCGTCGCGTCGCCCCAGGTCGGGGTGCTGGCCGTCGACGCGACCCGGTTGGCCGCCGTCGCGCGCTGGCGTGGCGAGTACGGCGGCGCCGACGTCGCGGCGGTGGCTGCCCGGCTGCGTCCCCAGCGGCCGGAGCCGCTGACCGTCACGGGCTCCGAGCTGACGCTGAGCGCGGCGGCGCTGCGCGGCGGAGCCACCGTGGTGGCCACCTTCCAGGCCGCCGATGGCGCGGCGGTCAGGATCGACTTCGGTTTGGTCACCGGCGGCCCCGCCGACTACCGGCAGCCGGCACAGGGCTGCGCGGCCGGTTGCAAGCTGGTCTCGTTCGAGATCGTCGGAGTGGGCGTGGTCTCCGCGGGCGAGCGCCCGATCGGGGATCCGCCACCGGAATATCCCGCGCCCGACGCGGTGCTGTTCTCGGCGTTGCGGGGGACAGCCGGCGGGATCGACCCGCCGGCGTTCGCCGACCGGTCCCGCTGGCGCACCGCGATCGGTGGCGGCCAGGTCCCCCCGGCACTGTCGGTGACCCCGGAGGGACTCGTGATCACGCCCGACGAGCCGGTCAACAGCGACCCTATGGTGTTCGTCGACGAGAGCCCCGAACGGCTGCCCGCCATCGCCGCCGGCGTCAAGCAGGCCGAGTTCGCCGCCGCCGACCCGCACCTCCAAGCGTTCCCGGGCAGCGTCGTCCCGATCGCCGTGGCCGGAGGCGCGCACACGGTTCCCCTCGTCGGGCGGGACGCGACGCTCGTCGACCTGGAGACCGCCGACGTGATGACCGGCGACCTCGGCGGCGGAGAGTCGATGCAGGTGTGGACGACCGACGCCGCACCCGCCGACCTCGTCGACCGGCTCGCCGAGCACCACGTCGAGACGTACGGCACCGGCACCATCGCCGAGCAGGCCGAGCGGTACTCGCGTCAGGCCCCGCCGTCGACGATCCGGTTCCAGCTCGTCGCCGCCGCCCTCATGGTGCTGCTGGCCGCCGGGGCGCTCGGCGTGATCGTGGCGGTCGAGCGCCGGCCGCGCGGCACCGAGCTCGCCGCGCTGCGCCACCAGGGACTGAGCGCCCGCACCGCGCGGCGGGCGATGTTCGGCGGCTACCTGGTCGTGGCGGCCGTCGCGCTGGTCGCCGGGCTGGTGGCCGCGCTGCCGGCCCGCACCATCCTGGCGGCGCCGCTGTCGACCTTCCCGGACCGCTGGGACGTGCTGCCGGCGCCGGCCGCGCTGCGGCCCGGCCCGCTGTTCCTCGCGGCCGCCGCGGCCGCCGTGGTGTTCGCCCTGGTCGTGATGCTGGCTTCCGGCCGGTCACGGCGCGACGGTGGGGAGTCGACATGATCGGCGTGATCGTCGACCTGCTCCGGGCCGCCCGGCGCCGCACCGGCGTGCTGGTGCTGCTCGGCGCGTTGCCGGTGGCCGCGGCGGTGGCCGGTCCGGCCTACGTCGACGCCGCGCAACGGGCGATCGTGGCCAGCGAGGTGGCCGCGGCCAAGCCGAACGAGACGGTGCTGAGTTTCGTACCCACGCTTCAAGGGCCTGAGCTCGGCGACGCTTTCGAGCACCTCGGCGCGACCGAGTTCGCGACACCCGGGTTCGACCTCCACTTCTCCACCGCGTTCGACGTCGCGCCGCGCACGGCCAACCTCGCGTGGAAGCTGTCGTACCGCGACGACGTCTGCGCGCACGTGACGTTCGACGCCGGGCGCTGCCCCAGCGGCCGGGGCGAGGTGATGATCGGCTTCCACTCCGCCGCGCAGCTCGACGCCGGCGTCGGCGACGCGATCTCGTTCCGCCAGTCGCGGTTCGACTCCGTCGACGGCGCGCCCCAGGTCGTCCGGCTCGCGAAGGGGGTGCCGCTGTCCATCGTCGGTGTCTACCGGCCGACGGACCCCACCGAGTCCTACTGGGGATCGGTGCCGCCGTTCCCGCCCGGCCTGTTCACGGACCCCACGGTGGTCACCAAAGCCACGTTCAGCCAGGTCGGTGTGGAGCCGATGTTCGGCTCGCGGGCCACCTCGAGGCTCTTCGGGAAGCTGGAGGTGCCGGAGTCCCAGGCGTACGACCTGGTCGCCGACCCTGACCGGCTGAGCGTCGACTGGGTGAATGCCTACCCGGCCGAGCTCGACCGCATGAAAGCCGCGGCGTCCGGGATCCAGGCCACCTTCGTCGTAGGCACAGATCCGCTGCTGAGCCGGATCGAACAGAGCCGTTCGGCGGTGCGCTCGCTCGTCCCGTGGCTGGCCATGACGGTCGTGCCGCTGTGCTGGTTCGTGATCTTCCTGGCCGCGGCGTCCGGCGCCGAGGGCCGGCGCAGCGAGTTGGGCCAGGTCGCGGTGCGCGGCCTCCCGCTGCCGTACCGCTGGTGGCTGGCCGCCGGCCCGGACGCCATCGCGGTGCTGGCCGGCGCGCCGCTTGGCTGGGTGGTCGGCCAGTTCGTCGGCGGATACGCCGTGCCCGGCGGCGGCGCCGACCTGCGCCTGGGTTCGGCGCTGAGCCGCTTCGCGGCCGTGGCCGTCCTCGGCGCCGTGCTGGCCGTCGTGTTCGCATACCGGCCCGTGGTCACCGGACGCGCCATCGACCTGGTGCGCAAGGTGACGCGGCAGGGCGGGGCCTGGCGGTCGGTCACCGTCGACGCCATGGTGGTCGCCCTGGCGGCGTTCGCGGTGGTCGAGGCACGCGCGGCCGAAGGCCCCGTCCGGGGCGGCCTCGCGACCCTCGCACCGGTGTTGGTGATCCTCGCCGGCGCCCTGCTCGCCGGTAGGTTGCTCGCTCCGGCCGCCCGGCGGGTGGGTCGCCGGGCGCTGTCCGCCGGCCGGCTGGCCGGCGCGTTGAGCGGCATCGAGCTGTCCCGCCGGTCGGCACCACGCCGGGCCGTGACACTCGCCGTGCTCGGCGCCGCGCTGCTCTGCTTCACCGTGTTCGCGGTCGACGCGGGTCACACCGCCCGGGCCGAGCGCGCCAACATCGAGGTCGGCGCGGCCCGCGTCTTCGACGTCAACCCGGTCAGCGGAGGCAGGCTGCGGGCGGCGGTGCGCGCCGCCGACGGCGAAGGACGCTGGGCGATGGCCGCCGTCATCATGCCCGCGACCGGCTCCGGGCCGCCGACGGTCGCGGCCGACACGGAGCGGCTCTCGACGGTCGCCTGGCCCGGGTCTGTGCCTGCCGACCTGCTGAGCCGGCTGCGGCCCCCGGTGGCGCCGTCCATCCCGGTGACCGGCAACCGGGTCCAGGTGGACGCGACCGTGGAGATGCCCACGTTCGATCCGGCCCGCGACAAGTTCCGGGAGGGCAGAGAGCCAGAGCTTCGGATCATCGTGCAGCCGCCCGGCGAGGGCGAGCGCTCCGTGGCGCTCGGCGACATCCAGCTCGGTCGCCACGGCTACACCGGCAACCTGCCCGAGTGCGGGTCCGGGTGCCGGCTGGTCGCCCTGGAGGTCGAACCGGTGCCCACCGCGGTCCACCTGACGGTGCACGAGATCACCCAGCTCCAGCCCGACCAGGTGGTGGCCGGTGCCGGCGTGCTCGACGATCCGGCCCGCTGGCGAGCGACCACCGAGGACCGCAGCACGTCGACCGCACCCAAGCTGGCCGCCGGAGGCGGCAAGGTCACCGTCGAGATGGCACCCAGCGACGCGCCCCAACGCCTGATCGTGGCGGACGTGACCGAGGTGCTGCCGATCCTGCGGACCGTCTCGGCCACCGCACGCGAGACGGACACCGGCTGGGCGGTCGCCTCGCCCGGCCGCACCGAGCCGGCACCCGCGACCGCGATCGGCGCACTGCCGACGCTGCCCGGTGTCGGCGCCTCCGGCCTGCTGGTCGACCTCGACTATCTCGACCGCGCCGCACCGATGGGCGAGGGCGCGGCGCCGCAGGTCTGGATCGGCCCGGACGCGCCCGCCGACGCGGTCTCCCGGCTGGCCGATGCGGGCCTGATCGTGCTGGGCGAGACCGCGGCGGCCGACCAGGCCGAATACGAGGACCGGGCCGGCGCCGCGCTCGCCGCCCGCTACGAGCTGGTCACCGCCGGCTTCGCGGTCCTGCTGGTGCTGCTGGGCCTGGGTCTGGTCGCGGCGGTCGAACGCGCCGACCGCTCGGCCCGCGGCCGCGTGCTGCGCGCGCAGGGCGTGGCCGCACGGACGCTTCGCGCCGCCACCCGGCTGCTCGGCCTCTGGCCGGTCCTCCTCGGCGTCCTCCTCGGCCCGTTGCTCGCCCTGGCGGCCTGGGCGCTCGCCGGGCAGGCTACCCCGGTCTTCCTCGACGCGGGTTGGCCGATGGCGCTGCCGGTCCTGCCGGACCTGGTGACGCTCGGGCTGGTCTGGGCCGGCTGCGCGGTGCTCCTCGTGCTCGCGCTCGTCGGGCAGCGGCGCCGGGAGCGATTCTGACGATCACGAATGCCGCTCCGATGGCATAGGTTGACGACGTGACGACCTCGTTGCCCGACTCGCCCGGCGCGCTGGCCGACCAGCTGGCGGCCACCGGCTACCTCGCCGACGACGGGCTCGCGACCGCGGGCTTCCTGGCGATGAAGCTCGGGCGACCGCTGTTCCTCGAGGGCGAGGCCGGCGTGGGCAAGACCTCGTTCGCGCAGGCACTGGCCGCGGCCACCGGAGCGACCTTCGTCCGGCTCCAGTGCTACGAGGGTCTCGACGCGGCGCAGGCGCTCTACGACTGGGACTTCCCGCGCCAGATCCTGCACCTGCGGGCCGCCGAGGCGGCCGCGACGGCGGCGGCCACCGCCACCGGCACGCCGGTCGACGCGGCCGCGATCGAGGCGGGCCTCTACGACCGGCGCTTCCTGATCGCCCGGCCGCTGCTGCGCGCGCTGGAGGAGAGCCCGTGCGTGCTGCTCGTCGACGAGGTCGACCGGGCCGACGACGAGTTCGAGGCGTTCCTGCTGGAGGTCCTCGCGGAAGCGGCGATCACCGTGCCCGAGCTCGGCCGCATCGCCGCCGAGACGCCGCCGCTCACGGTGCTGACCAGCAACCGCACGCGCGAGGTGCACGACGCGCTCAAGCGCCGCTGTCTCTACCACTGGGTGGAGCATCCGGCCTTCGACCGGGAGGTGGCGATCCTGCGGGAACGGCTGCCCGAGGTCACCGAGCGGCTGGCCGCCGAGGTCGCCACCGCCGCGGGCCGGATGCGCGAGCTCGACCTGATCAAACCGCCGGGCGTGGCCGAGTCGATCGACTGGGCCGGCGCTCTGGTCGCGCTGGGCGCCCGCGCGCTCGATCCCGACCTCGCCGCCGCCACGTTGGGCGCGGTCCTCAAGTACCGCGAGGACGTCGCGCGGGTCCAGGCGACCGGACTGTCCAACCTGGTCGTCAGCAGGCAATGACTCTCGATGTGACCGCGCTGCTGGTCGGGTTCGCGCGGACGCTCCGGCACGCCGGCGTCGACGCCGGCCCCGACCGGGTGCAGACGACGGTGCGCGCGGTCGACGCCCTCGGCGCGGTTACCGCCGACAGCATCTACTGGGCCGGCCGGCAGACGCTCTGCGCCGAGCCGGACGACCTGGCGATCTACGACGCGGCGTTCGTCGCGTACTTCGGCGGGCACCGGCCGGCCGGAGCGACGATCATGAACCCGACACCGGCGCTGCCGAGCGTCGCGGCGCCGTACACGTCGGGTCCGCCGGGTGCGGCAGCCGACGGGGAACCGCAGATCCTCGGCCTGTCCGCGAGCACCGTCGAGATCCTGCGCCAGCGCGACTTCGCCCTGCTCACCCCGCTCGAACGCGACGAGGTGCGGCGGCTGCTGGCGCTGCTCGGCCCGCGGACCGCACTGCGCCGCAGCCGTCGCCGCCGTCCGGCCGGCAGTGGCGACGTCGATCCGACCCGGACGGTGCGCGCGGCGCTGCGGCACGGCGGCGAGCCGACCCGGTTGGCCAGGCGGCGCCGCGGTCACCGCCCCCGGCGCCTCGTGCTGCTGCTCGACGTGTCCGGCTCGATGAGCCCGTACGCGGATGCCCTGCTGCGTTTCGCACACGCCGCCGTGCGTCGGCGCCCGGCCGGCACCGAGGTGTTCACGCTCGGCACCCGGCTGACCCGGATCACCCGCGCGCTGCGCCACCGCGACCCGGACGCGGCCCTGCACGCCGCGTCGGTGGCCATCCCGGACTGGCACGGCGGCACCCGCCTGGCCGACGCGCTCAAGGCCTTTCTGGACCGGTGGGGCCAGCGCGGCACCGCCCGCGGCGCGGTCGTCGTGGTGTTCAGCGACGGTTGGGAGCGCGGCGACCCCGCCGCCCTGGCCGCGCAGACGCACCGGCTGGCCCGCCTCGCGTACCGGCTGGTCTGGGTCAACCCCCACCGCGGCAAGGCCGGCTTCGCACCGCTGGCCGGCGGGATGGCTGCGGCTTTGCCCCATCTCGACGAGTTCGTCGCGGGGCACACGCTCGACGCCCTCGACGAACTGGTGCGCGTCATCGCGAAATAACGTGGTCCATTTCACACCCGACCCTTGCGGTGCCGGGCACGAAGGGATTGGCTGAGGTCAACTCATCCCCCAGTGAGGTGGGAGGCTTGATGACCCGGGTATCCATGAAGGTCGACGGCGTTGACTACGAGGACGACGTCGAGCCGCGCACCCTGCTCGTCCATCACCTACGCGAACGCCTCGGCAAGGTTGGCACCGTCGTCGGTTGCGACACCAGCAACTGTGGCGCGTGCACCGTGCTGATGAGCGACGCCGACGGAAACCAGCAGGGTGTCAAGAGTTGTTCCGTCCTGGCCGTCCAGGCCGCCGATCGCGAGCTCACCACCATCGAAGGGCTTTCCGGCCCCGACAACACGCTGCACCCCGTCCAGCGGGCCTTCCACGAAGCGCACGGACTCCAGTGCGGCTTCTGCACGCCCGGCATGATCATGGCCGCGGTCGACCTGCTGAAGGAGAACGTCGACCCCACCGAGCAGGAGATCCGCGAAGGCCTGGAGGGCAACCTCTGCCGGTGCACCGGCTACCAGAACATCGTGCGCGCGGTACGGGCGGCCAGCGAGGAGATCCGCCGCGGCGGTGGCGACGCCGAGCCGGCCCCACCCTCGCAGCGGGCCGGCGAGGACCAGACGCCCGACTCGGGCCTGCCCCGTCAGGACGTGCCCGACGAGACCATCCCGCAGCCGGTGCCGTGAGGGAGAACCGATGACCACCACCGAGATCGGCAGTCCCCGGCGACGCAAGGAAGATGCCCGGCTGATCACCGGTCGCACCACCTGGACGGAGAACGTCACCCTGCCCGGGATGCTGCACCTGGCCATCCTGCGCAGCCCGATGGCGCACGCCCGGATCACCAGCATCGACGTGTCACCGGCCCTTGCGACCAAGGGCGTGGTCGCCGCCTTCTCCGGCCGCGACGTGGCCGACGTGCAGGGCTCGCTGCCCTGCGCCTGGCCGGTGACCGAAGACATGGTGCACCCCGACCGGCCGCCCATCGCGGTCGACGAGGTGCGCTTCATGGGCGAGGCGGTCGCCGTGGTCGCGGCTCGGTCGCGGGCGGCGGCGCTCGACGCCATCGCGGCGATCGAGGTCGACTACGAGCCGCTGCCGGCCGTGCTCGACATGGAGCAGGCCATCGCCGAGGGCGCCGACCTGGTCCACGCCGACAAGGGCACCAACAAGGGCTACACGTGGGTGTTCGACTCGGCCGAGGCGGGCACCGGAGGCGACGCCGGCGCGGCGATCGACGACGGCGAGGTGGTCATCCGCCGCCGCTACGTGCAGCAGCGGCTGATTCCCGCGTTCATGGAGCCGCGCAGCGTGGTCGTCGACCCGACCAGCGACGTCTACACGATCTGGTCGGCCACCCAGATTCCGCACATCCTGCGGTTCCTGGTGTCCGCGGTGACCGGCACGCCGGAGCACAAGGTTCGCGTGATCGCACCCGACGTGGGTGGTGGCTTCGGCGGCAAGCTCCAGGTCACGCCCGAGGAGCTGATCGCGTTCGTCGCCGCCAAACGGCTCGGCCGGCCGGTGAAATACACCGAGTCCCGGTCCGAGAGCCTGGTCTCGGCCCACCACGGCCGCGACGTCATCCAGGACCTCGAGCTCGCCGCGCGACGCGACGGCACGGTCACCGGACTGCGGGTCAAGCTGCTGGCCAACATGGGCGCCTACATGGGCCTCGTCGGCCCGGGCGTGCCGATCCTCGGCGCGTTCATGTACAACGCTATCTACAAGTTCCCCGCCTACCGCTTCGAGTGCAGCGGGATCTTCACCAACACCACGATCACCGACGCCTACCGCGGTGCGGGCCGGCCCGAAGCCACGTACGCGATCGAGCGGATCATGGACGAGCTCGCGGTCGAGCTCGAGATGGACCCGCTGGAGGTGCGGCGGCGCAACTGGATCAACGCCGAGGAGTTCCCGTTCACCACGGTGGCCGGCCTGGCTTATGACTCCGGCGACTACGCGAAGGCCACCGACCGGGCCAAGGAGCTGTTCGGCTACGACGAGCTGCGCCAGGAGCAGCAGGCCCGCCGCGACACCGGCGACAGCGTGCAGCTCGGCATCGGCATCTCGACCTACACCGAGATGTGCGGCCTCGCGCCGTCCCGGGTGCTGGGCGCGCTGCGCTACGGCGCGGGCGGTTGGGAGACGGCGAGCGTACGCATGCTCCCCAGCGGCCGGGTCGAGGTGGTCACCGGCACCTCGCCGCACGGTCAGGGGCACGAGACGGCGTGGAGCCAGATCGTCGCCGACCAGCTCGGCGTCGGCTTCGACGACATCGAGGTGCTGCACGGCGACACCCGCACCTCCTACAAGGGGCTCGACACCTACGGTTCGCGATCGCTCGCGGTCGGCGGCATCGCGCTCTACAACGCCTGCCAGAAGGTGATCGACAAGGCGAAGCCGATCGCCGCGCACATGCTCGAGTGCGACCCGGCCGACCTGGAATTCACCGGCGGCCAGTTCCGCGTGCGCGGCAACCCGGACGGCGGCCGCAGCCTCGCCGACTGCGCCCTGGCCGTCTTCGCGGCGCACGACCTGCCGGACGGCATCGAGCCGACGCTCGACGCGGACGCGGTCTACGACCCGGTCAACTTCTCGTTCCCGCACGGCACCCACCTGTGCGCGACGGAGGTCGACACCGAGACCGGCCGCGTGACCATCCGCAAATACGTGGCCGTCGACGACATCGGCCGGGTGATCAACCCGCTGATCGTCGAGGGCCAGGTGCACGGAGGCATCGCGCAGGGCATCGCACAGGCCCTGTTCGAAGAGGCCGTCTACGACGCCGACGGCAACCTGATGACCGGCACGTTCGTCGACTACACGCTGCCGACGGCGGCCGACCTGCCGGAGTTCGTCACCGACCGCACCGAGAGCCCGGCTCCGGACCATCCACTAGGGACGAAGGGCGTCGGCGAGGCCGGCACCATCGCCTCGACACCCGCGGTCGTCAACGCGATCGTCGACGCGCTGCGCCCGATGGGTGTCAACGACATCGCGATGCCGTGCACGCCGGAGCGGGTCTGGCGGGCCATCCAGGGAGGTGCGGCATGATCCCACCGTCGTTCGACTACGCCGCGCCGACCACGGTCGACGAGGCGGTCTCGACCCTGGGCGCCGCAGGCGAGGACGCCAAGGTGATCGCGGGCGGGCAGAGCCTGATCCCGTTGCTGCGCATGCGGTTCGCGGCACCGAGCACGCTGGTCGACCTCGGCGGCATCGCCGAGCTACGCCAGATCCGTGACGACGGCGACGCCCTGGTCATCGGCGCGATGGTCACCCACGCGACGGTGCTGCGCGACCCGCTGGTCAACGAACACCTGCCGCTGCTGGCTCAGGCCACCGGGACGGTGGCTGACCGGCAGGTGCGCCAACGCGGCACGTTCGCGGGCTCGCTGGCCCACGCCGACCCGGCCGGCGACCTGCCGGCGGTGGCGCTCGTGCTCGGCGCTTCGATGGAGATCGCCGGTCCCGTCGGCCGCCGCGTCGTGCCGGCGAGCGAGTTCTTCGTCGACTACCTGACGAGCGCCGTCGCGCCCGACGAGGTCCTGGTCTCGGTGCGCGTGCCGAAGCAGGGCGCCTGGGTGGGCAGCTACCAGAAGTTCAACCGCGTCGCGCAGGGCTGGGCCCTGGTCGGCGTGGCGGCCATGGTCCGGCGTGACAACGGCTCGATCGCCGAGGCCCGCGTCGGACTCACCAACATGGCCTCGACACCGTTGCGGGCGACCGCCACGGAAGAGGCGCTGGCCGGCGCCGACAGCCGCGAGGCGATCGGCGCCGCGGCGGCACGGGTGGCCGACGGCACGAACCCGAGCGACGACCTGCTGGGCAGCGCCGACTACCGGCGCCACCTGGCCGGCGTGCTCACCCGGCGCGCGCTGGCCGGCCTGGGCTGAACTGACCGGCGGAGGGGCCCCTACTCGGGGTCTCTCCGCTGGCTGAAGCGGACCATGTTGCCGGACGGGTCGCGGAACGCGCAGTCGCGCACCCCGTACGGCTGGTCGATCGGCTCCTGCAGCACCTCGGCGCCGGACGCACGGACCTGCTCGAAGGCCGCGTCGCAGTCGTCGGTGTCGAAGATCAGCGCACTCAGCGCGCCCTTGGCCATCAGCTCGCGCAGGGCCGGCTGGTCGGCCGGTGCCTTCGAGGCGATCGTGTCCAGCCCGATCTCGATGGCGGGCTGGCCCGGGGCGCCGACGGTCAGCCAGCGCCAGGGCATGCCCCAGTCGGTCATGTCGACGTCGTTGCGCACCTCGAGACCCAACACGTCGCGATAGAACGCGAGCGTCTTCTCCTGGTCGTCGACGGTGACGAAGCAGTGCGAAAGCGAGAGGTTCATGCCACCGACGCTAGGCCGAAGCCGCGGCGGCGCGCTTCTCCGTTCGTGCTCGTGTCGGCCGCGTCAGCCGTTTGGCGAAACAGGCCGGCACCGCCGCGAGTGGCGCGTGGTCCCGCGTCTTGTACGCCGACGGGCTCTCGCCGACGAGCTCGGTGAACCGTGCGCTGAACGAGCCCAGTGAGGTCGCACCGACGGCCACGCAGACCTCGGTGACCGACAGGTCCCCGCGGCGCAGCAGCGCCTGGGCGCGCTCGATCCGCCTGGTCATCAGGTACTGGTACGGCGACTCGCCGAACGCCGCCTTGAACCGCCGCGAGAAGTGCGACGGCGACATCAGGGCCGCCCGCGCGAGTGCCGGCACGTCGAGCGGGCGCGCGTACTCCCGGTCGATCATGTCTCGTGACCGGCGCAGAAGCACCAGGTCATCCGGGTTCACGACGCGAGCCGGGTACGCGGCCCCGCGCGCAGCACCCCCGAGGGAAGCTCGCGACCGACCACCCGCTGGGCCAGCGCCGCCGCCTCGATCAGCGCCTCGAGGTCGATGCCGGTGTCGATGCCCATGTCCTCGAGCATGTGCACCACCTCCTCGGTGGCGACGTTGCCGGTCGCGCCCGGGGCGTACGGGCAGCCGCCCAACCCGCCGACGCTCGCGTCGAACTCGGTGATGCCCAGGTCCATCGCGGTCAGGATGTTGGCCAACGCCGTACCCCGGGTGTTGTGGAAGTGCAGCAGCACCGGGATGTCCGGCTGGCGCTCGCGGACCAGGGTGAGCACGTCGGTGACCCGCCGCGGGGTGGCCATGCCGGTGGTGTCGCCGAACGCGATCCGGTCGGCGCCGTCGGCCACCACCCGGTCGACGATGTCGGCGACCCGCTTCGGGTCGACGTCGCCCTCGAACGGGCAGCCGAAGCTGGTCGCGATGATCACCTCAGCGCTGGCTCCGGCGCCGTGCAGCTCGTCGATCAGCGCGGCGATGTCGTCCAGCGACTCGCCCGTCGAGCGGTTGACGTTGCGCTTGTTGTGCGTGTCGCTGGCCGAGACGACCACCTCGACCTCGGTGAACCCGGCGGCCAGGGCACGCTGCGCACCGCGCGAGTTGGGCACCAGCGCCGAATACCGGACGGCCGGCGACTTGCGTACCCGCGCCCACACCTGGTCGGCGTCGGCCATCTGGGGTATCGCCTTGGGGTGCACGAACGAGACCGCTTCGATCCGCCGTACGCCCGTGCCGGACAGCGCGTCCAGCAGCTCGATCTTGGCCGCGGTGGGCACCGGATCCTCGTTCTGGAGGCCATCTCGGGGTGCGACCTCGCGGATCGATACAGAGCCGGGCAACGGGTTCATGAAGCCAGAATAAGTCGCGTTCGGGTTGCGGGATCCGGCGACGGAGGGTTACGTGGGTCATGGACGGCCGCAGACCCGCCTGCCGTGAGGAACGGCCCTGTCAGTTGCGGTCTCAACTTCTCCCCTGCCGCATATCTGGAGGGTTTCACCATGCTCGCAGTGACTGACAACGCCGTAGCGGTCATCCGTGACCTCACCGGCCAGCAGAACCTGCCGGACGGCGCCGGCGTGCGCATCGCGTCCGACCCGACGCAGGGCGCGCTGACGATGAGCCTGGCCACGTCGCCGCAGGAAGGCGACCAGGTCGTCGACCAGTCCGGCGCCCGGCTGTTCCTGGACGGCGAAGCGGCCCGGGTGCTCGACGACAAATCGCTCGACGCCGCGGTCGACGCCAACGGCGCGGTGCAGTTCGAGGTGGCCGAGCAGCTCAGCTAGCTCGGCCAGTGGGGCGGCCGGCGCAGGCCCTTGGGCAGCGCCGTCGCCCCGTCGCCTTTCGCGGAGTCGATCTGGGCGCGCGTGAGGAACAGCGCGGTGCGCAGCTGGGCGCCGCGTAGGTCGGCGTCGCGCAGGTCGGCACCGATCAGGTCGGCCCAGCCCAGGTCCGCGCCGCGCAGGTCGGCGCCGATGAGATAGGCGCCCCGCAGGTTGGCTGCCCGCAGGTCGGTGCGCCGCAGGTCCTTGCCCACCAGGTCAGCGCCCCGATGCTCGCGGCGCGGGCCGGGTGCCTTCGCCCGCACGGCCGCGCTCGCCCGCAGCAGCAGGTCGCCGACGGCCGCCCAGAGCGGTGCGGGGTCCAGCTTTGCCAGGTCTTCCGCGCTCCCCTCGGTCAGCCCGAGCGTCCGCTGTCGTGCGTCGGTCAGTGCGGTGCGCTGTTTCGGCGGCAGCTTCAACTCGAGCGCCGCGGTCAGGTACCAGAGCAGCTCGTGCAGCTCGCGCATGACCGGGAACGCGCTGAACATCGACGGGGCGAGGTCAGGCCGGTCGTGCCAGTCGGCGCCGGCGAAGGTCGCCTGGGTGAGGTGCTGGCCCGCGCCGAAGCAGTCGTAGACCGTGCAGCCGCGGAACCCTTCGGTGCGCAGCTTGGCGTGGATCCCGCAACGCGAGTCTTCGCCGAGGTTCGGGCACGGCGTGCGGGCCGGCTTGTCGATGGCGAAGTCGACGGATCGGGCGAACGCGGGGACCACGCAGCAGAGGCCCACGCACCGACCGCAGTCGGCGACCAGTTCCAAGGTCATTCCAGCGCCCGCCGGTCGTACGCGGCCCGGGCCGCGGCGATCTCCGCGCGGTGCCGCTCGGCCCAGGTCGTCAACGTGACCAGCGCGTCGTAGATCTCCCGGGACAGGTCCGTCGCCAGGTATTCGACGCGCGGCGGGACGGTCGGAAACACGGTGCGCGTCAGCAGGCCGTCGCGTTCGAGGTTTCTGAGGGTGAGTGCGAGCATCCGCCGGCTGATCCCGGCGATGGACCGCTCGAGCTCGGTGAACCGCACCGGCCCCTGTGCCGCGGCCAGGATGATCGCGATGCTCCACTTGCCGCCGACCCGGTCGAGCACCTCTCGCGCGGTGCACTCCTCGGTCATGCCTCTATGTTCACAGAGCCCGGCCGCCAGTTACAACTCGTGCACCAAGGCGGTTTCGGGGTTTTGCACACTTGTACAATCTCCGCATGGGAAACCGGGAGAGCCTGATCGCCGGGGCCAAGGCGTGCCTGCACGACATCGGCTACACCCGCACGACGGCCCGCGACATCGCCACGGCCGCCGGCGTCTCGTTGGCGGCGATCGGCTACCACTTCGGCTCGACCCGAGAGCTGCTCAACCAGGCCCTGATGGAGGCGCTGGCGGAGTGGGGCGCCGAGCTCGCGACCACGCTGCGGGCCACCGACGGGTCCGCCGAGGCGGTCTGGGCCGCGGTCATCGCCTCGGTGCGCTCGCAGCGGCCGCTCTGGACGACCCAGTTCGAGCTGGCGGGTCAGGTCGACCGGCTGCCGGAGATCCACGAGTTCCTGGTCGCCGGGCAGCGCCAGGGCCGCGCCGAGCTGGCCGGATTGCTCGGTGAGGGCGCCGACGGCGAGGAGGCTCGGCTGCTCGGCGGGTTGGCGCAGGCGCTGCTGGCCGGCTTGGCCATCCAGTGGCTGGTCGATCCCGATGGCGCGCTCACCGCGGCTGACCTTGGCGCGGCGCTGAAGCTGGCCGCCGCGAAGTCCTGATCACACCGACCTCAATGACCCCGACGCTCCCGGACCCGGCGATAGATCGCCCACGCGATCAACGCGGCCACCACAACCGCCGCGACAGCGATCGCGGCCCACTTCCCCACCGCGTCCTCGATCATCGAGTAGGAGTTGCCAGCCAGATAGCCCAGCAGCACCGACCCGGCACCCCAGACCAGACCGCCCGCCGCGTTGTAGGCCAGGAACCTCCGGTAGTGCATGTGCGAGGCCCCGGCCAGGAACGGCACGAACGCGCGCAGGAACGCGATGAACCGGCCGAAGAAGACCGCCGGCCCGCCGCGCCGCGCTAAGAACGAGCGGGCCGACTCCACTTGTTTCTCACGTTTCTGGAGCCACTTCACCCGCAGCAGCCGGTATCCCCACCGCGAGCCGATCTCGTAGCCCACCGTGTCTCCGAGAATCGCCGCGGCCACCACGATCACGGACATCCAGAGCACGGAGACGTGGCCGAGGCTGGCCGCGACGCCGCCGAGGATCGCGGCCGTCTCGCCCGGCAGGATGAAGCCGAAGAACAACGCGTCTTCGGCGAACACCACCAGGCCGACGATCACGTACACGAGGATGGCCCGCTGGTCGACAAGGCTGTTGAGCAGATCGCTCACCCAGCGATCTTACGCGGCGTGATCGAGCACTCACGTGAAAGCCGACGCGATGCGGGTAGACCTTAATCGTTAAGGATCACCGAGGAGGAATCGTGACCGAACCACTAGTCCGACCCGAGGTGCCACCGTCCGGTGCCGGCTGCGCGGAATGCCTGGCCAGTGGCGGTTGGTGGCTGCACCTACGGCGTTGCGCCACGTGCGGCCAGATCGGCTGCTGCGACAACTCGCCCGCCCAGCACGCCACCGCGCACGCCACCGGCGACGGGCACTCGATCATCCAGTCGTTCGAACCCGGCGAGGACTGGTTCTACGACTACCGCACCAACGAGTTCCTCGAGGGTCCGGAGCTGGCCGGGCCGGACAGCCATCCGCTCGACCAGCCGGTGCCCGGACCCAAGGGCCAGGTCCCCAAGGACTGGCAGCGCCACCTGCACACTTAGGGCTCAGCTGACCAGCGCGCGAGCAGCCGCGGCGATGTGGTCCGCGTCGATCTCCTCCGCCGCGAGCTGCTCCGCGGTCGAGCCCGACCCCGGCAGGTCACGCACCGCGAGGTGGGTGAAGCGCAGAGCCGGCGACCCGGCCGCGAGCAGCGCCTCGGCGACCGCCGACCCCAGCCCGCCCTCGGGATGGTGGTCCTCGGCGACGATGATCCGGCCGTCGGTGGCGGCCACGGCCTCGCTGAGGGTCGCGGTGTCGACCGGCTTGACCGAGTACAGGTCGATCACCCGCGCGGCGATGCCCTCCGACGACAACAGCTCGGCCGCGGCCAGGCACTCGTGCAGGGTGACCCCGGCGCCCACCAGGGTGACGGCGTCGTCCGGCCCCGACCGCAGCACCTTGCTGCCACCGACCGGGAAGCTCTCCTCGGCGTCGTAGAGCACCGGGTATGCGCCCCGGGTCGTCCGCAGGTAGCTGACCCCGTCGAGCTCGACCATCGCCTCCACGAGCACCGCCGTGCTGACCGCGTCGCTCGGGTAGAGCACCGTCGAGCCCTGCACCGCCCGCAGCATCGCCAGGTCCTCGAGCGCCATCTGCGACGGCCCGTCGGCCCCGATCTCCACTCCGGCGTGCGAGCCGACCAGCCGGATGTCGGCACGCGAGATGGAAGCCATGCGGATGAAGTCGTACGCCCTGGACAGGAACGCGGCGAACGTCGACGCGAACGGGATGTAGTGCCGCACGCTCAGCCCCACGGCCGCGGCGATCATCTGCTGCTCGGCGATGTACATCTCGAAGAACCGGTCACCGAAGGCCTTCGCGAACTCCTCCGAGTACGTCGAGTTGCCGACCTCGCCGTCCAGCGCGACGATCCGCGTGTTCCCGCCGCCCAGCGCGGTCAGCGCGTCCCCGTACGCCCGGCGGGTGGCCACCTTGTCCCCGACCGTGTACTGGGGCAGCGCCGGCGCCGTGCCGCCCTGCACGGATCGCGAGACCGGCGCTTCGTCGGCCGGCATCGGCCCACGCACGACCAGATCGCTCCCGCCACCGAGCTCCCGGATCGCCCGCTCCGCCATCTCCTTCGGCAGCGGCTTGCCGTGCCAGCCCTCCATGTTCTCCACCTCGCTGAAGCCGCGCCCCTTGAGGGTACGGGCGAGGATCACGGTCGGGCGGTCGTCCGTGCGGTCGGTCGCCGAGCGGTAGGCCTCGTCGATCTCCTCGAGGTCGTGCCCGTCGATCACCAGCACCCGGGCGCCGAACGCCGAAGCCCGGCGGGCGTACGCGTCGAGGTCCCATTGCAGTTCGGTCGGTCCGCTCTGGCCGAGCCGGTTGACGTCGACGATCGCCACGAGGTTGGCCAGCCGGTAGTAGGCGGCCTTGTCGAGCGCCTCCCACATCGAGCCCTCGGCCATCTCACTGTCGCCGCAGAGGACCCACACGCGGTACGGCACCTCGTCGAGGTAGCGCCCGGCCAGCGCGACGCCGACGCCGTCCGGCAGGCCCTGGCCGAGCGAGCCGGTGGCCACGTCGACCCAGGGCAGCACCGGCGTCGGATGGCCCTGCAGCCGCTGCCCGAACCTGCGGTAGCCCGACATCAGCTCCTCGTCCGAGACCACGCCCGTCGCCTTGTAGACGGAGTACAGCAGCGGCGACGCGTGCCCCTTGGAGAAGATCAGGTGGTCGTTGGCGTCGTTCGCCGGGTTGTCCCAGTCGTAGCGCAGGTGCCGGGTGACCAGCACGGCGAGCAGGTCGGCGGCCGACATGCTCGACGTGGGGTGGCCGGATCCGGCGCTGGTGCTGGTCCGCACCGAGTCGACCCGGAGCTGCCGGGCCACGTCACGGGCGGTGGACAGGTCGGCGATGGTCGCAGTGCTGGTCACGATGTCCCCTTCGCGGCGAAAATTCTCCGTTCTGGGCCGCATACCCCGCGTCGGGACGTTGAACCTCGGTTACTTGCTGAAACCGGCCGTGAGGCCGCTGAGCAGCTGGCGCCGGCCCACCGCGTACAGCGCGAGGATCGGCAGCGTGGTCAGCACCACCGACGCGAGCACCGCCGGCACGTTGATGCTGTACTGCCCCTGGAAGGTCCACAGCGCCAGTGGCAGCGTGCGCTGCGTCGGGCTCTGGGTCAGGATCAGCGGCAGCAGGAATCCGTTCCAGATGGACAGTCCGTTGTAGATGGTGACGGTGACCAGCGCCGGCCGGATCAGCGGGAACGCCAGGTGCCAGAGCGTGCCCCACTCGGTGGCGCCGTCCATCCGCATCGACTCGAACAGCTCGCGCGGCACGTCCCGGATGAAGTTCGAGAGCACCAGCACCGACAGCGGGATGGCGAACGCGATCGACGGCAGGATGATGGCGAGCAGGGTGTCGTACATCTTCAGGCGAATGATGATCAGGTAGACCGGGATGATCACCGCCTGCAGCGGGATCGCCAGGCCCATGAGGAACACCGCGTTCACCGAGCGCAGGAACCGGCTGCGGTTGCTCGCGCGGACGATGGCGTACGCGGCCATGAACGAGATCAGCACGGCGGGGATGACGGCCCCGGCGGTGACGATCGCGCTGTTGAAGAAGTACCGGACGAAGTCGGCCTCGATGACCATCCGGTAGTTGTCGAGGGTCGGTTCGGTCGGCGGCGCGAACGGGTTGCTCAGGAAGTAGTTGGACTGCGTCTTGAGGCTGGTGATGAGGATCCAGTAGAGCGGGATCACCACGATCGCCAGCCAGATCAGCCCGGCGAACCCGGCCGGCAGGTTGAACCTGCCGCGTCGGCGGCCCCCGCCGGCCGGCTGCGTCGGGCGGGTCGGGGTCGTGGTGCCGGGTGCTGTCGTCAAAGTCGTCGCCACGTCACACGCCTTCCATCTGGCTCTCGGTCGCGTCGCGGCCGCCGAGGCGGCGCAGCAACAGCGCGAGCCCGAGACCGACCAGCACCAGGATCACCGCGATCGCGCTCGCCGGGCCCATCAGGCTGGCCTGGAAGCCCCGCTTGTACATGTCGAGCGCGAGCGCCCGGGTGGCATCGCCCGGCCCGCCGCCGGTGAGCACGAAGATCAGGTCGAAGAAGGTCAGCGACCCGACCACCATCAGCGTCGACGACGTGATCACCGTGTACTTGAGCTGGGGCAACGTGATGCTGAAGAACTGCCGCAGCCGGCCGGCGCCGTCGATCTCGGACGCCTCGAACATCGTCTTCGGGATCTGCCGCACGGCGCTCTGGTAGATCAGCGAGTGGAACGGGATGAACTGCCAGGAGACCACGAACACCAGCACCCCGAGCGCCAGGTTGTCGCGACCCAGCCAGTCCTGTTGGAGCAACGGGATGCCGAGCCCCGCGCCGAGCCCGAAGTTCGGGTCGAGCAGAGCCTTGTAGGTGATGGCGAGGGCGGCCGAGCTCAGCAGCAGCGGTACGAAGTAGATCACCGCGAGGATCTCGCGATAGCGGCTGCGCGTGGCCAGGTAGACGCCGATCAACAGGCTCAACGGTGTCTGGAACGCCCAGGACAAAATCATGATCAGGAAGGTGACCCAGAGGGCGTGTACGAGGCCCGGGTCGCGCAGCACGCTGCGCCAACTGTCGAAGCCCGCCGCGTGGATGTCGCCGATGCCGTCCCACTGCGTGAAGCTGAGCACCAGCACGCCGATCAGCGGGATGATCGCGAACGCGACGAACATCAGGAACGCGGGAGCGGCCAGCCAGGCGACGGACCCGCTCCGCCCGCCCTGGGCGGAGGTCGCGGTACTCCCCCGCGGGGCGGGCGGAGCGAGAGATGTCATTGCCCGATGACCCCGTTCATGTTCTCCGCCCACTTCTGCGGCGTGATCTTCAGCTGGAAGAGCTGCGCGATGTTGTCGAGCAGCTTCTCCGCCGCGGTCGGGCTCAGCGCCTGATCCCACGACTGCGCGAAGGTCTTGGCGTTGGCCGAGGTGTTGTAGACGAACTTGAGGAAGTCGGCGTCCTTGGACGCGCCGAACGCGCTCTCGGTGCCCTTGACGATCGGGACGGCGCCGGCGTCGACCCATTCCTTGACCTCGGCGTCGGCGAGCACCGCTTCCTTGAAGAACTTCTTCGCGGTCTCCTTCTGCTCGGGCGTGGCCTTCGAGGAGATGGAGTAGTACTGCCCGGGGTTGCCGACCGTGTCGGACACGTCACCCTTGCCGCCGTCGATCGGCGGGAAGTTCATGTAGCCCAAGCTGCCGCTGGACACGAAGTCGCCTCCGTCCGCCGCCATGCCGCCGTACGTCCACGTGCCGTGCAGCATCATCGCCGCCTTGCCCGTGTAGAGCAATGCCTGGTCGGCGTTGGAGTCGGCGGTGATCGACGAGAAGCCCTTGATGAAGCCGTTGGCCCTGACCAGGTCCTGCACCATCGTCAGCGCCTGGATCGACGCCGGGTTCGACCAGGCGTCCTTCTGGCCGTCGAACACGGCCTGGAAGACCTCGCTGCCGCCGAGGCGGTCGAAGAGGAACTCGAGCCACATCATGTTGGTCCAGCGCGACTGGCCGCCGAGCGAGAACGGCGCGATGTTCTTGGCGTTGAACTTGGGCACGAGGTCCATCACGTCGCCCCAGGTCTGCGGGGGCTCGGCGCCGATCTTCTCGAAGGCGCGCTTGTTGTAGAACAGGACGATCGGCTGGACCGTCTCGGCCGGCATCGCGTAGATCTTGCCGTCGATGGTGGCCGCGCCGAACGACGACGGGAACAGCCGGTCCTTGACCGCCGCGTTCTCGCCGAACCACGAGGTCAGGTCCTCGACCTGACCGGCCTGGGCGTACGTGCGGAGCGTGCCGCCGCCCCAGCCCCAGATGATGGTCGGCGCCTGGCCGGCACCGATCGCCGTCTTGATCTTCGTCTTGTACGCGTCGTTCTGGAACGTCGTCGCGGTGATCTTGCTGTCGGGGTTCGCCTGGTTGAAGCGGTTGACGGTGTTGGTGCGGATGCCCTCACCAGGTGCGCCGGTGAGGAACCAGTAGCTGGCCGATCCGGCCGTGCCACCGCCGCCGGTGCTGCTGCTGGGGCCGGAACTGCCACAGCCGGCGAGCGCGACGCCGGCGGCCGCGCCCATGGAAAGGCCTAGGAAATTCCGCCGGGACAGGATGCTGCGCTCCACGCTGACCTCCGTACTCGTGTGCCGCGGCAACCGCGGCGTTTCGATCGGGCGAGTAGCACGAGGGGTCACCGGCCAAGATGGAGCGCTCCCACGGCTGTGCGGAAGGGTGCCGTGGCAGGGAAATTTCGGCCGGTGATCTCGCAAATTAACGTAGAATTTTCAAGTCAACGTAGGATTCCGTCATCGACGTGTCAAGGGCTTGAAGCTGACGTTCTGATCGGCGAAAGTAAGGCCAGCGCAAGGCTTGCCCGGTCGGCCGCGAGCACCGGAAACTTCGAAAGTTTCGAAGACCAACCCTTATCTTGCGCAAAGGAGGCACGCCCCGTGGCAACTCAGCCCGTCCAGGTCGAGACCCAGCCCTGGCACGACGTCAGCCGGCCGGTCGCCGACCGGGTCGAGCTGCTCCTGGGCGCGATGACCCTCGAGGAGAAGCTCGCCCAGCTGGGCAGCCGATGGCTCCGCAAGGACCTGAACGACGACGAGGCCGAGCAGGTCTTCGCGCCCGACCACAACGTGGCACCCATGCAGGACGTGTTCTCGGCCGGCGACAAGCCGCTCGAGGTGGCCAGCCGGCACGGTCTCGGCCACCTCACGCGGGTCTACGGCAGCGCGCCGGTCACCGCCGCCGAAGGCGCGGCCGAGCTTGTCCGCGAGCACCACGTCGTGCTCGACGCCCACCGGCTGCGCATCCCGGCGCTGGTGCACGAGGAGTGCCTGACCGGGTTCACCACCTACGGCGCGACCGTCTACCCGGCCGCGATCGCCTGGGCCGCGACGTTCTCCCCCGACCTCGTCGAGCGGATGGCCGCCGCGATCGGCCGCGACATGGCCGCCGTCGGCGTGCACCAGGGCCTCTCGCCGGTGCTCGACGTCGTGCGCGACTACCGCTGGGGCCGGGTCGAGGAGACCATGGGCGAAGACCCGTACCTGGTCTCGATGCTCGGCTCCGCCTACGTTCGCGGCCTCCAGAGCGCCGGCGTGATCGCCACCCTCAAGCACTTCGCCGGTTACTCGGCCTCCCGAGGCGCCCGCAACCACGGCCCGGTGTCCATGGGCCGGCGCGAGCTGGTCGACGTCATCCTGCCGCCGTTCGAGACCGCGGTGGCCACCGCGGCCGCCGGCTCCGTGATGAACTCCTACTCCGACGTCGACGGGGTGCCCGCCGGCGCCGACCACTGGCTGCTCACCGAGGTGCTTCGCGACGCGTGGGGCTTCGCCGGCACGGTGGTCTCCGACTACTGGGCCGTGCCGTTCCTCGCGACCATGCACCACATCGCCGCCGACGACGCCGAGGCCGGCGCGCTGGCCCTGGCCGCCGGCATCGACGTCGAGCTGCCCGACACCATCGGCTACGGCGCGGCGCTGCTCGCGAAGGTGCGGTCCGGCGAGGTGCCCGAGGCCCTGGTCGACCAGGCCGCCCGCCGACTGCTCACGCAGAAGGTCGAGCTGGGCCTGCTCGATCCGGAGTGGACACCGGAAGACTCGGTCGCCGGAGCTGCCACCGTCGAGCTCGACTCGGCCGCCAACCGGGCGCTGGCCCGGGAGATCGCCGAACGCTCGATCGTGCTGCTCGACCCGGGCAGTGCGCTGCCGTTGCCCACCGCCGGGCGGATCGCGGTCGTCGGCCCGTGCGCCGCACAGGCCCGCACCTTCATGGGTTGCTACGCCTTCCCCAACCACGTGCTGCCGCGGCACCCGGGCCTTGGTCTCGGCATCGACGTGCCGACCGCGCTCGACGCCCTGCGCGCCGAACTGCCCGATGTGGACATCTCGCACGCCGCCGGCTGCGAGATCGAGGGCGACGACCGGTCGGGGTTCGCGGCTGCGGTCGAAGCGGCCCGCGACGCCGACGTGGTCGTGGCCTTCGTCGGCGACATCGCCGGGCTGTTCGCGCACGGCACGTCCGGCGAGGGCTGCGACGCACCCGACCTGCGTCTTCCCGGTGTGCAGGGCGAGCTGCTGGCGGAGCTGCTGGACACCGGCACCCCGGTGGTCGTCGTGGTCGTCTCCGGCCGGCCCTATGCGCTCGGCGACGTGCACGGGCGGGCGGCCGGGCTGGTGCAGGCGTTCATGCCGGGCGAGGAGGGCGGCGCGGCGATCGCCGGCGTGCTCTCCGGTCGCGTGCAGCCCACCGGCAAGCTGCCGGTGCAGGTGCCGCGCGGGCCGGGCGGCCAGCCGGGCACCTACCTCCAACCCCCGCTCGGTGCCGAGCTCACCGACATCAGCAGCCTCGACCCGACGCCGCTGTTCCCCTTCGGACACGGCCGCTCGTACACCACGTTCGCGGTCGACGACCTGCGGATCTCGGCGCCGACGGTGCCGACGGACGGCGAGTTCACGGTGGCGGCGCGGGTTCGCAACACCGGTGACCGGGCCGGCACCGAGGTCGTCCAGCTCTACCTGCACGACCTGGTCGCCCAGGTGGTCCGCCCGGTCAAGCAGCTGGTCGGGTTCGCCCGGGTCGACCTGGCGCCGGGTGCGGCCGCCGACGTGCGCTTCCGGGTGCACACCGACCGCACCGCGTTCGCCGGCCGCGACCTGCGCCGGATCGTCGAGGCGGGCGACATCGACGTGCTCGTCGGCACCTCCGCTGCGGACCTGCCGCTGCACGGTACGGTACGGCTCGTCGGCCCGACCCGCGTCGTCGGGCACGACCGGCACTTCGACACACCGGTCGAGATCGCGCCGGTCCCGGGTGACGCTGGTCCGTGATGAGAGGAAGGTCCGTGCCGCCCAAGGTTGGCCGCGCGACGCTGGCCACGGTCGCCAGGTCAGCCGGTGTCTCGGTGACCACCGTGTCCAAAGTGGTCAACGGACGCTCCGACGTCGGTCCGGAGACCCGCGCGTTGGTGGAGTCGCTGCTCGAACAGCACGACTACATCGGCCGGCGGTCGCCGGCGGCGAAGGGCAGCCCGGCCACGGCCCGGATCGAGTTGATCTTCAAGGGCGATCTCAACGCGTACTCGACCGAGATCATCCAGGGTGTGCTCGGCTCGGGCGGCGAAGCCGGCGTCGCGGTCGCCATCAGCACCCGGCCGCGGACCGCGGCCGGCGCCGACGCCAGCCGCCCCAAGGGCTGGGCGCGCGACCTGGCCGCCGCGGGCCGGCGCGCCGTGATCGCGGTGGTCGACGAGCTGACCTCGGCCGACCTGGCCGCCCTGTCGCGGGCTCAGCTCCCGCTGGTCGTCATCGACCCGCTCAACCTCCAGCGCGAACGGGTCACCAGCGTCGGCTCGACCAACTTCGCGGGCGGGATGGCCGCGGCGCAGCATCTGCTGGCGCTGGGCCACCGGCGGATCGGCTACGTCGGTGGCTCGACCCGGTCGGCCTGCAACCAGGCCCGGATGCACGGCTACCGGGCGGCGCTCGAGGCCGCCGGGGTGCCGGTGCCCGACGAATACCAGCACACGGGCGACTTCCGCTACCAGGACGGCATCCAGGGCGGCGCCGCGCTGCTCGACCTGCCGACCCGACCGACGGCGGTGTTCGCCGGCAGCGACGAGACCGCCGCCGGCGTGATCGAGGCCGCGCGGGCGCGCGGGCTGCGGGTGCCCGACGACCTCAGCGTGGTCGGCTTCGACGACACCGAGGTCGCCCGCCTCTCCTCACCTCCGTTGACCACCGTGCGGCAACCGCTGCGCGAGATGGGCGGCGTGGCGCTGCGCACCGCTTTGCGGCTGGCCGCAGGGGAAAAGCTCGACTCCCACCACGTGGAGCTGGCGACAGAGCTCATCGTCCGTGGCTCGACCGCGCGGCTGACCGAGTACACCTAGGGCGGCGCGGCCGTCGATTCGCGGACGACCAGCTTGGTGGCCAGCTCCACGTGGTGCGAGTCGAGGGGCTCACCGGCGATGAGGCGCAACAGGGTACGCAGGGCGACCCGGCCCATGTCGCGCAACGGTTGCCGCACCGTCGTCAGGGCCGGCGTCGACATCACGGTCAAGTAGGTGTCGTCGAAGCCGACGATGCTCAGCTGTTCCGGCACTTTCAGCCCGCGCGCCATGGCCGCGGCGAACACGCCCATCGCGGTCGGGTCGCTGGCCGCGAACACGGCGGTCGGCCGGTCGTCCGCGTCGAGTAGCTCGCCACCGAGCATCAACCCGGACGGGAAGTCGAACGAGCCGTTGCGGATCAGTGCCGGGTCGGATCGGATGCCGGCGTTCTCCAACGCCGCACGGTAGCCGTGCAGCCGCGCCCGACTCGGCGACGAGGCGACCGGCCCACCGACGAAGGCGATCCGCTGATGGCCGAGCCGGATCAGGTGGTCGGTGGCCTCCAGCCCGCCGCTCCAGTTGGTCGCGCCGACGCTGACCACGTCGGTGCGCGGGAGGTTGACCGGGTCGATGACGACCAGCGAGAGCCCGGCCCGGTCGAAGGCGGCGAGCTGGCGCGAGGTCAGCTCGGAGGTGACCACGATCAGGCCCTTACGGCCGGCGTCGGTCAGTCGGCGCGCCCAGGCGGCCTCGGTGCGCGGCGGAGAGTCGGTCAGGGTGGGCAGGCGGCGCACGACCACGTCGACACCGAGCTCGTCGCCGCCGTCGGTGACGCCGTGGAGGACTTCGGTCGCGTACGGGCTGATGATGTCGTCGAAAACCAGCTCGACGCTGCGGACGGGCGCGGACGTGCCCCGACTGCGCGCCCCGGGCGGGCTGTAGTTGTGCGCCCGCAACGCCTCCTCGACCCGGGCGCGGGTGGCGCTGGCGACGTCGGCGCGGCCGTTGAGCACCTTGGAGACGGTCGGCAGCGAAACACCGCACGACTCCGCCACCATCGCGAGCGTTGCCCGCCGCTCGCCCTCGACCACCACCGGTTTTCTCCCACCTCGAAAATGTTTCGAGCCGAGACTAACCGGGGTCCGGGGCGGCTTCAAGCGGCCGTCCGGCCACCCTCGGCGCCCTACGGCGGCCGATGGCCGCGGCCGTCGTGACCACGGCGGCGGGGATGAGCGCCGAGCCGCAGAAGGTCAGGACCACGGCCACCATGACGCAGGCGATGCCCGCGCAGATCCGCGGCGCGCCGCGCAACAGTCGCCAGCCGGCCGCCGTGCAGCCCAGATAGACCACGAGGAAGAACGTGGTGGGCACGTTGACCAGGGTGGCCAGCTCGATGCGGCCGGTGGCCAACGGCAGGATCAGCACGAGACCGGAAACCAGAACCCCACCACCCAACCACCACGGCAGCCCGGCGCCGGGCACCGACGCCCGAGCCGGACGAGGCCGCAGCTCATCGCCGCCGCCGTGCTCCGCGGCCGCCGGAGGCCTCGAAGCTTCCTCGTCCCGGGCCGGGACGGGCCGCCACCTCTCACCGCCGGCGGACTCCGCGCGGGCTGAGATGCGGGCCAAATCCGGGCCGGGTTGGCGCGCGCGGAGGTGTCGCTCCTCGGTGTTCGGGCGTAGGGCTCGGGCGAGGCTGGCCGCTCCGGCCAGGTAGGCGAGCATCGCGCCGGTCGTGAGCACCACGGCCCCGATCGCGGCGACCGCTGTGCCGATGTCGCCCAGGCCGATCCTGAGCAGGGCGGCGAGAGGCACCTCGGTGCCGGCTTGCTCCCCCAGCGCCCCGACGGTGACGAAGCCCAAGGCCAGGTAGACGACCGCCGTGGCCGCGAACGCGATGGCGATCACCACCGGTAGCTGCCTGCGCGGCCGCGCGAACCGGGTCGTGAGCGGCGCGATCGCCTCCCAGCCCACGAACGCCAGCATCAGTGTCGCCGCGGTCGGACCCAGCGCGACCCAGCCGTGCGGTGCGAACGGCGTCCAATTGGCGGCCCGGCTGGCCGGTGCGGCGCCCGCCACCGCGCCGACGACGATCACGAGCAGCAGGGCCACGAGTCCGAACTGGACGGTGGCCGAGGTGCGCACCCCACGCGCCGTGACCGCGAGCGAGCCGACCAGCAGCACGGCTGCGGTCGTCGCGGCGACCCGGACACCGCCACCGGTGAGCTCGGCGACGTAGTTGCCACCGACCACGGACACGATCGGGGCACCGCCGATCACCCCGGCCAGGAAGCACCACGCCACCACCCGGCCGGCGCGGTGGCCGAGGCCGGCCGTGGCGTAGCCCCACACGCCGCCGGCCGACGGATGCCGCACTCCGAGCGCGGCGAACACGACGGCGAACAGCGCCGAGGCTCCGAGCAGCGCCGCCCACGCCACCACGGAGGCCGGGCCGGCCTGGCTCGCGGCCAGGCCCGGGAGCAGCAGCAGGCCGGGGCCGAGCAGGGCCCCGATGTAGAGGGCGGTGCCCCTGGCGATGCCGATGTCGCTGGTCATGCCCCGCAGTCTGGCAACGTTGCCGCCGCCCGCGATGGCAAATGTGCGCGGCCTAATCTATCTCCACGCAACCCCGTTGCGCACAGGCGCCCCAGCGCGCAATCATCTGCCATGACCCGTTACGACAGCACCGACCGCGCGATCCTGGCCCGGCTCCAGCAGGACGGCCGGATCGCCAACGTCGACCTGGCCGAGGCGGTCGCCCTGTCGCCGTCGGCCTGCCTGCGCCGGGTGCGGGCGCTCGAGCAGGACGGCCTGATCGCCGGCTATCGGGTGGAGCTCGACCGCGCCCGGCTGGGCCTGGACCTGACCGTCTTCGTCGAGTTGCGCGTCGACCGCCACTCCCGCGAGAACGCCGCCCGGATCGAGGCCGAGCTGACTGCCATCCCGGAGATCGTCGCCTGCCACGTGATCTCCGGCCAGGCGGACATCCTGGTCGAGGCCGCGGTCGCCAACCTGGCGGCGTACGAGCATCTGCTCATCGACCAGATCCTGACCATCCCGTCGATCGTCGACGCGCACAGCACGTTCGCCATCCGGACGGTCAAGACCCGCGGCCCCCTACCGCTGGCCCAACTGCCCTAACGCCGCAACTCCACCGTCGCGGACGCCTTGACGCCGTTGACGGTCACCGCGAGCGTCACCGTGCCGCTGCTGCGCAAGGCGGTCAGGCGGCCGGTCGCCGGGTCGAACCAGGCGCGGTCACCCGGGCGGATGCCCAGCGCCGACCCGACGTGCAGCTCGGCCGAACCCGACCAGTGCGCGGTCACCGGCGGCGCCACCGGCACCGACCGCCCGCCCGGCTGCGTCAGGGTCGCGGTCACCGCGGCCGGAGCACCGACCGCGACCGTCGCCGGCACGGCCAGCGCCACCGCGTCCACGTGCGGGTTGACCTCGGCGTCGATCCATCGTGGACCCTCGGTCAACGGGTTCAGCCGCGCCAGCGCCGCCTCGGCCGGAGTGACCGGGTCGACGCCCAGCATCGTCCACCCGGTGAAGCCACCGAGGTGCGGGGCCGTGGACGGCTCCTTGCCGCTGTTGCCGTTGATCAGGTACGGGACGCCGTCCACCCGGTCCGCGTGGAACGTGCCGACGTGTGCGCCGACGAAGGCCGCGCCCTTGCCGGTGCGGTGCTGGAAGTCGGCCAGCCACCGCTCGACCAGCGCCGCCTGCTTGCGGTCGCCGAGCTGGCTCGCCTTCGCCGGCGTCGGGTCCCTCGGCGGGTGGTGCTCGAACACCGCCACCGAGCCGACCCGCGGGTCGGTGGCGGCGGCGTCCAGAGCCGCGCGCAGGGCCACGACCTGGTCGAAGCCCAACGCCCCCGCGCTGGTGTCGAGGGTGACGATCCGGGTCCCCTGGTGGTCCACCACCCGCGACGTGGGACCGAACACCGACGTGAAGTTGGTGATCGGCGCGCCCATGACCTCGTGGTTGCCGGGCACGTAGTAGTACGGCAGCGTGCCGCCCAGCTCCTCGTCGAGGATCTGCTTGGCCAGAGCGAAGTCCGCCGCGTACGCGGTGTCCACCAGATCGCCGTTGATCACCAGGAAGTCGGGCCTGGCCGCGCGGATCTCCCGCAACGTGCGGCGTACCCGCTCGACCTGGGTGCTGTTCGGGTCCGCCGCCACGAACTGCGCGTCGGAGAGCACGGCGAGCCGCCAGGGCGCGCCGTCGACCGTGCCGTCCCGCAGCACGATCCGGTCGGTGCGCGGCGGCTCCGGTGGCACCTCGACCGGCGGCGCAACCCGCGCCACGATGTCGTCGATCACGATGTCGGTCTGGTAGGCCTTGGCCGGGTCGGTCTCGGCGACGTAGAAGCGGCGGATCCGCACCGGATACTGCACACCGGGCGGCACCGCCAGCTCCGCGTAGCGCCAGCCGGTCCAGGTGATGTAGGGACCGCGCAGCACGTGTTGCTGGTCGAGAGCGTCGTGCAGGTGCAGACTGGGCCACTCCCCCTTGCCGTTGCCATGGATCCACATGCCGAACGCCTGTGGCTGCCCGTCGACGGGAATCCACTGTGGCGGGTCCGCGTACGCCGCGCGGGTGCCGGTGGACTGGCCGAAGTCGTACGCCATCCGGAGCCCGTCACCCGTGTGTCCCGGCGCCGGTGCGACCGACCCGGTGGCCCGCGCCGCGCTGAACTTCCACGCCGCGGCGTCGTCGAACGTCGCGACCGGCACGTCGGTCAGGCCGATCGACACGGGCACGACCGTGCTGCGGCCGCCGACGGTCACCGTGATCAGCCCGGCTCCGGCGCCTGCCACGGCCTTGACGGTGAAGAACCCGTTGGCACCGGCCACCACGTCGACGAGCCCGGGGTCGAAGTCGAGGCGCACGTCGGCCGGCTCGATCGGGGCGCTGTTGCCCTCACCGTCGAAGCCGACGACACCGAACGTCCCGGACGAGCCGGCCGCGTCCAGCGCCACCTTGTCGGCGGTCGCGTCCACCCTGGACAGTGGGCCGAGCACGACGAGGTCGATGTCCCCGCTGGCTCGGCCCTTGGCCGCGGTCACCGTGGCCGCGCCCGGCAGCACCCCGCGGAACACGCCGGTCGCCGACACGGTCCCGTGGGTCGCGCGCCAGGTCGGGGTGCCGGTTGCCGGTCCGTACGTCTCGTCGTAGCCGGCCGCGGTCAACCGCCGGGTCAGACCCGGAAAGACGCGGTCCGGGCGGCCACCGCGCACCGGCCCGATCCCAGGCGCCGCGGCGGCGTCGATCGCGGTCTCCACCCAGTAGGCGCGCAGCCGCCCGCTGCCCTGCGGTGCGTAGATCGCCAGCCCGTTGGGCACTGGCCGCTCGGACCCGTCGGAGGGCGCGTTCTCCACCCGCACGGCCGCGGCGCCGGGCTCGCGGGCGACCAGCGTCGAGGAACCGCCACCGTCGAGGTTGAGCGCGTCGTGTGCGCCCAGCGAGGCCATCAGGCGGCCCAACTCGGTGAGCGTGACGCCACGGCTGTCAGCCTGCCGCCCGTCCACGGTCAACATGATCATTTTCCGGCCGTCTGCGGAGAAGCCGACCGCGGTGCGTGGCTCCGGCGTCACGTCGCCGATGTCGAGCGGCACGCCGTCCCGCACCAACACCCGGTTGCCACCGATCGCGGCGGCGACGGCCCGGTCGTCGTCGGGCCGGGCGCGGTAGGTCACGTCGACGGCGTCACCGGGCCGCAGCCCGGCCAGCGCCTCGGCACCGGCGTCGCGCCCGAGCAGGACGGTGGTGCCGGCGGCGATCGGTCCGCGGCCGGCCGCCGGTGCCACCGTCGCCACGCGCCCGCCGGTCAGGGTCACCTCGGTCACCCGCGTCGCGCCCGACACCGCACGAGCCCGGTCGTAGTCGCCCCACAGAGCGGTGAAGACCCCGATGCCGCCGGCCTGCACGAGGTTGTTGAACTGGGTCAGTGTGACCGGCCCGGTCGGCAGCGCCGCAGTGCCGTCGAAGTAGAACTGCACGACCCTCCCCACCCCGTCCGGCCCGACAGCGACACCGTCGGGATGCCCGGCGACCGGGGACTGCACGAGCGCGCCGTCGCGTACGCCGATGCCCTGCGCGGCCCCGGACTGGTTGATGTCGAAGAAGTCGCCGTTGACCGCGGCGACCGCACGGGCCTGGTCGGCGACACCCCGCAGCGGAGCCGTGCGGGCCACCGCGCCGGTGTTGAGGTAACCGACGGACAGGCCCTCCCCGGCTAGGTCGGCGGTGAGGGCGTCGGCGCGGATCCAGCCGTTGGCGTCGAGCCGGTCGAAGGAGGTGAGCTCCAACCCGGGCGCGACCGGCCGCGTACGCCGGTCGGTCTCGATAGAGGTGACGGCCGGCGCGGCGACGCCGGTGCCGACGCGCGGGACGGGCGTCGCGACCGCCGGCCCACCGGCAAGCAGCACGGCCAGCAGGGGGAGCAACACGGGACCGACGCGGCGGCTGGATAGACGGATACCCATGCCCGCGAGCCAACCGGAACATGGAGGAATTTTCAAGAGACAAGGGTAAACGTGAAAGAAAACTTCACGTGCCGACGACGCGGGCGGAGCGGCGTGCCCGCACACCGGTGCAGGTAACGTCCGGGCTCATGACGGTTTCGGAGCACCTGGCCAGTCGTGACCTGTTGGCGCTCGGCGAGCCGACCCACGGAGAGCCGGCCTTCGCCTTCGCGCGCAACGAGATCTTCCAGGAGCTGGTCTCCGCCGGTTTCCGTTCGTTCGCGTACGAGTCGGACCGTCTCTCGGCTCTGGCAGTCGACGCGTACGTCCAGGGCACGACCGACGAGCTGCCGGCGGACGCCTTCAGCCACGGCTTCGGCACCCTCCCGGGCAACCCGGAGCTCGTGGAGTGGATGCGCAGCCACAACTCGGGCCGGCCGCCCGAGGAGCGACTGACCTTCCACGGCTTCGACGCGCCGCTGGAGATGACGGGAGCACCGAGCCCGCGCCGCTATCTAGTGCACGTGCTGGCCTACCTGAGCGAGCACGTGGACCCGCCGGTGGACCTGGACCAGCTCATCGGAGCCGACCCGCGCTGGTCCGACCCGTCCGCGATCATGGACCACACCCGCTCGGTAGGCCGCTCACCCGAGGCCCTGCGCCTGCGCGGCATAGCCGAGGACCTGAGAACAGCGTTGTACGCCAACGCACCGCGCTTGGTCGCCACCACGTCGTTGGCGGATTGGCGCCGGGCGAACCTGCACGCGGACGTGGCGGTGCGACTGCTCGGCTACCACGCGGAAGCGGCGGCGCCGGCCCCGCAAGCGGCCCGCACGTCCCGCCTGCTCGGTGTCCGCGACGCCTGGATGGCCCACAACCTGCTGGACATCAGAACGGAAGAACAACACCGCGGCCCGACCCTGGTGTACGCGAACAACCGCCACCTGCAACGCCACCCGAGCAGGTGGAACCTGGCCGGCATGGACCTTGAGTGGTCATCGGCGGGCTCGATCGTCTCGGCCCTGCTCGGCACCCGCTACGCGGTCATCATCGGCAGCCTCGACGCCAGCTCGACCCTGAACCTGTCACCCGCACCCGAGGGCACCTTCGAAGCGGCCCTACCGCACGCGGGACTACTGGACCGATCCACGATCGAGACGGCCCTGAACGACCAAACCCTGACGACCCGCACCGACCCGACCCCGGAACAGGGCTACTTCCCACTGGACGCGGAGACCATCGCGAACTGCGACGCCATCCTGCACATCTAAGCGGCCATGAGAGAGCGGGCCGGCCCAAGACGGGCCGGCCCGCAACACATAAAGCGAACTACTTCTTGACGGTGATGACCGGGCTGTAGATCTGCTGGGTGCGGCTCTCCAGGTACACGGTGTGCTGGCTGCCGCCCATCGCGCTCGACGGCAGCGTGAACGTGTAGTCCAGCCGGCCCAGTTCGTCTGCCTTCTTCGTGGCGATCAGGATGCCCGGCTTGCCCTCCGCGGTGCTGGTCTTGCGCAGGTAGATGTCGACCGACTCGTTCGGGTCGTACCCGTAGCCGGTGACGGCCAGCTTGCTGCCCGGCTTCGGGGAGGTGGTGCTGACGATGACGTGCTCACCCGTGGTGGTCTCGGGCGTACGCCACTCGTTGACGGTCCGCTCGCCCGCGTCGTTCTTGCGGACGACCACGCCGTCGAAGTGCTTGCCGTTGGCGAAGCGGGCCTCGTACGTCAACGAGTCGCCCTTGACGTCGATCATCTGGTACAGCTGCGAGTCCTCGGCCTTGGCCATGATGTCGGCGCCGTTGTCCGTCCACACGGAACCGTCGACGTCGTACATCTTGCCGCCGGACACGGAGACCGCGTACACGGTGCTGTCGTGCACAGTGGCGGACTTGCGAGAGGCCAACGTGCTGCCGCGGCCGTACGTGTGGTCGTGGCCCTGGAGCACGAGGTCCACGCCGTACTTCTCGAACAGCGGACCCCACTGCGCCCGGACGATCGGGTTGTTGCGGCCCTCGGCGGTCGAGTAGACCGGGTGGTGGAACGTGACGACGGTCCACTTGTTCGGGTTGTCCTTGAGCAGGCCCTCGAGCCACGCGGTCTGCGCGTCCATGTACTGCGGGATGCTCTGGACGTTGGTGTTCAGCCCGATGAACCGCACACCCTGGTAGTCGACCGAGTACGCGGTCGAGTCGAGCGCCGGCTCGTTGCCCCACGCGGCCGGGCCGTTGTCCGGGTACGGGAACTGCGGCGCCCAGAACGACGACAGGCTCGTGCCGTTGTACTCGTGGTTACCGGTGATCGAGATGTTGTTGATCTGGCCGTCGATGAAGCTGCCGGCGTTGTACCACTGCCCCCACTGCTCCTCGCTGTTCGCGGAGTCGATGAGGTCACCGGCGTTGACGATCAGCTTGGCCTGCGGCCGGTCGGCGAACGCCTGGCGGAACACCCGCGGCACGGCGCTGTCGATGTAGTTCTGCGCGTCGCCGTAGTAGATGAACGAGAACGGCTCGAAGCCCTCGGCCGCGGTGGTGAAGTCGATCCACTCGCTCCAGTTGGTGCCGTCACCGACCCGGTAGGTGTACCGCGTCGCGGGCTTGAGGTCGGTGAACTCCACCGTGTGGTACGTCGAGGCGTACCCCAGCGACGTGTTGACCGGCGTGTTGGCGATCGCCTTCACGGTGCGCACCGCGCCGGCGGCCGGCGCGACCTCGCCGAGCGCCTTGGGCGCCTCGAGGATCTGGGCCTGCGCCCATTCCGCGGACGCCTCGGCGCGCCACGAGACGCGCTGGCTGGTGGCGGGCTTGTCGGTCGGGATCAGGATGACACGGTCCGGCACCGGGGTCGGCTTGTACTGCTCGGCGGCCGGGAACTTGGTGGGCGCGGCGTCACCGAACGCGGCCGGGCCGAACGCGATGCCACCGGCGAACAGCGCGGCGGCACCGACGGCCGCCACCGCCGCCCGGCGACGACCCGTGTTCCAAGGCCTCTTGACCTCACTCAACGTTGTTTCCCCCCTCAGGGAATCAGCCACCGACAGGAGCACGGTGGGACAACGGGCATTGAGCCAAAGCCGAACGACCGAGGCCGGACCTCGACGTGTCCTGCGGGTGAACTGAAAGCCGCCTGAAAGCCGGCTGACCGGCCGTCACGATGGCGTCGCCCGTCGGCCATCCGGCGTTCAGCGCGGCCGCCTAGGTTCCCGGGGTGCCCGTTTCCCGCTGGGTCGGGATGGCGGCGAGCGTGCTGGCTCTCGGAACGCTCTTCGCCACGCCTCCCGACGCGCCGGTAAAGAAGACCGACGCCTTCCTCACCGCCGAGACCACCGGCCTGCTCAGCATCGAGGCGACCGAGTGCTTCGACGATCCGGAGTACGACCCGATGGCCGACGACCGCGTGGTCATCTACGTGCCGTGCGAGGAAGGCGCCGACAACCAGGCCTACGGCTTCATGTACGCGCCGGAAGGAGCCTTCGACCGCGCGACGGTGGCGAAGCTGGGTGCGGCCAGGTGCGGTCAGGCGTTCCACAAGCTGTGGCGGGGCGCGGGCGCCGACGGTCTCGACTTCTACCCGGTGCTGCCGACCGCCGAGACCTGGGCCGACGGCGACCGCGTGGTGATGTGCGTCGTCTACCGCCCGACCGGCCGACTGCCCGGCTCGGTGCTGCCCCTCGCGGGGCAGTAGTCAGCCCTTGGTCGACCCCAACGTCAGACCTGACACGAACTGCCGCTGGAGTACGAAGAAGACGAGCAGCGTCGGCAGCGCGACGATGATGGAGCCGGCGGACAGCAGGTTGTAGTCGGTGAAGAACTCGCCCCGCAGGTTGTTGAGCGAGCTCGTGATCGGGAACTTGTCGCCGTCCTGGAGCAGCACCGTGGCCCAGAAGAACTCGTTGTAGATCCAGGTGACCTGCAACGTGGTCAGGGCGGCCAGCGCCGGCCGCACCAGCGGCAAGGTCAGCGTGAAGAACTGCCGGCTCACCCCGGCGCCGTCGACCTCCGCCGACTCGTACAACTCGTGCGGGATGGTCTTCATGTAGTTGCTCAGCACCAGCGTGCAGAAGCCCATCTGGAACGCGGTGTTGACGAGCACCAGGCCGGTGTAGCTGTTGAGCAGCTCCAGCTCCCGGAACGCCCGGTAGACCGGGATCAGCAACGCCTGCGGCGGCAGCAGGTTGGCCGCGACGAAGACGCCGAGCAGCGTCAGGTTGAGCTTGAAGCTGAAGCGGGCCAGCACGAACGCGGCACACGACGACAGGAACAGCGTCAGCGCCACGGCCGGCACGGTGATGTAGAGCGAGTTGAGGAACTTCTCGCCGAACTCGGCGCGCTGCCAAGCGTCGACGTAGTTCTGGAACGTGAAGCCGCCGAACGAGAAGTAGCCGTGCGTGCCGGTGTAGTCGTAGTCGCGCAGCGAGTTGAACAGCCCCCAGAGCAGCGGCACGAGCCAGCCCACCGCCATCACGGCGAGGAACGCGTGCAGCACGTACCGCGGCTTCACCGGTCCTCTCCCCTCGTGGTCGCGCGCAGGTGGATGACGACGTACACCGACGAGATCAGCAGCATGATGGTCGCCAGCGCCGAGCCGAAGCCGATCCGGCTCGCCTCGCCGATGATGTTCTGCGCGACCAGCGCGGCGATCACCTCGAGGCCGTTGCGGCCCTTGTTGACGATCCAGACGATGTCGAACGCCCGCAGCGACTCGATGATCGTGATGACCAGGACGATCAGGTTGATCGGCCGGAGCGCCGGGAAGACGATCGAGAAGAAGGTCCGTGGCTCGCTCGCGCCGTCGACCCGGGCCGCCTCCCGCAACCCCGGGTCGACCGCCTTCAGCCCGGCCAGGTAGATCAGCATGATGTAGCCGGTGTGCTTCCAGCCCGTGGCGACGAGCACCGCCCACAGGTTGACGTTCGGGTCGCCGTACCAGTCGATCTGGGTGCCGAGCACCGCGTTGAGCAGCCCCTGGTCGCGCGAGTAGATGAGCTGCCAGATGAAGCCGGTCAACGCCAGCGACAGGATGACGGGCAGGTAGAACGCCGTCTGGTAGAGGCGGCTGCCGCGGATCTCCTTGTCCAGCAGCACGGCCAGGAACATCCCGAGCGGCGTGGGGATCAGGAACAGGAAGCCGACCCAGATCAGGTTGTGCCAGATCGCCGGCCAGAACGGCGGGTAGATCGTGGCGATGTTCCGGTAGTTCTCGAACCCGATCCAGTCGATCGAGCTCAGCCCGCCGAAGCCCTCCCACCGCGAGAACGACAGCGCGACCGACGAGAGGGCCGGCAACCAGACGAGCAGGACCACGAACACGAGGGGTACGCCGATCATCAGCGTGACGACGATCCGGTCACGCGGTGTCAGCCGTCTTCGCATACGCATGGCGCCTCCATCGATCGAAGACCTTGCATGATCGTAACCATCAATATTTACTGACGTAACGTTGTAGCGGCACGAAGATTGGTGCATATCATGCGAAAGCCATTTTCGTTCCTGGCCGTCCTGCTGCTCGCTGCCTCGACCCTGACGGTCACCGCGACCGCCGCGTCGGCCGCGACGCCGGTGGTCCCGATCACCGCACCACCGATGGGCTGGAACAGCTGGAACCGGTTCGGCTGCAACATCGACGAGAACCTGATCAAACAGACCGCAGACGCGATCGTCGCCAACAACCTGGACGACCTCGGCTACCGCTACGTCAACATCGACGACTGCTGGATGGCCTCGACCCGCGACGCGCAGGGCCGGCTGCAACCCCACCCGACCCGCTTTCCGGGCGGCATCAAGGCGCTCGCCGACTACGTGCACGCCCGCGGGCTCAAGCTCGGCATCTACGAGTCCGCCGGCACCGCGACCTGCCAGGGGCTTCCGGGCAGCCTCGACCACGAGGTTGTCGACGCCAACACCTTCGCGGCCTGGGAGGTCGACCTCCTCAAGTACGACAACTGCAACAACCAGGGCCGGCCGGACGCCGCCCGCTACAAGGCGATGGGCGACGCGCTCAAGGCCAGTGGCCGCGCGATCGTCTACAGCATCTGCAACTGGGGGCTGGCCGACCCGTGGGTCTTCGCCCCGCAGGTCGGCGGCAGCCTGTGGCGCACCACCGGCGACATCTCCGACAACTGGGGCAGCGTGCTGTCGCTGCTCGACCAGCAGAACGGGCTGGAGCCGTTCGCCCGCAACAACGGCTTCAACGACCCCGACATGCTCGAGGTCGGCAACGGCGGGATGACCACCACCGAGTACACCGCCCACTTCAGCCTGTGGGCGCTGCTCAACTCGCCGATGCTGCTCGGCAACGACCTGCGCTCGATGTCCACCGCGACCCTGAGCATCATCCGCAACGCCGAGGTGATCGCGGTCAACCAGGACTGGGGCGGCTCGCAAGGGCGCAAGGTGCGCGACTTCGGCGAGACCGAGGTATGGGCCAAGCCGATGAGCGACGGTGGCGCGGCCGTCGTGCTCTTCAACCGGTCCGCCGCGACCGCCACCATCACCACGTCCGCCGCCGAGGTCGGTCTCGGCGGCTCGTCCGGATATTCGCTTCGCAACCTCTGGACCGGAGCCACCTCGACGTCGACCGGCGCGATCTCGGCCTCCGTGCCGGCGCACGGCGTCGCGATGTTCCGGGCCAACCGCACCGGCACGCCGGCCGCCGCGCCGGCGGCCGGCACCCACCAGGTCGGCGACCTCGCCTGGCTCGCGTCGAGCAACTTCTGGGGTCCGGCCGAGCGCAACCGGGCCAACGGCGAGCAGGCCGCGGGCGACGGCGGCACGCTGACGATCAACGGCACCACCTACGCGAAAGGCGTCGGCACCCACGCCGACAGCGCGGTGCACCTCTACCTCGGTCGCGCGTGCCCGCTGTTCACCGCCAACGTCGGCATCGACGACGAGGTGACCAACGCGGCGGCATCGGTCAGGTTCCAGGTGTACGGCGACGGCAAGCTGCTCGCCTACAGCGGGATCAAGCGCGCGGCCGACGGTCCGACGCGGCTCTCGGTGGCCACCGGAGGATACACCACATTGGAGCTTCGGGTCACCGACGGGCGTGACAACGCCAACTACGACCACGCCGACTGGGGTGGCGCCACCCTCACCTGCACGGCCCCGGGCACGGGCTCCAACCCGTCGTTCACCGGCACCAACGGCTGGGGGCCGGCCGAGCGCGACCAGTCCAACGGTGAGCAGGCCGCCGGCGACGGCGCGGTGCTGACCTCCGGTGGCGTCAGCTACGTGCGCGGCATCGGCGGGCACGCGCCCGGCGACCTGACCGTCAACCTCGGTGGCTCCTGCGAGCGGTTCACGGCCGTCGCGGGCATCGACGCCGAGGTCACGTCGGCCACCGCGCGGGTGGTCTTCACGGTGCTGGCCGACGGCGTGACCCTCTACACCAGCCCAGCCGTGACGGTGGCGTCCGGCCCGGCGGTTGTCGACCTCAACGTGACCGGCCGCGGCGCGTTGCGCCTCGTGCTCGGTGACGGCGGCAACGGCATCGACTTCGACCACGCCGACTGGGCCGACGCCCGTCTTGTGTGCTGACTCTTGGAGGATCGGATGAGACACCAGACTTCACCGGCACCTCGCCTGGCCGGGATGCCCGTACCCCGGCGGTCCCTGCTCCTCGGTGCCGCCGGCCTCGCGGCCGCTCCCGCCCTCGCCGCCTGCGGTGACGACGACGGAGGCGGCACCAGCGACGGCGACGGCACCGGCGAGGTGACCTTCGGGTCCAACGAGGTCGGCTCCACGTTCGCCAAGCAGCGCCAGGCCGCGGTCGCCGACTTCCAGGCCAAGAACTCCGGGATCACGGTCAAGCTCAACGAGATCGACCACAACACGTTCCAGGAGAACATCAACAACTACCTGCAGGGCAGTCCGGACGACGTGTTCTCCTGGTTCGCCGGCTACCGCATGCGGTTCTTCGCCCGACGCGGGCTGATCGGCGACATCAGCGACGTCTGGCCCCTGGACGGCGTCGCTGAATCGTTCAAGACGGCCTCGACGGGTGACGACGGCAAGCAGTACTTCGTGCCGCAGTCCTACTACCCGTGGGCGATGTTCTACCGCAAGAGCGTCTGGGCCGAACGCGGCTACACGGTGCCGACCACGCTGGCCGAGCTCACCACGCTGGCCGACAAGATGAAGGCCGACGGCCTGGTGCCGATCGCGTTCGCCGACAAGGACGGCTGGCCCGCGATGGGCACGTTCGACATCCTCAACATGCGGACCAACGGCCACCAGTTCCACATCGACCTGATGGCCGGCAAGGGCTCCTGGGAGAGCGCCGAGGTCAGGAAGGTCTTCGACACCTGGGCGCAGCTGCTCCCCCTGCACCAGCCCGACGCGCTGGGCCGCACCTGGCAGGAGGCCGCACAGGCGTTGCAGCGGAAGAAGGCCGGGATGTACCTGCTCGGCACCTTCCTGATCGACCAGTTCCCGCAGGGCGAGCGCGAGGACGTCGACCTGTTCACCTTCCCGGCGATCGACCCGGCTGTCGGCGCGGACGCCATCGACGCGCCGATCGACGGGTTCTGCATGAGCGCCAAGCCCAAGAACGGGGCCGGTGCCAAAAAGCTGTTGGCGTACCTGGCCGCGCCTTCAGCGGCAGCGGAGGCGAGCAAGCTCGGTGAGCCGTTCATCTCGTCGAACACGAACGCCGACACCAGCGCCTATTCGCCGATCCAGAAGAAGTCGGCGGAGCTGGTCGGCAGCGCCAAGAACATCGCCCAGTTCCTGGACCGCGACACCCGCCCGGACTTCGCCTCGACCGTCATCATCCCGGCGTTCCAGGAGTTCGTCCGCAAGCCCGGCGACGCGGGGAACATCCTGAAGAGCATCGAAAACCAGAAGAAGACGATCTTTATCGATTAGTACGTCGCGTAGTACACGGCTTCTTGCAGGTCGGAGGGGGGGTTGCGGACGGTGGAGATCGGTACGCCGATCCACACGTCCACGACCTGCCAGACCGCCTGCCGGGACGGTGCGCGCACTACGCGGTGCAGGGTGCGCGCGCCTTCCGGGGCCGAGGACGGCCGGACGACCACTACCGGCCTGCCGTCCTCGACCCGGTAGGCGAACGCGTCGATCCGCTGTAGCCCCGCACCGCGAAGGTGCTCGTAAAGCTCGTCCGTCACCGGCACCTCCGCCGGGCCGTGGACGACCCGCGCGAACTGCTCGTGGGCTAGCTCCTCGAGCTCGGCCAACGGGAGTCCGGCCAGCACGGGCACCCGGTCGACCACCGCGGGCGCGGGTGCCGGCAGCGACCCGGCTGCCGTTAGCGCCCCCGGTCCCGGCAGCGCGCCTAGCGACGTCGTTGCCGCCGGCCCCGGCACCGCAATCGCTTCCGTTGAAGCCTCTGCTTCGGACACGGACGCCGGTCCCGCCAACGCCTCGGGTTCCGGCACGGACGCCGGTCCCGCGAAAGCCTCTGGCCCCGGCACGGACGCCGATCCCGCCAACGCCTCGGATCCCGGCACGGACGCCGGTCCCGCCAATGCCTCGAATTTCGGCACCGCCGCTGGTTCCGCCACAGCCTCTGGTCCCGACACGGACGCCGGCGCCGCCAATGGCTGCGGTCCCGGCATCGCCGTGGGTTCCGGCAAAGCCGCTCGTGCCGGGACCGCTACGAAGGGCGGCACCGCCGTGATTTCCGGGACTGCCACGATCTCCGGCATCGGTGACTGCGCCGGCTCTGATGTCGATGCCGATTCCGGGGTCGCCGCTGCGGGGGTCAGCGTCTGGTCCCGCTCGGGCTCCCACTCGGCCTCGGGCTCGGGGTCACGGCCGGGCTCGGGTTCCGGCTCCGCTTCCGGCAGGGTGAGCTTGAGTCGGCGGGCGATCTCTTCCAATCCGCTGTCCGGCAGGTCGGTGAGCATCACGCGGCGGTGGACGGTCGGCAGCGGCTCGTCGCCGGCGTAGTCGCCCGGCCACTCCTCCGGCGACTCCGAAACCTCGTGCACGGGTCGTGACCCCTTCCCTACGGCATCGCTGTCCACCGTAGAGGCGCAACCCGGACAGGCACGACGGACGCCGTGTGCGCTTGACCCGTACGTGTCATCGATTCAGCAGATCGCGAAGATCCTTGACGATCTCGGCGGGTGCCTGCTCGGCCATGAAGTGCCCGGCGGTCGTGGTGCGGTGCACCAGGTCCGGCGCCCACGCCCGCCACAACCCCGCCGCGTCGTAGCCGAGTGCCGCGCCCCAGTCCTGCTGCACGACGGTGACCGGCATGGTCAGCACCCGGCCGGCCGCGCGATCGGCCCGGTCGTGCTCCACGTCGATGCCGGCGGAAGCACGGTAGTCAGCCACGATCGACGGCACCGCCGCGCGGCAGGCGGCCAGATACTCCGCGCGTACCCCCGCGGGAATCGCCGAAGGGTCGCCGCCCCACCCGTCGAGGAACGAGCCGAAGAACTCGTCGGCGGTCGCCTCGATCATCCGCTCGGGCAGACCCGGCGGCTGGGCCATCAGATAGAGGTGGAAGGCGACCGCCGCGTTGACGCCGTGCAGCACGTCCCACATGTCCTGCGTCGGCAGCACGTCCAGGATCGCCAGCCGGCTGATCGAGTCGGGATGGTCCAGGCCGGCACGGAAGGCGACGAGCGCGCCCCGGTCGTGCCCCGCGAGCGCGAACCGCTCGTGCCCGAGCGTCCGCGCCAGGGCCACGACGTCGGCGGCCATGGTGCGCTTCGAGTACGTGTCGGCGTCCCTCGCCACGGGCTTGTCGCTGGCGCCGTAGCCGCGCAGGTCCGGGCAGATCACCGTGTAGTCGGCGGCCAGGTCGGCCGCCACGTGGCGCCACATCAGGTGGGTCTGGGGAAAGCCGTGCAGCAGCACGACCGGGCTGCCCGAACCGCCCACAGCGGCATGCAGCGTGACATCCTCGTCCACCTGGACGCGATGCTGGTCGAAACCGGGAATCATCGTGCGGGTCCTTTCGTGATCGGTCCTGCCCAGCGTGCCGATCACGGATGAGCAACCGATGAGCGCGCTACGTTGAGCTGCGTGTCTGTCGGTTTCGGCGTCCTCGGGCCGGTCGTCGCGTGGTCCGCACCCGATGCGCCGGTCGACCTGCGCGGCCCGCGGCACCGGGCCGTCCTGGCCCGCCTGCTGGTCGCCCGCGGCCGGGTGGTCCCGGTCGACCGACTGGTCGACGACCTGTGGACCGACCCGCCGCCGGGTGCGGTCAGTGCGGTGCGCACGTTCGTGGCGGCGCTGCGCCGGGCGTTGGAACCCGACCGCGCACCCCGCACGCCGCCGCGCCTGCTCGTCACCGACGGCCCGGGGTACGCGCTGCGGGCGGAGCCGGACGCGGTCGACGCATGGCGGTTCGAGGCGGTGGTCGCCGCGCGGCCCGCACCAGACCGGCTCACCGAGGCACTGGGTTGGTGGCGCGGACCCGCGTACGCCGGCCTGGACGAGCCCTGGGCGCGCGACGAGCGTGCCCGCCTGGAGGAGCTCCGGCTGCACGCGGTCGAGCTGCGCGCCGAAGCATTGCTGGGGCTGGGTCGGGCCGTCGACGTGGTGGCCGACCTCGACGCGCATGCGGCCGGCCACCCGTGGCGCGAGGATGCCTGGCGGCTGCTGGCCGAGGCGCTGTGGCGGGCGAACCGGCAAGCGGACGCCTTGGCGGTGCTGCGCCGGGCGCGGGACCTGCTGCGCGAGCAACTCGGCATCGACCCCGGCCCGGCGCTGCGGCGGCTGGAGTCCGACATCCTCCGCCAGGACCCGCCTGCCCGCGACCCGTGGGAGCTGGTCGCCGCGGCATACGAGCGCACCGTCACGGCCGGCGGCCCGGCCCGGCTGGAGTCCACCGTGGACCTGCTGCGCGGCCTGGCCGTCGGCGGCGGCCTGGAATCGGCGCGCGTCCAGCGGTTGGCGACGATCGAGGCCGCCGAGCGGCTGGGCGATCCTGAGCTCACGGCACGGGTGATCGGCGGGTACGACGTACCCGCGATCTGGACGAGGTCCGACGATCCGGAGCTGGCAGCGGCGATCGTGGCCGCCGCCGAACGGACGCTGGCGGTGTTGCCGCCGGCGGCGCCGGACTCGGTGCGCGCCCGGCTGCTGGCCACCGTCGCGGTCGAGTCGCGAGGCATCGACCGGCACACGGCCGCCCGCGAGGCCGAACGCCTGGCCCGCCCGCTCGGCGACCCGACGCTGCTGGCCTTCGTCCTCAACGGCGTCTTCATGCAGTCGTTCCAGCGGGCCGGGCTGGCGCCCGAGCGCGACCGGATCGGCGCGGAGCTCGTCGAGATCTCGGCCGCACACGGCCTGGCGTCCTTCGAGATCCTCGGCCATCTCGTGCGGATGCAGGCCCGCTGCGCGCTCGCGGACTTCCCGACGGCGGACCAGCACGCCGCCGCGGCGGACCGCCTCGCCGAACGCCACGGCCGGCCGCTGGTCGGCGCCTTCACCCACTGGTACGCGGCCCTGCGGTTGGCCGCGACGGGCGCCCCGGCGGAGGTGGCCTACCGGGCGGCGGCGTCCGACCTGTCCGGCGCGGGCATGCCGGGAGTCGAGCGCGGCCTGCTGCCGCTGGCGCTGCTCTGCCTGCGGGTGTGGCACGGGCAACCGATCGAGCCCGCGCCCGATACGGACTGGGGGCCGTACCAGCCGTGGGTGCGCCCGCTGACCGACCGCGCCGCCTTGCGACATGCCCCGGAGCCACCGCACGACCTGCTGTTCGAGGCGCTGTGGTGCCTGCTGGGCGCGGCCGCCATCCGGCACGACGACCGGGACTGGATCCGCCGCGCCTACGCCGCGCTCGCGCCTGCGGCCGGTGAGCTGGCGGGCGCCGGCAGCGGCATGCTCACCGTCGGCCCGGTCAGGGAGCACCTGGCCCGGCTGAACGCACTTCTCTAACGGTTCCGGTGGTAGTGCCGGCGAGCCTTCATCCGGTTGCCGCACACGGCCATCGAGCACCAGCGCGCGGTGTTGGTGCGGCTGTGGTCGACGAGGAAGAGCCGGCATTCGTCGTTGGCGCACGGCCGCAGCCGGCCCGGGCTGTCCTTGGTCAGCGCGTCCCAGGTGAGCACGGCGCGCACGGCGAGGTCGCGGTCGGCGGGGACGTCGGTCTGCCAGGTGATGCCCGCCGCCGTCCAGGTCGGCTTGAGTGTGACCCCGTCGAGCAGGGGGGCCAGCGTTTCCGGAGGTCGAGCGCCACGAACGACGTCCTGCAGGGCGGCCCGGGCCGCCATGACGTGTTCGCGCTCCCTGCGGGTGCCGCGCCCGCCGAGCGGGATCGCCCAGTCCGGGTCGCCCAGCTCGTCCACCTGCTGCCCGTCGACGACCGGCGTGCTGTTGAGGATGGCCAGCAGCACCGTCTCGTCAGACTCCATCTTTCTCCTAACCTCCATGAACTGGTTGACAGGTTAGCCGACGCGGTCCTAGGTTGCTAGATGTAACCAGCTTGACGGCTCATGGAGGTTAGGCACGATGCATCACCGGTACGCCACCGTCGACGGCCATCGGCTCTTCTACCGGGAGGCCGGCGCGCCCGACGCCCCGGCCGTGGTGCTGCTGCACGGCTTCCCGACGAGCTCGTTCATGTTCCGCGACTTGATCCCGCGGCTGGCCGACCGCTACCACGTGATCGCGCCGGACCACCAGGGCTTCGGCTTCTCGGACGCGCCGCCGGTCGATGAGTTCGACTACACCTTCGACCGCCTGGCCGACCTGACGGCGGCGCTGCTCAGCCGGCTCGGGATCGACCGCTACGCCGCCTACGTCCAGGACTACGGCGCGCCCATCGGCTGGCGGCTCGCCCTGGCGCGGCCGGGCGCCATCACCGCGATCATCACCCAGAACGGCAACGGCTACGAGGCCGGCCTGGTCGACGAGTTCTGGGCTCCGGTGCGCGCTTTCTGGCGCGACCCGACCGCCGAAGCCGGCGTCCGCGGCGCGTTGTCCCTGGACATGATCCGTTGGCAGTACGTGCACGGCGTACCCGATGAGTCCGTGATCTCGCCTGACACCTGGACGCACGACCACGCACTGGTCAGCCGCCCCGGCAACGACCGGGTCCAGCTCAAACTGTTCGCTGACTACGCCAACAACCTGCCGCTGTACCCGAAGGTGCACGCGTACCTTCGAGAGAGCGGCGTGCCGGTGCTGGCGGCCTGGGGTCGCAACGACCGCATCTTCGGACCCGCGGGCGCGCAGGCGTTCGCCACCGACGCACAAGACGCCGAGATCCACCTGCTCGACGGCGGCCACTTCCTGCTCGAAAGCCACCTGAACCCGGTCGTCGACCTGATGCGCGACTTCCTGGAGAGGAGAGTCAGATGACACCGGAGTGGAACAAGGTCAAGAACACGGACGTCGTACGCGCGATGAAGGAATACGACCGCCTGGGTCCGGACAAGTTCTTCGCGGCACACGGCTTCGCCCCGACGACCACCTACGACCTGGTGGACGACAACCGCCACTACCCACCGAAGGCGATCCTGGGCACGGCCTACGAGTTCGCGACCGGCGACCGCCTGGCCTCAGCCGACTTCGAGGGCGGCAAGTCGGGTGCGGTAAAGGTCCTGGGCGAGTTGGGCTTCACGGTCGAACACCGCTGACCGCGCCGGGTGCCCTAGACCTGGGCATCGTCAGCGCGCCGTTGGATGCTGGAGGCCGCGGTGCGGAGGACGCCCGGCACCAGTCCACGGTGGACGGCCGACAGGGGCGGCCATGCGTAGCGGCCCACCGGCCCGCCGTAGCGGAGGAACGTCCAGAGCGACACCCGCCCCACCGGCGCGTGCACCACCAGGTTCGCGCTCAGGAACCACGACTGCGCCTCCAGGCGGATCCAGTCGTCGCCGCGCGCGCCGATGCGCCAGCCCGCCACCGTGTCCGGTGAGCGGCCGCGTCGCAGGCGTAGCCCGAGGATCACGCGCCAGATCAGGATCTCGCCGGCGCTCGGGGTGTCGCCGAACATCGCTCTCGCCCACTGTTCCGCCGTCGCCTTCACCTCCGTGGCCAGCGTGAAGTGGTCGGCGTAGTCGACAACCGCCAGCGAGCTCAGGGCCCGCTCGGGTGCGGGGATCTCGTGGGTCCGGACGATGGTCATCTCGCTGCCTCCCGCAGATGTATACGATGGCGTATAACACCAGGCTAACCCCTGTTATACGGTGGCGTATATAGAAGGCGGGCGAAAATCATGGGCGCGACGCGCACCACGCGCGACCAGTGGGTCGAGGCCGGCCTGCGGGCCTTGGCAGCCGGCGGTCCGGACGCGGTTCGGGTCGAGGCGCTCGCCAAGGAGCGCGGCGTCACCAAGGGCGGCTTCTACGGGTCCTTCGCCGACCGCGAGGCACTCCTCGAAGCCATGCTCGACACCTGGGAGCGGGAGAGCACCGACGAGGTGCTCGAAGAGGTCGAACGCGCCGGCGGCGACGCCCGTGCCCGGATCACGCGGGCCGGTCTGCTCACCTTCTCCAGTGACCGCCTCCGCCCGATCGACCTCGCCGTCCGTGACTGGGCGCGCCGGGACGCGGGCGTCGCCGAGCGGCTGCGTCGGGTCGACAACCGGCGGATGGGACTGCTCCGCGAGTTGATCGGGACGTTCTGCGAAGACGAAGACGAGGTCGAGGCGCGCAGCCTCCTGGCCTTCTGCATGGCGATCGGCGCGCACTTCCTCGCCGCCGACCATGGCGACCGCACGCGGTCGCAGGTGCTCACCCGGGCCGCGGACCTGCTGTTCGAGCGCTAGGAAGCGTCACCGTCACCACCAGGCCGCCGCCGGGGTTCGGGCGCGCGGTGGCCTCGCCCCCGTGTGCACGGGCCACCGAGCGCACGATCGACAACCCCAGTCCGGCACCCTTCGCGGTGACCAGGCGCTCCGCGTCCACGCGCCGGAACGGTTCGAACAGACCGGGGATCTCGTACGCGGGAATGACCGGCCCCGTGTTCGCCACCTCGATCAGAGCGCCTCCACCAGGGCCGGAGCGGGTGGTGATCCGGGCCAGGCCGCCCGCGTGGTTGTGCCGGACGGCGTTCTCCACCAGGTTCTGCGCCAACCGCTCCAACAGCACCGGATCGCCGGCGGTCAGGGCCGGGCCGGCCGCCTCCGTCAGGGTCACCGACGCCGCGCGGGCCTCGTCCAGGGACTGGGCCACCACGTGCGTGGCGATGTCCGCCAGGTCGATCTCCTGCCGGTCGACGACCTCGTGTTCCGAGCGGGCGAGCAGCAACAGCCCCGTGATCAGCCGTTCCTGTCGGCTATTGATCTCCAGCAGGGTCTCGCCGAGCTGGACGACGTCGGCCGAGGCCGTGCGGCGGTTCATCGCCACCTCGACCAGGGCGCGGTTCAACGTGAGCGGTGTACGCAGCTCGTGCGAGGCGTTCGCCACGAACCGCCGCTGGCCCTCGAACGACCGGTCCAGCCGCGCGACCATCGTGTCGAACGTGTCGGCCAGCTCCTTGACCTCGTGGTCGGCGCCGGTCAGGGCGATCCGCTCGTGCAGGCTCAGGTCGACGCCCCGGGCGATCCGGCGAGCGGTGTCGGTGACCCGATGCAGCGGGGCGAGCACCCGCCCGGCGATCAGCCAGCCCAGGCCGATCGCCGCGCTGCCGACCAGGCCCAACGCGATGCCACCCTGGGTGAGCTGCGAGGTCAGCGCATCGTCGCGAACCTGCGACTGCTCCCGCGCCATGTACTCGGGCATGTCCTCCGCCGGGATCTGCTGGCCGTCGGCGGTCCTGAAGAAGACCGTGTCGGAGGCCGCGACCGGGCCGACAAGCTGGCGGTTGACCATCACGCCACCCGCGCGCGGAAGCTGCTGCTCCACCAGCAGGTGGGTCACACCGAGCACCACCAGGCCACCGACCAGGAACAAACCGCCATAGACCAAGGTCAGCCGGGTACGCAGGGAGAGTCGCCTCATGAGATCCGGTACCCCTCTCCGGCCAGGGTCTCGATGACCGGCGGATCGCCGAGCTTGCGGCGCAGCTTGAGCACGGTGAGCCGGACCGCCGAGGTGAACGGGTCCGCGTTCTCGTCCCAGACCTTCTCCAGCAGCTGCTCGGCGCTGACCACAGCACCATCGGCGCGCAACAGCTCGGCCAGCACACCGAACTCCTTTTTGGACAGAGGTACGTAGCGGTCGTCACGGAAGACCTGACGCCGCGCGGTGTCGAGCAGGATGCCGGCCCGGCGCAGCACCGGCGGCAGGGCCGGACGCGCCCGCCGACCGAGCGCCTGCACCCGCGCGGCCAGCTCCACGAAGGCGAACGGCTTGGGGAGGTAGTCGTCGGCACCCAACGACAAGCCGGCCACCCGATCGCCGATCTCGGCCGCGGCGGTCAGCATCAGGACCCGGGCGGTCGTGTCGGAGCCGACCATGGCCCGGCACACGTCGTCGCCGTGCACCTTCGGCAGGTCGCGGTCGAGCACCACGACGTCGTAGTCGTTGACGGCCAGGCGTTCCAGTGCCGCGTCGCCGTCCAGGGCGACGTCGACCGCGTGCGCGTCGTCGCGCAACCACTCGGCGATCGCCTCGGCGAGGAGGCGTTCGTCCTCGACCACCAGGATCCGCATCACCCCATGGTGCCGAGCCAACCTGTTTCTTCGCTGTTAGCGCTTTCGGAAGCGCCGCGGAAACGGCCCGGGGCGTTGACTTCGCCGTCACAGCGGGCCGCATCCGCGTGGCCCGCCCCGGCTCAGGAGATGTCATGAAGACTAGGCACGCGCTGCTGTCGTTGGCGCTGCTCATGGCGCTGACCGCCTGCGGAGGCAAGGGAGGGGGCGACGACGACGGGGTGGCGTCGGTCGGCGGCACGCCGAGTGCGGCGGCCACGAGCGGGGAACCGGACAGGCAGGACGTCGAGGAGATGGCGCTGAAGTTCGCGCAGTGCATGCGCGAGCACGGAGTCGACATGCCCGATCCCGAGATCGACGGCGGGCGGATCACCCAGCGGATCAACGCCGGACCTGGCGGCAGCGAGAAGGTGGAGGCCGCGCAGGAGGCCTGCAAGGAGTACGCGCCGTCCGGGCCAGCCGGCGGGCAGGTCGACCCGGAGGCCCGCGAGCAGATGCTCGACCACGCCCAGTGCATGCGGGACAACGGCGTCGAGAAGTTCCCGGACCCCAACCCCGACGAGGGTGGCGTACGGATCGACGGTGACATCGCCGGCGACCCGGACTTCAAGAAGGCCCAGGAGGCGTGCGACGCGAAAATCGGCCGGCCCGGAGCCGAGCGATGAGCCGTCGCCGGGGCCGCGGACCGAAGATCGCGGGTGGCGCGGTCACGGTGCTCGCGGTCGGTGCGGCGGCCGCGGCGACCATCGGCTTCGGGTTCGGCGAACCGGAGGCGGGAGGCGCGGCGGCTGCCCTGCCACCGGCGACCGCCACGGTGACGCGGCAGACCCTCGACGACACCCAGACCGTCGACGGCAGCCTGGGCTACGGCGACACGACGGCGCTGACGGGCCGTTCCGCCGGCACGGTCACCTCCCTGCCGTACGCCGGATCGGTCTTCCAGCGGGGTAAGGCTCTGTACAAGGTGGACAACGAGCCGGTCGTCCTGATGTACGGCGGCGTGCCGGCCTACCGGAGCCTCGGCCCGGGTGACGACGGCGCCGACGTCAAGGCGCTCGAAGCGAACCTGCGCGCCTTGGGCTACACGGGCTTCACGGCGGACGACTCGTACACGTCGTCGACGGCCGACGCGGTGCGCGAGTGGCAGGAGGACCTCGGCGTCACCGAGACCGGGCGGGTGGAGCTGGGCCGGGTGGTCTTCGCGCCCGGCCCGGTGCGGGTCGACAGCGTCCAGGCGAAGCTCGGCGGCGCGACCGGGCCGGGCCAGGAGGTGCTGGCGTACACGGGGACCAGCCGGGTGATCACCGTGCAGCTCGACATCGGGGAGCAGCGGCTGGCCAAGAAGGGCACGAAGGTCTCCGTCGAACTGCCCGACGGCAAGCGGGTGGACGGCGCCGTGCAACGGGTCTACACGGTGATCGAGGCCAGCGACGATCCCAACGGAGCGCCCGAAACCAAGATCGAGGCGCAGATCTCGCTCGCAGACCCGAAGGCCGGCGCGGGGCTGGACGTCGCGGCGGTCGAGGTGACGTTCACCGCCGCCCAGCACGCCGACGTGCTGACGGTGCCGGTGGCGGCGCTGGTCGCGCTGGCCGAGGGCGGCTACGGCGTCGAGCTGGTCGAGGGTTCGACCACCCGTTACGCGCGGGTCGAGACGGGGCTGTTCGCCGGCGGCCGGGTCGAGGTCAGCGGCGACGGCGTCACCGAGGGCGCGACGGTGGGGATGCCGAAATGATCGAGCTCCGCGCCGTCTCGAAGACCTACCCGGGCGGGGTCAGAGCGCTCCGCGGCGTCAGCCTGGATCTCGGCGAGGGCGAGCTCGTCGCGATCGTCGGCCCGTCCGGCTCCGGGAAGTCGACGATGCTGCACCTGCTCGGCACCCTGGACACTCCGACCGAGGGTGCCGTCGTCGTCGACGGCCACGACGTGTCCGCGCTCTCCGACCGGCAACTCTCGGCGCTGCGGGCGCGCCGGATCGGCTTCGTCTTCCAGCAGTTCCACCTGGCGCCCGGCGTCAGCGCGCTGGACAACGTCGCCGACGGCCTGCTGTACGCGGGTGTCGGGCTCGCCGAGCGCCGGCAACGCGCGGCGGCGGCCCTGGAGCGGGTCGGCCTGGACCACCGGCTGGACCACGAGCCGCACGAGCTGTCGGGCGGCGAGAAGCAACGGGTGGCGATCGCCCGGGCGGTCGTCGGTGAGCCGGGGGTGCTGCTGGCCGATGAGCCGACGGGCAACCTCGACTCGACGGCCGGCGCGGGCGTGCTGTCCCTGCTGCGCGACCTGCACACGGCCGGCACGACGGTCGTGGTGATCACCCACGACCGCGAGATAGCGGAAAGCCTGCCGCGCCAGATCCGAATGCGCGACGGAGAGGTGGTCGAGCCATGAGCAACCCAGGTGAGGCCGGCACGGCCGCGCAGGGTGACGGCAGCGGGGGTGGGCGAGCCGGGAGACCAGGTCGGGCACGCCTACGGCCGTCGCGGCTGCGGTTGCGGGACGTTCTTCGGGTGGGGGCGGTGGGGCTGCGTACCCGGCCGACCCGGGCCTTGCTCTCCGCTCTCGGCATCGCGATCGGGATCGCGGCGATGATCGCGGTGGTCGGGATCTCCGCGTCGTCGCGGGCCGATCTCGATCGCGAGCTCGCCGCGCTCGGCACCAACCTGCTGACCGTCTCGCCGGGCCAGTCCATCTTCGGTGAGGACGCCAGCCTGCCGGCCGAGGCCGAGGCGATGATCGAGCGGATCGGGCCGGTGCGGTCGACCTCCGCGGTCGGCACCGTCGGCGGCGCCAGCGTCTACCGCACCGACCGGATCCCGGAGGCGCAGACCAACGGGCTCGCCACGTACGCGGCAAGGCTCGACCTGCCCGAGACCGTGTCCGCGGAGCTCCGCAGCGGGGTCTGGCTCAACGAGGCGACGGCGCGCTACCCGGCCGTCGTCCTCGGTGACGCCGCCGCCCGGCGGCTCGGCATCAGCCACGCCGGGCCCGAGGTCGAGATCATCGTCGGTGGTCAGCGGTTCGTGGTGGTCGGCATCCTGGAACCCGTCGCCCTGGCCGAGAACCTGGACGACGCCGCGATCATGGGTTGGCCGGTCGCCGAGCGGCTGTTCGGCTTCGACGGCCACCCGACGACCGTCTACACCCGGTCCGCGGAGAGCCAGGTCGAGGCGGTCCGGGCGGTGCTCGGCCCCACGGCGAACCCGGCGGCCCCCAACGAGGTCGACGTGTCGAGACCGTCGGACGCGCTGAACGCCCAGCGGGCGGCCGGCGCCGCCTTCACCGGGCTGCTGCTCGGCCTGGGCGCGGTGGCGCTGCTGGTCGGCGGCGTGGGTGTGGCCAACACGATGGTCATCTCGGTGCTCGAGCGGCGCGGCGAGATCGGCCTGCGCCGATCGTTGGGCGCCACCCGTGGCCAGGTCCGGACCCAGTTCCTGGCGGAGTCGCTGCTGCTGTCCGCCTTGGGCGGCATCGGCGGGGTCCTGCTCGGGATCGTCGTGACCACGGGGTACGCGTACTACCAGCACTGGCCGACCACGGTGCCCGGCTGGGCGACGGCCGGCGGCGTGGCCGCGACGGTCCTGATCGGTGGCGTCGCCGGCCTGTATCCCGCGATCAGGGCGGCCCGGCTCGCGCCGACCGAGGCGCTGGCAGCCCCGTGACGCGAGGGGCGCGAGTATCTCTATCTAACTAGTAGGATATGTGGGTTTGATCACGTTCGGTTGAGTTAAGCCGCACGCAGCCTGCACGGTAGGGGGCCGTGGATCCGCGCCGGCGGATCCACGGTCGTGTCTCAACTCTCAGGAACGGCGTGCCCCCGTGATCCGCATCAACGGTCTGCGCAAGACGTACCGAGGCCGTGGCGGAGACGTCGCCGCGGTGGCGGGCGTCGACCTGACCGTGCGCGCGGGCGAGGTCTTCGGAGTGCTCGGCCGCAGCGGCGCGGGCAAGAGCACGCTGTTGCGCTGCGTGAACATGCTCGAGCGGCCGGACGCCGGCACGATCACCGTCGACGGCGTCGACCTCGCCGGGCTGAGCGAGGCCGGCCTGCGTACCGCCCGGCAGCGGATCGGCATGATCCACCAGCACTTCGCGCTGCTGTCGTCGCGTACCGCTGCCGGAAATGTCTCCTTCCCGCTCGAGGTCATGGGCATGCCGCGCCGGCAGCGCGCCGAGCGGGTCGCCGAACTGCTCGACCTGGTGGGGCTCGGCGATCGGGCCGGCGCGTACCCGGCGCAGCTCTCGGGTGGTCAGAAGCAGCGGGTCGGCATCGCCCGCGCGCTGGCCGGTGAGCCCAAGGTGCTGCTCTCCGACGAGGCGACCTCGGCGCTCGACCCGGAGACGACCGGCTCGATCCTGGCGCTGCTGCGGGACCTCAACCAGCGTCTCGGCCTGACCGTCCTGCTGATCACGCACGAGATGGAGGTCGTGAAGCGGATCTGCGACTCGGTCGCGATCATGAGCGATGGCGTGATCACGGAGGCCGGGCCGGTGCACGAACTGCTCGCACGTCCCGATTCCGCGCTCGCCCGTGGGATCTTCCGCCTGGGACCACCGCCCGTGCTCGCCGACGCGACCGTCGTCGACGTCACGGTGGTCGGCGACGGCTCGCTGATCTCCGACGTGGCCCGCGCACACGACGTCGACGTACGCATCCTCGACGGCTCGGTCGAGACGCTGGCCGGCGGACGTGCCGGGCGGCTGCGACTGGCCCTGCCGGGGTCCGCCGCCTCGAACGAGCCGGCGTTGCGGCAACTGCGCGCCGGCGCCGTCGCGGTGGAGGTGCACCCGTGACCTGGTCCGAGATGGTCCCGCTGCTGTGGGAGGCGACCAAGGAAAGCGCCTACATGGTGCTGGTGGCCACCCTGCTCACCGCCGTCGGCGGCCTGCTGGTCGGCGTCGCGCTGGTGCTGACGGACCGCGGCGGCCTGCTGGCGGCACGGCCCGTCAACGCGCTGCTCGGCCTGATCGTCAACATTGGGCGGTCGCTGCCGTTCATCATCCTGCTCGTCGCCATCATCCCGTTCACCCGGGCCGTGGTCGGCACCACCATCGGCACCTCGGCGGCCATCGTGCCGCTGACCGTCGGCGCGATCCCGTTCTACGCCCGCATCGTCGAGACGGCCATCCGCGAGGTCAACCGTGACGTGGTCGCCGCTGCTCGGGCGATGGGCGCCTCCCGCCGGGAGATCGTCGTCAAGGTGCTGCTCCGCGAGGCCCGCCCGGGCCTGGTCGCCGGCCTCACCATCACCGTGGTCGCACTGGTCGGCTACTCCGCCATGGCCGGCGTCGTCGGCGGCGGCGGGCTCGGCGACCTGGCCATCCGCTACGGCTATCAGCGCTTCGAGACCGGAGTCATGATCGCCACCGTCGTGCTGCTCGTCGTATTCGTGCAGCTGGCCCAGATGCTCGGCGACCTGGTCGCCCGGCGTCTTTCCCACAGATAAGAAGGGTTCCACCGTGCGTCGCACCATAGCCATCGCCGCCGCTGCCACCGCCAGTCTCGTTCTGGGTCTGGGCATGGCCGCCTGCGGCTCGGACTCCGACTCCGGATCGGCGGGTGCATCGTCGGCCGACGCGCCGCTGAAGGTCGGCGTCAGCCCCGTGCCGCACGGCGAGATCCTCAAGTACGTGTCGGACAAGCTGGCTCCCGCCGAGGGCCTGAAGCTCGACATCGTCGAGTTCAGCGACTACATCCAGCCGAACGTGGCCCTGCAGGACAAGCAGCTGGACGCCAACTACTTCCAGCACATCCCGTACCTGGAGGAAGAGGTCGCCTCCAAGGGCTACAAGTTCACGCCCCTGAAGCCGGTGCACATCGAGCCGCTGGGCGTCTACTCGAAGAAGGTCAAGTCGCTGGCCGACCTCCCGGTCGGTGGCGTGGTGGGCGTGCCGAACGACCCGTCGAACTCCGGTCGGGCGCTGAACCTGTTGGCCGCCAACGGTGTCATCACCCTGAAGGACGGCGCGGGCGTGAAGGCCACCGAGGCCGACATCGCCTCCAACCCGAAGAACCTGAAGTTCGAGCCGCTGGAGGCCGCCCAGCTTCCGCGCAGCCTCGACGACACCGCCGCGTCGGTGATCAACGGCAACTACGCGATCGAGACCGGTCTGACCCCGGCCAAGGACGCCCTCGCCCTGGAGAAGGGCGAGAACAACCCGTACGCGAACCTGGTCGTCGTCCGCACGGGCGACGAGAACGACCCGCGGATCGTGAAGCTGGAGAAGCTCCTGCACTCGCCCGAGGTGAAGAAGTTCATCGAGGACAAGTACCAGGGCTCGGTCCTGCCGGCCTTCTAGGCCGCACAACGGCAACGGCCCCCGCACGGCAGGCATGGTAGAAATAGCCATGCGTCGATTTCTCGTGCGGTTGGCCGTTCTGGTCACAGCGCTTCCGCTCGTCGCCGTCGTGGCACCCGCAGCGCACGCCGCCACGACGGCGCCGGCGCTCGTGATCGGCAGCGACTTTCCCGATCCCGACGTGTCGCGGTTCGGGTCGACCTACTACGCCTACTCGACCAACAACGGGAACGGAAACGTGCCCGTCGCCACCGCCGCCGCGTTGACCGGCCCGTGGACCCGGCGCGCCGACGCGTTGCCGGCCCTGGGCGCCTGGGCCGGCGGCGGCCGCACCTGGGCGCCCGACGTGTCCGTCCGGGCCGACGGTCGCTACCTGCTCTACTACACCGCCCGCAGTGTCGCGACCGGCCGGCAGTGCCTCGGTGCCGCGCTCGCCAACGCCCCGCTCGGCCCGTTCAGCCCGGTCGGCTCCGGCCCACTGGTCTGCGACGCGGGCGAGGGCGGCGACATCGACGCGTCGAGCTTCACCGACTCGACCGGGCTGCGCTACCTGCTCTACAAGGACGACGGCAACGCGATCGGGCAGCCGACCAGCCTCTGGCTGCAACGGGTCGCGGCCGACGGGGTCACCCTCCAGGGCGCGCGGGTCGAGCTCCTGCGCAGCGGGCGCCCCGAGGAGAGCGGCGTGATCGAGGCGCCGGTGCTGACGAAGGTCGGCAGCCAGTACGTGCTGTTCTACTCTCTCGGCGGCTACGGCGGCGACGCGTACCAGACGAGCTATGCGACCTCGACCACGCTGACAGGGCCGTACACGAAGGCTTATCGGTCGTTGCTGACCACCGCGAGCCTGGACGGCACGGTGCGCGGGCCGGGCGGCGCGGACGTCGTGCGGGAGAGCGGCGGCGACCACCTCGTCTTCCACGGCTGGATCAACAACAACGGTGCTCGCGGCATGTACGTGGCCGCGCTCGGCTGGTCCGGCGGCTTTCCCGTGGTGCGTGGCAGCCGGGTCCGCTACGAGGCCGAGCGCGGGGTCCTGACGCACTGCTCGGTGCGCGCCACGACCACGGCGTCGCAGGGGCAGGCGGTGGCCTACATCGACTACGCGGACAGCGCCGTCGCCATCTCGGTCTTCGCGCCCCGCGCGGGCTCCTACACGGTCCACATCGGATACTCGGCCGGGTTGGGCGAGGCGCAGCACACCCTGAGCGTCAACGGTGGTGCCGCGCAGGTGGTCACGTACCCGAACACGGGTTGGGAGACCTGGCGCCAGGTCCGGGCGGACGTCACGCTCGCGGCCGGCACCAACACGGTCCGGTTGGGGTTCCGGAACCGCTGGGCGGAGCTCGACTACGTCGAGGTGGCCTGACGACCGGATCGCCGACCTCGTGGACCTGGTCCGGCGTTGACCGGGCGACGGGGTTGGATGGCCGGATGAGGACTCCACCGCTCGCGTTCAGACTGCTCCACCGCCTGCGCGGCGCGTACTGGTTGATCGCCAAACCGACCACGTACGGCGTGAAGGCGCTGATCGTGCACCCGGCGGACGCCGACCGGGTCCTCCTCGTCCGGCACAGCTACGGCGACCAGACGCTGTGGAGCCTGCCGGGAGGCGGCTACAAGCCGGCCAGGGAGACGCCGGAGCAGGCGGCCAGGCGTGAGTGCGCCGAAGAGCTGGGCATCGAGGTGGACCCGTCCGCCCGGGTGCTGGAGGAACACCTGACCACCAGCGGCGGCAAGCAAGGCCATCTGAAGATCGTGCTTCTGCGCGCGACCTCGGCCGAGCTCAGCCCCAACGGCGAGATCGCCGAAGCGCGATGGGTGGCCGTCGACCTCGCGGACCTGCCCGCCAACCCGGCGGTGTCCAGGTGGGTGCACTCGGCCCTGGAGGCCCGATAGAAAACGGCCCCCCAGATGATCTCTGGAGGGCCGTTCCATTTGTAGCGGGGACAGGATTTGAACCTGCGACCTCTGGGTTATGAGCCCAGCGAGCTACCGAGCTGCTCCACCCCGCGTCGGCTTGTTAACACTAGCGCACCCTGTTGCGTGGTGCCAAAACGGGGGCCGGCGTGGCCGCCGGCCCCCGTTCAGATCAGCCCGCCGACGGTGACGGCGGTGTCGTCGGCGGTGCCTGCGACCCGGTCGGCGTCGGCGTGGTTCCGGAGCCCACCGGGCGGTTGTTGGCCGCCTTCTGGGCCGCCTGGAAGTCGTCGCTGGCCTTCTCCAGGTCGGCGAGCGCCTTGCCGTAGCGCTCCAGGTCGCCCGACGCCTGCGCGGCCTTCACCTCGTCGATGGCGGCCGACAACCGCTGGCCCGCCGCGGCCAGTTCCGGTGACATCGCCGGTGGTGGTTGGTCGCCGGTGGGTGGCGGGTTCTCGGGCTGCTCCGGCTGGCTCGGTGGCTCGCCGGCCGCCTGTCTCTGCGCGTCGCCCTTCGCCACCAGGTCCTTGATGCCCTGTTGCAGGTTGGGCGCCAGGACCGCGTTCGAGCCGTCGCCGTAGGAGAGCAGCACGCGTTGCAGCAACGGGTAGGCGTTCTGCGAGTTGCTCTTCACGTAGACCGGCTCGACGTAGAGCATGCCGTTGTCGAACGGCAGCGAGAGCAGGTTTCCGTACTGCACCGTGGCCTTGCCGTCGGCCGAGAGCAGCGAGAGCTGACCACGTACGTCGGTGGTGTTGGTCATCTGTTGATGGACCTGCACCGGGCCGGCGACGACCGACTGGTCGGGCAGCTCCAGCGCCTCGAGCTTCGGTTGGCCGTTCACGTACGACCCGGAGATGATCGCGGCCAGGTTCTGCCGGCCGCGTGGCGTGACCGCGGACGTGAGCTGGAACCTCGGCTCGTCCTGGCCCGGCATCTGGGTCATCAGGTAGTACGGCGGCTGCTTCTGCCCGCGGTCCGGGTCGTCCGGCGCGTTGGGCACCTCCCAGTAGTCCTGCCCGGAGAAGAACTCGTTCGGCTCGGTCACGTGGTACCGGGCGAGCAGGTCCCGCTGCACCTTGAACAGGTCGGCCGGGTAGCGGAGGTGGTCGGAGAGCTCCTGCGGGATCTCCGTCTTCGGCACGATCAGGTGCCCGCCGAACGCCTGGTTCCAGGCCTTCAGGACCGGGTCCTTGTCGTCGTACTCGTAGAGCTTGACCGTCCCGTCGTACGCGTCGACGGTCGCCTTCACCGAGTTGCGGATGTAGTTGATCTCTTCCCGGGCCTGTGCGACCACCGCGCCGCTGGTGGTCAGCTCGTCGCTGGTCACCGACTGCAGGTTGACCCGCTCGGAGTTCGGATAGGTGGCCGCCGTCGTGTAGCCGTCGACGATCCAGACCACCCGACCACCGACCACCGCCGGGTACGGGTCGCCGTCGAGCTTGAGGAAGGGCGCGACCTTGGCGACCCGGTCACGCGGGTTGCGGACGTACATCAGCTTGGAGTTGTCGTTGACCGCCTCGGAGAGCAGGAAGTTGGTCTCCTGCATCTTCACGGCGTAGAGCAGCCGGCGCGCGAACGAGCCGATCGGGACACCGCCGGTGCCGTCGTACGTGTAGTACTGCTCCTTGCTGCCGGTCGGGCGGTCGAACTCGGCGTTGCTGCCGTTGCCCCGCGAGCCGACGACCGCGTAGTCACCGTCGTCCATCTGCTCGCCGTAGTAGATCCGGGGCTGATCGGTCTTGATCTCCTCGGTGGCCGACTGGCAGCCGGTGCCCTCGTCGCCCAGGAAGCCGGACACGAACTTGGGCTGCTCGTTGCAGACCTCGTTGGCCGGCGCCGCGACCACGCCGTACCCGTGCGTGTAGATGGTGTGGCGGTTGAGCCAGTTGCTCTGCTGCGCCGTCAGCCGGTCGTAGTTGATCTCCCGGACACCGACGACGTAGTCCTGCGTCTTGCCGTTGACCGCGTACCGGTCGATGTCGAGCTTGTCGCCGAAGTTGTAGAAGCCACGAGCCTGCTGGAGCTGCGTGTAGGTCTCGGAGAGCAGCTGCGGGTCGAGGAGCCGGATGTTCGGCACGACCGAGGTGTCGGTCGCCAGGCTCGCCGGTGGCGGTTGACTGCTGCCCGGGTACGCGTTGATGTCGACGTCGTTGATGCCGAACGCGGCCCTGGTCGCCTCGATGCTGTTCTTGATGTACGGCCGCTCTTTGTCGATCGTGCTCGGGTTGACCGTGAAGCTCTGCACGGCCGACGGGTAGATGCCGCCGATCGCGACCGCCGAGATGCCGAGCAGGGCGAGCGAGACACCCGGCCAGACCAGGTTCCGGATGAAGGCGTTGGAGAACAGGATGATCGCGATCGCGACGACGATCGAGATGTAGCCGAGGATCTCCTTGGCCGGCAGCAGCGCGTTGACGTCGGCGTAGCCGGCGCCGTAGACCTTGGCGCCCTCGTTGTAGGACAGCAGCAGCGCGCGCCGGTCCAGCACATAGGCGACGGCCTTGAACAGCACGAAGACCGCGACCAGCGTGGTCAGGTGCGCGCGGGCCGCGTTGGTGATGCGGTCGCCGCCGCCCTGGAGCCGCACGCCCCCGAAGATGTAGTGCACCGCGAGCGAGCCGATGACCGCGAGCACGACGGCGGTGAAGCCGACGCCGAGCAGGTACTTGTAGAACGGGTACTGGAAGACGTAGAACCCGACGTCGATGTTGAAGATCGGGTCCTTGGTGCCGAACGGCTGCGCGTTGCGGAACAGCATCCAGGTGTCCCAACGGCCCTGCGCCGAGAGCCCGGCGAACAGGCCGACCACGATCGAGACGATGGCGACCCAGGTGCCGATCCGCGGCGACAGCGCGACCCGGTAGCGGTCGAGCGTCTGCTGCTCCGACGAGTGCGGCCGCAACAGCGGACGGAGCCGGTAAGCCAGGTAGAGGTTGCCGCCGATGACGATCGCCATCGCCGCACCGACCGCCAGGAACAGCAACAGGCGGGTGGTGAGGACGTCGGTGAACACGCCGGTGTAGTGCACCTCGTCGAACCACAGCCAGTCGGTCCACGCGTTGACTCCCCAACCGAGCAGGGTGAACAACACGAAGACGCCGACCAGCACGCCGACCGTCACGCGGCCACGGCGGCTCATTCTCGGCAGGGGACTGCTACGCATGACCACAGTTGGCTCCGCAACGCTTGGTTAGCTAGGGGGCGGTGTTCAGACTACGGGGGGTTAGCACATCGGTGCCGAGCCGCCGCTCTTCAGCGCGTTGAGTGCGGCCAGGGCGTCGTCGACGTTGCCCACCTTGTACATCGGCAGGCCGTCGACGGCGTTGTTCTTCGCTTCTTCGCAGTTGTCCGCGGGCACCAGGAAGGCGACCGCGCCGGCGTCCTTGGCGCCGACCAGCTTCTGGGGGATGCCGCCGATCGGGCCGACGTTGCCCTGGTCGTCGATCGTGCCCGTACCAGCGATGATCTTGCCGCCGGTCAGGTCGTCGGCGCCCAGCTTGTCGATGATGCCGAGCGTGAACATCAGGCCGGCGCTGGGTCCGCCGATGTCCTCGAGGTCGAACTTGAGGTCGAACGGGTGCGGCTGCTTCTGCTCGATCTCGACGCCGATCCGCTGCTGACCGTCGACCGTCTTCGGGGTGATCTGGGTTTCGGCCGGCTGGCCACCCCGGGTGTAGCCGATGGTGATCGTGCTGCCGGCCGGCTTGGCCCGGATCGCGTCGGTCAGGTCGGGCGCCGTCTTGACCGCCTTGCCGTCGACCGAGGTGATCACGTCGCCCGCGTTGAGCAGGGAGTTGGCGGCGCCGTCCTTGGCCACGGACTTGACCGTGACCTGGATCGGGTAGCCGAGCTTCATCAGCGCGACGGTCTCGGCGCTGGTCTGCGACGCCTGGAAGTCCTCGGCGTTCTGTTGCTCGACCTGCTGCTCGGTCTGGTCCGGCGGGTAGATCAACTCCTTGGGTACGACGGCCTGCTTGTCCGAGAACCAGCCGGCGATCGCGGGGAGGAGCTTGGTTTCGGGCGACACCTTGACGGTGGTCAGCCGGAGTTGCCCGGCGGAGGAGAAGGTCTGTGTGCCGGAGATCTGGATGACCTCTTTGTCGGCCTCTTTGCCCAGGGTGTTGACGGTGGGGCCGGGACCGAGCACGACGTACGGAACCGGGGCGGAAAGCACCCCGAAGCTCAGCAGCACCGTGATCACGGCACCGAGCAGAACCGTCACGCCACGACTTTTCATGGCGGGAAGCGTACCGAGCGTCCCTGAATGGCGTTCCCCGAGTTCTCCCTGGGCTTAAGCAGGCGGTACGGTCCTGCGCGCCCGACGCGCGTACCGTTGACATGTGCCTGATATTCCGTTTGGCTTCGCGCTCCCGGGCGGCCAGCCGCCGGACCCCAATGATCCGCAGCAGATGCAGCAGTTCATGGCGCAACTGCAGCAACTGCTCGCCGCGCCGGGCTCCGGCCCGGTCAACTGGGACCTGGCGCGCCAGGTAGCCGCCGCACAGCTCGCCCAGGCCGGTGATCCCGCCGTGTCGCCGTACGAGCGAAACGCCGTGGAAGAGGTCCTCCGCCTGGCTGATCTCTGGCTCGAGCAGGCCGTGGCCCTGCCCTCGGGCGTCAAGACCGCGGTCGCCTGGAACCGCAACGAGTGGATCTACCGGACGCTCGACGTCTGGCAGAAGCTCTGCAACCCCGTCGCCGAGCGCATGGTCAACGCGATGGGCGACCTGGTGCCGCCGGAGGCCCGCGCCCAGCTCGGCCCGATGCAGTCGATGGTCACCACGCTGGGCGGCGCGCTGTTCGGCGGCCAGCTCGGCCAGGCGCTCGGCTCGCTCGCCGCCGAGGTGCTCTCGGCGGGCGACATCGGCCTGCCGCTCGGCCCCGCCGGCACGGGCGCGCTGATCCCGGCCAACATCCGTGAGTTCGCCACGGGCCTGGAGCTGCCGGAAGACGAGGTGCGGCTCTACGTCGCCCTGCGCGAGGCCGCGCACCAACGGCTGTTCGAGCACGTCCCCTGGCTCCGTGGCCACATCCTCAACTCGGTCGAGACCTACGCCAACGGCATCACGGTCAACCGCGAGGCGATCGAGGAGGCGATGGGCCGCATCGACCCGACCAACCCGGAGTCGATGCAGGAACTGGCTCTGGAGGGCATCTTCGCCCCGGAGGACACGCCGGCACAGCAGGCCTCGCTGGCCCGTCTGGAGACCACACTGGCGCTGGTCGAGGGCTGGGTCGGGCACGTGGTCGACATGGCGGTCGGTGACCGGCTGCCCAACGTGGTCCGGCTGGCCGAGGCGTTCCGGCGCCGCCGGGCGGCCGGTGGCCCGGCCGAGCAGACCTTCGCCGCGCTGGTGGGCCTGGAGCTGCGTCCACGCCGGCTGCGCGAGGCGGCGGCGCTGTGGGCCGCGGTCACCGAGCACCGAGGCGTGCAGGGACGCGACGGGCTGTGGGACCACCCCGACCTGCTGCCGTCGGGCGAGGACTTCGCGGACCCGGAGGCGTTCGCCCGGTCCCAGTTCGACAACGGCGGGCTCGGCGACTTCGACGACCTGGGCGACATCGACTTCGGCGACGCCGAGGGACCGAAGGAGAACCCACCTAAGAACGACGAATAGCCATTACTCGGGCTCGCGGTGGTCCGGACCGTTCCTCCCGCGAGAGACCGCTCCGCTGCGCTCCGCTTGCCAGGCCCGTCGTGGGCCTGGCAAGTGCCGTTTACGGGACCGGGGCGAACCCCGGCACCCACTCCTCCACGATCGCGCGGTAGGGCGCTTTCGCCTCGAGCTGGCAGAGGACGCCGATCGAGCCGAGGGTGACCCGGTGGATCAGCAGGTACGACGGCGGCAGGTTGAGCTGGCGGCTGAGCTGGAACGCCGGTGACTTCGGGCTCGCCAGCCGGGCCGCCTCGCCGCGCAGCCAGGCCCGGGTGAACTGGAACTCGTCGGCCGCGAGCGGGTCCAGCATCGGCAGCAGGAAGTTGAGCACGGCTTCGGCGTCGATGTCCTGTTCGAGACGCAGGAAGCCCTCTTCCCGCAGCCCTTCGACGACCGCGTCGGCCTCGTGCGCCAGCGCCAGCCGGGTCAACCGGCCGACCGGCTCCGGCAGTCCCTCGGGCAACCGCGCGACGGCACCGAAGTCGACCACGCCGAGCCTCCCGTCGGGCATCAGCCGGAAGTTGCCGGGGTGCGGGTCGGCGTGCAGCATCCGGGCACGGGCCGGCGCCGAGAAGTGCAGGGTCGCCATGCGGGCGCCAGCGAGGTCGCGCTCCTCCTGCTCGCCGCTCGCGATGATCTTCGAGAGCGGCATGCCCTCGATCCACTCGGTGACCAGCACGCGCGGCGCCTGGGCCACGACCTTGGGGATGAGGATCTCGTCGTCACCGGCGTACGCGGCCGCGAACGCCCGCTGCGCCTTCGCCTCGAGCTCGTAGTCGAGCTCTTCGCTGATCCGCGCCCGCAGCTCGACCAGCAGCGGCTTGATGTCGAGCCCGGGCTGGATCGCCTTGAACATCGCGCCGAGCCGCGACAGCTGCTTGAGGTCGGACAGAAGGGCGTCACCGGCGCCTGGGTACTGGATCTTCACCGCGACCGGCCGGCCACCCTTCGCGCGGCCCTTCCAGAGCGCCTTGTGCACCTGCCCGATGCTCGCGGCGGCGGCCGGCTGGTCGTCGAACTCGAGGAAGTGCTTGCGCCACTCGGGGCCGAGCTGGTCGGCGAGCACCCGGTGGACACTGGCGGCCGGCAGCGGCGGCGCGGACTCCTGGAGCTTCGTCAGGGCCTGGCGGTACGGCCCGGCCATCTCCTCGGGCAGCGCGGCCTCGAAGACGGACAGGGCCTGCCCGAACTTCATCGCTCCGCCCTTGAGCTGGCCCAGCACGGCGAACACCTGGTCAGCGGTGCGCTGCTGCAGTTCGGCGGAGATCGCATCGGACGCCATGCCGGTCATCCGCTTGCCGAAGCCCAACATGGCCCGCCCGGCGAAGCCGAGTGGCAGGGAAGCGAGCTTGGCAGTCCGGGTAACGGCCTGGCGCGGGATGTCGCTCACCAGATCATTGTGACTGACAGTTTCCGGACACCCAAGATCATAATTAGGTGGGTACGCAGGAACATCGCGGATGTGGCGGCCAATGACGCCACCGCAGGTCACCGGGAGAGACGACCGTCACGGCGCCACCGGAGGTCCGAGGCCGACCGCCGTCGATGTATGCCAACGCCTCGGCCGCGCCGAGAGCGGCGGCGGTCATGATCGTGACCAGGTCACCGGCCTCGTCGGACGGCGGCCCGGTGGCCAACCCGGCGGCGATGGCGGCCCAGGCGTCGTCACGCTCCGCCCGGTGGTGGTCGAGGCAGCTCAGGCAGGGCGAGCCGGCTGGCCCGACGAACGGCCCGATCACGGGAGCGCCGTCGCGAAGCTCGACAGCGAGCACGGCCTGCCCACGGCGACGCAACGCGGCGGCGGCCAGGTCGGCGGGCTGCTGAGCGCCGACCTGGATGACGAGCTGCGCTCTGGCCCGACCCGGCCGCGCACCCGCGGCGCTCACGGCGGCGGCCACAGCCGCGAACCGCGGCTGGCCGACGGCGCTCGGCTCGAGCCCGAGTACCGCCTCCTCAGGCCGGACCACCCCCGGCAGATCCGGCCGCACGTGACCGACACCGGACCGCGCCAGCGCGATCGCGATCGGGGTCGCCAACCGCCCACGCCCGGTGACCACAACCCGAGCAGCGGCCCGCAGCCGCAGAACCTGAGCGGGCGTGACCAACCCAACGGTGGTGTTCGCCACAGTCCGGGGCCGGGACGCGCCGGTCCGCCCTGATCGGCGGGCGGAACTCCACCTTTCGCGTGCGGAGGTGCCGGTCGAGCCTCCCGCCTCGCGGTCCGGCCCTACGGTCTCGGTCCCGGCGGTAAGGCCATTCCGACCTCCCGGCTCAGAGCCAGCGACAGTGACCTCGCTGGCGCCCGGTGCGCCGGAGGGGCCTCCCGAGGTCCGACCAGGCCCGACCAGCTCGCCGCTATCCCGAGCGTCAGAAGGACCTCCCGAGGTCCAGCAAGGCCCGACCGCTTCGTTGCCGCTCACAGCCGCTCGCGGGCCTTCTGGTGCCGGGCCGGGATAAGCCTGCTCCGTTGTGCCGGCTTCGCCGGGCAACGGCTCATTCGATGACCGCTCGGCAGAGGCCGCGCGTCCTCGCCTCGACACCCCGGCCTGGCCTTGCGGCTGGACGGGGCGGGGCGGGCCAGGGGTTGGCGCGCTCAGGGGGCCGCGTAGCGCCCACCGCCCCGCGACCCTTCGCTCCGCCTGGCGCAGCGCGAGTGCGGCCGCCTCGGCGCGCAGGTGAAGCGCGGCGCTCGGTGGTGTCAGGCTGTGAGCGGCGACCACCAGGCCGTGGGCCGCGAGCGTCGTCAGTAGGTCGCGCACCTCACCCGGACGCACCCCGAGCCGCTGCGCGCCGGCCAGGATCTGTCGTTCGGTGTGCGATCCGTCCAGCAGGTCGAGGACCCCCGCGGTGCGTTCGTCGGCCAGCTCCACCAGCACCGCGAACGCCGGATCCACCCCGAACTGCAGCGTGCGGTCGCCGCGGCGGATGCGGGTCAGGCCTGGCAGGAGGGTCGGCCGGAGCAACCCAATCGTCGTCACGGCGTAACAGAATGTCACCGTCACCTAGCGGCGGTCGGCTCGTTGTCCACAGGTGGCGGGTCATGTACACGGGGTTATCCACAGCTTCCGGCGGGTTATCCACAACCAGCCGGTAACGTGACCGCCCGATCTTGATGACGCTCCGTATTCGTACCGAGACGCCGGAGAGGGCGGCCGCGTGGCCGCCCTCTCCCGTCGTTGCGTCAGCACGCCGGCCTCGGGCCGGAGCGAACTTCCGGTCAGACCTTCGCCTTGCCGAGGATCCGGTTGACAGTGGTGCCACAAACCGGGCACTTGCCCTTGGCCATGTTCATACCGGTCTTCGACACCTCGACGGTGCCCGTGAAGTCCCGCTTCTCCTTGCACTTGACGCAGTACCCGTTGTAGGTCTGGGCCTTGTCGGCCACGATGCCCTCCTAGTCTTGTTCGCCGGTTTCGCACCGGCGAATGCCCGGGTGCGGCACAAGAGCGCCGACGTCGGGGCTTCTCCGCGGTCACACGTGTGACCGCCGGTCCGCGGACCCTACCCACAAGCGGGCGGTTCCATGTCAGGAACCCGATCATCACCAGGGACGGGGCTCCGCTGGTAGTGCGATGCGACACCTGACGGGGACGAGTGTGCATGTCGGACTCGGCCGGATAAGTCAGATTCGGTCGAGACACGCCGACCAAAGCGCTCGTGCGAGCTGGATCACGCCGTTTACGGCACATCCGAGCGTGGGATCCCTTACCGTGTGCCGTAGGGTCCCTCGGGGCGCAGCGGACCCACCGCCAACGGCGTACGCGCGAAATTTTTTCCGGACGACACGGCGTGAACTAGCACTTTCCCGGCGTGACCGTGTGTGTTGGCCCTTGCGGCGGCATGGCACCTACCGGTTAGCGTGCCTTCGTGAACGGAACCCGGGGCTCCGGGGTGCGGTAATGGCCGCCACACGGAAGCCGGTCGTCGAGGTACGGCGCTCACAGCGCCGGCGCCGGACGGTGTCCGCCTACCGTGACGGCGAGCGCGTGGTCGTGCTCATACCCGACCAGTTCTCCCGGGCCGAGGAGACCGAGTGGGTTGACAAGATGCTCGCCCGTCTCGCGGCCCGTGAGCAGCGCCTCAGCCGCAGCGACGCCGAGCTGCAGGCCCGCTCCCAGCGCCTGATCGGTCTCTACCTCGCTGAGTTCGCCCGTGCCGCCCAACCGGCGAGCGTCCGTTGGGTGACCAACCAGAACGGCCGCTGGGGCTCGTGCACGCCCGCTGACCGGTCGATTCGCATCTCGCACCGGATCCAGGAGATGCCCGACTGGGTGATCGACTACGTGCTGCTCCATGAGCTCGCGCACCTCGTCGTCCCCAGCCACAACGCCCGTTTCTGGGCCCTCGTGGGTCGCTACCCCAAGACGGAGCGGGCGCGGGGCTATCTCGAGGGCGTGGCCGCCACGACGGGGCTGGTCCTGGCGGACTGAAATAACCTTGGGTCCGTGACCCGCCGTGTGATCGTCGTACTGCTCACCCAGGTGACCTGGGCACCCCCCGGCATCGAACTCGAGAAGTGGCGCCACGCGCTGGCCGAGGACGTCGTCGACCTGCTGGCGACCCTCAACGAGGTCGACCCGGCGATCGCCGCCACGCCGGCTGATCGGTCCCTCGCCGAGGCGGTGGCCTGGCCTTCGATGCAGGTGTACGAGGTGCCGTCGACCACCGTCAACGCCACGTTCGCGGCGGCCGAGGCGGACGGGTACGACCAGGCCGCGGTGATCGCCGCCGACGCGCCCGACCTGCCCGGCCTCATCCTGGGCAAACTGTTTCGCCCGCTGACCACCAAGACGCTCGCGATTGCCCCGAACGAGGGACCGGGCCTGCTCGGCGTCGCGTCCCGTCTGCCGGCGCCGAGCTGGCTGCCGGACCTCGACCTCGACGGCGATGTGACCGCGACGAGCATCCGCCCGCACGCGCCGAACCCGGCCGAGGTGGCGACCGCACCACCGTGGCGCCGCCTGCGCGGCCCGGCCGACCTGGCCACCCTGGACCAGGCGGTCGAAGGCTGGGACGCCACCCGAGCCCTGCTCACCGGCGGCGGTCTGTCGGGCTGATGTTCCGCTACCACCCCGACCCGATCGCGACCGGCTCGGCCGAGCGCGCGGAGTTCGTGTGCCACGTCTGCGGACAGCACCGGGAGGTCCGCTACACGGGACCGATCTACGGCCGGCGGGCGGAGAACCTCTGCCTGGACTGCATCCACTCGGGTGAGGCGTCCCGGGCGCTCGGCACCGTCGCGGTCCCGCTGCACGACGGCGAGACGCTGGAGATGCCGGCTGAGTTCAGCGACGCGGTCGGCGTCCCGGACGACGTGCCCCGCGACGTCGTCACAGAGATCACCCAACGCACGCCGGGCTTCGTCGGATGGCAACAGGAGTCCTGGCTCTACCACTGCGCCGACGGCGCCGCCTACCTGGGCCCGGCAGGCCACGCGGAACTGCAACGACACCCGGACGCCTACGACATTATTCGCACCGACCTCCTCGAACGCGGCTGGCCGGCCGAGGAGGCCGACAACTTCATGCGGCGCTTCGACCGCACCGGCGAGCCCACCGCCTACCTGTTCCGCTGCCTGCACTGCACCACGCACCTGGCCTCGTGGGACATCGGCTGAAAAGCACATTCGGCCGAGGGCGCGAAGCCAGCGCGCGGCGGCCGGCCGATAGTGGTCACGGCGGCCGGTCTGACCGCCGTAACCGGCCACCAAGACACAACCTGGCAGACGACGGCACAGGCCAGCGGCGCGGTCTCAACATCGGCGCGCCGGCGCCGGCGGGAAGCCCCGCTACGTGCTGTCGAGGTGTAGCGCCCACGGGATAGCCGCTAACGAACTGGCGGGCACGACGGCCCCGACCGACGCGTTGCCGCCCTCGAGCCAGTCGCCGGCGAAGAGGAAGCCGTCCCGCTGAGCGGCACCGACATCAAAGAACCCACGACGAAGCTGGCAGCGAAGCGAAGCGAGCGGTCCCCGGCGGGAGCAACGGTCCGGACCACCGCGAACCCGGGACCCGATCTTGATCTTGATGTTATGACCCGAAAAGAACGGCCCGCCCCCGAAAGGGAGCGGGCCGTTTGTGGGAAAGCGGTGATCTACCAGCCACCCATCTGGCGCGCCGACTCGCGGCGGGCAGACATGGCGATGTTGCGGGCGGATCGGGTGGCCTCAGAGCGCGTCTTCCTGCCGGTCTGAGGCAGTCGCATTCGCGCTCGGGACAACGCTTCTTGGATGAGATTCATCTCCGTGGCTCCGTTCACACTGTTCATGGCGTTGGTTCTCGGTTTCTCGACGTTGGTGTTGGTGTGGTTTACGCGGACCGTTGACATGTCAGGCCGCCAGTCGGACCGCGACGCGCGGCTGCTCGGCGAGCCCTTCGGCTGCCATCCGCGCCTCGACCTCGACTCGGAGGACCGCGTCGCGGGCGACGTCTTCCTTACGCGGACGGCCACGGGGCCGCTTGCGGGGGACGACCGCGCCGCGCTCGAAGATCTCGCCGCCCCAGACGCCCCAGGGCTCGGCACGCTCGACCGCACCCGACAGGCACTCGACGCGCAGCGGGCAGTCCCCGCAGAGCGACTTGGCCAGCTCGAGCTCGGTCGGTGCGTCGGCGAACCACAGGTCCGGGTCGAACTTCCGACAAGGCAGTTCCGCGTCCAACTCGACGCTCTTCGCGTCGGGGTTGGCCAAGGCCAGGCTCATCGCCCGGTCACCTCTCTCTCGCGTTCGGTCTCATGGACCGCTTCGGCAAAACTGATGGAGCAAAAAAACTGAGGCCGCGGATCCCGGGTTGCGGGTTCCGCGGCCTCGAAGCGAGCCGGAGGTCTAGATGCTAGACCGGCCTACTTCGAGGTGGAACGCCGCGGACATCCATGCCGCCCTTGACCTGAATGCCCTTGACCGTGGACACATTGGTCCCGTGGAACGTGCCGGCAGTCGGCACCAGGAGCAGCTCGGCCTGAGCCTGGACCAGATAGGCCGGCGCGATCGGAGCCAAAGCCGGCGCGGCGAGGCGCGTAGCCTCAGCCGGGCACGGGGCATCGCTCAGCGACCACGGTCGGGTCATCGTGATGCTTGCCACCGGGGCCACCTCCCTCTGCTGACTCGTCATGCGAACGGAATATCTCTGCCTAACCAGGTTTGAGCAGCGCTCTCTCCTGATGTGCTCTGAGGCTATGCCTCCCCTCCGAGGGAGGGCAAACGGTTTTACGGGTCATTCGCAGAAGTTTTTTCTGGCTCAAGATCATCAACGGCCGCACCGGCCACCAGGGCCAGCGCCGCGTCGCCGTAGAGACCCAGCTTCCGCGGCCCGATCCCGGCGATGGCGATCAGGTCGGATCGCTGCGCGGGCTTGCGCTCGGCGATCGCCACAAGCGTCGCGTCAGTGAAGACGACGTATGCCGGAACGCGCTGACCTGCGGAAACGCGCGCCCGCCAGGCCTGGAGCCGCTCCAGCAGCTCTTCGTCCAGATCGGACGGACAGGTCGCGCACCGGCCGAGCTTGCGGTCGGCGCCGCCGAGCAGGGTGGCACCGCAGACCCGGCACGACACGATCCGTGGTGGCCTGCTGTCAGTTTTGCGACTGAGCCGCGCCACGCCAGAACCGGAGCCAGCACCGGCACCGGACCCACCCGACCGCCCGTCGAACTGCGGCAGGAACCGACACGGCCGACGGGGCCGCCCACCCGGCGAGCGCGAGATCGCGTAGGACAGCCAGAGCCACTCCCGCGCCCGAGTCACCCCGACATAGAGCAGCCGGCGCTCCTCCTCGACCTGCTCCGGAGTCTTCGCGTAGGTCGTGGGCAGGGTGCCGTCCGAAAGCCCGACCACGAACACGGCGTCCCATTCGAGCCCCTTGGCCGAGTGCAGCGACGCCAGGGTCACGCCGTCGACGGTCGGAGCGTGCTGCGCCGCGGCCCGCCGCGCGAGCTCGTCGACGAAGTCCGCGAGGGAGGGCGTACGCGACGACACCGCGCCCTCGCCGATCGGCAGCAGCACCGGCGTGGCCGCGAACTCCTCGGCGACCTGCACCAGCGCGGCCAGCGCCTCCCACCGCTCGCGTGCCGCGCCACCGGGTGGCCGCTGCTCAGGCGCCCAGCCGACCGCCTCCAGCGCGGCGGCCACCGACCGCACCAGCGGCTCGGCCGGGTCGGTCGACCGGGTGGCCGCCCGCAGCGCCACCACCGCCTGTCGGATCTCGGTGCGCTCGAAGAACCGCTCGGCTCCCTGCACCACGTAGGGCACCTCGGCCTCGGCCAACGCCTTCTCGTAGGTCTCGGACTGCGCGTTGGTGCGGAACAGCACCGCGATCTCCCGGGCCGGAGTGCCGGCGGCGACAAGCGCACGGCAGCGCGCCGCGACCGCCGCCGCCTCCCCCGGCTCGTCCTGGAAGATCCGCAGCTCCGGCTCGGCACCCGAGGGCCGCTGGCCGATCAGCTCGAGCCGCAGCCGCGCCTCGGAGCCGCGGGCCTGCCGGATCACCGCGTTGGCCAGCCCGACCACCTGCGGCGTCGACCGGTAGTCGCGGACCAGCCGGACCACCACCGCGTCACGCCGCTTGCGCGGGAAGTCGATCAGATAAGCGGACGTCGCGCCCGTGAACGAGTAGATCGTCTGCGACGCGTCGCCGACCACGGTCAGGTCGTCGCGCCCGCCGAGCCAGGCGTCGAGCAACCGTTGCTGCAACGGGTTGACGTCCTGGTACTCGTCGACCACGAAATGCCGGTACTGCGCCCGCACCTGCTCCGCGACGTCGGAGTGCTCCTCGATCCCCCACACCGCGGCCCGCAGCAGGTCTTCGAAGTCGATCACCCCGTTGCCCCGCTTGAGCTGCTCGTAGGCCGCGAACACCTCGGCCACCTTGGCCGCCTCGAACGGCGTCTCGCGCGTCGCCTTGGCCGCCGCGACCACGTATTCACCGGGCTCGACCAGCGACGACTTGGCCCACTCGATCTCACCGGCCAGGTCGCGCGCGCCGGTGCGGTCGGTGCGCACACCCACCCGGGCCGCGGCCAGCCCGACCAGCCGCGCCTTGCTGTCGACGAGCTCGGGCAGCTCACGCCCGGCGAGCAGGCGCGGCGCGAAGTAGCGAACCTGTCGCAGGGCCGCCGCGTGGAACGTGCGCGCCTGCACCCCACCGACCCCCAGCGCCGCCAGCCGAGAGCGCATCTCGGCAGCGGCGCGCGCGGTGAACGTGACGGCCAACAGATGCCGCCCCGCGATGTCACCACGCAGCGTGCGATAGGCGATGCGGTGCGTGATCGCCCGCGTCTTACCGGTGCCGGCACCGGCCAGGATGCAGACCGGCCCGGCGGCCGCGGTCACAGCGGTGCGCTGCTCGGGGTCAAGGCCCGAGAGGACCTGCTCCGCCGGAGAGTCAACCGCCACAGTCAGGAATCATGACAGCCAGGTCCGACGTTCTCTCCAACGGAGGACCCCCCAACCCCCGGAGGAAGCTCGATGTTGACGATGTACTCCACCTCGTGGTGCGGCTACTGCCACCGCCTGAAGTCCCAGCTCGACCGCGAGGGCATCGCGTACGAAGTGATCGACATCGAGCGCGACCCGGCCTCGGCCGACTACGTCATGAGCGTCAACGGCGGCAACCAGACAGTTCCGACACTTCGGTTCGACGACGGCACCGCCCTCACCAACCCGTCGATCACCCAGGTGAAGACACATCTCGCTTCGCTTGAAACGGCATAAAGCAGAAGCGGATCTACGCGCGTCCGTCGGGCGCACGACCGTTTGCTCCCGCGCGCAATGGTCAGGGACCCACAACCCGGGCCCCTGACCAGCCGGGTCCGCGTTACCCGACCCCGGCCCAGGTCGCGATCAGGTAGTGCGCGATCGAGACTTCCATCGGCAGCGTCATGAGTGCCGGCTCGTCGGCGGTGCCGAGGTCCACCCGCGCGCCCGCGAGCAACTCGCGGACCTCCGCCCGGGTGAACCAGCGGGCCTCGGTGATCTCCGCCGGGTCGACCTTGAGCGGCTGCGCCGGATCCGCCACCGCCGTATAGGCCAGCATCAGTGAGCCCGGGAACGGCCACGCCTGGCTGGCCACGTAGTCGATCCGGTCCAGCGCGATGCCGACCTCCTCGGAGACCTCACGGGTCACCGCAGCCTCGGCGGACTCGCCCGGCTCGACGTAACCCGCGAGACACGAGAAGCGCCGGAAGCCCGGCTGCTTCGGCCACGTCGCGTTGTTGCCGAGCAGGCAACGGCCCTCGGGGCCGGCAACGCCGTCGGTGACCAGCACGATCATGGCGGGGTCGGTGCGCGGCCAGGTCTGGTTGCCTGAAGCGTCCGCCCGCGACCAACCCGCGTCGCCGATCGTGGTCGGCTGGCCCGTCCGTTCCGAGTAGCGGCTGCGGGCGTGCCAGTTGAGAATCGCCAGCGCCGTGGTGAGCAGGCCCGCGTCGCGGTCGCTGAGCTGATGCCCGACGTCGCGCAGGTTCGCCGGGCGCGTCCCCTCGATCGCCGGCAGCGTGCCGTCGACCGCGAAGACCGCCACCCCGTCCGGCTCCACACCCAGCAGGACCGCCGTCGACGGGTCCACATCGGACGTGTCACCGACGACCAGCGACAGCACGGCACCTACCGCGGCGTCGGCCGCGTCGCCGGTGACCAGGTCGCGGAACAGCGCCGTGCCGGTCGTCGAGTCGACCCGCAGCAGCCGGGCGGACGGCCACACCGACTCGAGCCAATGCGGGTCCGACCGCCGGTGCCCCGCCCGGTCCAGCGTGGCCCGGGCAAGGGGCGGGACAGCGGTCATTCCACCTCGATCTCACGCAGCGTGGCCACCGGCGCCTCGATCTTCGACGCGTCCCCGAGGATCACGGTCACGGCGCCGGACGGTGCCAGGTACTTCGCGGCCGCGGCGGCGACGTCGTCGCGCGTCACGGTGCGCACCTGCTCGGTGTAGTCGGAGAGGAAGTCCAACCGCAGACCCGCCCCGGCGTACGTCGTGGCCAGCGCGGCGATCCCGCTCTGGGTCGAGACACCGAGCATCAGCGTGCCGAGCAGGTATTGCCGCGCCTGCTCCAGCTCTTCCTCACCGGGCGGCAGGGTGGCCATCCGGCCGAGCTCGTAGACCGTCTCCAGCAGCGCCGGGCCGGTCACGTCGGTGGCGACCTCGGCCGAGAGCAGCACGACCGACCCCGCGGCCGAGTGGTCGATCACCGAGTGCGGCCCGTACGTGTAACCCTTGTCCTCGCGGATGTTCTCGACCCAGCGGGACGAGAAGTAGCCGCCGAACACCAGGTTGGCCAACTGGAGCGCGGCGTGGTCCGGGTGGGTCCGGGGCACGGCGGGCAGCGCCATGCGCAGCGACGACTGCACGGAGTCGGGCCGGTCGACCAGCAGCACCGGGCCGGGCTCGGGCTGCGGCGCGTTCGGCAACGAGACGTCCTTGCCGCCGCCGTTCCACGAGCCGAGCACCGCCTCGGCGGTGTCGAGTGCCCGCTTGGGCTGGAAGTCGCCGACGAGCACGAGCGTCGCGCCGGCCGGGTGCACCCGTTCGGCGTGCAGCGCCCGCAGCTGGGCCGGCCGGACCGCGCGCACCTGCTCCGGCTCCGGGGTCTGCACGGCGTACGGGTGCCGCCCGTAGAGCCGCCGCAGCAGCGCCTCGCGGGCCAGGTGCGCGGGCTGGCTCTTGGCGACCTGGATGTGGTCGACCAGCCGGTCCCGCTCGGTGCCGACCTCGTCGCTGGGGTACGCCGCCCCGTCCAGCACCTCGCCGAGGATCTCCAGGATCCGGGTGAGCCCGGCGGCCAGGCTGTTGCCGCTGATCATCAGCCGGTCCGGGTCGACCGACGCGGACAGGCCGCCGCCGACCGACTGGAGCTCGGCGGCGATCTCCACGGTGGACAGCTCGGCCGTGCCGGAGAACAGCGTGTGCGACAGCATCGCACCGCGGGCGAGGTTGGCCTTCGCGAACGGCAGCCGCAGCCGGACCTCGACCAGCGGCACCGCCGGCCGGCGGATCGCGATCACGGTCAGCCCGTTGGTCAGCCGCCGCTCGGACTCGGTCGGCAGCTTGATCGGCGCCGCCGGCAGGAGGGCCGGCAACGTGCGCTTCGTGTCGCTCACTTTCCGCCTCCGGGGATGACCTCGATCGACGCCCGGCGCTGCGGGGTCAGGGTGGCCGCGGCCGCGCGGACCTGCTCCGGCGTGACCTCGCCGATCAGGCGCGGCAGGTCGTTGATCAGCTCAGGTTCGCCGCGCTGCTCCTCGAGCACCGCGATCCGCAGCGCCCGGCCGAGCACCGCGTCGGTGTCGCGCAGCAGGTGGGTCGCCATGCGGGCCTGCACCCGGCCGAGCTCGGCCGCGGTCAGACCGTCGGTGGCCAGCCGCTCGAGCTCCTCGTCGGCGGCGCGCAGCACCTTGTCGACGTCGCCGCCGGGCGGCAGGTGATATTGCAGGAGCGCGGCGGTGGGGTCGCGCACCTCGAACGGCTCGCCCATGAACCCGATGTAGCCGCCGAGGCTGGTGACCGTGCGGTCGCGCAGCACCAGGCGCTCGACCAGCCGCGACGCGTCGCCGTCGGTGAGCACCTCGGCCAGCACCACGAAGGGCAGGTAGCCGGCGAAGTCGTCGATCGGGCTCGGCACGCGCCAGGCGGAGGCGACCGCGGGCAGCGGAGCCAGCCGGTCCGTGTACGACTCGCGCCGCTCGCTGGTCAGGTCGGGCTCGTCGAAGTCCGGGCGGGCCGGCGCGGGCCGGGCCGGCACGTCGCCGAAGTGCCGCTTGATCATCTCGGTGGCCTCGGCGACATCGAGGTCACCGGCGACCGAGAGCACCGCGTTGCCGCAGGCGTAGTAGCGCTCGAAGAACTCGGCCGCGTCGGCGACCGTGGCGCTCTCCAGGTCCTCGAACGACCCGTACCCGTCGTGCGCGTTCGGGAACGTGTCGAACATGACCGGCGGCAGGGTCAGCCACGGGAACCCGCCGTACGGCCGGTTGAGGACGTTGACCCGGATCTCCTCCTTGACCACGTCGACCTGGTTGCGCAGGTTCTCCTCGGTCAGGCGGGGACCGCGCATCCGGTCGGCCTCGAGGAAAAGCGCCCGCTCCAGCGCGCCGGACGGCAGCGTCTCGAAGTAGTCGGTGTAGTCGAGGTGGGTCGAGCCGTTGAAGGTGCCGCCGGCGCCCTGGACGTGCCGGAAGTGGGCGAGCTTCTCGAGGTTCTCCGAGCCCTGGAACATCAGGTGCTCGAAGAGGTGCGCGAATCCGGTGCGCCCCTCGGGCTCGCTGCGGATGCCGACGTCGTAGACCACCGCGACGCCGACCACCGGCGCGCTGCGATCGGGCGCCAACACCACGCGCAGGCCGTTGTCGAGCGTGAACCGCTCGACCGGATATTTGGTCGCCGGGATCTTTATTCTGCGGGCCACAGGGCCGAGGTTAGCGCGCTCTCACGCGAACCTGACGCTCAGACCGGCCGCATTCCAGCCAATGCGTCGTTCGCCACCCAGTCCCACTGGTGATGGGTCTCCGGCACCGACACGTAGAGCACCGCCGCCGTCGGCTTGCCCACATCGATGCAGGCCAGCGCCACGAGCTCGCTCTTGGCCCGCAGTCCCGGCGTGCTGAACCGCAGGCGGAACACCGTCACCCAGGCCGGTCGTCCACCCAGGACGGTCCGCTCGTCGCGGATCAGCTCCTGTTCGTTAGGTTGCGGGTAGTAGTTGGCGCGCGCGTCGGCGGCCACCTGGCGACCGACGCACTCCAGGTCGAAGGTGAACGCGTCGTTTGTCGCGGCCGGCACCGCGCCGGACAGCACCGAGGCGTGGTAGTCGCTGCGGCCGTCGTACGCCGCTTCGGTGACGAAGTGTTGCCCGACCCGGTAGGGCACCTGGAGGTCACCGGCGTTCCACACCGTGTTCCACCGCTCCCACGGCGGCCCGTAAGCCGGGTACGAGATCCCGGCCGTCTCGTCGACCGTCCGGGTGCCCGCGGGTGTCGGCGGGGGTGTCGCGGGCGCGGCCGTGCCGGGCAGGTCCGGCGGCGGCGGACACGCCCGGGCCAGCGGCGGACGCGCGTCGACCGGCGCCTCGGGCCGGCGGCTCACTCCCGGGCGGGCCGCGATCACCACGACGAGCCCGGTCAGCACGATCAACGCCGCCGCGCCGGCGAACCACCACAGCCTGCGGGGACCACGCGGCTCCTCCGACGGCGGTGGTGGTGGTGGTGGTGGCAGGTCGGAGGGCGGCGGGCCGAGCCGCGTCACTGCCCCGGCGGGGAAGCGTTCGGCGTTCGGCATACACCTAGTGAAGCATCCGAGGCACCATGGAGGGCGTGTTGCCCGTGCCGCTCGCCCTCCGCCTCCGCGACGCCGGCCTGCGCTGGAAGCCCGCGCCGGGCGACCGCTTCGCCATTCCCGACCGCGACCTCGACGACGAGGTCTTCGTGCTGAGCGACATGGTCATCGCGGTGCACGAGCTGCCTGACGGCCCGGTGATCGGCTTCAACGGCACGACCGAGTGGGCGATGGACGACCTCGAGCAGAGCGAGGCGATCTGGCTGCCGCGCGAGGATCAGCTCCGTGAGCTGCTGGGTGGGACGTTCCACATGCTGGAACACACAGGCGGCGGTTGGCGGGTGGCGCTCGAAGTCGGCGACCGGCGGCTGGACTTCGAGGCGGACACGGCCGAGGAGGCGTACGGCGCGGCGTTGCTGGACCTGATCAGGTTGGGCGTCGACTGAGAAGGAGCGCGATGAAGTTCCGGAAGTCCGCGGAGACGATCAGCCCGGAGCTGGTGGACCTGCGTCGCCGTTTGCACCGGCGGCCCGAGATCGGCCTGCGGCTGCCGGAGACGCAGGCGACGGTGCTCGCCGAGCTGGCCGACCTGCCGCTCGAGGTCACCACCGGGCGCGCGCTCAGCTCGGTCGTCGCGGTGCTGCGGGGCGGCCGGCCCGGCCCGGCGGTGCTGCTGCGCGGCGACATGGACGCGCTGCCGGTGACCGAACGGACCGGCCTGCCGTATTCGTCGACGATCCCGGGCGCGATGCACGCCTGCGGCCACGACCTGCACATGGCGATCCTGGTCGGAGCGGTGCGGCTGCTCAGCGCGGTGCGCGACGAGTTGGCGGGCGACGTCGTCTTCATGTTCCAGCCGGGCGAGGAGGGTCCCGGCGGCGCCGAGCCGATGCTCGCCGAAGGGCTGCTCTCGGCGGCCGGCGACCCACCCGTGGCCGCGTACGCCCTCCATGTGTCGGCGGTCTTTCCGCGCGGGATGTTCTTCGGCCGGCGTGGCGTCTTCGGTGCCGCCCACGACACCTGCAAGGTGCGCGTGCTCGGCTCCGGCGGCCACGGCTCGACGCCGTTCCGCACGCGCGACCCGATCCCGGCGGCCTGCGAGATGGTGCTGGCGTTGCAGACCATGGTGACCCGCGGCTTCGACGTCTTCGACCCGGTCGTGCTCACCGTCGGCCAGTTCCACGCCGGCACGGTCGACAACGTCATCCCGTCGACGGCCGAGTTCTCCGCCTCGCTGCGCTCGTTCGGGGCGCCGGCCCGCGAGAAGCTGGTCCGCCGCACGACCGAGGTCGTCCGAGGCATCGCCACGGCCCACGGCCTCGACGTCGAGGTGGACTTCGAGCGCGGCTACCCGGCGGTGGTCAACGACGTCGCCGAGGCCGAGTTCGCCGCCGCCACCGCGTCCGAGGTGTTCGGCCAGCAGCGCTACCAGTGGCTGGTCAACCCGAAGACCGGCTCCGAGGACATGTCGTTCGTGCTGGAGAAGGTGCCCGGCGCCTACCTCAACCTCGGCGCGTGCCCGCCGGAGCTGGACCCGGCCACGGCACCATCCAACCACTCGGCCGACGCGATGTTCGACGACGCGGTCGTCGCCGACGGCAGCGCCCTGCTGGCCGAGCTCGCGTTCCGCCGGCTAGACCGTGGGCAGGGCGGTGACCAGGGCCGCTAGCCCGTCGGCGTCGAGCAGGTCGACCGGGCGGACGGTCTCGCCGTCGCGGACGTAGTGGAACGCCGCCCGGACCCGCTCCACCGGGACGCCGGCCAGGTGAGCCCAGGCCAGGCGGTACGCGGCGAGCTGGATCGCGGCAGCGCGCTCGTCGGCACCGGCCGGGCGGCGGCCGGTCTTCCAGTCGACCACGTCGAACCGGTCGCCGGGCTCGGCGAACACCGCGTCCATCCGGCCGCGCAGCACGACGCCGCCGACCGCGGTCGCGAACGGCACCTCGACCTCGATCGGCGTGCGGTCGGCCCACTCGCTGGCCAGGAAGAGCTCCTGGAGCTCGGCCAGCGCCTCGTCGGGCGCGGCGTCCTCGTCGGCGGCACCGGGCAGCTCGTCGACGTCGAGCAGCCGGACCGCGCCGAACCGCTGCTCCAGCCAGGTGTGGAAGGCGGTGCCCCGGCGGGCGTACGGGTCGGGCCGGGAGGGCATCGGCCGGCGCAGCGAGCGGGCCAACGCCTGCGGGTCGCGTTGCAGCAGCACGAGCTGCGAGACGGTCAGGTGGTCGGGCAGCACGACCTCGAGCGGGCCGGGGCCGCGGACCAACTTGTCGCGCTCGGCGATCAGCAGGTCGACCTCGCGCCGCCAGCGCGCGGCGTCGTCGGCGGCCGCCGGATCGAGCAGCGCGTCGGCGTCGGGCTCGGTCATCAGGCGGCGCACGAGGGTCGCGGCCTCGGTCATCCCCGCCCGGCGCGGACCGAGCGGATCGCCGGGCCACTCCGCGCTGGGCGTCTCCTCGACCATCGGGTTGGACTCGCCGGCGGGCTCCGGTGCCCACTCGTCGACCGTCCCGCTGCCCGCGAGGCAGGCGTCGTGCACCTCGACCAGGAACCGCGACGGTCCGCGCGGGCGCTTGACGCCCTCGCCCCACCAGTACCCCGAGCAGAGCAGCAGTCGTCGCGGTCGGGTCACGGCGACGTAGGCCAGCCGGCGCTCCTCGCGCTCGTCGTGCGCTTTCCACTCCTCGTTGAACTCGCTCAGCGCGGTCATCACCTCGCGCTGGTCGCCGGTGTCGTCGAGCGGGAACCGGGGCAGCCCGCCGGCGTCGCCGCGCAGCGGGAACGGCAGCACGCCCAGGCCGTGCAGGTAGTGGTCGGACGCGCGGGCGGTGCCGGGCCAGACGCCGCGGGTCAGGCCGGCGACCGCGACCACGTCCCACTCGAGGCCCTTGGCGGCGTGCGCGGTGAGCACCTGGACCGCGCCCTCGACCACCTCGACCTCCCCGGGCTCCAGCCCGCGCTCCTCGTCTTCGGCGGCGGCGAGATAGGCGAGGAAGCCGGGCAGCGCGCCGTTGTCGCTGTCGCGGGCGAACCGGGCGGCCACGTCGCCGAGCGCGTCGAGATGGCCGCGGGCCAGACCGGCGTCGCCGCCCCGGCCGCCGGTGCCGGCGCGCACCGCGACCTCGACGTCGAGCCCGATGGTGCGCTCGACGTCGGCGATCAGGTCGGGCAGCGGCTGGTCGATGCGGAGGCGGAGCAGGGCCAGTTCGTTGCCGTACGCGCGCAGCCGGGCGAAACCCTCGGCCGAGTAGAGCTGGGCGGGGCCGAGGTCGGCCAGCGCCTCGACCAGGGTGGCTTCGTCGAGCGCGTCCGGCACGAGGTCTTCCTCGTCCGGCTGGGCCAGGTCGCGCCGGGCGGCCGCGATCGAGCGGGACCGCCGGTGCAGCGCCACCAGGTCACGCGGGCCGATCCGCCAGCGGGCGCCGGTGAGCAGCCGCAGCAGCGAGGCGCCGTCGGTCGGGTCGGCGAGCACCCGCAGCGTGCAGACCACGTCGCGGACCTCGGGCGTGTCCAGCAGGCCGCCGAGGCCGACCACCTCGACCGGCAGGCCGCGGGAGCGCAGCGCGTTCTCGATCGCGGGGATCTGCGAGCGGACCCGGACCAGCACCGCGGTGGTCGGGCGGCGCTCCAGCGGGATGTGCTCGGGCAGCGCGTCGGCCATCCGGGCCGCACCGCGCCAGGCGGAAAGGACGCTGTCGGCGATCCACGCGGCCTCGTCGCCGACGGTCGGCAGCAGCGCACAGTGGACGGTCTCCCGGCCGCGGATGGGCTCGTCGACGCTGAACGCCGGGGCGAGCTCGGCCACCTGGGCGCCGGCCGCCCGCAGCGGCGCCGACAGCTGGTTGGCGACCCGGAGGATCTCCGGCCGGTTGCGCCAGCTCGTGGTCAGGGTGAGCGACCGGGCCGGCTTGCCGTCAGCGCGCGCGAACTCGTTGGGGAACCGCTCCAGCGTGCCGGCGCTGGCCCCGCGCCAGCCGTAGATGGACTGGCACGGGTCGCCGACCGCGGTCACCGGGTGGCCGCCGCCGAACAGCGAGCGCAGCAGCACCACCTGGGCGTGGCTGGTGTCCTGGAACTCGTCGAGCAGCACGATCGGATAGCGGGCGCGCTCGACGGCGCCCACGTCGGCGTGGTCGCGGGCCACCCGGGCCGCACGGGCCATCTGGTCGCCGAAGTCCATCGCCTCAAAATCGATCTTGCGTTTGTCGTACGCGCGGACCATCGGCAGCAGCGCCAGCCGCGCCTGTTGGGTGGCCAGGGCCTTCTTCACGTCGGCGTAGACCCGGCCCGGCCGGCCCTGCACCTCGGCGAAGAACCGGCCCGTCCAGCCGGCCAGCTCGTCGGGAGTGACCAGGTGCTCGGCCAGCTCGCCGGAGAGGGCCAGGACCGCGTCGGTGACCGTGCTGGCCGCGCGCTCCACATCGGACATGTCGCCGTCGTAGTTGCGCACGATCAGGTCGACGATCTGCCACCGGGACGCTTCGGTGAGCAGGCGGGTCGCCGGCTCGTAGCCCGAGCGCAGGCCGTGCTCGGTGACCACGCGGGCGGCGTACGAGTGATACGTCGAGATCGTCGCCTCGCCGGACAGGTCACCGGCCCGGCCGAGCCGGCGGACCAGTTGGCCCAACCGCATCCGCACCCGGTGGGCCAGCTCGCCGGCCGCCTTGCGGGTGAAGGTGAGGCCGAGGATCTGGTCGGGCGTGGCGTAGCCGTTGGCCACCAGCCAGACCACCCGGGCCGCCATGGTCTCGGTCTTGCCCGAGCCGGCACCGGCGACGACCAGCAGCGGCTCGACCGGAGCGGCGATGATCGCGGACTGCTCGGCGGTCGGCGCGTAGCGCATCCCGAGCAGCTTCGCCAGCTCGACGGGCGTGTAACGCGGCCCGGCGGAGGCCACCTTGCGCGGGGCCGGCGCCGTAGTGAAAAGCGACGGTTGGGTCATGACGGGTCCCCACTTCGTGGTGACCCGCCCTGCCCGGGCGGGCTCTGCCGATGATGCCCTCGCCAAGGCTCGGTCATGACGGGTCCCCACTTCGTGGTGACCCGCCCTGCCCGGGCGGGCTCTGCCGATGATGCCCTCGCCAAGGCTCGGTCATGATGTGGGCTCCACGACCTGGCGTCCCTTGCCCGAGATCGGGCAGCTCGTGCGCACCGGGCAGACCCGGCAGCGGCTGTTGGCGATGGCGTGGAACGTCGACGCGGCCATCGTGTCGGCGGTGCGGCGCACCAGTGCCTGCGCCCAGTCCGGGTCCTCGTGCTCCGCCAGCGACGGCTGGACCTGCTCCTTGGCCGCCTTGGCGGTGGTGCCGAGCTGCACCAGGGCCGCGCCGCCGGGTTCGGCGCCGTGCTCGTCGAACGCGCCCGCCTGGACGGCCGCCTGGTAGGCGGCGAGCTGCGGATGCTCGGCCAGGTCTTCGGCGGTCGACGAGCTGCGGCCGGTCTTGAGGTCGACCACGACGATCCGCCCGTCAGCGTCGACCTCGAGCCGGTCGACCCGGCCGCGCAGCTCGATGTCGCGGGTCGGGTCATTGAGCCGGACCGCGAACTCCTGCTCGATGGCGAGCAGCCGGCGCGGGTTGGCGGCCAGCCAGACCAGCAGCTTGTCGACCATCGCCTCGGCCCGCTCGCGCTCGGGGCCGGCCAGCCAGCGGGCGGCGAGGTCGATCGCGTCGAACCGGGCGGCGACGTATTCGATCAGCCGTTCGCGGTCGGCGGCCGCGTCCTCGGCCAGCATGGCCGCCGCGTGCACGAGGTTGCCGATGCCCTGGGCGGCGGTGGCCGGCGCCGCGCCGCCGTGCCGTTCGAGCAGCCATCGCAGGCTGCACCGCAGCGCGCTCTCCATCGTGGACGGGGTGACCCGGACGGTCTCGCCTTCGTCGGCGAGCGGCCGGTCGTCGGAGAGCGGACGCAGCCCCCACCAGTCGTCGGGGTGTGCGCCCGGCACGCCGGCGGCGGCCAGCCGGGCCAGCTCGGCCGCGGCGGCGTGCCGGCGGGTCGCCGAGGCGGCCGGGTCGGTGGCCGCGGTGCGCAACTCGGCCACCAGCGCGGGCAGGGTCATCGCGCGTGGCGGCCGGGCCAGCGGCAGCTCGTCGTCGTCGGTCGTCTCGGCCGCGCGCGGCCGGACCACCACCGGGGTCGGCGCTCCCCCACCCGGCGCCGCGACCTCGGGCCACTCCTCGTCGGGCCAGATCACCCGCCCGTCGTCGTCAACCGGCAGGTCATCGGGATCGGGCGGCAGCTCACCGCCGCCGTCGTCAGGGTCGTGCGGCTCGTCGGGCTCCGGCCCGGGTGAGTCCGACCCGCCCGGCCCGTGCGAGTCAGGCCCGTGCAGGTCCGGCCCGTCCGGCCCCTGCACGTCCGGACCATCCGGTCCGTCCGGGTCCGACTCGTCGCCGTCGGACGGCGTGGAGCCACTCGGCCCGAGCAGCTCGTGCAGGAAGCGGCTGGGCTGCTCCTCGTGGTCGGCGCCACCGACCGCGGACGAGTTGACCGCCGAGACCAGCAGCCGCTGGCGCGCGCGGGTGACCGCCACGTAGAACAGCCGGCGCTCCTCGTCGAGCAGCGCCGACGCCTGGCCGACCAGCGACGCCGCCACGCCGGTGCTGTCGGCGCGCCCGGACACCACGTCGACCAGCCGCTCCGAGCCGAGCAGCGTGCCGCGCAGCCGCAGGTCGGGCCAGACACCCTCCTGCACGCCTGCCACCGCGACCAGATCCCACTCGAGACCCTTGGCCGCGTGCGCGGTCAGCAGCCGGACGGCCTCGCCCCGGTCGGCGCTCGGCGCGATCGTGTCGGCCGGCAGCTGCTGGCCGAGCACGTGGTCGAGGAACACCTCGGTGCGCGCGCCCGGCAGCCGGTCGACGAATCGGGCGGCCGCGTCGAACAGCACCACGGCCGCGTCGAGGTCACGGTCGGCGGCGGCGGCCCGCCAGCGCGGACCGTTGTCGGGCTCCCCGGTGGCCCGGCCGGCGCGGACGATCGCTCCGTACCACCGCTCGCCGAGCCCGGTCGCCCGCCAGAGCGCCCAGAGCACGTCTTCGGCGGTGCTCGCCGGCTCGGCCGCGGCCTCGCGGGCGACGGCCAGCAGCCGGGCGACCGACTTGGCCGGCGCCGCCCACCGGCGCTCGACCGCGGCCAGCTCGGCCGGGTCACGCAGCGCCTCGACCAGCAGCTCGCCGGACGGCCGCCGGTCACCCGCGGCGAGAGCGAGCGTGCGCAGCCCCTGCCGCAGCCGGCGCTCTGCCAGGGGGTCGGCACCGCCGAGCGGCGAGTGCAGCAGCGCGACCGCCGCCTCCTCGTCGAGCCGCTCCGGCTCGAGCGCGCAGCGCAGCAGCAACAGCAGCGGTGCCACCGCGGGCTGCTGGTGCAGCGGCAGGTCTTCGGCGTGCACCACGGTCGGCACGCCGGACGAGTGCAGGGCCCGCTGGAGCGCGGGGAGCTGGAGGGTGGTCGACCGCATCAGCACCGCCATGCGCGACCAGGGCACCCCGTCGAGCAGGTGCGCCTCGCGCAGCGCGTGGGCGAGGAAGGCGGCCTCGCTGGTGCGGGAGCGGAAGGTGCGCACCTCGACGCGACCCGGCGCCGCGTCGGGAGCGGGCAACGCGCGGCGGTGCCCGACCGGCCCGCGCAGCCGGCGCGCCACCCGGCCGGTGGCCTCGAACAGCGGACCGCTGGACCGGTAGTCGGTGCGCAGCGTGACGGTGCGCGCGACGGCCCCGGACGCGGTGCGGAACCGGTGCGGGAACGTGGTCACCCCGGCCGGGTCGGCACCGCGGAACGCGAACGTCGACGAGTCGGGGTCGGCGAACGCCACCAGCGGAAGGCCACCACCCGCGACGCGGTGCAGCAGGTCGAGCTGCGCCGGGTCGGTGTCGGCCAGCTCGTCGACGTAGACGATGGCGAGCCGCGCCCGCTCGGCGGCGAGCAGCTCGGGGTCGTCGTCGAGCAGGCCGCTGGCGGCCCGCACGAGCTCGGCGGCGTCGTAGGCGACCGAGCCGCGCGTGGTCACGTCGCGCAGCGCCAGGACGGCCACGTATTCGCGCAGGAACCGCGCCGCCGCCGGCCAGTCGTCGCGACCCAGCCGCTCGCCCAGTCGGGCCAGCTCGACCGGCCCGATCCCCCGCTCGGCGGCCCGCATGAGCAGGTCGCGCAGCTGCTCGGCGAAAGCCCGGGTGCGCAGCGCCGGCCGCAGGTGCTCGGGCCAGCCGATCGGGTCGTCGCCCTCGCCGTCCGGTCCGACGACGTCGAGCAGCTCGCGGATCACCAGATCCTGCTCGGGACCGGTGAGCAGCCGGGGCGAAGGCTCACCACGCAACGCCGCGGCCCGCCGGAGCATGCCGAACGCGTACGCCGGGAAGGTGCGGACCAACGGCTCGTGCACCACCCGCCCGTCGCCGGCCGCGATCCGTGCCTCGATCCGGTCACGCAACGCGCCGGCACCGCGCCGGCTGAACGTGAGCACGAGCACGCGCTCGGGGTCGACGCCGGACGCGACCCGGGCGGCCACGGCCTCGACCAGCGTGTTGGTCTTGCCGGTGCCGGGCCCGCCGAGCACGAGCAACGGCCCGTCGCCGTGCGCGACGACATTGGCCTGCAACGGGTCGAGCCGGGCAGCCCGAGGCTCCTCCGGCGCGGGCGCCCGGCGAACCAGCCGGTACGCCTGCATCCGCCCATCGAACCACGCGGGTCCGACAAGCCACACCGGCACCACCGGCCCCGAACGGGCGAAGCTAGCCGGGCAGGGCGGCCAGGGCCTCGTCGATGCTGGTCACGACGATCAGGCGGTCGATCGACTCGCGGCGGACGAAACCGGTCGGGACCAGCGACGAAAGCCAGCCCAGCAGGCCGCCGTAGAAGCCGTCGACGTCCAGCACGACCACCGGCTTGTCGTGGACCTGCAACGAGGCCGTGGTCCAGACCTCGAACAGCTCGTCGAGCGAGCCGATGCCACCCGGCAGGGTCAGGAAGGCGTCCGACTTCTCGATCATCAGGTTCTTGCGGCTGGCCAGGCCGTCGGTGACCACGAGCTCGCCCGAGCGGGTGTCGGCGATCTCGCGGTCGACCAGGGACTGCGGGATCACGCCGATGGTGTGACCGCCCTCGGCCCGGGCGCCCGCGGCGACCGCGCCCATCATGCCGGCCCGGCCGCCGCCCGAGACCAGCACGTGGCCGTGCCGGGCCAGCGCCGCGCCGACCTCGGTGGCGAGATCGAGCCAGCGCTGGTCGAGGGTCCGGGACGACGCGCAGAACACGCAGATGGCGGCCACGGCTCAGGCGCCGTTGTGGCTGGCCACCGCGGCCTCGTGCAGGGCTTCCCGCTCGGCCGCGAGGGCCGCGTCGGCGTCCACGATGTAGCGGACGGCGGCGTCGACGTCGTCGGTGACGCAGACCAGGTCCAGGTCGGCCTCGCCGATCTTGCCGTCGACGACCAGCGTGTTGCGCATCCATTCGAGCAGGCCGCGCCAGTACGCCTCGCCCATCAGGACCACCGGGAACCGGGTGACCTTGCCGGTCTGCACCAGGGTCAGCGCCTCGAAGAGCTCGTCCATCGTGCCGAAGCCGCCGGGGAGCACCACGAACGCCTGCGCGTACTTGACGAACATCGTCTTGCGCGCGAAGAAATAGCGGAAGTCGATGCCCATGTCGACCCAGTCGTTGATGCCCTGCTCGAACGGAAGCTCGATGCCCAGCCCGACGGAGAGTCCGCCGGCCTCGGTGGCGCCCCGGTTCGCGGCTTCCATCACGCCCGGGCCGCCGCCGGTGATCACCGCGTAGCCGGCCCGGGCCAACGCGGCGCCGACCTGCTCGGCCATGACGCATTCCGGGCTCTGCGGCTTACTGCGGGCCGAGCCGAACACGCTGACCGCCGGCGGCAGGTCGGCGAGCGTGTCGAAACCCTCGACGAACTCACTGAGGATGCGCAACGCGCGCCAGGCGTCCTTGGTCTTCCAGTCCGCCCGCGTACGCGAGTCCAGCAGGCGCTGGTCAGCGGTGCTGTTAGGGACCGCGTCGCGGCGCAACGTGACGGCGCCGCGGTGGCGTTCCGGTCCCCGCAGCCGGTCGGGGTCGCGGCCGTATCCGTGAGTCATGGTCACCACGGTAGCCAAAACGGACCGGGACACCAGGTTCCGGCCCGCCCGCGAACAACGCCGAAAGAGAGCACGGGGTAACTCAGGACGATTCCACCGTCCGGCCAGAATTCGGAACAACAAGAAATTCACACGGATGTAGCCGCAACCGAATTCGCTTGTCGGGCGTCTTATCTTTCGAATACCGGGTATGCAGCTTCGCCCGGGCACCGCCGGGCACCTTGGGGGGAGGAAGCCACGATGACCCGCTTCGATCAGCTCCGCCAGCGCCGCGAAATGCACCGCCGCATCCGAGCGGTCGTGGCCGAGCGGCGGCTCGACCGCATCGCGCCGATCGCCGACGAGGACGACGAGCCGACGATGGAGATCCACCCCATCGACGACGCGGTCTCCAGCAGTTAGGCGAGCCAGCGGTGCAGGGTGGCCGCTCCCTGCCTGATCAGCGGGATCTCGACGCGCTCGTCGACCGCGTGGGCCACGTTCGGGTCGCCCGGGCCGAAGTTGAGCGCCGGGATGCCCATCGCGGCGAAGCGTGACACGTCGGTCCAACCCAGCTTGCCGATCGGGTCCGCGCCGACCGCCTCCAGGAACTCCTGCGCCGGCGCCGCGGTCAGCCCAGGCAGCGCTCCGGGGGCCGCGTCGACCATCGTCACCTCGTACCCCTCGAAAAGCTCGCGAAGGTGGGCCTCCGCGTCCTCGACGGTACGGTCGGGCGCGAACCGGTAGTTGACCTCGATCTCGCACCGGTCCGGGATCACGTTGCCGGCGATGCCGCCGTTGATCCGCACCGCGTTGAGGCCTTCGCGATAGGCGCAGCCGTCGATGGTGACCTGCCGCGCCTCGTAGGCGGCCAGCCGGTCGAGCACGCCCGCGGCCGCGTGGATCGCGTTGACGCCCCGCCACGAACGGGCCGAGTGCGCCCGCTTGCCGGTGGTCGACACCAGCACTCGCATCGTGCCCTGACAACCCGCCTCGACCACGCCGTGGGTGGGTTCGAGCAGCACGGCGAAGTCGGCCGCGAGCCACTCCGGGTGGCTCTTGGAGACCAGAGTGAGCCCGTTGTACGCGGAGTCGATCTCCTCGGCCTCGTAGAAGAAGTAGGTCAGGTCGTAGCGCGGCTCCGGCAGCGCCACGGCGAGCTGGAGGGCCAGCGCGACGCCGGACTTCATGTCCGAGGTGCCGCAGCCGTACATGATCTCGCCGTCGACCCTGGCCGGCAGGTTGTCGGCGATCGGCACCGTGTCGAGGTGGCCGGCGAGCACCACCCGCTGCGCCCGGCCGAGCTCGGTGCGGGCCATGACCGTGTTGCCCAGCCGCTCCACCCGCAGGTGCGGGGCTGCCCGCAGGACCTGCTCCACGCAGTCCGCGATGTCCTTCTCGTGCAGCGACACCGACTCGATGTCGACCAGCACGCGGGTCAGCTCGACCGGATCCGACAGGACGGCGGGGGTAAGCGGGTTGGTCATGACTCGCACGCTACCGTTTGAACCGTGACGAGCGAGCAGCCTGCCTGGGGAATCGGACTGTCGACCAGCACCGCGGAAGGCCAGGTGCTCGACGCCTGGTTCCCGGCGGACAACCTAGGGCTCGGCGAGCGGCCAGCCGGTGACCCGGCCGACCTGCTCGGCGCCGCCGCCGGCGCCGTCGGTGAGCGCGCCCTGCCCGGGCTGCGCGCCGAGATCGTGGTCGTGGAGCTCGGCTCGCTGGCCGACCCGATCAAGGACACCGCGGACGCGTACCTGCGGCTGCACCTGCTCTCCCACCGCATCGTCCGGCCCAACGAGCTCAACCTCGACGGCATCTTCGGCATGCTGGCCAACGTCGCCTGGACCTCGGCCGGGCCGTGCCCGCCGGACAGGGTCGACGAGCTGCGCGTCCGCGAGCGGCTGGCCGGCCGCCAGCTCGCCGTCTACGGTGTCGACAAGTTCCCGCGCATGACCGACTACGTGGTGCCGGCGGGTGTCCGGATCGCCGACGCGGACCGGGTGCGCCTCGGTGCCCACCTGGCCAGCGGCACGACCGTGATGCACGAGGGCTTCGTCAACTTCAACGCCGGCACGCTCGGCACCTCGATGGTGGAGGGCCGGATCGTGGCCGGGGTCGTGGTCGGCGACGGCTCCGACATCGGCGGCGGCGCGTCCATCCTCGGCACTCTGTCCGGGGGCGGCAAGGACAAGCTGCGGATCGGCGAGCGCTGCCTGCTGGGCGCGAACGCCGGCATCGGCATCACGCTCGGCGACGACTGCGTGGTCGAGGCGGGCTGCTACATCACCGCCGGCTCGAAGATCACGCTGCCGGACGGCCGCGTGGTCAAGGCACGCGAGCTCGCGGGCCTGCCCAACCTGCTGTTCTGGCGCAACTCCGTGACCGGCGCGCTCGAGGCCCGGCCACGCTCGGGCCGCGGCATCGAGCTCAACGCGGCCCTGCACGCCAACGACTAGTCGACCAGGCGGACGACCAGGTCGGCGCGCGAGCGGGTCGTCGCGATCAGCTCGGCGTTGACCTGGTCGCTGCCGTAGGACCGGGCCTTGGCCTCGGCCCGGCTGCGCCCGTACGCCATGTGCCGGTCGACCAGCCGGCGCAGCCGCTCCTCCTCGTCGAGGTCCAGGTACCAGACCTCGTCGAGCAGCAGCCGCACGCCCGACCACGGCTCGTCGGGCACGAGCAGGTAGTTGCCTTCGGTCACCACCAGCCGCACCTCCTGCGGCACCGGGATCGATCCCGCGATCGGTTCCTCGATCTCCCGGTGGAACTGCGGCGCGTAGACGGTCTCGGGTCCGCCGGCGGCCAGCCGGCCGAGCATCGAGACGTAGCCGCCGGCGTCGAACGTGTCGATCGCGCCCTTGCGGTCGTGCCGCCCGAGCCGGTGGAGCTCAGCCTCGGCCAGGTGGTAGCCGTCCATCGGGACCAGCGCGGCCGCCGGCCCGACCCCGTCGACGATCCGGGCGGCCAGGGTGGACTTGCCGGCGCCGGGTGCGCCGACGATGCCCAGCACGCGGCGGGGACCGAGGTCGGCCAGCGCCGCCGCCCGGGCCACGAGCACATCGAGGGGGTACGACGTCACGCGTGGAACTATCGCACGCCGGATCGGCCGTTACTGCGCGGCTGCTCGGCCGCCATGCCTACCGTGGTCAGGAGGGGGTGTGCGATGGCACGCGAAGAGACGGAGATCGAACTCACCACCATCGGCCGGCGGACCGGACAGGGTCACTCGATCCCCGTCTGGTTCGTCCGTGAGGGCAAGTCCACCTTCCTGCTGCCGGTCGGCGGCGCGCGCAGCCAGTGGTACCGGAACCTCCGCAAGAACCCGACGATCAAGCTCGGGCCGACCTCGGCCAAGGCCCGCCTGATCACGGACCGGCCCACGGTCGAGCACGTGATCGAAGGGTTCACCAGCAAGTACGGCGCGTCCGACGTGACCGCGTACTACCCGGGCGTCGACGTGGCGGTCGAGGTGCGGGACTCTTGACGGTCGGGCTCGCCCAGGCGACCGACCGGGTGGCCGCGATCGACCCGGCCCTGGCGCGGGTGATCCGCCGAGCCGGGCCGATCCACCACCGCGAGCGGGACCCTGACGGGCCGTTCGCCGCGCTGGTCCGGGCGATCACGTTCCAGCAGCTCTCCGGGCATTCCGCGATGGCCATCCACGGCCGGCTGCGGGCGCTGGTCGACGGCCCGTTCACCCCCGAGGCGCTGGCCGGCCTCTCCGACGAGCAGCTGCTGGGCGCGGGGCTCTCACACAACAAGATGGCCGCGCTGCGGGACCTGGCGGCCAAGGTCATCGACGGCACCGTGGTCCTGGGGGCGAACGCGCGGATGCCGGACGAGGAGATCATCGAACGGCTGGTCAGCGTACGCGGCATCGGCCCCTGGACCGCCGAGATGTTCCTGATCTTCGAGCTGCGGCGCCTCGACGTGTGGCCGGTCGACGACCTCGGCGTGCGGCAGGGCTTCGCGCGCATCTGGCACCGGGACGACCTGCCGACGCCCAAGCAACTCGAGCCGGAGGGTGAGCGGTTCCGGCCGTACCGGACGGTGGTGGCCCGCTACTGCTGGGCCGCGGCCGCGCGGGAGCCCGGCGACACGTCAGTCGACCTGCGCTAGGACCGTCGGCTCGCTGATGGTGAAGCGGGCCTCGATCGCCGCGTGCACGGTCTGCATCTGCGGGTCGAGGTCAACAACCGGCCCGGCGCCGCCCGCATCGACCGCCGCGCGGGCGAACATCGGCTGCGGTCCCGGTGGGCGCAGGCCGGCGTCGGCGACCTCGACCAGCGCGGTGATCCGGGCACCGAGCGCAGCCGCGTAGTCGCGGGCCACCGAGATCGCGTCGTCGATCGCGGCCCGCCGCACCTCGCGATGGGCCGGGCTGTCGGGCCGCAGCTCCCACCACGGCCCGCCGACCTCGGTCTGGTCCTGGTCGGCCAGCCGCAGCATCAGCTCACCTAGCACCTCGAAGTCGGTCAGCGTGACGGTCGTGGTGACGCTGCCGTGGTAGGCCGCGACCTTCTCACCGGATCGCTTGCGCTCGGGGTAGACCTGCAGGCCGCCGGACTCGCGGCGCTCCACGGCGTCGCCGTAGCCGTCGATCACCGCCCGGGTCCGCTCCGCCCGCTCGGCCAGCCGGCGCAGGGTGGCCTGCCGGTCCTTGTCGCGCGCCGAGACGGTGACGGCGAACCGGGCGAGCTCCGGCGGCACCTCGCGCACCGCCTCGCCCCGCACGGCCACCACCGGATCCGCCATGGTCAGGCCGCGGTGAGGCGTTCGGCGGCGGCGGCGATCCGCTCGTCGGTGGCGGTCAGGGCGACCCGGACGTGACGTTCGCCGGTGGGTCCGTAGAACGCTCCGGGCGCCACCAGGATGCCCAGCTGGGCCAGCGCTTCCACGGTCGACCAGCAGTCCTCGTCGCGGGACGCCCACAGGTAGAGGCCCGCCTCCGAGTGGGAGATCGCGAAGCCGGCCTTCTCCAGCGCTTCGCGCAGCACGCCGCGCCGGGCGGCGTAGCGCGTGCGCTGCTCGGTCGCGGACGTCTCGTCGTCGAGCGCGGCCACCATCGCGGCCTGCACCGGCTGCGGCACGATCAGGCCGGCGTGCTTGCGCACCGCCAGCAACTCACCCACCAGCGCCGGGTCGCCGGCCACGAAGCCGGCCCGGTAGCCGGCCAGGTTGGAGCGCTTCGACAGCGAGTGCACCGCGAGCAGGCCGTCGAGCGAGCCGCCGTTGACCGACGGCGACAGGATCGAGGTCGGCTCGACCTCCCAGCCGAGGGTCAGATAGCACTCGTCGCTGGCCACGACCGCACCGCGCTCGCGCGCCCAGTCGACCACCTTGCGCAGATGGGCCGGGGGCAGCACGCGGCCGCTCGGGTTGGCGGGCGAGTTGACCCAGATCAGCTTGACGTCGGTCGCCGGGCCGAGCGAGACCAGCGAGTCGGCGCGCATGACCTTGGCGCCGGCCAGCCGCGCACCCACCTCGTACGTCGGGTAGCAGACCGGCGGGATCACCACGACGTCGCCGTCGCCCAGCCCGAGCTGGGCCGGCAATCCGGCGACCAGCTCCTTGGAGCCGATCGTCGGGAGCACGCCGATGTCGTCGGAGGTGGCGCCGCAGGCGCGGGCCACCCACCGACGGATCGCCGACCGCACGGCCGGCGTGCCCGCGGTCAGCGGGTAGCCGGGCGCGTCAGCGGCCGCGCACAGCGCCTCGCGGACGACAGCCGGGACCGGGTCGACCGGCGTGCCGATCGACAGGTCGACGATGCCGTCCGGGTGCCCTGCCGCGACCGCCTTGGCCGGCTCCAGCAGGTCCCACGGGAAGTCCGGCAGGGTGGCCGAGACCCGCACGCCGCTCAGTGCTCGCCTTCCCGCGGGGGCTGGGCTGCCACGACGGCGTGATCCTTCTCGATCTTGCCGACCTTGGACGCGCCACCCGGGGAGCCGAGGTCTTCGAAGAACTCGTAGTTGGCAGTGGTGTAGTCCTTCCACTGCTCCGGCACGTCGTCCTCGTAGAAGATCGCCTCGACCGGGCAGACCGGTTCACAGGCCCCGCAGTCAACGCACTCATCGGGGTGGATGTAGAGCATCCGGTTGCCCTCGTAGATGCAGTCGACGGGGCACTCCTCGATGCACGCCTTGTCGAGCACATCGACGCACGGCTCCGCGATGATGTAGGTCACGGGTTTTCTCTCCTCCGTAGCCACGCCGCGATCACCCGCGACGGTCAAGAGCCTAGTATCTCGCGTGGAGGGGGGTCGATCGTGCTCCGACGGCAGGATGTGGGACACCGTGTGGTGATCCGGCGGATTGTCGGTGTTCGCCACGGTCGCCCGATCTACTCCGACGCCCTCGGCGAGCTCGTCGCGGTCGACGAGAGCAATCTCACCGTGGCCACCGCCAAGGGCACGATCGTGATTCCCCTGGCGGAGGTGCACCGGGCCAAGCGGGTGCCGCCGCAGCGCCGCCCGACCGCCGCCGACGTGATCGCGCTGGAGCTGGCGGCCGACGCCGCCTGGCCTGCGCCGATCCGCGGCAAGCTGGGCGACTGGCTGCTGCGCAGCGCCGAAGGATGGACCGGCCGGGCCAACTCCGCGCTGCCGATCGGCGACCCGGACCGGCCGCTGGAAGCGGCGATCGACGCGATCGAGGCCTGGTACGCCGAGCGCGGCCAGCCCGCCCTGGTGAACACGCCGTTGCCGCTCGCGGCGCCGGTCGGAGCGGCGCTGGACGCCCGCGGTTGGACCGCCCGCCCGCTCACGCTGCTCCAGACCGCGCCGTTGCCGCCGCTGGCCGAAACGGCTGAGCCCTCGGGCGTGTCGCTGGCCAAGGCGCCCAGCGACGACTGGCTCGCCATCTACGAGGCCCGCAAGCGGAGCCTGCCGCCCTCGGCGCTGCACGTGCTGACCGGGCCACCCGAGGTCCGGTTCGCGGGCGTCTACGACGGCGACACGCTCATCGCGGCGGGTCGGGGCGCGGTGGTCGGCGACGAACGGCGCTGGCTGCACCTGGCCTCGATCGAGGTCGTGCCGGCGCACCGGCGGCGCGGCCTGGCCCGCAAGGTCACCGCGGCGCTCGCCGGCTGGGCTCTGGAGCTCGGCGCGACCCACGCGTTCCTCCAGGTGGAGGAGCGCAACTCGGCCGCGGTCGCGCTCTACGGGACGATGGGCTTCACCACCCACCACAGCTACCTGACCCGCGAGCAGCCCCTCAGCGCCGGACGACCCGACGCGGCTTGCTGAGCTTGGCCTTGGAGTACGCGGCGAGCTGGCGCGAGCGGAAGTCCCGGCCGAGCACCACGAGCAGTAGGTAGCCGACCAGGAACCCGCCGGCGGTGCAGGCCGCGTAGAGCCAGATCTGCGCGAAGAACTCGCCCGCGCCGCCGCCGAACGGGTTGCCGCCGAACACCGCCGGCCCGATCAGCACCGTGGCCAGGCAGGCGACCAGTGCGGCACCCGCGATGTCGGCGATCAGGATGCCGACCGGGCGGTCGCGCCCCCAGCGGAAGGCGACGACCGCCAGCGTCAGCGCGACGACGCCGAAGAAGACCAGCGAGACCCGGTCCTGCATGTCCGTGTCGTCGCCGAACGCGAAGTTCGCGACCCCCCGGGCAACCAGGTTGATCGCGAACAACGCGCCGGCGAGAACGCCGATCCGTAGCCAACGGTTTGTCACGCACGCCTCCAACGCTCAGCCGGCGTCAGTCGGCGTGGGCTCACCGCCTCCAGCCACCGCCGGAGTTGGCCGGCGGCGTCACCGGTGCGACCGGCACGTCGTTCGGCTGCTCCGGCTGGATGTCGGGCGAGTCGGTCGTGGCCTGGTCGGTCGCGCCCTGGTCGCTCGCGGGCTTGTCGTCGGTGGGCTTTTCGCAGACGTAACGCGGTTCCGCATCGTAGCGCCAGGTGAACTTCTCGCGCTGCACCTCTTTGCCATCCTTGGTGATGATGCGGTAGGCGTCCTGCGTGAACCCATCGGTGCCCGTCGTCGCGATGCAGTCCGGGCCGGCCGGCAGCGTCTTGTTCTCCGGCTTGGTGATGTCGTGCTTGGGCTGCCACTCGGTCTTGACGCTGTCGTAGACCTTGGTGCTCCACATCGACACCGTGATCGAGTCCTTGGTGTACGACGTGTCGATCAACATCCCGTACGGCGTGGTGTTCTGGAACTTGAGGTCCAGGTTCGGCCAGTAGATCGTCGACTCGATCACCGACGGGTACCGCGAGATGTAGAACGAGTGCGGCTTGTGCTCGACGTCCTTGAGGCCGGCGTAGTAGCTCGCGTTGAACAGCGTGGTCGTGAACTGCGAGATGCCGCCGCCGACCGCGGGCACGAGCTTGTTGTTGTCGATCACGGGTGCGTCGACGTAGCCCTGCTCGTAGCCCCGCCAGCCGGTGAAGCCGTTCAGCGAGAAGGTCTCACCGGGCTTCACCACGGCGCCGTCGACCTTCTTGGCCACGGTCACGATGTTCTTGACCCGCGGCTCGGTCAGCCCGCCGGTGAACTTCGTGGTGAACGAGGAGACCTTCTCCTTGACGCCGAGCTTGCTCAGGTTGGCGTCGTTGACCTGGGCCGGGGCCGGGTTCAGCGTGGCGTCCACGCTGCGGGGGCCGGTGTGCGGCAGCACGCCGAGCACGTCGGTGGCCAGCTTGCCGCCGTCCACGTACTGGCCGCCCGCGGCGCTGACCAGCACCTGCTGGGTGGCGCCCTCGCCCTTCACCGCGCTCGGCGGCGACGACTCGATCTTGGAGATGGCCGGACCCATGGCGGTCCGCAGCGCGCCGGCGTCGACCGACGGCGTGACGGTGCCGTCGGCGGCGCCGTCGATCTTCAGGCTCTTGGCGATCATGTCGGGCGTGATGGTGACGTCGCCCTTCGCCGAGTGCACGGTCACCGGAGCGGCCACCGCCGGCTTGACCAGCGTGTCCATCAGCTGGTCGACGGCGGCGCGCGCCTTGGTGTTGTCGACCTCGACCAGCGGCACCGACACGGTCGGGGCGCCGGGCTGGCCCGGGCTGGGCACGGTCCCGCCGGTGGTCACACCGGCCGCCGAGATCGCGTCGACCCAGCCGGTCTTCACGGCGTCCGTGGCCTTCGGCAGGTCAACTGCCTTACCCGGCGACGGGTACGTGACGTGGGGGGTGACGCCGTCGAAGGTCACCGAGCCGGGGGTGGCGGCGTCGCCGGTGACCTGCTCGACCGTGGGGCGCAGCGCGGCGTCGAGCTTCGTGGCGTCGAGGGTGACCTGAGGCTTGACCGGGTCGCCGCCGTGCGCGGCGGCCGCGGCCACCGTCGCGTCGACGTCGACCGCGAGACCGACCTGGTCGGGGGTGACCTGGGCGTCGGCCGCCTTGGCGGAGTCGCCGGTGATGTGCACCGTGATCGGCTTGTCGAGCTCAGCCCTGCCGTCGAGACCCGCGTGCAGGCGGGCGGCCGCGTCCGCGCGGTCGAGGCCGCTGATGTCGATGCCGAGCACGGAGGTGCCGCGGGCGAAGTCGCCCTTCTCACCTCGGTTCGTGAACCCGGCCAGGACACCGATCAGGACCAGCAGCACGGCGAGGACGGCGCCACCGACGGCGTACCGGCGTCGGCGCTTGTTGCTCCAGAGGGCGGTCTGCATCAAATACCTTAAGTCGGGATTTAGTAGACCGCACGAAGTGTAACGAGAAGATCTCAGCTCTGACACGGCTGCGTGGCCGCGCTCACCTTCGGCGCCCGGCGGCGCCGGTCGTTCAGTACAGCGTCCTCGCGGACGTTTTCGCAGGTGGAGAAGAGACAAGCCGGATGCCGACGATCGTCCAGGCGAGGGATCCGAGCCCGATCATGGCCCAGCCCACCCAGTTATTGGATGCGATCAGGTAGTCACCCTCCGTAGTTCTTCCGGCGGCGATAAGGGTGACGGCGAGCCAGATCAGGGCAGGCGGAAAGACAGCCCATTTGCGCCGGGTCGCCCGGTATGCGAAGGCGCCGATGAACAGGTTGCCGACCAGTGCCAGCACCGCCGAGACGCCGATCAGCTGGCCGCCGACCCGCAAGCTGATCAGCTGGAGCTCCAGCACCGCCGACAGCGCTGCCATCAGCACCGCGAGCAGTGCGCCCGCGGTGGTCAGCAGCACGGCGACGGCACCGCGGTCGCGGCTCGGCCTCGGCTCGGGGGCCGGCGACCGCCCGGGCTCGGACGGCTCCGGCGGCTCCGGCGGCGGCACGTGGTCGGTGGGGCTGGACACGCTGGTCACCTCGAACCGGCCTCCGCCGGCGCGGGCTCAGCGGCGGCGATGCCGGCGAACAGGTCGGTCTCCCAGCCGTTCGGGCCATCGCCGGGGCCGCGCTCGCCGGCAGCGAGCGTGTAGTACTCGACGCCCATGAACTCGTTGCCGAAGTCGCCGGCCAGCGCGTAGAGCCACGAGGAGTCGGGGATCTGGGTCGCGTGCGCCTTGAGCGCGGCGACCTTCGCGTCGTGCAGGTCGGTCGCGTCGATCCGGGCGGCGATCTCCTCGTCCGGGGTGCCGAACGGGAAGTCCTCGGCGCTCTCGACGCCCTCGAACGGGTTGCCCACCGTGTCGGCGAAGGCGTGCAGACCCGCCTCGAGCACGCTGCGGGGCATCGCCATCCAGTAGATCTTCTCGGGACCGACGCCCTCGGCCCGGGCGAGCTCCGCCGCCCGCATCGCCACCCGGTGGGCCTGGATGTGGTCGGGGTGCCCGTAGAAGCCGTTCTCGTCGTACGTGATCATGACCTGCGGCCGGGTCTCCCGCATCACCTCGACCAGGTAGGCGGCGGCCTCGTCGAGGTCCGCGCTCCAGAACGACCGCGGGTTGTCGTTGGTGTCGAGCCCCATCATCCCGGAGTCGCGGTAGCGCCCGGCGCCGCCGAGGAAGCGCACGTCGCTGACGCCCAGCGCGGCACAGGCGGCGCGCAGCTCGGCGATCCGGTAGCCGCCGAGCTGGTCGGCGTCGGCCGCGGCCAGCTTGGCGAGCTCGGGGACGTAGATCTCGCCCTCTTCGCCGAGGGTGCAGGTCACGAGCGTGACCTGGTCACCCAGCGCCGCGTAGTGCGCCATCGTCGCGCCGGTGCTGATCGACTCGTCGTCCGGATGGGCATGCACCAGCAGTAGTCGTCGAACCACCGGGCCACTCTACGCGTGTCCGGCGGGGGCCTTTCGGAACGACTCTCACCGGCCCCTTGTACCCCATACGATCCGGATGTGGAGTTTCCCGAGCTGGCCGCGCGGACCCACGGGTTCACCCGCGGCGCCCCGCACCAGGTCACCGTGGCCGCTGACGGCTCGCGGGTGCTGTTCCTGCGCTCAGCCGGCCCGGAAGATCCCACGGACGCGCTATGGACGCTGGACCTGCCGGCCGGCGACGGCGAACCCGGGATCGAGCGACTCGTCGCCGAGGGCCCGATCGACGCGTACGCCACCGATCCGTTGGCCAAGGTCGTGGCCCTGGTCACCGACGGCCGGCTGCGCCAGGTCGACCTGGGCACGGGCACGGTCACCGAGGTCGCCGCGGCCGGTCCGGTCACCGACGCCCGCCCGGACCCGACCGGGACCCGGATCGCCTACCTGAGCGCCACCGGTGAGCTGCGGGTGATCGAGCCGGACGGCGCCGACGTGCTGCTGGCCGGCGAGGGCAACCACGTGAGCTGGGGCCGCGCCGACGAGGTGGCCGCCCGGGATTTCGACCGCCACCGCGGCTACTGGTGGTCGCCCGACGGGCAGACGCTGCTCGCCACCCGGGTCGACGACGCGCGAGTGGCCCGCATCGAGGTCGGCGAGCCGCCGAAGAGCATCGCCCGCTCCCTCGCCGGGGGCGTGAACGCCGAGGTCAGCCTGCATCTGCTCGACCTCGACGGCGGCTGGGTCGACGTGCACTGGGACCGGGAGACCTATCCCTACCTGGTGGCCGTCGACTGGGTCGAGGGCGGGCCGCTGATCACCGTGCTGCGCCGGATGCAGCAGCACGGCCTCGTGCTGGCGGTCGACCCGCGCACCGGGGAGACCCAGGTGCACGCCGAGCTCGCCGACCCGCGCTGGGTCGAGCCCGTCGCCGGCACGCCCTGCCACCTCCCCGACGGCAGAGTGCTGGTCGGCGGCGAGCTCGCGCACGACGGCTACGACGCGCGCTGCCTGTTCGCCGACGGCACGCTGCTCACGCCGCCGTCGCTCTACCTGCGCCGGGTCGTCGGCCGGATGCCCGGCCCGGGCGGCTCCCCCGACCTGCTGGTCGAGGCCAGCGACGGCGAGCCGAGCGAGCAACACCTCTTCCGCGTACGCACGGCGATCGGCGGTGGCGGCGTCGAGTCGCGCCGGCTGACCACCGCGCCCGGCTGGCACACGGGTGCGGTCGGCGGCGACGTGCTGGTGATCGGCGCCCGCTCGCTCGACCACACCGGCACCCGCTGGACGGTCTGGAAGGGCGACGCCCAGGTGGCCAAGCTGGAAATGCTCTCGGCGGAGCCGCCGGTCGCGCCGCGTCCCGCGCTGGAGCGGGTCACCGACCGGCGCCTGCCGGCCGCGGTGGTCTACCCGGCCGGACACGTCGACGGTCGCCGGCTGCCGGTGCTGCTGGACATCGACGGCGGGCCGGGGCACCAGGAGGTGCGGGCCGAGCGGGCCGCCTGGCTCGAGCGAGCGTGGTGGGCCGACAACGGGTTCGCCGTGGTCACCGTCGACAACCGGGGCACGCCCGGCGTGGCACCGTCGTTCGAGAAGGTGGTGCACCGCCGGCTCGCCGACGTGATGCTCACCGACCAGGTCGACGCGCTCGCCGCGCTCAGCGGCAAGCACCCCGACCTCGATCTCGCCCGGGTGGCCGTACGCGGCCGGCGGTTCGGTGGCTGGCTCGCCGCGCTCGCCGTGCTGCGCCGCCCGGAGATGTTCCGGTGCGCGGTGGCCGAGGGCCCGATCGTCGACTGGGCGCGGTGCGGCACCGCCTACGCCGAGCGCTATCTCGGCCAGCCGGTCGACGGCCCGGACATCTACGCGCACCACTCGCTGCTGGAGCTGGCGGCCGAGCCGGTGCTGAGCCGGTCGGCGGTGCGCCCGCTGCTGATCGTGGCCGACCCGACCGACGCGGAGGAGTCGGCGCACGTGTCCCGGCTGTCCACGGTGCTCACCCGCACCAACCGCCCGCACGAGCTGCTCCGGGAGTCCGACCTGGCCCGCCGCCTGCCGGCCGAACGCGACTTCCTGCGCCGTACCGTTTAGCACGTGCCGGAGCTTCCCGAGGTCGAGAACGCCCGCTCGGTGATCGCGCGGGCCGGGCTCGACCGGGAGATCGTCGACGTCGACGACCACGACACGTGGGTCTGCCGGCCGCATCCGCCGGGCGAGATCCGCGCCGCGTTGGTCGGCCGACGGCTGACCGTGGCGCACCGGCGTGGGAAGAGCATGTGGTGCGAGACGTCCGGGGACGGGCCGGTCCTCGGCATCCACCTCGGCATGTCCGGCAAGATCGTGGTGGCCGACCCGGACGGCACGGAGGTCGACGGCGGCGACTACTGGGAGCGCGGCCGGGCACCGGGCGACTTCCGCTACTCGCGGTTCGCGCTGACGTTCGCCGACGGCGGCCGGCTGATGCTGGTCGACCCGCGCCGGCTGGGCCGGATCCGGCTGGACCCGCCGATCGAGCTGCTCGGGCCGGACGCCACGGCGATTACGCCGGCGCAGTTCCGGGCGATGCTCGGCCGCGGCACGGCACCGGTGAAGGCCCGGCTGCTCGACCAGCACGCCGTCGCCGGCATCGGCAACCTGCTCGCCGACGACATCCTGTGGCGGGCTCGGGTGCATCCGGGCAAGCCGGTCGACGCGCTGTCCGCGGACGAGGTGGCGGCGTTGCTGCGGGCCACCCGCTACGCGATCCGCACCTCGGTGAACGGGGGCGGCGTGCACACGCTGGAGATCGTGAACATGCGCGGCCCGGACGCCCGCTGCCCGCGGGACGGCACCCCGATGTCACACGGCACGTACGGCGGCCGCAGCACCTGGTTCTGCCCGGTCGACCAGAGACTGTGAAAGAGGGGCCTCCCACCGGAGGCCCCTCTTTCATTCGTCCTTACTGCTTGATGAACGCGTTGTAGTAGACCATCGTGCCGATCGAGTCGGAGTGGAAGACACCGCCGACCTTGTCGCCCATGACCACGAAGGTCTTGGACTGGTAGATCGGGACGACCGGGTAGTACTTGTCGATGATGGTCTTCTCGATCGCGGACCAGTCGTCGCCCGCCTCGCCGGCCGGCAGCGCCGACGCCTTGTCGATCGCGGTATTGACGTCGTCAGCGTTGAAGTAGGACACGTTCGAGTTGCCCTGCGGGCCGATCTTGCGGCCGTCGTAGAGCACCGGGATCGTCGACGCGCCGCTCGGCCAGTCCGCGCCCCAGTTGCTGATGTAGATGTCGTACGGGTTGTCCTTCGTACGCGCGGTCGGGTTGTGGTTCGGCTGCGCGATGTAGGAGACGACGACCTCGAAGCCGGCCTTCTCCAGGCTGTCCTTGAGCACCGGCGCGGTCTGCTGGCCGAAAGCGGTGTCACGCGACATGAAGGCGAGCTTGATCTTCTTGCCGCCGACCATCTCCTTGGCCTTCTCCGGGTTGCCCGTGGGGCCGCAACCGGTCGGGTCCGCGATCTCCTGGTAGCCGATCGTGGTGTCGGCCTGCAGGTTGTTGGTCAGCCGGCCGGCCGCGTCGCCGCCCTGGGTCAGCAGGATGCCCTGCTTGTCGAGCGCGCAACCGATCGCGCGCCGGACGTTCATGTCGGTGACCTTCTGGTTGTTGATCGCGAGGTACCAGACGAACAGGCTCGGGGTGTCGATCGTGCGCTCCTTGAGCGACGGGTCACCCTGCACCTTGCTCACCAGCGACTGCGGCACGCCGTCCCAGGCGATCGCGTTGGCGTCCGCCCCGCCGGCGATGGCCCGCTCGGTCTGCGCGGCGTCGTCCGGACCCATCTCGACCTCGAGGCCGTCGAGGTAGTTGTGCCGGATCGGGTCGGTGTTGGGGTCCCAGTTCGGGTTGCGCTCCAGCACCAGCTTGCTGTCCTTGACGTACTCCTTGATCTTGTACGGTCCGGACGAGAAGACGTGCCGGTCGTACTCGAGCTTGGTGTCCTTGGCGGCCGGCAGCGGCGCCGAGGTGCCCATGGACAGGGCGAACGGCAGGTCGCAGTGCGGGTTCTTGAACTCGAACTTGAGGCCGTAGTCGCCGTTGACGGTCAGGCCCGGCACGTTGGTGTTGCCGGAGGTGTAGGGGCCTTTGTATTCCGCGTTGTAGGTCGGGTTGTCGGCCAGCCACTCCTGCACGTACGTGGGGCCGCCGTCGATGGTCTCCTCGAACGACCGGGCGATGCCGTACGCGACGTCGGCGGCCTTGACCTCCGTGCCGTCCTCGTACTTGACGCCCTTCTTGAGGGTGTACTCCCAGGTCTTGCAGTCCTTGTTGACGTCCTTGCCCGGGTCTTCGGCGAGGTCACCGACCAGCGTCAGCTTGCCCTTGCCGTCTTCCCGGAACTGGGTCAGGTTGCGGACCAGCATGTGCTGCACGGCCATCGCGCCCACGACGTAGGTGCGCTGCGGGTCCATGTGCTCGAAGTCGGTCTGCTGGATGACCTTCAGGATGCCGCCCTTGGTGGCACCCTCCACCTCCGGTGCCGGACCCTGCGACTCCTTGGGGTCGGTCGAGATCGCACCGGTCCTCTCGACGACCTCGTTGCCCTGCTGCGTGCCCTCGCCGGTGTTCTTCGAACAAGCGGCCAGCGTCGCTGTCAGCAGCAACGCGACCCCGGCAGCCGCGGTCAGCCGCCGCGACGTCCGTGATGAACGCATCGGTCACTCCCTCCCTATCCCGGCGGAGGATTGCAGAAATCCTCCGACCTCAGCCTCTACACCGAACATTTCTTTCAGATCACGGGCGCGTGTCGGCACGGCCCACACCGACACGCGCCCGTGGGTCTAGGCGAGACGAACTCTCGGGTCGATGAACGAATACAGGACGTCGACGATGACGTTGGCCGCGACGATGAACAACGCGGCGAGCAGCACCGTCGCCATTACCAGCGGCATATCGAGGTTGATCGCCGCGTTGAGCGATGCCTTGCCCAGCCCGGTGAAGCCGAAGATGGTCTCGGTCACCACCGTGCCGCCGAGGTAGGTGCCCAGGTCCAGACCCGCGATGGTCACGATCGGGGTGATCGCGGCGCGCAACGCGTGCTTCCCGTACACGCGGAACTTGGTCATGCCCTTGGCCCGCGCGGTGCGCACGAAGTCCTCGGACAGCGTCTCGACCATCTGCGCCCGGGACAGCCGCGCGTAGAGGGCGGAGTTGATGAAACCGAGAGCCAGCCACGGCAGCAGCATCGCGGCCGCCCACTTGGCGGGGTTCTCGGTGATCGGCGTGTAGCTGGGATAGGCCAGCCAGCCCGTCTCGTACACGAAGATGATCAGCAGCAACGGCCCGAACAGCAGGATCGGCATCGAGGCGCCGGCGAGCGAGAAGCCGACCGCGCCCCGGTCGAAGATGGTGCCCTTGCGCAGCGCCGAGACCATGCCGACCGAGACGCCGATGAGCAGCCAGACCACCGCGGCGCCGAACACGATGGACAGCGTCACGGGCAGCGTGCGCCCGATGATGTCGGTGACCGGCTCGTCGTTGCGGAACGAGTAGCCCAGGCAGGGCGCCGGGCACTCGCGCATCGCGTCGCCCTCGCCGAACGTGCGCCCCTTGACGATGCCGGCCATGAAGTCGGCGTACTGCTGGGCGACCGGCTTGTCGAGGCCCATCCGCCGGGCGATGCTCTCCTGCTGCGCGGGAGTGCAGGTCTTGCGGTTGCCGCACATGAGCTCGGCCGGGTTGTTGGGCGCCGCGAAGAACAGGCCGAAGGTGATCACACTGACGGTGATCAGCGTCGTGGCCGCGAGGAGCAGCTTCTTGATGAAGAACCGCAGCATCGTCGCGCCCCCTACCGGTCGGACTTCGGGTCGAGGGCGTCGCGCATCGAGTCACCGAACAGGTTGAACGCCAGCACCAGCACGAAGAGCGTGATGCCGCCGGTGAGGGTGAACGCGGGGTCGTCCCGGACGTAGTTGACACTGTCGGCGATCAGCCGGCCGAGGTCCGGTGTCGGCTCGAGGATGCCGATGCCCAGGAACGACAGCGCCGCCTCGGCCGTGATCAGCGCGGGCACGTTGAGCGAGAAGGTGACCAGGATCGGCGCCCAGAGGTTGGGCAGCAGCTGGCGGAACAGCACGTGCCCGAGACCGGCTCCGGAGGCGCGGGCCGCCTCGACGAACTCCCGCTCGCGCAGGGTCAGCACCTGGCCGCGGACCAGGCGAGCGCTGTAGGTCCAGTTGAACAGCACGAACACGACGATCAGGAGCAGTGGCCGGAACCAGGACGCCTCCTGGTCTGTCGGCCCGTAGCGCTGGGCGACCGCGATCGGCACGAACGCGAAGCAGAAGATGTAGAACGGGAACGCCAGCGTCAGGTCGGTCAGCCAGCTCAGCACCGCGTCGACCTTGCCGCCGAGGTAACCGGCGAGGATGCCGATCACGACGCCGAGCACGATGGTCAGCAGCGCCGCGCTCAGCGCGACGAGCAGCGACGTGCGCATTCCGTAGACGATCTGGATGAGGATGTCGCGGCCGAGCCGGGGCTGGACGCCCAACCAGTGCTCACTGCTGACGCCACCCAGATAGCCCAGCGGGTTGCCGTTGCCGTCGAGCTTGTCGGAGAACCGGTCGAGGGGTCCCTTGCCGTAGAGGCGCTCGATCAACGGCGCGGCGATCGCGACGAGCGCGAAGAACACCAGCGCGCTGCCGCTGGCCCAGGCGGTGCGGTCGCGCTTCAACCGCATCCAGGCGAGCTGTCCGGGCGAACGGCCGAGGACGCTCTTCTCGGCGTCGGTGGCCGACACGTCGGCGGCGGGCTCGTCGGCCGTCGTGACCTTGAGGCCGACGGGTCCGGTGGCGCCATCCGTCATGGACCTCGGTCACCTCCTTCCGGGTCGTGCACTGTGCAGTGAACGCTTCGAGTGCGAAAGGAAGTTGCATCCGCCCGCTGGCGCTGAAAGTAAGCTACGGCCATCGAACTGTCAGCCTGGTGGTTGGTAACGACTCTGCATCGAGGACGCGTTATGTCTCCCGTCGGGTTCGCGCAAGTCGCGGAATCGTGACCTAGGCTCGTGCGGGTGACCCATTTCGACGCGGCGGCCGCCGCGGTCCAGGCCGCTCTCGATGCCGGGGCGCGCTACGCGGACGCGCGGGTGATGCATCGCCGCACCGAGTCCATGTCGGCCCGCAACGGTGAGATCGAAGAGCTCAGCCAGGACGAGGACGCCGGTGTCGGCGTGCGCGCACTGGTCGGATCCGGTTGGGGCTTCTACGCCGTACCCGACATGTCCGACCCCGCCGCCCGTGCGGCCGGCACCCGTGCCGCGAAGATCGCCGCCGCGAGCGCGAGCGTGCCCGGCCCCGCCACCGGTCTGATCCCCCTGCCCGCGGCGACCGGCTCGTGGTCGTCGCCCTGCGAGGTCGACCCGCTGAGCGTGCCGCTCTCCGACAAGGCCGAGCTGATGGTCGGCCTCACCACCACGATGCGCGAGCACGGGGCCGACCTCGCGGAGAGCCACTACCGCATCTGGGACACCGCCAAGTGGTTCGTCTCCAGCGAAGGGCACCGCATCGACCAGCGGTTCCGCGAATGCGGCGGCGGCATCGCGGCGACCTCGATCGGCGACGGCGAGACGCAGCGGCGGTCCTACGGCAACCAGTACGGCACCCGGGGCTGGGAGTTGGTCACCGGGCTCGACCTGCCCGGCAACGCGGCCCGGGTCGCGATCGAGTCGCGCGAGCTGCTGACCGCCGCACCCTGCCCGGCCGGCCAGACCTCGCTCATCCTCGGCAGCGAGCAGATGGCGCTGCAGATCCACGAGTCGGTGGGGCACGCGATCGAGCTCGACCGCATCCTCGGCTGGGAGGCCGCGTACGCCGGCACCTCCTGGCTCGATCTGAGCCAGCTCGGCTCGATGCGCTACGGCTCGTCGCTGATGAACATCGCGATCGACCCGACCATCCCGGGCGCGCTGGGCAGCTTCGGCTTCGACGACGAGGGCACCCCGGCCGCCGCCCGGTACGCGGTGCACGAGGGCCTCTGGGTCGGCGTGCTCTCCGGGCGCGACTCCGCGTCGGTGGCCGGCCTGGACTACGCCGGCAGCGTGCGCTCCGACGGCTGGGCGCGGCTGCCGATGGTGCGGATGACCAACGTCGGGCTGGAGCCCGGTCCGCACACGCTCGAAGAGATCATCGCCAGCACCGACGACGGGATCTTCATGGACACCAACCGGTCCTGGTCGATCGACGACCGGCGGCTCAACTTCCAGTTCGGCTGCGAGATCGGCTGGGAGATCAAGAACGGCAAGATCGGTCGGATGCTGCGCAACCCGACCTACACCGGGATCGGACCGACCTTCTGGCAGTCGATGGACATGCTCTCGTCGGAGGTCACGGCCTGGGGCATTCCGAACTGCGGCAAGGGCCAGCCGGGCCAGACCGGGCACACCGGCCATCCCGCGGCTCCGGCCCGGTTCACCGGCGTACGCGTGGGGGTGACGGGCTGATGTCCGCGGAGCTCGATCTCGCGGGCCGGGTCGTCGACCTGGTCCGGCGGCTGGCCGGCAGCGGCGCGCAGGCGGAGGTGCTGGTCGACCACACCGCGCTCGCGCTGACGCGGTTCGCCAACTCGGGGATCCACCAGAACGTGGCCGACGCGACCACCGCGGTCCGGCTGCGGATCCACCTCGACGGCCGTACCGTCGGCGGCTCGACCACGGTGGTCGACGAGAACGGCCTGATCGCGCTGGTCGAGCGGACCGTCGCGGCGGTCCCGCTGACCCCGGTCGACCCCGGCTGGCCGGGTCTCGCGCCGGCCGCGCCGCTGGTCACGGACGGCGCCTGGGACGAGGCGACCGCGCAGGCCTCCCCCGACGAGCGCGCCGCCCGTGTGCGCGCGTTCGTCGACGCCGCCGAGGGCCTGGAGACGGCCGGCTACTGCCGCACCGTGCACTGGTCGGGCGCGTTCGCCAACAGCGCGGGCCAGGCCGTCGCGGGCCGGGCTGCCGAGGCGGCGATGGACGGCATCGCGCGCGTGCCGGGCTCCGACGGCGTCGCGCGGCTCGGCTCCCGCCGGCTCGCCGACCTCGACGGCGCGATGCTCGGCGGCCGGGCCGCCCTCAAGGCCCGGGCCGGTGCCGACGCGATCGAGCTTCCGCCGGGCCGCTACGAGGTGGTGCTCGAGCCGACCGCGGTGGCCGACCTGCTGACCAACTTCGCGCTGTACGGCTTCAACGGAAAGCTGCACACCGAGCGGCAGTCGTTCGCCGAGATCGGGGCACCGCAGTTCGACCCGGCCGTGACCATCGTCGACGACGTGACCGCGACCGCGGGTGTCGGCATCCCGTTCGACGGCGAGGGCACGCCCAAGCGACCGGTCACGTTCGTCGACGCGGGCATCACCACCGGTGTCGCGTACGACCGGCGGTCCGCGGCCGAGGCCGGCACCGTCTCGACCGGGCACGGCTGGCCCGGCGGCAGCGCGTTCGGCCCGGTGCCGGCCAACCTGCGGCTGTTGCCCGACGACGGCGCCCCGACCGCGGCCGTGGCCGGCCCGGCGGCCGACGGGCACACCGCCGCGCTGCTGTCCACGATGGAGCGTGGGCTGCTGGTCACCGACTTCTGGTACACCCGGGTGCTCGACCCGAAGACCCTGGTCGTGACCGGGCTGACCCGCAACGGCGTGTGGCTGGTCGAGGACGGGGAGATCACCAGACCGGTCCGCAACTTCCGGTTCACCCAGTCCTACCCGTTGGCCCTGGGGCCGGGCGCCGTGCTCGGGGTCGGCGGCAACGCGATCACGCCGGCGGACAGCTGGGACATGTTCGGCTTCACGGGTCCGTCGCTGCGGCTGGCTTCGTGGAACTTCACGGGTGGCGCGTCGGGATAGATTCGTCTGTATGACGACCCCGCCACCCCCGCCGTATCCGAGGTCGCCCGACGCGCCCGAGCCGGATAATTTGGACAAAGAGCCCGGGCCGGCGCCCGATCCCGAGCCCGCCCTGGCTCCAGCTTCGGACAATAAGGACAATCGGCGTCGGCGGCGGATGGTCATCGGGATCGTGGTCGCCGCCGTCGTGGTCGTCGTGCTCGGTGCCTGCACGGGCGTCTCGATCGGTGTCGCGCGGTTCGTCGGCGCCGTCGACGAGGCCGGCGCCGCCGGCCGCGACCGGGTGCGGGTCTACGACGCCTGTCGCGCGCTCGAGGTGCGCCTCAACCGGGTGGCGCCGCCGGGCTCCGCGACCGGCCCGCGCCAGCGCGCCGCCGCGATCCGCAACGAGAACGCCGCTCTGCAACCGTTCCTCGACGAGCTGCGCCGGGTCGCCGAGCGCGACCGCGACGACCGGACCGTGAACATGTGGACGGAGCTCGTCGAGGCCCGCACCGCGTACGCGAACGCGCTAGACCGGCAGGCCTCCTCGGGTGCTCCCGCGTTCTTCGTCGCGCCGAGCGGCAACCGCGACCGACCGGTGCTCGAGCGCCTCGAAGACCGCCACCGGGACTGTGCACCATCCGTACGCCGGCTGGGTGCTCCTGATCTGTAAGCGCGTCGAGCGGATTGATCACACCCGCTGGCACCTCTGCGAGCCGCTCGATTTCACCGGCGTAACGTGTGCACCGTCACGCGCCGGCCAGCGGCTAAAGAACCTTGCGGGAGACTTCATGACGACAACGGCGACGAGGCCGGTCGGGGCGCAGGCGCGCGCCTCGATTTCGGCTCGGACGTTGCGTACGGATCGATGGTGGATAGCGCCCCTCATCACCGTGATCGGCCTCAGTGCCTGGATCGCCTACGCGACCGTCCGGGTCTACATGCACAAGTGGTTCTTCGTGGAGGACTACCACTACCTGACGCCGTTCTATTCGCCATGTCTTACCGACAGGTGTGGTGAGGCGGCAGAGTTCGGCACCTTCCTGCCGAGCTGGTGGATCATCCCGGAGGCGGCCCTCACGCTGCCGTTCCTGCTGCTCTTCCGGCTGACGTGCTACTACTACCGCAAGGCGTACTACCGTTCGTTCTGGCTTTCCCCGCCGGCGTGCGCGGTGCCCGACGGTCACCAGACCTACTCCGGCGAGACGCGCTTCCCGCTGATTTTCCAGAACGCCCACCGGTACGCGTTCTACGCCGCCGGCATCATCTCGGTCATCAACACCTGGGATGCCATCAAGGCGTTCCACAGCCCCGAGGGATTCGGCTTCGGGCTCGGCAACCTCATTCTTATTGTGAATGTGGTCATGCTCTGGGCCTATACGCTCTCCTGCCACTCGTGCCGGCACATCGCCGGCGGACGGCTCAAGCACTTCTCCAAGCACCCGGTGCGTTACCGCTTCTGGACGTTCGTGTCCAAGCTGAACACCCGGCACATGCAGCTGGCCTGGATCACGCTCGCGACGCTCGCCATCACGGACTTCTACATCATGGCGGTCTCGGCGGGTTGGTTCGGCGACGTGCGGTTCATCAACTGAGGCGACTGACATGACTGAGCGAATCGAACGACACCACTACGACGTCGTCGTGATCGGCGCCGGCGGCGCCGGCCTCCGCGCGGCGATCGAGGCACGGCTGGCCGGCAAGCGGGTCGCCATCATCTCCAAGTCGCTGTTCGGCAAGGCCCACACGGTCATGGCCGAGGGCGGCGCCGCCGCGGCGATGGGCAACGCGAACTCGCGCGACAACTGGCAGGTGCACTTCCGCGACACCATGCGCGGCGGCAAGTTCCTCAACAACTTCCGGATGGCCGAGCTGCACGCCAAGGAGGCGCCGCAGCGGATCTGGGAGCTGGAGACCTACGGCGCGCTGTTCGACCGCACGCCGGACGGCAAGATCTCGCAGCGCAACTTCGGTGGTCACGAGTACCCTCGCCTCGCGCACGTCGGCGACCGCACCGGCCTGGAGCTGATCCGCACGCTCCAGCAGAAGATCGTGTCGCTCCAGCAGGAGGACAAGCGCGAGTTCGGCGACTACGACGCCCGCATCCGGGTGTTCGCCGAGACCACGATCACCGAGCTGCTGCTCGACGGCGACCGGGTCGCCGGCGCGTTCGGCTACTACCGCGAGTCCGGCGACTTCCTGCTGCTCCAGGCGCCGGCGGTGGTGCTGGCGACGGGCGGCGTCGGCCGTTCCTACAAGGTCACGTCGAACTCCTGGGAATACACCGGTGACGGCCACGCGCTCGCCCTGCGCGCCGGCGCGACGCTGATCAACATGGAGTTCCTGCAGTTCCACCCGACCGGCATGGTCTGGCCGCCCTCGGTCAAGGGCATCCTGGTCACCGAGTCGGTCCGCGGCGACGGCGGCGTCCTCAAGAACTCCGAGGGCAAGCGGTTCATGTTCGAGTACGTCCCCGACGTCTTCCGCAAGCAGTACGCGGAGACCGAGGAAGAGGCGGACCGCTGGTACACCGACCCGGACAACAACCGGCGCCCGCCGGAGCTGCTGCCCCGTGACGAGGTCGCCCGCGCGATCAACAACGAGGTCAAGGAGGGTCGCGGCACCCCGGCCGGCGGCATCTACCTCGACATCGCGTCGCGCCGCTCGGCCGAGTACATCCAGAAGCGCCTGCCGTCGATGTACCACCAGTTCAAGGAGCTGGCGGACGTCGACATCACCAAGGAGCCGATGGAGATCGGCCCGACGTGCCACTACGTGATGGGCGGCGTCGAGGTCGACCCCGACTCCGGCGCGGCGATGGGTCACGTGCAGGGCCTGTTCGCGGCCGGCGAGGTGTCCGGCGGCATGCACGGCTCCAATCGGCTCGGCGGCAACTCGCTCTCCGACCTCCTGGTGTTCGGCAAGCGGGCGGGCGAATACGCCGCCACGTACGTCGACGGCCTCGAAAAGCGCCCGACCGTGCCCGCGGCCGACGTGGAGGCGGCCGTCGACACGGCGCTCGCCCCGCTGTCGCGGGACACCGGCGAGAACCCGTACAAGCTGCAGCAGGATCTTCAGGCCGTGATGGGCGACCTGGTCGGCATCATCCGGCGCAAGGGCGAGCTCGAGGACGCCCTGACCCGGCTGGCGGAGCTGCGCGAGCGGGTCGCCAAGGTCAGCGCGACCGGCGGCCGCCGCTACAACCCGGGCTGGCACCTGGCCCTGGACCTGCGCAACATGCTGGTGGTCTCCGAGTGCACCGCGAAGGCGGCGCTGGAGCGGGAGGAGTCGCGGGGCGGCCACACCCGCGAGGACTTCCCCGCGATGTCCGCGAAGTGGCGCACGGTCAACCTCGTCTGCTCGCTCGACGGCGACAAGGTGCGGCTCGAGCACAAGCCGCTGCCGAAGATCCGCCCCGAGCTGATGGGGCTCTTCGACCGGACCGAGCTTTCGAAGTACCTCACCGAGGAAGAGCTGGCGGACTTCGACGTGTCTGCTGAAGGGTCGGGCAAGTAATGGGAGAGAAGCGCCAATTCAAGGTCTGGCGGGGTGACGAGACCGGCGGCGACCTGCAGGACTACCAGGTCGAGGTCAACGAGGGTGAGGTCGTCCTCGACATCATCCACCGGCTCCAGGCCACCGAAGCGCCCGACCTGGCGTGCCGCTGGAACTGCAAGGCCGGCAAGTGCGGCTCGTGCTCGATGGAGATCAACGGCATGCCGCGGCTGGGCTGCATGACCCGGATGTCGACGTTCTCCGAGGACGAGACCATCACGGTGACGCCGCTGCGTACCTTCCCGGTGATCCGGGACCTGGTCACGGACGTCTCGTTCAACTACGAGAAGGCCCGCGAGACGCCCGCGTTCGCACCGCCGGCCGGTGTCGCGCCCGGCGAATACCGGATGCAGCAAGTCGACGTCGAGCGCTCGCAGGAGTTCCGCAAGTGCATCGAGTGCTTCCTGTGCCAGAACACATGCCACGTGGTACGCGACCACGACGAGAACAAGAAGGCGTTCTCGGGTCCGCGCTACTTCATCCGCGCCGCCGAGCTGGATATGCATCCATTGGACGCGCGGGAGGACCGGAAGACGTACGCTCAGCAGCAGCAGGGGCTTGGATACTGCAACATCACCAAGTGCTGCACCGAGGTGTGCCCCGAGCACATCAAGATCACCGACAACGCGATCATTCCGATGAAGGAGCGCGTGGTGGACCGTAAATACGATCCGCTGGTGTGGCTGGGCAGCAAGATCTTCCGCCGGCACCCCGACGACGACGAGTTGGTACAGTCCGGTTCGAGTCATGCCGTGACGGGAGGACCAGCGTTGAGCGGAGTCGACCTGCCGGATGCGCACGAGCGCACCGAGGAGCAGGAAGTGGAACGGGGCGTCAACTGGCACCGGCGGGTCTCGCCGGCGCAGTTGCCGGCGGTCGGAGCCAACGGCCGCTTGGGCGTGAGCGAGGCCGCGTTCGACCGCTCTGGTGCCGCGTCCCCGTTCGGCGACGACGTGGAGTTCCCGCTTCGTCCGCGCGACCTGAACTACGCGCACCCGGACCAGGACTGAGCGTTCAGCTTCGAAGGGCCCTCGGCTTCGGCCGGGGGCCCTTTGTCGTCTCACGGGGACGCCGTCTCACGGGGACGCCGTCTCACGCGGGCCGCCTCACGCAGACGCCGTTCCAGGCGGCGCCCCCCCCCACGCGGGCGCCGTCCCACGCGGGCGCCGTCCCACGCGGGCGCCGTCCCACGCGGGCGCCGTCCCACGCGGGCGCCGTCCCACGCGGGCGCCGTCCGAGGCGGGCGCCGCATCGCGCATCACCACCCACGCGGCCACCCACCCACGCGGCCACCCCACGGGCGCGCCGCATCGCGCAGCCACCACCCCACGCAGCGCCGTCTCACGCAGAAGCCGAGTCGGGCGGGCGCTGCGGCACCAGCAGTCGCTTCCTAAGCGGAGAGCGCCAGCAAGGGTCCGTTGCGTTGGGTTCAGGTCAGCCAGGGGCCGGCGCGGAGGGCTTCCACGATCGGGGCGTCGGCCGGGAGCCAGGCCACGTCGTCGAGTTCGTCTCGGCTCAGCCAGCGCAGGGCGGCATGTTCCAACGGTCGTGGGTCGCCGTCAACCAGTCGTGCGGCGAAAATCTTCAATACGGTACGGCGGTGCCCCAACGGGATATCGTCGCCGATGCGATCACCGACCGCGATCCGCACACCCAGTTCTTCCTGGCATTCCCGCACGAGTGCCCCGGTCTCGGACTCACCCGGCTCGACCTTCCCGCCGGGAAACTCCCACATGCCGGCTAATTCCGGAGGATGTGCCCGGGCACAGGCCAAAACTTTACGCTCAGCAACGATGGCGGCACCGACGATGACGAGGATGGCCGCGCTCCCCCGGCTGACGGACTGACTTGGACGTTCGGCGTGCACGACCAACCAGCGTGCCAGATGAAATGTCGTTTCGGGTGCCGGAGCCGTCCCCTAGGTCACCACAAGGGGTAAATGTGGGCGTGGACACCAGGGCCGGTCAGCGAAAGACTGAGGGCACCGAACCATGACGAGATGGCGGCGATTTGGCCACAAGCCGGCAACGACGCCTGGGAGGTGTGGATGCGAGCCCTGTGGAACGGTCGGGCCCGAGGCGACTATCTGTCAGACGCGCTCGCCCTGCTGGCCGGCTGGTCGCGCGAGGACAAGCAGCTCAAGCGGGTGTTCCAGCTCGACAACTCGCAGCACAGCGATCTCACCGAACGGGTGAAGGTCTGCGCGGACGCGCTGCACCTGAGGGCTGAAATCCGTCGCCTCGATGGTTACACACAGGTCAAGCTCGCCGCCGCCGACGGGGTGTCGATCACGGAACGCGAGGTAACGCTCGCGGCCCGGATCGAAGACGCCTACCGTCTCGTCCTCAACGAGGCGTAGCCGGGCGGTGACCTACCGCCGTTCGCTGCTGTGGGTGTCCGGAGCCACTCTCCTCGGTTGCCTAGCCGGTGCGGTGTGGCCCTTCCTCGTCACGGACGGTTACGAAGCCACGGACTCCGCCATCGGCACAGCACTGCTGTGCGGTTCCCTGTGCGCGTTGGTCGCCGCGGTCGCCGTCACGTACGCAGGTAGGAAGCGCCGTTGATGTCGATGACCCCGCCGGTCATCGACTCCGTGCCCGGGGTGGCCAGGAAGACCACCAGCTTCGCCACCTCGTCGACGTCCGCGATGCGCCCGATGGCGGTCTCGTCGCGGATCGCCTCGCCCCGCGGCCCGTTCAGATACGGAGCGGCCATGTCGGTGTCGACGTACCCGGGAGCGATCGCGGTGACGTAGACGTTGTGCGGACCGAGCGCCTTGGCCAGCGACTGGCTGAGGCTGTTGAGGCCCGCCTTGCTGGCGCCGTAGGCGGGATGGGTCGGCTCACCCCGGAACGCGCCGCGCGAGGTGATGTTGACGATCCGCCCGCCGCCGCCGGCGACCATGTGCGGCACCACCTCGTGGATCAGGTTCGCCGGCCCGGTGAGGTTCGTGTCCATCGTCCGCCGCCAGACGTCCTGCCACTCGTCGTAGGAGGTTTCGAGAACCGGGTGCGGCTCGTACGTCCCGGCGTTGTTGACCAGGACCCCGATCGTCCCGTGACGGGCGACGACCTGCTCGACGAGCTCCTTGATCTGGGCGGGGTCCTTGAGGTCCGCCGGCAGCATCTCGTGGTCGCCCGCGCCGAGACTGTCCAATGTCTCCTGTGCGGCGGCCTTGTTGGTCGCGTAGTGCACGATCACGGTCGCGCCGCTCTCCGCGAGCCGCTGCGCCGCAGCACGCCCGATCCCCCGCGAACCGCCAGTCACCAACGCCACCACACCGTCGAGAGCCATGGCGACAGCATGCCGGGCCGTACCCGTGCTGCCTAGCGTGAGAAATCTGACGTGCTTGACCGTGGCCCTTAGCGTCGTTCGTATGACGACCACGAACGCCAAGTACGACCGGAAAGAGCAGCTGCGGCAGATCGAAAGCGGCCTGTTGCAGGGCGAGGAGGTCATCGCGGTGTACGACGCGATCGGCGCCGGGACGGGTTTCATCGGAGTCACGAACCGCCGCGTGATCGTGCAGGACAAGTCGTTCATCGGCAAGAAGGTCGCCATCACGAGCATCCCGTACGCGAAGATCACCAGCGTGAGCGTGGTGAGCAACAAGTCGTGGGGCGGAGCGTTCTTCTCGACGGGCTCGATCGCCATTCATGTCGGTGCGCACACGTACGAGGTGGAGTTCCGCGGTTCCGACAAGGCCCACCACGTCCACAACGTGGTGCTGCACTACATCAGCGGATGACGGGGTTCCACTCACGCTTGGCGGCGATGGTGACACCGGGCGCACGGTAGTAGGGATCGGCGCCGACGAGCTCCTCGAACTCCTCGACGGTGTCAACGTCGAAGATCAGGAGCGCCCCGGACTCGTCGGCGTACGGACCAGCCATCGCGACCTTCCCGCGCTCCTTGAGGGCCGCGAGCAACTCCCGGTGCGCGGGCCGGTGCTGCAGCCGCTCGGGGTTGTCGTCGAAGGCGAGCTCGAGCAGATACATCGGTGATCCCCTAGCTGTCGTCGGGTCGACAGCGTAACCAGCGTCGACCCGTTCGCAGGGCACCGGCCCTTACGGCCGTTCGCCACCTCCGCGTCAAGCCACAACTCGATCGGAAACGGTGCGTCGGCCGCGACGCCGAGGTCCGTGTTCTCCACGATGCGATGGCTGCGCCCGCCGGCGTCGCGGACCAGGACCTCGATCCAGCCGGGCTGGTCGGCCGACGCCCGGACCTCGCCGCCAGGCAGTACCGGATCAGACGTTGAACCGGAACTCGACCACGTCGCCGTCCTGCATCGTGTATTCCTTGCCTTCGATGCGGACCTTGCCCGCTGCCTTGGCTGCGCTCATCGAGCCCGCTGCCATCAGGTCGTCGTAGGAGACGATCTCGGCCTTGATGAAGCCGCGCTGGAAGTCGGAGTGGATCACGCCGGCCGCCTCCGGAGCGGTCGCGCCGACCGGGATCGTCCAGGCGCGCGCTTCCTTCGGGCCGGCAGTCAGGTAGGTCTGCAGGCCCAGCGTCCGGAACCCCACCCGGATGAGCTGGTTCAGGCCCGGCTCGGGCTGGCCGATCGACTCCAGCAGCTCGCGCGCCTCGTCCTCGGGCAGGTCGATCAGCTCGGACTCGACCTTGGCGTCCATGAACACGGCCTCGGCGGGAGCGACCAGGGCGCGCAGCTCGTCGAGGAACGCCGCGTTGTTGAGCTCTTCCTCGTCGACGTTGAAGACGTACAGGAAGGGCTTGGTCGTTAGCAGGTGCAGCTCACGGAGCTCTTCGACATCGATGCCGGCGGCCTTGGCGCCCGCGTAGAGCGTCACGCCGGTGTCGAGCAGCTCGCCGGCGGCCTTGGCGGCGGCGGCCATCGCGGCGCGCTCCTTGCGAAGCTTCGCCTCCTTCTCGAGCCGCGGCAGAGCCTTCTCGATCGTCTGGAGGTCGGCCAGGATCAGCTCGGTGTTGATCGTCTCGATGTCGTCGGCCGGGGACACCTTGCCGTCGACGTGGACCACGTTCGGGTCCGAGAAGGCCCGCACGACCTGGCAGATCGCCGAAGCGTCGCGGATGTTGGCGAGGAACGCGTTGCCCCGCCCCTGCCCCTTGGAGGCCCCGCGAACAAGCCCGGCGATGTCAACGAACGAAACGGGAGCGGGCACGATCTTCTGCGAGTCGTACAGAGCGCCCAACTTGGGGAGCCGCTCATCCGGCAACCCCACAACACCGACATTCGGCTCGATAGTTGCGAATGGGTAGTTCGCCGCAAGCACGTCATTCTTCGTCAGTGCATTGAACAGCGTGCTCTTGCCGACGTTGGGCAGGCCGACGATCCCGATGGTCAGACTCACAACAGACCAGCTTACGCAGCGAAGCGAAGCGGGTCGTGGCCGGCTTGGGATGGGCGTCCGCAGGAGAAGATCAAACACCCTTGAAGATCAGATCTGGTCCCGGGTTCGTCGGGGGCACGACCGTCGCTCCCGCCGGGGACCGCTCCGCTGCGCTGCGCTGCCAGGTCCGCCTTGGGTAGGGGTCAAAAGCTCAGACCCGCGCCGCGCCGGATCCGATCCCATGATCGTGTGCATCTCATCGAGAGCACTCCGCACCCACTTCATGATCGGGTGCGCTGCATCTGGGTGACACGCCGCAAGAACCCCAGATCAGATGCACCTGATCATGACGCGAGCACCTGAGCCACTTGATGGCGTGCACACGATCACCTCGGCCACATTTCGCCGGCAGACCTCAAGGGGCGGCGGGGACGTGGCGATCGCAAAGGCGCTCAGCCGAACCGGGTCTTCCGCGCCGGGGAAGGTGGACCCTGGTGCGGTTGGCCAGACCCAGCACCCGCGTTGAAGGAGACCTAACGGATCGGACCGCACCGTGAGCCAGGTCAAACCCGCCACACCACACCGCAACCCAGGCCAGACCGGCGCACCCGACCACACCGCAGATCAGACCCGGCGCATCGGACCGCAGCACAGGCCAGACCCGGCGCATCGGACCGCAGCACAGGCCAGACCCGGCGCATCGGACCGCAGCACAGGCCAGACCCGGGTGACCGGACCGCAGCACAGGCCAGACCCGGGTGACCGGACCGCAGCGCAGATCAGACCCGGGTCGCAGCAACAGGCCAGACCCAGGTGACCGGACCGCAGCAACAGGCCAGACCCAGTGACGGACCGCAGCACAGATCAGACCCCGGCAGACCACACCCGACCCGGTCAGACCAACCAGACCACACCGCAACCCAGGCCAGACCCCCGCAATCCGACCGCACCGCAACCAGGTCAGACCCGCCACACCACACCGCGGCGGAGGTCAGACCGGCGCATCGGACCGCGGCGCAGGTCGGACCGGTCTATCGGACCGCGGCGCAGGTCACACCAGGGCAGGCCACAGCCCAACCCAGGCAGACCCGCCAGACCACACCGCGGCAGGGTTGCGTCGTCGGTTAGGCGATCGCCTGCCACCAGCCGTCGACCGCCGGCGGAGAGTCCACGTCGACCCGCTCCCCCGGGCGTGGGACCGCGAGCGTCACCCCCTCGGCCTTGGCCTCCGACCACAGGCGGTCCGCCGGCTCTGACCAGTCATGGAAGGCCAGCACGAACGTCCCCCAGTGCAGCGGGATCAAAAGCTCACCCCGGACCGCCTGGTGAGCTCTGACCGCCTCTTCCGGCGTCATGTGGATGTCCGGCCAGCCTTCGCCGTAGGCGCCGATCTGCATCAGCGTCGCGTCGAAGGGGCCGTGTGCGGCGCCGATCTCGGCGTAGCCGTCGAAATAGCCTGAGTCGCCCGTGTAGAAGACCTTGCGGCCGTGGCCCGCTATCACCCACGACGCCCACAACGTCTCGTCGCGAGCCAAGCCCCGGCCCGAGAAGTGGCGGGCTTCCGTTGCCGTCAGGGTCAGGCCCGCGACCGTGATCGACTCGTCCCAGTCGAGCTCGATCACCCGCTCCGGCGGGATGCCCCAGCGGGCGAAGTGGGCTCCGACGCCCAGGGGGACCACGAACGGGGCCATCGACGTGCGGGCCAGCTCCTGGATCGTGGGCAGGTCCAGGTGGTCGTAGTGGTCGTGGGAGATCACGATCGCGGACAGCGCCGGTAGCTCGTAGAGCTCCACCGGCGGCTCGTGCAGCCGGCGCGGGCCGACCAGGTGCGAGGGTGAGCAGCGGTCGCTCCACACCGGATCGAACAGGACCCGGTCGCCGTTGATCTCCACCAGCGCGGACGAGTGCCCGTACCAGGTGATGTGCAGGCCCTGGGTCGTGGCGTGCGACGGCGCCGACAGCGGGATCGGCAGGCGGGGCTTGCGGCGCTCGCGGTCGCGCAGGAAGGAGCTCAGCATCGAGCCACCCGGCTGCGTCAGCGTGCGGGCCGGGACCCGGTTGTGGAACTTGCCGTCGCGCCACTGCGGCGACGGGGCGACCCGGCGCTCCTCGGGGCTGGCGCCCATGGCCCGGGGCACGTCACGTGCCGCCCACGCCAGCGCCGCCGCGGCGGCGCCCAGGAGACCCAACGCCAAAGTCGACTTCTTCGCCATGACCACAAGTGTGCAACAACGCACCGACAAAAACCTGAGCGTCCACACAGCCAACGGCCATGTCCGAATCCCGCGAGCTGGACGACAGAAAGCAAGGCAGGATCGAGGGCATGGAACTGGAGTTCGAGCGCTGCTACCGGGCAGTCGACAGCCGCGACCAGCGGTTCGACGGCTGGTTCTACACAGCCGTGACGTCGACCGGCATCTACTGCAAGCCCTCCTGCCCGGCCATCACGCCAAAACGGGCAAACGTCCGCTTCTACCCCAGTGCCGCCGCAGCACAGCGAGCGGGCTTCCGGGCCTGCCGCCGCTGCCGCCCCGACGCCGCCCCGGGTTCACCCGAATGGGACGTCCGCGCCGACACCGTCGGGCGCGCGATGCGGCTCATCGGCGACGGCGTGGTCGACCGCGAGGGCGTGCCCGGGCTCGCCTCGAGGCTCGGCTACACCGAGCGCCACCTGCACCGGATGCTCACCGAGGAGCTCGGCGCCGGCCCGCTGGCGCTGGCGCGGGCACAACGCGCCCAGACCGCCCGGATCCTGGTAGAGACCACCGACCTCGGCCTCGCGGAGATCGCGTTCGCGGCGGGTTTCGGCTCGGTGCGGCAGTTCAACGACACGATCAAGGAGGTGTATGGCGGCCCGCCGTCGACCCTGCGCGAGACGAAGGCCAGAGCGAAGGAAGCCGGCGTGGTCAACCTGCGCCTCGCCTACCGCCCCCCGCTGCACGCCACCGCGCTCCTCGAGTTCCTCGCCGCCCGCGCCATCCCCGACGTCGAGGAGGTCACCGACGGCACCTACCGCCGCACGATGGCCCTCCCCCACGGCGCGGGCGAGGTGGCCCTGACGCCGATCCCCGGCCACGGCACCGGCGCGCACGTCGCCGCGACCCTGAAGCTCAAGGACGTCCGCGACCTGGCGCCCGCGGTCGCGCGCTGCAGAAGGCTGCTCGACCTCGATGCCGACCCAGAGGCGATCGACGCCACCCTGGCGGCCGACCCGAAACTAACCAAGATCATCGAAAAGGAGCCGGGGGTACGCGTCCCACGAGCGGTCGACGGATTCGAGACCGCCGTCCGGGCGATCGTCGGCCAGCAGATCTCGGTGCCGGCGACGCGCACGCTCCTGGGCCGAATCGCGGCCGCGGCCGGCCAGCCCGGCTTCCCGGACCCCGCCACCGTCGCGGAACTCCCGGACGAGGCGCTGCCGATGCCGGCCGCCCGCCGGGAAACGATCCGGGGCCTGGCCCGCGCGGTGGTCGACGGCACCGTCGACCTCGACCTCGGTGCCGACCGCGAGGAACTGGTCAGCAGCCTGGTCGCGCTGCCGGGCATCGGCGCCTGGACAGCCGGCTACGTCGCGATGCGCGCCGCCGGCGACCCCGACGTCTTCCTGCCCACCGACCTGGCCGTCCGCCGCGGCGCGAAGAACCTCGGCCTGCCGGACGACCCGAAAGCACTGGAAGCGCACGCCGCGAACTGGCGGCCGTGGCGCTCGTACGCCCTGATCCGTCTCTGGAGGAACGCGTGAACACCACCACCATGTCCACCCCGACCGGCCCGCTTACCATCATCGCGACCGACGCGGGTGTCGTGCGCGCCGCCGGCTTCACCGACAGCGTCGACGAGCTGATGGCCCTCGTACACCCGAGTCTGCGTGGTCAGCCGACGCCCCGACCACAGCTCGGCCCGATCACCGAAGCGGTTCAGTCCTACCTGGACGGTGATCTCACGGCGCTCGACACGGTGCCGGTCGAGCAGGTCACCGGCGGCGGTTTCCTCGGCCACGCCTGGGAGACGCTCCGACAGGTCAAGCCCGGCGAGCCCGTCACGTACACCGAGCTCGCCGAACTGGCCGGCCGGCCCACGGCGGTCCGGGCGGCCGCGCAAGCCTGCGCCCGAAACGCCATCGCGCCGTTCGTGCCCTGCCACCGGGTGCTCCGCACCGATGGCACCCTCGGCGGCTACCGCTACGGACTCCACGTGAAAAAGTGGCTTCTCGGGCACGAGATGCGCTAGGACACCGGCAGCGTTTACCGTCACGGGGTGCGTACCAAAGGTGACCATCAGTCAGGGGTACGCAACCTGTGGCGGCTTCGCCGCTACCTCCGCCCCTACCGCCTCCAGTTCGCCGGCCTGATCCTCGCCGCACTGGCCGGCACCGCCGTCGGCATCGCGGTGCCACTGGTCGTCCGCCGCGTGGTGGACGGACCGATCGCCCACCACGACGCCGGCGGCCTGTTCGCGCTCGGCGCGCTGGCCCTTCTGTTCGGCGTCGCCGAGGCCACGCTCACCTTCATCCGCCGCTGGTCGCAGTCGAGTCAGGCGCTCGGCATGGAGGCCACCATCCGGCAGGAGATCTACGCACATCTCCAGCGGTTGCCGGTCGCGTTCCACGATCGCTGGCAGAGCGGCCAACTGCTCGCCCGGGTCACCGCCGACCTGTCCGTGATCCGGCGCTTCCTCTCCTTCGGGCTGCTGTTCCTGATCGTCAACCTGGCCACGTACGCCGTGGTGGTCGGGCTTCTGATCCAACTGCACTGGCCGCTCGGCCTGCTCGTGGCGGCGAGCTCCGTGCCGCTGGTCGTGGTCAGCCGCCGGTTCACCCGCACCTACCTGCGCACGTCGCGGCGCATGCAGGACGAGCAGGGCGACCTGGCCACGCAGGTCGAGGAGACGGCCCGCGGCCTGCGCACGGTGAAGTCGTTCGGCCGGCAGGCGTTCATGAGCGACCAGTTCGGCAGCGGCGCCGACCGGCTGCGGGACACCGCCGTCGACAAGGGCCGCCAGCTCGCCGGCACGTCCGCCCAGTTCGACCTGGTGCCTAACCTGACGCTGGCCGCGGTGCTGGTGGCCGGCGCGATGGAGGTCGCCGCCGGCCGGCTCACGATCGGCGAGCTCGTCGCCTTCGTCACGCTCCAGCTCATGCTGATCTGGCCGATCGAGTCGCTGGGCTGGATCATCGGCAACGCGCAGGAGGCGATGACCGCCTCGGACCGCATCTACGAGGTGCTCGACGCCCCACCATCCATCGTGGACCGACCTGACGCCCGACCCGCCGGGCAGGTGAGAGGCGAGGTGCGCTTCGACGACGTCTGGTTCAGCTATCCCGGCAGCGACGTGCCCGTGCTGCGGGGCATCTCGCTGACCGTGCGGCCGGGCGAGACCCTCGCGGTGGTCGGCACCACCGGCTGCGGCAAGACCACGCTGGTCTCCCTGGTGCCCCGGCTGTACGACGTGACCTCGGGCCGGATCACCCTCGACGGCCACGACATCCGCGACCTGCGCATGTGCTCGCTGCGCGAGGTGGTCGGGGTCGCGTTCGAGGAGCCGACGCTGTTCTCCATGTCGGTCCGGGAGAACCTCGCGCTCGGCCGGGCCGACGCCACCGACGACGAGATCCACGAGGCGCTCGCGCTGGCACAGGCCGACTTCGTCGAGGACCTGCCATGGGGTCTGGACACCCGGGTCGGCGAGCAGGGCCTTTCGCTCTCCGGCGGCCAGCGGCAACGGCTCGCGCTGGCCCGGGCGATCCTCAGCCGGCCCCGGGTGCTGGTCCTCGACGACCCGCTGTCGGCCCTCGACGTGCACACCGAGGCGCTGGTCGAGAAGGCGTTGGCCGGGGTCCTGGCGGACACCACCGCGCTGCTCGTGGTGCACCGCCCGTCGACGGTCGCCCTGGCCGACCGGGTGGCGCTGCTCGCCGGTGGGGTGATCGTCGCGACCGGCACGCACTCGGAGCTTCTCGCGACCGTGCCGGCGTACCGGGCGGTGCTCTCCGAGGCGGCGGCGATCGCGGACGCCGCATGACGGCGCACGCCTGGCGCGGCCGGGCCGCCGACCTCGATGCCGACCGGACCGCCGCAGAGGCCAGTGACCCCGCGGCGGTCGCGCGCCTGCGGGTCCGCAGCCGGATGCTGTTGGGTTCGCTGGTGCGCCCGCACCGGCGCGCGCTGGCCGCGACCGTCGCCCTGCTGTTGTTGCAGAGCGCCGCGGGGATGGCCGGTCCGTTCCTGGTGATGCTGGCCATCGACAAGGGCATCCCGCCACTGCGCCAGGGCGACCCGACCATCCTGATCGAAGTCGGCCTGGCGTTCGTGGCGGCCGCCCTGACGGAGTACTTCGGCAAGCGCGGCTTCCTGCGCCTGTCGGCCCGGATCGGCCAGGACGTGCTGCGCGACCTGCGGCAACGGGTCTACGACCACTTCCAGCGGCTGTCGATCGGGTTCCACGAGCGCTACACCTCCGGCCGGATGGTGGCCCGGCTGACCAGCGACATGGACTCGATCAGCGAGCTCGTCGACGGCGGCATCGACGACCTGGTGCTGGCCGGGCTGTCGGTCGTCTCGGTGGCCGGGGTGCTGCTCTACCTCGACGCGCCGCTGGCCCTGGTGACGCTGCTGACGTTCCCGTTCCTGCTGTTCCTGTCGCGCTGGTTCGCCCGTGCGTCCGCGATCGCCTACCGGCGTACGAGGGAAGCCGTCGCTCTGGTGATCGTCCACTTCGTCGAGTCGCTGGGCGGCATCCGGGCGGTGCACGCGTTCCGCCGCGAGCCCCGCAACCAGCAGATCTTCGACCAGCTCAACGACGACTACCGGGTGGCGTCGCTGCGCGCGTTCCGGCTGATCGCGGTGTACTCGCCCAGCATCAAGCTGATCGGCAACGTGGCGATCGCCGGCGTGCTGACGTTCGGTGGCTGGCAGGTGCTGCACGGCCGCACGCCGATCGGCGTGCTGGCCGCGTTCCTGCTCTACCTGCGCCGGTTCTTCGAGCCGATGCAGGAGCTGAGCCAGTTCTACAACGCGTTGCAGTCGGCGACGGCGGCGCTGGAGAAGCTGGCCGGGGTGCTCGACGAGCGGCCGGCGGTGCCGGAGCCGGCCCGCGCGGTGCCGCTGCCGACCGCCGACGGCGGCCGGGCGATCACGTTCGAGAACGTCACCTTCGGCTACCGCGACGGGCCGGCGGTGCTGAGCGACTTCACCATCGAGATACCGGCGGGCCAGATCGTCGCGCTGGTCGGCGCCACCGGGGCGGGCAAGTCGACGGTGGCCAAACTGGTGGCGCGGTTCTACGACCCGGACTCGGGCACCGTCCGGCTCGACGGCGTCGACCTGCGGGACGTGAGCGACACCGACCTGCGCCGGGCCGTCGTCATGGTCACCCAGGAGAACCATCTTTTCGCGGGTACGGTCGGCGACAACCTGCGCTTCGGCCGCCCCGACGCGACGGATGCCGAGGTGGTGGCGGCGGCCCGGGCGATCGGGGCGCACGAGTTCGTCGCCGCGCTGCCGGAGGGCTACGACACCGACGTACACCGGCGGGGTGGTCGGTTGTCGGCCGGCCAACGACAGCTGGTGGCCTTCGCACGGGCGTTCCTGGCCGACCCGGGCGTGCTGATCCTCGACGAGGCCACGTCGTCGCTGGACGTGCCGACGGAACGGCTCGTCCAACGGGCGCTGCGCACGATCCTGCGCCAACGCACGGCCCTGGTGATCGCCCACCGCCTGTCCACGGTCGAGATCGCCGACCGCGTCCTGGTCGTCGACGACGGCCGGGTGGTCGAGGACGGCCCACCGAGCCGCCTGATCACCGGCGGAGGCCGCTACGCGAGGCTCCACACCCAGTGGCAGGACTCGCTGCTCTGACCCGACCGCGCTGCGTGACTCACCGCTGGCAGCCGGCTGAACGCTTGCTGGCAGGGGTGTGTGAATTTGGCCCGGTAGCTGGGCATTTCCGTAGAACATGCGGATCCTGAGTGAGGATCACTCGAGGCTGGGACAGCCTGAGTGCAGGTCACTCGGGGAGGCGTCGATGGCGAGATGGACACGGCTGGCGATCGGTGCCGGCGTGGTGGGTCTGTTGGTTGCCGCCGGCGCGTTGCCGGCCGGGCTGCTGGCCGGGTTCGTCGCCACCAAGGTCGCAGTGGCGACGACCGACCTTCCGGACGCCCTGGCCCACCCCAGCGTCCCGCAGGCGTCCCGGCTCTACGCCGCCGACGGCAAGACGCTGATCACGACCTTCGCCGATCTCAACCGCACCGATGTCGCGCTGGACGCGGTCGCGCCTGTGATGCGCCAGGCCATCGTCGCCGCCGAGGACACGCGGTTCTACGAGCACGGCGCCGTTGATCCGCGCAGTGTGGCTCGGGCGCTGGTGGCCAACGGGCGCAGCGGCGAGACCGAGCAGGGCGCCTCCACCTTGACCATGCAATATGTCCGGAATGTGCTCAAGACCGATCCCAAGGCCACCCAGGAGCAACGCGACGCCGCCACCGAGGAGACCGTGGGGCGCAAGATCCAGGAGATGCGGTACGCCGTCGCGGTCGAGCACGCGCTCAGCAAGGACCAGATCCTCGGCAACTACCTCAACATCGTCTACTTCGGCGCCGGCGCGTACGGCATCGGGGCCGCCGCGCAGACCTACTTCAGCACGACGCCGGCCAACCTGACCCTCACCCAGGCCGCCACGCTCGCGGGCCTCGTCCAGTCGCCCGACGCGTACGACCCGATCCACGGCGACAAGGACGCCGCGAAGAGCCGGCGCGACTACGTGCTCGGCGCGCTGGTCAAGGCCGGCGACATCAGCCAGGCCGACGCCGACCACGCGAAACAGCAGCCGCTCGGGCTCAAGCCCGGCACCGTGCCCAACGGGTGCACCGCGGCCAGCCCGGCCGACAGCCGGTTCTTCTGCGACTACTTCGTCTCGTGGTGGCAGCGACAGGCGGCGTTCGGCGACACGCCGCAGAAGCGCCTGGCCGCCCTGCGCGACGGCGGCTACCGGATCACGCTGTCGATGGACAGCGAGGTGCAGCAGACCGCCACCGAGGCCGCCACCAGCGTCTACGGCTACGACTCCGCGAAGGCCCTGCCGATCGCCGCCGTGCAGCCGGGCACCGGTCGAGTCCTCGCCCTCGCCGTCAACCGGCACTACAGCGTCGCCAAGGGCGCCGGCAACACCGTCGACCAACTGGTCGCCGGCGGCGACTCGGTGACCGGCTACCAGGCCGGCTCGACCTTCAAGCTGTTCACGATGCTGGCCGCGCTGGAGAACGGCTACACGCTGGACTCCGGCTTCAACGCGCCCTCCCGGCTCAGGACCGGCTGGCCGGACAGCGGCCCGGCGTCCTGCGACGGCTACTACTGCCCGGCCAACGACAATCCATCGTGGATGGACGGCTACCGCAACATGTGGACCGGCTTCGGCCGCTCCGTCAACACCTACTTCGTGCACCTCGAGGAACAGGTCGGCGCCGAGAAGGTCGTGGAGATGGCGCAGCGGCTCGGCATCCAGTTCCGCGCGAAGTCCGACGCCGAACGGGCCGAGAACGACGCCGGCGACTGGGGCTCGTTCACGCTCGGCGTCGCCGACACCACCCCCTTGGACCTGGCCAACGCGTACGCGACGATCGCCGCCGACGGCACGTACTGCAAGCCGTTGCCGGTCAAGGGCATCAGCGACGCCGCCGGAAAGCCGGTCCAGGCCGGCGAGCCCGAATGCAAGAAGGTGCTCGAACCCGACGTCGCCCGTGCCGCGGTGGACGCCGCCCGCTGCCCGGTCGGTCAGGGCGGCGCCTACGGCCAGTGCGACGGGGGCACGGCCACCCAGGTGTCCACAATGCTCGGCGGTCGGCCGGTCGCCGGCAAGACGGGCAGCGCGGAGGGCAACGCCACCGAGTCGTTCGTCGGCTTCACCCCGCAGGTCGCGGCCGCCGGCATCGCGGCCAACCCGGCGCACCCCTCCGACGGGGTCGGCGGCGCGGTGCAGACCGAGGTCATCAAGGCCGTGTCCGATGTTCTAGGAGAAGCCGTCAGCGGATCGCCGGAGCACGGTTTCACCCCGCCGAGCCAGGCGCTGGCCTTCGAAAATGGCTCGAACCCGGCGGTACCCTGGCGCTATGACGGATACGGCGAAAGGTCGCGCCGGGATCCCTGAGAAGCCGTCGCTGGACGGCATCGAGGAGACCTGGTCGCACCGGTGGCAGGAGGCGGGAACGTACGCGTTCGACCGGTCGAAGGCCCGGTCTGACGTATACGCCATCGACACGCCTCCGCCGACCGTATCCGGCGAGCTGCACATGGGCCACGTGTTCTCCTACACCCACACCGACACCGTGGCCCGGTTCCAGCGCATGCGCGGCAAGATGGTGTTCTATCCGATGGGCTGGGACGACAACGGCCTACCCACGGAACGCCGCGTGCAGAACGTCTACGGCGTGCGCGGCGACGCCGCTCTGCCCTATGACCCGGCCTGGACGCCGCCCGCGGCACCGGTCGACGACGCCGCGCGGAAGAACCCCACGGCCATCTCCCGGCGCAACTTCATCGAGCTGTGCGAGCGGCTCACGGCCGACGACGAGCGCGCGTTCGAAGCGCTCTGGCGCCGGCTGGGGCTCTCCGTCGACTGGTCGCTGACCTACACGACGATCGGCCGGCACGCGCGCACCACCTCGCAGCGGGCCTTCCTGCGCAACCTGACCCGGGGCGAGGCCTACACGGCCGAGGCACCGACGCTGTGGGACGTCGGCTTCGGCACGGCGGTCGCCCAGGCCGAGCTCGAAGACCGAGAGCGGCCGGGCGCCTACCACCGGCTGCGCTTCCACGGCCCGGGCGACGAGCCCGTCTACATCGAGACCACCCGGCCCGAGCTGCTGCCCGCGTGCGTGGCGCTGGTGGCCCACCCCGACGACGAGCGCTACGCGCACCTGTTCGGCAGCACCGTGCGTACCCCCGTCTTCGGGGTCGAGGTGCCGGTGCACGCGCACCCGCAGGCGGAGAAAGACAAGGGCAGCGGCATCGCGATGGTCTGCACGTTCGGCGATCTCGCCGACGTGACCTGGTGGCGCGAGCTGCGGCTGGACACCCGCGTGGTGATCGGTCGCGACGGGCGGCTGCTGCCCGAGCCGCCGCACGGCGTCGACCCGGAGAAATACGCGAAGCTGGCCGGCCGCACCGTCAACCAGGCCCGCCGCGAGATCGTCGGGATGCTCTCCGAGACGCTCGACCTCATCGGCGAGCCGCGCCCGGTCACCCACCCGGTGAAGTTCTACGAGCGGGGCGACTCGCCGCTGGAGATCGTCTCGACGCGACAGTGGTACATCCGCAACGGCGGCCGCGACGCCGACCTGCGCGCCACGCTGCTCGACCGGGGTCGCGAGCTGCACTGGGTGCCGACCCACATGCGGCACCGTTACGAGCACTGGGTGGGCGGGCTCACCGGCGACTGGCTGGTCAGCCGGCAACGGTTCTTCGGCGTGCCGGTCCCCGTCTGGTACCCGCTGGACGCGGACGGCCGGCCCGACTACGACAACCCGTTGGTGCCGACCGAAGACCGGCTCCCGGTCGATCCGACGTCCGACGTGCCGGTGGGCTACGCCGAGGAGCAGCGCGGCGTGCCGGGCGGGTTCGCCGGCGATCCCGACGTGCTCGACACCTGGGCCACCTCGTCGCTGAGCCCGCAGATCGTCGCCGGCTGGGAGACCGACCCCGACCTGTTCGCCCGGGTGTTCCCGATGGACCTGCGCCCGCAGGGGCAGGAGATCATCCGCACCTGGCTGTTCGCGTCGGTCGTGCGGGCGCACTTCGAGCACGGCACCCTGCCGTGGCGCGACGCGGTGCTCTCCGGCTGGATCCTCGACCCCGACCGCAAGAAGATGTCGAAGTCCAAGGGCAACGTGGTCACGCCGATGGACCTGCTGGTCGACAACGGCTCCGACGCGGTGCGCTACTGGGCGGCCAGCGGCCGGCCGGGCACCGACCTCGCCTTCGACCCCGCACAGATCCGGATCGGGCGGCGGCTCGCGACGAAGATCCTCAACGCGTCCAAGTTCGCGCTGAGCTTCGGCGCGGCGGCGGGCGACGTCACCGAGCCACTCGACAGGGCCATGCTCGCCGGGCTGCGCGAGGTGGTCGGCACGGCCACCACGGCATTCGAGGCGTACGACCACACGACCGCGCTGCAGGCCGCCGAGTCGTTCTTCTGGCGGTTCTGCGACGACTACATCGAGCTGGTCAAGGAACGCGCCTACGGCGACACGACCGCGTCCGGGTCCGCCCGGGCGGCGCTGGCCACCGCCCTCTCGGTGCAACTGCGGTTGTTCGCGCCCTTCCTGCCTTACGTCACCGAGGAGGTCTGGTCCTGGTGGCGCTACGGCTCGGTGCACAAGGCGCCGTGGCCGACCGTGCACGAGCTGGCCGGCGACGCGACGCCCGAACTGCTGCGACTGGCCGGCGACGCGCTGACCCAGGTGCGCCGGGCCAAGTCAACGCGCAAGGTCTCGATGCGCACCCCGGTGCCGCTGGCCGAGGTCCTCGGTCCGGCCGCGATGCTGGAGACGTTGGCTCTGGCCGCCGACGACCTCCGCGCAGCCGGCCACATCGGAAAGCTGGACTTCCTGCCCGATCGCACCACCGAACTGGTCGTCGCTTCGGCTTTCTAGAACCACCAACCGCGGAGGAAGCGGATGCCGAGCAGGATCGTGATGATGCCGGGGCCGGCCGCGAGGGCCGCGGCCGACACCCGGTAGACCATGCGGTGGCGGACCAGTTCGGCTCCGTTGCCCACCACGACCAGGCCGGCCGCGACCATGTACCAGGCCCACCAGCGGGGCTCCAGGTGGAACAGGTCGAAACGCAGCGCCTGGAAGGCGAGACCCAGGACGACCGCGATGGTGGCCAGCATCGCGAGGGTGCGGTGGAACGAGCGGCCCAGCGGGTCCTGCGGGCGCCACCAGTAACTGCCCGCGATCGCCGCCGCCGGGAGGGAGATGAGCAGCGGCCAGAACCGGGGCACGTCGCCGAACATCAGCATCACGCCGACCGCGAACGCGATCAGGCCGAGGTTGCCGACCGCGTACCCGAGGATGCCCCCGCCCCGGCGAAGCGCCACGAACCCGGCCGCGCTGATCAACGACGTGGGAATCACCACGAACAACGACCACCAGCGGAAGTCGTGGGCGGCCTGGGCCAGGCCGCTGACCAGCGCGCAGGCCAACAACGCGATGCCGCCGCCGGCCAGCCAGGGTGCCGACCGACCGGACGACCGGCTCGGCGTGGGCGTCTCGGTCGAGGTCTGCGGATACGTCGTGGTCACGTCACCTACTGTGCCGACCGCGAGCCCCGGACACCATCCGGCTAGCCCTACCTGGGTGGGTCAGGCCGGCGGGTGGATCAGAAGTCGCCGCCCCCGAAGTCGCCGCCCCCGAAGTCGCCGCCGCCGAAGTCGCCGCCCCCGAAGTCGCCGCCGCCGTCGCCCCCGTCGTAGCCGCCACCGTCGCCACCGTCACCGCCGTCGTAACCGGTGCCGTCCTGGAAGCCCTCCTGGTAGCCGGCGTCGTAGCCGTAGCCCGGGTCCGCGAACGCCGGCGAGAACAGCGCGTCGGCGATCAGCAGGCCGCCGACGACACCCGCGGCGCCGCCGAGCGCCGGACGCCACCACGGCTGGGAGTACCAACCGGACGGCACGGGCCGGCCCTGGTAGCGCCCGCCGGGGTAGTAGTACGGCGTCTGGTTGCTCGGCTGCGGACCGGCCGTGAACTGCTGGCCCTGCACGTCGACCGTGCGCTCCTTGGTGAGCGTGCCGACGCCCCGGGCCGACGCGAGCTGGGGCAGCTCCGGACCCGGGTCGATGCCCATGGCGGTGCGGGCCGCCCGGATGTAGGTGAGGCCCTCCAGCGAGGTCTCCCGGGCCAGCTCGTACTGCCGCACGGACCGGGCCTGCTGCAACTGGCCGCCGGCCGCGTTGTAGCGCTCACCGGCGTCGGACAGCGCCTGTTGGACCGCCGGCTCCGACCCGTGCAGGTTCATCACCTGCCCGCCGAGTCGCTCGTACCAGCGCTGCGCCTCGGCACGCGCGTCGGTCAACTCCCGTTCGCGCCGGCCGGCCACGCCGCGCTGGTAGTAGAACACCAGCGCGATGACGATCACCAGCAGCGCGATCAACCACAACCAACCCATGACACGACGGTACGTCGCCTTGTCATGTCGCACCGGTTTGGCAGTCTTACCGGATGGACCTTTCGACGGTGGCCGTGGTGGTCCTCTGCCTGGCGCTCGGGGCGGTGGCCGGGTGGTTTGCGGCGGTTTCGCGCTCAGCGTCCCGGATCGCCCGGCTCGAAGCCACGATCGATGCCGGCCGCGAGGGCGAGGGGCGCCTGGAGCAGTCGATGCGGGCGCTGTCCTTCGAGGCGACGGTGCAGTCGCAGGAGGCGGTCGCCCGGGCGGTCGCGCCGCTGCACGAGACGCTGCGCCGCTACGAGATCCGGGTCGCCGAGCTGGAGCGGGAGCGCGTCGACGCCTACGCCGAGCTGCGCGAGCAGGTCCGGGCCATGTCGACCGTCTCCGGCGAGCTGCGCACCGAGACCAAGCAACTGGTGGCGGCGCTGCGCGCCCCGCAGGTCCGGGGCCGCTGGGGCGAGCACCAGCTGCGCCGGATCGTCGAGGCGGCCGGCCTGCTGGAGCACTGCGACTTCGCCGAGCAGGTGACGGCGTCGACCGACCACCAGGGCGTACGACCCGACCTGGTGGTCCGGCTGCACGGCGGGCGGTCGGTGGTGGTCGACGCCAAGGCGCCGTTCGACGCCTACCTGACCGCGATGGAGGCGCGCGACGAGCGCACCCGCGACCAGCACCTCGACGGGCACGCCCGGGCGCTGCGCGCACACGTCGACAACCTGGCGGCCAAGTCCTACTGGTCGGCGTTCGCCCAGTCGCCCGAGTTCGTGGTGCTGTTCGTGCCGGCCGACCCGTTCCTCGACGTGGCGCTGCAGCGCGACCCGACGCTGCTGGAGCACGCGTTCGCCCGCAATGTCGTGCTGGCCACCCCGGCGACGCTGATCGCTCTGCTGCGCACGGTCGCGTACTCGTGGCGCCAGGAGGCGCTGGCCCGCAACGCGGTCGCGGTGCACGAGCTCGCGCGGGAGCTCTACGGCCGGCTGGCCACCCTCGGCGACCACGTGGGCAAGCTGGGCTCGTCGCTCGGCACGGCGGTCACGTCGTACAACCGCGCGGTCGGCTCGTTGGAGGCCCGCGTCCTGGTGAGCGCGCGCAAGCTGGCCGACCTGGGCGTCTCCGGCGACGACCTGGTGGCGCCGCCGCAGGTGGAGAGCATGCCGCGCCAGCTCCAGGCTCCTGAGCTCATCTGAGGGAACCGCCGCAGCGGTGGCGTGCGTCCCATTCCAATGACACACTTCGACGTCATGCGCAGGTTGACCGGTCCACTGGTGGCAGTGATGGTGGTGGCCCTCGCGGGCTGCTCGGCGACCTCCCGGGAGGGCGACCCGATCCCGGCGCCCTCGACGTCGACGACCGCATCCGGCCCGACGCCGTCGACCGTGCCGGCCGTGCCGCCGGCGCCCACCACGACCGCGCAGCCGCCGGGCCGTGACCCGTCGCCCCGGCCGGCCAGCCCTCGCCCGTCCGGTGCGAAGACGCCGAAGGTGGTCAATGTCACCGGCACCGTGACCGCCGGCGTCGAGCCGGGTTGCCTGCTGCTCGAGGGCTACCTGCTCACCAACGCGCCGACGAGCCTGGTCTACGAGGGCGTACGCGTGAAGGCGACCCTGGAGGTCCGCTCCGACCTGGTCACCACGTGTCAGCAGGGCACACCGGCGACGATCACGTCGGCACAGCGCCTATGACATTGCGACTGTAATGTAAACTGCGAAGGGTGAGCCTCCTTCGCACCGCCACGACGTACGAGCGCGGCGTCTGGGTCAGCCTCTTCCGCTGGATCTTCCGCCGTCCCGACCCGGCCGGCCCGGGTGCCCGCTTCGGCTACAGCGCCATGACGACGCCCGTGCTGCTGGCCTTCATCGGTGTCTCGATCGTGGAGATCCCGATCCTGCACTTCCTGCTGCCCTGGCGCACGGTGCAGATCATCGCGTTCGCGGTGAGCATCTGGGGGCTGCTCTGGATGGTCGGCCTGCTGGGCGCGGTGCGGATCCACCCGCACCTGGTGCAGCCGGAGGGCATCCGGATCCGCTCAGGGTTCACGGTGGACGCGTTCGTGCCGTGGTCGTCGGTCGCCGCCGTGCGCACCCGCAACCGGCCGCTGGAGAAGAGCAAGGGCGTGCAGTTCGAGGAGACCGCCGACGGTTTGATCGGCAAGGTCGTGGTGCTCGGACAGACCAACGTCGAGCTCGTGTTCACGTCGCCGATCGAGGTCGGCCTGCCCCGCGGGCCGCTGACCGAGCTGCACTTCTGGGCCGACGACCCCGCGGAGCTGACCTCGGCGACCCGGGTCCTAGTCGGCTGAGGCTGAGCCGGCCCTGGCCGCGGCGGCGGCCTTCATGTCGCGCTTGAGCTCCTGCGGCAGCGAGAAGGCGAGGCGCTCGTCGACCGTGGTCACCTCGGAAACGTCTTCGAAGCCCCGCTCGACGAGGTGGTCGAGAAGCTGGTCGACCAGGTCCTCCGGCACGCTCGCGCCGGAGGTGACGCCGACCGTGTTGGCGCCGGCCAGCCAGGCGTCGTCGATCTCGCTGGCGTAGTCGACCAGGTAGGAGGCCCGGGCACCGGCGTCGAGGGCGACCTCGACCAGGCGCACCGAGTTGGACGAGTTGCGCGAGCCCACCACGATCAGCACGTCGCAGTCGGGCGCGATCTGCTTGACGACCTGCTGGCGGTTCTGGGTGGCGTAGCAGATGTCGTCGCTCGGCGGCGACTGGAGCAGCGGCAGGCGCACCTTGAGCCGCTCGACCGTCTCCAGCGTCTCGTCGACCGACAGGGTGGTCTGCGACAGCCAGACGACCTTGGAAGGGTCGCGCACGGTCACCTTGTCGACGCCCTCCGGCCCGTCGACGAGTTGGACGTGCGCGGGCGCCTCGCCGGCGGTGCCGATCACCTCTTCATGGCCTTCGTGGCCGATGAGCAGGATGTCGTAGTCGTCGGCGGCGAACCGCTTGGCCTCCTGGTGGACCTTGGTCACCAGCGGGCAGGTCGCGTCGATCGCCCGGAGCTGGCGGGCCTTGGCCTGCTCGTGCACCTCGGGCGCGACGCCGTGGGCCGAGAAGACCACCGTGGCACCCTCGGGCACCTCCGCGTTCTCCTCGACGAAGATCGCACCGCGGCGCTCGAGCGTGGCCACCACGTGCTTGTTGTGCACGATCTGCTTGCGCACGTAGATCGGCGCGCCGTAGAGGTTGAGGGCCTCCTCCACCGTCTGCACGGCACGGTCGACGCCGGCGCAGTAGCCGCGCGGGTTGGCCAGGAGCACACGCTTACGGGCGGGTTCCTCAATCACCCGCCAATGGTACGTGGCGGGACCGCGCCCGGCAGAATGTCGTGCGCCCGGAGTGCGCACCGCCACCGACCGGCGGCCCGCTCGCCGTAGGGTGGTGCGGTGACCTCCCCCGAGCCCAACGGCATCCCCAAGAGCACCGCGGAGGAGCCGTGGCCGGTGCGGGTGGTGAGCCAGAAGATCAGCACCTGGATCGCCAAGCTCGGCTGGGTGTGGGTCGACGGCCAGGTCGCCCAGATCAGCCGCCGGCCCGGCGCCAGCACCGTGTTCCTCACTCTGCGTGACCCGTCCGCCGACCTGAGCCTGACCGTCACGACCAACCGCGACGTGCTCGACCTCGGCGCGCCCAACCTCGAAGAAGGCGCCCGGGTCACCCTGCACGCCAAGCCGGACTTCTTCCCCGCCCGGGGCACGCTAAGCCTGCGCGCCGACGAGATCCGCCAGGTCGGCCTGGGCGAGTTGCTGGCCCGCCTCGAACGGCTGAAGAAGGCGCTGGCCGCCGAAGGCTTGTTCGACTCCCGCCGCAAGCGGCGGCTGCCGTTCCTGCCGGGCCGGATCGGGCTGCTCACCGGGCGCGCCTCCGCGGCGGAGCGCGACGTGCTCACCAACGCGCGGCGGCGGTGGCCGTCGGTGGAGTTCCGGACGATCAACGTCGCGGTGCAGGGTCCGACCGCGGTGCCGCAGATCATCGACGCGCTCAAGGTGCTCGACGCCGACGAGTCGATCGACGTGATCGTGATCGCCCGCGGCGGCGGTGGGGTGGAAGACCTGCTGCCGTTCTCGGACGAGGCGCTCTGCCGCGCGGTGTTCGCCTGCCGCACCCCCGTCGTCAGCGCGATCGGCCACGAGACCGACGCGCCGCTGCTCGACTACGTCGCCGACGTGCGCGCCTCGACGCCGACCGACGCCGCCAAGCGGATCGTGCCCGACCTGGGCGAGGAGATCCGGATCATCGGGCAGGCCCGGCAGCGCCTCGACCGGGCGGTGCGCGGCCTGCTCGACCGCGAGCAGCACCGGCTCGACGCGGTGCGGTCCCGCCCGGTGCTGGCCCGGCCGCACGTGATGATCGATTCCCGGGCCGCCGAGGTGACCGCGCTGCGCGACCGCGCCGGGCGTTCGCTGGACCACCGGATCAGCGCGGCGGGCGCCGACCTGCGGCACACGGTGGCCCGGCTGCGCGCCCTGTCGCCGGCGGCCACCCTCGACCGCGGCTACGCGATCGTCCAGGGCCGCTCGGGCCACGTCGTACGCGCGGCCACCGAGGTCGCCAAGGGCGACGTCTTGCGGGTCCGCCTGGCCCACGGTGAACTGTCGGCGACGGTCGACGAGGCGAGCACGAGCGAGGAGAACCGGTGACCGACGAGAAGTTGAGCTACGAGCAGGCCCGCGCCGAGCTGGCGATGGTGGTCGAGAAGCTCGAGGCGGGCGGCATCTCGCTGGAGGAGTCGCTGGCGCTCTGGGAGCGCGGCGAGCGGCTGGCCGACATCTGCCAGCACTGGCTCGACGGCGCCCGCGAACGCCTGGACGCCGCCCGCCAACAGGCCGGCGCCGAGGCGTAGCGGCCGCTAGACGTAGCGGTACAGGCCGGTAGGAGCGGTGCTGACGTCGGAAGCGGGCGGCATCCGGTCCGGCTTGACCGTGCCGTACTCGCTGTAGGTGATCTCAACCTGGCCCAGCTTGCCGCCGGTCTTGAGCACGAGCTTGGTCAGCCGGCCCTGGTCGTCGAGATCGGCGACGAACGGAATCTTGCTGACCTCGTCACCGATCAGATCGCGGGCCTTGCTGTCCAGCGCCGGGAGGAACTGGGTCTGCATGAGGTCGACCAGTCCGGTCAGATCACCGTTCTCGAGCCGGACGTCACGCGCGGCGGCGAGTATCTCGCCACCCCCTGGCAGGTCGACGTCATCGAAGAAGTGCGAGATCGACACGTTTTTGCCGGCCTTCTTCCGGTCGTACTTCAGCCACTCACCGTCGCCGTAGAACGGCTCGTTCTTGACCGAGAAATGCGCGAGGTGCGTCTTGCCGACGACCAACACCTCCACGGTGTAGTTGTCGGACTTCGGAAGGGTCAGCTTGAGCCGCGCGGTCCCGGTCGGTTTGTGCCGGTAGCCGACGACCGTGGCGCCGGACCGCTTGACCGTGAAGCGGTAGTTGCCCTTGGAGATCTCCCGCCGCGCGGCGTTGAGTACGTCGAGCGGATCGGGCGGGGCGGTGGCGGTCGGGCTGGCGGTGGGGGCCGGCGTGGCGGACGGCGCGACGCCGTTGTCGGCCGGCTGGCCGCAGCCCGCCAGCACGAGGACGGCGGCCGTCGAGGCGACAGCCCACCTTGGTGCGCGCATCGTTCTTCTTTCACCTTGATCGCACGGAGCGTGGGCGGTCGCCGAGACGACCGCCCACTCCGTCGTGCGGTTACGCGACCTCGTCGGCCGGGGGTGCCTTGGGCTGCGGGACGTCGCCGTACTCGAAGAACTTGACCGTCCCCTTCTGCGCCTTGACCGAGCCGGTGGCCGGGATCTCGATCACGATGGAGCTGAAGCGACCCTCGCTGTCGAGCGTGATGGTGACCGGGAGTGCCTTGGCCTTGTCGCCGAGCGCCTTGAGCGTCGCCTCGTCTTCGGTGAGGTCGAGGTCGGTGTTGACCGTGACGTCGACAGTGCCGGTGAAGGTGCCGGGCGCCGTCTCCTTGAGGTCGGCCAGGCCCTTGGTCATGCCGCTGCCCATGGCCTGCCCGCCGGCCCCGGCGAACGGCATGCCCTCCTCCTCGGCGGCAGTGGACTTCTGCCACTTGCCGAGACCCTCGGCGAGCCCCTGCATCGACGGGTCGTCGCCCGGGTCGAGGCCGAGGTCCATCTTGGTCCAGACGTCTTCGGCGATCGCGACCACTTCGATCTTGATCTCCTGGCCTTCGGACACGCCGGTCATGGCCATCTGCACGCTCTTCGAAGGCTGGTGCCGGACGCCTTCGGCCTTCATGCCGGTCGTCTCGTAGCTGAACTTGAAGCTGCTCTCGTCGACCTTCTTGCCAGCGGCGGCGATCTGCGCGGCGGGGTCGGCGGGAGCGGTGGTGGTCGCGGCGGCCGGCGAACCGGTGCCGGAGTCGGCAGCCTGGCCGCAACCTGCCAGGACAAAGAGGACGGCCGCGGCGGCGACCGCCAGCTTGGGCGTACGCAAGGGTTTACTCCAATGGATTCTTGGAAGAGGCGCCGTAGCGTACCCGGCTGGGCGTTGGCTGAGCGTTGGCTGGATCCCTAGATCACTTGAGGGAGCCGGCGAGCGTACGTAGATCCGCGTCAGCGGCCTCGCCCACTACGATCACGGTGCGGCCCGGGTCGAGCTTGACCAGGGCGCGCTCGCCCGGCCGCGTCGTGTAGGACTGCCACGCGGCGCCGGCGATGTCGGTCGTGCCCTGCGGCTGGGCCTCGGCGGTGAGCTCGGCCGGGATGACCTTGGTCGGCTCGGCGTCGGTCTGGAGGACCTGGGCGCCCTTGCCGTCGGGGCTGACCAGCCCCAGGCGCAGCGCCTTGCCACCGTCGATCTGCTGCCACCGGGCGGTGACCGTGGTCCACTCGTCGGACAGCCCGGTCGGCACGAGGACCGGGAAGGCGTTGGCGTGCCGGGCGTCGTCGATCGCCACGGCCGGGTCGACCGCGATGGGGTCGTTGCCGTCGAAGAACACCCGGTAGACCCCGAAGGCAAGGAGAATCGGTACGAGCAGCACGAGCATGGAGATCACCATGTCGCGCGGCCGGCGCTCACTGCGCTGGGCCGACTCGACGATCTCCTTGGTGCTGGCCTCCTGCTCCACGGGGCAATTGTGCCGAGCGTCGGCCGTTGCGACCACACCGGGTCGATACCGCGACCCGAACGGACGTTCAGCGGATGTTCATGCCAGGATCTCAGGTAACGACCGATCCTCACACTGCAGCGTCGCGACGCGAGGAGGCCGCCCGATGAGCGCCAAGATTCCGCAAGATCTCGACCGCAACCTGGCCCTCGACCTGGTACGGGTCACCGAGGCGGCGGCCATGGCCGCCGGTCGATGGGTAGGCCGGGGCGACAAGGAGGGCGGCGACGGCGCCGCCGTCGATGCGATGCGCAAGCTGATCAACTCGATCCAGATGCGCGGCGTCGTGGTGATCGGCGAGGGCGAGAAGGACAACGCCCCGATGCTGTTCAACGGCGAGGAGGTCGGCGACGGCACCGGCCCCGAGGTCGACGTGGCGGTCGACCCGATCGACGGCACCACGCTGATGAGCAAGGGCATGCCCAACGCCCTGGCCGTGCTCGCGGTCGCCGAGCGGGGTGCGATGTTCGACCCGAGCGCCGTCTTCTACATGGAGAAGCTGGTCGTCGGCCCGGACTGCGCCGACGTGATCGACATCAACGCCGGGGTGACGGAGAACCTCCGCCGGATCGCCAAGGTCAAGAAGTCGAGCGTCTCCGACGTCACGGTCTGCATCCTCGACCGCCCCCGGCACGAGCAGTTGGTCCGGGAGGTGCGGCAGGCCGGGGCCATGATCAGGTTCATCTCGGACGGCGACATCGCGGGCGCGATCTACGCGGCCCGCGACACGTCCGAGGTCGACGTGCTGATGGGCATCGGGGGTACGCCGGAGGGCATCACCGCGGCCTGCGCCCTCAAGTGCATGGGCGGCGCGATGCAGGCCAAGCTCTGGCCGCGCGACGAAGCCGAGCGCGAGAAGGCCCTGGCCGGCGGCCACGACCTGGACCGGGTGCTGCACACGGACGACCTGGTCTCAGGCGACAACGCGTTCTTCGTAGCGACGGGAGTAACCAGCGGCGACCTCCTACGCGGGGTGCACTACCGAGCAGGCGGCGCGTACACCCAGTCGATCGTGATGCGCTCGAAGAGCGGCACGATCCGAATCATCGACTCGTACCACCGCCTGGAAAAGCTGGCCCTCTACTCCTCGGTCGACTTCGACGGCCGCCCCCTGGCGGAACAGAGCTGACCTTGATGTGGATCAGCCGTTGTCGCTCGAGTGGCCGGGGAAGAGGTGGGCGTCCGGGTCGATGGCTACCGCGGCGTTGTTGACCGCGGTAGCGGCCTCGCCGAACCCCGTGGCGATCAGCCGCACCTTGCCCGGGTATTCGGTGATGTCGCCCGCCGCGAACACCCGGGGCAGGTTCGTGGCCATCGTGCTGTCGACCTTCACGTGCCGCTTGTCCAGATCGAGACCCCACTCGGCCAGGGGGCCAAGGTCGGCGGTGAAGCCCAGCGCCGCCACCACTGTGTCGACCGGGATGGTCTCGGTCTCGCCGCCCTTGACCGCTATGTCGGCGTGGGTGACCGCCTCCTCGCCGTGGATCTTCGCGATCTCGGCGTTGACCACGATGCGGACGCTCAGGTCCTGCACGCGCGCGACCGTCGCCGCGTGGGCGCGGAAGCGGTCTCGGCGGTGCACCAGGGTGACCGACTTGGCCAGCGGCTCCAGGGCCAGCGCCCAGTCGAAGGCCGAGTCGCCGCCGCCGACGATCAGCACGTCCTGGCCCGCCAGGTCGGCCAGGTGTGGCACGAAGAACACGATGCCGGTGCCGGTGAAGGCCTCCGCGGCCGGCAGCGGGCGGGGCTTGAAGCTGCCCATGCCGCCTGTGATGATGACCGCGCCGCAGCGGACGTCCTCGCCACTGGACAGGCGCAGCACCGGCTGGCCGTCGGCATAGGTCAGGGCGTCGGCCCGGGTGCCCAACAGGTATTCGGGGCGGAACGGCGCCGCCTGCTCGACCAGGTTGGCGACCAGCTCTCGGCCCTTGATGCTCGGGAAGCCGCCGATGTCGTAGATCTGCTTCTCGGGGTACATGGCGGTGACCTGGCCGCCGGGCTCGGGCAGGTTGTCGATCAGCGCGACCGAGAGCCCCCGGAAACCTGCGTAGTAGGCCGCGAAGAGTCCGGATGGTCCCGCCCCGATGATGGCGACGTCGATTTCCCGCATGGCTCACCAATGCCCTTCAGGCGACCTGGCCCGGTCGACATCGACGTTAGGCACAGCCATGCCATGCCGGCAAGCATCGCCACGAGGTTCGGGCGTCAGCGGCGGAACACGATGGCCGCGACCGCCCCGCCCAGGAAACCGAAGAGATGGCCCTGCCAGGAGACGTGCGGGTCGGAGGGCAGGATGCCGAAGAGCTGCCACCAGTACAACAGCCCGACCAGCACCACCACGCCCAGGTTCCACCACGTGCGTTCCACGATCCCCCGCGCCAACAGGAGACCGAAGTAGCCGAAGATCACCCCACTGGCACCGACCACCACCGTCCCGGGTGCGCCGAAGATCCACACGCCCAGGCCGCCGATCAGCATGATCAAGGCCGTCGACCAGATGAACCGGCGGGAGCCTGCGGCGAGTACGAACGTGCCCAGCAGGATCAGCGGGACGCTGTTGCCGTAGAGGTGGTCGAAGCCGTCGTGCAACAGCGGAGAGAAGATGATCCCGTCGAGGCCGTACGGGCTGCGCGGGATGATGCCGCCCCGAGGGTCGAGTCCGAGGCCCAGCCAGTAGTCCAGGGCCTCGATCGCGAACAGCACCGGGACCACCGCGCACATCGCCACGAAGGCCCGTCCGACGGCGGCGTAGAAGGGCTCGGTGCCGAAGCGCAGCCGGTCGGGCTCGGTCGTCCAGTCCTGGGCCACGCACTAGGGGTACCAGGCGAGGACCGTTCACGCCAGACGGGAGCGGAGCACCGCGAGACCGACCGCGATCTCAGGCCCGAAGGCCGACACCTGGCTGTAGACGCCCGGGAAGTCCTTGCGCGCGCATCCGTAGCCCCAGCTCACGATGCCGATCTGCAGCCACGATCCGTTGATGTCGAGCCGGACCATCGGGCCACCCGAGTCGCCTTGGCACGAGTCCTTGCCGCCCTTGCCGGCACAGATCATGTCGGAGTCGACGATGCCCATGTCAATCTTGCCGTACTTGCGGTCGCACGAGGAGTCGGAGACGAAGTCGACCTCCGCGGAGCGCAGCCGGCGCTGCTGGGTGAGCGAGCCTTCCGACGTCGCACCCCAACCCATGACCGTGAACCGGCCCCTGTCGTACGTGGAGTCGGCGGCCAAGGTCAGCGTCGGCAGGTCGAAGGGCTTCTCGAGCTGGATCAGCGCCCAGTCGTCGCCGGCGGCCGCGTCGGTGTAGCCCGGTGACCGGTAGACGTACGTCGAGCGGATGGTCCGCGCCCGGCTCGACTGGAGGTCGACCGAACCACCGGTGACCCGGATCGAGGTGTCCGCGCCGCTGCCCTTGACGCAGTGGCCCGCGGTCAGCACGACCTGGGACTCGATCAGCGAGCCGCCGCAGCCGACCGAGAGCCGGACGACCCAGGGGAACGAGCCCTCGTCGACGCGACTGCCGCCGACGATCCGCTCCCGGCCGGTGCCGTCGTCCGCCCGGGCCGGCCCGGCCAGCAGGCTCAGGACCGCCGCCATCACTAGTGTCGCGCCTCCGAGGCGCCGCCCCCGCATGGCTCAGACACTAGAGCGCACAAAAGCCGCAGAGGGCACGAACGCGAGTGTTCGTACCCTCTGCCTCATGTTTGTGGTTCAGTACCAGCCCTCGGCCTCCGAGTGCGCCCACGCACCGCAGGGGTCGTCGTAGCGGCCCTCGATGTAGCCCAGCCCCCACTTGATCTGAGTGGCCGCGCCGGTCTCCCAGTCGTCGCCGACCGTCGCCATCTTGTTGCCGGGCTTGGCCTGCGGGATGCCGTGCGCACCGGAGCTCGAGTTGTGCGCCAGCGGGTTCCAGCCGCTCTCGCGTGTCCAGAGCTTGTCGAGGCACGGCATCTGGTCGATCTTGAAGCCCTCTTCGAGCATCAGCGCGCAGCCGATCTTGCGGTTGCCGCTGTACTCGTTGCAGGACTCCGGGATCGGACCCGTGTACGGCCGCGCCTTCACCGGCTCCTTGGCCGCTTCGCGCTTCTTGCGGCTGGCCTCCTCGGCCCGCTTGGCGCGCGCGGCGGCCGCCTTGGCCGCGGCCTGGGCACGCTGGGCAGCAATCGCCTCGGCGTCCCGGCGCTGGGCCATCATCGACTCGTGCTCGAGGTGATGCTCCTTGAGCAGCGCGTTCTCGGCCTGCTGGGCCTCCGCGGCGAATTGCGAATCGATCCCCTGCTCTTGGACCCTGCGGTCCTGGCCCAGGTAGTAGCCGCCGCCCACCCCGGTGACCAGGATGCCGACCGCCAACGCCCGAACCCCGAACCGGCTCCACAGCCGAGTCACGAAGTCGTTCCCTTCGTCGGGGACATGGACAGCCCCGGCGCTCGGGGCCTCGTTCGCTCGCCAGACACCATTGCGCACAGTGAGCCGGGAGGGAAATAGGGAGACCATTGTGTGATCTGGGTCACGGGTTAAAGCTGGGTAAGTCAGGCAAAGCGCTACGCCAGAAAAAAGGTTTCCGTAACCTGTCGATCCGCGGCCCCCTTGGACGACGCATGGGCAGACAGAGTCAGAACTTCAAAAAGGAGCACTGCGATGAAGGTCAGCACTGGTGCCAGCGTGTCGATCGACGGCTTCGTCTCGGGTCCCGGCGAGACCGGGTTCGAGCACCTGTTCGCCTGGTACGACAACGGCGATGTCGAGGTGCCCACCGGTCACCCGGAGATGACCTGGCACATGACCCGGGCCAGTGCCGACCGCAACGAGCGCTGGTTGAACGAGCTCGGTGCCCTGGTCGTCGGCCGCAAGCTCTTCGACTTCACGAACGGGTGGGGCGGAAAGCACCCGATGGAGGTGCCGACCGTGGTGCTCACCCACAACCCGCCCACCGGGTACGAGGACAACAAGTGGTTCGCGTTCGAGACTGGCGGCATCGAGGCGGCCATCGCGCGGGCAGGTGAGCTCGCCGGCGGCAAGGGCGTCGGCCTCAACGCCGGGCGGATCGCCAGCCAGGCCCTCGACGCGGGACTGGTCGACGAGATCTGGATCGACCTGGTGCCGGTGCTGCTCGGCGGCGGCACGCCGTTCTTCGACCAGCTCGCCACCAAGCCGGTCCTGCTCGACGGTCCGCTGGAGACGATCCAGGGCAACCGCGTCACCCATCTGCGGTACGCCGTGCGCAAATGAGCGAGAAAGGGGGCCTCGGTTGGGAGGCCCCCTTTCCGCGTGGCTCAGGTGGGGATGTCCTCCAGCAGGTCGGTGACCACCTCGGCGATCGCGGAGCGCTCCGAGCGGGTCAGCGTCACGTGGGCGAACAACGGATGCCCCTTGAGCGCCTCTATGACCGCCGTGACGCCGTCGTGGCGGCCCACCCGCAGGTTGTCGCGCTGGGCGACGTCGTGGGTGAGCACGACCCGCGAGCCCTGGCCGATCCGGGACAGCACGGTGAGCAGGACCCCGCGCTCCAGCGACTGCGCCTCGTCGACGATGACGAACGCGTCGTGCAGGCTCCGGCCCCGGATGTGGGTCAGGGGCAGCACCTCGAGCATGCCGCGGCCCAGCACCTCTTCCCGGACGTTCTCGTGCACCACCGCACCGAGCGTGTCGAAGACCGCCTGGGCCCACGGCGACATCTTCTCGGTCTCGCTGCCGGGCAGGTAGCCGAGCTCCTGGCCGCCGACCGCGTAGAGCGGGCGGAACACGATCACCTTCTTGTGCCGGCGGCGCTCCATGACCGCTTCGAGCCCCGCGCACAGCGCCAGCGCCGACTTGCCGGTGCCCGCCCGGCCGCCCAGCGACACGATCCCGATCGACTCGTCGAGCAGCAGGTCGAGCGCGATCCGCTGCTCGGCCGATCGGCCCCGCAGGCCGAACGCCTCGCGGTCGCCCCTGACCAGCTTGACCACCTTGTCCGGCAGCACCCGGGCCAGCGCCGAGCCGCGCGACGAGTGCAGCACCAGGCCGGTGTGGCAGGGCAGCTCGGCCGCCGCGTCCAGGGCCAGGTCGGCACCGCCGTACAGCTCGTTGACGACGTCGTCGCCCACCTCGATCTCGGCCATGCCGGTCCACGTCGGGTCGCTGGCCTGGCCGTGCCGGTATTCGTCGGCGGCGAGCCCGACCGCGGCGGCCTTGACCCGCAGCGGCATGTCCTTGCTGACCAGCGTGACCTGACGACCCTCGCCGGCGAGGTTGAGGGCTACCGACAGGATCCGCGCGTCGTTGGACTCGTTGCGGAAGCCGGGCGGCAGCACACCGTCATCGGAGTGGTTGAGCTCGACGCGCAGCGTGCCGCCGAGGTCGTTGATGGGCACCGGCTGGTCCAGCCGACCGTGCTTGATCCGCAGCTCGTCGAGCATGCGCAGCGACTGCCGCGCGAACCAGCCGAGCTCGGGATGGTGACGCTTGCCCTCCAGTTCGGTGATCACCACCAACGGGAGCACGACCTCGTGCTCGTCGAAGCGGCGAAAGGCGGCGGGGTCCGACAGCAGGACCGAGGTGTCCAGGACGTAGACCGGCCTAAGTGGCCCGTCCTCCTTCGCGGCGGCCTTGCGCCCGCGGGGGGCGCGGCCGGTCGCGTTGGTGTCCTGGGTGGCCCGGGAAGTGGTGCGCGCAGTTGTCACAGGCCTGCTCCGGCGAGCGTGCACCCGGACCGTCCGCGTGTTTCCGCCTCGTCCGGTGCCCGGGAGCACGGGGTCGGATGCGGGCCCCGTGGCGATGTCGTCGCAGGTCCAGGCCGGCCGGCTGGCGTGGGATGACCCCTCGCCATGGCTAGACGCTAACTGGCATCTGCCATCCGGGGGAAGTACACGCCGAAGTAAGACCTACTCGTTTACCGGGATTTTCGTTGGGGTTGGCCGGCCCGGCTGGCGCTAGCCGGGCCGGCCACCGGCGGCGACGCGCGCCCCTCACGCGTCGCCGCCGTCGGGATCGGGGCCACCGGACTGGCCCGATCCCTGGTGCGCGCGACCGCCCTGCCACCGGGCGGTCAGCGCTCGCGGGTGACCACTCACGCCACGGACTGGCTCGCGATCTCGCGAACCTCCGCGGCGTGCCGTCCGCCGTCGGTTGTGGTCCCCACGAAGGAGGCGCTCAGATAGGTGGTTCCCGAACCGATCATGGTGGTCGGGACGTCCGGTGCGAACCGTTGCCGCGGTTCCGCCCGGGCGGTTGCCGCCACCGCTCGCACCCCCTGGCGCCGGCGAAGCCCTACGCCCCGGTCGCCATCGAAAAAGCCCTGTCTGTAGCCGGTCCGGTAGCCGACCCGCCCGTGCAGTCGTCCGGCCGCGTAACTGGAAGAACCGAGCATGAGGACGAGGAAGATCGCGAAATACACGGTCATCGGTACGCGCTGCCTCTCACCGCTCGTCCGGGTAGCGCGGTGCGCGGTCGATCCGCGGATGGCCGGCGAGCAGGTGGTCGATGTCGTCCACACCTACCTCCTCGACCAGCTCGACGGCGACCCGGCACTGGTCGATGACCACCTCGGCGACCGAGGTGCGGCGCAGCTCGGCGCCGGTGTCGTAGACCCTGATCCGCAGGTCGGGGCAGCCGAGGTGCAGGCGCCACGCGTCCCACTCGGTCATGTCGGCGACTTGCAGCGATACGTATCTGGCACCGCGGGCGAGGTAGAGCCGCCACGGTGCGGTGATGCCGGCCGCGACTCCCGCCGCGATCAGCCCGAACGCCTGCTCCCGGGTGGCCAGCTCGGTCATCGCCCGGAACCCCCTGATGTCACGTAGCCGTGACGCGTTTCGACACTGTTCGTCTCGTTCACGTGACACAACGTAATGCGTATCGCGCGCGTGACAGCATCGGCTTTTCGGGCGATTAGCGCGGAACCTGTGTCGGCCTAGTCTGACCACGTGACGCTGCCCGAACGGCCCGCTCGATCGTTTACCGGCGATCGTTCGGACCCGTCACGCACGCGATACACAAGGCGTTCGCCGGCCGGGAAGATCGAGAACTGGCCGTACCGTCAGCCGGTGCCGGACACCTCAGCCGGACGCAAGATCGCGTTCGCCGCATTCGTTCGTAAGGCGCTCGAGGACGCGCGGACGACCCGCGCCTGGAGCGGTTCCGAGGTGTCCCGTCGCACGGGCGTGTCCCGACAGACGATCAACCGATGGGTGCGCGCCGACTGGGCCAGCGACCCAGAGGCCGAACGCGTGGTCGCCTTCTGCGCCGGCCTGGGCCTCAACCCCTCCACCGCGTTCGGCGTGCTCGGCTGGGACGCGGCCACCCCCGGCCGGCCCGCGCCGACGGCTCCCCCGATGGACCCTGACGTCGAGGCGCTGCTGCGCCGGCTCGTGGACCCCAACGTTTCCGACGCGGAGAAGTTCCACATTCGAGAGACGATTCGCTATCTCGCGTACCGGCCGTTGTTGCCGTCTGACCGGCCGTCGAAACGTCGTAGAGCCGTTTAAACCTCTAAGTGGCCGTCTCGTTACGCAAATGGCGAAAGAAGCCGTGAGTCGTGTGGCGAATGGCACGATCTTAACGCGCGTAGCGCAGTAGCGTGCGCGTTTGTACTGCTTGGGCTCGGGTCGGGTGGGGAGCACCGGAGGTCAGCCAAAGCCCTGCGGGACAACAAAGGAGGGGTCGTCGATGGCCCTGAAATGGGGGGCGGTCGTCGTCTCGGCCGTCTCGGTCACGCTGTTCACGACTGCCAACATTATTGTCGGGGTGCTAGACACGAGCGAAGTTCCGACGGCGTTCAACATGGCGACCATCGCGATGGCGTCGGTGGGCACCGTCGTCGCTGTGCTCGCCGAGTTGTACGCGCGGGTCAACGGGAGGATCACCGCACTGGCCGAGTTCGTGGCCGTGCGGCTGAACGAGCTCGACGCGCACACGGGCGACCGCAACGCCGGATTCGTCGAGGGTTATCTGCTCAGCCACGGCGAGGAAGCGGGCGCCATCGTCCCGTTCACCCAGCAGCGGACCGGGCGCCAGCACGATCGCTAATCGGGGCGGGGGTTGTCAACCGGGTGATCCGTCAGGTCCGAGGGCGGCTGACACCCGGTAGGCTTTGCGCTGTGCGGGGGTCAGATCACGGCCACGGGCGCGACGACCGCCCGCTGAACGCGGAGAGCGCATGGCGCTTGACCGCGGACAGGGCTGACGAGTGCGTGCTGTTCTTCGACTTCGACGGCACCTTGGCGCCGGTGGCGGACGATCCGACCGCTGTGCGCCCGGTGCCCCGGGCGCTGTCGGCGATCGCCGCGCTCGCCCGGGTCGTCCGACGCGTCGCGATCGTCTCGGCCCGCCCGGTCGACTTCCTTCGTGACCGGCTCGGCACCGCCGACGTCGACCTCTACGGCCTCTACGGGCTCGAGCACAGCCACGGCGCCGGCCCGACCGTCACCGAGCCCGCAGCGCTGCCCTGGGTGCCGGCGATGGCCGACCTGGCCGACCGCGCCCGCACCGAGCTACCCGCCGAGATCCTGGTCGAATACAAGCGCCTGTCGGTGGCCCTGCACTACCGCACGGCGCCGGAGCTGGCCGGCGAGGTCGAGCGCTGGGGCAACGCCGAGGCCGAGCGGCTGGGGCTGCGAGTGCAGGTCGGCCGCATGGTGCTCGAGCTCAAGCCGCCCGTCGACCGCGACAAGGGCCTGGTGATCGGCGAGGCCGTCGCCTCGGCCGGTTGCGCCTGGTACTTCGGCGACGACGTCTCCGACCTCAAGGCCTTCGCGGCGCTGCGCGACCGCGAGGAGCGCGACCCGTCCTTCTTCGGGGTCTGCGTCGCGGTGGCCAACCCGGAGACCGGCCAGGCCGTGGCGGGCGCCGCCGACCTGACCTTCGACTCCCCCGAGGCCCTGGGCGACTTCCTGGGGGACGCCGCTGCTTCGGTGCGCTGAGGCGCTCAGACTCCCCAGCGGGCGCAGGCCGTGTTGAGCAGGCTGGTGTACGCGCGCAGGTCGGGCTGGCCCGGCCGCCACCGCGCGACCTCGTCGGCGACCCGTGTCAGGTCGCTCTTGAGCTTCTGGTCGGTCGCCTCCTTGGCCCGGTCGCGGATGAAGCCCGACCACTTCTTGCCGACCATCGCCTTGTCGGCCTGCACCGCGTTCTCATAGGACCGCGAGTAGTCGTTGGTCGCGGTGCGGACCCGGCCGCAGACGTTGCGGTCCGCCGGCGGAGTCATCTCGGTGCCGGGCACGTTCGTGGCGGCGGGCGCGCTCGGGGTGGTCGGGACACCGGGCTGCGCGGTCGAGCCCGGCGAGGTCGGCACGCCGGACGAGGACGGCGGCCCGGCCACCTGCCGATCCACCGTGGACGTGCAGCCGAGGGCGAGCGCCCCGGCGGCGATGACGAGCCCGACCTGGAAGACGCGACGCAGCCTCATGGCACGAAGTGTGCCGTGCGACATCGACCGACCGCCACCCGCGCCGGCGCTCAGGCGGACGGGCGGCGGAACGCGCCGAACCACTCGTTGGCGGCCAGCTCGCGGGCGACCGACTCGTCTTCCTCGGCGGGCCGGTTGACGACGTGGTCCGCGATGACGCGCATCCCGCCCCAGATCATCACCCGGCTGGCGGTCGGGGCGTTGAGGTCGGCCGGTGCGCGGCCGGCGGCCTGCTCGGCGACGAGCAGCTCGTGCGCCCGGTCGATGAACATCCGGAGCTGGTCCTCCCAGAACTCCCCGATCGTGCGCTCGTAGCCGGCGACCTCGAGCACGGCGGCCAGCACGTGCCGGCGGTCCCGGTAGAAGCGGATGACCCGCAGCAGGCTCGCGGCCAGGTCGTCGAGCGCCGCCGGCCCGGTGGGCGTCCAGTCGCCGACCAACGCGAAGGACACGTCGCCGAGCTGGGCCGCGAGCCGCAGCAGGAGCTCGGTCTTGTCCCGGAAGTAGAGGTAGAAGGTCGAGCGCGCGACACCCGCCTCCGCGGCGATCCGCTGCACCCCGAGCTCGGTGTAGGTTGCGCCGCCGGCGAGCAGCCGCTCGGTCGCGGCGAGGACGTCCGCTTCGACGGCGGCTCGTCGGCTGGGGTCGGCCGCCGGGCGGCGGGTGATCGAGGCCACGGTCAGATCTTAGGCAGGGGGTGTACGTTTCTGCCGGACAACGTGTCCGACAACATGTCTGGCAGGAGACGACGTGGTGACCGAGGGTGTGGCGTGGCGGTTGACGGCTTTTGGCGACCCACGGGAGGTGGTGCGCCGGGAACGCCTCCGCTACGAGGAGCCATCGGCCGGCGAGGTGCTCGTACGGGTCCGCACGGCCGGCGCCGGCTATCCGGACGCGATGATGGCGGCCGGCGCGTTCCCCCTGCTGGGCTCGCCACCGTTCGGCCTCGGTGAGGAGGTCTGCGGCGACGTGGTCGCGGCCGGCCCCGACGAGCCGTTCGCGGTCGGCGAGCGGATCATGGGCATCACCGCGTTCCTGCGCGGCTGGGGCGGCTACGCCGAGTACGCGTACGTCCGGTCCGGCTCGGCCGTCGCGGTCCCGGCAGCGTTCACCGACGAGCAGGCGGGCGGCTTCCCGATCGCCTACCGCACGGGCTACGCCGGTCTCGTCGAGCGCGCGGCCCTGCGGTCCGGTGAGCACCTGGTCGTCCTGGGCGCCGCCGGAAGCTCGGGCGTGGCCGCGATCCAGCTGGGCAAAGCGATCGGCGCGACGGTGACCGCGGTAGCCGGCAGCCCGGAGAAGCTCGCGTTCTGCCGGTCGGTCGGCGCCGACCAGGCGGTGAGCCGCCACAGCGCCGACCTCACGAAGGAACTGCTGGAGGCGACCGGGGGCAAAGGCGCTGACGTGGTCTACGACGTCGTCGGCGGTGAGACCGCGGCCGCCGCGGCCAAGGCACTGGGCCGGGGTGGCCGGCTCGCGATCGTCGGCTTCGCCTCGGGCACGCCGGTGACCCTGGACCCGGTCGACATGCTGCTGCGCAACTACTCCGCGGTTGGAGTGCTGGCCGACGCCCACTCGGCCGAGGGCGAGCGGGCGGCCTGGGGTCGCCTGGCGGAGCTGGCCCGGCAGGGCGCGCTCACCACTCCGGTGGGCAAGGTGTGGTCCTTCGACCAGGTCCCGGACATGATCGCGGAGCAGACCACCCCACCGGCCGGCAAGGTCGTCGTGCTGGTCGCATAGCGACCGTCGGACGGCCGCCAGATCCCCGGCTCGGACTGCCACCCCAGCGCGGCTGGGACTACGGATCGGTCTGCCGCCGGACGGCGGCCCGTCGGGCCGCAAGGCAGCGCCAGCCCATCAGACCGCAAGGCGGCAGCCGGCCCATCAGGCGGCAAGGCAGCGGCCAGCCCGCCAGGCCGCAAGGCAGCGGCCAGCCCGCCAGGCCGCAAGGCGGCGGCCAGCCCGCCAGGCCGCAAGGCGGCGGCCAGCCCGTTGGGCCGCCAGGATCTGAGGGTGGCGCTAGGCGCCGTAACGGCGTTGGCGGCTCGCGTAGGAGCGCAGGGCGCGCAGGAAGTCGACCCGGCGGAAGTCCGGCCAGTTGGCGTCGCAGAAGTAGAACTCGGAGTGCGCCGACTGCCACAGCAGGAAGCCAGACAACCGCTGCTCGCCGCTCGTGCGGATGACCAGGTCGGGGTCCGGCTGGCCGCGGGTGTAGAGGTGCTCGGCGATGTGGTCCACGTCGAGCACCTCGGCCAGCTCCTCCAGGGTGCCACCGCGGGACGCGTGCTCCTGGAGCAGCGAGCGGACCGCGTCGGCGATCTCCCGGCGGCCGCCGTAGCCGACCGCGATGTTGACCTCGGCCCCGCCCACCCGGTCGCGGGTGCGCTCCTGGGCCGCCTTGAGCGCGGCCGCGGTCTGGGCCGGCAGCAGGTCGAGCGCGCCGACGATGCGCAGCCGCCAGGGGTTGGCGTCCTCGGCGAGCTCGACGACCAGGTCTTCGATGATCTGCAGCAGCGGGTCGAGCTCGGCCGCCGGCCGGCGCAGGTTGTCGGTGGCCAGCAGGTAGAGCGTCACGTGCTCGACGCCCGCCTCGTCACACCAGCCGAGCAGATGCTTGATCTTCGCCGCACCGACCCGATGGCCGTCGTTGGGATCGACGTATCCCATCTCCTTGGCCCACCGGCGGTTGCCGTCGCACATCACCCCGACGTGGCGGGGCACGGCCTTGCCGGCCAGCCGAGCAGTCAGCCGCCGTTCGTAGATCGAATAGACGAGATCACGCAGATTCATCACTTGCAGACTAGCGACCTCCGCCATGGACGAACGGACGAGCTTGTTCTGTCCGAACGGTCAACTCGCGAGCGATGCGCCCCAGCGTACGGGGCTGTAGCAGACCGTCGCCGAGACCGAGTTCGACGATCGAGTCGAAGACCCGGCGGTCGGTCCCGGCGGCCCGGACAGCGGCCTGGATCACGGCCGGCGTGCGAGCCAGCCAGGCCGCGGCGGCGCTGTGCCGGAGGTGCCGGCCGAGCCGACGACGGAGCGCCACGGCATAGGAACGCGCCGCGTGGGCCGGGGTGACCGCGGCCGCGTGGCCGGCCAGCGACCCGGAGAGCACCGCGTAGAAGATGCCCTCACCGGTGAACGGGTTGATCAGCGACTGGGCGTCGCCGACCAGCACCACGCGCCCGGCGCCGTGCGGCGGCCGCGAGGTCGACAACGGCAGGTGATGGGCGCGCAGCCGCGTGACGTCGGCGAGATCGATCTCGGGCAGCAGGTCGGCCATCCGGTCGAGCAGGTGTGCACGGCTGAGCGGCCGACCCCGCATCACCTCGCCGTAGCCCACGTTCGCCGTGCCGTCGCCGATCGGGAACGCCCAGGCGTACGCGGGCCACCGCGGCCCCGACGTCACGATCCGCTGATCGGTCAACCCGGGAAAGGCCACGTAGCCACGCATCGCGACGGCGAGGTGCCGCCCCTGGTTGGGCCGGTGTCCGAGCGCCCGGCGGACCACCGAGCCGGCGCCGTCGGCACCGATCAGCACCTTGGCCGCGATCGTGTCGTCGACCACGACGCGGTCGGCCTCCACCCGCACCGACCGGACCGTGTGCCGGCGAAGCTCCGCACCGGCTCCGACGGCCGCGTCGACGATGCGCGCGTCGAGCACGTACCGGGGAATGGTGTAGTCGGGTCGGCGCAGCTCTCCCCCGGCCGTGCCGTCAGGTGTCTCCAGGCGCAGCGAGCGCACCGGCGCGTAGCCCGCCGCGATGTCGTCGACGCCGAGCCCGGCCAGCACGTCGAGCACGTGCGGCGCGATGCCGTCACCGCAGGTCTTGTCGCGCGGGAAGCTGGACCGGTCGAGCAGCAGCACGCTGGCGCCGGCCCGGCGTGCGGCCACCGCCGCCGTCGCTCCGGCGGGGCCGGCACCGACGACGAGCACGTCGTAATCGATCATCAGCGAACCGTATCCGGGACAGAGGCCTCGGCGCGCGGTGTCGGCACGTGGGCACGGGCCGAGGTGCGCGAGCGCGCGACGCCCCACAGCGTCAGCGCGGCGGCGACGAGCAGCGGGCCACCGTCGCGGACCAGGCCGTCGACGCCGAGCAGCACGAAACAGAGCGGCAGGTCGACGAGCAGCACCGCGATCGTGAGGACGACCAGCGAGACCCGCGCCCAGGCGCGGTCGCGCAGCAGGAAGATGGCGATCGGCAGCAGCACGTTGCCGACGACGACGGCGAACAGCAGCCAGCCGAGCACCAGCGGCAGCCGGCGCAGGCCGGCGTCGCCCAGTGCCACCAGCGCCGGCACCACCATCAGTGCCGGAAACGTGAACGCGGCAACCCGGGCGGTCAGCGTCCAGGCGGCTATCGGTGGCCGGCGCGGCACGCCCTCCTGCCAGCCGATGCCGCGGCGGTCGAGCACGAGCCGGTTGGGATGCCGCACGAGGTGCGCGCCCACGGTCGGCACCCGGTAGAGCAGCACGACCACCGCGACGCAGAGCGCGGTGAGCAGCACGAAGCCGATCGCGCCGGGCAGCGGCGGCACCCCTGAGCGGGGCACGACCAGCCGCCCGACGGCGAACACGGTGGTGACGGCCAGGATCAGCCCGAGCGGCTTGGCGCCGGCGCGGCCGCGGCGCACGTGCCAGACCAGGATCAGGAAACCGAACGCCCGCAGCAGCGCCCAACCGGTGCGCACCGCCAGCCCGAAGCCCTGCTCCGGCGCGTACGCCCAGTTGACCAGCTCGACCGCGACCGTGGCGGCGGCCGTCGCGTAGAGGAGCGCTACCAACGCGCGCACGGTCGGGGGCATGCCGTGAGTGTAGGGAGGCCCCGCGGAAAGGGCCTCCCGAAAGCGAGCGTCAGCTCAAGCGGGCCTTGAGCGCGTCGAGCTCCGCCCACAGCACGCCCGGCAGCTTGTCGCCGAACTTCTCGAACCACTCCGTGACCTGCGGGATCTCCGCGCGCCACTCCTCGGCGTCCACCCGCAGGGCGGCCGCCACCGATTCCGGCGAGACATCGAGGCCGGACAGGTCGAGCGCCTCCGGCGTGGGCACATGCCCGATCGCGGTCTCCACGGCGTCGGCCCGGCCGTCGAGCCGCTCGACGATCCACTTGAGAACCCGCGAGTTCTCGCCGAAGCCCGGCCAGAGGAAGCCACCGTCGGCGTCGCGCCGGAACCAGTTGACGTAGAAGATCTTCGGCAGCTGGGCCGTGTCGGCGCCCGCGCCCTTGCCCATCTCGATCCAGTGCGCGAAGTAGTCGCCGGCGTTGTAGCCGATGAACGGCAGCATCGCCATCGGGTCCCGGCGCACCACGCCGACCTGGCCGGCCGCGGCGGCGGTGGTCTCCGAGGAGAGCGTCGCGCCCAGGTAGACCCCGTGCACCCAGTCGCGTGCCTCGGTCACCAGCGGGATCGTGGTCTTGCGCCGCCCGCCGAACAGGATCGCGTCGATCGGCACACCCGCCGGGTCGGTGTACTCCGGCGCGATGATCGGGCACTGCGCGATCGGCGTGCAGAACCGGCTGTTCGGGTGCGACGACAGCTCGCCGCTCTCCGGGGTCCACGACTGGCCCTTCCAGTCGGTGAGGTGCGCGGGCGGCTCGCCCATGCCCTCCCACCAGATGTCGCCGTCGTCGGTCAGCGCGACGTTGGTGAACACCGAGTTGCCTCGGGCGAGGGTACGCATCGCGTTGGGGTTGGTCCGGTAGTCGGTGCCCGGCGCGACGCCGAACAGGCCGAACTCGGGGTTGACCGCGTAGAGCCGGCCGTCCTCGCCGAACCGCATCCACGCGATGTCGTCGCCGATCGTCTCGACCTTCCAGCCCGGGATGGTCGGCTCCAGCATCGCGAGGTTGGTCTTGCCGCAGGCCGACGGGAAGGCGCCCGCGACGTACTTGACCACTCCCTCGGGCGAGGTCAGCTTCATGATGAGCATGTGCTCGGCGAGCCAGCCCTCGTCGCGGGCCATCACGCTGGCGATGCGCAACGAGTAGCACTTCTTGCCAAGCAGCGAATTGCCGCCGTAGCCCGAGCCGTACGACCAGATCTCGCGGGTCTCCGGGAAGTGCGAGATGTACTTGGTGTCGCTGCACGGCCAGGGCACGTCGGCTTCGCCTGACGTGAGCGGCGCGCCGAGCGAGTGCAATGCCGGCACGAAGTCGGCGTCGTCGCCCATCGCGCGCAGCACCGTGGTGCCCATCCGGGTCATGATGCGCATCGAGGCGACCACGTACGCGCTGTCGGTGATCTCGACACCGAACATCGGGTTCTCGGCCTCGATCGGGCCCATGCAGAACGGAATGACGTACATCGTCCGACCGCGCATCGAGCCGCGGTAGAGCGCGGTCATCTCCCGCTTCATCTCCGCGGGCGCCATCCAGTTGTTGGTCGGCCCGGCGTCGGCCTCGTCGACCGAGCAGATGAAGGTGCGCTCCTCGACCCGCGCGACATCGGTGGGATCGGTGCGCGCCCAGAAGGAGTTCGGGCGCTTCGACTCGTTGAGACGCACGAGCGTGCCGGCCTCGACTAGTTCGTCGGTCAGGCGGGTCCATTCCTCATCGGACCCGTCGACCCACACCACGCGCTCGGGTGTGGTGAGCTCGGCGACCTCGTTGACCCAGGCCAAAAGTCTGGAGTGCGAAGTGGGCGCTTCGTCGGCGCCGGGAAGGGTGGCCGGACTTGCAGTCATTGTGAACTCCTCGCGGTCGACGCTGACCTATGGGTGCACAAACCAGGGCGGGCTCGCGCCACGCCAGTGCATCTCGGGGTTCAACTCAGACTAAACCGAATGACCGTTAAGGGCAGCGCGGCCGGTTGTGAAAATCTGCACAAGGGACGGTGGGTTTGGCATTCCCCGATGGATGTCACGCTCTCCCGCGCACATTCGCGCATCTCGTCCATCGACATCCCTCTTCCGGGTCGGTGACACCTGGGCGCTCGGCAGGACGCGGACCCACCCATCGGCGCCCCGGGCTGCCAAAACGCCTCTTCCCTCACGCTACGGAGTGACCTACGCTTTTCCTCATAACGAGGGTTTTCTCCCTCACGTTCCCTATAGGCATTTCCGCCCCATTCCTCCCCCTGGAGGCGGCATGACCAGCCCGACGACCACAACCGACCAGCGACCGGAACCCACCGACGGCGACGACGAGCCGTCCGACGCGGATCTCGTCGAGGCCGTCCGCTCCGGAGACACCGGGGCGTACGGAACCCTCTACGTCCGACATGCCGGAGGGGCCCGCCGCCTCGCCGGCACGCTCACCCGGGACCGCGCCGACGCCGACGATCTCGTCGCCGAGACGTTCGCCAAGGTGCTCGCCACGCTCCGTGCCGGCCGCGGCCCGGCCCGTGCCTTCCGGCCCTACCTCTACACGACGCTCAAGCACCTGCGGTACGACCGGCTGCGCTCCGAGCAGCGGGTGGAGTTCACGGATGACCTCAGCCGGTACGAGGCCGGCGTGCCGTTCGCCGATCCCACCGTGGCGCAACTCGACCGGCTCTACGCCGCCCGTGCCTTCGCCCGGCTGCCGGAACGCTGGCGAGCCGTGCTCTGGCACACCGCGGTGCAGGGTGAGTCGCCGGCCCAGGTGGCCGGACGGCTCGGCCTGACGCCGGGCGGGGTCGCCGCGCTGGCCTTCCGAGCCCGGGAGCGCCTGCGGCAGATCTACCTGCAGGAGCACGTGACTCCCGCCGACGCGCCGGCCTGCCGCCAGGTCGCCGCACGGCTGGCCGGTTACCTGCGCGGACGGCTGGCCCGGCGGGTCCGCAGCACGGTCGACGGCCACCTGGCCACGTGCGCGGACTGCCGGGCGGCGCTCGACGAGCTAGCGGATCTCCCAGCCGCCGGCTGACCGATCATGACGGGCGATGCCGGTGTGGTTACCGACCGCGCCGGCCAGCCTCCGGGACGATCACCGTCTGGTTACACGTTTCGTACGTCGCGAACGGGGCGTGCACACAGACGGTAGTCTCGGGCCGTGTCCGCAACCGTTGCCGACGACGAGTCGTCATCTTCGGCCGCCCCTTCGGGGACGGTGGCAAGGTTGCGCGAACGCTTCGGTCATCTGGTCAAGGAACTGGGCAAGTTCGGCACGGTCGGCGGCATCGCGTTCCTCGTCGATCTGCTGATCTTCAACCTGCTGATCTCCGGCGACGGCACCCCGCCGCTGCTCGCGAAGACGATCTCCACGGTGATCGCGGCGACGCTCGCCTTCGTCGGCAACCGGTTCTGGACCTGGCGGCATCGCGAGCGCAGCGGCCTGCGTCGCGAATACCTGCTCTATTTCTTCTTCAACGCCGTCGGTCTCGGCATAGGCCTGGCGTGCCTGGGTATCAGTCATTACGTCCTAGGCGCGATGTGGCCCGCCGTCTTCCAGACCACGCTGGCTGACAACATTTCCGGCCAGTTCATCGGCACGGCCTTCGGCACGCTTTTCCGTTTCTGGTCCTATCGGCGGTTCGTCTTCGTCGATGCGGCGGCACCTCGAACACCGTCCGCGTCGTACCGGGTCACCAAGGGTGACTGAGGACGTGACTTCGCACCCAGCGCCCGCCGTTGGCACGAACTGAATCGCCCGTCTCCCGTAAGGTGGCCCAATGCGCGTGGACCGAATCATGCCCGAGCGGTGGAACAAGCTCCTCCGCGAGGCGCTGAAGTTCGGCATCGTCGGTGGCATCAACACCGTGATCAACTTCGTGGTGTTCAACGCCCTCGCGCTCACGATCTTCCACAACGGGCAGCTCAAGGCGAACGTGATCGCTACGGTCTTCGCGACCGTCACGTCGTACTTCATGAACCGCCACTGGACCTACCGCGATCGCCCGAAGTCGGCCATCCGGCGCGAGACGACGTTGTTCGTGCTCTTCAACGCCACCGGCCTGGTGATCGAGCTCGGCGTGCTGGGCATCGCCAAGTACGGCCTGGACATGCACAGCCTGCTGTGGCTCAACGTCTTCAAGTTCCTCGGCCTCGGCCTGGCCACGATCTTCCGGTTCTACACCTACCGGACCTTCGTGTTCCGGCCCGCGCCAGAGGTCGCCAAGACTGGCCAGCCCAACTCGGTGGCGACGGTCAGGCAGAACGGCCACCACCTCGACGGTGACGTGATCGCGACCTTCGACCCGGTGGCCGAGCTCGCCGAAGTCGTCGAAGAGTTCGAGTCGGCCGGCTCCGCGCGCCGCCACCGTTGAGAGTCCGCCGGATCAGCGGCGACGAGCGGCTGACCACGTCGTTCCCGCTCCAGTCGTACGCCTTCGACAAGTCGCCGAGCGAGCAGGCCGTCTCCCAGCACTACCGGGACTACCTGCCGTACCACTCGGGCAACCACACCCTGGTCGCCGAGGAGGACGGCGCCACCCTGGCGACCGTGGCGGCTATTCCGATGCAGCAGAACGTACGGGGCGCGGTCGTGCCCATGGCCGGTGTCGCCAGCATCGCGACGCACCCGCTGGCTCGCCGCCGCGGCCTCGTCCGCACGTTGCTCAACCAGTTGCTCGAAGACATGCGCGACGACGGCAACCCGGTCTCCACGCTGTACCCGTTCCGGCCGTCGTTCTACGCGCGGTTCGGCTACGTGACCCTGCCGCAGCACCGCACCGCCACGTTCTCACCGGGCGGCCTGACCGACCTCCTCCGCGCCGACCTGCCCGGTGAGCTGCGCTGGCGCCGGATCGCCGACGGCTACGCGGACCACCGTGCGCTGACCCTGCGCCTGCGGGACCAGCTCCACGGCTTCGCGACGTTCCCCGACTTCCGGGCCGTCTCCCTGCGCGACGACCGCAAGTGGGTGGTCACCGCGCACGTCGACGGCGAGGTGGTGGGGTCGCTGCCGTACCGGATCGACGACCACCTCGGTGAGCTGTCCGGCGACACGCTGCTGCACACCGGGCCGCTCGGTCGAACGCTGATCCTCAGCTTCCTGGCCCGGCACACCGACCAGGTCGATCGCGTCAAGCTGGCGCTGCTGCCCGGCGACACGCCCGAGCTGTGGGCCGACGACTTCGGCGTCGAGACGACGGCCGACGCGCGGCCGCCGAGTTCGTCCGCCCCGATGGCCCGGGTGCTGTCGCTGGAGGGCTTGGAGGGCATCGCGGCCGGCCCGGTGGCGATCACCGTCGACGTGGTCGACGACGCGCTGCTGGCGGGCCGCTACCACCTGGACGGCACCGGCGGCTCGCTGCTCGTCGACCGCACGGACGCACCGGCCGCCGCCTCGTTGTCGGCCGCCGGCCTGTCGGCGCTGGTCTACGGCGTCCTCGACCCGATCGAGGTCGGCCTGCGCGGCCTCGGCACCATCCCGCTAGAAGCCGCCGAGGCGCTCCGCGCCCTCTTCCCGCCGCGCCCGCCGTACGTCTTCGCGGAGTTCTAGGGTCTTACCGCCGTCGGCGGTGGCTTCGCGGTGTTCGCGCATGATGTCGCGCATCTCGCCTTCGTCGAGGGTGCCCTTGTCGTGGTCGGCCTCGACGAGCTCGTAGAGCAGCGTCTGCACCTTCTCGACCTGCGGGATGTCGTGCAGGACCTGCTGGCCGCGCTCCCCCGCCGACTCGATGACCAGCGTGCCGGTGCCCAGCAGCCGCTCGAGGAAGTGCTGGTTCATCGAATGGTCGTTGACCCGGCTCAGCGGGATGTCGCGCCGGTCGCGGTTGAAGATGCCGACCTGGAGCAGGATCCGCTGGTCGGTGAAGACGTAGTGCGTGCTCTGCCGGACCAGCACCGGGCGCAGCAGCAACCAGACCAGCACGACCAGCGCGGCCGCACCGATGATGAGCTGCCCGATGCCGCTGGGCACGAAGACCAGCGCCACCACGGCCGCGGCGACCACGAGGAGGGCCAGCAGGATCGGGCGGGCGAGCGTCTTCCAGTGCGGGTGCACGTGCAGCACCACGCGTTCCTCGCTCGTCAGCACGTCCTCGGGAAAAGCCACCGCACACCTCCGCACACGCCTTTGTCGGGGTGAACCTACTGCCTCGCCGGAGCGCCGCGTAGGCCCGGCCGCTGTCGGGTGTCAGCGCAGGTGCAGCACGTCACCGGCGGCGACGGTGCGCTCGCCTTCCGGTGTACGCACGACCAGCCGGCCGCTGTCGTCGACGCCGGTCGCGTCGCCGGTGAACTCGGCGCCGCCCGGCAGCAGGACCCGCACCTCGCGGCCGATCGTGTCGCAGCGGCTGAGGTAGGCACCGCGCAGGCCACTGGCGGCCGCGTCGCCGTCCGCCGCGCGCCAGCGTTCGTACCAGCTCGCCAGCCCGCGCAGCGTGGCCCGCAGCAGCGGGTCGCGGTCGGTCACCTCGGCCCCGGCCAGCCGCAACGACGTGGCCGGCAGGCCGGTCGAGCGCTCGGGCAGCTCGTCGGCGCGGAGTGTCACGTTGAGCCCGATGCCGAGCACCACCGCCGGACCACCGCCGGCGTCCGGCACGCCCTCGGCCAGGATGCCGGCACACTTCGCGTCGCCGACCAGCAGGTCGTTGGGCCACTTGAGAGCCGGCACCACGCCGTCCGGCAGCTCGGCCAGGCGGATCACCGCCTCGGCGACCGCGACACCGGCGAGCAACGGCAGCCAGGCGTACGCCTTCGCCGGCAACGGCGGCCACCCACGCTCGGGGTCGGCGGCACCCGGTCGCAGCAGCACGCTCACGGCGATCCCGGCGCGGGCGGGTGACTGCCATTCCCGGCCCAACCGGCCACGGCCGGCGGTCTGCCGTTCGGCGACCTCGATCAACCCCTCGGGGGCGCCGGCCCGCGCGGCTTCGACGACGTCGGCGTTGGTGGACGCGGTCTCGACGCGCACGTCGAGGCTGGTCCACAGCTCGCCCGGCCCGGTCAGCGCCCGCTCGAGCGACCGGGCGTTGAGCGGCGGACGGTCGAGGTCGGAGTAGGGCGAGCCAGGCACCCGACAAGCCTACGACTCGTGATCACGCACGCCGGGCGCCGCCGTAGACCTGCCCACCGGCCGCGCGGCGGGCCGGCGTCCGGTCGGGCACGGTGACGACCTTGACCCACGCCCGGGACGTGCCCTGCGCAGGCCCGGACGATGCCTGCTGGCTCTGTGCGCCGCGTTGCTGCCTGGCCTGTTCGGCCTCCGTCGCACGCGCACGGCGTCCTGCCGGCTCGGCCGCGCGGGCGCGGCCCCCAGCCGACTCCGCCCCGCGGCCGCGGCCCCCAACCGGCTCCGCAGCGCGGGCGCGGCGTCTTGCGGGTGGCGGCACCTGTCGCGCCGGTGGTGGCGCGTTGTTGTCCCCGTTGGCCGCCGGCGCGGTCCAGGTGCGGTCGCGCGGGTGGCGGGCCGGCCCCGGCCGGCCGCCCGCCACCGGCGTGCGCCCGGGCTGCTCACCCGGGCCACCGGCCGGGGCGCTCTCGCCGAGCGGCCACAACAGCCGGTTCATCGTGAGGAGGACGCCGACGCCTCCGATCAGGAACAGCAGCCCGACGACCATCATCACGTGAGCTATAACGAATGGGGCATTCGACGCGAAACGCTACTGAAGTGTCGAGACGAACCGCACAACCTCCACGACCTGAACCGTCGTTACGATCGGGCCGTGACAGATCAACGCAGCGCCGAGGTCGACATCCACACCACCGCCGGTCGGCTCGCCGACCTCGCGGCCAGGAGCGATGAGGCCACCCACGCGGGCTCGGCGCGCGCGGTCGAGAAGCAGCACGCGCGGGGCAAGAAGACCGCTCGCGAACGGATCGAGATGCTGCTCGACGAGGGCAGCTTCGTGGAGCTCGACGAGCTCGCTCGGCACCGGTCGGTCGCGTTCGGACTCGAGCGGACCCGCCCGTACGGCGACGGCGTGATCACCGGCTACGGCACGGTCGACGGCCGCCCGGTCTGCGTGTTCGCCCAGGACTTCACCGTCTTCGGCGGCTCGCTCGGCGAGGTCTTCGGCCAGAAGATCGTCAAGGTGATGGACCTCGCGATGAAGACCGGCTGCCCGGTGATCGGCATCAACGACTCGGGCGGCGCGCGGATCCAGGAGGGCGTCGTCTCCCTGGGCCTGTACGGCGAGATCTTCTTCCGCAACGTCCGGGCCAGCGGCGTCGTACCCCAGATCTCGCTGGTCATGGGTCCGTGCGCGGGTGGCGCGGTCTACTCGCCGGCGGTCACCGACTTCACCGTGATGGTCGACCAGACGTCGCACATGTTCATCACCGGCCCCGACGTGATCAAGACGGTCACCGGCGAGGACGTGGGCATGGAGGAGCTGGGTGGGGCGCGCACCCACAACACCCGCAGCGGCAACGCGCACTACCTCGCCAGCGACGAGGACGACGCGATCGACTACGTCAAGGCGCTGCTGTCCTACCTGCCGTCGAACAACCTCGACGAGCCGCCCGTCGTCGCCGCGCCCGCGACGTTGGAGATCACCGACGAGGACCGCGAGCTCGACACGCTGGTGCCGGACTCCGCGAACCAGCCGTACGACATGCAGACCGTCATCGCCCACGTGCTCGACGACGGCGAGTTCCTCGAGGTGATGCCGCTCTACGCGCAGAACATCGTGGTCGGCTACGGCCGGGTCGAGGGCCGGCCGGTCGGTGTGGTCGCCAACCAGCCGCTGCACTTCGCCGGCACGCTCGACATCGCCGCGTCCGAGAAGGCGGCCCGGTTCGTGCGCACCTGCGACGCGTTCAACGTCCCCGTGCTGACCTTTGTGGACGTTCCCGGGTTCCTGCCCGGCACCGGCCAGGAGTGGGACGGCATCATCCGCCGCGGCGCCAAGCTCATCTACGCGTACGCCGAGGCGACCGTCCCCAAGCTCACCGTCATCACCCGCAAGGCCTACGGCGGCGCGTACGACGTGATGGGCTCGAAGCACCTCGGCGCGGACCTCAACTTCGCCTGGCCGACCGCGCAGATCGCCGTGATGGGCGCGCAGGGTGCGGTCAACATCCTCTACCGGAGCGAGCTTGCCGAGGCGGAGGACCCGGCCGCGGTGCGCGCCGCGAAGATCCAGGAGTACGAGGACACGCTCGCCAACCCGTACATCGCGGCGGAGCGGGGTTATGTCGACGCGGTCATCCCGCCGCACGAGACCCGCGTCCAGATCGTCCGCGGGCTGCGGGCGTTGCGCACCAAGCGCGAGACGTTGCCGCCGAAGAAGCACGGCAACATCCCGCTGTGACCTTTTCTCAGTGCGCTCCGTACTTCGCCAACGGCTCGACCAGCGAACGCTCCTCATAGGACAGATGGCTCAGTAGCGTGTCGGTGAGCAGGTCGACTTCCGAGCGCAGGCCCTTGAGGTCGCCCTCCCCGCCGACGAGCGCGACCAGCGCCCGGTCCACGCTCTCGATCACCTCGTGGATGACCTTGTGCTCCTCCTCCAGGCGCAGGGTCACCGGCCCCAGCCGCGCGTCGGCCCGACGGAGGTTGGGCAGCATCGAGGCGTCCTCGATGGTGTGGTGCGTGGTGACCAGCCGGCAGTAGGACTCGCAGTAGGTGCCGAGCGTCCAGTTGTTCTGCCGCAGCGTCATCTCGTTGATCGCCGAACGCGCCTCGCCGATCCCGAGCATGCCGGCCTCGACCTGGTCGATCAGGTCGCGCACCTGGGCCAGCTCCTGCCGGAGGTGGTCGTGGATGTCGATCAGCTGCTGGCCGCGAGCACGCTCGTGCCGGCTGTACTTCCGGTCCTCGTCGATCCGCGGTGCGACCGGGCGCTCGCTCTCGTCCCAGAGCGTCCGGTCGGAGAGGCGCGTGCCGTCGTCCGGAGTCGGGGTCAGGCCGAGGCCGGGGATCTCGCCGGAAACGACGATCGGGCTCGCGGCTTTCGCCGGTGGCAGCGGCGTCTTCGGCTCGGCCGGGCGACTGCGTTCGGCGGCGACCAGCTCACGGACCGCCGGCGCGACCTCGACCGCGAACCGCTGCGTCTGCGTGGCGTCGTCGGTGGCCAGGATGAACGCGCTGAAGCCGTGGGTCAGCGCGAGCTCGGCGAGCTGCTCGGCCCAGTCGGCCGGCGAACCGGAGAGCCCGTTGCCACCGCCGGCCGCCTGGCCGAACACGCCGCTGACGTTGACCAGCCGGCGGATCGCCTCGGGCGCGCGACCGGCCTTGACCGCCGCGTCGTCGATCAGCTTGTTCAGCTCCGGCAGTTGGTCGGCCTGCACGTAGCCGAGCGACGGCAGCCAGCCGTCGGCGAGCCGGCCGACCAGGCGCAGCATCCGCGGCTTGTAGGCGCCGACCCAGATGCCGATGTCGTGCGCCGGCTCCGGACCGACCTTGGCGCCGCGCACCTGGTAGTGCCGGCCGTCGACGCGTACCGACGGCCCGGTCTGGCCCCAGATCCCGCGGATCACCGCGATGCCCTCCTCGAGCGCCTCGACCGACTCGGCCGGGGTGCGGCGCGGGCCGCCGTTGGCCGCGATCGCGTCCCAGAAGGCGCCGGCACCGAGGCCGAGCTCGACCCGGCCGCCGCTGAGCAGGTCGAGGCTGGCGGCGGACCGGGCCAGCACGGCCGGCGGGCGCAGCGGCAGGTTGGCCACGTTGGGCGAGACCCGGATCCGCTCGGTGCGGCCGACGATCATCGACAGCAGCGTCCAGGTGTCGAGGAACCCGGCCTGGTACGGGTGATCCTGCGCGGTCACCAGGTCGAGGCCGGCCTGGTCGGCGATCTGGGCGAGCGCGACAATCCGCTCGGGCGCGTCGGCGCGCGGGGTGACGAACGTTCCGAACAAGAGCTCATGCCCGTAGTCGGCCACTGGGGGTACCTCCGAAGACACGGTTGACGCGTCAACCATAACGCAACTGGCTGATACGTCAACCAATGGCTATCGTCACAGGATGGCCACCAACGCAACCCGGGCCGGGGCTCTCAGCGCGCGCGAGGAGCGGGCCTGGGACGGCTACCGCCGGATGCAGTCGTTGCTCTCCAGCCAGCTCAACCGGCAGCTGATCCAGGAGACCGGGCTCTCCGACGCGGACTACGCGATCCTGTCCGCGCTGCTCGCCGCGCCCGGCCACCGCCTGCGCGGGCTGGCCCTGCGCTGTGAGGTGCAGTGGGAGAAGAGCCGGCTCTCCCATCACCTCGGCCGGATGCAGGCCCGCGGCCTGGTGCTGCGGGAGGACTGCGTCGAGGACTCGCGCGGCGCCGTGTTCCAGCTGACGGAGGCCGGCCGGGAGGCGGTCGAGGCCGCCACCGACGACCGGGTCGCCGCCGTCCGAACGTACCTGCTCGACCTGCTCACCCCGGAACAGCTCGACGCGCTGACGGAGATCAGCGGGGCGGTGCTGGCGCGGCTGGCCCAGGACGACCCGCACCGGCGCGCGGTCGCGGAACTGGCCCGCGGCGTCTAGCAGCCGCGCGGCGCGGCGGCGCAGAGCCGGGCGGCGGCGCGCACGCCCAGCTTCCTGGTCGCGGCGGGATCGTCGCTGTCGATGTCGACCTTCTCGACGGTCGCCACCAGGTCGCCGACCCGGACGACCAGCACGGCCGCCGAGCCGAGGTCGGTGTCCCGCTCGCCGGTGAAAGCGGTCATCCGGTGCTCGAACAGCAGCGAGTCGTCACCCGCGAAGTCCCGGCCGACCAGCACCCAGACGTGGGAGGTGCGGACCTTCGTCCGCTCGGCCACCTGGTCGCCGACCGTGGCGAGGTACTTCGGGCACGCCGTGACGGCTTCGGCGGCCTCGTCCACGAGCTGCCGCGCGCCGGTGCCGGGCAGCCGCATCACCGTCTGGTGCAGCACCGGCACCGACGTCTCGGGGCGGCCCTCGATCTTCGGCGGGTACTCCACCGTCTGCTGCCGCCGGAACTCCAAGACCCCTTCATAGGCGCGCACCTTCGGGTACGTCGGGCAGGGCGCGAGCGTGAACGCCCAGTTGCCGACGGGCCGGTCCTGGTCGACGGAGGCTCGCCCCGCGACCAGTCCTGGGCCGACGTCCTCAGGGCTCAGCAGCGCCTCGGGCGGGATCCAGGCCGGGTCGCTCGGGCCGTCGGTCGCCGGTGCCGAGGTCAGCATGGGCGGGGCCGCCGCCGCGCCGAAGAGGTCCGCCTGCTCGGCGCGTGGCTGGGACGGGCGCGTGGACGCCACCCACACACCGGAGAGCAGCACGAGTACGGACAGCGAGGCGGCCAGCGCGGACCGCCGGGCGCGACGACGGGCGGTCCGGCGCAGCTCCTCGCCCTCCGGCCACTCGACCTGACCGAGCTCGGTGGCCAGGCGTTGGGTCAGGTCCGGGTCACGCATCGGCCACCTCCCCCAGCTCGACGGTGAGCAGCCCGGCCAGCGCGGCGCGTCCCCGGGCCAGGCGGGCCTTGACCGTGCCCTCCGGCGCGCCGGTCTCCCGGGCCACCTCGGCCACCGGCATGCCCACCAGGTAGTAGAGCGCGATCGCGGTGCGCTGCTCCTCCGGCAGCCGCCGCAGCGCCGCCACCACCTCGACGGTGTCGGTGTTCGGCGGCGGCACCGACTCGACCGCACCGTGCCGCAGATAGGCGCGCGCCCGGCTGCGCAGGCTCCGCCAGCGGCTGACCGCGATCCGCGCGGCCACCACCCGCATCCACGCCTCGGGGTCGTCGTAGTCCCGCACCGTCGACCAGCGCTGCCAGGCCTTGATGTAGGCCTCCTGGACCGCGTCCTGTGCCTCGGACAGGTCACCGGTCAGCACGTAGACGAATCCGAGCAGCCGTTGCCGGCTGGCCCGGTAGAACTCGTCGAAGTCAGCGCCGTCCACGAAGACCAACACGCACGGGCGGCTCGGTTGGTTGCCGCCCCCTAGGTGGCGATTCCCGCGGCTCGCAGAATCGGCTCGGCCAGTAGGTAGCCGCCGACCAGCAGGGCGACGAGGGCGACCGCGCCGAAGAGCGTGACCCAGAGGAGCGCCGGCACGTGGGTGACCCTTGCGAGCTGGTCGGCGTCCGAGTCGGGCAGCCGGCCCCGGCTGCGCAGCGTCTGCAGCTCGCCGACCGGGCGCACGCCACCGACCAGCAGGAACCAGACCGCGAGGTACGCGAAGATGGCCTGCACCTGCGGCGAGCCGAACCAGGAGACCGCGAACACCACGGCGCCGGTCACCACGACCGAGAAGACGCCGTACGGGTTGCGGATCAGCATGAGCATCGCCAGCAGCAGCACGACGGTGACCCAGAGCAGCAGGGTGATGTGGTTGCCGCCGAGCAGCACCGCACCGCCGAGCCCGAGCAGCGACGGTGCGACGTACCCGCTGAACAGGGTTATGGCCATCCCCGGACCGGTCGGCCGGCCTGCGGACAGGGTCAGCCCGGAGGTGTCGGAGTGCAGCCGCACGCCGCGCAGCCTGCGGCCCGTGAGCAGTGCCGCCAAGGCGTGGCCGCCTTCGTGGGCGATGGTGATCGCGCCACCCGCCACCCGCCACGGGCCGCGCACGACGACCACCGCGAGGGCCAGCAGGGCGGTCACCACGACCAGCCAGGAGGGTGGGTCGGGTTGGGCGCCGAACAGGCGATCCCAGATGTCCGTCACCTCGTCGAGCCGCATGGCCCGCGACAGTACTACGCGTCGCGCCTGACGGTCGCCTGCGGACGCCGCATCCGGGCGGCGCAGCCCGCCACGGCGCCGCCGGTGGCCAGGCACAGAAGGGTGATCAGCACGGTGAGTCCCGCGTTGACCACGACGAGCATGAGGTCGCCGATCGCGACCAGCGCCCAGAGCAGATAGCTCGGAATCGTCCCGTGTCGCCGGTGAACCATCTCGTCACCTCCTTCCGTTCCGCGGGTGTCATTACCCAACGGGACGAGAGGCAATCCGGCTTTTTAGCGCCTGGCCGGCTGGAACCCTTCGATGATGACGTTGAGCATCGGCTTGCTCGCCTGCCACCGGCTGTCGGGAGTGCTGAAGTAGATCGAGTACGCCTGGTCGCGTGCGGTGACGAAGCCGCGATTGAGCACGTGCAGCCGGGTGCCGCTGTTGGAGGTGTAGGTGAACTCCCAGTCGGCAGCTTCGCGCCAGTAGTCGACGGTCTTGATTTTGACCCGCTGGTAGTTGTCGTAGCCGCTTCGCCGGGCCGCCTCGTTGTTGAGCCAGTCCTGGCGCGGGTCGGGCTTCGGGTCGCGGGTCTGGTCGATCAGCAGGAACCGGCTGCCGTTGGGCTCGGTCCACCTGGCCCGGCCGCCGCTGTCTTCGCTGTAGGTCCAGCCCTCGGGGACGGGCACCTTGAATCCGGTGCCGTTGTCGCGCATGCGCCAGCCCGCGGGGAGCGTGAACGCCGGCGGCTCCACGGGCGTGGTCGGTGCCGGTGGGTTGGTCGTCGGTGCTGGCTTGGTCGTCGTCGTCGCCTCGCCGGTCGGCGGCGGGGCGGCCTGGGTGGTGCCGGCCGGCGGGTTCTGGCTCTTCTTGGTGTCCGGATCGTCGCGGAGGAGGAGCAGGACGACGGCCATCATGAGTACGACGGCCGCCAGCGCCGCGCCCGCGATGGCCAGCGGCTTGGTCCGCTTGTCTGCCCGGGGGTTGTCGCTCTGGTCTGTGCGGGCCTGGGTGGCGGGCGGGGGCGGGACCGAGGCGCGGCCGGCCGGTGAGATCGGGCGGGCGACGGGGCCGCCGGGCGAGGTCGGGCGGGATGCCGGGGACGTCGGGCGGGCCGGCACGTCGCCGGGTACGACTGCCGGGCGCGTCGCGTCCGCCGGTGGGGCGGGCGAGGTCGGGGCCGGGGTCGGCGCGGCTGGGGAGGTCGGGGTCGGCGCGGGTGCTAGCGCCTTGCCTGCGGCGGCGGGTGAGACCGGCGCCGCGGGGCTGGTGGGTGCGGCCGGGCTGGTAGGCGCGGCCGGGCTTGCGGATGTGGCCGGGCTCGTGGGTGCGGCGGGGCTCGTGGGTGCGGCCGGGTTCGTGGCCGGGCTCGTGGGTGCGGCCGGGTTCGTGGCCGGGCTCGTGGGTGCGGCCGGGCTCGTGGGTGCGGCCGGGCTCGTGGGTGCGGGGGCGGGTGAGATCGGCCAGACGCCGGCGCCGGGTGGGTTGTGCGGGGTGCGTTGGCGCGGTGCCGGGTTCCCCGGTGCGGCCGGGCTCTGGGGAGTCGGCGCGGCCGGGGAGGCGGGTGCCGCGGGGAGGGCCGGGAAGCCTTGGCGGTCGCGGAAAGCGGTGGGCCGGCGTACACCGTCGAGAAGAGGGCGACGAGCGACGGTCTTGCGGCCGGACGCGCGGCGCAACAGCCGGTCGGCCTCTTCCGGGTCGATCCGGTCAGCCGGATCCTTGCGCAGCAGTCCACTGAGGACGGGCCGAAGCGGCCCGGCCCGACGGGCGGGCGCCGGCGGCTCGGTGGCCAGCGCGGCCAGGGTGGCCAGCGCGGACGGCCGCGCGAACGGCGACTGCCCTTCGACCGCGGCGTAGAGGGTGGCGCCGAACGACCACATGTCGGTGCGGGGTCCGGAGGTGCCGTCCCGTGCCCGCTCGGGCGCGATGTAGGCCGGAGATCCCAGGACCAGCCCGGTGCGGGTGACCGTGGGATCGCCCGGAATGGTGGCCAGCCCCCAGTCGGTGAGAACGACCCGGCCGTCGTCGGCCAGCAGAACGTTGGCGGGCTTGATGTCGCGGTGCACGACCCCGGCCCGGTGCGCGGTGCGGAGGGCGGCCAGCATGCCGAGCCCGATCTCCGCGACCCGAGCGGGTGGAAGCGGCCCGTCGTTGGCGATCACGTCCTGGAGCGAGCGGGAGGCCACGTACTCCATGACGATCCAGGGATCGCCGTCGGTGCGCAGGACGTCGAAGATGCGTACCACGTTGATGTGGTTGAGCCGCGCGATCGCGCGAGCCTCGCGCAATGATCGTTCGCGCATCTCCCGACGCTCGTCGTCGGTAAGTCCCGGCGGCGGGACAAGTTCCTTGATCGCCACCTCGCGGTGCAGCACTTCGTCGAGGGCCCGCCAAACCCGGCCCATGCCGCCTTGACCGAGCGGTTCGAGAAGCCGATACCGGTCGGCGACGAGCTGGGGCTGAGTCATCGACATCACCCAAAACCGTACCTGTGCCCCCTGACAGCCACACGGGCGGCAGTTACTCGTGTGACGCAGACCGGCCGTACGCTGGTGGGATGTCGGAGGAACCCCTGTTCAAGGTCACCCGCGGAACGCCGACCGCCGAAGAGCTGGCCGCCCTGGTAGGCGTGCTGTCGGTCCGCCTCCGCCCGGCTGTCTCGCCTCCGACGCCCGTTTCATCACATTGGACCCGATCGGCGCGACCTGGTGTTTTGTCCGCCGGCCCTGGCGCATGGCGGGCGTCGGGCTTGCCGCGCTAAATCGCACAATCAGGGCTGCGCACTTCGGCACGACGGCGTTAGCCTCACGGTCAGCAACGACTCGGTGACCGCGAGGAGGGGTGACGCGTGGCTCTGTCCAACGAGGACCTCCCACCCGCGTGGCTACGCGACTACGCCACGATCGAAGCGGACATAGCCCGGATGGAAGAGTTCGCGACAAAACTGGACGCCGAGGTCCGCGACAACTTCGCGCCGCACCTGGCACCGATCTTCGACGACATCCTCTCGGAGTTGCCGCCGGCCTACACAGATTTCCCGGAGCTGTTGGCGTTCCTGGAAAACCATGCGGCGTCGGCAGAGGACACGGCCTACACGGTGTACTACTACCAGGACGTAACGGGCGGCTTCGCGGTAGCGGCAGGCGAGGTGAGCCGCAACTACCGGGGTTCGGACGCTTTCGCGCTGGCCCAGGTCGACGACGTCCAGGCGGCATTGGACAGGACCGCTGCGGGCTCAGGCGCTCCCGATGCATGACGCCGCAGCCGGCAACACACCGCAAACCACCACGGACTGGTCACGCCACGACGCGCCCTCCATGTGGCGGATGCTCGCGCCCCAAGAAACCGAGCCGTACTGGCGGCATGCGACAGGCCTTCGAAAGCTCACGGAGCTGACCGCAACCCACATGGCGAGGCTGCAGGTCTATCGGGACGAGCTCGCAGCGGCCTGGCCGCCGGAGAAAAGCACGGCTGCACGGGCGTTCATCGCTCGGCTGGACTACTTGATCGAGCACGTCCGGAGCACTCACGAAGTAGCCGCCACGAACTACACAGCCCTAACGACAGCAACCACCACGATCGACTCCGCGCGGACCAAGGTCGCCTCAATCCAAGCCGAATATGCCGAGAAGCTCCAGACACAAAAAACCTACGAGTCCCTGGTAGCGCAAACGAAGGCTTCCCAACTCCCCGGCACGACCATCGGTCCACCTCCGGTAACCGCTGCGGACCTGGAACGCCTGAACATCAGAGCCCGGACCATCATGTCCGACCTAAGCCGCGCCCTAGTCCAATCTCAAAGCCAGCTTCGTAGCCCACTTCCTCTAGAGATGGGACGCCGCGAACGCGGCGTCACTCGCCCACACCTGCCAACGTCTTCGAGGCTCGTGGGTCTACCTCCGCCGGTCAAGGGCCGAGCGGTGACGCAGCCCGCCTTAAGTCGGTCGCCCTCCTCAGGGTTGACGACCACGCCAGGTTTCACGCCTCAGGGGCAACCGCCGGTAATCGGCGGCCAGCGCCGGCAAGGACCAGGTGTGCTTGAGCACCGCCGCACTACGGCGTGGGCGAGGGAAAATCGGCCGACGTCCATAGGCAGCTCACGGCCGTTAGCCCCGGCGGTTGGCCATGGAGCGGTGCGGACGCCGCCAAGTGGGGGGCTGATCACGCCTGCGGGATCTACGACAAATCCCGGAAGCTCTCGGCCACTGGGGCTTCACGGCGGGGTCATCGTCCCTCGCCATGAGAACTATCCGGCCACAGCACCCATCGGTCCTTCTCCATCTCGGTCTCGCGAAGACGGAGCATCCACAATTCGACGAACTGAGCCAGATACCTACTGGGAAACGGCAGAGGGAGTACCCCCCGTCCTCACGCCGCCCACTGCGCCCATTCAAATCGACCCCGGACCAGCAATTGGGCTAGACCGATGAGGACGCTCCACTATCTTGTGGTGGCGTTCATGGCAGTTGCGATTACAGCTGCTCCGTCCGATGCGAACGCGGATGCGGTCCGCTCCAGCCAATGGCACTTGAAATTTCTAGACGTAGGCCGCGCACACCAAGTTACGAGGGGTACTGGCGTCATAGTGGGCCTGGTGGACACCGGGGTTGATGGCACACACCCTGATCTACAACGGAGCGTTCTTCCGGGTATCGTTATCGACCCATCTGGTCGCGGAGACGGAACGACCGACCAGAGCGGCCATGGCACTGCGATGGCCGGCTTGATCGCCGGCCACGGCAGGGGCTCCCATGGAGTATTGGGCATTGCCCCAGCGTCAAAGGTCCTTCCCATTGTCGACACGGCCTCTGGTGACCTGACGAGCCCCAACTTGACCGCCGACGGTATCAACTGGGCCATCGATCACGGCGCAACTGTCGTTAACGTTTCCGCCAGCGGCGGCCCCACGATCAAGCTGCAGAGAGCGGTAGAACGTGCGTTGCGTGAGAATGTCGTAGTTGTCGCAGCAGCGGGAAACGCGCCCTCGCCAATCATCGGATTCCCTGCAAACTATCCGGGGGTGTTGGCAGTCGGCGCATCTGACCGCGACGGTGCGGTGGCTGGCGTGTCGGTGCGAGGCGCTGGCATGGTTCTTCTGGCACCCGGCGTCGACATCATGACGACCAGATTGCAATCTGCTTATGGAGCCGGAACCGGTACTTCGGATTCAGCTGCCATTGTGTCGGGCGCTGTTGCATTGGTTCGTAGTCGATTCCCACACCTGTCGGCCGTCGAGGTGATCCATCGCCTCACTGCTACCGCAACAGATAAAGCGACGCCTGGGCGGGATGAGGCGTATGGCTACGGCGTGCTCAACATCGTGGCCGCGCTTACCGCAGACGTTCCGCCGCTCTCTCCCTCAGCTCCCGCCACCACGACTAGCGCAGCCGCAGCGCCCGATGGTGGTCAGCCGCCGCAGCGATCGGCCATCGGGATTGTGGCTTTGGTTGGGGCTGGGGTCCTTATTGGCGGCTTCATACTCATCGTGCTTGCCCGTCGGCATCGCGGCAGGAGGCGGCGGGTACCGTAGCTCCCCGTGCGGACGGCTGGATCTACAACTTTGGTGTTGGCGTCGGCGAGCCCAGCCCGGCGGGCTTTGCTCAACTCGGCTGGGATCGACGTGGAAGTGGTGGTCAGCGGGGTCGATGAAGCGGCGGTTCAAGAGCCTACGGCTCAGGAGCTTTGTCTGACCCTCGCCAGGATGAAGGCCACCGAAGTCGCCAGGCGGCTGGGGAGCGAAGGGATCGTGGTCAGCCCTGGCGGGCGGCTTCTCGTGCTCGGGTGCGACTCCGTGCTCGAGTTCGACGGGCGGGTTCTCGGCAAGCCCACCGACGCCGACGATGCGGTTCAGCGTTGGCGGAACATGCGTGGGCGGACCGGGGTGCTGCACACCGGGCACTACCTGATCGATCTCGCGGGCGTCACCGTCGGCGCGGTGGGGTCGACCACCGTCGAGTTCGCCGAGCTTTCCGATGAGGAGATCGCCGCTTACGTCGCGACGGGTGAGCCCTTGCACGTCGCCGGGGCGTTCACGATCGACGGGCTTGGTGGGCCGTTCGTCGAGCGGATCGAGGGTGACCACGGGAACGTCGTGGGGCTTTCGCTTCCGCTGCTACGCCACCTGCTCGACGACCTCGGTGTTCGGCTCACCGACCTCTGGAAGAGCTAGCGACCGGGACAGCCACACCGTCAACCCCACCGCGGTCGCGATGAAGGCCGGCAGCACCAGGAACGCCTCGTGGGTTCCGGAGCGGTCGGCCAGCGCTCCCAGCAGCACCGGCGCCGCGCCGAAGCCCAGTGCGACCGGGTAGCTGGTCAGGCCAGCCGCTCGGTCCGACTGGCCCGGGGCCGCGGCCAGGGCCAGGGAGATGACCAGCGGGTACTGGACCGCTATGCCCAGGCCCACGACCAGCAGTCCGCTCACCGCCAACCACGGTGCGGTTCCCACCCAGAACAGGGCGAAGCCGGCCAGGGTCACGCCCAGCGACAGCAGCAGCAGGCGGATCGCCGGCACGTGCAACGCGATCCGGCCCGCGGCCAGGCGGCCCACGAACATGCCGGCCAGAACGGCTGAGAAGCCCGCGGCGGCCGGGCCAGAGCTCATGCCCGCGTGCGTACGCAGCACGTCCACCGCCCACAGCGAGAAGCACACCTCGATCGACGAGGTGGCGGCGAGCAGGCCAAGGGTGATCCAGTACGGCCGGGGCAGGCGGCGGTCCACGGCGTCGACGGCGTGCGGCTGAGCCGAGCGGACCGGGATGGGCACCCGCCACAGGGTCGCGAGCAGCACCACGCCCGCGATGAGCGCCACCACCAGCGACAGGGCCGGACGCCAACCCAGGCCCGCCGCGACGGAGGCGCCCACCACCAGCGGTGACACGACGCCGGTGAAAGCGGCCGTCGCGTTCGCCTCGCTGAGGGCCGCCGGTGCGGCGGCGCCCTGGTGGTCGGAGAGCGCGGCGTTGACGCCGTTGACCACGAACGAGCCGAAGATCGAGGCCAGCACCGCGGCGCCGACCGTCAACGGCAGCGGGCGGGCCAGCCACAGGACGCCGATCACGAGCGCCACACCGACGAGGCCCGTCCAGATGGTGGCGCCGCGGCCGATGCGGCGGGACAACGGCGAGAAGACGAAGCCCGCGATGACGGTGCCGACCGCGAGGCCGGTGCCGTGCAGGCTGGCCAGGGCCGCGCTGACACCCTGCTCGTCGCGGAGCAACGGCACGACCGGGCCGAAGCCGTAGAGGAAAAAGCCCCAGACACCCAACTGCCCGTAGAGCAGCAGGGTCAGGCGGTCGTGGACGAGACGCGGCACAGGCTCACGTTACGCGGAGAACGCGCGTGGCCCCGCTCTGCGTGATGCCCGCGACCCCGTGGTTCGCGGGCACCACAGAACCAGAACGTCAGCGCACGCTGCGGGCGAACTCCCGCGCCGCCCACCAGACCGCCAGCACGGTCAGCACGGCCACGATCAGCAGCCCCTGCCAGACGCGGTCGTTGCCGATGTCGCCGGCGAACAGCGCCCGCGTGCCGTCGACCGCCCACGAGAACGGGTTCCATTTGGCGACGTCTTCGAGCCAGCCCGGCGCGAACTGCAGGGGTAGCAGGATGCCGGACAGCAGCAGCACCGGCTGGGCGACCGTGTTCATCAGCGGCGCCAAGGCGTCTTCGCTCTTGACCGCGAGCGCCACGCCGTAGGAGACCGCCGAGGTCATCAGCGCGATCAGCGCCAGCATCAGGTAGGCCAGCAGCAGGTCGCCGATGAACACCCGCAGGTCGAAGAAGAGCGCCAGGATCGTGATGATGCCGGCCTGGGCGATCAGCGAGACCACGTCGCGCAGCGACCGCCCGAGCAGCAGCGCGAACCGGCTGACCGGAGTCACCCGGGACCGCTCGATCACGCCCGCCCGCAGCTCGGCGATCAGGCCGAAGCCCTGGAACAGCCCGCCGAAGATGGCGAGCAGGACCAGCAGGCCGGGCACGAACACCCGGTAGGCCTCGGCGTCGCTGGTGACGCCCAAAGGCGAGAGAGCCGGCTTGAGCAGAGGAGCGAACAACAGCAGGTACATCACCGGCTGGAAGACGCCGACGAAGACCCAGACCGGGTTGCGGAGCAGCAGCTGCATCTGCCGCGAGAAGATCAGCCAGGTGTCTCGGAGGAACTTCATCAGAGTCACTTCTCCCGCAGCGAACGGCCGGTCTTGGTCAGGAAGACGTCGTCGAGGCTCGGACGGTGCAGCTCGATCGACTTGAGGGTGACGCCGTTGCGCTCGAGCTCGCGCAGCACCTGCGGCATCGCGGTGGCTCCGTCGTCGACGAAGAGGCGCAGGCCGTCGCCGGTGTCGAGCTTTTCGAGCCGGGACACGAACGCGGCCGAGTCGAGCAGCGTGGCGGCCTCGGCGGTCGCGCCGTTGAGGCCGACGGTGATGACGTCGTGGGAGATCTCGCGCTTGAGCGCCGCCGGCGTGCCCTCGGCGACCACCTCGCCGTTGTCCATGATCGCGATGCGGTCACAGAGCGCGTCGGCCTCTTCGAGGTAGTGGGTGGTGATGAAGACCGTCATGCCCTCGGTGCGCAGCCGCCGGATCTCGTCCCACATGTGTGCCCGGCTCTGCGGGTCGAGCCCGGTGGTCGGCTCGTCGAGGAAGACGATGCGGGGCTCGTGGATGATGCCCAGCGCGATGTCGACCCGGCGCCGCTGGCCACCCGAGTAGGTCTTGCACTTGCGATCGGCGTATTCCGAGAGCTGGAAGGCGTCGAGAGCCCGCGCCGCGCGCTCCAGAGCAGCCGATTTGCCGATGCCGTAGAGCCGCGCCTGGAGCACCAGCTCTTCGCGCGCCGTCGAGTCGTCCCACGTGCTGCCGCCCTGCGCCACGTAGCCGATGCGGCGGCGCACCTCGCCCGGGTCGCGCATGAGGTCGACCCCCGCGACCGTGGCCACGCCGCCGTCGGGGACGATCAGCGTGGCGAGCATGCGCAGCGTGGTGGTCTTGCCCGCGCCGTTAGGGCCGAGGAACCCGAAGATCTCGCCCTCGTTGACGCGCAGGTCGACGCCGCGCACGGCCTCGACCGTCTTCTTCTCTCTGCCCTGGCGGGAGCGGAACGACTTCCGCAGCCCGCTGGTCTCGATGATCACGAAGCACCCCCGGATCGACTGATGTCACCCGGGACTCTAACGCGATATAACTCGACTGGTCAACGTTGAGTATTGCTTGACCTCTCGAGATATTCGGCGAACTCCGGAGACTCACGGAGGCTATCGGGGGTGTACGACACTCCTGAGTCGATCAAGTCAGCGATGCGCTCACACCAGTCGATCTCGCCGGTCATCCGGGCGATGCTGAGCTCGAACATCCACGCGACGTGCGTCGGCTTGAGCTCGCTGATCCACCGCGAGTCCAGCGAGGCCCGCATGCCGTCGACCGTCGCCCGCAGCACGGTCGCCCGGTGCCGCAACGCGGAAGACGCCTCGGAGCGAGGCAGAGAAGGAAGGAAGGAGAGGGCCGCGAAGAAGGGGTCGGTCGGCGCAGCGACGTTCCACCAGAAATCACGTAGCAACGTCTCGAACTCCGCCAAGCCCTTGGACGTGATCTCGTACGACGTCCGGGCCGGCCGCCCACCCACCTGGTCCGTGCCGACCTCGCGCAGCATCTCTTCCTCGGTCAGCTTGCGCAGGCCGTGATAGATCGATCCAGGTTGTACGTTCGCCCAGCGGTCCGCGCCCCAACTCAGCAGCTCACGCCGCACGTCGTAGCCGTGGACGGGCTGCATCAAGCGCACCGCGCCGAGGATCATCATCCGGGTTGCCGACACGCCACAAGCGTTGCACATCCCACAGCGACTGCCGGGTAAGTTGATCATCCGCGCCGATACACTCCCGAATATGCGCAAGGTTCTGATCGCCAACCGCGGGGAGATCGCGGTGCGGGTCATCCGCGCCTGCCGGGACGCCGGTCTGGGCAGCGTGGCCGTCTACGCCGCCTCCGACCGCGACGCCCCGCACGCGGTGCTGGCCGACGAGGCCTACGCACTCGACGGCGAGACCGCCACGGACACCTACCTGCGCATCGACAAGTTGATCAACGTCGCGAAGCAGGCGGGCGCCGACGCCGTACACCCCGGCTATGGGTTTTTGTCGGAAAACGCGGATTTCGCGACGGCGGTGATCGAGGCGGGTCTGACCTGGATCGGCCCGTCCCCGCAGGCCATCCGCGACCTGGGCGACAAGGTCACCGCCCGGCACATCGCCCAACGCGCCGGCGCGCCCCTCGTCCCCGGCACTCCCGACCCGGTCAAGGACGCCGACGAGATCGTCGCGTTCGCCGAAACCAACGGTCTCCCGGTAGCGATCAAGGCAGCCTTCGGCGGCGGTGGAAGAGGCCTGAAAGTAGCGAGGACGATCGAGGAGATCCCGGCCCTGTTCGAGAGCGCCACCCGCGAGGCGGTCGCCGCGTTCGGCCGGGGCGAGTGCTTCGTCGAGCGCTACCTGGACCACCCACGGCACGTCGAGGCGCAGGTCCTCGCCGACCGGCACGGCAACGTGGTCGTCGTCGGCACCCGCGACTGCTCTCTCCAACGCCGTCACCAGAAGCTGGTCGAGGAGGCACCCGCACCCTTCCTGAGCGACGACCAGCGCAAGCAGATCCACGAGAGTGCCAAGGCGATCTGCCGCGAGGCCGCGTACGAGGGTGCCGGCACCGTCGAATACCTGGTCGGCGCCGACGGCACGATCTCGTTCCTGGAGGTCAACACGCGGCTCCAGGTCGAGCACCCGGTGTCCGAGGAGACCTCCGGCATCGACCTGGTGCGCGAGCAGTTCCGGATCGCGGCCGGCGAGCCGCTGCGCCACACCGAGGACCCGACCCCGCGCGGCCACTCGTTCGAGTTCCGGATCAACGGCGAGGACCCGGGCCGCAACTTCCTGCCCGCTCCCGGCGTGGTCACGAAACTGCGCATGCCGAGCGGTCCGGGCGTCCGGGTCGACGCGGGCATCACCGAGGGTGACGTCATCGGCGGCAACTTCGACTCGCTGCTCGCCAAGGTCATCGTCACCGGCGAGACCCGCACCGAGGCCCTCGAACGGTCCCGGCGCGCGCTCGACGAGATGGTGGTCGACGGGATGGCCACCGCGCTGCCGTTCCATCGCCTGGTGGTGCGCGACGCCGCGTTCACCGAGGAGCCGTTCAGCGTGCACACCCGGTGGATCGAGACCGAGTGGACCAACACCGTCGAGCCCTACGGCGCTGCCGAACCGGCAACGCCTACGGCGCCACGCGAGACCGTCGTGGTCGAGGTGGGCGGAAAGCGGCTCGAGGTCACCCTTCCGACAGGCTTCTCCCAGGGTACGAACGCCAACTCGGGCAGCGCTCCAAATGTGCGCCCGGGTCGGCGGGCGGCGACCCGCGGCGGCACGGGGGCGGCCGGAGGCGACACCTTGACCTCTCCCATGCAGGGGACGATCGTCAAGGTCGCGGTCGCTGACGGTGACGAGGTGGCCGAGGGCGACCTGATCGTGGTGCTCGAGGCGATGAAGATGGAGCAGCCGATCAACGCGCACAAGGCGGGTACGGTGTCGGGGCTCGAGGCGACGGTCGGCGCGACGGTGACCGCCGGCGCCCCGATCTGCACGATCGCTTAGCGACTCCACGTACCAGCAGAAAAGATGTTCGGGTGAGATTTCTCGACGGCAACGTGCCCAGCCACGACCTGACGTACAGCGACGTCTTCATGACGCCCAACCGGTCGGAGCTGGTGTCCCGGCTCGACGTCGACCTGGCGACGACCGACGGCAGCGGCACCACGATCCCGCTCGTGGTGGCCAACATGACCGCCGTCGCCGGCCGCCGCATGGCCGAGACGGTCTCGCGGCGCGGCGGGATGGTGGTCATCCCGCAGGACATCCCGATCGACGTGGTCGCCGACGTGGTCGCCTGGGTCAAGCAGCGGCACCTGGTGCACGACACCGCGATCACCCTCGGCCCGACCGACACCGTCGGCGAGGCCATCCACCTGCTGCCGAAGCGGGCACACGGCGCGGTCGTCGTGGTCGACGACGAGCAGCGCCCGGTCGGCCTGGTCACCGAGGCGGATCTGGTCGGAGTCGACCGCTTCGCACAGGTGCGGCACGTGATGTCCACCGCGCTGCTGACCGTGCCGGCCGAGGCCGACCCACGACGCGGTTTCGACGCGCTCCACGCCAACCGGCGCCGGATCGCCCCGGTGGTCGACGTCGAGGGCCGCCTGGTCGGCGTCCTGACCCGCGCCGCCGCACTGCGCGCCACCCTCTACCGGCCCGCACTCGACGCCAAGGGCCGCCTGCGGATCGCGGCCGCGATCGGCATCAACGGCGACGTGGCCGGCAAGGCGGCGGCGCTGATCGAGGCCGGCGTCGACACCCTGGTCGTGGACACGGCACACGGCCACCAGGAGCGGATGCTGACCGCACTGCGATCCGTCCGCGCGCTGGACCCGGGCGTCCCGATCGTCGCCGGCAACGTGGTGACCGCGGCCGGCGTGCGGGACCTGGTCGACGCGGGCGCGGACATCATCAAGGTCGGCGTCGGGCCGGGCGCGATGTGCACCACCCGGATGATGACCGGGGTCGGCCGGCCACAGTTCTCGGCCGTGCTCGACTGCGCGACCGCGGCCCGTGCGCTGGGCCGGCACGTCTGGGCCGACGGCGGCGTACGCCATCCTCGTGACGTGGCTCTGGCCCTGGCCGCGGGCGCGTCCAACGTGATGATCGGGTCGTGGTTCGCCGGCACCTACGAGTCGCCCGGGGACCTCTACACCGACCCGGACGGGCGGCGCTACAAGGAGAGCTTCGGCATGGCGTCGGCCCGCGCGGTCAGCGCCCGCACGGCCGAGGACAGCCCGTTCGACCGCGCCCGCAAGGCCGTGTTCGAGGAGGGCATCTCCTCGGCCCGGATGTACCTGGACCCGCAGCGCCCCGGTGTCGAGGACCTGATCGACGAGATCGTGGCCGGCGTGCGGAGCGCGTTCACGTACGCCGGTGCGGCCTCGATCCCCGAGTTCCACGAGCGGGCGGTGGTCGGCATCCAGTCGACGGCCGGCTACGCCGAAGGCAAGCCCCTGCCGACGAGCTGGTAGCCGAGCCGGGTAAGGCCTAGCCCGGGGCGAACAACGGGCGGATCACCTGGCGGGCCGCCGCCTCGGGATCGGAGCCGAGGTCGTCCGGCAGTGCTCCGCTGACCCACAGCGTCGCGAAGCCGTGGACGATCGACCAGGCGGACAGGCCGGCGATCCGGGTGTCGGCGCCCCGCCGCTGTGGTTCCTGGACGCTCGCGACGGCGGCGCGCAGCGCGTCCGAGGCCCGGTCCTGGGCCGCCCCCAGCCCCGGGTCGGTGCGGTTGAGCAGCTCCGGCTGGAACATCACGGAGAAGTGCGCGCGGTGCCCGACGGCGAACCGCACGTATCCCACGCCCGCTTCCAGCACTCCCCCGCCGGCGGCGCGGGTGCGGTCGAGCTCGTCGGCGAGCAGCCCGAAGCCCTCGGCGGCGAGCGCCGTGAGCAGCCCGGCCTTGTCACCGAAGTGGTGCGCCGGTGCGGCGTGCGAGACACCGGCCCGCCGGGCCAGGTCGCGCAGGCTCAGCGCGGCCGGCCCGCTCTCGGTGATCGCCTCAGCCGCCGCGGCCAACAGGGTCCGTCGTAGGTCGCCGTGGTGATACGGCCGCGTGTCTCTCATCGGTCCACTCTAACTTGCCAGTGACAAGTTCTGCTGCTAACTTGACACCGACAAGATTGGAGTGTCGCCATGACGCCTCTCGTTTTCCTCGTCATCGGTTTCGTCCTCGCCCGCCTGACCGGCCTCGCCGGAGTCGACGCCCTCGACGGCTGGCAGCCCGCGCTGCGGGTCGGCCTCGCGCTCATGTTCGTCGTCACCGGCCTGGCCCACTTCGCACCCAGGATGCGGGCCGACATGATCGCGATGGTCCCGCCGCGACTCCCCCGCCCCGACCTGCTGGTCACCATGACGGGCGTCCTGGAGCTGGCCGGCGCGGTCGGCCTGCTGATCCCGGCGACCTCCCGACTCGCCGCCGGCGCCCTGGCCCTGCTCATGATCGCGATGTTCCCGGCCAACGTCTCCGCGGCCCGGCGCAAGCTGTCCCTCGGCGGCCGCCCAGTCCCGTCGATCGGACCCCGCACCGCCCTCCAGCTGCTCTGGGTCGGCCTAGCCGCCGCACTCGCCGGCGCCGCGTGATGATCTCCCCTTGCTCTGTAGAGTGGCCTTCAAGGTGTGCCGGGAAGTCTGGTCGGCGATCTACTGCCGCCCGTCCCGGAGGAGCCGCCCGTGGTCGACAAGAACAAGCTCTTCGGCCGCGGCAGCCTGGTCGAGACCACCCGCATCGCCGAGATTCTGCGCACCGAGACCGCCGGCGGGCTTCTTCTGGTCGGAGCGGCGGTGATCGCCCTCGTCTGGGCCAACTCGCCCTGGTCCAGCGCGTACGAGACGATCTCCGACGCCACGTTCGGGCCAAGCGTGCTCCACCTCGACCTGTCAGTCGCCGAATGGGCCGCCGACGGGCTCCTCGCCATCTTCTTCTTCGTCGCCGGGCTCGAGCTCAAGCGCGAGTTCGTCGCCGGCGACCTGCGTGACCCGCGCCGGGCCGCCCTGCCGGTGGCAGCCGCGGTCGGTGGGATGATCGCGCCGGCCGTCATCTACGTCGCGGTCAACGCCGTCATGGCCGACGGGGCGCCGCGCGGTTGGGCGATTCCGACCGCCACCGACATCGCCTTCGCGCTCGCCGTGCTCGGGCTGATCAACACGCACCTGCCGGCCGCGTTGCGTACCTTCCTGCTCACCCTGGCCGTGGTCGACGACCTGCTGGCAATCACCATCATCGCCGCGTTCTACACGAGCAGTCTCCACCTGCTGCCGCTGCTGCTGGCGCTGATACCGATCGCCGCGTTCGGGGTGTTGGTGCAGCGCCGCGTACGCGCCTGGTGGTTGCTCCTGCCCCTCGCGCTGACGGCCTGGGCCCTCGTGCACGCCTCCGGGGTGCACGCGACCGTCGCCGGTGTGCTGCTCGCCTTCACCGTGCCGGTGCGGCGACGCGCGCCTGGCAACGGACCCGGCCTGGCCGAGCACTTCGAGCACCGCTGGCGCCCGGCGTCCGCGGGCATAGCGGTGCCGCTGTTCGCCTTCTTCGCCGCCGGTGTCACCGTGGCCGACGCCGACCTCGCCGCGCCGGTCGCCCTCGGCGTCGTCGCCGGCCTCGTCGTCGGCAAGACCGTCGGCGTGCTCGGGTCGACCTGGCTCGTGCAGCGCCTCACCCGGGCCGAGCTCGCCAAGGGCCTGTCCTGGTGGGACGTGCTCGGGCTGTCGATGCTCGCCGGTGTCGGCTTCACCGTCTCGCTGCTGATCGGCGAGCTCGCCTTCGGCGCCGGCACCGACCGGGACGCCGACGCCAAGCTCGGCATCCTGGTCGGCTCGGTGCTGGCCGCGGCGGCCGCGACCGTGCTGCTGCGGACCCGCAACCGCCACTACCGCACGCTCGTCGAGGAGGAGAGCCGCGACGACGACGCCGACGGCATCCCCGACGTCTATCAGCGCGAGGACTGACCTTCGGCCACGGCGGCGGCGATCAACCGCAGCGCGTCCGCTGACGGCATGGGCGCGAGCTCGCGACCGCCGCGCTCGCGCAGTGCCACGAGACCCGCCGCTGCCTCCCGCGCGCCGATCACCGCCACGTACGGCACCCGCAGCGCGGCGGCATCGCGTACGCGGGCACCCAGCGAACCGCCCTCGACCGCGACGTCGGCGCGCAGCCCGGCAGCGCCGGCGGCGGCCGCGAAAGCCGCGGCCGCGTCGGCGGACTCGGCCGACACCGGCAGCACCCGCAGCTGCAACGGCGCGTACCAGGCCGGGAACGCTCCCTCGTGCGCCTCGATGAGATAGCCGAAGAGCCGCTCCATGCTGCCGACCAGGCTGCGGTGGATCAGCACCGGCCGCTCGCGTGCACCACCGGCATCCACATAGGACAAGTCGAAGCGGGCCGGCTTGTCGAAGTCGAGCTGCACGGTCGACAGGGTCCATTCCCGCCCGGCCGCGTCCGCCACCTGGATGTCGATCTTCGGCCCGTAGAACGCGGCCTCGCCCGGCGCCTCGACATAGGACCGGTCGCCGAGCGCCGAACGCAACAACGACTCGGCCAGCTCCCACGACGACGAAGAGCCCACATACTTCGAGCCCGGCCCGCGCAGCGCCAGCCGCAGGCCGCTGACCCGCACCCCGAGCGCGGCATGGGCCACGTCGACCAGCCGGAGCACCGCCGCCACCTCGGCACCGACGTCGGCCAACGCACAGAAGATGTGCGCGTCGTTCAGGTGGATCGCGCGGACCCGGCTCAGGCCGCCCAGCACTCCGGACCGCTCGCTGCGGTACATGCCACCGATCTCCGCGACCCGCAACGGCAGCTCCCGGTACGAACGCCCGCGCGCGAGATAGACCAGAGCGTGATGTGGACACAGCGCCGGCCGCAGCAGCAGCTCGTCGTCCTCGGACACCCGCATCGGCGGGAACATGTCGTCCTCGAAGTAGCCGAGGTGCCCGGACAGCTCGAACAGCTCGCGCCGGCCCAACGGTGGTGAGTAGACGTGCTGGTAGCCGTTGCGCACCTCGAGGTCGCGCAGGTATTCCTCGACGGCGTGCCGGGCGGCGGCGCCGGCGGGCAGCCAGATCGGCAGGCCCGCGCCGGCCCGCGGGTCGGTGTGGAAGATCCCGAGCTCACGCCCGAGCTTGCGATGGTCAATCATGGTCGCGCTCCTGTCGGATGCGGCGGCGACCCCATCGGCGAGCAGCACAAAGCCCCGAGCGGAGTCGCCCGGGGCTGGATCGATGACGGTAGGGTCAGCGCAGCACGCCGGGACATCCCGGCGTCGTCGTGCGTGCAGGCCCAACCATGCCGCCAGGCTAGCGAGGACGCCGCCCGGGCCGCACCCCAATAAGACCCCGAGGGACTCCCATGCGTACGAAGCCGGAGCTGACCACGGCGATCCGGGAGGGACGCCGGGCCGTGCTGCTGGTCAACGCACACTCCCGCCGCGGCCGGCGGCTCTACCCGGAGGTGCTGCGCCGCGTCGAGGCGGCCGGTTTCGACCTGCTCGGCCGGTTCCCCGTCGAGGACCCGCGCGAACTGCGCGGCAGCCTGGAGTCGGCCACCGAGCTCGGCCCCGACGTGCTGATCGTCGGCGGCGGTGACGGCACGATCGGCGCCGCCGCCCGGCACCTGGCACACCGGGACGTCGCGCTCGGGCTGCTGCCGCTCGGCACGACCAACAACTTCGCCCGTACGCTCAGCATCCCCTTGGACCTCGACGCCTCGGTGGGGATCCTGACCGGCGGCAAGGTGATCGACGTCGACCTCGGGCTGGCCGGCGACATGCCGTTCGCCAACCACGTCGGTGTCGGGATGTCCGCGGAGATCTTCGCGAAGGCACCGCCCCGGCTGAAGAAGGTGGTCGGCCGGCTCGCCTATCCGGCGACGGCGCTGGCGCTGTTGACCCGGCACCGGCCGATGCGGGTCACGGTGCGGGCCGACGGGCGGTCGCACGACTACGTCACCCACCAGCTCTACGTCGCCAACGGCGGGTTCCACGCCGGACGCCCGATCACCGCGGACTCCGACGCCGACGACCGGCTGCTGGTGGCGTACCCCGTCGGCGACGCCAACCGGGTGCGGCTGTTGCGCGAGACGGCGCGCAACGCGGCGACCGGCCATCTGCGGTCCCACGGCGACGAGCCGTTCCTGGCCACCGACGAGATCTGGCTCGAGACCGACCGGCCGATGCCGATCGAGGTCGACGGCGAGCCGCGGGGCTACACCCCGCTGCGGATCGGCCTGGCCGCCAACGCCCTGCGAGTGATGGCGGCGCAGGACGCGATCGACCGTTAGCGGCGGCGAGTGATCTTGACTTCGACGCCCTGGCCGGTGTTCGGCGGCCCGGCGTAGACGCCCTTGAGCGGCGGCACGTCGCCATATTCGCGGCCGCGCCCGACGATGACGTGCCGTTCGCCGATCGCGATGCCGTTGGTCGGGTCGAAGCCACTCCACCGGCCGCCCCACCACTCGACCCACGCGTGGCTCTGGCCGACGACCGTCTCGCCGACCGGCGCGTCGGGCGTCGGATGCAGATAGCCGGACACGTAACGGGCGGGCACGCCCATCGCCCGCAGCAGCCCGACGGTCAGGTGGCTGAGGTCCTGGCAGACCCCGCTGCGCTGCCGCCACGCCTGCACGGCGTCGGTCTGCACCCCGGTCGAGCCGGCCACGTACGCGACATCGGCGTGCACCCGCTCGCACACCGCGAGGGCGGCCGCGTGCGGGGTGCGGTGCGCGGCGCGGATCTCGTCGGCCAGCGCGGTCAGCTCCTCGTCGAGCGCGGTCCGCGGAGTCGGCAACAACAGCTCGTGCCAACGGTCGACGGTGTCCGGCGAGGCGAGGTCGGCCCACGTCGCCGGGGCCAGCAGGTCGCCCGGCGGCAGGGTCTCGACCGTGGCGGACGCGGTGACCGCCAACCGCTCGTGCGGGGTGTGCACGTCGAACGCCGTCACCACGGTGCCCCAGTAGTCCACGTACCGATGTGTGGAGGCCGCCGGCCACACCGCCACCCGGGCGTCGAGCACCGCCTGGTGCGGCTCGTCGCGCGGCGTCATCCGGGCCTCGTTGTAGGACGCCCCGACCTGGCCGTCGTAGCTGAACCCGGTCTCGTGCAGGATCTCCAACCGCCAGCTGTTCACGCCACCGCCTCCGACACCCACGTCACCGCGGAGGTCGCCCGGAAGTAGCGGCGGGACACCGCGTCGTTGACCTGCGAGCAGGTGCGTTCGAGCCCCGCCAGCACGCCGGCCAGGTCGTCGAGCAGCTCGTCCGCCCCCCGGAACTCGAGGTTGGTGCGGGACCGGCCGACGATCCGTTGCGCGTCGGTCGCGACGCCGGCCCGCCCGGGACCCGGCGCGAGCTCGGCGAGGCAGGACTCGGCGATGGACAGCGCCGCGAACACCGATCGGGGGAAGAGCCGGTCCAGCAACAGGAACTCGGCCGCGTGCCGGTCGTCCAGCGAGCCGCGATAGGTGCGCAGGAACGTCTCCCAGGCGCCGCAGGAGCGCAGCAGGGTCAGCCACGACGGGATCGAGCCGCCGGCCCGGGCGTGGGTGGACAGCAGCCGGGCCGACATGTCGACGCGTTCGACGCTGCGCCCGAGCACCAGGAACAGCCAGCCCTCGTCCCGGCTCATCGTCGCGTCGGCCAGGCCGGCCAGCACGGCGCAGCGTTCGCGTACCCAGGCGAAGAACGCGTGCACGCCCTGCTGCTCGACCCGCACCCGGGCGTCCGGCAGGCCGAGCCAGGTGGCGTTGAGGCACTCCCACATCTCCGACGACACCGTCTCGCGGGCACCGCGGGCGTTCTCGCGGGCGGCGGCCAACGCGCCGACCACCGAGCTCGGGTTGCCGGCGTCGAGCCCGAGCAGCGTGACGACCCGGCCCGCGGACAGCGGCATGTCGTCCGGGATGGGCGCACCCATCACGGACAGCAGGGAGCGGCAGGCGGCGTCCTCGCCGACCCACGGGTCCGCGAGCATCTGGTGCAGGTGCACGTCGAGGATGCGCGCGGTGTCCTCGGCCCGCTCGACGTAGCGGCCGATCCAGTAGAGCGACTCGGCGATCCGACTCAACACCGCACACCACCTACCTGCTGCTGTTGTTGTTGCTGCTGGGTCGAGGTCGTGCCCGGGCCGGGATCGGGACGGGGTGCCGGCTCGGCATGCGGCGCGGCGGGGCGGAGCTCGGGCACGGACTCGGCCGGTCCCATCGGCGCGGCGAGCACCCAGGTGTCCTTCGACCCGCCGCCCTGGCTGGAGTTGACGACCAGCGCTCCCTCCGGCAGCGCGACCCGGGTGAGCCCGCCGGGCAGCACCGAGATGCGGCTGCCGTCGTTGACGGCGAACGGCCGCAGGTCGACGTGCCGCGGCCGGAGCCGGTTGCCGATCAGCGTGGGCACCATCGACAGCTTCACCTCGCGCTGGGCGATCCAGCCGCGCGGGTCGCGGAGCAGTCGCGCCCGGACGTCGGCGAGCTCGGCGTCGGTGGCCTGCGAGCCGATCACGATGCCGGCACCGCCCGAGCCGTCGACCGGCTTGAGCACCAGGGTGTCGAGCCGGTCCAGGACGTGGGCCAGCACGTCGGGGTCGGCCAGCCGGTAGGTCTCGACGTTGGGCAGCACCGGATCCTGACCGAGATAGAACCGGATCAGGTCGGGGACGTACGTGTAGAGCAGCTTGTCGTCGGCGACCCCGTTGCCGACGGCGTTGGCGATCGTCACCTGGCCGGCCCGCGCCGCGTTGAGCAGCCCGGCCACGCCGAGGATCGAGTCGGTCCGGAACTGCACCGGGTCGAGGAACTCGTCGTCGATCCGCCGGTAGATCACGTCGACCCGCTGCTCGCCGGCCGTCGTGCGCATGGCCACCCGGTTGCCGGCGCAGATCAGGTCGCGCCCCTCGACGAGCTCGACGCCCATCTCCCGGGCCAGCAGCGCGTGTTCGAAATAGGCGGAGTTGTGCACGCCCGGGGTCAGCACCACCACGGTCGGCTCGTCGCTCGCGCCGGCCGGCGCCGCCGCCCGCAGGGCGCCGAGGAGCTGGCTGGGGTACGACTCCACCGGCCGGATCCGGGTCGAGGCGAACACCTCCGGCAGCACATGGCTCATCGCGCGCCGGTTCTCCATGACGTAGCTGACCCCGGACGGCACCCGCACGTTGTCTTCGAGCACCCGGAAGGTGCCTTCCTCGTCGCGCACCAGGTCGACGCCGGCGACGTGCACCCGGACGCCGTTGTGGGGGACGATCCCGGCCGCCTCACGGTGGAAGTGCGCGCTGGTCACCACGACCGAGCGCGGCACCACACCCGCGGCCAGCACCTCGCCGGCGCCGTACACGTCGGAGAGAAAGGCCTCCAAGGCGCGGATCCGCTGCGCGACGCCGGTCTCCACGACCGCCCACTGCGCCGCGGCGATGATCCGCGGCACGATGTCGAGTGGGAACGGTCGCTCGATGCCTTTGAGCGCGAACGTGATGCCCTGGTCGAGGAAGGCCCGGGCGAGCACGTCGGCCCGCACGCCGAGGTCCGCACTGGAAAGTGGCTGAAGGGTCGCGTGCAGCGATTCGTAGGTGTCGCGCGGCATGCCCGCCGCGGCGAACATCTCGTCCCAACCCGGGCCCAGCCGATAGTTCTCGAACAGGTCCGCCATGCGCGCACGCTACGCCGCACTCGTTGCGTGCTCGTAACACGCGAGGGGGCCGTCGGCACGGGACCTGCCGACGGCCCAGAGGTGGCGGCCCGGCACACCGGGAACGGGGGACCCGACGTGCCGGACCGCACATTTCCACGGTACGCCGCCAGCCCCTTGACGTCTGTAGGGTCGAATGCCGGACAGCGGTAGGGGGCCGCCGCCGAAGTGTCCCCCATCAGGGCTTTCTGGAAACTATCCTGAGCCCGGCGGATGGAGGTTGGGGCGGATGGCCGACGTGCTAGGCACGGTGACATCGCCCGTGTCCGCTTATCTGCTGCTGCTCGGCCTGCTGATCGTCGACGCGTTCGTGCCCGTCATCCCGACCCAGGCCATCATGATCACGGGCGGCGCGTTGACCGCCTACGGCCATCTCAGCCTGCCGACCACCATCGTGGTCGGCACCGTGGGCGTGATCGTCGGCGACTGGGCGTGCTACCTGTTGGGCCGCTCCACCCATCACCGCACCGGGCTGATCGCCCGGCTGCGCAAGCGGTGCGGCATGCAGACCGACGACGTCGCCAAGGCGGCCGCGCGCACCGGCCGCGCCCGGCAGGCCGCCCGCAAGCTGACCCGCGGGCTGCGCGAGCCCGGCCCGCTGGTCATCCTGATCTGTCGGTTCGTCCCCGGTGGGCGGATGGCCGCCTGCTTCTCCGCCGGCCGCGCCCGCTACCCCTACAAGCACTTCCTGCTCTACCAGGCGCTGGCGGCGGTGGGCTGGGCCACCTACGGCACGCTGGTCGGCCACCTCGGCGGCGCGGCGCTCACGTCGTCGGGCTGGCGCCTGATCGTCGTGGCCGTCGTCGCGGCGGCGGTGTTCGCCGGCGCCGGCTGGGGCCTGGCCATGTGGGGACCGGCCGCGCTCCGCGGCGCCGGCCAGACCGAACCGGCGCCGCTCGAGGTCACTCCGGTTCGTGCAGCATCAGCTGACGCGCCGCCTCAGTGATCGATCCCGACAGCGAGGGATAGATCGTGATGGTGTGGGCGAGCTGGTCGACGGTCATGTTGTTCTCCACCGCCAGGGCGATCGGCAGGATCAGCTCCGACGCCTTCGGCGACACCACGACGCCACCGACCACCTGACCGCTGGCGGGCCGGCAGAACAGCTTGACGAAGCCGTCGCCCAGGTCGGCCATCTTGGCGCGGGCGTTGCCGGCGAGCGTGAGCATCACCTCGCGGGCCGGCACCCGGCCCGCGTCGACGTCGTTCTGGCTGACGCCGACGGTCGCGAGCTCCGGGTCGGTGAACGCGTTCGCGGCCACGGTGCGCAGCCGCAGCGGCTGGACGGCCTCGCCGAGCGCGTGCCACATCGCGATCCGGCCCTGCATCGCCGCGACACTGGCGAGGGCCAGCACGCCGGTGCAGTCGCCGGCCGCGTAGATGCCCGGGACGTTGGTGCGGGAGACCCGGTCGACGGTGACGTAGCCGCCTTTGCCGACCTCCACGCCGTACTCCTCGAGGCCAAGACCCTCGGTGTTCGGCACCGAGCCGACCGCGATCAGGGCGTGTGAGCCGGTGACCGTGCCGCCGCCGCTGAGCTCGACCTCGACTCCGTCGGCGGTGCGGCGGACGGCGTTGCCCCGGGAGTTGTTGAGTATGGTCATCCCCCGCGAGCGGAAGACCCGCTCGATCGCCTGAGCCGCGTCGGCGTCCTCGTGCGGCATCACCCGGTCCCGGCTGGAGACGAGGGTCACCCGCACACCCATCGCCAGGTACGCGCTGGCGAACTCGGCGCCGGTCACCCCGGAGCCGATCACGATCAGGTGCTCGGGCAGCTCGGGCAGGTCGTAGAGCTGACGCCAGTCGAGGATCCGCTCCCCGTCCGGCACCGCGCTGGGCAGCACCCGGGGGGTCGCCCCAGTGGCGATCAGCACAGTGCTCGCATCGACCGAGTACGGGGTGTCACCGCTGCCCGGAGTGATCTCGACACGGTGGGTGTGACCCAACGTGTCAGCACCCAGCCGGGCGGTGCCGGCGACGAAGGTGACGCCCGCCTTGAGGAGCTTGTTGTGGATGTCATTCGACTGGGCCTGTGCGAGATTCTTCACCCGCTCGTTGACGGCCCTGGCATCGACGGTGACCGCGTCGAGGCCACCGGAGTGGACGCCGAAGCGGTCGGTGTCCCGGTAGCCGGTCACCACGTCTGAGCTGGCAATAAAGGTCTTTGAGGGTACGCAGTCCGACAGCACGCAGGCGCCGCCGGCGCCGTCCGCCTCGACCACCGTCACGTCGGCGTCGAGCTGCGCGGCGACCAGTGCTGCTTCGTAACCAGCCGGGCCGCCACCCACGATAACGATTCGTGTCACGTGTCGTATTCTCCACGACCCGCCAACCGGGCTATCGTCATCGCCGTGCGTCATTACGCCGCGTACGGCTCAAACCTTGATCCCGCCCGAATGCGTGCTTACTGTCCGCATTCGCCGATGGTGGGCACCGGCTGGCTGGAAGGCTGGCGACTCACCTTTGCCGGTGAAGACGTCATCGGCTGGGAGGGTGCGGTCACCACGATCGTCGAATCACCGGGCGACCGGGTCTTCGTCGCGCTCTACGACGTGCACCCGTGGGACGCCTCCCAGCTCGACGAGGTCGAGGGGGCTGCCGGGGAGACCTATCGCAAGCTGCACATGCGGGCGGTCACCCTGGACGGCGAGGAGACGGTCTGGGTGTACATCTTCAACGGCTACGAGGGCGGCCTGCCGACCGCGTGGTATCTCTCGGAGATCGCCAACGCGGCCGAGAAGGCCGGCGCCCCGGACGACTACGTGACGGAGCTACGCAGCCGCCCGACCAAGACCTCGTCGCCCGAGGTCTAGGCGCTCTTTATCCGCTGCTCGAAGATGTCCGCCTCGTAGATCGCGGTCATCCCGGCGGCCAGGTAGACGTTGGCGGCACCGGTCGGGCTGGACAGGTCGACCCCGAGCCCGGCCTGGGTGCGCCCCTTCGCCGCGTAGACGGTGAACGCGTGGCGCAGCAGGGCGCCGCCCACGCCGCGCCGGCGGAACTCGCGCAGCACGGCGAGGTTCTTGATCCAGCCCTCGTTCTGCTCGAGCTGCTGGTCGGCCGACATGAGCACGCCCGCGGGCACGCCGTCGACCTCGGCGACGAACCACTCGTCCCAGGAGACCGAGGTCAGCCCGGCGACGTAGGTGCGCCAGGAGTCGTAGTCGCGCGGGTGGTAGTCGTAGGCGTCGCGGAAGCCCGTGTCGTAGATCCGGTGGAACAGCCGCAGGTCTTCGTCGTCGTCGGGCCGGACCAGGCGGATCGTCACGCCTGGCGGCAGGGGCGTCGGGGTGACGCCGTCGAGTGCGCGCCGCATGCGGGCGAAGCGCTTGACGAACTGGAACCCGGCCGCCTGTAGCTCGGCGATGTAGTCGGTCTCCGCCGGCAGCGCGCCGGCCTTGGCGGTCACCTCGGCGAAGCCGCGCTCGGTGGCCCGCTCGGCGACCCGGCGCACCAGCAGGTCGATCAACGGCGCCCGGCTCGGCGCACCGCCGTCGGGGTGCACGTAGACCTCGACGAACTCGTTGTCGCCGCCGTTGTCGTTGTCGATGTAGGCCCAGCCGCCCAGAGCGCCGTCGGGCTGGTAGGCCAACCAGAAGTCGCGCGCCGGGTCGACGTGCGGCGAGGTCAGGGCCGCCTTGATGTCGTCGGCGCCGGTCTCCGGCTCGCCCGTCGCGGCGATGTCGCTCGCCCGCATCAGGTCGAGGATCGCCGGCAGGTCGTCGAGGGTGGGCCGGCGCGTGGTCCAGCCGTCAGGGAACGCCACGCTGGATTTGTCTCACACCCGGTGGCAGCGATGCCAACGAATTAGTCGAGCGCGGCGCGTGCGGGCTCGCTGCCGGGCGGGCGGAGGCCCTTGCGCGCGCTGTCCAGCAGCCCGAGCAGCTCGATCCGCTCCTCGATGGTCAGCGTCGCGTACGCCGACGAGGTGATCCGATCGGTCACGGCCTCCGCCCAGACCCGGCGCCGGAGCAGCGGACCGACACCCGGGTACGGCGGCTGCCAGCCCCACGCCACCGCGCCCGCCTCGCCCTCCGGGCCGGAGATGATCGCCTCGAGCGGGCTGAGCCCACTGGCCCGCACGGCCAGCAGGTGCGCGCCGGCCCGGTGCTCGCGCAACAGGTGCAGCAGCACGGCCGCCTGCGCGCCCAGGTCGTCGTCGGGCACCGGCATGGCCCGCCAGGCCGCGAACAGCGGCAGCGCGGACGCGTCGGCGGCGAGCACGACCCGCTGCGTCAGGTCGACCAGCCGTTCCACCCGTGGGAAGCCGCCGAGCTGTTCGACACCCCACCGGCAGCACTCGGCCAGGTGCACGGCCGCGACCTCGGTGGGTGGCAGCACCCGTCGGGCACCGTCCCAGCCGTCGGCGACGGCCTCGGGCGCGATGAAGCCGAGCGCCGCCGCCACCGTGTCGGACCGCACGTCGCCCAGCGCACCGCCCCGGCCGGCCACGTAGAACGCCCAGCCGGAGAGGCCGAGCTGGCGAGCCCGGCGCAGGGTCCGCGGACACTCGGCGTACGCCCCACCCAGCTCCACGACGGCGTCCCGCGACGCCTGAGCCGTCTGCTCCGGAGTCATGCCCGTGCCTCGCTCCGCGGGTCCCGGCCACTCGGGGTGCTGAGCTGACCGCGCTCGCTCATGAGTCTTCGTCCAGGGCTTCGAGGGCCGCCTCGACGTCGCCGACGCGGCGGCGGGCCTGTGCGGCGGCGCGTTCGGCGGCCTTGCGGGCAGCCCGGAGTTGGCCCAGGGCGGCGTCCGCTTCGGCGCGGGCACGTTCCGCCTCCTGCAACGCCGCTTCGGCCCGCTCGACCGCGGCCTCGCCGTCGGTCTCGGCCTTGCCGGCCTTGTCCAGGTCCTTCGCGGTGCTCTTCTCCGCGGCCCGGGCCGCACCGAGCTCCCGCTCGATCGCCCGCCGGCGCGCCGCCCGCTCGGCGTCGGCCGCGCGTCTGGAGCCGGGTTCCTCACCCTCCTCGACGGGCTCGGGCTGCTCGTCTGTGACGAGGCGCAGGTTGGGCCGGGGCACCTCGCCGAAGCCGGCGTAGCTGGCCGCCCGGACCAGGCGGCCCGAGCGGACCTGCTCGGCGACCTCGGCGTCGGACACGGCGGCGGTCAGCGTCGCCTCGACCTCGGCCGCCGGCAGCTTGCCGCGGCTGCCGGGGTCGGCCTTGGCGGCCAGCGACAGCGCCTCTTTGACCAACGCGCCGACCGCCTCGCGCCGCTGCTTGGTGAGCTCGCGGAGCGCGTCGCCCTTGAGCTGGCGCTGGGCCGAGCGCAACGCGGCGGACAGCTCGACGAGCTGGTCGACGAGCTCGGGGCGGCGGATCGCGAGGAGGTTGACCACCCAGGCGGCGACCGTGGGCTTGCGCAACTTGCCCAGCTGCTTGGCGCGGTCGGTCTGCCCCGCTGCTTTCGCCTCGGCGACCAGTTCGTCACGGGCGGCGACGAAGCCGTCCGGTGGTGCGGAGTAGAGCTCGGCGACCGGGTCAGGCATCGACGCTCGTACCCGGGGCCAGGCGCTGGTAGTCGATCTTCAGTAGGCGTCCGAGGACACCGTCGACGAGCTTGCCGCCGGCGTCGTTGACGATCCCGTCGTGCAGGGCGTACGCGTGGCGGGGCGCGACGGCCCGGACGAAGTCGACCGACTCGCTGATCTTGAGCCAGGGCGCCGACACCGGCACGAAGAGCGTCTCGACGCGGACGCCCTCGGGCACGTCGAACGAGTCGCCGGGGTGGTAGACCGACTCGTTGACCAGGAAGCCGAGGTTGGCGATCCGCGGGATGTCCGGGTGGATCTCGGCGTGCATGCCACCGACCGCGCGCACCGGCACACCGGCGGCCGTGAACGACTGTCCAGTCTCGACGGCCATGACCATGTCGCCCAGCGCCGCGAGCTTGCCGGCGACGTCGGCGTTGGTGTGGATCGTCGCGTTCGGACGCTTGGCCAGGGCGTCGGACACCGCGTCGACGTCGAGGTGGTCGGGGTGCTCGTGGGTGATGAGCACGGCGTCGACTCCGTCGAGCGCGGCCCGTTCGCTGAACCCTCCCGGATCGATGACCAGCACGGCACCGTCCTGCTCGATGCGTACACAGGAATGGCCAAATTTGGTCAGTCGCATCTCGTGACCCCCTGGCTGCCGAATCGTGATGTCCCCTGGCGAGTCTGCCGGAACCGGCGCGCGCACGCTGCGCGTCTGACCGACGAACTCGGACACGACTCGGAGGGGACAGATATGGGCAGCGTACGACGGAGGCGGACACTGGCCGCGCTGGCGGCCGGTGGGCTCGCGGCCGGTTTGGCGTTGGCCGGCTGCGGCGGCGGGGCCGATTCGGGCACCAGCAGCAACGTCGCGGAGCCGATGACCGCTAGCGGCGGGGACGTCGCCCGCGATCAGGCGCAGTCCGACGGCGGCGGCGGGGCGCCGAACCAGGAGAAGGCGGCCGCGGAGGCGCCGGCGGCGGGGGCACCCAACCAGGCACAGGCCGGAGCCGGCGATGTGGATCTCGCCGTCGACCAGCGCCAGATCATCTACACCGGTTCGATCATGGTCCGGGTGGAGAACGTGGAGCGCACCGCGGCCGAGATCACCTCGCTGGTCGCCGGCGCGGGTGGCTTCATCGGTGGTGACAAGCGCACCGACGACGGCGGCCGGTCCGAGGCGGTGCTGACCCTGCGGGTGCCGGCACCCCGGTTCACCTCCGTCGTCGACGAGATCGCCAAGAAGGGCACCGACGACCGGCGCGAGATCAGCACCCAGGACGTCACCGAGGAGGTCGTCGACCTCGACGCCCGGATCACCACCCAGCGCGCGAGGGTCGAGAGTGCCCGGCGGCTGCTCGGCCAGGCGAAGACGATCAACGACCTGGTCTCGCTGGAGAACGAGCTCGGCCGGCGCGAGGCGGACCTGGCGTCGCTGGAGGGGAAGAAGCGCCGGCTGTCCGACCTGACCGCGCTGTCGACGATCACGGCGACCTTGCTCGGCCCGGAGGCGCAGGCGCCACCACCGCCGCCGGACGACGACAACACCGGCTTCCTGGCCGGCCTGCGCGGTGGCTGGGACGCGTTCACCGCCACCCTGGGTGTCGCACTGACCGTCCTGGGCGCGCTGGTGCCGTGGCTCGTCCTGGCCGGGCTGGGCCTGCTGGTCTTCGTCTACGTGCGTCGCCGGCGTCCCCGGCCCGCGGCGGCGCTGGCCGGGCCGGCGATACCGACCCAGGCCACGGCGGCCGAGGAAACGGAAAAGATCTAGAACGTGCCGGCGGCGAGGGCGGCCAGGGCGGTGTGCACCATGACGCGCACGCCGTAGCCGATGGCCTTCTCGTCGACGTCGAAGGTCGACTGGTGGATGTCGGGCTTGACCTCCGCGCCCTGCGGCGTGGTGCCGAGCCGGATCATCGCGCCGGGCACCTGCTCGAGATAGAAGGCGAAGTCTTCGCCACCCATGCTGATCTCGGCCTCGACCACCCGGTCGGGGCCGAGCGCGGCACCGGCCGCCCCGGCGACCACCGCGGTGGCCATCCGGTCGTTGATCACCGGTGGCACGCCGCGCGTGTATTTCACCTCGACCTCGGCGCCGGTCGCGGCGACCACGTCGTGGATCAGCTTGGTGATCAGCTCGGGCGCCTCGCGCCAGGCCTCGCGGTTGAGGATCCGGACGGTGCCCTTGAGGTTGGCGACCGCGGGGATCGCGTTGTAGGCCTCGCCGGAGTGTGCGCGGCCCCAGACCATGGAGACTCCCGCGCGGGCGTCCACCCGGCGGTCGAGCAGCGACGGCACGTCGACGATCACGCGGCCCATCGCGTGCACCAGGTCGGTGGTCAGGTGCGGGCGGGCGGTGTGGCCACCCCGGCCGCGCAGGTTGACCTCGATCGTGTCGGCGGCGGCGGTGAACGGGCCGGAGCGCACGCCGACCAGGCCGACCGGAAGCTGCGGGGCGCAGTGGAGCGCGTAGATCGCCGCGACGTCCTTGAGCCCGCCGGCCGAGATCACCTCGGGCGCACCCGACGGGATGCACTCCTCGCCGGGCTGGAACAGCAGCCGGACCCGGCCGGGCAGCTCGTCGCGCTCGGCGAGCTGGGCCAGCGCGAGACCGGTGCCGAGCAGGATGGTGGTGTGCACGTCGTGTCCGCAGGCGTGCGCGACACCGTCGACGGTGGACCGGTAGGGCACGTCCTTGCCGTCCGGCAGGGGCAGCGCGTCGAGGTCCGCGCGCAGCGCGATCACCCGGTCACCCTCGCCCACGTCGCAGATCACGCCGTTGCCCTTGGGCAGCAGGCGCGGCGTCAGGCCGGCGACGGCCAGCTCCCGCGCGACCAGGGACGCCGTCTCGAACTCCTGGTGGGAGAGCTCCGGGTGGGAGTGGATGTGACGACGTACGGCTACGAGCTCGGCGCCCCGGGCAGCCAGCCAGCGGTCCAGCTGACCTGGGAGGGGGTCGGCGCCAGGCGGTGTTTCAGGCCATGAGGACGCCATCGGGCTGCTGTTGGAAGGCAGCGTTAACGCACTCGTCACGTGAAAATCTCGATCACTCTGGGCGGAATGGGACTTGGCTAGCCTAGACCTCCGACGGTGACGCTGCGCAACATCATTATGGTGATGATCAGATCGCGCAGTGTCACGAATGCCCTGGTAGGAGCCCTCGTCGAGCGGTGGGGATGAGTCGGCGGTCGCCTTGAAACCTGCCAACTGTCCCACACCTCCTACAACGCGTGATGGTGGCGGCGGACACGGCCACGCCGCTGGATCGCTCAGGAAATCCGGTTATCTGACGTCAATCTACCCGCCGGATGGTCACCTTGCCGGGTGAGGCGACTTACGCTGACACGTTCCGGGGACTCGGAGCCGCACAGCGGGTGCGCCAGATCTTCATTGCTGTGCGTAACCGCACGCTGTCCCTGCGAGGTTAACGCACCGTAACAAGACTTGGGGTCAGAACCGCTCGACCGGGTGGTAGACCCCCCATACCTCGCGAAGGGCGTTGCAAACCTCCCCCACTGTGGCGTACGCGCGCAACGCCTCCCGCATCGGGTAAAGCACGTTGTCGGTGCCCTGCGCCGCGCGCTTGAGCTGGGCCAACGCCGCCTCGACCGCGGCGCCGTCCCGGGACTCCCGGATCGCGGCCAGCCGCTTCGCCTGGGCCGCCTCGATCGCCGGGTCGACCCGCAGCGGCTCGTACGGCTCCTCCTCGGCGATCTTGAAGCGGTTGAGCCCGACCACGACCCGCTCGCCGCTGTCGATCTCCTGCGCGACCCGGTACGCCGAGGTCTCGATCTCGTTCTTCTGGAAGCCCGCCTCGATCGCGTCGACCGAGGAGCCGTAGCCCGCGACCTGCTCCATCAGGGCCAGCGCGCCGGCCTCGATCTCGTCGGTCATCGCCTCGACGACGTACGAGCCGGCGAACGGGTCGACGGTCGCGGTCAGGTCGGTCTCGTAGGCGAGCACCTGCTGGGTGCGCAGGGCCAGCCGCGCCGCCTTCTCGGTCGGCAGGGCGATCGCCTCGTCGTACGAGTTGGTGTGCAGCGACTGCGTGCCGCCCAACACCGCGCCCAGCCCCTGCACGGCTACCCGGACCAGGTTGACCTCGGGCTGCTGGGCGGTGAGCTGCACGCCGGCCGTCTGCGTGTGGAACCGCAGCATCATCGACTTCGGGTCCCGCGCGCCGAACTCCTCGCGCATCAGTCTGGCCCAGATCCGGCGGGCCGCACGGAACTTCGCGACCTCCTCGAGCAGCGTGGTGCGGGCGACGAAGAAGAACGACAGGCGGGGCGCGAAGTCGTCGACCGCGAGGCCGGCAGCGATCGCGGCGCGTACGTAGTCGACGCCGTTGGCCAGCGTGAACGCGATCTCCTGCGTGGGCGTCGCGCCGGCCTCCGCCATGTGGTAGCCCGAGATGGAAATGGTGTTCCATTTCGGCACCTCGGCCCGGCAGTACGCGAAGGTGTCCGCGACCAGCCGCAACGACGGCTTCGGAGGGAAGATGTACGTGCCCCGCGCGATATATTCCTTCAGGATGTCGTTCTGGATCGTGCCGTTGAGCGCGCTCCCAGGAATGCCGGCTTCTTCCGCGACGAGCTGGTAGAGCAGCAACAGCACCGAACCCGGCGCGTTGATCGTCATGGACGTCGACACCTTGTCGAGCGGGATGCCGTCGAACAGGGTCTTCATGTCGGCCAGCGAGTCGATCGCGACGCCGACCTTGCCGACCTCGCCGTGCGCGACCGGGTCGTCGGAGTCGTAGCCCATCTGGGTCGGCAGGTCGAACGCCACCGACAGGCCCATCGTGCCGTGCTCGAGCAGCTGGTGATAGCGGGCGTTGGACTCGGTCGCGGTGCCGAAGCCCGCGTACTGGCGCATCGTCCACGGGCGCGACGTGTACATCGTCGGATAGACGCCGCGCGTATACGGGTACTCGCCCGGACGGCCCGTCCGCTTGTCGATATCGCCGGGAAGGTCTGACTGGTCGTAGACCGGCTTGACCGGAAAACCCGACTCGGTCTTTCGCTGCGCCATTAACGAATCCTAAGGCTCGCGGACTTCCGCCACCGTGAGGCATCGGGCACAGACGGTTCGGGTCTTTAGCACCCAACGTCGATGATCCATCACAACAGGTGATGCGGTTTCCCTTATCGGGCCGCCTCCCCCAAGATAGGGAGGTTGGTAACTGGCCCTCGACCCCCCGGCGGCTTTTCAGTGACTCAGATTCCGACGTGGAGCGGCTCCGCCACCTCCGGATCCAACAACAACGGCCCCGCGGGTACGGCGGTCTCGGGCGGCCGCGCCGCTCCCGGCACGATGATCGGTGGTCGCTACTCCCTCCGCGCGGCCGTCGGCCACGGCGGCATGGGCACCGTCTGGCGTGCCAACGACGTCCTGCTGCGCCGCGACGTGGCCGTCAAGGAGGTCGTGCTCCCGCCGGGCCTCGCGCCCAGCGACCGCGACTCCATGTACGAGCGGACGATGCGCGAGGCCCGCGCCGCGGCGGCGCTCCAACATCCGTCGGTCGTGCAGGTCTACGACGTCGTCCAGGAGAACGGTCGACCGTGGATCGTCATGGAGCTGCTCGACGCGCGCAGCCTCGCCGACATGGTGATCGAGGACGGCCCGGTCGCACCCCGCGCGGTCGCGAAGATCGGCATCGCGCTGCTCGGCGCGCTGGAGATCGCCCACGCCAACGGCGTGCTGCACCGTGACGTCAAGCCGGCCAACGTGCTCATCTGTTCCGACGGTCGCTGCGTGCTCACCGACTTCGGTGTCGCCCGGATGCCCACCGACGTGCAGCTCACGACGCCGGGCATGGTGCTCGGCTCGCCGCACTTCATCTCGCCCGAGCGGGCCATGGGCCAGGACTTCGGCCCGCCCAGCGACCTGTTCTCGCTCGGCGTGACGCTCTACACCGCGATCGAGGGTCGCCCGCCGTTCGACCGGGGCGACCCGATCGAGACGATGCACGCGGTCGTCGAGGACCCGCCGGCACCGACCAGCCGCGCCGGCGTGCTCAACGACGTGCTGATGGGTCTGTTGGAGAAGGACCCGGCCCGCCGGTTCGACGCCAACACCTCGCGCGGCATGCTCCGCGAGCTGCTGGCCGGCCCGTTGGTCAGCAAGGCGCCGGTGCACATGATGACCGACCCGTACGCGGTCGTGCCGGCTCAGCGGTCTCCCTGGCAGCCACCCGCTCCGGTGCCCGCTCAGGATCGCCCGAGCGGGCAGATCGGCGGCCGGGCGATGCTGGCGCCGGGCGAGTCGCTGACCGACCGGCTGGGAGCCGGCCCGGGCGGCCCGGTGCCGCCGTCCCACGCTCCGCTCCAGGCTCCGACCGGCCAGATGCCCGCGCCGACCTGGGGTCCGCCTCCGGCACCGCCGTCCGGCGGGTCGCTCGGCGGTCTCAAGCGCCGCGGTGGCGACCTGGTCGAGACCGTCAAGGGCTGGCCGCGCAAGGTCCAGCTCGGTGTCGCCGGCGGCCTCGCGGTCGTGCTGATCCTGATTGGGTTCGTCGCGTTCAACGGCGGCGGCGACGAGTCGACCGGCGACACCACACCCGTCCAGGCCGGCGGGTCGACCGGGGCGCCGGCCGCGGCGGACTTCCCCACCCAGAAGCACTCCGAGCGTGGGGTCTCCGTCAACGTGCCGAAGGGCTGGAAGAAGGCCGGCGGCGGGAAGTCGGTCTACTTCGACTACGTCGATCCGGACGACTCTGGCCGCAAGGTGCGCATCCTCGTCGAAACGGTCAGCACGAAGGCCACGCCGACCGGCTTCCTCCAGGCCGCGGAGCGCGGGCTCAAGGGCAACAGCAAGTCGTGCCCGAAGCCTTACGAGCGGGTCGACCTGCGTGACGGCGAGATCGGCGGGCGGGTCTCCAGTGAGCTGGAATACACCTGCGGCGGCGACTCGAACCGGCACGGCGTCTGGGGCGCGGTGGTCAAGGACGGGAAGGCGTACTCGTTCTTCCTGACCAGCACCGAAGACCGGTTCGCCGCGAGCAAGCCGATCTTCGACGAGATGGTCCGGTCGTTCGAGCTCACCTGATCCCGTCGGTGCCACGCGGGGCGACACGTGCTATCAAAACGGGATGACTGAGCTCGACGACCTGGAGGCCCGTGCGCGGGCGTGGCTGGCCGACGACCCCGACGAGACGAGCCGCGCCGAGCTGGCCCGGGTGCTCGACGGGCTGCCCGGCACCGCCGCCGATCTGGCCGACCGGTTCGCCGGGCCGCTGACCTTCGGCACCGCCGGGCTGCGCGGCCCGCTGCGGGCCGGACCGAACGGGATGAACCTCGCCGTCGTCACCCAGGCGGCGGCCGGCCTCGTCGCCTGGCTCGCCGCCCGCGGTGCGTCGGGTCCGCTGGTCATCGGGTACGACGCACGGCACGGCTCGCGGGACTTCGCCGAGCGGACCGCCCGGGTCGCGACCGGTGCCGGGCGGGAGGCGCTGCTGCTGCCGCATCCCCTGCCGACGCCGGTGCTGGCGTACGCGGTGCGCAAGCTGGGCGCGGCGGCGGGCGTGATGGTGACCGCCAGCCACAACCCGCCGCAGGACAACGGCTACAAGGTCTACCTGGGTGCCTCGCTGGGTGGTTCGCTCGGCGCCGGTGCGCAGATCGTGCCGCCCGCCGACGCCGAGATCTCGGCCGCCATCGCTTCGGTGGGCGCGCTGTCCTCCGTACCCCTGGGCTCGCTCGGTGTGGTTCTCGACGAGGACATCGTCGAGTCCTATGTGGAAGCCGCCGCCCAGGTCGTCGACCCGGACGGGCCGCGTGACCTCGCGGTGGCCTACACCCCGCTGCACGGCGTCGGTGCCCGGGTGCTCGCGGCGGCGTTCGCGCGGGCCGGGTTCGCGCGGCCGCACGAGGTGGCCGAGCAGGCCGAGCCCGACCCGCTCTTTCCGACCGTCGCGTTCCCCAACCCGGAGGAGCCCGGGGCGATCGACCGCGTGATCGAGCTCGCGACGGTGACCGGCGCGGACATCGCCATCGCCAACGACCCCGACGCCGACCGGTGCGCGGTCGCGATCCCCGGCCCGAACGGCTGGCGGATGCTGCGTGGTGACGAGGTGGGGGTGCTGCTCGCCGACCACCTGCAGCGGCGCGGGGTGACCGGGCGCTATGCCACCACGATCGTCTCGTCGTCGCTGCTGTCGCAGCTGTGCGCGCGGCGGGAGGTGCCCTACGGTGCGACGCTGACGGGCTTCAAATGGATCGTGCGGGCCGGGGACGATCTGGCGTTCGGCTACGAGGAGGCGCTCGGTTACTGCGTGGCGCCCTCGCTGGTCCGGGACAAGGACGGCATCACCGCGGCGCTGCTGGTGGCCGAGCTCGCGGCGGGGTTGAAGGCCTCGCTGCGGACGATCGGCGACCGGCTCGACGAACTCGCCGCCGAGTTCGGGGTCTACGCCACCGACCAGCTCTCCGTCCGGGTCGACGACCTGTCGGAGATCGACACGGCGATGGCCTACATCCGCACCAAGACCCCCGGCTCGTTGCTCGACGATCCGGTGATCTCGGTCGAGGACCTGGCGCCCGCGAACGACGTGCTGATTCTGCGCACCGAGTCCGCCCGGGTGGTGGTCCGGCCGTCGGGCACCGAGCCCAAGCTGAAGGCGTACCTGGAGGTGGTCGAGCCCGTCGTCGACGGCGACGTGGCGGCGGCGCGCGAGCGGGCGTCGGCCTCGGTCCGCGCCCTGCGCACGGAGACGGCGGCGTCCCTCGGGATCTGGTGACTGTTACTTGGTGCGCCAGACCCAGGCTCCGCCGACGTCGTCGGGAATCTCGCCGGTCAGCTCGATCACCAGTTGCCTCAGCTGGCCGGCGTTGGCCTCGGTCTGGGGCAGCACCAGCGCGTCGGCGCGCCAGAAGGCCAGGTCGTCCTCGAACTTGGCGCGGGTCTCGTCGGTGACCGACGGCAGGTCGCCGGTGCGGCTGGTCTGGTCGAACAGGGCGCCGGTGAACCGGGTGGGCGCGTTGAAGATGGCCCGGTTGTCGCTGCCCTCGGTGGCCGGGCCGAGGAAGTACCCGCCGGCGATGGCGAACCCGATCTGCGCCTGCGCGGCCCAGCGCATGCCGTCGAGGTAGATGTTGTCGGTGACCGGCACGAAGACCAGGCTGCGGTCGTCGGCGGCGTAGCCGCGCCAGAGGTCCTGGGTGACGAACGCCGGGGTCCTCGGGACGTCGACCGTCGGGATCTGCCGCGGCGCCAACGGGACCAGCGCGCCCAGCATCGCGGCGACGGTCAGGCCTTGGATGGCGATCGCTTTGGGTTTTGTGGTTTTTCGGGCGATTCTTAGGGCTTTGTCGGCGCCGAGCGCGAGGAGACCGGCGGCGACCGGCACCACGATCAGCGAGAGCCGCGTCGGCACGACCGAGTTGAAGACGGGCAGGTTCTCCAGCCAGCGCCACGGGCCTTCGACGCCGGTGCCGTCCTGGTCGATCATGATCTCCGGGCCGAGGGAGAGGGCACCGAAGACGAAGGCGGTGACGACCAGCGCCCAGGTCGTCCTCCTCTTCCAGGTGAGCGCGACGGCGACCACGCAGGTGATCAGCAGGGGCCAGCCGAGGAAGCTGTTCTCCTCGGCCGGGCCCTGGGTGAGCCGCTCGGCGGTCTCGGTGCTGCCGGCGATCGAGAGCCGGGCGAAGGCCGGGTAGGCGGCGAGGTCGGTGCTGACGTCCTTGACCGCGGTGGGCACGCCCCGGTAGCTCTGCGGGCCGAAGAACTGCACCCAGAGGGGGTACGCGAGCAGGGCGCCGGCGGTGACGACCGCGACGGCGAGGCCGCCGAGGAAGCTGGGGATCTTGGGCTTGCTCTCGCGGGGCTTGAAGGCGACGTAGCAGAGGACGAAGACGAACAGCCCGAGGGCGGTGTAGAGCAGGACCTCCTCGTTCACGAAGGCCTGGTAGGTGACGAGGAGGCCGAGCCAGATCCCGCGCCTTACCGCGCGACCCGGTCTCCCCATCCTGATGACGGCGACGACGAGCCAGGGGACGACGAACTGGGCGGTCCAGTTGACGTGCCCTTGGGCGTGGCTGATCAGCCCAGGAGCGAACCCACAGAGGGCACCGGCCGCGAACGCCACGAGCCGGTTGTCGACGAGGTGGCGGCTGAACACCCAGTACCAGCCGAACGCCGTGCCGGCGAGCCCGATCACGAGGAGCACCGCGAAGGCGGTCTGCGGCCCCCAGAGCAGGGTGATCGGCGACATGGGAATACCGAGCCCGAGCACGGAGGTGTTGGCCATGAGATTGACGCCGTCGGGCATGTTGAGCGACTTGGTGGTGAAGGGGTAGATCCCGTGCTCAGCCACCTGCGCACCGTGCGCCAGGACCCACTGGAAGAAGACGTGGTCCTGCGGATTGACGGCGGGGGTGGCGGTGCTGAGATCTCCCCAGAACTGCCCGGTGACCGCGAAGGCGGCGCCGAGATAGAGCACAGCCGCGCCGACGGTGACGACCAGGGCGACCCAGGTGGGCCGCTCGAACCGCTGCGCCCCAGCCGACGGTCCGGTCTGATCGCTGACGGCAGAGGCCACGGTTTCACAGCGTAGTGGCGCGGTAGCGCTACGACGCCATCTTCGCCGCTGCACACAGCGAGTTGGCAGCCCCGGTTGCCGCGCATCCCTGCCGCCGTCGGCGGCTCCCCTCACCCCAGGCGGCCAGGGTCAGCATGGTGCGGCGGCTACCGGAGTTGCCGCGCACGAACCTGACGGTCCGCACCCGCAGCCCCACCCATGCCCCGCGCGACGCGGCTGCCCGCCACGGACCGCGAACCGCGAAATGCGGCCGTCTGCCCCAGGCCGCCCGGGCTCGGCGCGACGCGGCCACCAGTCGCGGACCGCACGAGCCTGGAAATGGGACTACCCCCGCGGCGGGTCGTCAGGAGCCGCCCGGTGCGGACTAGTGGGTGACCGGGCGGGGGGTGCCCAGGGCCGCCTGGATGGCCTTGCCCAGGGCGATCACGACGAGGGCGACCGACGGGCGGACCGTCGACTGGTCGAGGCCGACGCCGCCCGAGAAGCCGGCGCCGCTGGCGATGCGCTCGAGCTTTTCGTGAGCCGTCGCGGCCTCGTCGCCGGTCAGGCCCAGGGCGGCCTCCATGCGGCTGGCCGCGATCAGCGTCGCCAGGGCGGCGGTGCGCTCGTCGGGGGCGCCCTCGCCGGACAGCGCGGCGGCGAGGCGGGCGCGCGTCTCGTTCTCCACGGTCGCGTCGACCGACGGGTAGCGGTGGACGTGGATGAACTCGAGCTCGACCTCGTCGACGTCGCGGATCACGCCCCGGCCGACCAGGTCGGAAAGGACCCGGTCGCGCAGGCCGTGGCGGAGCCGCTGGACCCAGGAGGCCGGGGTGTGCGGCACGTTCGACTCGATCTTGGCAAGGACTTCGTCGGCCACCGGCACGCCTGTCGGTGTCGCGTCGACCACCACGATGTTGCCGTCCGCGTACGCGATCCGGCCCGCGAGGGCCAACTCCACCAGCACTGCCGCGGCCATGCCGAGGTCGAGCCCGATCCGCGAACCGGTCGCCTTCCCGGACTCGTTGTCGTAGGCGAGCAGCAGAAGCTCCTCGGCGATCGGAACAGTGGTCATGGCCCGGAACGGTAGCCGCTTCGCGCCCGCGCCGCACTCACCGGTCGCCCATGCGTCAAAAACGGGGCATTCCGCCGAACTGGCGGTCACCCGCGTCACCTAGGCCAGGGACGATGTACTTCTTGTGGTTGAGCTCGTCGTCGATCGACGCCGTGACGAGGCGCAGCGGCAACCCGGAGCGCTCCAGGCGGGCAATGCCCTCGGGGGCGGCTAGGACGCAGATCACCGTGATGTCGGTGCAGCCGCGGTCGGCGAGCAGCCGGCAGCAGTGCTCCAGCGAGCCGCCGGTGGCCAGCATCGGGTCGAGCACGAGCACCGGGATGCCGCTCAGGTCGGCCGGCAACGACTCCAGGTAGGCGCGGGGCTCGAAGGTCTCCTCGTCGCGGGCCAGGCCGACGAAGCCCATCGACGACTCCGGTAGCAGCGCCAGGGCGGAGTCGGCCATGCCCAGACCGGCGCGTAGGACCGGCACCAGCAGCGGCGGGTTGGCCAGCCGGGTGCCCTGGGTCGGGGCGACCGGGGTCTCGATGGGGTACTGCTCGATCGGGAAGGCGCGCGCGGCCTCGTACACCAGCATGGTGGTGAGCTCGTGCAGCGCTGCCCGGAAGCTGCCGGGCTCGGTGCCCACTTCCCGCATCGCCGTCAGGCGGCTCTGCGCGAGGGGATGATTCACAACTTGTACGTCCACGGTTGGTCAAGGTACCGGTCGCTCGTGATCTGTGGGCAGGCCTGTGGATAGCGCCCCACCTGTGGATAACTCATCGCGCCCGCACCGCACCCGTACACTCGTCCGCATGACAGCGACGACGGCGTCGGACCTGTCCTCGGTAACAAGCTCCGACGCGGCCCTTCGGGCATTTTTGCACGGTCTGCCCGGGGTCGATCAGGTTGGCGCGGAACAACGCGCCGCGATGCTCGGCACCCGGTCGATCAAGACGACCGCCAAGGCATGGGCGATCGATCTGGCGATCCGCATGGTCGACCTGACCACGCTGGAGGGCGCCGACACCCCCGGCAAGGTGCGCGCGCTCTGCGCGAAGGCCCGGCGGCCCGACCCGGCCGACCCGACCTGCCCGCCGGTGGCCGCGATCTGCGTCTACCCGGCGATGGTCCCGGTGGCCACGGAGGCACTGGCCGGCTCCGGCATCCACACGGCGAGCGTGGCGACGGCCTTCCCCTCCGGCCAGGCGCCGCTCGAGGTCAAGCTCGCCGACACCAAGGCCGCCGTCGCGGCCGGCGCCGACGAGATCGACATGGTGATCAACCGGGGTGCCTTCCTGTCCGGTCGCTACCTCGAGGTCTACGAGGAGATCGCGGCGGTCAAGCAGGCCTGCGGCCCGGCTCACCTCAAGGTCATCCTCGAGACCGGCGAGCTGTCGACCTACGACAACGTCCGCCGCGCCTCCTGGATCGGCATGCTGGCCGGTGGCGACTTCATCAAGACCTCGACCGGCAAGGTCCCAGTCGCGGCGACGCTGCCCGTGACGCTCGTGATGCTCGAGGCGGTGCGCGACTTCCGTGACCTGACCGGGCGCCAGGTCGGCGTCAAGCCGGCCGGTGGCATCCGCACCACCAAGGACGCGATCAAATACCTGGTGCTGGTCAACGAGACCGCCGGTGACGACTGGCTCGATCCCGACTGGTTCCGGTTCGGCGCCTCGACGCTGCTCAACGACCTGCTCATGCAGCGCACCAAGCTCACGACCGGCGTCTACGCCGGTCCCGACTACTTCACGCTGGACTGACGATGTTCGAATACGCCCCCGCCCCCGAATCCCGCGCGGTCGTCGACATCAAGCCGTCCTACGGCCTGTTCGTCGACGGCGCCTTCGTCGACCCCGCCGACGGTGCGTCCTTCAAGACGATCAACCCGGCCTCCGAAGAGGTCCTCTCCGAGGTCGCCGAGGCCGGTCCCGCCGACGTCGACCGCGCGGTCGCAGCCGCGCGGGAGGCCTACGACAAGGTCTGGTCCCGGATGCCGGGTCGTGACCGCGCCAAATACCTCTACCGGATCGCCCGGATCATCCAGGAGCGCGGCCGCGAGCTGGCCGTGCTGGAGTCGCTCGACAACGGCAAGCCGATCCGCGAGTCCCGCGACGTCGACATCCCGCTGGTCGCGGCGCACTTCTTCTACTACGCCGGCTGGGCGGACAAGCTCTCGCACGCCGGGTTCGGCCCGGCGCCGCGTCCGCTCGGCGTCGCCGCTCAGGTCATCCCCTGGAACTTCCCGTTGCTCATGCTCGCGTGGAAGATCGCGCCCGCGCTCGCGGCCGGCAACACGGTGGTGCTCAAGCCGGCGGAGACCACACCGCTGACCGCGTTGCTGTTCGCCGAGATCTGTCAGCAGGCCGACCTGCCGCCGGGCGTCGTCAACATCGTCACCGGCGCCGGCGAGACGGGCCGCGCCCTGGTCGAGCACGCGGGCGTCGACAAGATCGCGTTCACCGGCTCGACCGAGGTCGGCAAGGCGATCGCGCGTTCGGTGGCCGGCTCCCGCAAGAAGGTCACGCTCGAGCTCGGTGGCAAGGCCGCCAACGTGGTCTTCGAAGACGCGCCCATCGACCAGGCCGTCGAGGGCATCGTCAACGGCATCTTCTTCAACCAGGGTCACGTGTGCTGCGCGGGTTCGCGGCTGCTGGTCCAGGAGTCGGTCTACGAGCCCGTGCTCGCCTCGCTCAAGCGGCGGATGGCGCGGCTGCGGGTCGGTGACCCGCTCGACAAGAACACCGACATCGGCGCGATCAACTCGGCCGCGCAGCTCGAGCGGATCCGCACGCTGTCCGACATCGGCGGCGAAGAGGGTGCCGAGCGCTGGTCCCCGCCGTGCGACCTGCCCGAGCACGGCTTCTGGTTCGCGCCGACCATCTTCACCGGCGTCACCCAGGCCCACCGCATCGCCCGCGAGGAGATCTTCGGCCCGGTGCTGTCGGTGCTGACGTTCCGCACGCCCGCCGAGGCGGTCGAGAAGGCCAACAACACGCCTTACGGTCTGTCCGCCGGCGTCTGGACCGACAAGGGCTCCCGGATCCTCTGGATGGCCGACCGGCTGCGCGCCGGGGTGGTCTGGGCCAACACCTTCAACAAGTTCGACCCGACGTCGCCGTTCGGCGGCTACAAGGAGTCCGGCTACGGTCGCGAGGGCGGCCGCCACGGGCTGGAGGCATACCTCGATGTCTGACGCACGCGTGGCGGTCCGCAAGACCTACAAACTGTTCATCGGCGGCAAGTTCCCGCGCAGCGAGTCGGGCCGCTCCTACATCGCACAGGACGCCAACGTGGCCCTGGCCTCCCGCAAGGACGTCCGCGACGCGGTCGTCGCCGCCCGGGCCGCGGTGAAGGGCTGGTCGGGAGCGACCGCCTACAACCGCGGCCAGATCCTCTACCGCGTGGCCGAGATGCTCGAAGGCCGCCGCGACCAGTTCATCGGCCTGGGCCTGCCCGCCGCCGAGGTGGACGAGGCGATCGACCGCTGGGTCTGGTACGCGGGCTGGTCCGACAAGATCAGCCAGGTCTACGGCGGCGCGAACCCCGTCGCCGGCCCGTACTTCAACCTGTCGTCGCCCGAGCCGACCGGCGTCGTCGGCCTGGTCACGCCGCCGTCGTTCCTCGGCCTGGTCAGCGTCATCGCCCCGGCCATCGTCACCGGCAACACGGTGATCGCCCTGGCCGCACACGACGCCCCGCTGGCAGCGGTGACACTCGCCGAGGTCCTGGCCACCTCCGACCTGCCGGGCGGCGTCGTCAACGTCCTGACCGGCGACCCGGCCGAAACCGCGCCGTGGCTGGCCGCCCACATGGACGTCAACGCCATCGACCTGGCCGGCGTCACCGACCAGGCCTTGGCCACGTCGCTGGAGGAAGCCGCCGCCGGCAACCTCAAGCGCGTCATCCGCCCACCCGCGTCGACCCCCAACTGGTCCGACGACCCAGGCCTGGCCCGCATGACGGCCTTCCTGGAAACCAAGACGGTCTGGCACCCGAAGGGCATCTGACGGGATCGGCATCGCCCGCACCCGGATGTGGCGACCTGCCACATCCGGGGGTTGGTCGCCACGACTAAGTCCTTTCCATGCCGCGGGCACGCCGCGCGCTGGTCAAGTCGCTCCCGCTCCACGTGGAGAGCGCCCACGAGCTGCGCCGCCTCACCACATCCCATGGTCCGGCGCATGCGCCAAGACGCGCCGGTCGGGCGCACGTCCGGCGGCATGCGCCAAGACTCACCGCCCAGGCGCACGTTCCACGGCATACGCCAAGACCCACCGCCCAGGCGCACGTCCCGCGACATGCGCCAACACCCACCAGCCGGGCGCATGCCCCGCCGGCCTGCGCTAGGACCCGCCGGTCGGGCGACACCCCGTCAAGGCTCCGGCGATTCCGTCGGAAGCCCTCGCGCACGGTGGTCGTCCGTTTTGGGTCGTCGTCTTGTTCGTAGGCGACGTAGTCGGTGCCGGACGACGGTTGGCGCCACGTCGCCGTCCGCGTAGAGGACCATCCAATCCTTGGCTGCCATCAACAACCACCTCCCGGGTCACCCGGAAGCTATCGGCTGCCACCGACAGAAACCGCGCGTTCTCGGGCCGCATTGATCTCGGGTGCGTGTTCTACCGCCCACTCGCCGAGGGCGATGACCAAGGGCAACAGTGAGCGGCCGAGGTCGGTCAGGGCATACTCCACCCGTTGTGGAGTCTCGCGACGGCTCACCAGGCCGTCGCTCACCAGAGCTCGCAGCGTGCGGGTCAGGATCCGCCGGCTCAGGCCGTGGATGGCGCGGTCTAGCTCGTTGAAGCCGTACGGACGCTCGCGCAGCAGCGCCAGGACCAGCACGCTCCATTTCTCGCCTACCCGACGCAGCACCTCTGTCGCCGCGCAGGCGCCGCGGTCGGTCGGTGTGACGGGAAGCGGCAGTAGCGGTGACATCAATGTGCCTTCTTTCCGACGACCGCGGACGATGCCCAGGATCGAGTATGCGCACAGTGGTGATCGCGGGTGGGACACGTGGCATCGGCGGGGCTCTCGCGGCCCGGCTCCGGGCGGCCGGCGACCGGGTGATCGCGCTCGGCAGCGCCGACGCCGACCTGACCTCGGTCCGTCAGACAACAGACCTGATCACGCGCCTCCCCGACCGGGTCGACGCGCTGGTGCTGTCGGCGGGCCGCTTCGACCAGCGGCGGGTGGTGACCGCCGAAGGATTGGAGCAGACCTTCGCGATCGGCGTGCTGAGCCGTTACCTGCTGGCCGAGCGACTGCGGCCAGCGCTGGCGGCCTCGGCGAAGCCGGTTGTCATCAACCTGAGCGGCACGGGCGGGATCAGGGCCGGCCGGATCCACTGGGACGACCTCCAACTCACCCAGGGCTACACGATGTTCAAGGCGACCATGCAGGGCGCCCGGGCCAACGACCTGCTCGGCATCGCCTTCGCGGCCAAACGAAGTCGCATCCGGTACGTGCTCTACAACCCGCTGCTCGTCAACAGCGGCATGCACCGCCAGCTCCGGCAACCCCTCCGCACGTTGGTGGGCGCGGCAGCCGCGAGCTTCGGAGCCACAGTGGACAACGCCGCGAAGCCCTTGGTCGACCTGCTGGCCGATCCTCCCGACGCACCCCTGACCGCGCTGCGCCGCGGAAAGCCGGTGTCGTTGGCGCGCGCCGAGTTCGATCCCGCGGCGGCGGCACGCCTCGAAGCCGTCCTCACGGACCTGGCGTCAGGGGTGTAGCTTTCCCGGGCGCGACAGGGAAGGCGGAAACACATGGAGATCACCGAGGCGTTGGCGACGGACGCGGGCATGTGGGGGATGTGGTCGCCCACGGCCTTCCACGACGTCGTGGACTACGAGACCTGGGAAGACGCGCTCCTGGAGGACGAGGACATCCTCCGGCACGTCGTCGCCGGGGCCTTCGTTCCGATCAACATCGGCGGTGACGGCGCCTACCAGTTCGTCGCCCGGGTCGGTTCCGCGTCGGTGCCGGCGAGATTGACGGAGCGGGAGAGCGCGTACTCCCTCGTGGTCTCGGATCCTTATCTCTTCGTCGCCACCGCCGGCGCGGTCATCAGCGGCCTCGAGCACGTGGGTGACGACCCGGACATCGGCCTGCGGATCCCGCTCGAGCCGGGCCGCTGGCAGGTGACCGTCGCCCTGGTCGACTGGACCGCCGAACCGGGTGCGCAGGACGACGACGGCGAGCCCAAACCGGGCGCCCTGCCGGACTTCGTGGTGCTAGTCAACCCCGACCCCGGCACCGGCGTCGGCTACCGGGCGAAGCTCGACACCTTCGACCGGTCCACGGAGGAAGAGGATCAGAGCCTCGTCCACTCCGAGGAGTAGTCGTCGTCGACGAAGCGCAGGGTGTCACCGAAGCAGACGTACGGATCGTGTCCGTTGACGAGGTCCAGATCGACGGAGTCACGCAAGCTGCTGCCGCGGTAGAGCTTGACCTTGCCCGTGCCCTTGCTGCCGCTGACGTACTCCTGCCCGCCTCTGTGGTAGATGTTGGCCGTCACCGTGCCAGTGATGCGCTCTGTCCACTTCGCACCGTCGACGGTCGCCGTCCAGACGGCGTTCTTCCATTCGACCGTGACGCTCCCGTCGGCCTGGTACGTCATGATCACACCGGCACCGCCCGTGAAGAGCGTGTCATTTCCGTTGATCTTCAACGTCTGCTGGCTGCGGGTGGACCGCCAGCGGCCCACGACGCAGGGATCGACGGGCGCGGCCGAGGGCGTAGGTGTCGGAGGCCGCTCATCGCGGCTGGACGACGAGGGCGACACCGCCGCGACGTTGCGGCCGACGCTGGGCTCGTTCGAACCCGACAATGGAACGACGGCCACCGCCGCCGCGGCCGCCAGGACCACCAGACCCGAAAGCAGCGCGACCCGGTGGCGACGGGCGCCCGGTCGGACGACGCCTGACGGCTCTGTCCCGGTCGAAGCTGGGACGGACGCCGCCCGTACGCTGCCCTCCGCGACCACCAGCTCCGGCTGCTCGACCAGAATCGGCACGACCGAGAAGGCCCGGTGCAGCGCGGTACTCACGGCCGGCATCCGGCTCGACCCACCCGTCAGGTAGATGGCGGCGACATCCGAAGCGACGACCCCGGCGGTCTCGATCGCGGCCCGCGTCGACTCGACAGTGCCGGCCAACAACGGTGCCGCCAGCTCGTCGAGCTCTTCCCGGCCCAGCGTCACGTCGGCGTCGAGCAACGGCACGTGCAGCAGCGCGGAGGTGGCCCGGGACAACATCTCCTTGGCCGTACGCGCGTTCTCCCACAACTGACGGCCGGCTCGCCGATCAGCGGCGGACGAAGGATTGACCAGCCGCTCCCAGACCTCGGGCGAGGACCGGCCGACCGTCTCACCGAGTCGCCGCACGATGGCGGCGTCGAGGTCGAGGCCGCCGCAGTCGTCCCGGCCCTCGGTGGCCAGAACCTCGAAACCACCGACCCCGTGGCGCACCACCGACACGTCGAACGTCCCGGCGCCGAAGTCGTAGACGACCGCGCACCGCCCCGCCGGCACGGCCTGACTGGCCACACCGGCGAACAGGTTGGCCGCCGCCACCGGCTCCGCGACCAGCTCGACGAGCGAGAACACCCGCTCGGCGGCTTCCGCCAGCACGCGCCGCCGTTCGCTGCCCCAGGCCGCCGGAAAGCTCAGCGTCACCGACGTCACGGGCTCGCCCGCTATCCGCGCCGCCTCCTGGCCGACGCGCGCCAGGGTGGCCGCGATCAGTTCGGCAACCGGCACCTCGCGATCGCCGAGCAGGACGGCGCCGTCGCCGATGCGCTGCTTGGGAAAGGGCTCGAACGCCGCCGGTACGGACAACGCCGTGTGCCACGCGTCGCGGCCGACCAGCAGCCGGCCGGTGCCGTCCAGGCAAACCCCGCTGGGCAGCAGCGGCGAACCGTCGAACAACACGGTCCGGGGCTCCCGCCCCGCCTGGGCCAACGCGGCGACCGTGTTGGACGTGCCGTAATCGATGCCCAACCGCACGCCGTCGCCAGCCACGGGACAACGGTAATCGATGATTACCAACAGGATCGAGGGCGAGAAAACGTCAGACCCTCTTCCTAGTATCACCGGCATGACAGGCGATCGGTGGTGGGCGCGGAGGGTGGTCGGGGCCGCCGTCGCGATCCTGCTCGCCGCCGGTGGCCTGGTGGCCTATGGAGTCGACGGCGCGCTCGGCCTGAGCTACGCCGATGCCGACGTCCCGGTCGAGCGGGTCACGACCGGCACCGCGCGGGAGCAGCTCGCCGCGCCGCCATTGATCGAAGCCATCGAGGTCCCCGACGACCCGTTGGTCACCCGCGCCGCCAGTGTCGTCGCCGACGCGATGGCGGCCCGTGGCCGGCCACGACCGACAATCCGCCGGGAAGGCAAGGGATCAGCCCAGTTGACGGCGCGGATCGCCGTCGTTCCCGGCGTCGACTCGCCCGAGACCTATCGGCTGACGAGCGGCGCAGGCGGCATCACCGTCACGGGCGGGTCCCCGGCCGGCACCGCCGCCGGCCTCTACGCGGTCGCGGACCGCATCCGGTCCGGTGCGGCGATCGTCGGCGACACGGTGACGACACCCCGGCTCGGGCTGCGCCTCACCGACGCCGGCGCGGTCGGCCGGGAGGCGGCGCCCGACGCGACCGACTACTCGCTCAACACCGACGTCGTGGGCTCGGCGCTGCTGCCCGAGGCACCGTGGGTGGACAAGGCCGCCGCCGAGCGGATCGGCGCCCAGTTCCGGCAGTTCGTCGACCATTCGCTGAGCCAGGGCTACAACGGCATCGTCATCCCGGGCTTCCTGGAATACGTGACGTTCGAAGGTCTCGGCGTCTACGACGACAGCGATGACCACATTGGACGCAACGAGGCGTTGGTGGCGGCCTTCGCACCGATCTTCCGGTACGCGGCCGACAGCGGCATGAAGGTCTACCTGCTCACCGACATGCTCGCCCTGTCCCCGCCCCTGGAGCGCTTCCTGACGCGCACCACCGGCGGCCTCGACACGACCGATCCGAAGCTGTGGGCGGTCTACCAGGCCGGGCTGGCCGAGCTCTTCGAGCGGATGCCCTATGCCAGCGGCCTGATGATCCGGATCGGCGAAGGCGGGGCCGTCTACCGGCAGCGGGGCTGGGACTACGAGTCGCGGCTCGCCGTCACCACACCCGAGGCGGTGCGGGCGATGCTGACCGCGCTGCTCGAGACCGCGGGCCGGGGCGGCCGCGACATCATCTTCCGCAGCTGGACCGTGGGCGTCGGCGCCGTCGGCGACCTGCACACCGATCCGGCGTCCTACGCCGACGTGCTCGGCACGATCGACGATCCGCACCTGGTCGTCTCCACCAAATACGCGGCAGGCGACTTCTACAGCCACCTGCCGCTCAACCCGACCCTGCTGACGGGCAGCCAGCGCCGCATCGTCGAGTTCCAGTCGCGCCGCGAGTTCGAGGGGTTCGGCTCGCTGCCCAACGACCTCACGGCGCTGCATCAGCAGGCGCTGCGCACCTTCCTGGCCGCCAACCCACGTGTCGAGGGCATGTGGACCTGGACCCAGGACGGCGGCCCGCTGCGGGCCGGTCCGACCTCGCTCTACCTGCGCGAGGGCTTCTGGCAGTTGTACGACCTCAACACCTATGCGGCCGCCCGGCTGGCCTGGGGTCCGGAGACGCCCGCCGAGGAGATCACCCGCGACTGGGTCAGGCAGACCTTCAGCACCGACCCGGCAACCGAGCGCGCGATCACGGGCATGCTGGCCCTGTCCCGCACGGCGGTGACCACCGGCCTCTACATCGGACCGTACGCCGACAAGCAGGTGAAGGCCCTCGGCCTCGAACCACCGCCGATGATGTGGATCTTCGAGTGGGACATCGTCACCGGCGACTCGGCCGCGCTCGACAGCATCTACGCCGTCAGCCGGGATCGGCTCGACGAGGCGATAAACGGCGGAGACCGGGCCGTGGCGCTCGCCGTCGAGATGCGCGACCTGGTCGCCGGCACGGATCCGGCCACCTATCGCGACCCCGCGTTGCGGCAACGGTTGACCGACACCCTCGACTTCCAGGTCGACCTCTTCGAGACGCTGGCGGCCTACCGCGCGACCGCGCTGCGCCATGCCCAGTGGCTCGACACCGGCGACGCCACCGCCCGCCGGCAGTGGCAGGCGGCGCAGGCCACGTACGAGACCCGCAGGGCCGCGCACCTGGCCCGCTACGGCGGCGACCGGGACCTGCCTGCCTACCAGTTCACCGCGGCCGACCTCGGCACCGACCGGGCCAGCCGCGACCCCGCGATGGCCTGGCTGGCCCGCGTCCTGCTCGTGCTGATCCTGCTGGTCCTGATCGCCGGCGCGACGAACCGCAACGCCGCCTGCCGCGCCCTCTGGGTCGGCGCCACCCACCCATGGCGGCTACGACCGCAACCACCCGTGACGACCGCGATCGTCATCACCATCGCCGCCGTGATACTCCTGACCAGCCGCTTGGTCCACACCTGGTTCGCCGCACCGGCCCACCTGGTCCTGGTGCTGACCGCCTGGGTCGTGTTCGCCCTGATCGCCCGCGCGCTGACCGACAACCGGATCTGGGCGGTCATCGGCGGAGTGATCCTGCTCCGGACCGCCCTGCTCTCGGCCGTGCTGGCGGTCCGTGGCCCCGGTCACTACTGGCTCGAGTTCTGGACCGCGCCCACCGCGCGGGCGGCGTACATCACCGTCGCCTTCGCCGGGTTCGGCTGGCTCTTCGTCGCGGTCACGCTGGCCCAGGACGCACGAACCGCCAGCACAGCCGGCAGCCGCCTGCGGGCGATCGGCAACACCGTCGCGGCGGCCGGCGGCGCCCTGACCGTCGTCGCCGCGGGCATCGCCGCCATCGGTCTCGAACGCGCCCTGACGATCTGGAACGACCAGCTCGCCCTGCTCCCATGGGGTCTGTCGCGGATCCTCGGCATCACGGTCTATCTCGGCATCCCGACCGACCTGCCGGTGATCGCGCTGGCGGTGGGACTGGTCGCGGCCGTGGCCGGCACCGCGGTCCGCCGGTTTGCTACTACGCAGGGTAGGATCGACGCGTGACGCGGTTGGGAGATCTCGAGCGGGCGGTGATGGACGTCCTGTGGGATCGGTCCGGCCCTGCCACGGTCCGTGAAGTCGTCGACGCGCTCGACGGGCGTGACCTGGCATACACCACGGTCATGACCGTGCTGGACCGGCTCGCCGGCAAGGGCATGGTCGAGCGCGAGCGCACCGGCCGGGCCTGGAGCTACCGCCCGGCCGCTGGGCGCGACGCCTACATCGCGCAGCTCATGCTCGACGCGCTCGAGATGGCCGGAGAGAAAGACGCGGCGCTCGTGCGGTTCGCCCGGTCGGTGACCGGCGACGAGGCCGAGGTGCTGCGCGCCGCCCTGGACAAAGACAAGGCTTGACCGATGTCTTACACCGCACACTTCGGCGCGGCGGTGCTGGGCTGCTATCTCGCGGCCTGGGTAATGCTCAAGTCCCGCTGGCCGGCCACCAGCCCGACGGTCGCCATCCTCTGCTGGCAGGGCATCGGCCTCGCGGTTGGGCTGTCCGCGATCGGCATTCCGATCTCATTGGGCCTCGCTCCCTACGGCCGACCGCCGGGCACCGCCATCCGGATGCTGGCGCACGACCTGGCCGGCGGCCGTCTCCCGGCTGAGCTGGGCGTCGGCCACCTCGCTCTGATCAGCGTCGGGCTCGGCATCGGTGTGGTGCTCTTCTGGTCGACCGGCTCCAGCCTTCGGCACGCCGCCAAGGCGCGGCAACGCCAGCGTGACCTCCTCGCCCTGGTCGCCCGGGCCGACCCGGCCGCACCCGGCGCGCTGGTGCTCGACCACCCGGGTGCCGCGGCCTACTGCGTGCCGGGGCTCCGCCCGCGCGTCGTGATCAGCGCCGGCGCGCTCAGCCTGCTGCCCCGCGACGAGCTCGCCGCGGTGCTCAGCCACGAACAGGCGCACGCCAAGGAGCGGCACGACCTCGTCCTGCTCCCGTTCTCCGCACTGGTCCGCGCGCTGCCCGGGGTGAGCTGGATGGTCCGCGCCATGGCCGCCGTCGCGCTGCTGGTCGAGATGCGCGCCGACGACCGCGCCCGCCGCCTGCACACCGACGAGCTGCTGGCGGCCGCGCTCGCCCGGTTCGCGACCGCGCCGTCGCGGGTCACGCCCGCGGGCATGCTCGCCGCCGCCGACCACGACATCGTCGCCCGCGTGCGCCGGCTTCGCGCGCCGCTCGGCCCCACCCCGCTGGCAGCCCTGGTCTCCCTGACCGGCACCACGGCCCTGGCCGCGCTGCCGGTCGCGCTCTTCCTCTCCTGAACGGGTGAATTAACCTACGACATCCTGTAGTAGAGTCATATCCATGACTACTACAGGACGTAGGACTGATAGGTAGTGATGCTACGTGTAGAGTCGCTATAACAAGCGAACATCACTATCCCCCTCGGAGGGGTGGCCATGGACCCCTTGCCGCTCGCCCGCCTGCAGTTCGCCACCACGACCTCGATCCACTTCCTGTTCGTCCTCGTGACGCTGGGGCTGGTGACGCTGCTCGTCTATCTCCAGACCACCTCGTTCGTCACCCGCAAACCCGTCTACGAGCGGATGGTCCGCTTCTGGGGCACCATCTACTTGATCAACTACGTGCTCGGCATCGCGACCGGCATCGTGATGGAGTTCCAGTTCGGCCTGAACTGGAGCGGCCTCTCGCGCTACACCGGCAACGTGTTCGGGGCGCCGATCGCGCTGGAGACCCTGCTCGCGTTCTTCCTCGAGTCGACGCTGCTCGGCATGTGGATCTTCGGTTGGCACCGGCTGCGCCGCGGCGTGCACCTGGCTCTGCTCTACGGCGTGGCGATCACGGCGTACCTCTCGGCGTTCTTCATCATGGCCGCCAACGCCTGGCTGCAGCACCCGGTCGGATACGAGGTCCGCGACGGCGTCGCCCACCTGACCGACTTCACCGCCCTGCTGACCAACCCGACCTTCACGATGGCCCTCGGTCACGTCACGTCCGCGGCGGTCCTCACCGGCGGGATGGTGCTCGCCGGCATCAGCGCCTGGCTGATGCTGCGCCGCAGCCCCGACTACGAGTTGCTGCGCAAGTCGCTGTGGATCGGCCTCGTCACGGTGACCATCGCCGGCGTGCCGCTGATGGGCTTCGGCTTCGCCCAGTTCGGCGCCGTGGGCGAGGTCCAGCCGACCAAGTTCGGCGACGACGCGGCCAAGGCGCAGGCGGTCGCCGACTTCACAGCGCGATTCGGACCCGGCGACTACCTGCCACCGGCGTACGCCAACGCGAGTCTCGGTTTCATGATCCTGATCGGGTTCACCCTGGCCTGGGCCTTCGTGATGCTGCCCCTCTTCTATCGCGACTGGATCGTCCGGCTGAAGTTCCCGCTGGTCATCGTCGGCCTCTCCCTGCCGTTGCCGTTCGTCGCCGCCATCCTCGGCTGGCTCACCCGCGAGGGGGGTCGGCAACCCTGGGCGGCGTACGGGCTGCTCAAGGTCGACGACGCCGTCAGCCCGATCAGCGGAGGCGTGATGCTGGCGTCCTTCCTCGGCTTCACCGCCCTGCTGCTGACCCTCGCCGTGACCAACTGGGTGCTGATCGCCAAGCGGGCCGCCCGCGGCGCCGCCGATCCCGCCCTCGGCCGCTCGCTGGCCGACGTCACCGCCGAAGACGACGACGAGCGCCGGCCCGAGCCGGCCCTGGCCCGCTAGGGGAAAGAGATGGAACTCGCCTGGTACGCCACCCTCGGGCTGGTCTTCGCCGGCTACCTGGTGCTCGGCGGCTACGACTACGGTGTCGGCCTGCTGCTGTCCGGCATCCGCGACGACGGGCAACGGCGGGCCGCCCTCACCGCGGTCGGCCCGTTCTTCCTCGGCAACGAGGTCTGGCTCGTCGCGTCCCTCGGCATCCTCTTCGGTGCGTTCCCCCGGCTGGAGGGCGAGTTGCTGTCGGGCTACTACCCTGCGGTGGTCGCGGCGCTGGTCGGCGTGCTCCTGGTGACCGTCGGCGTGCAGCTACGCGGCCGTCCGGCCGAGCCGGCGGCCCGCGCGAGGTGGGACCGGGTCGTGGTGGCCGGCAGTGCGCTCGCCGCCCTCGGCTGGGGTGCGCTGTTCGGCGGGCTGCTCCAGGGACTGCCGCTGGACGCCTCGGGGCACGTCGCCGGCATCGGCCATCTGGCGACCCCGTTCGTCGCCGCGACGGCGATCACACTGGTGACCCTCGTCGCAGTGCAGGGCGCCACCTTCCTGCTGCTGCGGATGCCGAAGGGGCAGGCGGCGGACCGGGCGCGGCTGGTCCGGCGGCTCGTTCCGGTCGCGCTCGGCGCCGTGGCGCTGGCCACGCTGCTCGGCTCGCTGTCGGCCGACGTCCGGGCGGCGGTGCACCCAGGCGCGCTCGTACCCCTGCTGCTCCTGGTGTTTGCCCTGCTCGCGGCCCGTCTGCTGGCTGAGCGCCGGCCCGGCTGGGCGTTCGTCGCGAGCTCGCTGGCCCTGGTGGCACCGGTGTTGCTGGTCGGCCTGGGCCGCTATCCGGCCGCGTTGGTGTCGACGGTCGACCCGGCGGCGACGCTGACCGTGGCCGAAGCCGCCGCCGCACCTGCGACGTTGCGGCTGCTTGCCTGGGTGGCGGTGCCGTTCGTTCCGGTGCTTATAGGCTTCCAGGCGATGTCCTGGTGGGTTTTCCGCGGGCGGATCGACGGCAAGGCCCCGGTCTACTGGTGAGCCGCCGCCGACCGTTCGACCCGCGACTGTTGCGTCGGGTGCCTGCCACCCGACGCCACTTCGCCGTGCTCGGGTTGTGCGGTGTGGCGACCGCGGTCGTCGTCGTGCTCCAGGCCACCGCGTTGGCGGCGGTGCTCGCCGCGGCCGCCGGCGGACGGCTCGACCGCACCGCCCTCGGCCTCTTCGTCGGGCTGGTCGCCGCCCGGGCGGGCCTGTCCTGGGCACAGGGCGCGGTCACCGCCTGGAGCGCCGCCGCGGTCAAGCAGGCGCTGCGGGTCGAGCTGCTCGGCTCGGTCACCCGACGCGACCCGGCGTGGCTCGCCGGCCAGCGCGGCGGGTCGCTGGCGACGCTGGCGGGCCGCGGCCTCGACGGGCTGGACGCGTACTTCACCGGTTACCTGCCCCAGCTCGTACTCGGCGTCACCATTCCGATCGCGGTCCTCGCCCGGCTGGTGTTCGCCGACTGGACCTCCGCGGTGATCGTCGCGGTGACCATCCCCCTCATCCCGATCTTCGGCGCTCTGGTCGGCTGGCAGGCGCAGGTCGCCACCGAGCGCCAGTGGCGGCGGCTGTCCCGGCTCGGGGGCCACTTCCTCGACATGCTCAGCGGGCTGCCCACGCTGCGCGCGTTCGGCCGGGCTCAGGCGCAGGTCGACGTGGTCCGCCGGATGGCCGACGCACACCGGGGGGCCACCATGCGCACCCTGCGCATCGCGTTCCTCTCCGCCCTGGTGCTCGAGCTGGTGGCGACCATCTCGGTGGCCCTGGTCGCCGTGCCCGTGGGACTGCGGCTGCTGTCCGGCGGCATGACGCTCGAGGTCGCGCTGCTCGTGCTGCTGCTGACCCCCGAGGCGTACCTGCCGCTGCGCGCCGCCGGCAGCAAGTTCCACGCGAGCCTCGAAGGGCTGACCGCCCTCGACGACGCGCTCTCCGCGCTGCCGAACGAGCCGGCGCCCGCGGTGGGCACGGCGGTCGCGCGCCCCGGGCCGATCGTGCTGTCCGGCGTGACCGTCGAGTACGACCGCACGACCGCCCTGCGCGACGTCACCCTGACCATCCAGCCCGGTGAGCGGGTGGCGATCGTCGGCCCCTCCGGCGCGGGCAAGAGCACGCTGCTCGGCCTGCTGCTCGGCTTCGTGCGACCGACCACCGGCCAGGTGCTGGTTTCCGGCGTCGACCTGGCCGCCGCCGACCTCGACGCCTGGCGCCGCACCGTGGCCTGGGTGCCGCAACGCGCGCACCTGTTCGCGGGGACCGTGGCCGACAACGTCCGGCTCGGCGCACCGGCCGACGCGGACCTGGCCAAGGCGGCCACCGCCGCGGCGCTCGACGAGGTCGTCGACGCGCTGCCCGAGGGTTGGCAGACCATGCTGGGCGAGCGGGGGTACGGGCTGTCCAGCGGCCAACGGCAGCGGATCGCGTTGGCCCGGGCGTTCCTGCGTGACCAGGCCGCGCTGGTGCTCCTCGACGAGCCGACGGCCCGGCTCGACGCGGCGTCCGAGGGCGCCGTGGTCGAAGCCACGATCAACCTGCTCGCCGGGCGCACAGGCGTCTTCGTCGCGCACCGCCCGGCGCTGCTCACGGTCGCCGACCGCGTGCTGCGGGTGGAGGACGGCAAGGTGACCGAGATCGTCCGCCCGGTGCCGGCCCTGCCGACCGGGGTCGGTGGTTGACGTGACCCCCGCCGAACGGGCCGTGCTCCGGATCGCCCGCCCCTGGCTCAGCCGCCTGGTCGGTGCCGGGCTCCTGGCCGCTGGCACCGAGCTAGCCGGGCTGGCCCTGATGGCCACCGCGACCTGGCTGCTGATCACCGCCGCCGGGCAACCGCCGGTCGCCGCCCTCACGGTGGCGATCGTGGCGGTCCGGACGCTGGCGATCGCGCGCGGCGTGCTGCGCTACACCGAGCGGCTAGCCGGCCACGACGCGGTTCTGCGGATCATCACCGAGGTACGCGCCCGCATCTTCGCGACCCTGTCCACCCGCCCGGCGCGGGCCACCGACCGCTCCGGCGACGCGCTCAGCCGACTGGTGTCCGATGTGGACGCGGTGCAGGACCTCCTGCTCCGCGTGCTCGTGCCGGGCGCCGCTGCCGGCCTGGTCGCGGTGCTGGCAGTGCTCGGCGCCGGGGTGCTGAGCCCGCTGGCCGCCCTGCCGCTGGCCGCCGGGCTGTTGCTCGCCGGCGTGGTCCTGCCGTGGCTGGCGTCGGCGCTGACCCGGCGCACGGCCGCCGAGGTGGCGCCGCTGCGCGGCGCGCTGGCGGTCGACGCGGTGGACCTGACCGCCGGCGCGGCCGACCTGACGGCGTTCGGCGCGACTGACGCGGCGCTGGCGAAGGCCGCGGGGCGAGCCGCCGAACTGGCCCGGCTGGAACGGCGGCTGGCCCTGGTCGGCTGGGCCGTCGACGGAGCCGGGGTCCTGCTCGCCGGCGCCACCGCGGCGGGAGTGGTGCTCACCGCGCTGCACGCCGGGACGTCCGGAACCTTGGTCGGCGTGCTCGCCGTCGGCAGCATCGCCGCGGTCGAGTCAGCGCTGGCGCTGGTTGGCGCGGCCCGCCAGCGGACCCAACTCGGCACCGCGTTGTCTCGGGTCTCCGCGCTGCTGACCGCCCCGTCCCTCGACGCCGGCCCACGGCCGGCGGGTGTTCCCGGCCTCGACCAGGTGTCGGTCACCTACCGGGCGGGCGCAGCGCCGGCGCTGAGCGACGTCACGCTGCGGCTGCCGGCCGGGCGGCGGGTGGCCGTGGTCGGTCCGAGCGGCGCCGGCAAGAGCACATTGTTGGGGGTCCTGGCCGGTGCGGTTCGACCCGACAGCGGCACGGTGGTCGGTGCGGGTGACCCGCAGCGGGTGGGCGGGCTGTTCGCGGACGCACACCTCTTCCACGCGCCGGTGCGCGACAACCTCCTGCTGGCCCGTCCCGACGCGAGCGACGACGACCTCGCCGCAGCGGCCACCGCGGCCGGCTTTCTCGACTGGGTACGCGACCAACCGCTGGGCTGGGAGACCGAGGTCGGCGAGGACGGCGGCCAGCTCTCCGGCGGCCAGCGCCAACGGCTCGCGCTGGCCCGGGCGCTGCTGCTGCGGCCCGAGGTGCTGGTGCTCGACGAGCCGACCGAAGGACTGGACCCCGCCGCGGCCGACGCGGTGCTGGCCGCCGTGCTGGCCGCCACCGCGGGCGCGATCGTCCTCGTCACCCACCGCCTGAGCGGGCTCGAGGGCTTCGACGAGATCCTGGTGCTGGACGCGGGTCGCGTGACCCAACGCGGCCGCCACGCGGACCTGGTCGCCCGGCCGGGCTGGTACCGCGACCAGTGGTCGACGCAGCAGGCGGACGAACAGGGCTACCTCGCGGTCGCGACTTAGGGGCAACCACCGGAGGCACGTCGGGGCGACCCGATGCGAAAGTGGGTGCCATGCACTCCGGCTCCGCCAGCCTTGTCGACCAACACCTCCAGCGGCTTGACCGCGCCCTCTCCGGGCCGCGCGGCCTCAAGCGCCGGATGCTGGCCGAGGCTCGCGACGGCCTCGACGACGCGGTGGCGGACCTACGCGCGGCCGGCCAGCCGGCGACGGCGGCGCAACGCCAGGCGATCGCCGAGTTCGGCGGGGTCGACGACGTGGCGCCCGCGTTCCAGGCGGAGCTTGCCGCGTCGGCCGCCCGGGTGCTCGGGCTGCGCGTCATCGCGGTGTTCGGGGTGTCGGCCTTCTGCAGCGACCTGATGTGGCGGGGGGCGCCGTGGTCGGGTCCGCGGCCCCCGGAGGCCTATCTTCTGCTGTCGGACAGCGTCGACGCTCTGGCCCGGGTCGCGGTCGCCGTCGCGGTGCTCGGCAGCCTCGCCCTGTGGCTGGCCACCCGCCGCGGCCGCACGGTGCCGACCCACGTGCTGCGCGGTGTGATGGCCGGCCTGGTCGCGGTGCTCACCCTGCTCGGGTCGGGAGCGCTGGCGCTGTTCGGCTGGTCGGCCGGCATGTGGACCGGCGCGCTCACCTGGCCGCCCATGATCGTCGGCGGCGGCGTGATGGCGATCGCGGCCACTTGGATCGGCCGTTCGGCCGCGACGGGCCTCGACGCGGCCCGGTCTCGTTAGGTGGGTTCCACGCCCAGGAAACGGCCGACGGTCGAGCTGAACTCGGTCCAGCTGGCCCGCTCTCCGGCCAGTGCTCGACGGCCCGGGCTCGTCAGCTCGTAGGTGCGGCGCTCGCGGCCGTTGACCGTGCTCCAGGTGCTGTCGACGAAACCCGCCCGCTCCAGCCGGCGCAGCGCCGGATAGACGGTGCCGGTCGGCAGGTTCAGGGAGCCCCCGCTGCGGGCCTTGAGTGCCTCGATGACGGCGTAGCCGTGCAACGGACCGCCCTCGAGGACCGAGAGCAGCAGCGCGTCGAGGTGGCCGTGCAGCGCCTGCGCCTTCATAGGTAGGAAGCCTACTCGTAGAGACGCGGCGGCGCCAGGATCACCACCCGGGGTGCGGGCGTCGGATCCCACGGGCGCACACTAAGGTGTTCGTGCGCGAAGTCACCAACGCACGCCCGAAACACACCACTCCCGGAGGTCAGCGTGGCGCGCCAGTCCAACCGGTCCAAGGCCAAGTCGCCGTCCCAGGACGAGCCAGCGGCCGAGGTCGAGGAGACCACGGCCGGCGGCGACGCGCCCGAGGCGCCTGAGCCCGCCGCGGCCGACGAGCCGGTCGAGGTGGAGAGCGCCGCCGACACCGATGACGGCGTCGATCCGGCCGACCAGCGCGCGTTCTGGGACGAGCTGCGGATCGACCCGATCGAGATCGCGCTGCCCTCGGGCACCGGATACACCCTGCGCGCCTACCGCATGTCCAACGAGCTGACGCCGACCGACACCTCGGACCGCGAAGAGGACGACCCGTTCTCCGCGCGGGCCCGTCGGGAGGAAGAGGACGACGACGCCGACCTCTTCACCGACGAGGAGCTTGCCGAGCAGGCGGAGGCGGCCGGCCGCGAAGAGCGCCGCAAGGCCCGCGGTGACGACGCCGACGAGGACGAGGACCTGGACGACGCGGACTCGGCCGACGAGGAAGAGACCGCCGAAGCCGACGAGGCCGCCGAGGAGGAAGAGGAAGAAGAGGAGGAGGCCGAAGAGGTCCCCGTCTTCCTGACCCACCGCGGCAAGCTCCTGCTGTTCCGCAGCGCCGAGGGCCTGGTCAGCTTCATCCGCTCCGGCGCGCCGCACGACCTGGCCCAGGTCGACACCTGGGCGACCGTGGCCGAGCGGGTCGAGCCGGTCAACATCGCCCCGCTCGACGAGGACTCCTACGAGCTCGACCTCGTGGTGGAGAACCTGCGCGGCGGCCACGACAGCTGGGACCCGCCGCTCATCATCGAGGCCGGCGAGGTCGCACGGGACCTCTCGTACGCGTTGCGCCTGCCCTCCGTACTCGACATGCTGTCTCCTGGCAACAGCCTCGACGACCTCGACGAAGCACTGCGTGGCGTGGTCAACGGCGGAATCAGCGGCTTCATGGCACGGCGCCGACTCCGGAAAATCGGGGCACAAACGGCAAGTTTGGGCTGGCGCACGATTATCGGCAAGATCTCTGCCGCTGTGGACTGGCGCGACTGACCCCTAACCAGGGACCATCAGTCCTTGGCACACGAGATGTGCCCGGGGAGGAGGACGACAACGTGGCGCTCGTGCGGGTGTACTGCGGTCTCGCATCGGCGGAATCATCGGGTCGGCCGGCGGGTGCCGGCACCGGCCTGACGGCTGCTGTTGTCGACGACGCCGGGCGGTTGCTCGACGTCTGCGAGATCACCGACGACCCGGCGGGTTACGCCCAGCTTGGTGCCCTGCTCGCGGAGCGGGCCAACGGCCCGGGCTCGGCCGCGATCGCGGCCGACAGCGACGACCACGAGGTGACGTCGCTGCTCAGCGCGGCGGGTCGCCCCTTGGCCATCGCCGACGACGACGCGGTCGACGATTTCGCCGAGCGGTTCGCCGATGACGAGTCGATCGAAGAGATGGAGTCCCCCCCGGCCGAGCGCCGCGCGGTGGGGCTGGCCCGGGCGCTGCAAGCGGGCGCCATCTTCGCCGTCGGCCTCCCGGTCTCCCGCGACCTCGTTCCCTACCGGCCGATCCTGGCCGCGCACTCCGCGCTCGCCGGCGGCCGGCACTCCGCCGCCGCGACCCTGCGCGAGGTGCTCCGCGAGCTTTATCCCGCGGCCCTGCGCGCCTACTCCGACCCGGCCGAGCCGCTGACGCTCGCGGTCCTCGACGCGCTGCCCGAGCCCGGCATGGTCTCCGGCACCGCCGCTCGTGGTCGCGACCTGCCGCCAGCCGCCGAGGCCGTCGTCAAACGGCTGACCGCCGAAGGCGTCGGCGACGCGACGACCGTCACCGAGGCGATCACCGCGCTGCGGGTCGCCATCGCCGAGACACCGCGCCGCGGCACCGTCAACAAGAGCCTCGCCAGCGCCTCGGCCGACGCGGTGCGACAAGCCGTCGCCGCCGTGCGTTCGTGCGACGAGGGCTGCGCGGCGCTGGTGGCCACGCTGGCCGCCCGCACGACCCCGATCGTCGCCGTGCCGCGCCGGCCCATGCGCCGCGCCGTTGAGGCCGAGCCGACCGAGTCCGCCGCGCAGACGCCGGCCGGGCTGCACGCGCTGCCGTTGCCCTTGCCCGAACGCGGCACCGGCCGCCGGCACCGCCCCGAACCGGCCGCGGCGGCCACCACGCCGCGCGCGCTGACCACCCCGCCGGTCGCTCCGGCCCCCGTCGCGCCGCCGCCGACCGCACCGACTCCGCTTTCCACGACGGCCTCCGCGCCGTTCGCCGAGCCCTCGCAGCCGGCCGAGCCCGCGCGTGCCGCCAGCCCGTCGCGGCCGCCGAACGCGCCGCGTCGCGCCGGCGAGACTCGCGGCACGAGCCGCTCGAGCGAGTCGCGCGCGGCCCGCGGCGCCGCCCGTTCGGCCGAGCCGCCCGCGGCGGCGCTGAACGCGCCCACGCCGGCGGGTGGCACCCCGATGCCGTCGCGCAGCCCGGGCCACGCCTGGTCCACCGGTTTCGACGGCACCAGCCGCTACCAGCCCACCAGCGCGACGGACGACACCGGCGCGACACAGCTGCCGGACCCGCCGACCCCGGCGACCCTGCAGCGACCGACGGCCGCACCGTCGTCGCCCGCCGCGCCGCGACTGCCGGCCGCGTCACGCCGGCGCAGCGCGCAGCCGGCCGCATCCGACGACCTGCCCGTCGCACCGCTGTCGCCGGCGGCGTCGCGGTTCTCGAGCGCGCCGCATCTGCCGGCCGCGCCGCAGTCGCCGGCCGCGACCCGATTCCCGAGTGCGCCGCGCCTGCCCGGCACGCCGCACCTGCCGGAAACCCACCAGCCCCCGGCTCCGCATCTGCCGCCCGCACCACAGTCGCCGGCCGCGACCCGGGTGCCGCTGCCGGGCCGCCCGGTCTCGGCCGGCCCGGCCAACAAGCCCATCTCCTCGCCGCCACCACCGCCCGGCATGACGCCGATCCCCGCGCAGCGACCGACCGTGCCCCCGGCCGAGGCCGGCGAGCCGTTCCGCGCGACACTGACCAACGCGGCGATCAACTCGGCCCGCGCCGAGCGCAAGCGCCCGACCGTGATCCCGCCGCGGGCCAACGGCCGTCCGGCCGCCACGCCGCCGCCACCGCCAGAGCCGCCGGTCACCGGCTTCCAGGCCACCGACCTCAGCGTCCCGGTGCCCGCACCGCGCCCTGAGCCGGGCGCGCGGGCCAACTGGCCGCTCGTCGACAACACCGCGGACGACCGGGCCAACGGCTTCCCGGACCTGAGCGAGCTGCCCCCGAGCGAGCTCGACCGGCCCACCTACTCGTCCATCGGCGACGACCGGGTGCCGCCGCCGTGGCTGGCCGACGACATGCCGCCGGAGCCGCCGATCCTGCGCCTGGTCGAGCCGCCACCGCTGGCTGACCGCGCCCTGCGTGACGACAGCCCGCGGGAGAACCGGTCGCGCGGTCGCGACGACCGGCGCAACCGCGACGACTACGCCGCGCGCTACGAGACGCCTTCGCTGCGTCTGGTGGAGAGCCCGATGGACACCGGGAGCCACCCGCAGCTCCCGGTCGGCATCAGTGCACCGCCGGTCTCCGACGACGAGGGCGACGAGGGTCTGCTGATCTTCGCCGCGGCCCGGTCCGCCTGGTTCACCGGTCACCCCGACGAGAGCGAAGACCTCGCCTGGGCCTCGGTCGCCGACACCGGCTGGCGCGCGGCCGAGAAGGCCTCCTCGCCGTCGGTGGGCCTCGAGACGCAGTCGGGCCTGCCGAAGCGCGTCCCCCAGGCCAACCTGGTGCCTGGCTCGCCGTTGCGTGACGAGCGACCGCTGCGGATCGTGCGCGACGCCGCGAGCATCGCGGCGCACACCACCGGCTACTTCCGTGGCTGGCGCCGCGGCCAGGAGATCGGCGGCTACGCGGTCGGCGGTCGTCCGGGTCGCGAGGCGGCCGGTGGCTGGGACTTCAGCCGTGACCACGGTGGACGCGACGAGAGCCAGGAATACGAGTACCGGTCGGCGCGGTCGTGAGTTCCTGACAGGGACGACTGTGATTTGACTGCGGGCCTAGCGGCCCGGGAGCATACCCGCGTGGTATCTGGCGACGGGCGTCGCCGGTCTGTTGAAAGGCGGCACCAGATGGCGAAGCCGGCGATCGGCCGGACCCAGCTGACCCGACGGGGCCTCCTCGTCGGCACCGCTGGGACCCTCTTCACCGCCGCCTGCGGGTCCGATGACACCAACAGTCCCGGCCCCACGACCCGAGGCTCCGAAGAGCTCATCATCGGCGCCAGCCTCGAGCTGACAGGCCCTGGCGCGGCGCACGGCGTGCTGCAGGAGCGGGCTCTACGCATCACCGTCGACACGCTCAACGAAGAGGGCGTGCCGGTCGGTAACCTGCGCCGCAAGGTCAAGATGATCTACCGCGACAACGGCAGCCGGCCCGACACCGCAGCGCAGCAGACGACGGAGCTCATCCAGAAAGAGGGCGTCCACGCGTTGCTCGGCGGCGTGCTGGCCGAGACCTCGCTGGCGATGCTGACAGTGGCGCAGACCGAGCAGGTGCCGTTCATCTCCCTCGGATCGGCCGACAACCTCGTCACGCCGCTGACCGCGCGCACCTACATCTACAAGCTCCAGCCCAACGCCAAAGACGTCGCGGACATGATGAGCGACCTGCTCGACGCCCAAAATCTCAGCACAGTGGGTGTCATCTACTCCGGTGGCGCCTACGGCAAGACCGGCGTCGCCGCCCTGCGAAGCAAACTTGCCGGCAAAATCAAGGTCGAGTCCGAGCTTCCGCCCACGGGCAGCAATGTCGACTCGGCCGTCGCCAAGGTGGTCGAGAAGAACCCGAAAGTCGTCATCATCTGGGCGCAGGCGCCCGACTCCGGTGCGGCCATGTCCTCGCTGCGCAACGCCAGTTACGGCGGCCAGATCATCTTCGACCCGGGCGGCGTCGCCGACGACACGCTCTCCGACGCCGACAAGCAGGACCAGGCCGAGGGCGCGCTGGCCGTGCACCCCGCGTCGCTGGCGGGCACGTCGCTGACCGACACCACCATGGCCGACCTCGACCGGCGCGACTTCATCTACCGCTACATCCAGAAGCACGGCGCGTTCCGCGGCTTCGCGCCCTACAGCTCCGACGCGGTGCGCCTGATCGCCAACGCCGCCCGCCTGGGCCGCAGTGTCGACCGCGGCCGCATCCGCGTCTACCTGGAGAACCTCATCACCGAGGGCATCGCCGGCTCCTACGAGTTCCAGCCGATCAACCACGGCGGCATGGCGGATGACTCGCTGGCCGTCTTCCAGGTCACCGGCGGCGCCTGGATCCGCGTCAGCTGACCCTCCCCGACACGCCAGAAAGCCCCACCGCCGAGGCGGTGGGGCTTTCTGCTGCTGTGTGTGGGTGAGGGTGGCCCGGATCAGGCCGGGGCGACCGCGCGGGAGCGGCGCATGCTGAGCACGTACTCGACCAGGCTGATCAGCACGTGCTTGGTCGACTCGCGGTTGCGGGCGTCGCAGGCCACGACCGGGACGTCGCTGGAGATCGCGAGCGCGTCGCGGACGTCCTGGGGGTCGTGGTACTGCACCCCGTCGAAACAGTTGATCGCCACCAGGTAGGGAAGGCGGCGATGCTCAAAGAAGTCGATAGCCGCGAAGCAGTCGGCTAGTCGGCGCGTGTCGACCAGCACGATCGCCCCGATCGCACCTCGCACCAGCTCGTCCCACATGAACCAGAACCGCGTCTGGCCAGGCGTGCCGAACAGGTAGAGGATCAGGTCACGGTCGATCGTGATCCGGCCGAAGTCCATGGCGACGGTCGTCGTCGTCTTGCCCGGCACCTGCCGGGTGTCGTCGACGCCGACGCCGGCCGAGGTCATGATCGCCTCGGTCGTCAGCGGCGTGATCTCCGACACCGACCCGACCAGCGTGGTCTTGCCGACGCCGAACCCGCCGGCGATGACAATCTTCGCCGACGTCACACGGCCAGCGCTCGGGCGGTGCGTCACGTCAGAGCCTGCGAAGTCCACTCAGCACCCTCTCCAGCAGTTCAGTGCCCACCGCATCGTTCGTGTCTTCCAGTGAGGTCGGTTCGTAGACCGCGACGAGCCCGTCGGCGGCCATGTCGGCGATCAGGACCCGGGCAACACCCAGCGGGAGCTGCATCCGGGCCGCGATCTCCGCGAGCGACTGCAACCGGCCGTCGCACAACGCGGCGATGTATTGGTGCTCGCGGCCTCCCCCACCCTTGGTGGAGTTGGCGGTTCGGCCGCGGACCGTTGTTTCGACGAGTGCCTCGAGCGCGATCTCGAGCCGCGGCCTGGTGCGTCCGCGGGTGACGGCGTACGGCCGCACCAACGCGCCGGTTGGCTCGTCCCGGTCGGTCATCGCCACTCACCCCCTTCGCATCCGTGCCGCGGGCCCGATCGGTCGGGACCCGTCGTGTATGTGTGTTGTTGTGGTGCGCCGTTCCGTCGCCGGAACGACTAGCCGAGCATTCCTGCGGCGGTGCGCGGCGCCGGGGTCAGTGCGTCACCGACCCGGTCGACCAGCAACGCCATCTCGTAGCCGACCTGGCCGACGTCGCAGCTGCGAGCGGCCAGAACCGCGAACGAGGAGCCGTCGGAGATCGACATCAGGAAGAGGAACCCGTTGTCCATCTCGACCACGTTCTGCAGCACCGCACCGCCCTCGAAGCAGCGCGCGGCGCCCTGGGTCAGGCTGACCAGACCCGACGAGATCGCGGCCAGCTGGTCGGCCCGGTCGCGCGGGAGGTCCCGCGACGAGGCGAGGAGCAGACCGTCCGCGGAAACCGCGATCGCGTGTGCGACACCCGGCACGCGGTCGGCGAAGTTGGCGAGCAGCCACCCGAGATCTTGCGTGGTTGTCATCGTTCGTGCTCCTTCTGACCGCTCCCGGCACCCGGACCGTGGCCAGCTTGGGAGGGCTGCCCGGCCGGAGTCGTATCCGAAGTTTCGTCCTTGGGCTGGGTGCGACCGCGCTGCACACCTCGGTGGTATGCCGAGAGCAACCCGCGGACAGCTTCCGGCGTGCGCTTCTGCACCGAGGTGGCGGACTTGTCGACCCCGCCCGGCACCAGCTGCGCCATCGGAACCCGCTTGGGCAGGCCCGCCGTCGTGGTTTCGTTCACTTCCATCTCCGAGATGGCGGAAGCTGCCCGCCATCCGTCGTCGGCAGCCGTCTGCCACGACTCCTGCGGCTCGGGCCGACGGGCGGCACCGTTGCCGTTGGCCGCGTCGGAGAGGCCGTTCGAGTGCGGCTGCTGCGGCGGAGGTCCGCTCGGCGCCGACGGACGGGTCGGCAGGCCGCTGCCCGTCGCGCTGCCTCCGGCCGGCGCCACCCGCGACTGCGGCGAGCTGGTGAGCCGTTGGGTGGCCTCGACGGTGGCGAACTGCTGCGTCGGTGCCGCGGTGGCTCCACCGCCGCCCACCCTCGCGTCGGCCGTCGACGGCGCCGCGGTGGCCGCCGGGGCGGCTGCCGCGGTGCTCGGAGCCGAGGTGGTCAGCGAGCTCTCTTCCGCTGCGGCCCGGCGCGTGCGGAACCACGCCGACTCGAGCTCGCGGAAGATCGGCAGTTCCATCGTCTCGTCGGCGAACCGGGCCTTGTTGGCGGCCGGAATGATCGGCGGGACGGCGGGCTGCTGCTGGGCCGCGGGAGCGGCCGGGGCCGCCTGAGCCGCTGCCGGGCGCTCGACCCGGGGCAGCTCGGCGGTCATGTCGACGGCGGCCGCGAGGTGGTCGACGGCCGGCTGCGGCTCGGCCGCGACCGGCGGCCACGCCGGCGGCGCCTGACCACCCGCGGGCGAGCCCGCGAAGCCACTGCCTCCGGCGAACGGAGCTGCCGGCTGGGGTGCCGCGGCGGGCGGCGGAACAGCCGCCGGCGGCTGCGCGAACGGCGTGCTCGGGCTCTCCGGCTGGCCGGTCGGACGCCCGGGCAGACCACCGGACCGACCAGGAACGACCGGGCTGTCCGGCATGGCGATCGGCGGGCCGGCCGGCGCGCTCGGCGGCAGCGTCGGGCCACCCTGCTCCCACGGCTCGGGCTGACGCGGCGCGGCCGCGGGCCCGGGCGACGACGGGGGCACGGAGATGACCGGCGGCACCGAGATCATCGGCGGAGCCGAGAACACGGGAGACGTGCCGTTGTCGCGCGGCGTCTGGCGCGGGATCGCGGGCGACTGCGGCCCCGCGGTCACCTCGCCCTCCATCGCCCAGCCATCGGTCGGACGGCGGTTCGGCAGCGACTCGTCGCGCGGGCCGCCGAACGGGTCGCTGGGACGACCTCCGCCCTGCGGACCGGCACCGGTGAGGTCGGACCAGGCGGGCATCGTGCCGCCCGAGCGGCCGTTGCCGTTGCCGTTGGAGCCGAAGCCGTTGGAGCCGTTGGACGGCGCGTCGCCGGGGCGGCCACCGAACGCGCTGGCGAGCCCGCCACTCGCGCCGGCCAGCTCCCGGTCGGACCGCGTCATCGGCCCGCTCTCCAGCGCCAGCGGCGCCGGGAACGGCGAACGCGACGGCTGCTGCGGCTGCGCCGGCTGCTGCACCGGCAGCTCGAACGCACCCGAACCCGAGCGGCCGGTGAGGCCGCGGGGTACCAGCACCGAGGTGGGCAGGGCGACGTCCGCGACGGTGCCGCGGTCGGAGGCCGGACGCAGCTCGACCTTGACGCCGTGCCGTGCGGCCAGCCGCGCGACCACGACCAGGCCCATCATCCGGGAGACCGCCACGTCGACCATCGGAGGCGTGGCGAGCCGCTCGTTGAGGTCGTTGAGCTGGTCGGCGGTGATGCCGATGCCACGGTCCTCGACGTAGAGCACCGCGTGCTCACCGATCCGCCGGGCCTCGACCATGACGCTCGAGTCGGGCGGGGAGAACGCGGTCGCGTTGTCGAACAGCTCCGCGACCAGGTGGACGAGGTCGTTGACCGCGTGCGCGGCGACCTCGATGTCCCGGTCGATGACCCCGAACTCGATCCGGGTGTAGTGCTCGACCTCGGACTGCGCGGCGCGCAGCACGTCGATCAGCGCGGCCGGCTCGCGCTGGATACGCGTCGAGTCTGCGCCGGCGAGCACCAGGAGGTTTTCGTCGTTGCGGCGCATCCGGGTGGCCAGGTGGTCGAGCTGGAAGAGCTCGGCCAGGCGGTCCGGGTCTTCCTCACCGCGCTCGAGCCGGTCGAGGTGACCGATCAGACGGTCGACCAGGATCTGCGAACGGCGGGCGAGGTTGACGAACATCGTCGCGACGGAGGCACGCAGGGCGGCCTGCTCGGCCGCGGTGCGGACGGCTTCGAGGTGGACCGCGTTGAACGCCTCGGTCACCTGGCCGAACTCGTCCTTGCTGCGGACCGGCAGCGGCTCGGCGATCTGGTTGGCCAGCTGGGCCGGCGACATCTGGGTCGACAGCGCCGGGTCACGTAGTCGGGACACGGCTTGCGGGAGGCCGTACTGGGCGACCGCGAGAGCGCCGTGCCGCAGCTCGCGCAGCGACCGCGCCATCGACCGGGCGACCAACCACGCGAACAGGATGGCCAGCAGCAGCATGGCGAGCAGCAGGCCGGTCTCGATGAGGACCTGGCGCTGCACGTCGTCACGCAGGGTCGTGGCGGTGTCGACCACGGTGTTGTCGAGGCGGCGCTCGACGCTGCGGATCAACCGGCTGTGGCCGAGCAGCGCGCTGTCCCACGAGTCGATCTTGAATGGCGCCTCACCGAGAGCGCCGTTCGCGGGCATGACGCCGGTGATCCAGCCGGCGAACGCGGTCGACGACCGCAGGTCCGAGCCGGCCACGGTCTGGTTGTACTGCTCTTCCTCGGTCACCGTCGCGACCGAGATGAACGTCTCGGCGGCCTGGAGCTGGCCGGTCTGCGAGGCGATGAACTCTTTCTTGAGGTTCTGGTTCATGCCGCCGGCGCTGTAGGCCTGCAGCACGACGAGGCGCTCCTGGGAGAGGAACTCCTTCTGCCGCGCGACGGCCGCGACCGCACGCATCCGCTCGCTCAGCGAGGTGTTGGCAGCCAGCTGGGCGGCGCCGTCGCGGAGGTTGAGCAGGTTGTCGACGAGGGCGTTGTAGGCCCGGGCCGCGTCCGTGAACGCGAACTTGTTGCTCGTCACCTGGCTGCGCACGCCCGGCAGGCCCTGGAGGCCGTCGTCGATCTGCGCCAGCGTGGTGGTGAAGTTCGTCGGCAGGTCGTTGAGCGAGGCGCGCTGAGTCGAGTAGCTGTTGACCACCCGGTCGACCGCCTGCTGCGAGCTCTCGAACGCCGTCTTGTATTTCGTGATGGCGGTCTTGCCCTCGGCACCGAGCAGCATCGCCGCCGCGGCCCGCTCGTTCTGCAGATTCTGGACGAGATCCCCAGACGCCTCCACCACAACGGCGAGGTCACGTGCCTGGTCCGCGTTCTCCGACGTGTCGATGTGGTCGATCAGGCCGTTGGTGCCAACCACGATCGTCGCCAGGGTCGGGACGATCATGATGAGGCCGAGCTTCGACCAGATCGGCAGATCACGAAGCCGGCCGGCTGGCCGGCGGAGACGCGACATGAAGGAATTCGCCGTCTTCGGCCGCTTGCTCACGTCACCGCCCTCCGGTTCGGCGCCGTAGGAAATTGCGCACGGGCACCGCCGATCGGCCGACCCGGGCGGGTCGGACCCCCGGCATTCCATCACGTCGGCCGGGGAAAGAGAAAGCCCACCCTGTCCGTGATCGCCGTACTGATGCGATGTTCAGTCCGTTTGTCAGCAACGCGTTCGCCCCGCGTCACCCTAGGTGAGCGTCGATCTCCGGCCGTCGGTACTTCTTCCGATGATCCGGCCAAGGACCGACCATGGCGCAATGCCCCTTATAGGGGAAGCGCACGGTGGATTAGTACGAAGGGACGATGAGAAAAAGCCGTTAAGTCTGGATTGGACTTCCGAAACGCCGGAATACGCGTGTGGCGAAGACGGCTGTCAGGCCAATTTGGCGTACGCGGGCTTGATCACCTCATTGATGATGCTGAGCCGTTCGTCGAACGGGATGAAGGCGCTCTTCATCGCGTTGATGGTGAACCACTGCAGCTCGCTCCAGCCGTAACCGAACGCGTCGACGAGCAGCGCCATCTCGCGGGACATGGACGTGCCGCTCATCAGCCGGTTGTCGGTGTTGACGGTGACCCGGAAGCGCAGGTCGCGGAGCAGCCCGATCGGGTGCTGCTCGATCGACGGCGCCGCACCGGTCTGCACGTTGGACGACGGGCACAGCTCCAGCGGGATCCGCTTGTCACGCACGTACGCGGACAGCCGGCCGAGCACCGGGTCACCACCGGGGGTGATGTCGTCGACCAGGCGCACGCCGTGCCCCAGCCGGTCGGCACCGCACCACTGGATCGCCTGCCAGATCGAGGGCAGCCCGAACGCCTCGCCGGCGTGGATGGTGAAGTGGAAGTTCTCGCGCTGGAGGTATTCGAACGCGTCCAGGTGCCGGGTGGGCGGAAACCCCGCCTCGGCGCCGGCGATGTCGAAGCCGACCACACCGGTGTCGCGGTAGCGGACGGCGAGCTCGGCGATCTCCTGCGACCGGGCGGCGTGCCGCATCGCGGTGAGCAGCGTGCCGACCCGGATCTGCTGGCCCTTGGCCGCCGCCTGCTCGGTGCCGGCCGCGAAACCTCCGAGCACCGCCTCGACGACCCCGTCGAGCGTAAGACCGCGCTCCAGGTGCTGTTCGGGTGCGAACCGGACCTCGGCGTAGACCACGCCGTCGGCGGCCAGGTCGAGCGCGCACTCGGCGGCGACCCGGTGCAGCGCCGACGCGGTCTGCATCACGGCGACGGTGTGGTCGAACGTCTGCAGGTAGCGTTCGAGCGACCCGGAGTCGGCCGACTCGACGAACCACCGGCCGAGCTCCCCGGGATCGGTGGTCGGCAGGGTGTGGTCGACCTCGGCGGCCAGCTCGACGATCGTCGCCGGGCGCAGCCCGCCGTCGAGGTGGTCGTGCAGCAGCGCCTTGGGGGCCTTGACGATCTCTTCCATGCCGATTGGGACCATGGAAAGACCCTAGTGGCTGAGGATGGATGAACCGCGACGTTGTGGCGTACCTGCGTTGTCCGGTGTGCCGCGAACCACTGAGCCCGCACGAGCGGACGCTGCGCTGTCCCCGTGGGCACAGCTTCGACCTGGCCCGGCAGGGGTACGCGGACCTGAGCGCCGGCCGCTCGCCGCACACCGGTGACACGCCGGAGATGGTCGCCGCACGCGCCGCGTTCCTCGCCAAGGGGCACTACGCGTTCGTCTCGACCGCCCTGGCGGAGGCGGCCGGTGGGACCGCGGGGATCGCCGTGGACGTCGGCGGGGGCACCGGAGCGCACCTGGCGGCCGTCCTCGACGAAAACCCCGCCCTGCACGGCCTGGTGTTGGACGCGTCGAAGCCGGCGCTGCGTCGGGCGGCCCGGGCGCACGAGCGCGCGGGCGCGGTGCGCACCGACGCCTGGGGCCGGCTGCCGCTGGCCGACCACGACACCGCCGTGCTGCTGGACGTGTTCGCGCCCCGCAACGGCGCGGAGTTCCATCGGGTCCTGCGCCCGGACGGCCGGCTGCTGGTGGTCACGCCGGAGCCGGACCACCTGGCCGAGCTCGTCACGGCGCTCGGTCTGCTGAGTGTCGACCCGGCCAAGGAGGAACGGCTGGCGGCCAGCCTCGACGCGCACTTCACGCTGAGCCGGCGGCGCTCGCTGCGCTCGACCATGCGGCTGGACCAGGACGAGGTTGCCACGGTGGTCGGGATGGGCCCGAGCGCCTGGCACCGCGACCCCGCGACGATCGAGCTGCCCACCCCGGTCGACGTGACCGCAGCGGTCAAGCTGGATGTGTGGACACCTAGGTAGAGAGATCCACTTCTTCCCAGCCGCCCGGTGGGTCGTGGTACGGGCCGCGGAAGACCACCGCCCACTCCAGTGCCCAGCGCCGCTGCCCGATCGCGTTGGCGTCGATCACCCCGGGCAGGTTCATCCCCCGGCGCTCCGCCTCCAGATAGCTCCAGTCGAGGCAGTAGTAGAAGTCGAGCATCGCCGCGGCCTCGGCGGCATCCCGTGGCGCGGCCAGGATCCGCGAGCGCCATGCCCGGAATGTCTCGCCTTCCGGAAGGTGCGGCAACGCATCCATCAGCCGCTCGTCGGTCGGCGCCGTCGGGTCCAGGTGCTTGCTCATTCCGAGCAGCCAGGCGAGCGCGAAGATGGCGTCGTGGTGCAGCACGAACGACCGGCGGTCACCGCGTTCGGCCACCACGAACTGCCATTCCGGAGGCGTGACCAGCTCGACCAGGTGCGAGGTGAGCAGCCAGCTCATCGCCGCCTGCGGCGGCATGCCGAAGCAGCGGGCCAGCACGAGATGCAGGATCGCTGTGCGCGCCTCGATGTCACCGGTGTGCCGCAGCTCGACCTCGTCGCCGGGTTCCCACACCAACGGGAAGCCGGCCGGCGGCGTCGGCAGCCGGAGTCGGCGCAGCTCATCGACGCTGGCGGCCCTGATGGGTCGTGGGTCGGGAGCAGACACGGACACGGCGTTCGTTCCTCTGGCGTCGGTGATCCCCCTGGCCAGCGAGGATAGCCGTTTCGAGCGCCCAGCGGAATGTCAGGCGAGGCGATCGATGACCAGCGGCGCCGCTGCCGGCGGCTCGGCCGAGATCGACACCGCCTCGGCGGCGGCCGAAAGTGCCGCCTCGAACCGGCTCGGATCGTCGGTACGCAGCTCGTAGAGCGGCTCGCCCGCGCGCACCGGGTCGCCCGGCCGCCGGTGCAGCACCACACCGGCCGCCGCGGAGACCGGGTCCTCCTTGCGCGCCCGGCCGGCACCGAGCCGCCAGGCCGCGATGCCGATCGCGTACGCGTCGACCGCCGACACGAACCCGTCGGCCGTCGCGGTGACCGTGTGCGTCTCGCGCGCGGTCGGCAACGCCGCGTCGGGGTCGCCGCCCTGCGCCCGGATCATCGACCGCCAGGCGTCCATCGCGCGCCCGTCGGCGAGCGCCGCGGCCGGGTCGGCGTCGGGCCGCCCCGCCGCGTCGAGCATCTCGCGGGCCAGGGCCAGGGTCAGCTCGACCACGTCCGCCGGGCCGCCGCCGGCCAGCACCTCGACCGACTCCGTGACCTCCACGGCGTTGCCGACGGCCAGACCCAGCGGGGTGGACATGTCGGTGAGCAGCGCGACGGTGCGCACCCCGTGCGCGGTGCCGAGGTCGACCATCGTGCGGGCGAGCTCGCGCGCGTCGTCGAGGGACTTCATGAAGGCGCCGGAGCCGACCTTCACGTCGAGCACCAGCGCGCCGGTGCCCTCGGCGATCTTCTTGCTCATGATCGAGCTGGCGATCAGCGGGATGGCCTCGACCGTGCCGGTGACGTCGCGTAGGGCGTACAGCTTGCGGTCGGCGGGTGCGAGCCCGTCGCCGGCCGCGCAGATCACCGCGCCCACGTCGCGCAGCTGCGCGATGAACTCGGCGTTGTCGAGGCGGGCACGCCAGCCGGGGATCGACTCCAGCTTGTCGAGCGTGCCGCCGGTGTGCCCCAGGCCGCGGCCGGAGAGCTGCGGCACGGCGACGCCGCAGGCGGCGACCAGCGGGGTGAGCGGCAGCGTGATCTTGTCGCCGACGCCACCGGTGCTGTGCTTGTCGGCGGTCGGGCGGTCCACCGCGGAGAGGTCGAGCCGCTCACCGCTCGCGATCATCGCGGCGGTCCACCGCGCGATCTCGGCGGGCGTCATGCCGCGCAGCAGGATGGCCATGGCGAGCGCCGACATCTGCTCGTCGGCGACCACACCCTTGGTGTACGCGTCGACCACCCAGTCGATCGCGTCGTCGGAGAGCACCCCGCCATCCCGCTTGGTCCGGATGACGTCAACCGCAGCAAAGCTCATGCTCCGACCGCGCTTCGCGCGGTCGGGCATTCGCCCGGCGTGCTGAGCCAAATGGTTCGCTCGCTTCGCTCGCTCACGCCTGCTCCCACCGCTTTCCGATCTCGGAGGGCGGCTCGCCCTCGCCGGCCCACCAGGTGTCGCCGGCCTCGTCGACGATCACGATGCGGGCCGTGCGGGCGCGGGCCCACTCGATGCCCTCGCGGGCGGCCGACCACGTCGGCGCCTCCTCGAGGATGCCCTTCTCCTCGCCCTCGCCGGCCGACCGCTCCCAGTAGCCGGTCCAGACCAGCTCGCCGCCGGCGCTGTCGGTGTGCACGAACACCGTGCCCCGGCCCCGCCAGCGGGCCAGCCGCTCGGGGACCTCGGGGATCGCGCCGCGGCCGCGGTCGAGGTTGGCCGGGCCGAACGCGTGCGGCAGCAGCTCGCCGACGCGCAGGGGCTCGGGCAGTGCCTCGACCAGGCAGTCCGGGCCGCCGTGCTCGAAGAGGAGCTGGCGGCAGCGGCCGCAGGGCATCAGGGGCTGGCCGGCGCCGTCGACGCACGAGACCGCGACCAGCCGGCCACCACCGGAGGCGTGCAGGGCGGAGACCATGCCGCACTCGGCGCACAGGGTCACCCCGTAGGACGCGTTCTCCACGTTGCAGCCGACCACGACCCGGCCGTCGTCGACGAGACCCGCGACGCCGACCGGAAAGTCCGAGTACGGCGCGTACGCGTTGCCCATCACCTCGACGGCAGCGGCTCGCAGCGCCACCCAGTCGATCTCCATGAGCAGACCCTAACCCTTGATATAGGGCGTCCCGTCCGCGGCGGGCGCGCGGACCCGGCCGACGAGACCGGCGACCGCGACGATCGTGGCCAGGTACGGCAGCATGTTGAGGAAGCCGCTCGGGATCGGGCTGTTGATCGAGCCCAGGCTGACCGCCAGCGCGCTGCAGAAGCCGAAGAACAGTGCCGCCAGCATCGAGCCGATCGGGCTCCACCGGCCGAAGATCAGCGCGGCCAGCGCGACGAAGCCGAGTCCGGACGTCATGTTCTTGTTGAAGTTGGTGGTGGACAGCAGCGTGAAGTACGCGCCGCCGAAGCCGGCCACCAGGCCGCCGACCAGCACGTTGCGGTAGCGCAGGGCGAGCACCTTCACGCCGAGGGTGTCGGCCGCCGCCGGGTGCTCGCCGACCGCCCGCGTGCGCAGGCCCCATCGGGTGTAGAAGAGCCCGACGTGGATCAGGATCACCAGCACGATCGCGCCGTACAGGAAGATGTTGCCCTTGAAGAGGGCCGGCCCGAGCAGCGGGATCTTCGACAGGCCCGGGATGTCCCACTCCGGCACGAAGGTCGGCTGGTTGTAGCGCGCCTGGTCCTTGGCCATCAGCTGCTCGTAGAGGAAGCCGGTCAGGCCGAGCGCGAACACGTTGAGCACGACACCCAGCACGACCTGGTCGACCAGGAAGCGGATCGCCAGCACGGCCAGCAGCAGCGCGATGATCAGACCACCGACCCCGGCGGCCAGGATGCCGATCCACACGCTGCCGGCCAGCGTCGTGAACATCGCCGCCGCGAACGCGCCCATCAGGAACTGTCCCTCGATGGCCACGTTGATCACCGCGGAGCGCTCGCAGAGGACACCGGCCAACGCGCCGAGGACCAGCGGCAGGGCCAGGGTCACGGAGCTACGCGCGACGCTGCCCAGCGGGATCGTGTTGAGGTTGTCCGGCGCCTGCGAGAGCTGCCAGCAGAGGAACGAGACCAGCGTGGCCACGATGCCGAGGGCCAACAGCCAGCTGAAGAGGCGGCGGGTGGTGACCAGCATCGCGGCGCCGGCCAGCGCGGCGATCGCGCCGAACAGGATCGCGCCGATCCGGCCGTCGATCCCGACCGCGCTGCCGCTGATGGTCTCGGCCAGCGTGAACTCGGCGCTGCGCCCGGTCGCGAGCGCGCCGAAGAGCACAGCGGCGAGGACGCCGGCGACCGCCAGGCCGACACCGACCTTGCGTTGCCGGGTCCAGTACTGGGTCGGTTCGACGACCGCCTGGGCCGCGTCGACGGTGCTGGCCGTCACGGTCTCACCATCCCTTGGACATGCCGGTGCCGAGCCCGCTGACCTTGGCCGGCTTGAGCCGGAACACGGTCTTCACCAGCGCGGGCGCGGCCACGAAGATCACGATCAGCGCCTGGATCACGCCGACCAGCTCGAGCGAGATCCCGGAGAACGACTGCATGCGGTTGCCACCGGCCTGGAGCGCGCCGAAGAGCAGCGCCGCGAAGAAGACGCCCCACGGCTTGGCCCGACCGAGCAGGCCGACCAGCAGACCGTCGAAGCCGACGCTGCCGATCACCGCTCCGGTCAGGCTGACCGCCGTGCCCATCACGATGGTCGCGCCACCGAGCCCGGCCAGCGCGCCGGCGGCCGTCATCACCAGGACGTACGTCGAGCCGACGCCGATGCCGGCGGTGCGCGACGCCTCGGGGTTGAGGCCCACCGCGCGCAGCTCGAAGCCGAACGTCGAGCGGCGCAGCATCCAGGCGACCGCGGCGACCACCAGGACCGCGACCACGATGCCGAGGTTGACCCGCAGGCTGGGGCCGACGAAGCCGAGGAGGTGGGTCAGCTGGGCCGAGTCGTCGACCGGCTTGCTGATGGCGTCGGAGCGCTCCGGGTCCTGGATGCCCTTCTGGACGATCAGCCAGCCCAGGAAGAACAGCGCGACGTAGTTGAGCATGATGGTCGTGATGACCTCGTGCGCGCCGGTGCGGGCCTTGAGGAAGCCGGGCACGAAGCCCCAGGCGCCACCGACCGCGGCACCGAAGATCAGCGCGACGACCAGGTGGATGCCCACCGGCAGCGGCAGCAGGAACCCGGCGAGCGCGGCGCCGACGGCACCCATGATCGCCTGGCCCTGCACGCCGATGTTGAAGAGGCCGCCGCGGAACGCCAGCGCGAACGCGAGACCGGTCAGCGCCAGCGGCGCCGCGTAGGTCAGCGTCTCCGAGATCGGGAAGAACACCCGCTCCCACTTGCCGGTGCCGTTGGCCGCGGCCTGCACCGCCGCCGGGTCGACGATCGAGCCCTTGAACAACTGGGCGTACGCGTCGCTGACCTTGTCCCAGGAAAGGCTGAAGAAGTCGGAGGGCCGGCTGAAGAAGTAAGAGGTGGTGGCCCGGACGTTCTCGTCGGAGATCGCGATCAGGATGCCGCCGATGACCAGCGCCAGCAACACGGCGAGGACGGTCACGGTGAACGTGTTCGCGGTCCACAGCGAGCGCAGGTAGCGCCCGGCGAACGTCTTGGGTGGCGGCAGCTGGTCGGCACCGGCGGCGGCGAGGTCCTCCGCGGTCGCCGTCGTCTGCTCAGTCATCGGGGTGCCCGTCCTTCACCATGCCGGCGCCTTCCGTCGTGACGCCGGCCATCAGCAGACCGATCTCCTCGCGCGGGGTGTCCGGCGACACCACGGCGATCACCCGCCCCCGGTACATGACGGCGACCCGGTCGGCGAGCGCCAGCACCTCGTCGAGCTCGCTGGAGACCAGCAGCACCGCCGTGCCCTCCGTGCGCTCGTGGACGATCTGCCGGTGGATGAACTCGATCGACCCGACGTCGACGCCGCGCGTCGGCTGGGCGGCGATGAACAGCTTGAGCGGGCGGGAGAACTCCCGGGCGACGATCACCTTCTGCTGGTTGCCACCGGAGAGCGTGCCCACGGCGGCGTTGCCGGCCGCGTCGGTGCGCACGTCGAACTCTTCGATCCGGGCGCGGGCGTTCTCGGCGATGGCCTCCGGGCGCACCACCCAGCGGGTGCCGAACGGCTCGGTGTTGTAGATGTCGAGAACCAGGTTCTCGGCGACGGTGAAGTCCTTGACCAGACCGTCGACGCTGCGGTCCTCGGGCACGTAGCCGACGCCGGCCCGCAGGATGTCGCGCGTCGAGAGACCCAGCGTGGGACGGCCCTCGATCGTGGTGCTGCCGGCGACCACCGGGCGCAAGCCCATGATCGCCTCGACCAGCTCGGTCTGGCCGTTGCCCTGGACACCGGCGATGCCGAGCACCTCACCGGCGTGCACGGTCAGGTCGACGCCGTCGACCGCGCGGTGGCCCCGGTCGTCGTTGACGGCGAGGCCGGCGACCTCGAGCACGGCCGGGCCGGGCTCGGCGGCACCCTTCTCGACCCGGAGCAGCACGGACCGGCCGACCATCAGCGAGGCGAGCTCCTCTTCGCTGGTGTCGGGCGTCGCGGTGCCGACGGTCCGACCACGCCGGATCACGGTGATCCGGTCGGCGATCGCCTGGACCTCTTTGAGCTTGTGCGTGATGAAGACGATCGACTTGCCGGCGGCCTTGAGCGTCCGCATGATCTCGAGCAGGTCCGCGGTCTCCTGCGGAGTCAGCACGGCGGTCGGCTCGTCGAGGATCAGCAGGTCGACGTCGCGGGTCAAAGCCTTGACGATCTCGACGCGCTGCTGCACGCCGACCGCGAGGTCCTCGACCGTGCGGTCGGGGTCGACTTCGAGGCGGTAGCGGTCGGACACCTCTCGGACCAGCTTGCGGGCGCGCCGCCGGTCGAGGAAGCCGATCGGGCCACCGGTGGTCTGCTCGGCGCCGAGCATCACGTTCTCGGCGACGGTGAACACCGGCACGAGCATGAAGTGCTGGTGCACCATGCCGATGCCGGCCGCGATCGCGTCGCGCGGACCGCGGATCCGCACCGGCTTGTCGTCGACCAGGATCTCGCCCTCGTCGGGCTGGAGCAGCCCGTAGAGGACGTTCATCAGGGTCGACTTGCCGGCGCCGTTCTCGCCGAGCAGGGCATGGATCTCGCCGGGCTCGACGGTCAGGGATATGTCGTCGTTGGCCACGAGGTCGCCGAAGCGCTTGGTGATGCCGCGCAGTTCGAGTCTCAGCGTGACCTCCTTCAGACGGTGTGGTGCGGAGAATTGTTCACGATCGGGACCGGCCGGGGAACAGCCGGTCCCACCGTGGTGGGACCGGCTGTTCGGCCGGACTTAGTTCACTTCGGCTGGGCCGGCGAGGTCACCTTGACGGTGCCCGCGATGATGTCGGCCTTCAGCTTGTCGACCTCGCCCTTGAGCTCGGGGCTGACCTTGCTGTCGAACTCGTGGTACGGCGCGATGGAGACGCCGTTGTTCTCGAGGGTGCCGAGGTAGGAGCCGGTCAGCATGCCGGTGCTGTCCGCACCCTTGACCGCCGCCTCCTTGACCGCCTCGGGGATGTTCTTGACGACGGTGGTCAGGAACGAGGAGCAGTACTGCTGCGCGCTCTCGCAACCGTCGACGTCGACCCAGACCACCGCGTACTTGGTGCCCGCACCGGCGGCGGTGCCGAGGCCCGTGCCACCCGCGACCGGCATGATCACGTCGGCGCCCTGCGCCACGAAGCCGTCCGAGAGCGCCTTGCCCTTGCCCTGGTCGGTGAAGCTCTGGGCGAACTGGCCCTTCTGCGCGGCCTTGTCCCAGCCGAGCACCTGGACCTTGTCGTTCTTCTGCTGGTTCCAGTAGGCGACGCCGTCCGCGAACCCGTCCATGAAGATCGTGACCGGGGGAATCGGAAGGCCGCCGTACGTCGCGACCTTCTTGGTCTTCGAGTAGCCCGCCGACAGGTAGCCGGCGAGGAACGCGGCCTGTGCGGTGTCGAACTGCATCGAGTAGACGTTGGTCGCGCCCGGGATCGCCGAGTCGACGATCGCGAACTGCTTGTCGGCGTTGGCCGCCGCGACCTGCTTGGTGGCGTCACCCATCAGACCGCCGACGGCCAGGGTGAAGTTGCAGTCCTGCTGGGCGAACTGCGTCAGGTTCGGCACGTAGTCGGCCTCGGCCTTGGACGAAACGTTCTTGGGCTCGGCCAGCTTGTCGCTTTCGGCCTTGGCCTCTTCGAGACCCTTCCAGGCCGACGCGTTGAACGACCGGTCGTCGATGCCGCCGATGTCGGTGACCATGCACGCCTTATAGGTGCCCGCGGCGGGCGCGGCGCTGCTGTCGCCGGTGCCGCTGCTGCTTTCCGGAGCGTCACCACACGCGGCGAGGCCAGCCATGAGGCCACCCACCGCGAGTATCGAGACGATCCGCATCCCACGCATAGAGCGCAAGACGGTCTCCCTTCCCATTTCACACCGCAAGGGATGCGCGGTGAGTTCACGTCTCGGGAGCGTAGCCCCAGCTACCGCGCGGAACGAAAATCCAGAATCAACTGTTGGATGGCCGTTACGCAGGCGTGACTTCCAAGTGAACGAAATCGCCCGGGCAGTCAGGAAGGGCCCCTTCCCAACGCTTTCCGCATGGGAAGGGACCCTTGTTGACGCTTGTCGCTCAGGCCGCGACCGCCACGCTGTCGGCCGGCTCCCGGGCGGGTGCTGTCCGCTTCGGGCGTACGCCGCCGACCACCGCCAGCAGCGAACCGACGAGGGCGTACGTGCCGAGCACCCAGGCCGGCCCCGCGGCACCCGCGCCGTCGAAGAACGCGGTCGCCCGCAGCAGCGATCCGCCGGCCCCGACGGGAAGGAACTGGCCGATGGCGCCCCATGGCTGCGGCAGGAGCTCGGGCGCCGCGCTGACCGCCGACAGCGGGTTGCCGACGAGGAACACGGTCAGCATGCCGAGCGCGATGCCGGGCCGGCCGAGCACCGCACCGAGCCCGGCCACGATGCCGGCGACCGCGGTGGCGAAGAGCCCGATGGCGGCGGCGTTGAGCAGGTAGTCACCGGTCAGCACGCCCAGCCACTGCTGGAGCACGAGCGGGCCGACCAGCCCCGCGAGCACGCCGAACACCAGCACGCCGGTGAACCGCGCCCAGCGGTCGCGGACGAGCAGGGCCAGCGCAGCGCCGGCGGCCAGCGCGGTGAGCGCGAACGGCAGGAACCCGGACGCGAAGCCGGCGCCGCGCGGGTCGTCCGGCGAGCCGGGCACGACGTCGGTGACCGGTGCGTTCATCCCCGCGGCGGCCTGGCCGACCAGCTGGGCCACGGTCGGGCCGGCCCCGCTGGCGGTGTGCACGGCCGGTCCGGACGGGCCGACCACGAAGGCCGCGTAGGCCTGGTTGTCACGCAGGAGCGCGTCGGCGGCGGCCGCGTCCGGCACGCGGGTGATCTCGAACGCGCCCGGCGGCAGGTGGGCGGCGAGCGCGTCGGCGGCGGGCGCCGGGCCGGCGACCACCACCGGCAGGTCCCGCGGGCCGAGGTTGGCGGCGGGTCCGGCGAAGAGCGGGACGAGCAGAGCTTGCGCGACCACGATCCCGACCCCGATCAGGACGGCGGTCACGAGTGGCGGGCGAGCCTGGCGAAGCATGACATCCCCTTTTCTTAAAACGAACGCTCGTTCTTTTATGCGTCGAGCATCCCATCGACGGTTCCCCGCCGTCAATGAACGAGCGTTCGTTTTAGGATGTGCGCCATGCCACGCGTCTCAGCCGCCCACCTCGCCGGACGGCGCCAGCAGATCCTCGACGCCGCCCAGCGGTGCTTCAGCGAGCAGGGCTTCCACGGCACGACGATGGTGCACGTCATCGACGAGGCCGGCCTGTCGGTCGGCGCGGTCTACCGCTACTTCAAGAGCAAGAACGAGCTGATCACCGCGATCGCCGAATCCGTGCTCAGCGAGGCGTCGGCGATGTTCGAGGAGCTCGCGACCGAAGAGCCACCGCTGTCGCCCGTCGAGGCGGTCGAACGGGCGATCCTGTTCGTCGACCGGCGAACCGGCCCGGACGGGCTGATCCGGATCGCCCTGCAGGTCTGGGCCGAAGCGATGCACGACCCGACGCTGGCCGAGTTCGTCGCCGACACTTACGGCCGGATGCGCGGCCACTTCGTGCTGCTGGCCACCCGGTCCCGCGATGCCGGCCAACTGCCGCCCGACACCGACGTGGAGGCGGTCGGCGCCGCCCTGTTCGGCATGGTTCCGGGCTACGCCCTGCAACGCGTGCTGACCGGCGGCCCCGGCCCGGGCGCCTACATGGACGGCGTACGCACGCTCATCCCGTAGCCGAGTTTGTTTCGAGTTTGTTGCTTGACGGCAAGGGCTTGCGCAAGACGCGAAAGACCAGCGGATATCGTGCAGCCATGCGTGCCCGCCTGTCCGACATCGCGCTCCGCGCACGGGTCAGCGAGGCCACCGTCTCCCGCGTGCTCAACGACAAGCCGGGCGTCTCCCCGGACACCCGGGAGTCCGTCCTCGCGGCCCTCGACGCGCTCGGCCTGGAGCGCCCGGCCCGGCTGCGCAGACGCAGCGCGGGCCTGGTCGGCCTGGTGGTGCCCGAGCTGAACAACCCGATCTTCCCGGAGTTCGCGCAGACCATCGAGTCGGCACTGGCCCAGCGCGGCTACACGCTCCTGCTCTGCACCCAGACCCCGGGCGGCGCGACCGAGGACGAGTACGTCGAGATCCTGCTCGACCGCCAGGTCAGCGGCATCGTGTTCGTCTCCGGCCTGCACGCCGACGCCACCGGCGACCCCGAGCGCTATCGCCGGCTGGTCGCCCGTGAGCTGCCCATCGTGCTGGTCAACGGCTTCGTCGACGGGCTGGCCGCGCCGTTCGTCTCACCCGACGAGCAGGCGGCCGCGGAGCTCGCGGTGTCCTATCTCACCAGCCTCGGCCACCGGCGGATCGGGCTGATCAGCGGGCCGGACCGGTTCCTCCCGGTGCGACGCAAGATCGCCGGCTACCGAGCCGCGATGCGGACCCTGGTGAGCGCCGACGACGCTGAGCTCGACGGCCTGATCTCGTTGTCCCTGTTCGGCGTCGAGGGCGGCGAGGCGGCCACCCACCGGCTGCTCGACGCAGGCGTCACCGGCATCGTCTGCGGTTCCGACATGATGGCGCTCGGCGCGATCCGCAGCGTGCGACGCCGCGGGCTGCGGGTCCCGGACGACGTCTCGGTGGTCGGCTACGACGGCTCGCCGCTGATGGCGTTCACCGATCCCCCGCTGACCACGGTCCGTCAGCCGGTCGAGGCGATGGCGGTCGCGGCGGTACGAGCGCTCGTCGACGAGATCGAAGGGCACGCGGCACCCCATTCGGAGTACCTGTTCCGCCCTGAGCTGGTCGTCCGGTCGTCGACCGCGATCGCCAGAACGGCCTGACCCGGTTCCCTTGCGAAGCTTGCGCAAGCCCTGACGGGTCCTTGCAGAGTCAGCCTTTGATCCGGCATGCTTCTCCGGTGCCAACAGAACCGGCGACTTATGCGGATGAAACGGGCGCAACCTGGTGGCGCGACGCGGTCGTCTACCAGGTCTACGTGCGCAGCTTCGCCGACTCGGACGGCGACGGCATCGGCGACCTGGCCGGCCTTCGCGACCGTCTGCCCTACCTTCGCGACCTCGGCGTCGACGCCGTCTGGCTGACGCCGTTCTACCGGTCGCCGATGGTCGACGGCGGCTACGACGTGACCGACTATCGCGAGGTCGACCCGATGTTCGGCGACCTCGCCGACTTCGACGCGATGCTGACCGACGCGCACGCGTACGGCCTGCGCGTGATCATCGATGTCGTTCCCAACCACACCTCCAGCGCGCACCGCTGGTTCCAGGCGGCCCTCGCGGCCGGGCCGGGCTCGCCCGAGCGCGAGCGCTACATCTTCCGCGACGGCCGCGGCCCGGACGGCGCCGAGCCACCCAACGACTGGGAGTCCATCTTCGGCGGCGACGCCTGGACCCGGCTGCCCGACGGCCAGTGGTACCTGCACATCTTCGACCCCGAGCAGCCCGACCTGAACTGGGAGCTGCCCGAGGTGCGCGCCGAGTTCGAGGACATCCTGCGGTTCTGGCTCGACCGGGGTGTCGACGGCTTCCGGGTCGACGTGGCGCACGGCAACATCAAGGCACCCGGCCTGCCCGACGTCGGCTACAGCAGCAAGACCGGCCGCAACCAGCGTCAGAGCCGGCTGCTCGAGGGCACCCGGCTCCCGTACTTCGACCAGGACGGCGTGCACGAGATCTACCGCGTCTGGCGGCGGATCCTCGACAGCTACCCCGGCGGCCGCATGGCGGTCGCCGAGGCCTGGGCGTCCAGCCCAGAACGGCTGGCCCGCTACGTCGGCCCCGACGAGCTGCACCAGGTCTTCAACTTCGACTTCCTGCACGCCACCTGGTCCGTCGACTCGTTCCGCAAGGTGATCGACACCGCGCTGGCCGAGGCGACGCTGGTCGGCGCGCCCACGACCTGGGTGCTGTCCAACCACGACAAGCAACGGCACGTCACGCGGTACGGCGGCGGCGCGCTCGGCCTGCGCCGGGCTCGGGCCGCGGCCCTACTGATGCTCGCCCTGCCCGGCGTCGCCTACCTCTACCAGGGTGAGGAGCTCGGCCTGGACGAGGTCCTCGACCTACCCGACGAGCTGCGCCAGGATCCGGCGTTCCGGCGCACCGGGGAGAGCCGCGACGGCTGCCGGGTGCCGCTGCCCTGGTCCGGCGAGGCGGCCCCGTTCGGGTTCGGCCCGGCCGGCGCGTGGCTGCCGGCGCCCGCCACCTGGACCGCGCACACCGTGGCCACGCAGGAGGGCGACCCCGGCTCGACGCTGGAGCTCTACCGGGCGGCCCTGCGGCTGCGCCGGTCCGAGCCCGCGCTGGGCGGCGGCGAGCTGACGTGGACCGAGGCCGAACCGGGCGTGCTCGCGTTCCGCCGGGGCGAGCTGGCCTGCGTGGTCAACCTCGGCGGCGAGCCGGTCGACGTGCGCCGCTACGGCACGCCCATCGTCGCCAGCGAGCCCTTCGACGGAGATTTTCTGCCCGTTGACGCGGCGGCATGGTTGAAACCGGTGGCGTTGGGGTAACCCGTTACGTACGAGGCCCCTGTGGTGGGGGTGTGGTGGGTACGGTGCCCCGGCGTCGACTTCGGTCCGCCGGGGCACCACCGCGTTCAGGGGTTGTCGGCCCTGGGTGCCGTGAGCTTGGCGGCGATCCGGCCCCAGCCGGCCATCACCTGGTCCGGGGTGGGCGGAGCGGCCGCGTAGCCCTCCTCGTCCTCACCGAAGGCGTCGCCGTCCTCGTCCTCGAGGTCCAGGTCGTCCAGCGATCCGTCGGCCGGGCGGTCGTCGCGGAAGGCCGAGATTCGGGCGGCCTCGATCTCACCGCGGATCTCCTCCGCCGAGATGTGCGGCATGCAGGGCTCGACGACGGCCATGAGCTCCTCGTCGGCGACTATCGACTGGGCCAGGGCCAGCGCGTGCGGGCGCTCGTACGGCCCGCTCACCACCGGCTCCCACTCCTCGTCGTCGCCCAGCGGGCCGAACGTGATGATCCATGGCAGCTCGTGTAGCGGCGAGTCGTCGGGCAGCCGCAAGGTCACCAGTGCACCCATCCGACCATCATGCGCTGCCGGCCGCTCCTGGGTGTCCGTTCTCCGGGTCATCTTCGTCATGGTCGACCGGCGAGACCGTGTGCGGCGGGAACGGCTCCGGCGGGGCGGCACCCAGATCGCGCACGGTGCCGTGGGTGTCGGTGGCGGCCACGGCGGCGGCCCAGATCAGGATCTGGTTGTAGAGGTACAGGTAGATCAACAACCCGACCGGACCGACCAGGGCGTACGCCGCGTTGTCGCGCACCCAGTTCACGTAGAGCCGACCGACCGAGTTGAGCACGGTCAGGCCGCCGCCGACCATGATCAGCGGGATCACCAGGCGGCGTGGGCTCATCCGGATCCGCGGGATCGCGCACAGCAGGGCGAAGGCGATCACCAGGTTGACCAGCACGGTCAGGAAGTACGTGAGCGCCATCAACCAGGTGCCACCGTCGCCGATCCCCCAGACGAGCAGGGTCTTGAGCCCGTCGACGGCACCGACCGAGACGATCAACATGACCAGGACGATGATCAGCACGCCGACGTCGATGATCCGGCGGACGACCAGGTTGCCGGGTTGCTGCTGGAAGCCGTGCACCAGTCGCTGCGAGGACCGGATCGCCTCGACCCAGCCGATGCCGGTGAAGACCAGGCCGACCAGGCCGACGATGCCGATCGGGCGCCCGGTGGTCTGCACGCCGGATACCGCGTCCTCGACGTTGTTGATGTCGAGGAACGGCAGGTTGTCGGTGAGGAAGCTGACGACCGCCTCGTTGACCTGGCCGTTGTTGAGCACGAAGCCGAAGACCGCGTAGCCGACCAGGGCGAAGGCGAAGATCGCGAAGAAGCCGTAGTACGCGATCGCCGCGGCCAGCCGGCCGCCCAGCACGTAGCCGAAGCGGTCGGCGGTGCGGTAGAAGTGGTCGAACGCACCCGAGCGGGCTCGCGCACGGTCGAGGCCCCGGTTGATGCTGGCCTCGAGCCGTGCGAAGACGTTCACACGGGACATTCTTGCGGATCTAGCCGATCCGCGGTGGCAGGCGTCAGGCGCCGCGGCTCGGGAAGAAGCCCACCCGCTCGTACGCCGTGGCCAGCGTCGCCGAGGCCACCACCCGGGCCTTGTCGGCGCCCATGGCGAGGAGCTTGTCGAGCTGAGCCGGATCGTCCAGGTAGGCCTTCGTGCGCTCCTGGATCGGCTTGACGAACTCGGCCACCACCTCGCCGAGCTCCTTCTTCAGATCGCCGTAGCCCCGGCCCTCGAACGCCGCCACCAGCTCGTCGATCGACTTGCCGGCCAGCACCGAGTACATGGTGAGCAGGTTGGAGACGCCCGGCTTGGTGGCCGGGTCGTAGACGATCTCCCGGCCGGTGTCGGTGACCGCCGAGCGGATCTTCTTCGCCGACCTGGCCGGGTCGTCGAGCAGCTCGATGATGCCGGCGGGCGAGGACGACGACTTCGACATCTTCGCGGTCGGCTCCTGCAGGTCGGTGATCTTCGCGGTGTCGCGCACGATGAACGGCGCCGGCAGCGTGAAGGTCTTGCCGAACTGGGTGTTGAACCGCCCGGCCAGGTCGCGGGTCAGCTCGAGGTGCTGGCGCTGGTCCTCGCCGACCGGCACCGCGTCGGCCTGGTAGAGCAGGATGTCCGCGGCCTGGAGGATCGGGTACGTGAACAGGCCGACGCTGGCCCGGTCCGCGCCCTGCTTCGCCGACTTGTCCTTGAACTGCACCATCCGGCTGGCCTCGCCGAAGCCCGTGATGCAGCTCAGCACCCAGGCCAGCATCGGGTGCTCGGGCACCTGCGACTGCACGAACAGGGTGCAGCGCTCGGGGTCGAGGCCGAGCGCGAGGAGCTGCGCGGCGGAGGCCCGGGTGCGTGCCCGCAGCACCGCCGGGTCGTGGCCCGCCGTGATCGCGTGCAGGTCGACCACGCAGTAGAAGGCGTCGTGCGTCTCCTGCAACGCCACCCACTGCCGGATCGCGCCGAGGTAGTTCCCCATGTGGAAGGAGTCGGCGGTCGGCTGGATCCCGGAAAGGACCCGGGGCCGGGCGGCGTTCGGGGTGGCGTCGGACATGCCGGCAATTCTGCCAGCCCTCTCGGGGAACCCCGGCAGCCCCTCGGAACTCGTACGGTGTGGCCAGAACCGGAAGGACGGCGATTGGCGCACGACGAGGGTGCACGGGTGACCCGCGACCGGGGCGAGCAGGCGATGGAGGAGCTCTACCACGCCTGCTATCGCCGCCTGGTCGCGCAGGTCTACGCGTTCACCACCGACCTGACGGAGGCACAGGACGTGGTGCAGGAGGCATTCGCCCGGGCGCTGGCCCGGCCGCGGGGTCTCGCCGACGTGGACAACCCGGAGGCGTGGCTGCGCACGGTCGCGGTCAACGTGGTCCGGCGCCGCTGGCGGCGGCGCAAGCTGTTGGACGCGATCCTGCTCCGCGACCGCCCGATCGCGCGGATGGTGGAGGCGGCACCCGGCCCCGAGCGCGCGGACCTGCGCGCCGCCCTGGCCGCGCTGCCGGCCAGCTTCCGCGAGGTGGTGGTGCTGCACTACTACGCCGACCTGCCGGTCGAGGAGGTGGCCGCCGTGCTCGGCGTGCCCACCGGCACGGTCAAGTCACGCCTGTCCCGGGCGCGCACGGCGCTGGCCGGCCTGCTGGACGGCTATCGGACGGAGGTGACCCGTGCCCGATCTTGAAACCAAGCTCGCCCGGTCCCGCTCGGCCCTGCTCGACGAAATCGAGCAGCCACCGCTGGCGGTCGTCCGCCGGCGCGCGACCCGGATCCGCCGCCGACGGGCCGCGGCCGCCGGCGCCACCGCGCTCGCCGTGCTCGGCGTCGTCGGCCTGGCCGCCCGGCCCTGGCAGCACGACGGCCCACCCAGTGTCACCGCGACGGACCCGCCGCCCATCGCGCCGGTCTACCGGGGCGGCGGCATCGAGATCGTCGGCCTCTCCCCCGCACCGGTCTACGGCCTGGACGGCGAGATCGCCGAGGTGGAGTTCGCCGACCGGGACAACGGCTTCGCGGCCGCCGGCTGCGTGCCGCGCTGCCCGGAGCTAGCCCGGACCACCGACGGTGGGCTGTCCTGGCAGCGGGCCACCGTCACACCGACGGGCAGTGGACCCGTCGACCTGGTCGCCTTCCCGGGCGGCCACTGGCTGCTGGACGGCGACCTTGACCGGTCGTCCGCGGACGGGTCCAGCTGGCAGATCGTCAACAACCCGGTGGAGTCGGAGCAGGCCGAGATCGGGCCGGACCAACTGCCCAGGGTCGAGCAGCCGGGCGGCCAGGTGGTCGTGTGGAGCTGGGACCGTGGGCGGCTCGGGGACCTGCGCAACCAGCCCCAGCTGTCGACGGCCCGCTGGGTCGCGCCGGCACCGACCGCCGACGGAGCCTGGTGGGTCGGCGGTCTGGTCGGCACCAGCCCCGCCGTGTCGGTCAGCCGGGACTCCGGCCGCAGTTGGACGACGACGACGCTGCCGGCCCCGGCCGACCCGACGGACTCGGTGACCGTCAGCACGCTGGGGACCGAGGCCTACGCGGTGGCCCACAACGAGGCCGGCCAGGTGCTCGGGATCTACCACTCGACCGACGACGGCAAGCACTTCACCGCGACGTTGCTGGCCTCCGGCGGGGAGCCGGCACCGTTCACCGGCGACTTGGTGCCGCTGCTCGACGGCCGCCTGCTGGCCCTGCATCCCAACGGGAAGCCGGGCTCGTGGTGGGTAAGCGACGACGAGGGCCGGACCTTCGACCCGATCGACGACCTGCCGCAGGCCAGTGCGATCCGGCGCACGTACGCGGGCTATGTCGTCTACGGGCTCTTCAGCGGCAGCTGGGCCGCGTTCTCCCACGACGGCACCAACTGGCAGAAGCTCCAGGTCAACTAGTCGCGTGCGGTGGCCGACTCACGGGTGGGCAGCATCGGCATCGGGATGGTGGCGATCACCTGGGCGGGCTCGGCGGCCGGTTGCGGTGGGGCGGCGTGGATGGCGACCCGGGCGACCCGGCGGCCGTCGAGCTCGAGCACCCGCAGCACCCATCCCTCGTCGCCGGGGACATAGGCCTCGTCGCCGACCTCGGGCACCCGGCCGAGGCTGGCCATCACGTAACCGCCGACCGTCTCGTACGGGCCGGGCGGCAGGTCGAAGCCAGCACGCTCGGCGAAGTCCGCGAGGTTGAGGCGGCCGTCGAGATCGGACGGACGGCCGGGCATGGGATCCGGCTCGACGTCGTACTCGTCGTGGATCTCGCCGACCACCTCTTCGATGAGGTCCTCGAGGGTGACGATGCCGGCGGTGCCGCCGTACTCGTCGATCACCACCGCCAGGTGGTGCCGCTCGCGGCGCATCTCGGTAAGCGCGACCAGCACCCGCTTGCTCGCCGGAATCCGCTTCACCTCGCGGGTCAGCTCGCCGATGGTCAGGCGGCCGTCGCCGTCCGGGCGGATCAGCAGGTCGCGCAGGTGCACGAAGCCGACCACGTCGTCCTGCGTGCCGTCGACCACGGGATAGCGGGTGTGGGTCTCGAGCCGGACGCGTTCGGCGACCTCGGTCAGCGTCTGCCGCGCGGACAGGAACGTGACCTCGGTGCGGGGCCGCATCACCTCGCGCACCATGGTGTCGCGCGCCACCAGCACCTCGTCGATGATCCGGCGTTCGACCGGGTCCAGGCGGGTGCTGGCGGCGACCAGGTCACGCAGGTCGGCCTCGCTGATCTGCTCACGCCCCGCCGACGGGTCGGCGCCGAGCGCCGCGGTCAGGCCATCGGCCGTCCGCACGACGAGGCGGGCCAGACGCCGGGCGACCGGGCCGGGATTGCGTTGGGGACGCCCCGTCGGAAAGCGCCGACGGGGCCCGGCTGTGCCGGGTTGGTCCTGCATGAAGCGATCGTAGACACGTCCTGCTCGTCCCGCCGAACGGTTGTGATGGGATGCAGGCCATGAGCGACGTCCCCTCCCGCGCGGCCGCGGGCTTCTCATCCGCTTTCGGCGCCGAACCGGCCGGGCTGTGGGCCGCGCCCGGACGCGTCAACCTCATCGGTGAGCACACCGACTACAACGACGGTTTTGTGCTCCCCTTCGCACTCCCGCACCGGGTGGTGGTCGCGGCGGCGGCCCGGCCCGAGCCGCAGTGGCGCGTGTGGTCCGAGCAGACCGGCGAGACGGTCGAGTTCGGCGCGGCGGAGGCCGACGATCCCGGGCGCGTCGAGGGCTGGGCCGGTTACGTCGCCGGCGTGGTGTGGACCCTGCGATCCAAGGGGTACGAGGTGCCGGGCGCGGACCTGGCCGTCGCCTCCGACGTGCCGGCCGGCGCCGGGCTCTCGTCGTCGGCCGCGCTCGAGTCGGCCGTGCTGACCGCCCTGGCCGACCTAGGCGGCCTCGACGTGCCGGTCGAGGACCGGCCGGCGCTGGCGCAGCGGGCCGAGAACGACTACGTCGGCATGCCCTGCGGGATCATGGACCAGTCCGCCTCGATCCGCGCGGTCGACGGGCACGCGCTCTTCCTCGACTGCCGTTCGCTGGCCATCGAACAGATCCCGTTCGACGTCGCCGCGTCCGGGCTGGCCGTGCTGGTCGTCGACACCCGGGCACCGCACCGGCACGCCGGCGGAGAGTACGCCTCGCGGCGGCGCGCCTGCGAGGAGGCGGCTGCCACGCTCGGTGTGCCCGCGCTGCGCGACGTCGAGGACCTCGACGCGGCGCTGGCCGCGCTGTCCGACGAGGTGATGCGCCGTCGGGTGCGGCACGTGGTCACCGAGAACCAGCGGGTGCTGGACACGGTCGCCCTGCTCCGGGCCGGCCGGGTGCGCGAGATCGGCCCGCTGCTGACGGCCTCGCACGCCTCGATGCGCGACGACTTCGAGATCACGGTGCCGGAGGTCGACCTCGCGGTGTCGACGGCGCTGACCGCGGGTGCGTACGGCGCCCGGATGACCGGTGGCGGCTTCGGCGGCTGCGTGCTGGCGCTGGTCGACGCGGCCGACACGGAGCGGGTGGCCGCCGCGGTCGCCGCCGCCTACGCCGGGCGGGGCTTCACCGAGCCGGTCTGGTTCGCCGCCCGCCCGGGTGCCGGGGCGGAACGCGTCGGGTGACCGCCGCGCGGCGGATCCCCCTCACCTTGGCCGTCCTCGCGGTCACGGCGGCGTTCAGCCTGTCGCAGTTCGCCTTCCCGGCTGTGCTGACGACGCTGCAACGGACGCCCGCGATCCGGGACGGCCAGGTGTGGCGGCTTTTCACGTCGCTGCTGGTGCAGGACGGCGGCTGGTTCGGCACGATCTCGAACCTGCTGTTCCTGCTCCTGATCGGGGCCTTGGCCGAGCTCACCGTGCGCCGCTGGCTCTGGGCAACGTGCTACTTCGGCTGCGGCCTGGCGGCCGAGGGCATCGCGCTGGCCTGGCAACCTTTCGGCGGCGGCAACTCCATCGCGATCTGCGGGCTGGCCGGCGCCCTGACGGTCGCGCTGCTTACCCGCCCCTTGCGCCCGTCCGCCGCCTGGCGGGCGGACGCCACCGACCCGGAGCTCCGCCCGCGCCACCTCTGGCTGCCGGCGGGCGTGGCCTGGTGGTCGGTCGCGATTCTCGGCACGGCCTCGGAAACAGCCCTCTACATCGGTGCCGCCGGAGGAGCGGCCGTGCAGATCGCTCTGGTCATGGGCGGCGAACAGGGCCGCGGCAACCGCACCTTGGGCAAGATCGTCGCGGTGGCCGCGTTGGGGGTGGGCACAGCTCTGACGGCGCTACGCAACATCCACGGCCCACCGCTGCTGCTGGGCGCGATCCTCGCTGTCGCGGCCACCCGCCGCCCCGGCTGAGCCCGCCGGGCGGCCTACCGCGGGGTGGTCCGGCAGACCCTCGACGGTGCCGTCGCCGCGCTGGGCCCAGCCGCCGACGGGCTCGCGGCCGCACCGCCCATACCACCTAGCCCAACCCGCACGACCACGAGCAACGCGGCAACCCGCCGCCCCGGCCGCGGCCCGAGCCCACGCGACCACCCGCCGCCGGGACTGGCCAACGCGGACCTGGCAGCGGAGCGAAGCGGAGCGGTCCCTCGCGGGAGGAACGGTCCGCACCACCGCGAACCCGAGTAATGATCGTCTTTGAATCGATCGCTCAGCTGGCTTCGACGATCATGCCGGCGGCAACGGTGCGGTTGGTGGTTTCGTCAATGAGGATGAATCCACCCGTCGTGCGGTTGCGGCGGTATTCGTCGGCGAGCAGGGGTGCTGTGGTGCGCAGCTTCAACCGGCCGATCTCGTTCAGCTTCAGCTCGCCGGCTTCCTCGTCGCGGTGCAGGGAGTTGACGTCGAGCCGGTAGTGCAGGCCGCGAACGACCGCCCGCACCGACCGCGTCGTGTGCTTCAACGAATACTTCCCACCGACCCGCAGCGGCCGGCTTTCGTCGAGCCAGCAGACCATGGCCTCGATGTCCTGGGCTACCGCCGGCGCGTTGTTGGGTCGGCAGATCAGGTCGCCGCGGGAGATGTCGATCTCGTCTTCCAGGCGCACGGTCACCGACATCGGCGGGAACGCCTCGGCCACGGGCCCGTCGGCGGTGTCGATGCCGGCGATCCGGCTGGTGAGGCCCGACGGCAGCACCATCACCTCGTCGCCGGGCTTGAGCACGCCGGAGGCGACCTGGCCCGCATATCCCCGGTAGTCGGTGACCGTGGTCGACTGCGGCCGGATCACGTACTGCACCGGGAAGCGCACGTCGACCAGGTTGCGGTCGGAGGCGATGTGCACGTGCTCCAGGTGGTGCAGCAGCGACGGGCCCTCGTACCAGGGCATGTTCTCGGAGCGCGAAGCGATGTTGTCGCCCTTGAGCGCCGAGATCGGGATCACCGAGAGGTCGGGCGCCTCGAGCTTGGCGGCGAACGCGGTGAACTCGTCTGCGATCTGGTCGAAGACCTCCTGCGACCAGTCGACCAGGTCCATCTTGTTGACGCACAGCACCAGGTGCGGCACCCGCAGCAGGGAGCAGAGGAACGCGTGCCGGCGCGACTGCTCGACCAGGCCCTTGCGCGCGTCGACCAGGATCAGCGCGAGGTCGGCGGTGGACGCTCCGGTCACCATGTTGCGGGTGTACTGGATGTGCCCCGGCGTGTCGGCGATGATGAACTTCCGCCGCGGCGTCGCGAAGTAGCGGTACGCGACGTCGATCGTGATGCCCTGCTCGCGCTCGGCCCGCAGGCCGTCGGTGAGCAGCGCCAGGTTGGTGTATTCGTCGCCGCGAGCCGCGCTGACCGCCTCGACGGCCGCGAGCTGGTCGGTGAACAGCGACTTGGTGTCGTAGAGCAGGCGGCCGATCAGGGTCGACTTGCCGTCGTCGACGCTGCCCGCGGTGGCGAACCGGAGCAGGTCCATGGCGCGCTGCTCGCTGGCAGCGATCGTCGGTGCCGACATCAGAAGTAGCCCTCCCGCTTGCGGTCTTCCATCGCGGCCTCGCTGACCCGGTCGTCGCCGCGGGTCGCCCCGCGCTCGGTGATCCGGGTGGCGGCCACTTCGTCGATCACCTTTTCGACGGTGTCCGCGCTGGACTCGACCGCCGCGGTGCAGGAGGCGTCACCGACAGTCCGGTAGCGCACCTTCGCGGTGAACGGCTGCTCGTTGCCGCGCGGTGCGATGAACTCGTTGACCGCGTAGAGCATGCCGTCGCGGGAGATCACCGTGCGCTCGTGCGCGTAGTAGATCGACGGCAGGTCGAGCCGCTCCTGCGCGATGTAGTGCCAGACGTCCAGCTCGGTCCAGTTGGACAGCGGGAACACCCGGATCGACTCGCCCGTGTGGTGGCGGCCGTTGTAGAGCGACCAGAGCTCGGGCCGCTGGTTCTTGGGGTCCCACTGGCCGAACTCGTCGCGGAAGCTGAACACCCGCTCCTTGGCGCGGGCCTTCTCCTCGTCACGCCGGGCGCCGCCGAAGAGCGCGTCGAAGCGGTACTTCTCGACCGCGTCGAGCAGCACCGGCGTCTGGATCCGGTTGCGGGTGCCGTCGCTCGGCTCGACCACGAGTCCCGACTCGAGCGCCTCGGGCACGCTGGCCACCACCAGGTGCAGACCGAGCTCGGCAACCCGGCGGTCGCGGTACGTCAGCACCTCGGGGAAGTTGTGGCCGGTGTCGACGTGCATGACCGGGAACGGGATGCGCGCCGGGGCGAAGGCCTTCTCGGCGAGCCGGAGCATCACGATCGAGTCCTTGCCGCCCGAGAAGAGCAGCACGGGGCGCTCCAGCTCGGCGACGACCTCGCGCATGACGAAGATGCTCTCCGCCTCGAGCGCCGCGAGGTGGGAGACCCGGTAAGCCGGCGGCATGGAACCCCTTCGGATTGTCTAGTAGTTCACTAGGTTTTTCCCGAGCGAGCTTACCCCGGGATGTGCTGCCGCAGCGCCGCGAGCAACCGTGGTGCGAGATCCTTCCGGCAGACCACCACGTCCGGGAGCCGGGGATCGGTCTCGTTGTATTTCAGCGCGGATCCATCGATCCGGGAAGCGTGCAGGCCAGTGGCCGTCGCCACAGCTACCGGCGCGGCGGAGTCCCACTCGTACTGACCGCCGCCGTGCACGTAGGCGTCGACCTCGCCACCGACCACTGCGGCGATCTTCACGCCGGCCGAGCCCATCGGCACCAACTCGGCGTCCAGGTCCTCGGCGAGTCCGTGCAGGAAGGCAGGCGGGCGGCTCCGGCTGGCGGCCAGCCGCAGCCGCGGGTGCGGACCCATCGGCGGGTACGCGGGCGGAAAGTCGGTCGCCAACGTCCGGTGCTGGGCGGGGATCGCGACCGCGCCGGCGAGCAGCTTGTGCGGGCTCGTGCCGCGCCGGCCCCAGAGCGCGATGTGCACCGCCCAGTCGTCGCGGCCCTCCTCGCTGAACTCGCGCGTGCCGTCGAGCGGGTCGACGATCCAGACCCGGTCGGCGGCCAGCCGGTCGGTGCCGGTGCCGCGAGCGTCCCGGTCCTCCTCGGAGAGCACCGCGTCCGCCGGCCGCCAACGGGCGAGCTCCGTGCGGATCAGCTCGTGTGACAGCTTGTCACCGGCCGCCTTCAAGGCGTGCGGATCAGCGAAGCCGACCTCGTCCCGGGTGCGCAGCAGCAGGTCCCCGGCGCGCCCGGCCAGCCAGCGGGCGAACGCGCCGTCAATCACCGGCGGAGTCATGAGGGGGTCTCTCCTAGATCGGTCAGTAGGCGCCGCTCGGGCGCACGACGGCGGCCAGGGTACGCATCAGGATCACCAGGTCCAGGGAGAGCGACCAGTTCTCCACATAGCGCAGGTCCAAGCGGACCGCCTCCTCCCACGACAGGTCGGACCGGCCCGACACCTGCCACAGCCCGGTCATCCCGGGCTTGACCGCCAGCCGGCGTCGCACGTCGTCGGCGTACTGCGCGACCTCGTGCGGCAGCGGGGGCCGCGGTCCCACCAGCGACATCTGGCCGAGCAGCACGTTGAACAGCTGGGGTAGCTCGTCGAGCGAGAACCGGCGCAGCCGGCGCCCCACCGGGGTGATCCGCGGGTCGTTGCGGATCTTGAACAGGACGCCGTCGTGCTCGTTGAGGTGTCGCAGCTCCGCCAGCCGCGCCTCCGCGTCGAGGTACATGCTGCGGAACTTGTAGATCAGGAACTCCCGGCCGTCGCGACCGGTGCGTACCTGTCGGAAGAGTACCGGGCCTTTGGAGTCGATTCGGATGCAGAGGGCGACGACCAACAGCACGGGTGACAGCAGCGCCACCAGCACCGCCGCGCCCAGCCGATCGACGACCTCCTTCACGAGCCGGGCCGCGCCCTCCAGCCGGGGGTGCTCCACGTGCAGCATCGGCAGGCCGTCGACCGGCCGGATCGTGGTGCGGTCGCCGGCCACGTCGATCAGCGCGTTGGCCAGGATCAGGTCGATATCGTCGCGCTCCAGCCGCCAGGCCAGCCGGCGGAGGGTCTGCCCGTCGATCTCGGGGCAGGACAGCACGATCACGGTGTCGGCGCCCGACGCGTCGACCGCGTGCGCGACGTCGTCGAAGGTCCCGAGCACCGGGAGGCCGATGTCGCCGTCGTGCTGGGGCGGCAGGCAGGCGCCGACCACCTCGAGCCCGTGGTAGCGCTCGCGGCACAGCTGGCGGGCGAGGTGGATGACGGCGAGCTCGTGCCCGACCACGATCACCCGCCGCAGGCAGTCACCCCGCTTGCGGGCGCGGTGCAGGCGTTTGCGCAGGCCGAACCGGACCGCGACGGTGGCGAAGGTGGCGGCCGGCAGGGCGATCAGCACGTACGAGCGGGCCAGCTGGATCTCCAGCGCGTAGGAGACCATCGCGACGCCCGCGATCAGCCCGAGCCCCGCCCGGATCACCCGCTGGTACTCGTCGGTGCCGACGAACAGGAACCTCGCCTCGTACGCCCGGGCCAGCCCGACCGACGCCACCAGCGCGAGCGGCAGCACCGCGGACAGCACCAGATAGTCCTGGTTGTAACTCGTGACCCCGTCACCGAAGCGCAGCTTGAAGGCGAGCCCGCCGGCGGCGGCGCCGACAAGGAGATCGGCGACCAGCAGGGTACGCAGGTAGCGCGACTCCCACGCGGCCCGGCGGGACAGGGCGGCGTGCCGGCCGGGGATCCGGCGCAGCAGGGAGCGGCGCGGTGGAGCCGCGGGGGCACGCGGGTGCGGCGCGCGGCGCTCCAACTCCCCGCCGGGGGCGGCGCCGCGCTCCAGCTCGGCGGCGCGGGCGGCGCCGCGCTCCAGCTCGCCGCGGCGCGGCGCGGTGCGCGTGTCGCGGTCGACGGCCGCGGGCTGGTGGGTCGCGCTCGGGCTGACCTCGGCGCCGCGCGACGCGGTGTACGTGTCTCGGTCGACCTCGGCGGCGCGTGGCGTGGTGCGCGTGCCGGTCCGGACCGGGCGTTGCGGCTGGACGGCGACTCGCTCACGGGCGTCGAGGCCGCGTTCCATCAGGTCGCGCACCGCCGCCGGATCGAACCGCCCACGTTCCATCCGCGCCTCCCCGGTTGTGCCGCCTAAGACACAACGGGCGGAACCGGGCAGGCGATACGCCCTTGATCAGGATCCGTTATATGCGTTTTGTGCCCATTCAACGCCCTTGCTGGAGACCGCCTCCGCGACGTCCGCGGCCCGGTCCACCAGGAACTCGAGCTCCTTGCGCTCGGTGGCGGAGAAGTCGTTGAGCACGTAGTCGGCCGGGTCCTGCCGGCCCGGCGGCCGGCCGATGCCGAACCGCACCCGGGCGTAGTCCTTGGTGCCCAGCGACTTCGACATCGAGCGCAGGCCGTTGTGGCCGCCCTCGCCGCCGCCGATCTTCGCCCGGATCTGCCCGTACGGGATGTCCAGCTCGTCGTGCACCGCGATGATCTGCTCCGGCGGCACCTTGTAGAACTGGGCCAGCGCGACCGCGGGCCCCCCGGAGAGGTTCATGTAGGTCAGCGGCTTGACCAGCACGAGGCGAGGCCCGCCGAAGCCGAGCCGCCCCTCGGCGACGTCCGCGACCGCGCGGCGGTGTCGGCCGAACTTCGCGCCGATCCGCTCGGCGATCAGGTCGACGACCATGAAGCCCACGTTGTGCCGGTTCTTGGCGTACTCCTTGCCAGGGTTGCCAAGACCGACCACGAGGAAGGGCGCTGTCGCTTCCACGCTCTCAATTCTCCCCAGGGACACAACCAGTTAGCGAAAGGCCCCTCCCGGTCGTGCCGGAAGGGGCCTTTGTCGCGCAGACCAAATCGTGCTCAGGAGGCGGCGGCAGCCGGCTCCTCGGAGGCCGCGGCCTCACCCTCGGCCGCTTCCTCGCCCTCGGCGGCCGCTTCGCCCTCAGCGGTCTCGCCCTCGAGCGCCTCGGCGCTCGGCGCGACGCTGATCACGGCGATGGTGGTCTCCGGGTCGGCGATGAGCTCGGTGCCGTCCGGCAGGGTGACGTCGCCGGCAGTGATCTTGGAGCCGGCCTCGAGGCCCTCGATGGAGACCTCGAAGTGGTCCGGCAGGCGGGTCGCGTCGGCGCTGACCGACAGCGTGTCGCTCTCGTGCACGACCAGGGTGCCGGGCGCCGCCTCGCCGAGGAGCTGCACCGGGATGTCGACGGTGACCTTCTCGCCACGGCGGACGAGCAGCAGGTCGATGTGCTCGAAGGTGTCCTTCACCGGGTCACGCTGGATCGCCTTCGGCAGGGCCAGGGCCTGCGTGCCGTCGCTGATCTCCAGCGCGAAGAGCTGGTTGGCGCCACCGTGGCGGATCGCCGCGGCGAACTCACGGGCGGGCACCGCGATGTGCTTGGGCTTCTCGCCGTGGCCGTAGAGGACGGCGGGCACCAGGCCGGCACGGCGCGTGCGGCGGGCACCACCCTTGCCGAACTCGGTGCGGGGCTCGGCGGCGATCTTTACCTCGGACACGGGAAAACTCCTGGATCTTGGTCTGGGCTGCGTGCAAGCGGCGGCGGTGCCGGGCGAAGGAGGCGCGCGGGCTGGCCCGGACACCGCGTCGATGACGGCGCCCGTGGCTGCAATTGAGAACCAGCTGGGTCACCCTCGCCGTGGCAACCTCAATACTCTACCGGACCGGCGGGGCACCTTACCGCCGGGGCCGCCCTATCTAGCTCAACCCGCCGAAGGCGGGTTGAGCCCTAGCTCAACCCGGCTCTGCTAACTAAGACCGCCGAACAATGTCGTAACGGACCCGTCGTCGAAGACCTCGCGAATGGCGCGGGCCAGCAGCGGCGCGATCGACAGCGACGTGATCTTGTCGAGGCGCTTCTCCGGCGGGAGCGGCAGCGTGTTGGTGACCACGACCTCGCTGATCCGGCTGTTCTTGAGCCGCTCGGTCGCCGGGTCGGAGAGCAGCGCGTGGGTGGCCGCGACCACCACGTCGGCGGCACCGCTGTCGTGCAGGATCTCGGCGGCCTTGCAGATCGTGCTGCCGGTGTCGATCATGTCGTCGACGATCAGGCAGACCCGGCCCTCGACGTCACCGACGACCCGGTTGGCGACCACCTGGTTGGGCTTGAGCGGGTCACGGGTCTTGTGGATGAAGGCCAGCGGGCAGCCGCCCAGCCGGTCGGTCCAGCGCTCGGCCACGCGGACGCGGCCCGAGTCCGGGGCGACCACGGTCATCGGGCGGCCGGCGTACTTGCGCTCGACGTAACCCGCCAGGATGTCCATCGCGAACAGGTGGTCGACCGGGCCGTCGAAGAACCCCTGGATCTGGGCGGTGTGCAGGTCGACGGTGAGGATCCGGTTGGCGCCAGCCTGCTTGAGCAGGTCGGCGACCAGCCGCGCGGAGATCGGCTCGCGACCGCGGTGCTTCTTGTCCTGCCGGGCGTACGGGTAGAAGGGCAGGACGACGGTGATCCGCTTGGCCGAGCCACGCTTGAGCGCGTCGACCATGATCAGCGTTTCCATCACCCACTTGTTGACGCCCTCACCGGCGGACTGCACGACGAAGGCGTCGGAGCCCCGGACGGACTCGCGGTAGCGGACGAAGATCTCGCCGTTGGCGAACTCGTAGGCGTCGGTCGGCGTCGGCGCCACGCCGAGCACCTCGCCGATCTCGTTGACCAGCTCGGGAAACCCCCGGCCGGAGAAGAGCATCAGGCTCTTGCGGTTTTCGGCGACGATGCTGCCCATGGGTGAGGCGCTCCGTGAGTTCGGCGGATGTTTACTCGCTTGAAGTATCACCCGGAGCGTCGGCGGCGGCATGACCGTCTTCGGTCACGTGCAGTTGGTCACGTGCTTGCCTGGCCGCTTCGGCCGCAGCTGTGCCCGGACGTCGGGATTCGACCCATCCCTCGAAGATCCGCTGCTGACCGCCGGAAACGGACAATGCACCCGGAGGTACGTCGCGACGGACCACCGTGCCGGCGCCGGTGTAGGCACCGTCGCCGACCTCGACCGGCGCCACGAACATGTTGTCGGAGCCGGTGCGGGCGTGGCTGCCGATGACCGTGCGGTGCTTCTTGACGCCGTCGTAGTTGACGAACACCGATGCCGCGCCGATGTTGCTGTGCTCGCCGATCGTGGCGTCGCCGACGTACGACAGGTGCGGCACCTTGGAGCCCTTGCCGATCTCGGAGTTCTTGGTCTCCACGAACGTGCCGACCTTCGACTTCTCCGCGAGGCGGCTGCCGGGGCGCAGGTACGCGTACGGGCCGACGCTCGCGCCCGGGCCGACCTCGGCCTGCACGGCGTGCGCCCGGAGCACGGTGGCGCCGGCCTCCACGATCGTGTCGATCAGCGTCGTGTCCGGCCCGACGACGGCGCCGGGGCCGACCCGGGTCGCGCCGCGCAGCTGGGTGTTCTGGTCGATCATCGCGTCGCGCTCGACCGTCGCCGTCACGTCGATCCAGGTGGTGGCCGGGTCGAGGATGGTGACACCGGAGCGCATCAGGTCGGCGTTGACCCGGTCGCGCAGGCGCGCCCGCAGGCCGGCCAGCTCGACCCGGTCGTTGCAGCCCAACGTCTCCTGCGCGTCGTCCGCGATGTGCACCGCGACCGGTTCACCGGCGGCGGCGAGCAGGCCGAGCACGTCGGTCAGGTATTCCTCGCCCTGGTCGTTGTCGCTGGTCAGCTTGGCCAGCGAGGCGCGCAGCAGGCGGGCGTCGAACGCGTAGATGCCGGCGTTGATCTCGCGGATCGCCTTCTCCGCCGGGCTCGCGTCGCGCTCCTCGACGATGCGCTCGAGGCCACCGGTCTCGTCACGGATGATCCGGCCAAGCCCGGTCGGGTCGGCGATCTCGGCGGTGAGCACGGTCGCGGCGGCGCCGGCGCTCTCGTGCGCGGCGACCAGCGCCTCGACCGTCGCGCCGCGCAGCAGGGGCACGTCGCCGTTGAGCACCACGACCGTGCCGGTCGCGTCGGGCACCGCGTCGAGCGCGATGCGCACCGCGTGGCCGGTGCCGTGCTGCTCCGCCTGGAGCACCGCGGTCGCGTGCGGCGCGACCTCGGCGAGGTGTGCCTCGACCTGGTCCGCGGCGTGCCCGACGACGACCAGCGTGCGCTCGGCGCCGACGGACGCGGCCGCCTCCAGGACGTGGCCGACGATGGTGCGGCCGAGCAGCGGATGCAGCATCTTCGACAGAGCCGATTTCATCCGTTTTCCCTCACCCGCGGCGAGGATGACAACGGTGCGGGCTTCGGTCACGAGGGGGCTCCCGTCGGACGGCGGTCAGCGTGCGGCCTCATGGTAGTCGGGCACACGCTCGGGGATTCGTGGTCATCCGAAAGAGCGCCCGTCGGCGTCGCGACCCGGGAAGAGCTGGGACGCCTGGATTCGAACCAGGACCTTCCGGATTCAAAGTCCGGCGGGCTGCCGTTACCCCACGTCCCATCAAGCCGGGTAAGCCTAGCCTGTCGCGCTCTTTCAGACACACGGTGACAGGTTCCCCCGCAGGAGTTAGCCCAACCTAAATAATGCGTTGCACCAGGTGCTAACTACGGGTCCGTAAGTTACGGTGACGTAAGCGTAACTTTTTGATCACCCCACCCGCTGCGAGGTGCCATGACCACCATCACCGCGACTACTCCCGACCAGACGAAGACATCCACCGGCCCGAAGCCACTCACCGAGGGCAAGCAGCCGATCGGAGTGCTCGTCGCACTCTGGTTCTTCGTCGTCCTGCCGTTCCTCGCGGTGCTGGCGGCCATCCCGGTCGCCGCCGTGGGCGGTTGGCTGTCGTGGACCGACGCGGCGATCGCGCTGGTCCTCTACGTCGTCTCGGGACTCGGCATCACGGTGGGTTTCCACCGCTACTTCACGCACGGCTCGTTCAAGGCGAAGCGCTGGCTGCGGGTGACCCTCGCGGTGGCCGGTTCGTTCGCGATCGAGGGCAACGTGATCCAGTGGGTCGCCGACCACCGGCGGCACCACGCGTTCTCCGACCAGGAGGGCGATCCGCACTCGCCGTGGCGCTTCGGGGGTGGCGTCTGGGGCTTGACCAAGGGCCTGTTCTTCGCGCACGTGGGTTGGCTGTTCTCCCGCGAGTTGGGCAACCGGGCGCGCTTCGCGCCGGACCTGATGGCCGACAAGGCGATCGCCCGGGTCGACCGGCTCTTCCCGCTGCTCGTCGTGATCTCCACGCTCTCGCCGGCGCTGGTCGGTGGCCTCGTCACCATGTCCTGGACGGGCGCCCTGACCGCGTTCTTCTGGGCCGGCCTGGTCCGGATCGCGGTCCTGCACCACGTCACCTGGTCGATCAACTCGGTCTGCCACGTCTACGGCGAGCGCCCGTTCGAGGTGCGCCAGGGCGACAAGGCCAGCAACTTCTGGCCGCTGGCGATCCTGTCCTTCGGCGAGAGCTGGCACAACCTGCACCACGCCGACCCGACCTCGGCCCGCCACGGCGTCCTGAAGGGCCAGATCGACATCTCGGCCCGCACGATCTGGCTCTTCGAGAAGGTCGGCGCCGCGTACGACGTGCGCTGGCCCAAGCCCGAGCGGATCGCCGCGAAGCTCGTCAAGACGAACGCCTGATCTGATGGCCGTCCCGGTGCGGGTCAGCGGCTCGCACCGGGCGGCTGGCAGGATGCACGAGTGGTAGCCGACCCGACCAACCCGGCGGGCGGCCGGTCCCGTGTCCGGATGTCCGCGGCCCAGCGTCGTGAGCAACTGATCACGATCGGGCGTCAGCTCTTCGCGGAGCGTGGCTTCGACGCCACCTCGATCGAAGAGGTGGCCGCACGGGCCAAGGTCTCCAAACCAGTTGTCTACGAGCACTTCGGTGGCAAGGAGGGCCTCTACGCGGTCGTCGTCGACCGCGAGGTGCGCTCCCTGCTGGACCGGATCACCAACGCGTTGACCGCCGGGCACCCGCGCGAGCTGCTCGAGCAGGCGGCTCTCGCCCTGCTGGACTACATCGAGCAGGAGACCGACGGTTTCCGCGTGCTGGTGCGCGAGTCGCCGTTGATGTCGTCGACCGGCAACTTCAGCAGCGTGCTCAACGACCTGGCGCACCAGGCCGAGCACATCCTGGGTGCCGAGTTCAAGTCCCGAGGCTTCGACCCGAAGCTGGCCGAGCTCTACTCGCAGGCGCTGGTGGGCATGGTCGCGCTGACCGGCCGCTGGTGGCTGGAGGTGCGCAAGCCCCGCAAGGACGTGGTTGCCAGCCACCTGGTCAACCTCGCCTGGAACGGCCTGTCGCACCTGGAGTCCAAGCCGGGCCTCGTGGTCAAGGAGCGCTAGCGCCGGGGCGCGGCCCGCGGTGCCGAGGTGGTCTTGAAGGCCTGTTCGCTCCGCGCCCGCTCCGGGCTCCCGGTCTTGTCGTACATGCCGGCCAGCAGCAGCACCAGGCCGAAGATCAGCGACACGACCGCGGTCGAGACCGAGAAGTTCAGGAAGTTCGCCGGGGTCTGCATGAAGGCCACCATGTAGATCCCGGTGACCATGAAGACGACCGCGCCGGCGAGGTTCGTGTAGTGCCCGACGTTGCCGCCGATCAGGTTGGCGACCATTACGATCAGACCCCAGACCACCGAGGCGATCGCGAACGCCAGGTTGGTACGCAGCCCCAGTGCCCAGTTGCTCTCCCGAGCGAACAGCGTCTCGCCGACCGTCTTGGTCAGCGAGACGCAGCCGAAGATCAGGATGTACGTGCCGGTGAGCCCCGCCAGCGTCCGGTAGAGCGGCCGGAGCGGGTGGTTGAGCGGGAAGTGCGCCATGCCCCAATTGTGGGGCTAAGCCGCTTTCTTCGGGCTCAGAACTCCAGACGGGCCCGCTGCCACGCCTGGTGCTCGTCCACCGAGCCGACCTTGCCGTACATCGCGGCCAGCAGCAGGATCTGGCCCAGCAACATCATCACGATGCTGGTCGCCAGGGTGTGGCCGAGGTAGTTGGCGTCGGTGCGCAGGGTCGCCAGCGTGGCCAGGCCCAGCGCCATCAGCACCCAGCCGAAGACCCGGTTGACCACCACGTCGATGTTGCGGCCAACGATGGCGCCGATCACCACGATCGCCCCGACCACCAGGCTGATCAGCGCGTTGGCCAGGTTGCTGCCCTGGCCGAGGACCCGCCCGGCGTCCTGGGTGAACAGGCCGTCGCCGCCGGTGGTGGCCACGCCGATGCCGCCGAAGACGACCAGGTAGAGCCCGATCAGCCCGGCCAGCACCCGGTAGGTCGAGCGCGCGGGGTGGTTGATGGGGTTGTGCATGGTCCGTCTGCCTCCAGCGCCGATGTCGTCGGTCGAAGAGATTGTGGCTCAACCGGCTGGCCACCTGCGAATCGGGGGCTACCCGGCGTCGACCCGCTCGGCCAGCGCCAGCCATTCCTCCTCGGTGCGCTCGCGTTCGGCGCGCAGGTCACGCAGCTGGGCGTCGAGCTCGGCGACCTTGGCGTAGTCGGTGGCGTGGGCGGCCAGCTGGTCGTGCAGCGCGGTCTCGCGCTCCTCCAGCCGGCTGACCGCGCGCTCGAGCCGGACCAGGTCCTTGCGGGCCGCGCGGACCTCGGCGGCCGACAATCCGGACCGCTCCGGCGCGGCACCGGCCGGCGGGGTCAGCGGCGGTGCGGCTCCCGGGCCGGTGACCCGGTCCAGGTACTCGTCGACGCCGCCGGGCAGGTGCACCAGCCGGCCGTCGCCGAACATCCCGTAGACCACGTCGGTGACGCGCTCGACCAGGTAGCGGTCGTGGGAGGCCACGACCAGCGTGCCCGGCCACGAGTCGAGCAGGTCCTCGAGCGAGGCCAGGGTGTCGGTGTCGAGGTCGTTGGTCGGCTCGTCGAAGAGCAGCACGTTCGGCTCGCCGGCCAGCAGCCGGAGCATCTGGAGCCGGCGCCGCTCGCCACCGGACAGGTCGCTGACCGGCGTCCACAGGCTCGACGTGCGGGTGCCGCCGCCGGACGGGCGATCGACGAAGCCGAACACCTCGGCGAGCTGGGCGGCGGAGATCTCGCGGCCGCCCAGGTTGACCCGCCGCGCCACCTCCTCGACCGCTTCCAGCACGCGCAGGTCGCCCGGCAGCTCGGACAGCTCCTGCGAGAGGAACGCGGGCTTGACCGTGGCGCCGACGGTGAACCGCCCGGCGTGCGGCGTGGACCGGCCGGCCAGCAGGCGCAGCAGCGTCGTCTTGCCGGCCCCGTTGGCGCCCAGCAGCGCGACCCGGTCACCCGGGCCGACCTGCCAGGTCAGGTCGTCGAGGATCGGCTTGTCGCCGGCCGTCAGGAAGACCTGCTCCAGGTCGTAGACCTGCTTGCCGAGCCGGGCGGTGGACAGCCGCTGGAGCGAGAGCGTGTCGCGCGGCGGCGGCACGTCGGCGATCAGCGCGTTGGCCGCGTCGATCCGGAACTGCGGCTTCGAGGTGCGGGCCGGCGGGCCACGGCGCAGCCAGGCGATCTCCTTGCGCAGCAGGTTCTGCCGGCGGGCCTCGGTCGCCGCGGCGACCCGCTCGCGCTCCGCCCGGGCCAGGGTCCACGCGGCGAAGCCGCCCTCGTACGCCCGGATGGTCCGGTCGGCGACCTCCCACGTGCTGGTGCAGACCGCGTCGAGGAACCACCGGTCGTGGGTGACCACGACCAGCGCGCCCTTGCGGCCGAGCAGGTGCCGGGCCAGCCAGTCCACGCCGGCGACGTCGAGGTGGTTGGTCGGCTCGTCGAGCACCAGCAGGTCGGCCGGGCGCACCAGCAGCGCGGCCAGCGCCACCCGGCGCCGCTCACCGCCGGACATCGGGCCGACGGGCTGGTCCAGGCCGAGGTGGGCCATGCCGAGGCCGTCGAGGATGGCCCGTACGCCGGCGTCACCGGCCCATTCGTGCTCCGCGCCCAGGCTCTCGGCGAGCCAGGCGGTGCCGATCACGACGTCCCGCACGGTGGCGTCCGCGACGAAGCTCATGGTCTGCGGCAGCGCACCGACCCGCAGGTCGCGGCGCAGCGTCACCCGCCCGTCGTCGGGCTCCTCCTGCCGGGTGATCAGCCGCAGCAGGGTCGACTTGCCGGCCCCGTTGAGACCGACCACGCCGATCCGATCGGCGTCGTCGATCCCGGCGGACACCCCGGTCAGCAGCGGCCCGGCCGCGCCGTAGCCCTTGGACACCCGGTCCAAGTTGACGATGTTGGCCATCAGACGACCCGGGCTCCTGCCACGGGGCCGGTGGCGGTGCGGGCCTCTTTGCAGACGCCGGCCTGCTCCAGCGAGGTGGCGATCATGTTGGCCTCCGACGCGTCGTAGGCCAGGAAGACGCAGGTCGGGCCCGAGCCCGAGACGATGCCGGCCAGCGCGCCCGCGGCGCGGCCGGCCTTGAGCACGTCCGCGAGCTGCGGGCGCAGGGAGAGGGCGGCGGCCTGGAGGTCGTTGCCGAGCGCGCCGGCCAGCACCTCGGGGTCGCGCTGGCGGAGCGCGGCGAGCAGGTCGTCGGCGTTGCCCAGCGGCGGCGGGGCGGCCCGCAACGCACGCAGCCGGTCGAGCTCGGCGTAGACGGCCGGGGTGGACAGGCCTCCGTCGGCGATCGCGACCACCCAGTGCCAGGTGGTCGGGCGGGCCAGCACGGGGCTGACCGTCTCGCCGCGGCCGGTGCCGAGCGCGGTCCCGCCGTACACCAGGAAGGGCACGTCGGAGCCGATCTCGGCCGCGACCGAGGCGAGGTCGTCGCGGCTCATCCCGGTGCCCCAGAGCGTGTCGCAGGCGACCAGCGCGGCGGCGGCGTCGGCGCTGCCACCGGCCAGCCCGGCCGCGAGCGGGATCTGTTTGCGCAGGTGGAGGCGGGCATGGGCGGGAACGCCGGCGTGCCGGGCGAGCGCGCGGGCGGCCCGGATCGCCAGGTTGCTCTCGTCGAGCGCCAGCTCGCCGGTGCCGACACCCTCCATGGTCAGCGTGAGCGTGTCACCGCGGCGGGCGGTCAGCTCGTCGTGCAGCGCGATCGCGTGATAGACGGTGCTGAGCTCGTGATAGCCGTCCGGGCGCGCCGGGCCGACACCCAGGTGCAAGTTGATCTTTGCCGGGACCCTGACCTTGACCGGGCCGGATGCTCCCAGCCGAGGGCGTTCGTCGTCCTCCGGCTCCCACGCTTCGGTCACGGAGTGATGTCCCGGCTCAGCACGGCGTCAGCCTACTCGGGGGCCGCCGAGGTCACGTTGGCCGCTGCCGCGATGTCGGCGAACGCCCCCACGCCGAGTGCCTCGCCCCGGACGCCGGGATCGACACCGGCGGCCACCAGCACCTGCGCGGCGCGCTCGGCACCACCGGCCCACCCGGCCAGTGCGGCGCGCAGCGTCTTGCGGCGCTGGGCGAAGGCGGCGTCGACGACCCGGAAAACATCCTCGCGGGGTACGTCGGCCCGCGGCGGCTCCCGCCGGGTGAACGCGACCAGGCCCGAGTCGACGTTGGGAACCGGCCAGAACACGCTCGGCGGGACGCGGCCGGCGGCGCGGGAGGACGCGTACCAGGCCAGCTTGACCGACGGAATGCCGTAGACCTTGCCGCCCGGGCCGGCGGTCAGCCGATCGGCGACCTCCTTCTGCACCATGACCAGGCCGTGCCGCAGGGTGGGCAGCTCGGCGAGCAGGTGCAGCACGACCGGCACCGCCACGTTGTACGGCAGGTTGGCCACCAGCGCGGTCGGCGCGGGGTCGAGCGGCCCGGCCGTGATCCGCAACGCGTCGGCCGCGTGCACGGTCAGGGCGCCGTCGGGCGCGCCGTGCTGGGCCGCGGTCTCCGCCAATGCACCGGCCAGCACCGGGTCGATCTCGACGGCGTGCACCCGGGCTCCGGCCGCGAGCAGGCCGAGGGTCAACGAGCCCAGCCCCGGCCCCACCTCGACGACCACGTCGTCCGGCGCGAGGTCGGCGGCCGCCACGATCCGCCGCACGGTGTTCGGGTCGTGCACGAAGTTCTGCCCGAGCCGCTTGGTCGGCGCCACTCCGAGCCGCCCGGCGAGTGCACGGATCTCGGCCGGCCCCAGCAGTTCGGTCACGGCGCCGAGCCTATAAGGAAGGCCTGCGCGTCCAGGCGGAGCGTGTGACGATCGGGTGACGACTCGTCGGAAGGGCCATCCATGTCATTCACGCCAACCCGACCGTTCAGCGGCTTCTCGGTCGACGACATCCCCGCCGCCAAGCACTTCTACGGCGACACGCTCGGCCTCCCCGTCTCCGAGCTCAACGGGATGCTCATGCTCGACATCGGCGCGGGTGCCGAGGTGCTGGTCTATCCGAAGGCCAACCACCAGCCGGCGACGTTCACGATCCTCAACTTCCCCGTGGCCAACATCGACTCCGCGGTCGACGACCTGGCGAGCCGGGGCATCAGGTTCGAGCGGTACGAGGGCATGGCGCACGACGAGAAGGGCATCGTGCGCGGCGAGGGGCCGGACATCGCGTGGTTCACCGACCCCGCCGGCAACGTGCTCTCGGTGCTCTCCGACCGCTGACCGCCGCCACGGCCGGGTCCGGTCCAGCAACTCGATGATCTCCGCGGTCGTCCCGGTCTCACCGAGCCGTGGGAAGATCCGCTCGACGCGCGTACGACACCCGGACCCGGACGACCGGCAGCCCGTGCGCCCGGAACGCGTCGGTCAGCGTCGCCGGCCGCACCAGCACCTTCGATCACCACCAGCGCGGTGCCCGGGTCCAGCGTCGTGAGCGTCATCGTCACCAGTGCCCGAAGGCGCGCCCGGTGGCAGCGGAGATCGCGGTGCACAGCTCGTCGACGTCGGCACCCTTGGCCTCGGCCAGCGCCCGCACGGTGAGCGGGATCAGATAGGACGCGTTCGGCCGGCCGCGATAGGGCATCGGGGTCAGGTAGGGCGCGTCGGTCTCCACCAGCATCTGGTCCGCCGGGGTCACCACGGCGGCGGCGCGGAGGGCGGCCGCGCTGCCGAAGGTCACGGTGCCCGCGAAGGAGAGCAGGTAGCCGCGCCGGACGCACTCGGCGGCGAACTCCTCGTCGCCCGAGAAGCAGTGCAACACGACGGTCTCGGGCGCACCCTCCTCGTCGAGCACCCGGAGCACGTCGGCGTGCGCGTCCCGGTCGTGGATCACCAGCGTCTTGCCGTACCGCTTGGCGATCGCGATGTGCGCCCGGAAGCTGGCCTCCTGCGCCGGCCGGCCCTCGTCGCCGGTGCGGAAGGTGTCGAGGCCGGTCTCGCCGATGCCGCGGACCCGCTCGTCGGCCGCGAGGCCCTCGATGATCCGCAGCGCCTCGTCGAGGTTGGTCAGCCGGGGTGCCTCGTTGGGGTGCAACGCCACCGTCGCCACGACCGCGGTGTGCTCCCGGGCCACGGCCAGACCCCAACGGGACGACTCGACGTCGACGCCGACCTGGACGAGCCGGTCGACGCCCGCGTTGGCCGCCGCCGCGATCGCACCCGACACCGGGTCCGGACCGAAGACGTCGCGCCCGCCGCCGCCGGCCTCGCTTACCGTAATATCGATGTGCGTGTGGCTGTCGGCCACCGGCACGGCCAACGGCAGTGGCGGCGGCGGGAACTCCCCCGCACGGCGGGCGGCACGTTCCTGGCGCGACTCGTTCCGTTGCTCGCTCATCGCCGGTCAGCATCACACATAGACGGTGTGCGCCCGCGTGCGACGCCGCACGGCAGAAGTTCACGAATTGTTCATGGCTGGATCAGGCGGCGCACTTAGGGTCTGCCAGGTGGCGGTCACCCCCCAGGAGCGCACGGGCTCCACTACCGATCTGCGAGTCACCCTCGGCGACCTGACGTACCCGGCGGTGGAGATCGCGAGGGGTGCCGCGTACGAACTGTTCAGCACCGACCGCAACGAGGGCTTCGAGCCCGACACCCGGCCCGGCGCGCGCCACCCCTTCCACCGCTACACCCACGTCACCGAGGTCACCGCGGTCAACGGCCGGCCGGCCGATCCGCACCACCCCGACCGGGCGCACCACGACGGTCCGGAGGAGCCGGACGACCCGCTGACCCTCCCGCTGAGCCGGGCGGTCGGTTGGCACGAGATCCACAGTCGCAGCCAGAACCCGGCAGCGGCCGGTGATCCGATCCTCGTGTCGCTGCGGGCCAGCGCGCACATCCGGCGCGGCACCCGGATGGTCAAGCACCTCTCGGCCCAGCAGGTGGCCGCGTACCTGCGTGGCCGGCTGCCGCACGGGTTCTGCTACCGCGAGTACGACGTCGCGCACCTGCGCACCCCGGCCGACCTGACGCTGTTGCGCACGGAGGCCGACAACGGGCGCGACCGCGAGGACATCGCGTTCGCCCTGCGGTGGCGGGCGGTCGACCCGTCCGACTTCGACCTGCCCTCGTACGACCGGTATCCCGGCCTGGTCAGCATGCCGGCGCACGACCGCATGGGCGCGCCCGTGCTCGGCACCGGCTTCGCGCCCAGCGGCCGGCACGTCATCCCCGAGTTCGTGACCAGCAACTTCACCGACCTGCCCATGCCGGCCGGCGCGACCCTGGTGGCCTACACCGCCGACGGTGACGAGGCGATCCTCTACACCTTCCAGCCGGAGCAGCGCGGCTGGCTGCGGATGGCCGGCCCGCGCTGGCGTCCGCTGCTCTCGGAGCTTCCGGGCATTCCACCCGACCAGGAGTACGTGCAGCTGGGCGACCAGCAGTCGGCGGTGCACCTGGTCGGCACCTACCGCGGCGAGGAGTGCGTCGCGGTGGCCGACCCGCCGGGCGAGTTCCGGGTGCTGGCGATGACCAGGGCGGCCCGCTACCCGGTGGAAAGTCTGGTCCGCCGCAACGAGTACGGCCGCTGGCGCGACTCCCCGTGCCTGGTGCTGCGCCAGGAGTCGGGCTGGCTGCGGCTGCGGCTGTGCCGCCCCGACCCGGAGGCGGTCGCCCGCCTCGGCGCCCAGTGCTACGAACGCGGCGTGTACGAGACCTGGGCGCCGCTCAGCGAGGTAACCGACCGCCAACTGGTCGACAACCGGTACGAGATCTAGGAGAGTCTCGCCAGCTCTTCCTCGACGATCGACGCGTCCAACTTGCGGAACACCGGCTTGGGAGCGGCCAGCTGCCGGCCGGCCTCGATCGGCGTCGACTCCCAGCGCGCGCCGACGGTGTAGTCACCGGTCAGCACGGGGTAGGACGGGCCGCCGTCGAGGTCGGAGACCTCTTCGATCGACGGCATCGGCGCGTGCGTGCCGGTGCCGCCGAGCAGCTCGTGCACCTTCTGCGCGGAGTGCGGCAGGAACGGCGTCAGCATCGTGTTGGCGTCGCTGACGACCTGCAGCGCGACGTGCAGGATGGTGCCCATCCGCGGCTTGTCGGCCTCGTCCTTGAGCTTCCACGGCGCCTGCTCCGACAGGTACTTGTTGGCCTCGGCGACCACTCGCATCGCCTCGCCGATCGCCTGCTTCTGCCGGTGCTTCTCGATCAGGCCGCCGACCGTGCCGAAGCCGGCCTTGGCCACCGCGAGCAGCGCCTCGTCCGCCTCGGTCAGGTCCACCGCCGGCGGGATCGCGCCGAAGTTCTTGGCCGCCATCGAGATCGACCGGTTGACCAGGTTGCCCCAGCCGGCGACGAGCTCGTCGTTGTTGCGGCGGAGGAACTCGGCCCAGGTGAAGTCGGTGTCCTGGCTCTCCGGCCCGGCCACGGCGATGAAATAGCGCAATGCGTCGGCGTCGTAGCGCTCCAGGAAGTCGCGCACGTAGATGACGACCTGCCGCGACGAGGAGAACTTGCGCCCCTCCATGGTGAGGAACTCGCTCGAGACCACCTCGGTCGGCAGGTTCAGCGCGCCGAGGTCGCCGGGCGAGCCACCGCGCGAGCCCTGGCCCGAGTAGCCCAGCAGGATCGCCGGCCAGATCACCGAGTGGAAGACGATGTTGTCCTTGCCCATGAAGTAGTACGCGGCGGCGTCCTTGCCCTCGCCGTCGGCCGACCACCACTTCTTCCACGCCGACGGGTCGCCGGTGCGGCGCGCCCATTCGATCGAGGCCGACAGGTAGCCGATGACGGCGTCGAACCAGACGTAGATGCGCTTGTCGGAGCGGTCGCGCCAGCCGTCCAGCGGGATCGGCACGCCCCACTCGAGGTCACGGGTGATCGCCCGGGGCTGGAGGTCGTCGAGCAGGTTGCGGGAGAAGCGCAGCACGTTGGGCCGCCAGCCCTCCCGGGTGTCCAGCCAGGCGGCCAGCGCCTCGGCCACCGCGGGCAGGTCGAGGAAGAAGTGCTCGGTCTCCACGAACTCCGGCGTCTCGCCGTTGATCCGCGACCGGGGGTTGATCAGCTGCTCGGGGTCGAGCTGGTTGCCGCAGTTGTCGCACTGGTCGCCGCGCGCGCTGCCGTACCCGCAGATCGGGCAGGTGCCCTCGATGTAGCGGTCGGGCAGGGTGCGGCCGGTCGACGGCGAGATCGCTCCGAGCGTGGTCTTCGCGATGATGTAGCCGTTGCGGTACAGCCCGTCGAACAGGTCCTGCACCACCTGGTAGTGGTTGCCGGTGGTGGTGCGGGTGAACAGGTCGTACGAGAGGCCCAGCCCGTGCAGGTCCTCGACGATCACCCGGTTGTAGCGGTCGGCCAGCTCGCGGGGGGTCAGCCCCTCGCTGTCGGCCTGCACCTGGATCGGCGTGCCGTGTTCGTCGGTGCCCGACACCATGAGCACGTCGTGCCCGGCCATGCGCATGTAACGGCTGAACACGTCGGCGGGGACGCCGAAGCCGGAAACATGGCCGATGTGACGCGGGCCGTTGGCGTAGGGCCAGGCGACCGCGGCGAGAACGTGACTCATGGGCGCAAGGGTAGTAAGCCGCGACGGAGCCCGGCCAGCGAGCCCAGGCACCCTCTTCCGCATTGTCCGGATTTATCCGCCGACACGCCCTTTACCTGCACGAAGGGTGACGTGAGGCGTTGTCCAATGAGATTCGTGAGCGCTACGCCCGAACGACCTGAGACCGCCGGCGAGCCTGAGCCGCTCGCGTACGAGGTGGAGATCGCCGTACCCGCCAACGAGTCTGACCCGGCACGGGACGCGGTCGGACGCGCGACCATCCCGGCACCCACGCGCGAGCCCGCCGCGGTCAACGGCCTCGCCGCCGCCGTGCAGGGTGCCGCCCGCGCGCGCAGCGGCGGGGTGATCGAGGCGTCGGTGCGGGACTCGACCCCACCCGCGCACGGGCTGACCACGCAGGAGGTCGACCGGGACGCCTGGTCGCCGGCGCGGCTGGCCGCCAAGGCCCGTTCCGCCACCCGGCCCACCCGGCACGCCGCGCGCCCCTCCCGCCGCCCGCGCAGGGCGCGTCGCCTGCGTGCCGCGCTCGCCCTGCTGGTGGTGCTCGCGCTGTTCGGGACGTTCTTCGCGTGGGTCACCGCCGACCCGATCTGGCTCGCGGTCGGGCGCGGCGACAGCGGCACGGCCACCGTCACCGGCTGCGTCGGCTCCGGCCTGACCCAGCGCTGCAAGGGCTCGTTCACCTCGGCGGACGGACGGTTCACCACCGAGGGCATCCGCGTGGTCGGCGCCACCCGCGCCCAGGCCGCGCCCGGCACCCAGGTGCGGGCCGAGATGGTGCACGCCGGCAGCGCCACGGCCTACCTCACCGACGGCACCGTCATGACGCTGCGCTGGCTGCTCGGACTGCTGCTGGTGCTGCTGTGCGGCCTCGGCATCGTATTCGCGACCGGAGCGCTGCGGCTCGAGGACCGGCGTGCCCGGCGCACGGCCGCCGTCTTCGGCATGGCCGCGCCCCTGCTGGTCACGATCGGGTTCCTGGCCGCTGCCTACTGACCCGGCGCGTGGACGATCGCGTAGACCTCGCGTTTGCGGACACCGTGGCGCTCGGCGACGGCCGCGATCGCGTCACGCCGTGAGCTGCCCGCGGCCTCGGCCTCGGCGACCTCCGCCCGCAACGTCTCGTCGGGCGGTCGGGTGGCCGACGCCGGCGGTGCACCGGCGACCACCAGAGTGATCTCACCCTTCGGGCCGGCCTCAGCCGCCCACGCGGCGAGCCCGCCCAGCGGCCGGCGCACGACTTCCTCGTAGGTCTTGGTCAGCTCCCGGCAGACCGCGGCCGGCCGGTCGGCGCCGAACGCGGTGGCCAGGTCGGCGAGCATCACCGCGAGCCGGTGCGGCGCCTCGAACAGCACAAGCGTGCGTTCCTCAGCCGCGAGCGCCGCCAGCCGGGCGCGGCGGGCGCCGCCGGTGCGAGGCAGGAAGCCCTCGAAGCAGAACCGGTCGGTGGGCAGACCGGAGAGGGCCAGGGCCGTGGTCACGGCACTCGGGCCAGGTGCTGCGGTGACCGGCAGGCCGGCGTCGAGCGCCGCACGGACCAGCCGGTAGCCGGGGTCCGAGACGCTCGGCATCCCGCCGTCGGTGACCAGGGCGACCACAGCGCCGTCACGGAGGGTCTCGACGAGCTCCGGGGTACGCCGCTCCTCGTTGCCCTCGAAGTAGGAGACGATCCGGCCGGCGACGGTGATGCCGAGATCACGGGCCAGCCGGACGAGCCGCCGGGTGTCCTCGGCCGCCACCACGTCGGCTTCGGCCAGGGCGTCACGCATCCGGGTGGAGGCGTCGGCCGGGTTTCCGAGCGGCGCACCAACCAGAATCAACCGGCCATTCCGGCTGTCTTCCGGCATCTCATTCCCCCTCGTATCCAACCGGCCTGCTCCAAGCCTGCCTGCCGAACACCCCAATTCGGTCCTGGCAGCCTACGATCGCGGGGTGACCCTGGCGGCGACGAGCGTAGCGAGCCCCGAGGCCGGGCCCGACGAGGCCGAGGCACCGGAGGCTCCCTCTGCCATACCGGCCCGAACCAGCGCGGTCCCCGACACCGTCCGGCGCCGGCTGTTGCCGTTCGACGCGCGCCGCGACCCGTGGTCGTGGGCGGTCACGGGCTTCGTCGTCGCCGTCGCCGCGCTGGTGCGGTTCGTCGGCCTGTCGAACCCGCCGGGCAAGATCTTCGACGAGACCTACTACGCCAAGGACGCCTACGGCCTGCTGAGCAAGGGCGTCGAGTGGAACTACAAGGACAACGTCGCCTCGTACGTCGTACACCCGCCGCTCGGCAAATGGCTGATCTCCATCGGCGAGTGGCTGTTCGGCTACCAGGACGCCGACGGCAACGTGCGCGCGGCCGGCCACCTGTGGACCGCCGCCCCTGAGCTCGGCTGGCGCTTCTCCGCCGCCGTCGCCGGCACCGTCTCCGTGCTGATCATGGTGCGGGTCGCCCGCCGGATGTTCGGCTCAACCGTGCTCGGCGCCGCCGCCGGCCTGCTGCTCGCGCTCGACGGCTTCCACCTGGTGCTGTCCCGCACCGCCATCCTCGACATCTTCCTGCTGCTGTTCATCCTCGCCGCGTTCGGCGCCCTGGTCGCCGACCGCGACAGCCGCCGGCGGCGCTGGCTGACGGCGATGGAGGCCGGCCTGGACCCGACCCGCCTCGGTCGCGCCGGTCGCCTGCCGTTCGCGTTTCCCTGGTGGCGCTTCGCGGCGGCCGTCCTGTTCGGCTGCGCGGTCTCGGTCAAGTGGAGCGCGCTGTTCTTCCTGCCGGCGTTCCTGCTGCTTATCCTCTGGTGGGAGTACGGCGCCCGACGCACCGTCGGCGCCCGCCACCCGATCCGCGACACGCTGCTCGACGAGCTCGGCTGGGTCGGCATGTTCGTCGTGGTCGGCGCCCTCGTCTACGTGGCCAGCTGGAGCGGCTGGCTGCTCACCGACGACGGCTTCTATCGGCACTGGCTGGCCGACAGCGGCCGGCCCGAGCCACCGGTCATCGGCGCGCTGCACAACCTGTGGCACTACCACTCCGAGGCCTTCAAGTTCCACGAAGGGCTCGACACCAAGCACACGTACCAGTCCTGGCCCTGGCAATGGTTGCTGCTGGGCCGGCCGGTGGCGTTCTACTGGTCGAACACCGGCACCTGCGGCGCCGACTCGTGCGCCTCGGAGGTCCTGCTGCTCGGCACGCCGGTGCTGTGGTGGTCGTTCCTTCCGGCCCTGGCCGCGCTGGTCTGGCTGGGCATCGCCCGCCGCGACTGGCGGGCCGGCGCGATCCTGCTGATGATCTTCTTCGGCCTCGCACCCTGGTTCTGGTACGCGATCGACAACGGCCGCACGATGTTCTCCTTCTACACCGCACCCGCGCTGCCGTTCATGGTCCTGGCCGTGGTCTACGTGCTCGGCGCGATCATGTACCCGGCGGGCCGGCCAGCGGTGGCGACGACGCCAGAGGCCGCGCGCAAACTGGCCGACCGGCGCCTGATCGGCGGCGTGATCGCCGGCGCGTACCTCGTGCTGGTCGTGCTCTGTTTCGCCTACTTCTTCAAGGTCTTCGTCGGCGACGTCATGCCGTACGCGGACTGGTCCGCACGGATGTGGCTGGGGTCCCGCTGGATATAGCGTGGTGGTCGTGACCGATCCGCTATGGACCGGCGTCGCGGTGGCGCTGGTGACCCTGTTCGACGACGACGGCGCGATCGACGAGCGCGCCACCGCGGCACACGCCGCCCGGCTGGCCGGCGAGGGCGTCCGCGCCGTGCTGGTCGGCGGCAGCACCGGCGAGGCCGACACGCTGACCGACGCGGAGCTGGCCGGCCTCACCGCCGCGGTCCGTGCCGCCCTGCCCGCCTCGGTGCCGGTGGTGACCGGCGCGAGCGGTGCCTGGCGGGGTGCGGCGGCGGCGCGCATCGAGGCCGCGGTCGGCGCCGGTGCCGACGCGGTGCTGGTGGCTCCGCCCCGCCGTCCCGGCGACCTGCACGCCTACTACGACGCCGCGGCGAAGGCGGCCGGCGACGCCCAGGTGCTGGCGTACCACTTCCCCGGCACCGCGGGCGGCGACGTGCCCGTGCCGGCGCTGCCGGACCTGCCGATCGCCGGCCTCAAGGACTCGACCGGCTCCGCCGAGCGCCTGCTGCAAGAGCTGGCGGTCTGGGATCGGGCGGTCTACGTGGGTTCGAGCGCCCTGGTCCTGATGGCCGGCGCGGTAGGCGCGGCGGGCGCCATCCTGGCGGTCGCGAACTCCCACCCGGCCGAGTCGGTGGCCGCCTTCGCCGGCGACGCAGCCGCCCAACGCGCTTTGCTGGCGCCGCACCTGCGATCCAAAGATCGATTCCCCGCAGGTCTCAAATCATTGGTCGCGGAGCGCTTCGGCACGTCCACCAAAGCACGGCTGAGCTGAGCCCCACGTCGTCGAGCCGGCCGCCGGAGGGGAAAAGAAAGGGCGCGCCCCGATCGCCTGCCACGGGGGAAGCGGGCGATAGGGGCGCGCACATGGGAGTTTAACGAGCGGCGATCACTGGCACAACGGGTGATGCGGGGTAGATGTGCGGTCGGATTCCCGACGCGAGCACCGCCGAACAAGACTCACATGTGTCGCTTATTGGACAGGGCCTATCGCACCCGGTGCCCGTCACCGACGTTGACGTTGGACGTCCATGCTGGTCACGGCGGCGAGAAGCCGCTCCGCGACACTCCCCGCGCGGGTTACTTGTGATGGTGACGGCCGGTTCGGGCAGTTTTACGAACTGGGCCGACGACGCTCAGGCGAGTGACGCACCTCTCCTCATCGCGGAGGGTGCTTCCTACGCTTCCCCGCGTGATTCCGGACCAGGAACCCCAAACCGACATCATCGTCACCGCCGCAGACCCGACGGGCCCGCTCGGTGTGACCCTCGGGCAGGACGCCGCGCCGCCGATCTTCGTCGACGAGACCGGCCGCCGACGCCGTCTCGTGCGCTGGGCGGCGTACGGGATCGGTGCCGTCTGCCTCGGCTACACCGCGCTGGTCGGGGTCAGCATCGCCGGCGGTCCCGCGTTGCCGCACGCGCTGATGCCGTTCCCCGACCGAGTGCAGCAGCCCGATCGGGAAGGGACCCCGGCGGAGACCACACTGCGCACCGCCTTCCGCCCGCCGAACCCGGGCCCGTTCGTCGCGCCGCTGCCGCCACCGACCGCGCCGGGCGGCCCCGGCGTGCGCACCTCGACGATCCCGGTGGCGTCCCGGCCGACGCCGAGCCCGACCAAGGGCACCGCCCCGGTCTCGCCGCCACCGGCCACGGGCGAACCGACCCGACCGCCGGAGGCCACGCCCCCGCCCCCGGAGCCCACACCGACGCCGACCACACCACCGGTCATCGAGAACCCGGGCGGGAACGGTGGCGGCGACACCGGCGGCAACACGGGTGGCGGTGGGAACGGCGGCGGCACTGAGACCGGCGGCGGATCCGGCGGCGGCACGGGCAGCGGCCCCGACAACAGCGGCGGCTCCGAGAGCGGCGGCGGCTCGTCCGGCGGCGGTGCCGGGGGCGGCGGCGACACCGGTGGTGGCACCGGCGGCGGCACCGGCAGCGGCCCGGAGAACGGCGGCGGCTCCGACACCGGCACGCCCGTCGGCACCGGCGACGACGGCACCGGCGACCCGACCGGCGGCACCGGCTCCGGTGGTGACAGCGCTCCCGAGGCGACCCGGACCACCGAGGCGACGACCGCCACGGCCGAGCCGGCATCCACCGCGACCGTCAGCGCCGCATGAGCGCACCGACCCGTGATCCCGCGGACGGGCTCGCCGGCATTGCCGGCGAGCCCGTCCGCGGGATGGCCAGCGTCCCGGCCGGCATGAAGATCGGCCCACCGCGCGCCGAGTATCCGCCGCTGGACGAGATCCCCGACCCGGACGCCGACACGCAGCCGATCCCGATCCCCGAGCCGCCGGCCACCGGCCGCGCCTCCGTGCCCGGCGGCCCGCCCCCGCGCTGGCCGCTCAACCTGGCCACCCGCGTGCTGCCGAGCCAGCGCACCGGCGGTCGGCCCGAGGAGGCGTCGACCGCGGTGATGCTGGCGCCGCCCCCACCACCGGCGAGCGCGGCTCCGGTCGTACCCGCGGATCCGCCGCCACCCAGGCGGACCGCTCGCCGGGTCGTGCCCAAGCCCAAGTGGGTGGTCGCCGCGGTCCTGGTCTTCGTGTTCGTCAGCCTGCTGCTGGTCGAGGCGTACGCGAACGCCCGCTTCACCCCCGACCACCTCACCACCGAGGGGGAGAGCCAGTCGGTGCCCGAGCAGATCCTCAGCGGTGGCCCGATCATCAACGCGCGGCCGGGTGAGGACGCCCGCTCCTACCGGCTGCCGCCCAGGACCATCGCGCTCACCTTCGACGACGGCCCCGACCCGCGGTGGACGCCGCAGGTCATGGCCACGCTGGACCGCTACCACGCCGACGGCACGTTCTTCGTGATCGGGTCCCAGGTGGTCCGCTATCCCGAGCTGGCCCGGGACCTGGTCGGCAAGGGCCACGAGCTCGGCGTGCACACCTTCACCCACCCGGACGTCGCGACGCTCCCCGAGTGGCGCCGGCGAATGGAGTACTCGCAGACCCAGCTCGCGCTGGCCGAGGCGGCCGGGGTGCGCAGCTCGCTGCTGCGGTTCCCGTACTCGTCGCGCGCCGACGCGATCGACGACTCCGCGTGGGAGCTGGTCACCAACGCCGGCCGGATGGGCTACGTCACCGTCGTCAACGACCTGGACAGCCGCGACTGGGAACGCCCGGGCGTCGACAAGATCGTCGCCAGCATGGTGCCGCAGGGCGACGACGGCGCGGTGATCCTGCTGCACGACGCCGGTGGTGACCGCGAGCAGACCGTGCAGGCGCTCGACCGGTTCATCCCGATGATGCAGGCCCGGGGATACAGCTTCGTCACGGTCTCGGACGGCCTGCGGCGCGCGCTGACCGACCCGGAGACCGGCGCCGCGCCGACGGTGCTGCCCAACCCGCCGGCCACCGCCGCCGACCAGCAGCGCGGCCTGGCCCTGGCCGCGGCGATCCGGATCGCGGACTGGTCCCTGGACTTCTTCGCGGTGCTGTTCCTGGTCGTCGGCGCCCTGACGATGATCCGCACGCTGCTGCTCTTCGTGCTCTCCGGCACCCAGGCCCGGCGGCGCCGCGGCGACTGGTCGTGGGGACCGCCGGTGACCGAGCGGGTCACGGTGATCGTGCCCGCCTACAACGAGCGGGAGGGCATCGAGTCGGCCGTCCGGTCGCTGGCCGGCGGCGACCATCCGGGCGGCATCGACGTGATCGTCGTCGACGACGGCTCCACCGACGACACCGCCGACATCGCCGAGTCGCTCGAGCTGCCCAACGTGCGGGTCATCCGCAAGCCCAACGGCGGCAAGTCGAGCGCGCTGAACACCGGCGTCGCCGCGGCCACCACCGACATCGTCGTGATGGTCGACGGGGACACGGTGTTCGAGAGCGACTCGGTGCGCCAGCTCGTGCAGCCGTTCGCCGACCCCGAGGTGGGCGCGGTCGCCGGCAACGTCAAGGTCGGCAACCGGGCCAGCCTGGTCGCCCGCTGGCAGCACATCGAGTACGTGATCGGCTTCAACCTCGACCGCCGGCTGTACGAGTCGCTGCGCTGCATGCCCACGGTCCCGGGAGCGATCGGCGCGTGGCGCAAGGGCGCGCTGCTGGCGATCGGCGGGATGAGCGACGACACCCTCGCCGAGGACACCGACGTCACGATCGCGTTCTGCCGCGCCGGTTGGAAGGTGGTGTACGAGGGCCGCGCCCGCGCCTGGACCGAGGCCCCCGCGTCGCTGAGCCAGCTGTGGCGGCAGCGCTACCGGTGGAGCTACGGCACCATGCAGGCGATGTGGAAGCACCGCCGGTCGCTGGTCGACGACGGGCCGTCGGGCCGCTTCGGCCGGCGCGGGCTGCCGTTCCTGGCCCTGTTCAGCATCGCCCTGCCGCTGCTCGCGCCGGTGATCGACCTGCTGGCCGTCTACGGCGTGCTGTTCGCCGGCCGACTGGAGACCGTGTTCGCCTGGCTCGCCATGCTCGGCATGCAGGTGGTGACCGGCGTGGTCGCGTTCAAGCTCGACAAGGAGCGGCTCACCCCACTCTGGACGCTGCCGCTGCAACAGTTCGCGTACCGGCAGCTCATGTATCTCGTGCTGATCCAGTCGCTGGTCACCGCCCTGACGGGTGGCCGGCTGCGCTGGCACAAGCTGCGCCGCACCGGGGAGGCGGCGGTGCAGACCTAGGTCAGGTATCCGTCAGCGCGGCGCCGACGGACCTTCTGGCAGGCTGACGGTTTATGGCGGTCGTGGTCGGGGTGGACGGAGCCGGGCGTACGCACCGGCTGCGCGCCCTGGCCCCGCCCGACGCCGTCTGGGTGACTCCCGACCGGCCCACCGTCCCGCCGTCCGCGGCGGCCGTGGTGGTCGACGACCCGCACCGGCTCGACGAGGCGACGCTCCGGGCGCTGTCCGATGTGGCCCGTCGCCAGGTTCCGGTGCTGCTCGGCCGCCGCCCGACCGTCGACCGGCCCGCGCTGGCCGAGCTGGACGAGCTCGCCGCCCGCGACGGCGTCGAGCAGCTCGGTCCGCTCGACGCCGCCGGTGTCGCGGCCCTGACCGGACGCGCCGACCTGCACGAACCGTCGGGGGGCTGGCCGGCGATCGCCACTCTGCTCGCCGGCGGCGGTCTGCTCCCCCGCGTGCAGCGGCGGCTCACCACGGCGTCCGCCGGCGTCGCCGAGGTCGCCCGTACTCTCGCGCTCGGTCTCGACCTGGCCGACGACGTGCTGGCCGACGCGACCGGTCAGCGCCCCGACGACCTCGCGGACGCCCTGCGCACGCTGCGCGACCTCGGGTTCCTGGTGCCCGGCTCGGAACGGCCGGTGCCCGCCGTCGCGGCCGCACTCCTCGACGACCTCGCGCCGGCCGAGCGCCGCCGGGTGCACGGCCGGGTGGCCGCCGCCCTGGCCGCCTCGGGCGCCGATCCGGTCGCGGCCGCGACCCAGCTGCGGGCCGCCGGGATCCGCACCGGGGCCGAGGTCTTCCGCGCCGCCGGCGACCGCCTGCGCTTCACCGACCCGGCCGCCGCGATCGGCTGGTACGCGGACGCGGTGGACGCGGGCGCCGAACCGGCCCTGGTCGCCGCGGGTCAGGCCGAGGCCGCGGCGCTGGTCGGGCTGCCGGTCGACCCGCACGCGCGTGGCGACACCCACCGCCTCGCCCTGGTGGCCGGCGCCGTCGCGACGCACGACGGCCGGCCGACCCGCGCGACAGAGGTGCTCGCGGCAGCCGCACCACCCGGCCCGTTGCTGGCCGTGCCACCCCTGGTCGCCCTCGGCCGGGCCGCCGCGGCCCGCGACCTGCTGACCGGGGACCCTTCCAACAGGGGACCCCTGCTGCTCCTGGCCGAGGCGGTCGTCGTTGCGGGCGCTGATCCGGCGGCGGCCGTACCTCTGCTGATCGAGGCGGCCGAGGCGGCCGAGCGGACGCCGCCGGCCGTGGTGCTGCCGGACACGCCGCACGCCTGGGGTGCCGTCGTCGCCGTCGCCGCGGGTGATGCCGCCACCGCCGAGCACCTGTTGGGCCGGGCGCTGGAGCGCGGCGTCGGCGGACCGGTCGGCGCACAGCGGCACCGGCTCCTGCTGGCCTGGGTGCGACTGCGCGCGGGCCGCTACGACACCGCGGCGGCGGAGCTGCGGCGGCTGGGCAGCGGGCTGCCCGGTCGAGAGGTGTTGTTGGCGGCGGCGTTGCGCGCCGGCCTGGCCCGGCGCTCGGGTGACATCGCGAAGCTGCGCGAGGCGTGGGCCAGCGTCGAGCCGGTGCTGGCCCGGCAGGCGTTCGACCTGTTCCAGGCGGAGCAGGTCGAGGAGCTCGCGGTCGCGGCGATCCGGCTGCGCCGACCCGCGCGGATCGTGCCGATGCTGACCACACTGGACGCCGCGGTCGCCGGCCTGGACAGCCCACCGGCCTGGGCGGTAGCCGTCGGCTGGATCCGGCTCCAGCTCGCGGTGGCAGCCGACGATCCGGCCGCGGTCGCGACCGCCGCCGCCGCGATCGCCGCCGCCGGTGCCGCCCAGCCGCGCCAGCGCGCGCAGGTGGCCGCCGCGGTGGTCTGGGAGCGCTCGATGGCGGGCGCGGTCGACGTCGCCGCGGTGGTGGCGGCCGTCGACGGGCTGGCCGCCGCCGAGCTGCCCTGGGAGGCGTCCCGGTTGGCCGGACACGCCGCGATCCGCACCGCCGACCCGGCCGCCGCCCGCCGGTTGCTGGAGGTGGCCCGCGAACTGTCCGGTGTGGAGCAGGACCGGTCCGGCTCCGGCGAGAGCAACTCGGCCGGGCTGTCCGAGCGCGAGGTCGAGGTGGCCCGGTTGGTGCTGGACGGCCGCACGCACAAGGAGATCGGGGCGCAGCTCTACATCTCGCCGAAGACCGTCGAGCACCACGTGGCCCGCATCCGCGTCAAGGTCGGCGCCACCGATCGAGCCGAGTTCGTCGCCGCGCTGAAATCCCTGCTCAATTCCTGACACTCTGCGTCATCAGAGGTCGATTTCGCGGTCTGCTGTGTACCGGCCGATCCCCCTATCCCCTCCCCCTAGCCAGGGGGGTCTTCCCGATGTCCGGGGGGTGGGCCAGCCGCGACGCTATTTCCATACCCGCCAGACAGGCCGGGAGACATCCTCAGAAGGAGGAACCGGAAATGCAGAACGTCGAGCTCACCAACCTCCTGGTCAACTTCGTCAAGCAGCTGGCGAGCGACCCCACCAAGGCACTTCAGTTCGCGCAGAACCCGCAGGGCGAGCTGGTCGCCTCGGGCATCACCGAGCACGACCTGTCCGGTCTGGACATGCCGGCGATCGTGCAGCAGGCCTGCGGCGACCCCGGCTTCCCGGCCGACGCCCGCAGCGCGCTGCAGAGCTACACCAGCGGCGGCGGTGGCGGTGGCGGCGGCTACTCCCCGCCGGCCCAGCACGTGACCTCCGGGCCGCAGTCGATGGAGCAGGTCGTGCAGCACCTGACCTACGTCACCCAGGTCACCAACAACGACAACGACGTGATCACCGAGATCCTCGACCAGAGCACCAACGTCGAGGTCGGCGACGACTTCGACGGTGACATCGACGTCGACAGCAACGCTGCCAACGCGTCCGGCGCCGGCGCCGTGGCCGTCGGCGAGGCCGACGACGTGAACGCCGCGACCGGGGCCAACTCGCAGGTCGTCGACGGCGACATCGAGGGCGACAACCTCTTCAACAGCGACGGCGCGGTCAGCGTCGACGGCGACCTCGAGGCGCCCGTGGTGACCGGCACCAACACCGGCATCGTGGCCGACGGCGACGTCGACCGGGCGATCATCGGCGACAACAACGAGCAGCAGGCCAACGACGTGGACGTCGACGGCGACAACGACGGCGTCATCAACTTCGGCGACGGCGACGTCAACAACGTCAACGACTCGACGCTCGACAACTCCAACGTCGGCTCCGGCACCAACATCGCCGACAACGACGACTCCGCGATCGGTCTCGGCGACGGCGACGTCACCAACGAGGACAACGACACCACGATCACCGAGAACACGAACGTCAACGCCGAGGACTCGGTCGTCAACACCGAGCAGGGCCCCGGCGACCAGGACGCCGACTTCGACCAGGACTTCGAGGTCGACGTGGACTTCGACCGCGGCCTGCCCCCGGTGCGGACGCTCGAGGAATCCGACGAGCCGTCGCTGCGCGACGCCGACGACCACGAGGACGCCCCCGCCTGATCCAGCCAACTCCAGAACACTCGCCGACAGCGGGCGGCCGGACCGGAAGGTCCGGCCGGCCGCTGCGCCGTACACCGAAGGGATCGCAGCGATGACCCAGCCAGCCACTGCCCTGGTTGACCTCGGCATCAAGGCCTGCACGGCGTACGGGCGGGAGGATCTGGCCGAGCGGCTCGGCCGGACCCGCACCGCGCTCGACGACCCGGCGGTGCACATCGTGGTGGCGGGCGAGTTCAAACAGGGCAAGAGCTCGCTGATCAACGCGTTGCTGGGCATCGCGGTCTGCCCGGTCGACGACGACGTGGCGACCGCGGTGCCCATGTTCGTCCGGCACGGCGAGGAGAAGACCGCGACCGTGGTGCACGACGGCAACCCGCCGCGCCGCGAGCAGGTCGACTTCGCCGACCTGCGCCGCCACGTCGTCGAGGGTGACGAGGGTCGCCGGCCCGCGCGGGTCGACGTGACCGTGCCTCGCAAGATCCTGGGCGGCGGGTTGGTCCTGGTCGACACCCCCGGCGTCGGCGGGCTGGGTTCCGCCCACGCGGCGGCCGGGCTGGCCGCGATCTCGGTCGCCGACGCCGTCCTGTTCGTCACCGACGCCGCGCAGGAGCTCACCCGCAGCGAGGTCGAGTTCCTCCGCCAGGCGCGCGAGCTGTGCCCGACGGTGGTCTGCGTCCTGACCAAGATTGACTTCTACCCGGCCTGGCGGCGGATCCGCGACCTCGACGCGGGCCACCTGCGGATGGTCGGCGACCTGCCACTGCTGCCGGTCTCCTCGCCGCTGCGGACCCGCGCGGTGCGGGCCAACGACCAGGCGCTCAACGTCGAGTCCGGCTTCCCCGACCTGGTCAAGTTCGTGCAGGAGCGGGTCGGCGGTGGCGCCGCGGCCCGCCGGGCCGCGGACGCGGCGGCCGAGGTGCTCGCGGTCTGCGACCAGCTCACCGGCCAGTTCAGCGCGGAGCGCGACGCGCTCGCCGACCCGGCCAACGCCCAGCGGATCGTCGACGACCTCAACGCCGCCAAGCGCCGCGTCGAGGAGCTCAAGACCGCCGCCGCCCGGTGGAGCGTGACCCTCAACGACGGCACCGCAGACCTGACGGCCGACGTCGACTTCGACCTGCGCGACCGGATCCGCAAGATCACATCGGAGGCCGACGACGCGATCGACGAGGTCGACCCCGCCGACATGTGGCCCGAGATGGAGGAGTGGCTGCGCGCCCGGATCTCCTACGACCTGCTCGGCAACTACACCTACCTGCGCCGGCGGGCCAAGGAGCTCAGCGAGCTGGTCGCCGGCCATTTCCACGAGGCGTCCGGCGAGGCGGTCGGCCTGCTTAAGGTCTACAACCCGACCCCGATGGTCGAGGAGCGGCCGGTGGAGCACCGGATCGAGCTGGCCCGGATGACCGCGGGCAAGCAGGCGATGGTGGCGCTCAAGAGCGCGTACGGCGGCGCCCTGATGTTCACCATGCTGGGCAGCCTGATGGGCGTCGCGCTCGGGCCGATCGGCATCGGCATCGGTGTGGTGATGGGCCATCGCGGCCTCAAGGACGAGAAGAAGAGGCAGCTGGAGAAGCGCCGCGCCCAGGGGAAGAACGCGATGCGCCGCTACTGCGACGAGATCAGCTTCGTCAGCGGCAAGGACAGCCGGGACACCGTGCGCCGGGTGCAGCGCCAGCTCCGCGACCACTACACCCGGCTGGCCGACGAGCTCAACCGGTCGACGGCGGCCGCGGTGGCCGGCGCCGCGGACACCGCCAAACGCTCGCAGGCCGAGCGTCAGAAACGGCTGAAGGACCTCGACGCCGAACTGACCCGGCTCGGCCAGCTCCGCGAGCGCGCCCTCAAGCTGAGCGCAGCATGACGCTCGTTGATCGCACCCGGGCGGCATTGACCCGGGCCGCGCAGGTCTATCGGGGCAGCGGCTTCGACGGGCGGATCGCCGAGGTGCGGGAGCGGCTCGACGAGCCGCTGCGGGTGGCGATCGCCGGTCGGGTCAAGTCCGGCAAGTCCACACTGCTCAACGCGCTGGTCGCCGACCGGCTGGCGCCCACCGACGCGGGCGAGTGCACGCGGATCGTCACCTGGTACCGCGACGGCCACACCTACCGCGTCACCCTGCACCCGCACACCGGCGCCGCGCGCCAACTCCGGTTCACCCGCGACGACGGCGCGATCGAGGTCGACCTGGGCGGCACCGCGCCGGAGGACGTCCACTCGCTCGACATCACCTGGCCGTCCCAGGCCCTGCGCCGGGCCACCCTGATCGACACGCCCGGCATCGGCTCGCTCTCCGAGCGGATCACCCGGCGGGCCTGGGAGCTGCTCGCGCCCGACGACGAGGAGACGCCGGCCGACGCGGTGCTCTACCTGATGCGCCACCTGCACGCCAACGACCTGGAGTTCCTGCACGCGTTCCACGACACCGAGGTGTCCCGGCCCAATCCGGTCAACGCGATCGGCGTGCTGTCCCGGGCCGACGAGATCGGCGTCGGCCGGCTCGACGCGATGGCCTCCGCGCGGCGGATCGCCGCCCGGTTGGCCGGTGACGCGAACGTGCGGCGGGTGGTGCAGACCGTCGTACCCGTGGCCGGTCTGCTCGCGGAAACGGCGGCCACGCTGACCGAGTCCGAGGTCCGGCACCTCCGGGCGGTCGCGGCGCTCGAGGTCAAGCCGGCCGAGGAGCTGCTGCTCACCGCCGACCGGTTCGTCAACACGCTGCCCGAGCTCGGACTGACCTCGATCGAGCGCGAGGCGCTGCTGGGCCGCTTCGGGCTCTACGGCATCCGGCTGGCCAGCACGCTGCTGCGCCAGGACCCGCGGATCACCGCCACCGGGTTGGCCCGCCAGCTGACCGAGCGCAGCGGGCTGACCGACCTCCAGGAGGTGCTCGGCTCGCTGTTCTTCGAGCGTCGCGACGTGCTCAAGGCCCGCTCGGCGCTGCTCGCCCTGGACTCGCTGACGCGCACCAAGCCCCGCCCCGGCAGCCCGGCCGTGGCGGCCGAGGTCGAGGAGATCGTCGCGTCCGCGCACCCCTTCAACGAGCTGCGGGTGCTGGCCACTCTGCGCGCCGGCTGGCTGGGTGGCAAGCCGGCCGTGGTGGACGAGCTGGAACGGGTCATCGGTGGCACGGGCACCGCGCCGCACGTGCGCCTCGACCTGCCACCGGACGCCGCCGCGGGCCAGCTCCGCTCGTCGGCGACCGAGGCGCTGGTGCGCTGGCAGCGACGGGCGGAGAACCCGATGACCGCGCACGAGATGGCCGTCGCCGCCCGGGTGGCGGTGCGCTCGTGCGAGGGGCTGCTGGCCGACCTCAACGGCCGGGCGCGCTGACCATGGCCGGCTCAGCCGTCGAGGTCGTCGAGGTCGTCGGCCTCGTCCGCGTCGTCCCCGTCGACCGGCTCGTCGGTGCCGTCCGCCGCGTCGAGGTCGCTGAAGTCCGGGGCGTCGTCGGCGTAGTCCGCCGGACCCCCGCCGACGGCGACCGGCTCGTCGTCCAGGTCGCCGCCGGGGTCCACATCGAGGTCGAGGTCCGGGTCCGGCCCGGAGGTGTCGCCAGAGCCGAAGGCCAGCTCGCCGGCGCCGGGGTGGTCACCCTGGGGCAGGTCGAGCGGCACGTCGTCGTCGAGGTCGGTGCCCGGCTCGGGCGCGGTCGCCAGCAGCTCGGCCCAGCCGGCCGGCTCGTCGAGCTCGGACTCCACGGGGACGCCGCTGTGCGCGGTGACGAACGGCGCGAGGTGCTCGGCCACCTCCGCGGGTGCGCTGCCGGCGAAGCTGACCACCGCTTCCGCCACCAGGTCCGGTGGCAGGTCGTGACCCGCTCCCGCCAGCGCCTCCGCAGCCGCCGAGGGATCACCGACGAGGTCGGTGAAAACGTCCTTCAGCGGTCGCGCGTCCATGTGCCCAACCCTAGGGCGGCGGGCGGTGGCCGGCGTCGGGGACATCCCCCTCCCGCACCCCCTTCGCCCGGCCGTGGTCGGACTCCCGACAGCATCCGGACCGCCGTCCTGCCATCAAGAACACTCGATCCAGCAACTGCCCACGACCACCGGAGCGACCGCGATGTACGCACTCGGCGTTGACCTCGGCACCACCTTCACGGCGGCCGCGACCTGGCGTGCGGGCCACGCCGAGATCGCCTCGCTGGGCAGTCGGGCGGCCGCCGTGCCGTCGGTGGTGCTGCTGCGCGAGGACGAGACGTTCCTGACCGGCGAGCCGGCCAACCGGCGCGGGCTGACCGAGCCGCATCGCGTCGCGCGCGAGTTCAAGCGCCGGTTCGGTGACACCACGCCGATCCTGCTCGGCGGCGTTCCGTACTCGGCCGAGGCGCTGATGGGCCGCCTCCTGCGCTGGACCATCGACGAGGTGGCCAGCCGCGAGGGCGGCGCTCCCCGCGCGATCACCGTGTCGCACCCGGCCAACTGGGGTCCTTACAAGACAGACCTGCTCCGCCAGGCGGTACGCCTGTCCGGCGTCGAGGAGCCCGTCTCGTTCATCACGGAGCCTGAGGCGGCCGCGGTCTTCTACGCGAGCCAGCAGCGCATCGACACGGGTGCCACGGTCGCGGTCTACGACCTCGGCGGCGGTACGTTCGACGCGGCCGTGCTGCGCAAGACCGCCCAGGGCTTCGAGATCCTCGGCCAGCCGGAGGGCATCGAGCGGCTCGGCGGCATCGACTTCGACGCGGCGGTCTTCCACCACGTCACCCAGGCCCTCGGCGGCAAGCTGGCCGAGCTCGACGAGGACGACCCGGCCGCGATCGCCGCCGTGGCGCGGCTGCGCGAGGAGTGCGTGGCGGCCAAGGAGGCCCTCTCCGCGGACACCGACGCGTCCATCCCGGTGCTGCTGCCCAACCTGTCCACCGAGGTGCGGCTGACCCGCGGCGAGCTGGAGGGCATGGTCCGGCCGGCCCTCTACGGCTCGATCGAGTCGCTGCGCCGGGCGCTGCGCTCGGCCGGGGTCGACGCCGAGCAGCTGCACTCGGTGCTGCTGGTCGGCGGCTCGTCGCGGATGCCGATCGTCGCCCAGCTCGTGGCCGCGGAGCTCAACCGGCCCGTCGCGGTCGACGCCCACCCCAAGCACGCGGTGGCGCTCGGCGCGGCCCGCCTGGCCGCCGCGCCGCTGGACGGCGCCGCGCAGGCGCCGGACGCGGGCGCGGCGCGCGGCTCCGCCACCGTCGTCATCCACCACCCGCCGACGCGGGCGACGGGCTCGGCCCAGGTGAGCGCGCCCCCGATGCCCAACGCGCCTGTCCCCCAGGCGCCGATGCCCAGCGCCCCGGTCAGCCCTCCGCCGATGCCTGCCCGCCCGGTGTCCCCGGCCCGTCCGGTCTCCCCGGCCCGTCCGGTCTCCCCGGCGCGCCCCGTCTCCCCCGCTCGCCCGGTCTCGCCGGCCCCGCGGCCGACGTCCGGCGCTCCCGTGTCCCAGCCGATGTCCGGTTACCGGCCGCGTGCGGCTCAGCCGACCGGGGCCACCCCTCGGACGGCGGCGTTCGCCCAGGGCCGCGCCGAGTCCGGCCCGGCGCCGGGTATCGACCCGCGCCCGCACCACGTCGAGTACGCCTACCCGTCCGCGCCACCCGCACCCGCGCCGGCCCCGGCCAGGCCCGGCAGCAACCGGACCGCCCTGATCGCGGGCGTCGTGGTGGCGGTCCTCGCGCTGGCCGGCGCGGCGATCTGGATCAACCGCGACAACCTCGGGTTCGGCGGCGGCGCGGACCCGATCCCGACACCCAACAACACGGGAGGCGCGACCGCGGCCGTGCTGCCACCGGAAGAGCAGTGCACCGACGCCATCCAGACCAACGCCCGCTGGGTCTGCATCACCCAGGCGTTCGTCGACGACACGAAGTTCGTCGTCGAGTACCAGGCCGAGTGGGGCGGCGCCACCCCGCGGAACGTCGGCGGCTTCCACCTGCACATCTACGGCGGTGACGGCACGAACCCGCCGGCCGAGCGGATGGGCTTCCAGTCCGACCAGCCCGGCCGGTTCTACCTGGAGGACAAGCAGCCGTCGGTGCGGTCGGTCGACGGCGGCAACTACCGCGACATCATCGGCACCAATCCGAAGGTCTGCGCCCGCATCGCCGACGCCGCGGACCACCTGGTCAAGGACGAGAAGGGCGGCTACGAAACAGGGAACTGCGTGACCATCCAGGACCGTCGCTAGCAAATAGCGTTTCGCTTTCGCAAAAAGGCCGGATCGGCGACCGACAACAGGCAAAACGCAAGGCAGACTCGCTGAGGTGGGAGTCAACCGCGACACGGCGCCGGTCGGCCGGTCCGACGTGCTCGACCAGCTCCACGCCCGGCTTACCGCCGGCGAGAGCGTGGTCGTCTACGGACCCGCCGGCATCGGCAAGTCCACCGTGCTCGCCGCCTACCCGGCGCTCGCCGGCGACCCGCTGGTGCTGCGCGCCAACGCCGCCGAGGTCGAGTCCGGCCTGCCTTACCTCACGCTGGTCGACCTGTTCGACGGGATCAGCGGCGACGGCCTGCCCCGGCACCTGCGCGCCGCGTTCGACGGCGCGCTGCTCCGCGGCGCCGCGCCGGTCACCGCGCAGGACCAGCTCGCCGTCCGGCTGGCCACGCTCGAGGTGCTCCGCCGGCTCGCCGCCAACCGCACGGTGCTCCTGCTGGTCGACGACCTCCAGTGGGTCGACCCGCACAGCGCCGGCGTGCTGCGTTTCGTCGGCCGCCGGCTGGGCGCCGCCCGGGTCCGGCTGCTCGGCGCCGAACGGGTCGAGTCGGCCGGCCCGCGGCACACCGACCTCTGCCCGGCACCGGTCTCCGAGCTCCTGCTCCCTCCGCTGACGGAATATGACACCGCCGACCTCCTGCGCGTCCGCTTCGGCCCGGTGCTGTCGCTGTCGACGATCGCCCGGGTGCACGAGGCCAGCCAGGGCAACCCCCTGCTCGCGGTCGAGTTGAGCCGCACGCTGGTCGCGCGGGGCGGCACGATCGGGGTCGACCAGCCGCTGCCGGTGCCCGAACGGCTCCGCCCGCTGCTCGCCCAGCGCGTGGCCAGCCTGCCCGCGCACAGCGGGCCGGTGCTGCTGCGCGCCGCGGCCGCCGCGCGACCGACGGTCGCCCTGATCGGAGGCGACGACAGCGCCAAGGCCGGGCTGGACGCGGCGGTGGAGGCCGGGGTGGCCGCCGTCGGCCCCGACGACACGGTCCGGTTCGCCCATCCCCTGCTGCGCGAGCTGGTCTACGCCGACGCCGCCCCGAGCGCCCGGGCCGCCGCCCACGAGCACATCGCCGGGCGCACCGACGACTCGGTCGAGCGGGCTCGGCACCTGGCGCTGGCCCGGCCGCACGCCGACGAGGACCTGGCCGCGCAGCTCGCCGAGGCGGCCACCACCGCCCGCATGCGCGGCGCCCCCGCGGTCGCGGCCGACCTCGCCGAACGCGCCGCCGAGCGCACACCCGAGTCGCTGCGCGAGGTCGGTGCCGCGCGTCGCTACGCGGCCGCCGGGCATGCCGACGCCGCCGGCCTCACCGCCGACGCGCACCGCCTGGCCTCCGCGGCGCTCGCCGCCTCTGACGACCCGGCGGTACGCGTCGGCGCGCGGCTGCTCATCGTCGACCTCGCCGGCCAGGACCAGTCGGCCGTCGGCCCGGTGCTCGACGCCGCGTTCGCCGACGCCGGCGACGACCCGGGGCTGCTCTGCCGGGTCCGGCACTACCGGGCGCTGAAGGCCTATTACGACGGCGAGATCGAGTTCGCCGACGCCGAGCTCAAGCGGGGCGAGGAGGACGCTCGCGAGGCCGGCGCGACCGAGCAGCTCGTCTCCCTGCTGGCTAGCCGGTCGTTGATCCGCGGCGCGCACGACCCGGAGAGCGCCCGGCTGCTCAGCGACGTCGCGTCGCTCGCCGCCGACCTGCCGCCGAGCACCGAGAGCGTGCACGCGGCGGCCATCTACGCTCGCGGCCGGGCGTACGCCGGGGACATGGCCGAGGCGACCCGGGTCATCGAGGCGCAGCGCGACGCGGTGCTGCGGTCGGGCACCCTGCGCGACCTGTCCAGCGTGCTGCTCGCGTCCGCGTCGATCTACTTCCGGTCGGGCCGGGGCGCCGACGCGCTGCGCGCCGGGCGCGAGGGCATGCGGCTGATCCTCGACATGGAGGCGACGACGGGCCACGGGCTGGTGGCCGGCGCGATCGGCGAGACCCTCGCGGGCTCGCCCACGGTCGCGGCCGGGCTGCTCGTGCAGGCGATCGAGGCCTGTTCCGCGGCCGGCGACGAAGACTGGCTGCGCCTGGCCTACGCGGCGTACGGGCAGGTGCTGCTCTTCCAGGGCGCGCCCGAGGCGGCGGTGACCGAGTTCCGCAAGGCGCAGGAGCTCGAACGCCGCCACGGCCGCAACGACCCGGCGATCTTCCTGTGGCACGCCGACTTCGTCGAGGCGCTGGCCGCCGTCGGTGAGCTCGCCGAGGCGGTCGAGGTGCTGACCGAGACCCGCTCGGTGGCGGCCGCGCTCGGCCGAGACGTCGTCCGGCTCGGACTGTCCCGGGCGGGCGCGCTGGTGCGGGCCGCCGAGGGCGAGCCGCGGGAGGCGGCGATCGAGCTCGCGGAGGCGCTGGCCGAGGCCGGCGACCACCCGTACCCGCTGGAGATCGCGAAAGCGTGGCACACCCTCGCGACGCTCGAGCGGCGCGCGCACCGGCGGGGCGCCTCGCGGTCCGCGCTGGTCCAGGCGATCGCCGGCTACGCCGCGGTCGGCGCGGCACCGTGGCTCGCCGCGGCGGAGGCCGAGCTGTCGCGCCTCGACGGTGGGCAGGGTCCGGGGCTCTCGGAGACCGAGCGGCGGATCGTCGACCTCGTGCTGTCCGGCGCGACCAACCGGGAGATCGCCCGGGCGACCCACCTGTCGGTGAAGGCGATCGAGGCGAAGCTGACCCGGCTCTACCGGCGGCACGGCGTGCGCAACCGGGCGCAGCTGACCCGGGCGCTGGGCGCGTCGGGCCAGGGGGGCTAGCGGAAACCAGGTCAAGCGGTCCGGTGCTTGTTACGTTCGCCAAGGGGCGAAGGTCTTCACCGGAGCGAGGAGGCCTGGCGCGATGGCCGCCGAACAGCCACGAGACGACGAGTTCGAGGCGATCCTGCGTGATCGCGCGGTTTATCCAGTTTTCCAGCCGGTCGTCTCGATCGCCGACAGGTGCGTCGTCGGGTTCGAGGCGCTGGCCCGCGGTCCGGCGGGTCGCTACGAGACCGCGCCGGCGCTCTTCGAGGTGGCGGCCCGGCTCGGCCGCTCGGCGGACCTCAACTGGCTCTGCGCGGGCGTGGCCGGCGAGCACTTCCTGGCCTCGGACTTCGCCGATTTCGCGCTGTTCGTCAACTTCGACCCGCTCACGCTGCGCGGCCCGTTCCGGGACAGGCTGCTCGGCGTGTTCGCCGACCTGATGCGCGAGCGGCAGGTGGTCATCGAGATCACCGAGCGGGCGGTGACCCAGGATCCGCCGGCCCTGATGGACGCCGTCATGCAGGCGCGCCGGCTGTCTGCCCGAGTGGCGCTGGACGACGTCGGCGTCGAGCCGTCGAGCCTGGCCGCGATGCCGCTCGTCAACCCCGACATCATCAAGATCGATCGAAGCGTCGTGCAGGCGCACTCGTCGACCTGGGCGGTGTCGCACGTGGTCAACGCGGTGCTGCACGAGGCCTCCCGGAGCGGCGCGCAGATCCTCGCCGAGGGGATCGAGGACGAGGCCAACCTCGAAGTGGCCCAGTCGCTGGGCGCGACCCTGGCGCAGGGCTACCTGTTCGGCCGCCCCGGGCCGCTGCCGGCCACGGCGAACCTCTCCAAGTTGGAGCTGGCCCGGGTGACATCTCGGCAGGTTCCGCACGAGACGCCCTTCGAGATGCTCTCCCGCACCGACGCCGTGAACTTCACGACCGCGCCCCTGCTGGCGGCGATGACCGGTCACATCGAGAACCAGGCGCTGCACACCTCCGACGCGGCCATCCTGGTGGTCAACCTCGCGGACGCCGCGAACCTCGACGACGAGGCGCGGCTGCGGTACAGCTACATAACGACCAGGGGCATCGAGGTGTACCTGCTCGGCCGCGACATGGACCCCACCCCCGCGGGCCGGGCGCGCGGCGTGCCGCTGCGGGCGGACGACCCGCTGGTGCACGAGCGCACGGTGCTGTTCATCGGCAGCCACTATGCGAGCGGGGTGTTCGCCCGCGAGCAGGGCGCCGGCTACGAGGCGGGGATCTGCTACGACCGCGAACGGGTCGTCGAGGCCACCCTGCCGTTGGTCCGGCGCCTCGAGCGCTAGGCCCTGTTTCGTGTCGGAGGTCGAGGCGAGGCAGGGCCTAAAGCGGTTTGTGATAGACGACGAAGTCGCACTCCGTGGCCAGGCGGGGTTGGAGCGCCGGATACGCGAGCTCGAACGGGTCGCGGCGGACCTCGCGATAGCCGAGCCGCGTGTACCACTCCCGCAGAAACTCCTTGACGGGATGCGCCCACCCCCGCGGCACGAGCAACTCGAGCTGCATGACCCGCGACCCGGCGCCCCTCGCCCACCCTTCAGCAAACGCCACCAGGTCGCGCCCGATCCCTGAGCCGCGATGCTCGGGACTGGCGACCAACATCCCGAACTCCCCCTCACCACCAACCAACCGCCGCACCCGCACAACCCCGACGACATCACCGTCGAGCCGAGCGACCCCAAGCTCGCCGGCCCGGACGATGGTCGCGACCTCGGCGACATCGGTGCGATCGGTGCCCGGCTGCCACAGCCCCTTCTCGGCATCGGCATAAACCCGGTTGATCAGCTCGGCGACCCGCGCGACGTCAACGGATCGTTCGATCGAGATCTTCAGCGCCACCCAAGAAACGTATCGCCCGCGGGTGACCGGCGGCGGACCTGGCAAGCGCAGCGAAGCGGAGCGATCTCCGGCGGGAGCGACGGTCGTGCCCGTCGCGGACCCGGGAAATGACGTGCACATGAAGAGGGCGCCCGCGAGATCGCGGACGCCCCCTCAACCTCGGTTACGCCACGACGAGGAGATTGGTGCGGCCAACTGTCGTGGTGCCGTCGGTGTATTCGATGACGCCGAGGTACCGCTGGCCCGTGGCCAGGCCGCTCCACGCGGCCGTGACGGTGGCCCGCCCGGCCACCGTCACCTGCTGGCTGGCCGGCGTGACGGTCAGGTTGCCGGCGTTGCTGGCCGGCACAGCCCAGCGGTGGTGCTTGACGTCCACCGGACCCGACGCGGCGAACAGGACCACGGACACCACGTACGTGCCGGCCTCGGTCAGCGTGACCGACTCCTCCGCCGTGCCGCCGGCGCTGCTCCCGACCTCGGTCAGGGTGCCATCGGCGTTCTGCCGGGAGACGGTGAGGTCGATGTCGGTCCCGGCCGGGTAGTCGGCGTCGAACGTCGCGAACCTGGCCACCTTGGTGCCCTCCGGCACGGTGGCGGTGACCGAGGCGCTCTGGTTCGGCGTCAGCGTCCACTCGTCGACGGTGGCGGCCTGCAGGCCGTTGCCCGTCGCGGTGAGCGTGCCCGCGTAGCCGGCCGTCACCGGCAACGCGACCTGACCGGACGCGCCCGCCCCGCTCTCCTCCAGCGGCACGGATACCGGCACCGGCCGCACCGCGATCGCGCTGCGCACGTCGTGGCCGAGCAGGTCGCGCCAGCGCAGCGAACCGAAGGACCATTCACCGAACGCGCCGGTGGTACGCGTGATCGTCACCTTGAACGTCTGCTTCTTGCCCGGCAGCAGCGCGATGATCTTCGGCGAGACGTCGACCTTGAAGCCGGCCGGTGCCTGCACGGTCGGCAGGTACAGCGCCGGCAGCTTGCTCACGTTGGTCACCGTGCGGGTCAGGGTCTGCTTGCCGGCCAGGTCACCGACGGCGAGCGACGGGTTGTTGAAGTCGCTCGGGTCGACGGTGCCGACGCTGTCGCAGACGTCCGCGCCGCCCGAGGTGAGATGGACGCCGATGCCGCAGGAGTACTGCAGCCACTGCGTGATCCCGGAGTCGTATACCAGGCCCGGGTCGAACGCCTCCTTGGCCGCGACCTGCCCGGAACCCATCTCGAGCGGGTTGGCGTTGCTGGCGTCGGACTCGTCCTGGATCGGCTTGCCCTCGTTGTCGAGCACGCCGGCCGTCGTCATCAGTGCGGACTTGACCATCATCGGCGACCAGTTGGGGTGCTTGGCCAGGATCAGCGCGCCGATGCCGGCGATGTGCGGGCTGGCCATCGAGGTGCCGCTGTTCGTGTCCCAGAGGTTGCCGCTGTGGCTCTCGGGGCCGGTCGCGGCGACCACGTCGACGCCGGGCGCCATGATGTCGGGCTTGATCAGGTCTCCGCCGCTGGACGGGCCGGGGCCGCGGCTGGAGAACGTCGCCACGACCGGCGCGCGGACCTTGGCGTTGCTCGCGGCCGAGATCGTCGCGGTCGGGTTGCCGCCGGCGCCGATGTACGCCTTGACCGCCGCACCGGTGGCCGAGTCGACGTGGATCGACGGCACCGCGTGGTAGTCGGCGTTGAGCGTGTTGGCGGTCGGGTTGAACTGCACCATGCCGACACCGCCGGCGTTCTTGACCGCGAGGCTCTTGTCGACGCGGTTGTTGTTGCCGCGCTCGCAGAGCACGATCTTGCCCGCCACCTTGGCCGGGTCGAGCTGCGGCGGGTTGCTCACGCACTGCGCGGCGAACTGCTCGTTGCTGCCGGCGGCGCCGCTGGTGCGGGCGTCGACGATCGGCGCGGACACGGGGGTCGGCCCGGTGCCGACACCCTGGAAGACCTGCCCGTTGCCGAGCGTCAGGGTCTTGGTCGCCGACCGGTCGTGCGTGCCCGCGGCGACGGTGGTCGTCCACGGCATGCCGTTGTCGACGGTGGACGCGCCCGCACCGGCGTTGCCGGCCGAGGTCGCGACGAAGACTCCGGCGTTGGCGGCGTTGAGGAACGCGAACTCGACGGCGCCGAACCCGTCGTTGTTGTCACCGATCGAGTAGTTGATGACGTCGACCCCGTCGGCGACGGCCTGGTCGATCGCGGCGACGATGTCGACGCTGTTACCGGTCGACTGGGTGCCGGCCGCGTTCGCGTAGAGCACCTTGTAGATCGACAGTCGGGCGGCAGGCGCCATGCCGGAGATGACACCGGCGACGGCGCCGTTGATGGTCGCGGTCACGTTGTGGTTGCCGCCCGCGGTGCTGGCGGTGTGCGACCCGTGCCCGTAGTAGTCACGCGGCGAGTCGAACTCGCCGGGGTTGACGCGGGAGATGCCGCCGGAGGCGTACCACCGGGCGCCGATCACCTTGTTGTTGCAGGTGACGGGCCGCTCGACACCGGCGACACAGGTGCCGTTCCACTTGGCGTCGATCGTCTTCTGGTCGCGACGCGGCGTCGGCAGCGGCCCGAAGCTGGGGTTCTCGGGCCAGAAGCCGGAGTCGATGACACCGATGATCATGCCCTCGCCGGCCCGCTCGGGGCTGCCGAACTCCTTGCGCCAGGCGCCGCTCTTCCCGTCGAGCCCGACGAACGCCGGCGTCGTGAACGTCTCGGAGTGAACGACCTCGTTCTTCCAGACGTTGGCGACACCGGGCGTCTTCTCGAGCCGCTGCGCCTCGGCCGCGGTGAGCTCGGCGGAGAACCCGGCGAACACCAGCGTGTAGTCGTACTTGACCTTGCTGCTGCTGAGGCCGGCGCGGTCGAGCACGCGGTCCCTGGCCTGAGCGAGATGCTGTCGGTACGCCCGGACGTTCTTGCTGGAACTGTCGAGCTTGTCCCCGGCGGCGACGCGGGTGGGCGCCAGCCCCGCGACACCACCGTTGTAGGTGGCGGCGGGAGCATCGGAGGTCTGCACGATGTACGTCTGCGTGGGCGCACCCACCGCGGCAGCCGCAGGCGGTGCGGCTTGCGCGGGCGCGCTGGTCAAGGTGAACGCGGACAGGGTCGCGACAGCGACCAGCGCGACAGCCGAGCGACGCCGCCCGGCACGAGGGATGCCCAACATGGACGGCAGACTATGGGCCGCATAGACGCGGGCTGAACCCTCAAAGCTCCCGACAAGGGTCAGATGAAGGGTTGAGTAGAGGGACAACCCCCACACCCGGCGCCAGCGCCCGGGTCCCGACGCAGCAGCTTAGGTCTATTTCCTGGCCCAGCCAAGGTCCAGCCGGCAGATTGTGCATAACGGGTGATCACGGCTGCGCGTTGATCAGGTGTGAGACGTCGGACCTTGCTCAATGCGGCCATTGTCGGTGTTGCCGGACTCGGGGTGGCCGCCGTCGGCGGGCTCTCCAACGCCCAGACGACCGAACCCGAGGTCGCCGCCGGGGATGAGCGGGTCGAGCGCAAGGAGTCGGCGACCCGGGGCAGGACCGTCGACTTCTACACCGCCGTCCCGGCCGGTCATGGGGACGGCAAGGGCCTTCCCGTCTGCCTCGTCATGCACGGCGCGTCCACCAGGCCCAGGGACTTCCGCGGCGTGGGCTTCGGGCGGGCGTTGACCCGGGCCGTCAACAAGGGCACCCCGCCGTTCGTGCTGGCCGGCGCCGACGGCGGGCGGCGCGGGTGGCGGCCCCATGACGGCGACGATCCCCAGCGCATGGTGTACGAGGAGATCCCCAACTGGTGCGCCGAGCGCGGCTTCGACATCGCCCGGCTCGCTGTCTGGGGCTGGTCGATCGGCGGCGCCGGTGCGTTGCGGCTGGCCGAGGACTTCCGCGGGTTCGTCAAGACCGTCGCCGCGTTCTCGCCCGCGGTCAGCAAGGGCGACGACGTCTTCGAGCGCGTCGACCGGCTCAAAGCCCAGCCCGTCGGACTCTGGTGCGGGCTCGACGATCCCCTGCTCGAGGACGTCCAGGCCCTCCAGATGGCACTGCCCCTGCCACCGATCGCGGGCGGTTACACCGACGGCGGTCACCATATGGCCTACTGGAAATCCGTTGTGCCGCAGGCGTTCCAGCACATCGGGGGCATGCTGACCAGGCCCGTCCCGGCTTCGCCGTCGGGCTGAAAGGTGAAACGTCTGGCACCTTTGTCGGCATGGCAGCAGCGGTTACCAGACGTGCGTACCTGACAAACTGGACAATCAGTGTACCGATCATCGCCTTGGTCGCGCTCTTCCTGAGCTGGAACCGGGACCTGCCCGGGTGGGCCGTCACGCTCGTGGCGATCTGTCTGGCCGGCGCCGTTCTGGCCGCCGTGCACCACGCCGAGGTGGTCGCCGCGCGGGTCGGCGAGCCCTTCGGCTCGCTCGTCCTGGCCGTCGCGGTCACCTTCATCGAGGTCGCGCTGATCGTCACGCTCATGATCAGCGGTACGCCCGAGAAGACCGCGAGCCTCGCCCGCGACACCGTGTTCGCGGCCGTGATGATCACCTGCAACGGGATCGTCGGGCTCAGCCTGCTGCTTGGTGCGCTCAGGCGGCGGGTCGCCGTGTTCAACCCCGAGGGCACGGGGGGCGCCCTGGCCACGGTCGCCACGCTGGCCACCCTGAGCCTCGTGTTCCCGACCTTCACCACCAGCGAGCCCGGCCCGGAGTTCTCGACCTCCCAACTGGCCTTCGCCGCCGTCGCCTCGCTCGCCCTCTACGGCCTGTTCGTCGCGGTCCAGACGGTCCGGCACCGCGACTACTTCCTGCCGATCACCACCAGCGGCACCGTCGTCGACACCGAGGAGCACGCCGACCCGCCCAGCACCAAGGCCGCTCTCGGCAGCCTCGCGCTGCTGGTCGTCGCACTGGTCGCGGTGGTCGGCGACGCGAAGGCGGTCTCGCCGACGATCGAGAGGGGCGTCGCCGCCGCCGGCTTCCCGCCCACCGTCGTCGGTGTCGTCATCGCGCTCCTCGTGCTGTTGCCGGAGACGCTCGCCGCGGTGCGGGCAGCGCTGCGCGATCGGGTCCAGACCAGCCTGAACCTCGCGTACGGGTCGGCGATGGCCAGCATCGGACTCACCATCCCGGCGATCGCGATCGCGTCGATCTGGCTCGACGGGCCGCTCACGCTGGGTCTGCCGGCCACGGAGCTCGTGCTGCTCGCGCTCACCGTGGTGATCGGCATCCTCACCGTCGTGCCGGGGCGGGCCACGCCACTGCAGGGCGGCGTACACCTGTCGCTGCTCGCCGCATTCATCTTTCTCGCGGTCCGACCGTGATCAGGGCTAAGGTTCCCCGATGGGATGGGTCGACGGCCGGCTGACGTTCCGCTACGCCGATCCGCACCACCGGCTGGCCGGCGTACGCCTGGCACAGCACGCCGGTCTGCCCGGCGACCAGTTGGATTTCGACTACCGCGACCACGCCTGGCTCCTCGACGTGCCGGCGCCGGCGGCCTGGCGGCTCGAATATCAGCTCGAGCTTCGCCACCTCGACGGCCGCGCGGAGTGGGTCAACGACCCGGCCAACCCGGCCCGGGTCGGTGGCGCTTTCGGCGACAAGTCGGTGCTGCATCGTGCCGACTACGTCGAGCCGGTCTGGCTGGACCTGCCGGGAGCCCGCGGCACCTGGCGCGAGCTGACCGTGCCGGCGCCCGCGCTCGACGCCGACGTCACGATGCGCACGTGGTCGCCACCGACTGCCGGCGAGCGCGTGCTGGTCGCGCACGACGGTCCCGAGTTCGACGAGCTGGCCGACCTCGGCCACTACGCCGCGGCGATGGTCGGCTCGGGCACGTTGCCACCGTTCCACCTCGTGCTGCTCGCTCCCGGCGCGCGCGACGACTGGTACTCCGCCAACAACGCCTACGCCGCCGCGCTGACGGGCCCGGTGCTCGATGCTCTCCGAAAGGAGCTTGGCTTCGAAGGGCCGGTCACCGGGATGGGCGCGAGCCTCGGCGGGCTGGCGATGCTGCACGCCCAGCGCCGCCACCCGACCGCGTTCGCCGGCCTGTTCCTGCAATCCGGCAGTTTCTTCCGGCCGAGGCTGGACCCGCAGGAGTCCGGCTTCCCCTATTTCCAGCGGATCACCCGGTTCACCGGGCCGGTGGTGGCGTCCGCGTTCGCCGCGCATCCCGTGCCGACTCGGCTCACCTGTGGCACCGTCGAGGAGAACCTCGCCAACAACCGGGAGATGGCGGACGCGTTGGCCCGGCAGGGCTATCCGGCAGAGCTGGTCGAGGTGCCCGACGGGCACCACTTCACGGCTTGGCGGGACGCGTTCGACCCGCACCTGACCCGGCTGCTGGCCCGGTCGTGGGGCGAGACGTCGTGGAGCCTGGGCTCGTTCGGCCCGGGCTCGTGGGGTGGGCCGTCGGGAGGCTAGCGTGCGGGAACACTGGGTCGAGCTGTTCTCCCCGGCCATCGGCACGGCCGGGTCCGTGGTCCGATATGGACACTACGGCCGTCCCGTGCTGGTGTTCCCGTCCGAGCAGGGCCGGGCGAGCGACTTCGCCGGCAACGGCATGGTCGACGCGGTGGCCGATCTGGTGAACGCGGGCCGGGTCAAGCTGTTCTGCGTCGACTCGTACGACGCGGCGTCGTGGGCGGCCCGCGACCTGCCCCTGGAGGAACGGGCGCGGCGGCACGGCGCGTTCGAGTCGTGGATCGTCGACCAGGTCGTTCCGTTCATCCGGCAGGACCAGGGCGGCGACGACGCCGACATCGCCGTGGCCGGCTGCTCGATGGGCGCCTTCCACTCGCTCAACTTCGCCTGCCGGAGGGCCGACCTGTTCCCGCTGGCGATGTGCTTCTCGGGCAACTACGACCCGGCGGCCTGGCACGGCTGGGGCGACCGCGGCGACGCGACGTACTTCAACAGCCCTCCCGACTATCTCGGGCACCTGCACGGCGACCATCTCGACTGGCTGCGCGAGCGGCTGTCGGTGCTCCTGGTCTGTGGCCAGGGGCAATGGGAGGACACCACCGGAGCCCTGCGCTCCACGCGGCACGTGGCCGGACTGCTTGCCGCCAAAGGGATCCGGCACGAGCTGGATCTGTGGGGCCACGACGTGCCGCACGACTGGCCGTCGTGGCGCGCGCAATGGGCGCATCACCTGCCGCGTTTCTGTTGACTGGGGAGGCATCACGTGGCCGACGTGGAACACATCATCGGGTTGCTGCTGGGCACGGAGGACGACTGGCCGCGCGCGTACGAGGCGCTGGTCGACCGGCTCGGCCCGGTGGTCGACGGCTCCGGGCGAAAGCACCGGCTGAAGACGACCCGGGTCACCATCGAGCCGTTCAACCTGCGTGACAAGCCGCGCCACTCGCTGGTCATCGACCGGCTCGCGTACTGGTACTACCACCCGCGCGAGTGGCTCAAGAAGGTGTCCATGATGGACGACGTCTACCTGCTCAACAGCCCTTTCACCTTCCAGTCGATGGAGAAGCACGCGGCCTACTGCGCGATGATGCGGCTCGGGCTCAAGGTGCCGGAGACGGTGCTGGTCCCCTACAAGCACCCGCTGGAGAACTCGCGCTGGGCCTACACGGCGGCCCGCTACAACCAGCCGTTCGACCTCGACTCCGTGGCTTCGGAGCTGGGCTATCCGCTGTTCATGAAGCCCTACGACGGTGGCGCGTGGGTCGGCGTGTCGAAGATCAAGGACAGTGCCGAACTGCACGCGGCGTACGACGCGTCAGGTGAGCGGCTGATGCACCTTCAGCAGTCGGTCGAGGGCTACGACGTGTTCAGCCGGTCGCTCTCGATCGGTCCCGAGACGATGGTGATGAAGTTCCGGCCGGAGCTTCCGATGCACGACCGGTACGCGGTGGAGCACGACTTCCTCAGCGCCGAGACCGGCGACGAGGTGGTGACCATCTCGCGGCTGGTCAACGCGTTCTTCGGCTGGGAGTTCAACTCGTGCGAGTCGCTGGTCCGAGGCACGGAGGTCTACCCGATCGACTACGCCAACGCGTGCCCGGACGTGGCGCTGACCTCGCTGCACTACTACTTCCCGTGGGCGATGAAGGCGCTGCTGCGCTGGACCACGTTCTGCGTCGTGACCGGCCGGCGGTTCAACGTCGACCTCAACACCCGGCAGTACTTCGAGATCGCCGACCGCACCGACCTGAGCTACCGGGACAAGCTCGCCGCGTACCGGAAGCTCACCGACGAGTACTTCGAGACCGAGCGGTACGCCGACTTCTGCGCGTCCCGCCTCGCGCACGTCGACGAGGTCGTCTACGACTGGGTCCGCTCGCCGGACTTCGACACGCTGCTCGTGGAGACCGTGCGGGCGACGTACCCGGAACATGAGCATGAGAGGTTCGTGGCTCACTTCCGCGGCCTGACCGGCGCCTGGGTGGCTGACCAGGGCGGATAAACCGCTGGCCGGCTCGGCGCTCGTCTGCCAGGCTCGGCAGCAACGGGTCCCGACGACAGGAGCATGGCAATGCGAGGCATCGAAGACTTCCGCCCATCCGAGCGAGTTTTCGAGGACACCGTTGCCCATGCACACCGTCAACATCGGGATTCTGGCGCATGTCGACGCCGGTAAGACGAGCCTGACCGAGCGCCTGCTGTACGACACCGGGGTGATCGACCGGCTCGGCAGCGTCGACTCGGGGACCACCCAGACCGACACGGGCGAGCTGGAGCGCCGGCGTGGCATCACGATCCGGTCAGCGGTCACCGCGTTCCGCACCGGTGACCGCCAGGTCAACCTGATCGACACCCCCGGCCACCGCGACTTCATGGCCGAGGTCGAACGCGCCCTCGCGGTGCTCGACGGCGCGGTCCTGGTGCTGTCGGCGGTCGAGGGCGTGCAGCCGCACACCCGCCTGCTGATGCGCACCTGCCGCGCCCTGCGCCTGCCGACGCTGCTCTTCGTCAACAAGATCGACCGGGGCGGGGCACGCGAGGCCGAGTTGCTGGCGGACATCCGCCGGCTGCTGACGCCCGCGATCGCACCGCTGGGCACGGTCCGCGCGATCGGCACCGCGGAGGCCCGATTCACCGGGTACGCGGTGGACGGCCCGTCAGCCTCGGGCTCCGGCCGCGCCGGCGGACCGCCAGAGGCGCGTGCTGGGGCCGCCGGCCCGCTAGAGGCGCGTGCTATGGACGCCGGCCCGCCTGACGCGCGTGCTAGAGCGGCCAGACCGCCGGAGGCGCGTGCTACGGCGGCCGGCCCGCCGGAGGCGCGTGCTGGTGCGGCCGCCGGCCCGCCGGCCACGCCTGATCGGCTCGGCGAGACGCTCGACTGGTTGCCGTTGCTCGCTGAGCATGACGACGAGCTGCTGGCGGCCTTTGTCGACGACCGCCCGGTGTCGTCCGCCGCGCTGCGGGTGGCGCTGCGCACCCAGACCGCCGCCGGGCTGGTGCATCCGCTGCTGTTCGGCTCGGCGCTGTCCGGCACGGGGGTCCCGGAGTTGCTCGACGCCATCGGCGACCTCCTGCCACCGGCGCCGCCGGCCGAGCCGTCACCCCGCGCACGGGTATTCGCGATCACCCGCGGCGCCGGTGGCGCCAAGGTCGCGTACGCCCGCTCCTACGGAGGCGCCCTGACCGCCCGCCAGCGCATCCCCGTGTTCCGGCGCGGCGCCGACGGTCGGGTGGAGTCACACCGCGCCCAGCTCACGGACGTCGCGGTCGTGGGCGAGCCGGAGGCGCCGGCGCTGACCGCGGGCTACATCGCGGCGCTGCACGGGCTGTCCACCGTGCGGATCGGCGACCAGCTCGGCTCCGCCGCGGGCCTGGACGCTGCCAGCCACTTCCCGCGACCCAGCCTGGAGACGGTGGTGAGACGCCGCGACGGCGGGGCGGCCACGGCCCTGCACGCCGCGCTGCTCCGGATGGCCGACGAGGATCCGCTGATCCAGGCCCGGGTGAGCGCGTCCGGCGAGACGGAGCTGCGGCTCTACGGCGAGGTGCAGAAGGAGGTGATCGCGGCGACGCTGGCCGACCAGGGCATCGCGGCCGAGTTCGCGCCGAGCCAGCTCGTCCACCTGGAACGCCCGACCGGCGTCGGCAGCGCCCTGGAGATCATCGGGAACGGCTTCTTCGGTACGGTCGGCCTGCGCGTCGAACGCGGCACGGGCATCGAGTACGGCCTGGAGGTCGAGCTCGGATCGCTGCCGCTGGCGTACCACCGAGCGATCGAGGATTCCGTCGTGCAGACGCTGGAGCAGGGCCTGTGCGGCTGGCCGGTGACGGACATCCGGGTGACGCTGACGCACAGCGGCTACTGGTCCCCGATCACCAACGGCGGCCACTTCCGCGATCTCACCCCGCACGTGCTGATGCAGGCACTCGCGGCCGCCGGCACCCAGGTCTTCGAGCCGTGCCACCACTTCGAGGCGGACGTGCCGGCTTCGGCGTTGGGCCCGGTCATCGGCGCCCTGGCCCGACTCGGCGGCCGCGTCGACGAGACAGCACCGACAAGCGAGCCGTCGCCGACCGGGCCAACCAGGATGACCGGGCCGGCCGCGCAGGCCAGGCCAGCCGGGCCGGCCGTTCAGGGCGGCCAGACGTGGCGGATCACCGGCTCCATTCCGGCGCGCGCCGTCGCCGAGGCCCAGCGCCAGCTGCCGAACCTGACCAACGGCGAGGGTCTGTGGACCTCGGCCCAGACCGGCGACCGCCCCGTCGAAGGCCGCCCGCCAAAACGCCCCCGCACGGACGGCAACCCGCTGGACCGGGCCGAGTACACCCGCTGGCTCGCCCAACGCGACCTGAGCACGACCGGGCAGGGCAGCAGATAGCACCGGTGCGGCCCCACGTCGCCGACTGCGCACCGATGCGGGCCGGCCCTAGGCGCAGGCCGCGCCGATCTTGTCGGCCACGCCGGCGAGCTCTTCCTTCGCCGCGTTGACCGGCGTGTTGTCGTCCGGGTCGGCGATCTTCTTGACGGTCGCCGCGCCCTCGGTCAGGGCGGCTTTGACGTCGGCCGCGACCGGCTCCGCGGCGAGCGCGGTCAGCTTGTCGGACCAGCTCGTCAGGACCGCGCGGAACTCCTTCTCGGCCGCGTCGGTCTTGGCCTCGTCGCCCTCCAGCGCCACCTTGAGCAGGTTGTCGACGCCCGCGTCGAAGCCGCTCGCGCCCGTCTTGCTGACCGCGACGGCCTCACCGCACGCGCTGGCCGTGGCGGCCGCCTCGCCTCCGGCCGCGGGCGCGGACCCTCCGGTCGTCGGCGGCGGGTCGTCAGACGAGGACCCGCAGGCGGCGAGGGCCAGGGCGGAGACGGCTAGGGCGGTGACCAGGATCCGGCGCATGGCGGGGCTCCTCGGGCAAGGCGGCAAACGACGAGACGAGACCGTAGCCCACCGCCGCCCCGGCGCGCTGCCCCGCTCAGTACGCGAACTCCGCGCTCTTCGCCTCGCCCCTGATCGCCGTGCCGTCGTTGTCGTACACGCGCCAGCTCTGCACCAGCACGTACCGCCGGCCGCGTGGCGGGGTCAGCGTGGCCGGGCCGCAGGTGCGCTCGGACAGCTCCGGCCCGAAGACCAGGCCCGCGCAGGTGTGCGGACTGCCGACGACCCGGCCGGCCGTGTCCTTGAGGGTGAGCGTGACGTCCGCCCGCACCCGCTTGGACTGCAGCCCACCGGAGATCCGCACCCCCGGGCCGGTCGCGTAGCAGGTGTTGTAGAACGCCGGCTGCAGGAACTTCCACTGGTAGCCGGTGCACTTCGCCGCGCCGAACGCGGTCGGCAGCGGCGCCACCTTGGCCTCCTTCGAAGACCGCGCCGTGGCCTGCTGGGGCTTGACCATCCGGTTGGCGGTCAACCCGGCCGCGGCGGTCTCCACCGGCCCGCCGCCGCGCGCCGGCTTCGTGCCCTTGGCCTTCGCCGAGGCGTGCGGCGACGCGGTTGGACGGCTGGCGTCGGCCGTGCTCCCGCTGCCCTTCCCGGGCCATTCGAGGGCGACCAGCGCGACCGCGATCAGCACGAACGCGGTGGTCACGGTGGTGATCGCGTGCCAGGCCGGCACCCGGCGGCGCTGGGTCGGAACCCACGGCCGGGCAGTGCGCGCCGACTGCATCGGCAGCCGGGGCATCTTCGGCAACGCCGGGGTGGCGCCGAGCCGGAGCGCCGCCGTGCGCAGCGCCAAGCCCATCGAGGCCGCGTCGGGCCGGCGGGACGGGTTCTTGTCCACACAGGACGCGACGAGCTTCCAGAGCACGTCCGGGATGCCGGGGTTGCGCCGCGGCCGGGTCTCCACGTGCCGGCGGAACACCGAGCGCGGCGTGTGCCCGGCGTACGGCGGCCGTCCGGTGAGCAGCTCGTAGAGCACCATCCCGAACGCGTACATGTCGGATGCGGGGGACGGTCGCGCGCCGCTGATGATCTCTGGGGCCAGGTAGTTCGGCGTGCCGAGCAACGCTCCGGTGGTCGTGAGCGTGGGCGCGTCGACGACCCGGGCGATTCCGAAGTCGGTCAGCCGCACCTGGGGATCGCGATCCAGCGCGTCGGGCGTACCCACGAGGATGTTGTCGGGTTTGAGGTCGCGGTGCACGACACCGAGGCGGTGCGCGTGCCCGAGGCCGTCGGCCACCGCCGCCATCACGGTCGCCGCCTCGGCGGGCATCAGCGTCCCTCGGGCCCGCAGCAGCTCGCGCGCGCTGCCGCCGGGCACGAGCTCCATCACCAGGCCGAGCGACTGGCCGATGGTGAGCAGCTCGCGGACAGGCACGATGTTCTCGTGCTCGAGCGCGGCGAGGATCGCCCGCTCCTGCACGAAACGCGTCACCGCCTTGGGCTGTGGCAGCAGCTCTTCGTGGAGCAACTTGATCGCGACCTGTTCGCCGGTCGCCTGGCTCCGCGCGCGCCACACGGTGCCGCTGGCACCGCCGCCGATCTGTTCGACCAGCTCGTAGCAGCCGCCGACCACGCGTGCGCAGGGTTTGCCTGGTGCGGGAACGGGCTCGGGCTCGGGTTCCTCGGGCGCGGGCGTCTTCGGGGGTTCGGACGTCACTTGACAGTCATACTCGCCAAACAGGGTATATGCCGGAACACACCCAATAGGTCCGAATGGAATCCCCTGATCGGAGGACGGCTATCCAGTGATGATGTTGACCGCGATCGCGAGCACGATCGCGTTGTAAAGGAAGCTGATCACGCTGTGCACCATCACGTGATAGCGCACCGTGCGACCCCGCACCTCGACGTCCGAGGCGGCGAACGAGACGCCGACGGTCACGGAGAAGTACAGGAAGTCGATCAGCCGGGGGTACGGACACTCGGGGAACCGCCAGGCCGTCCACTGTGCATAGAAGCGGGCGTACCCGAGCTGCAGCAACAGCCAGGCGCAGATGGTGACGAACGCGCCGAGCCCCTGCACCAGACCGCTGTAGTCGCTGTTCTCGTCGACCGCCAGCACGTCGAGCGAGGCTCCGAGCCCGGTGATGCTGGCCGCGACGGTGAAGAAGAAGCTGAACCTGCGGCCGGTCAACCGGGCGTTCATGCCGGTCACCGGTGGTGGTGGCACGTTCGGGTCGGTCAGCCGCTCCCGCCGCACCCGCAGCGTGCCCACGAACAGGTAGGCGGACGCGAGCAGGCTCCAGAACAGCAGGAAGAGCACGACGTTCGGCTCGCTCTCACTGCCGATGATGGTGAACAACAGCCCGCCGACGGCGAGGACCACCTCGACCAGCCGCGCGGTCAGCGTGCCGGCCACACCCACGAAACGGCTAACGCGCGGACCGATCAAGGGTTGCGCCGGGTTCCCATTTGTCCAAGCGTGACGCGGCCCGCATCGATACCGTTCGGGACATGACCACAGAGACCGAGACGGGGCCGGAGCGCAACACCCGCCCCAGCGACTACCCGGCGGCGATCATCCCGATGCTCGCGTACGAGAACGGCGTGGCGGCCATCGAGTTCCTGTGTGCCGCGTTCGGCTTCACCGAGCGGATGCGGCTGACCGCGGACGACGGCTCGATCGGGCACGCGGAGCTGGCCCTCGGCGACGCGGTGATCGCGCTCGCGACGCCGCAGGGCATCGGCTACGCGAGCCCGAGACACCACCGCGAGCACTGCACGGTCGCGATGCGCTGGACCGAGCAGCCGTGGGTGGTCAACGGAGTGATGATCTACGTCGACGACGTGGACGCCCACGCCGAACGCGCCCGGGCCGCCGGCGCCAAGCTGCTCAGCGAGCCCGAGGACCAGCCGTACGGCGTCCGCAGCTACCGGGTCGAAGACGCGGAGGGCCACCGCTGGATGTTCAGCCAGCACCTGCACGACACGAAGCCCGAGGACTGGGGCGCGACGACTCCCTAGGCCGGGCGCGGCGCGGGCAGGGACGCCAGGCGGCGGAAGGCGGCTTCGGTCGGTGAGCCCGGCTCGGCACAGTAGACGATCATGCGTTGGTCGCTGTCGCTGATGTGCAGCACCTGGCACTCGAACTCGAGCGGGCCGACGTCCGGATGGTCGACCCGCTTGCGCACCCCGCGCCGCACGGCCACGTCGTGGCTGGCCCAGAGCCGGGCGAACAGCGGCGAGAGCAGCAGCTCCGTGACCAGCTGCTCGATGCCTGGATCACCGGGATAGCGGGCGTACGCGGCTCGCAGGTCGGCGACCGACGCGGCGGTGAAGGCCAGCGCGTCCTCGTCGCGCCAGTGCATGTCGTCCGGCGGCCGGCGGAACATCCAGCGGATCATGTTGCGGTCGTCCAGCGGGTACGCCGACAGGTCGCCGATGAAGCGGGTCGCGAGCGAGTTCCAGGCCAGCAGGTCGTACTTCGCGTCGACCACGTACGCCGGCGTCAGCGGCATCGTGTCGAGCAGGTGGCGGATGGCCGGCAGCAGCTCGCGGCTCGGCCCGACCACGGACGGCGGCGTCTCACCGGCCATCCGGAAGAGGTACTCCCGCTCGTCGATGGTCAACATCAGCGCCCGCGCGAGCGCGGCCAGCACCTGCCGGGACGGCTGCGGCCCGCGCCCCTGCTCCAACCGGATGTAGTAGTCGATCGACATCCCGGCCAGCTCGGCGACCTCCTGGCGACGAAGGCCGGGCGTGCGCCGCGGCCCGGTGCCGCTGCCGGGCAGCCCGACGTCGGAGGGCCGCAGTCGCGCGCGGCGGGTGCGCAGGAATGCGGCGAGCTCGGACCGGTTGACCGTCACCGCTCAAGGGTGCCTCGTCCGGCGGCGACGTGGGTGGTACGGCCGATACCAGGCAGCACCAGTCCTGCCGCGCCGCGCTCGGGGCCGCGAGGCTCGACGGCATGACACAGATCGCTTTGATCACCGGCGCGAACAAGGGCATCGGGTACGCGACGGCGCGCGCCCTCGGCGAGCTCGGCATGACCGTCCTGGTCGGCGCCCGGGACGAGGGCCGCGGCGCGGCGGCCGCCAAGGAGCTGACCGGCGCCGGGCTGGATGCCCGGTTCGTCGCCCTGGACGTCACCGACGAGGGCAGCGTCGCGGCGGCGGCCGACCTGGTCACGGCCGAGTTCGGCCGGCTCGACGTCCTGGTCAACAACGCGGGCATCGTGCGCGCCGACGGCGCCACCGGGGCCCCCAGCGCGACGACCCTCCCGACGATGCGGGAGGTCTTCGAGACCAACGTGTACGGCGTCGTCTCGGTCACCAACGCGTTCCTGCCGCTGCTGCGGCTGGCACCGGCGGCTCGGATCGTCAACGTGTCGAGCGAGGTGGGCTCGATCTCCTCGATGACGGACCTGGCGAGCCCGCTGTTCGCGCTGACCTCCGTGCCGTACCCCAGTTCGAAGGCGGCCCTCAACATGATCACCGCCATGTACGCCAAGGAGCTCCGGGACACCCCGATCAAGGTGAACGCGGCGAACCCGGGCTACACCGCGACCGACTTCAACTCCCACCACGGCTTCCGTACGCCGGAGCAGGCGGCGCGGGTGTGCGCGCACCTGGCCACGTTGCCCGCCGACGGCCCGTCCGGGCTCCTCTGGGGCCACCTGATCACCCACGACGGTGACCAGAACGGGGTTCTGGCCTGGTGAGTTCGGGGTAGATGGGTCTCGTGGAGACCTTCAACGCGTGGGCGTGGCCCACCCCCGCTCTCGGGGGTGGCCACGACCAGACCACGCCGGACAACGGACCAGACGAACCCGGCGACCGGGACCGCGCCCGCACGGTCGAGGCCGCCGACGAGGGCGGCCCCGGCTTCTCCCTCGACCTGACGGGCTACGCCGTGCAGGCCGTCGACGGCGAGATCGGCCAGGTCGACCAGGCGACCGACACCGACCTGGTGGTGGACACCGGTCCGTGGATCTTCGGCCGCAAGGTCCTGCTGCCGGCCGGCGTGGTCGAGCGGGTCGACCACCGCGAGCGCACGGTGCACATCGACCGCACCAAGGAACAGATCCGTGAAGCACCCGAGTACGCCGACGCCCCCGACTACCGGGACCGCCTGGCGAACTACTACGGCGACACGTACCGCCCTCAGTAGCCGAGGCCGACGACGCGGCCCACCGTCCGTGGGTCGCCGAGCGCGACCATGATCGCGTCGGCCAGGTCGGCCCGCGACAGCCGGAGCCCGCCGCGGACGTTGCGATCGACGGCGGTCCGGTAGGGCTTGCGCGGCCCGTCGGTGAGCTGCGGCGGCCGGAGCACCGTCCACCGCAGCTTGCTGCCGAAGACCATCCGCTCGGTGAGCGCGAAGTCGTCGAACTGCTTCTTCAGCAGAGTGCTCCCGATCAGCGGTTTGAACAGGTAGCGGGTGAACGGCCCGTCCCCCGCGTCCCGCACGTGGCCACTGCCGGTGACCACCAGCAGCCGGGCCGCCGGGTTGCTCGCGCTCATCGCGGCCACCACCGCCGCGGCTCCCCGCGAGCACACGGTCGCCTCGGTCTTGGGCCGCGGACCCAGGGTGTCGACGACGGCGTCGCGCCCGCTCACCGAGGCCGCGATCGAGTCTGGGTCGAACACGTCCGCGACGGCCACCTCGAGCCGCGGGTCGGCGGGGACCGGCAGCCGGGCCGGGTCGCGTACCACCGCCGTGACATGGTGGCCCGCATCGAGCGCTCGGCGCACGACGTGCTGGCCCGTGCCGCCCGTCGCTCCGAGAACGGTCAGTTTCATGGCTGCCTCCCGTGGTTAGTGAGCGCTTACTAACCACTAGGATGGTGAGCGCTTACTAACCTGTCAAGGGAGCCCAGTGGACACCAGGGACGTGATCCTCGACGCAGCCGCCGGGGTCATCCGCCACCGTGGCATGGCCAAGACGACTACCCGTGAGATCGCCAGGGAGGCCGGCTACTCGGAGGCCACGCTCTACAAGTACTTCGAGAACAAGGTCGACCTGCTGGTCTCCGTGCTGCGCGAGCGGTCGCCGGCCATGGCACAGCTCGTCCGCGCGACGGGGCGCGACGACGACGACCTGGTGGAAGGCCTGACCGCGATCGCGGAAGCGGCGATCGCGTTCTACACCGACAGCTTCCCGATGCTCGCCTCGATCTTCTCCGAGCCGACGATCCTGGCCGCACACACCGCGGCGCTGCGCCAGGTCGGCGCCGGCCCACACAAGGTCAACGAGGAGGTGGTCGACTACCTGCGCCGCCAACAGGCCAACGGCTCAGTCGGCCCGAAGGCCGATCTGGACGCGGCCGCCGCCCTGCTCGTCGGCGCCTGCTTCCAGCACGCCTTCCTCGGCCACATGCAATGGTCGGAGCGCCGCCGCGACGACCAGGCCGCCAAGGCGTTCGCCGAGCTGGTCGCCACCTCGCTGCGCTGAGCCTGGTCAGCGCCTCCGGGCGCGCTCGCGACCGAGAATCCACAGTGCTTCGACGCCGTCTTTCCAGGTGATCTTCTTGCCCTCTTCGCGACCACGGACGCGGTAGCTGATCGGCACCTCGTACGGGCGGATCTTGCGCCGCAGCAGCTTGCCGGTCACCTCGGCCTCCGTGCCGAAGCCCCGCGACCTGACGTCCAGAGACCGGTACAACGACACCGGCAACAGCTTGAAGCACGTCTCCAGATCACCGATGTACGAGTTGAAGAGCACGTTCGCCGCCGTGGTGACGGCCTTTTTGCCCATCACGTACCAGAAGCTGTAGGCGCTGTGGCTGCCGAAGGTCCGGTTGCCACCTGAGCCCGCCCGTCCAGCACCGGCGCGAGCAGCTTGGGGATGTCCAGGATGACCGGGTAGTCACCCTCGGCGCTGTCGACCGCGGTCTTGATCGCCGCACCCTTGCGATGAGATAGATCGCTGGCCGGGCGACGGCCGGAAACCCTCGCAGGGCAGCGGCACCGACCGCGGCGAGGAAGACCATGGCCAGCATGGTTGCCCAGACCCTCCGGTCACGGCGCCACAGAGCGCCGACCCCGATGACCATGAGCAGCAGAACCAGCCCGCCGAACCGCCACATCAACGGCGACGCGACGAACGTGGTCCACATCTTCGGCAGCTAGGCCACGATCTCGGCCGGCCCCGCGCCCTCGGGCGCCGTGCCGTAGTCGAAATAGTCGGCCTGGTCCGGGTAGAACGAGAACAGGTGGCGCCAGCTCACCAGGAACGCGGCGGTGAGACCGGCCGGTGCGGACAGCGCGGCCTGCAGACCGGCGTCGCCCCACGCCCGCCGCATCGCGTGCAGCCCGACGAGGGCGACCGTGACCGCCGCCGTCACCAGGGTCGCGCTGTAGGACACGAACACCGCGACCCCGGTCACCGCGATCCACACGAGCGACGCCCGCGAACGAAGGGGTTCGCCGGGAATCGCCGAGTGCGCCCAAGCGCCGGCGACCAGCAGCGCGAGCGCCACCGCGGCCTCGAAGGCGTGCTGCATGAGCTCGCCCGCGTAGACCAGCAACGACGGAGACACCGCCAGCAGGGCGGCGACCGCGACCGCGCCGGCCCGCCCGATCGCCCGGCGGGCGATGAAGGCACCGAGCCCGAGCACGGCCAGCGCACCCAGACAGGCCGGAAGTCGGATCACCCGGTCGTCGGATCCGACCACCTCGAGCAGGGTCTTCTCCAACCAGAGCCAGCCGACCGGCGCGACCTGGTCGTAGTGCAGGTTCGCGGTCAGCGCGAGGTAGGGAAGACGCCGATCGCCAGAGCCGACCCGAGAAGGACGCGGTAGAGCCGTTCGACGAAGGCCTCGGAGGTGGGATCAACCCGCATGCCACCCAGAACTCCGCCTCACGAAGATCGGTTGCATCCGGCCGTACGAAAGATCACGGCTGTTGGAAGTCGCGGGTCTCCCAGATCCGGCGCTTCAGGTAGTCCTTGACCTTGGCGATGTAGTCCTCGCTGTCGGCCGTGTGCCAGCGCCCGCTGTACCAGCGCCCGACACAGCCCCACTGGTCACCGGCGGCGTAGGCGCTGCCCCGCTCCTCCTTGCCCAGCCAACCTTCATAGCCCTCGAAGCAACCCCGCCAGATGGCGTACGCCAGGTCGGCGTTCATCGCCGTCGAGCGGGCCACGCCCGGCCAGGCCGATTTCTGGTACGGATGCCGGTCCTGCAAGATGCCGAAGCTCTCCGGGCACTGCCCGGGCCGGCCGTCGTCGCCCAACCCGTGCCCGGGCGCGCACCGCTGGCGGTCACTGGTGTAGTCGCCGTACACCGTCTGCCGCCACCAGCTCTCGATCGCGGCCTGGGCGAAGACCAGGTCCTCGTCGACGCCCCACTTGCATGCCGCCCACCGCAGGATGTCCTTCGTGGAGCCGGTGAACGCGCCGTCGACCCGCGTCGCGACCAGGCTGTCCGCGCGGTCGTCGTCGAAGATGTCGGCCCCGATCCGGTGCCCGGTGGCCGCGTTCGCCATGAGGTTCATGCGCTTGTTCTCCGCCGACGGCTTCGCCCGCACCCAGGTCGCGCACTGCGCCCCGGACGGAAGCTCGGCGCCCGGGGGCAGGGTGACGAACCGTTCGGGCACGGCTTCCGGCGGCGCCGGGCGGGCGGTCGCTGACCGGGTCGACGGTGGCGTAGCGGGCTGCGACCAGCCGTTGTCGGAGTCGCGCCAACCGGTGCCGGTGCGCTCGGCCAGGCCTCCGGACGCGTCCGGGGAGCGTTCGGCGTGTGCGGAGAGGGTGCCGGCCAGCGCGATGACGGCCGCACCGCTCACCACCGCGGCGACCGGCCAGCCGTGCCGTCGAATGTGTGGTCTCACGGCGAGCGACCGTATGCGCGGCCACTTGCGCGGGTCAACGGGCCAAAAGGACATTTACCCTAAGCCACCTCGATCGGGTGGGTGACGGACGAGATGTGCGACAACCCACCTTATCCAGCTGGCTCACTGCTCGCATGGCAGACGTCCACCACTTCACGAACGGCTGGCTCAACCCGGGCTTCGCGTACGCGGTCTCCGTGACGGGTGCCTTGGTCGGCCTCTACTGCACCGCCCGCGCCCGGTCGGTGCGCGAAGGTGCCGCCCGCGTGAAGTGGCTGACCATCGCGACCGTGGCGATCGGCGGCGCCGGCGTCTGGCTCGCCCACTTCACCGCCATGCTCGGCTTCGACGTCGAGAGCAGCGCCGTGCGCTACAGCTCCGGGCTGACCGCAATCAGTCTCGCCCTCTCGCTGGCCGCCGTCGGGGTCGGGCTCTTCCTCGTCGGTCACGGCCAGCCCAGCCTGGCCCAGATCCTGCGGGCCGGCGCGATGACCGGCACCGGGCTGCTCGGCATGCACTACACCGGCATGGCCGCGGTCAACGTGGCCGGCGAGCTCACCTTTCAACCGCAGCTGGTCGCGTTGTCCGCGGTGATCGCGGTGCTCGCGGCCACCGCGGCGCTGTGGTTCAGCGTCACGGTCACCGGCCGGCTGCCGATCGCCGCCGCGTCCGCCGTGCTGGCGGCCGGCGTCAGCGGTATGCACTACACCGCGATGGCCGGGATCGGCTTCGAGCTCGACCAGACGGGCCTGACCGTGGTGACGGGCGTGCGGCCGCTCGTCCTGATCGTCGCCGTCGCCGTGATCGCCGCGGTGACGATGACGGTGATGGCGACGGTGGCGCTGCAGGCGATGACCACCGAGGAGTTCGCCGGAGACGGCCCCGCGACGGTGACCGAGCCGGAACCGGTCGGCCTGGCCGTCGCCGGCTTCGCCGCGCCGGCGACGGCGAGAACGACGGCGACCGAGCCGATCCGCCTCGACATGCCCATCACCCCCGGCCTCCGCCGCCGGGAGGCGCGGGCACCGTACTGAGGCTTTCCGCAGCGGAAGGGACCCTGGTCAACACAGCGCGTTGACCAGGGTCCCTTCCGCTCTCACTGCTGCGTCAAGCGCCACTGCTGGTTCGTCGCGGTGCGGCAGGGCCATTGGATCAGCGCCGCGCCGTCGGCCGTCGAGCCGCCGTTGACGTCGAGGCACTTGGCGCTGTGCACCGCCCGGAACTGGTAGACCCCGCTGGACAAGACCGGCGTCCACTGCTGGTTGGTCTGGTTGTTGCAGGTCAGCTGCACCACCGCGGCGGCGTCGGCGGTCGAGCCGCCGGTCACCGCCATGCACTTGCCACTGTGGACAGCTTTGAGATAGACGCTGCCGCTGCCGGCGTCGACGGCCTGCCAGCGCTGGTTGGCGCCGCCGGTCGCGGCCCACTGGTGCACGACCGCGTTGTCCGCGGTCGAGACGCCACTGACATCCGCCAGCTTGTTGCTGTGGTTGGCGGTCAACGTGTACGTCCGACCCGCGATGCCGCCGGCCGGCGTGGTGCCGACGCCGTTGCCGCCGAAGGTGAACGAGTCCACGTCGAAGTTGTTCCCCGAGCTGGTCTTGAACACCATGTAGAGCTTGTGCGTGCCGGACAGCGCCGCCACGTTGACCGCGGCCTGCTGCACGTAGGTGTCCCAGCCCCCGGTTGCCGCAACCGTGTTCGTGGCCAGCAAGGTGCCCGTCGGCGAGTCCGCCCGCAGCTCGATGCTGCCGCCGCCCGAAGGCGACGAGACGCGGTAGCTGACCGTGCTGATGCCGGACAGGCTCATCGGGTCGAACATGATCCAGTCGTTGTTGCTGATGTCGCCGATCCGGCTACCGCTCTCCGCGCCGGACTGCGCGACGATCCGGGTGCCGGACTGCGCCGTGTAGTACTCGGCCTGCTTGTGCTTCGGCTGGAGGATCGCCTTGGCATAGCCGGTCAGCGGCGACACCGAGCCGTTCCCGTTGTCCTGGTAACGGGCGTTCAGCACGTAGAACAGGTTGGCGCCGTCCGGGTGCCCACCGAGGTTGCCGGTCGACACGGTGCCCGAGCAGCCGGGCAGGTCGGTGGTGCCGTGCTCGTGGTCGTCGTGCCCGAGCGCCGGGTTCGTCAGCACCCGCTGGCAGTTGACCGTGCCGTCCTGCGCGTCGGTCACCGTCACCGAATACGCCACGTTCTGCCCGAAGTCGAGCATCCCGCCGTTCGGCGGCCCGGTGATGGTCACCACCGGCGCGTTGTTGCCGACGGTGATCGGCACGTTGGCGAACGACGACCGGCCGGTGTTGTCGGTGACGGTCAGCTTCGCCACGTAGTTCCCATTGGTCGTATACGTCTTCGACGGGTTCGCGGCCGTCGAGTCGGTGCTGCCGTTGCTCTCGAAGTCCCACGCGTAGCTGACCGTGTCGCCGGTGTCCGGGTCGTGCGTGCCAGCGCTGGAGAACTGCACGGTCAGCGGCGAGAGGCCGTTCGTCGGCGTGCCCGTCGCCACCGCGACCGGAGCCCGACCACCCTTGACGTAGTCGATCCGGTAGAGCCCGGAGTCGTTGTTGCCGCCGCCGAAGTTGGCACCCCACTCGAGCAGGTAGAGCGACCCGTCCGGTCCGAACCGCATCGCCATCGGCTTGTTGAAGAACTCACCCGGCAGGAACGGGTTGATCTTCACCAGGTTGCCCGAGGAGTCGAAGTGGATCTCCTTGACGTAGTTGCGCGCCCACTCGTAGAAGAAGTGGACGCCGTTGTAGTACGCGGGGAACTTCGTCGCCGAGGTGCTGGAGGCGTTGTAGCGGTAGACCGGCCCGCCCATCGGCGCCGCACCGCCCTCGCCCATCTCCGGGAACTGCGACGAGGCGCCGTACCCGTACCAGATCTGCGGCTGCACCAGGGACGGCAGCACCCGCAGCCCGGTGTTGTTGGGTGAGTCGTTGACCGGCGCGTTGCAGTTGAACTTCGAGCCGACCACGCCGGTGTCCGGGTTGTACGGCGCGTACGCCTGGTTGTTGCCATGGCAGAACGGCCAGCCGAAGTTGCCCGCCTGCTTGATGACGTTGAGCTCGACCAGGCCCTCTGGGCCGCGGTTGGTGGTCGGCAGGCCGCGGTCCGGCCCGTAGTCGGCCATGTTGATCCAGCCGGTCTGCTTGTCGACCTCGAACCGGAAGGGGTTGCGGAAGCCCATCGCGTAGATCTCCGGCCGCGTGAGCGCGGTGCCGGGCGCGAACAGGTTGCCACTCGGGATCGTGTACGTCCCGTTCGTCTCGGGGTGGATCCGCAGGATCTTGCCGCGCAGGTCGTTGGTGTTGCCCGCGCTGCGAGCGGCGTCCAGGTTGGACTTGCCGGACCGCCAGTCGAGCGGCGCGTAACCCTGCCAGGCCGGGTCGAGGTTGGGCGGGGTGTCGTCACCGGTCGACAGGTACAGGTTGCCGTTCGGCCCGAAGGCGACATAACCGCCGGTGTGCCCGGGCTCCGGGAAGGTCCGGTCGCGATAGGCCGGCACCGACAGCAGCACGACCTCGCTGGACAGGTTGACCGTGTCGCCGCTGACCGTGAACCGGGACAGCCGGTTGACGTCCGTCGACGAGGAGGACGGCGAGTAGTAGAGATAGATCCAGCCGTTGCTGGCGAAGTTCGGGTCCAGCGCCATGCCGACCAGACCGTCCTCACCGCCGGTGTAGACCGACAGCGCGCCGGCCGTGACCGTACTCTGCTGCGCCGGCTTGAAGATCTTGATCTGCCCGGCCCGTTGCACGTAGAAGACCCGGCCGTCCGGTGCGATGTCCAGCGCCATCGGGTCGACCGTGTTGGAGTCGAGGCTGACCTTCTCGAAGTTGCCCCACACCGTGCCGCCGCAGTCGCCGGGCAGGTTGCCCGCCGCGTACCGCACGCCACCGAGGATGTGGTTGCGGAAGTTCGTCTCGCTGTACGACGCGATGTCGTGCCCCATCGCGGTCGCCCACACCTTGCCGCCCTCGGTCTCGCGACACCAGGAGATCGGGTGGTCGATGCCCATCGCGTCGGAGCCGGGGTTGTAGGTGCGCTCGTCGGCGGTGACCAGCACGTGCACGTTGCCCCGCGCGTTGACGTCGAAGTTGTACCACTCCTCGGTGCGCTGCCAGTTGTCCGGCAGGCCCGCGGTCGACGGGTGGGCCTTGTCGGCGACGCGCGCGTAGCCCTGCAACGAGCCCGGCGAGTGCGACGGCATGTGCGCGCCGCCGTTGATCGTCTGGTCCCACCACGGGAACGTGGTGTCGATGCCCATGTCGGTCGCGTTGTGGATCGCGACGATCCCCTTGCCCGACCGCAGATAGCTCTGCACAGCGGTGCGCTGCGAGTCGTTGTCGAACACCATGCCCGAGGTCTGGAACATCACCAGCACGTCGAACGTGTTGAGGTTGCTGGTGTTGAGCACGGTGGAGTCCTCGCTGAACACCACCTCGAAGTTGTTGGCCGAGGCCAGTTGCGTGAACATCGTGACGCCCGCGGCGATCGAGTCGTGCCGGTAGCCGGCGGTCTCGCTGAACACCAGCGCCCGGAAGGCGGGTGCGGCCTGGGCGGGTGCCTGGACGATGCCGAGGCCGAGCAGCGTGACGACGATCGTGAGCAGGGTGAGGACGGGTCTGCGGCGGCGCATGCGGTCTCCTTCTGGGATGCCGTGCCAGGGCGTACAGGAGGGCGTGGGGTGCAACGCGTCCGCCGAAGTCCGCGCGTGAGGGTCGAGGCATCGCTGCGCATCGACGCGAATGAGTCTGGCGCGTTTCCCGGCGGCCCGTCAACGGCCTCCGGTCGCGCCTATAGATCAATCAATGCAGAACTGTGATCGCGTCCGGCCGGTTACGGTCTTGATCGGCCTGTGTTCAGCCGCTTACGATGCGACGCCAATGGCGCTTTCGGTCAGCTCAGCAAAAGCTCATGCCTGGCAAGCGAAAGTTTCGGTGATCACAATGGATTCGCCTGAACCACCGGACGCGCTCCTAGCGATGCACGACGTCGGAAAGTCGTTCTACGGTGTGTCCGTATTGTCCAATGTCGACATTGACGTGCATCCCGGCGAAGTACATGCCGTAGTCGGCGAGAACGGCGCCGGCAAGTCGACGTTGATGAAGATCGCGTCCGGCGTGTACCAGCCCGACAGCGGCAGCGTGCGGATCGGCGGCGAGCCGGTCCTCCTGCACAACCCCCGCGCGGCACAGGCGGCCGGAGTCGGCATCATCCACCAGGAGTTCAACCTGCTCCCGGAGCGCACCGTCGCCGAGAACGTGTTCCTGGGCCGCGAGCCCACGCGGCGCGGCCTGGTCGACCGCCGGACCATGCGGGAACGCACGGCCGAGCTGCTGGCCTCCGTAGGCGCCGAGACGGTGCGTCCCACCGACCGGGTCGGAGCGCTCGGCGTCGCGCAGCAGCAGGTGGTCGAGATCGTCAAGGCGCTCTCCCTCGACGCCCGTGTCCTGATCATGGACGAGCCGACCGCGGCGCTGGCCGACCACGAGGTCGAGCTGCTCTACGCGCTGGTCCGCCGCCTCCAGGCCCGGGGCATCGGCATCCTCTACGTCTCGCACCGGCTCGCCGAGGTGTTCGACCTCTCCAGCCGGATCACCGTGCTCAAGGACGGCCGCCGGGTGGTCACCGTCGACACGGCCGACGCGACGCCGGAGGCGCTGGTCCGGCACATGGTCGGCCGCGAGCTCGCCAGCTACTACCCGCCCAAGGCCAGCAAGCCCGGCACCGCGCTGGTGACGCTGGCCGGAGCCGGCAACGGCCGCCTCCGCCCGATCGACCTCGAGCTGCGCTCCGGCGAGGTGCTCGGGGTCGGCGGCCTGCAAGGGTCAGGACGCTCAGCGTTGGCCCGCGCGCTGTTCGGCGCCCCGGGCTTCAGCGCCGGGCAGATGACCCTCGACGGCAAACCGGTGCGACCGCGGTCGCCGCGACAGGCGGTCCGGGCCGGCATCGCGTACGTCACCGAGGACCGCAAGGGCGAGGGTCTGGCGCTGAGCCAGTCGGTGCTCGACAACGCCCTGCTGGCCAGCCGCGCCGCCACACCGCGGTGGTTCGGCGGCGGAGCCCGCACCACCAGCGTGCGCGACCTGCTCGCGGCGGTCGAGGTGCACGCGGCCGGCGCCGACCAGGAGGTCCGCTATCTGTCCGGCGGCAACCAGCAGAAGGTCGTGCTGGCCCGCTGGCTGGCGATGAAGCCGCGCGTGCTGCTGTTCGACGAGCCGACCCGGGGCATCGACGTCGGCGCCAAGGCCGCCATCCACGAGCTGATCCGCGACCTGGCCGACAAGGGAGCCGCCGTTCTGATGATCTCGTCGGAGCTGCCCGAGCTGCTCGGCATGAGCGACCGGATCGTCGTCATGCGCGACGGTGCCCTGGCCGGGGAGCTGCCCGGCGACGCGAGCGAGGAGGCGGTCCTGAGCCTGGCCACCGGCACCCCGCACGAGGTGCCCGCATGACCACCCTCTCGGAAACCCTGCGCCGGCCGCGAATCGACTCCACGAACGGCGTCTGGCTCGCGCTCGGCATGACGTTGATCATCGGCGGCATCCTGGTCGCGACCGACGGCGGCTCGCTGTTCGGCCAGAACAGCACTGTGAGCCTCTTGCAGCGCGCGGCCGGGCTCGGCATCGTCGCCGTCGGGCAGACGTTCGCGATCCTGGCCGGCTCGCTCGACCTCTCCGTCGCGTACGTCATCAGCCTGACCTCCCTGATCGCGGCCGAGACGATGGCCGGCAGCGACGGCCGGGTGCTGCCGGCGATCCTGGCCGTGGTCGCCGTGTCCGGCGCGATCGGCCTGGTCAACGGTCTGCTGATCACCAAGCTGCGGATCAACGCCTTCATCGCCACGCTGGGCGTCGGGCTCCTGATCAAGGGCTACCTGGAGCAGGGCTACGCCGGCCCGGCCGGATCGGTCCCGGTCTCGTTCCAGCACCTGGGCTACGACCGCGTCGGCCCGGTGCCGGTGGCGTTCCTGCTCTTCATCGGCGTCGCGGCGGTGGCCTGGCTGGTCATCAAGCGCAGCCGCTTCGGGCACCACCTGATCGCCACCGGCGGCGACCTCGACGTCGCCCGGCTCTCCGGGGTCCGCACCGACTGGGTGCTGATCCGCACGCACATCGTCTGCTCGCTCTGCGCCGGCATCGCCGGTCTCTACCTGGCCAGCCGGCTCGGCGCCGGCGCGCCGCGGGTCGGCGCCGAGGGCGGTTACGACCTGGAGTCGATCGCGGCGGTGGTGCTCGGCGGCACGGTGCTGGCCGGTGGCAAGGGCGGGGTCGCCGGCACGGTCGGCGGCGTGCTGCTGCTCGCCGTCATCGACGGCATCTTCAACCAGCTCGCCGTCGACCCGTTCTTCAAGCAGGTGGTCCGCGGCGTGGTCATCGTCGCGGCGGTCGCGATCTACGCCCTGCGGCTGCGCCGCAAGGTGGTCCGGAAGGCGGCGGCGGCATGACGGTCGAGGCACCCACCGGACCCGCCACCCTCGGCCAGTCCCGCCGCGGCCGCTGGGGTGCCGGCAGCATCCTGCCCGTCGTGGTGATCCTGGCGTTGCTGCTGATCGCGGTCGGCATCCGGCAACCCGACTTCTACGACCCGCCGGCCCTGCTCGCCTTCCTCAAGCGCGCCGCACCGCTGATCATCCTGGCCGCCGGGCAATATTTCGTGATCGTCGCCGGCGACTTCGACCTGTCGGTCGGCTCCCTGGTCACCGCCGAGGTGGTGATCGCGGCCCGGATGATCGACGGCGACCCGTCCGCGACGTGGCCGGTGGTCGCCCTGGTGCTCGGCTTCGGCCTGTTGGTCGGCCTGGTCAACGGGTTGGTCACCACGCGGCTGCTGGTGCCGTCGTTCATCACCACCCTCGGCATGTACCTGATCCTGGTCGGGGCGGTCTACACCTGGACCGGCGGCTCGCCCCGCGGCGCGCTGTCCGAGGAGTTCCGGATGCTCGGCCGGCGCGGCATCGAGGGCGTGCCCTGGCTGGGCGAAATTCCCTATGCGGTGCTGATCCTGCTCGTCCTGGCCGCGCTGGCGATCCTGGCGATGCGCTCGGACTTCGGCAAGGTGCTGCTGGCCGTCGGCGACAACCCGCGCGCGGCCCGGCTGGCCGGCGGGCGGGTGGCCGGCGTGCGCACCATCGCGTTCGTGATCAGCGGCGGCTGCGCGGCCGTCGCGGCGATCCTGCTCGGCGGCTTCGGCGGGGTGAGCTTCCAGGTCGGTGCCGGGCTGGAGTTCACCGCGATCACCGCGGTCGTGCTCGGCGGCGTGGTCCTCGGCGGCGGTCGCGGCTCCGTCGTGGGCGCCATGCTCGGCGCGCTCACGCTGCAAACCCTGTTGACCCTGCTCAACCTGCTCGGCGTCGCCGGCGCGCTCGCGTCCGCGGTGCAGGGCCTGATCATCCTCGCTGCCGTGGCCATCGGCGGGCTACGGGCACGCACCTGACCCACGCACCCACCACCTCCAGGAGGAGAGTTGCGCAAAAGAACAGGTACTGCCCTTGCCGCACTGACCGGCACGGCCATGATCCTGGCGGGCTGCGCCAGCGACGTGCCGGCCACCAACCCGAGCGCCAGCGCTTCCGCGGACGCGGGAGCCGGCACCGGTGAGACGTCGGAATTCTTCGTCCAAGCGGACTACGACAACGAGATCGCACTGCGCACGGCCAGCGCGACCGGACCCTCGGACAAGCCGTGGGAACAGGCGCTCAACCCACAGAACGCCGACACGGCCAAATACAAGAAGGCCGGGCCGTACAACCTCTGCTTCTCGAACGCCGGCGTCGGCAACCCGTGGCGGCAGGTCGGCTTCAAGAACATGCAGGCCGAGGTCAAGCTGCACCCGGAGATCAAGTCGTTCCAGGTGGCCGACGCCGAGAGCAAGGACGACAAGCAGATCTCCGACATCACCGACCTGCTCGGCAAGGGCTGTGACGCGCTGATCGTGTCGCCCAACACGACCGCGACGCTCACCCCGGCCGTCGAGCAGGCGTGCGCCAAGGTGCCGGTGATCGTCTTCGACCGCGGCGTCAACACCAAGTGCCCGGTCACGTTCATCAACCCGATCGGCGGGTACGCGTTCGGGGCCGCCGGCGCCGAGTTCCTGGTCGAGAAGGTCAAGCCGGGCGGCAACATCCTGGCGCTGCGCATCCTGCCGGGCGTCGACGTGCTGGAAGCCCGTTGGGGTGCGGCCAAGGTGGCCTTCGACAAGTCGCAGCTCAAGGTCGTCGGCGTGGAGTTCACCGACGGCGACGCGGCCAAGACCAAGACCATCGTCAACAACTACATCCAGCGCTTCGGCAACATCGACGGCGTCTGGATGGACGCCGGCGCCACGTCCGTCGCCGCGGCGGAGGCGTTCGAGGACGCCGGCAAGCCGTTCCCGGCGATCGTGGGCGAGGACCAGCAGGACTTCCTGCGCATGTGGCAGGACAAGAAGCTCACCGCGGTGGCGCCGACCTACCCCACCTACCAGTGGCGTACGCCGGTGATCGCCGCTCTGAAGATCCTCAAGGGCGAGCAGGTGCCGAGCCCGTGGAAGCTGCCCCAGCCGACCATCACGGACGCCAACCTGTCGCAGTACGTCGACCCCAGCATGCCGCCGCTGCACTACGCGATGTGCGGGTGCAGCGACCTCCCGGGCTACCCGGGCGACTGGGGCGGTAAGTAGCCATCATGTTCACGATCGGTGCGAACCCCTGGATCTGGACGTCCCCCGTCGACGACGCGGCGCTCGCCTCGCTGGTGCCGAAGATCGCCAACTGGGGATTCGACGCGATCGAGATCCCGGTGGAGAACCTCGGCGACTGGCAGCCCGAGAAGACCCGCGACCTGCTCGCGGCACACGGGCTGACCGCCGCCGCCGTCCTCTCGGTCACGCCGCCCGGGCGCGACCTGGTCAACACCGATCCCGGCACGGTTCGGGCGACCCAGGACTACCTCCGCTCCCTTGTGGACGCGGCGGTGGTCCTGGGCGCACCGAGCGTCTGCGGCCCGGCCTACGCGGCGGTCGGTCGCGTCTGGCGGATGACGCCCGCGGAACGGGTGGCCTGCTACGCGTCGTTGCGGGACGCGCTGGCCCCCGTCGCCGACCATGCGAGCGCGTGCGGGGTCCGGATCGGGCTGGAGGCGCTCAACCGTTACGAGACCTCGGTGCTCAACACCGTCGAGCAGACGCTGACCGCCGTCGAGGGCCTGCCGCCCAGCATCGGGATCATGCTCGACAGCTACCACATGAACATCGAGGAGTCCGACCCGTACGCGGCCATCCGGGCGGCCGGCCCACGCCTGGTGCACGTCCAGGTCAGCGGCAGCGACCGCGGCGCACCCGGCGACGACCACATCGACTGGCCGCGCTGGCTGCGCACGCTGGCGCTGACGGGTTACCGAGGACCGATCTGCATCGAGTCCTTCACGGGCGAGAACGAGTCGATCGCGGTGGCCGCCTCGATCTGGCGACCGTTCGCGCCGTCCCAGGACGACCTGGCCACCAACGGGCTGCGCTACCTGCGCGAGGTCTGCGCCGACCTCTAGAAGGTACGGCTGACCGCACCATCGACGTGGGGGCCAGCCGGCTGGAAGGCCGGTTCCCCTGCGACGACGCTGGAGCCCATGAAGAAGGTGCTGGCGGTCATCGGGATCGTGTTCGGGGTCTACGCCATCGGGCGGGCGGCACTGGAGCCGTTCGTGATCGACTTCAACGACCCCTCGACCTATCAGAACGACTGGGGTGGGCCTGGCCTGGCCGGCGTGCTGGCCGTCCACTGTGGCCCGGGCGTGCTCGCATTGATCATCTTTGTGGCACTGGCGATCCGGCGATCACGGAAATCCGCTGTCACCGGCTGACCCCGCTGTGGGAGTGTGGCTGGATGGCGGCGGAGATCCGGGAGATCGCCTGCGACGAGTCCGGCTACGAGGGCCAACAGCTCGTCAGCTCGCCGACCACGGTGTTCGCCCACGGCAGCGTGCATCTGTCGTGGGCCGCCGCGGCCGAGTGCATGGCTGAGCTCCGGGCGCGGATCAAGTCGCCGGCCACCGAATACAAGGCCAACCACCTGCTGCGCGAGAAGCACCGCGCCGTCCTGGTCTGGCTGCTCGGCCCCGGCGGCCCGGTGCACGGCCACGCGTACGTCCAGCTGGTCGACAAGCCCCGCTTCCTCGCGCGCACGCTGCTCGACCAGCTGATCGGCGCGCCCGACCGGGTCGACACCCTGCCGGTCACCGAGGAGCCGCGCTGGCGGCGCTTCCTGATGGCGGGCAACGCCCTGCTGCGCACCCGGGAGCCCCTGGACCCGACCGCGGCGGACGTGCTCTTCGAGGCGATCGACGACCTGCGCCGCACCGGCGTCCCGCCCGCCGCCGACGAGACGCTGGCCCTGCTCGGCAAGAACCGCGCGCGGGCCGACGAGTTCCTCGACCGGCGCCGCACCGACCCGCCCGCGTTCGCGCCGGTGGACCTGCTGGCGCCGGCGATCGTCAACGCGGTGGCGCACTGGGGACCGGTGCGGATCACGCACGACTTCCAGAGCACGCTGACCCCGACCCGGGTGGCCTGGCTCCGCGCGGCCGCGCCGGACCTCGCCGAGCTCACCCTGGTCGACTCGAACGACGACCCCCGGGTCCAGGTCGCCGACATCGTCGCGGGCACCGTCCGGGTGATCGCCGGGCGATCGGATCCGGAGCTGACCGCGTTGGCGCGGGCCTACGTCCCGGTATGAGCGTCGCGCGGCCTGGCTGACGCGGCCGCCCTCCGTCGCGGCGACGGGCAGGACCGTCGCGTTGACTGACCGCTTCCCGAACGGCTAGATCGCCGCGGCGGCGGCAGCCCGGGCCATCGCGCCCTTGTAGATGGGGCCTTCTACGTAGCGGCGCGGCAGCGCGGCCAGCGCGGCGCGCAGCGCCCGGGCCGACAGGCCGGCCGTGAAGCCCTCCAGCGGCAGGCCGAGACCCCCGTAGAGCCGGCGCGCCCACGGCGGCAGCAGACCGAGTGCGGTCGAGGCCACCCCGAGGTAGGCCAGGCGCGGACCGCCGAGCTCCAACCCCAGCCGGGCGGCCGGGTTGAGCTTCCACGGCACCGGTGGGGCGGTCAGGAAGATCAGGGCCTCGGCGGAGTCCTTCGTGACCCGCAGCTCGGGCTGCATCGACTTGTAGTAGGCCGCGACCTGCGACGCCGACCCCGGCACGCTCGCCGGGTCCAGCCCGGCGAGCGCGGCGACCCGGCGCTGCTCGTCGTAGTAGGTGTCGACCTCGGCGTCGGTCAGCGGCACACCGGCCTGGCGAGCCGTGGTGATGAACGACTCGACCTCGGCCACGTGCACCCAGCGCAGCAGGTCCGGCTCGTCGATCCGGAACTCCTCGCCGGTGAACGGATCGCGGGCGCGCATCTTCGCGTGGATCGCCCGCAGCCGGCGACCGGCCGCCTCGGCCTCCGCCGTGGTCCCGTAGACCGCGGTCGCGACGTAGATCGACGTGCGGACCAGCCGGCCCCACGGGTCGTCCTTGTAGTGCGAGTTCTGCGCCACCCCGGCCATCGCCCGGGGATGCAGCGCCTGGAGGTAGAGCGAGCGCAGGCCGCCGACGAACAAGATGGGCTCGGCGTGCACCCGCCACGTCACCGTGTCGGGTCCGAAAAGCCCCAGGTCCGCCATCTGACCAGCTTAGTCGTCGGCCGCTCTGGCCTGCTGGCACGCGGGACAGAGGCCCCAGAAGGTCACTTCCGCCTCGTCGACCAGGAACCCGCCGGCTCCGACGGGGTCCAGGCAGGGAGCGGCACCGTGCACGCAGTCGACGTCGGCGATGGCTCCGCAGGCCCGGCAGACCACATGGTGGTGGTTGTCGCCGGCGCGGGCCTCGAATCGGGCCGGGCTGCCGGCCGGCTCGATCCGGCGGGCCAGGCCGGCCCGGGACAGCGCGCCGAGCACGTCGTAGACCGCCTGGGTGGAGACCGAGTCGAGCCGGGTGCGCACCGCGGTCGCGATCTCGTCGACCTCGAGGTGCCCACCGCCGGCCAGCACCTCGAGCACGGCGAGCCTCGGCCGCGTCACCCGCATGCCGCGGGCGCGCAACAGGGCCGCGCCCTGGTCCTCCGCCGGCTCTGACATGCCGCAATGGAAGCACGCAAGCTGGAAACGTTCAAGATACGTCGGGTTCAACCGCCGTTTTGGTCAAGCGTTGAACCACTTGCCGCCTGCCTCACGTGTCCCCTTCGTAAGGACTGTTCAGCGACGGAACCGGCCGTACGCTGTCACAGAATTCACAGGAGGCCGCGTGCTTAACAACATCCTGGGCATACCGGCCCATCCGCTGATCATCCACGTGGCTGTCGTGTTCATCCCCCTGCTCTGCCTCGGCGCCGTGGTCTACGCGGTGGTCCCGCGGGTCCGCGGCAAGATCGGGTGGGCGGTCGGGGCACTCGCGGTGATCTCGCCCATCGCCGCCTGGTTCGCGATGGAGTCCGGCGAGAACCTGCGCGACCGGTTGGTGGCCGCCGGCTTCTCCCAGGAGATCCTCGACAAGGTCAACCAGCACCAGAGCTACGGCGACCGCACCTGGTGGTTCACCCTCGCCCTGGGTGTCGTGACGCTCGTCCTGTTGTTCGTCACCAGCGGCAGCCGCCGGGCGCCGCACCACCTGCCGATCGGCGTCACGCTCGCGATCAGCGTGGTGGTCATCGCGCTGGCCGTCGCCACCGCGATCTACGTCTTCCTCACCGGCGACAGCGGCGCGCACGCGGTCTGGGAAGGCGCCGTCCCCTAGCTAGAAGAGCACCCGCGAGCAGAGCAGGCAGGAGAGGACGACCAGCACGGCGGCGGCGACCAGGCCGATGCCGTACGTCACCGTCCGAGCGTCCTTCTCCTGCGCCTCGATCTTGTCGAGGTCCTGCGGAGCGAGTTGGCGGGGCGGTGTCGGCTGCAGGTACGTCGGCGGTCGCCACCCCGTCGGCGGCGGCTCCGTGGGCGGCGGCCCCGAATAGCCGACCGGGGGTACGGGTCCACCCGTGCTCGCCGGGCCGGGTTCGCCGCCGGGGCCGGGCCGCTGCCACGGTGCGGCGTTCGGGTCGTCGTACGTCACGGCGAACGACGCTACCGAACGCGCGGGTACGCTGCGTGCGTGAACCGCGCGCAATCGCCCGCCACACCCGACGACGACCGTCCCGTCGACCTCAGCGACGACGAGTTCGTGCTCCCCGACCAGACCTCCGACGACACCGATCGGGGCTGGGGTGAGCGAACCGACACCAACGACGAGCGCCTCTGGGAAGACAAGCCCCCGCACTGGGGTTGATATTGCCGAAGCTCGTTGTTCTGGCACTCAGCTAGGCTGAGTGCCGAAAGGCCCCAGCAAGATCCGGAGGAAGCCGTGCCGACCTACCAGTACGCCTGCACCGAGTGCGGCCACCAGCTCGAGGCCGTGCAGTCGTTCTCCGACGACGCGCTGACCGTGTGCCCCGAGTGCGAGGGCCGCCTCCGGAAGGTCTTCAGCGCCGTAGGCGTCGTGTTCAAGGGCTCCGGCTTCTACCGCACCGACTCCCGCAACGGCTCCACCGGCAGCGACACCAAGGTCAAGTCCTCCGAGTCGAAGACCGAGACCAAGTCGGAGTCGAAGACCGAGACCAAGACCGAGTCGAAGCCGAAGTCCGAGCCGGCCAAGGCCAGCGCTCCGGCCGCCACCTCCTAGAGCCGCACCAGCCCGCCGGCCGGGGTGATCACCCCGGTCACCCGCTGGTCGTGCGCCGCTTCCGGCACCCGGTCGACGAGCTCCCCGTCGTGCAGCAGCGCGATGACGGGCACGCCGGCCGGCACCCGGGCCAACGCCCGGTCGTAGGATCCTCCGCCCCGACCCAGTCGCATCCCGCGCCGGTCCACCGCGAGCGCCGGCGCCACGATCAGGTCGGCATCCGCCACCGCCGCGCGACCGAGCCGCTCGCCGTCGGGTTCTCGCAGTCCCCGCCCAGCCGGCACGAGGGTGCCCACGTACCGCGCCCAGTCCAGGTCGTTGTCTTCCCGCAGCACGGGCAGCAGCAGATCGGCGGCCCCGGTCAGCGCCCTCCGCACCGCCGCCGCCAGGTCGGCGCCGCCGGGCTCGCTGCCGACGGGCACGTACCCGCAGACCAGCCTCGGCGCGGTCGACCGGATCAACTCGGCCAACGTGGCGGTCACCGCGGCGGCCGCCCCGGCCAGGTCGGCCGGGGACAGCGATCGGCGGCCAGCGAGCACCGCGGCCCGCATGTCAGCCTTAGTCGCCCCACTATGCGATAAATCCGGCACGCAACACTCCCGACCGTTACCCGGTTAGACCCTCAAGGACAACGAGCATGGCAGGTCCGAAGGGGGAGTTGTGACGCTGCGCGGGCGGCTGACCGCCGCGTTCCTCGCCGTCGTGCTGGGACCGGTGCTGCTGGGAGCGCTCTTCGTCGGTGGCGCCGTCGCCGCCGTGGCACAGGACCGGGCCAAGGATCGGCTCGCCGCCGCCGCCACCGCGCTGCGCACCTCGGTCAGCTCCCTCTGCCAGCAGCTCCAGGCCGCCGCGGACGCCGTAGCGGTGGCCGCCGACCCGGCCCGGCAGACCGACATCGCCGGCCAGGTGGTCGCCCGCGGGCTGGCCTCCGGCGTCGTCGTCGAGGGGGCGGACGGCGCACAGACGCTGCGCACCTCCGGGTCCCCGGATCGTCCCTGGGCCGACTGCGCTCAGCCCACCCTGGACGCCGGCCCGTTCCGCGCTCTGGCCGTCGGGATCGAGGCACGGGACGCGGCCGGCGTGCCGCTCGGCACGGTCTGGGCCACCCACGACCTCGGCACCGGCACCATCGGCCGGCTCGCCGGCGCCACCGGCACGGCGGTCACCCTGCTCGGTGGCAATCCGCCGACTGCCGTGCACAGCACAGAGGCGGCCGGCACCCTGCCCGCGGTGGTCGCCGCGGCGTCGGGAGTACGCGGTGACGCGGTGGCCGAGACCGCCGGCGGCCGCGTGGTGCGGCGGGTCGGCCCGGCGCCCGGCCAGCCGTTGCCGGTCGTGCTGTCCGTGCCGACCGGCCAGCCGCAGGGGCTCTACGCGCTGTTGATCGCCGCCGTCGTGCTCGCCGGCCTGTTCGCGGTCGCCGCCGCGTGGTGGCTGGCCCGGTCGACCACCCGCCCGCTGGCCGAGCTCGCCGCCGCGGTCGGCCGGGTGGCCGGCGGTGACCTCGCCGCCCGGGTGCCGGTGCGGGGCCGGGACGAGGTCGGCCGGCTGGCGCTGGCGTTCAACCGGATGACCCGGGAGACGCAGGCGTACGTGCGCGCCCTGACCACCAGTCGCGACCAGTTGCGCGGGCACCTGGCGGTGCTGGGCGACACCCTGTCGAGCACCCACGACCTGCAACGGATCCTCCAGGTGATCCTGGAGACGGCCCAGGCCGCCACCGGCGCCAGCGGCGGCGGCGTGCTGCTGCTCGACCCCGCCACGGCCACGCTGGTCGGTCAGTGCGGGCTGGCGGTCGACGTGGCGGGCCGCCGGGTGCCCGTCGGAGAAGGCCTGCTCGGCGGCGTCGCCGCGACCGGGGTGCCGCGGCGCGGCCGGATCGACCGGGACGGTCCGGTGCTGTCGCCGTTCGAGCCGCCCTGCCGCACGTACGTCGTGGTGCCGTTCAACGTCACCGGTCCTGTCTCCGAGCCCGCACTGGTGCCCGGAGTGCAACCGCCGGAGCCGCCGACCGCGTCCGGCGTGCTCGCGCTCTACGACCGGCTGGGCTCCGACGAGTTCGACGACGCCGACCTGATCACCCTGCGCACGTTCGCCGGCCAGGCCGCGGTCGCCGTCGACAACGTGCGCGTGCACCAGGAGGCGCAGCGGCTCTCGCTGACCGACCCGCTGACCGGCCTCTGGAACTACCGCTACCTGCGCGAGTCGATCCGTCGCGAGGTCGAGCGGGCCAGCCGGTTCGGGCGGATGCTGGCCGTGCTCGCCCTCGACCTCGACCGGTTCAAGGAGGTCAACGACACCTACGGCCACACCGCGGGCGACGCGGTGCTAATCGAGTTCGCGCACCGGATCCGCGGCGTCGTGCGCGAGGTGGACCTGGCGTTCCGTCAGGGCGGCGAGGAGTTCGTGGTGCTGCTCCCGGAGACCGACGCCGAGGGCGCTGCCATCGTGGCGCGCCGGATCGGCGCCGCCGTGCGGGACGACACATTCGACATCGACGGCACCGTCGGAATCGACGTGACCGTCTCCATTGGAATCGCTGTGTTCCCGAGTCACGCCGCCACCGCGCAGGCGGTGCTGACCGCGGCCGACAACGCGCTGTATGCCGCCAAGGCAGCGGGCCGCGACGACTTCCGCACCGCCACGGGTGCGCCCGCGGTGGTGGCCGAGATACCCGTCGCGGCGGGCGCCGTGCCACCCGACGACAACCTGCCCCGGGCCGGGGGTGGACAGCCGATCCGACCTGCTGGCGGCGCGTCACGCGGGACGCAGCCACCGCGACAGACGAGGGGCGGATAGTCTCGCGGAATGTCGGACGAGCCAGCGACCCCACGACCGCCATCCCCGTCTAACGAGTCGCGCAGGCGCGCGGTCAAGGCGGTCATCCCGGCCGCCGGCCTCGCCACCCGCTTCCTGCCCGCGACCAAGGCCGTACCCAAGGAGCTGCTGCCGGTCGTCGACCGGCCCGTCCTCCAGTACATCGTCGAAGAGGCGGCGGCCGCCGGCATCACCGACATCCTGTTGGTGACGGGCCGCGGCAAGACCTCGATGGTCGACCACTTCGACCGCCAGCCCTATCTGGAGAGCCGGCTCGAGGAGAAGGGCGACGCGGAACGACTCGCGGCCGTCCGTCGACCGGCCGAGCTCGCCGAGATCTACACGTGCCGGCAGGGCGAGCCGCTCGGTCTCGGGCACGCGGTCGGCATGGCCGACTCGCACGTCGGCGACGACCCGTTCGCGGTGCTGCTCGGCGACGAGTTCGTCGACGAGTCCGAGCCGTTGCTGCCGGCGATGCTCGACCTGCAGGCGCGCACGGGCGGCATCGTGCTGGCGTTCCTGGAGGTGCCGCGCGAAGAGGTCAAGCGCTACGGCATCGCATCGGTGGCGCCGGCCGAGGCCGACCTGGTGCCCGGCGCCGAGGTGGTGAAGGTGACCGGCCTCGTCGAGAAGCCGGCGCCGGAGGACGCGCCGAGCAACCTCGCCGTACTCGGCCGCTATGTCCTGCCCGGCAAGATCTTCGAGACGATCAAGCACACCAAGCCGGGCAGCGGCGGCGAGATCCAGCTCACCGACGCGATGCAGACGCTGCTCGACGAGGGCACGCCGGTGCACGGCATCGTCTACCGGGGCACCCGCTACGACACGGGAATGCCACTGGGCTATTTGCAGGCCGTCGTGCAGATCGCGTGCAAGCGTGAAGACCTGGGCCCGGCGTTCCGTTCCTGGCTCGAAGAGTTCGTGCGAGCGGGAGGGGTCGGCTCATGACGCAGACAGCCGACGCGGAGGTGGCCGCCAGAGAGCTCACACCCCTGGCCGACTATCTCGGCAGCGCGCTGCGGAGGCTGCGCGCGCTTCCGCCGCTCGACCTCGAGCTCACCCAGGCGTACGGCAACGTGCTGGCGCAGGACGTCGTGGCGCCGCACCCGTTCCCGGCCTTCGACCTCGCCTCGATCGACGGCTACGCGGCCCGCTGGGAGGACGTCGCCACGGCGGGCCGCGGCACCTCGGTGCGGCTCAACGTGATCGGCGACCTGTCCGCGTCGAGCTGGCGGCCGGTGCGGCTGACCCCGGGCACGTGCTTCTCCGTCGCGGCCGGCGCCCCGCTGCCCGGAGGCGCGGACGTGGTCGTCCCGATCAGCTGGACCGACCAGGGCATGGCCGCGGTCGAGATCTTCCAGCCGCCGAAGCGCGGCTCCGGCCTGCGCCGCGCCGGCGACGAGCTGGCCGCCGGGTCGATCCTGGGCCGCGCCGGCTCCACCATCACGCCGGCTCTGGTCGCCGCGTTCGCCGCGACCGGCATCGGCCACGTGGTGGTCCGGTCCAGCCCGCGCGTGGTCATCATCGCCACCGGCGACGAGCTGGTCGAGGTCGGCCGGGGCAGCCAGCCCGGCCAGGTGGTCGACGCGAACTCGCACGCCCTGACCGCGGCGGCGGCCGAGGTGGGCGCGCTGGCCTACCGGGTCGGCATCTGCGACGACGACCCCGAGGGGCTGCGCGCGCTGCTCGAGGACCAGACGCTGCGGGCCGACCTGATCCTGACGACCGGCGGCACCGGCACCGGCCCGGGCGACATGGTCCGCCGCATCCTCTCCCGCCGCGACGGCGGGCGCACCGGCCCCGTGGCTTTCACCGAGGTCGCCCTCTACCCTGGCACCACGCTCGGATTCGGCACCGTCGGTGCGGAGGAGGTGCCCGTGGTCTGCCTGCCCGGTGACCCCGGCGCCGCCCTGATCGGTTTCGAGGTGCTGGCTCGCCCCGCGATCCAGCTCCTGGCCGGCGCGGAGCCGGTGTTCCGCCCGAGCGTGCGCGCCCACCTGCTCGACACGGTCACCTCGCCGGCCGGCCTGCGCGAGTTCCGCCCGGCCCACGTCGCCGAGCGCCGCGGCGGTGGCTACACGGTTCAGCCGCTGCACGGTGGCCCGTACACGTTGTCGGGTCTCATGGAGGCCAACGGCCTCGTGGTGCTGGGCGAGCGCGTGACCGCCGCCGCCGCCGGCTCCACTGTGGATGTTCTGCTGCTGGACAGACGCAAGTGATGTCGTTCGGCGCTGCTCCGGGGTGGCCCGCCGTCCTGCGTGACGGGCCGGTCCTGCTGCGCCCCTACCGCCGCTCGGACGCGGCGGCCTGGTCGGAGGTGCGCCGGGCGAACCGGGCGTGGCTCGCACCGTGGGAGCCGTCGGCGCCGGGCGACTGGAACGAGCTCAACTCGGTCGCGGCGTACCGGTTCGTGCACCGCGACCAGCGCAAGTCGGCCCGGCGCGGCGAGAGCATGCCGTTCGCGGTGTGCCTGGAGGACCGCTTCGTCGGGCACATCAACCTGGGCAACGTCGTACGCCGGGCGTTCTGCTCGGCCTATGTGGGCTACTGGATCGACGGCCGCGCCGCCGGCCGCGCGGTGATCCCCACGGCCCTGGCGCTGGTGGTCGACCACGCCTTCCGCTACGGCGGCCTGCACCGCATCGAAGTCAACATCCGTCCGGAGAACAAGCCGTCCCGGCGCGTGGTCGAGAAGCTGGGTTTCCGCGAAGAGGCCTACCACCCGCGCTACATGCACATCGACGGCGCGTGGCGCGACCACATCGGATATGCGATGACCAGCGAGGAGGTCGCGGCCGAAGGCGGCCTGCTGGCCCGCTGGCACCGCGTACGCACGGCCACATCCTGATCTTGAGCAAGTCGGCGCGTTGCGCCACATTGTTCGGTAGCCGGCCGTAACCTCGAATTACGAATGTACGGCAACCTCATCAATCCGCATGATCGGGTTGTCACCGTATCTTGACGGGAGGGGTGAGGGTGCCGACCTCGGTGCTCCTCGCTGTCCTCGCCGCAGCCGGGCTGCTCGCTCTGGCACCGGCTTTGGTCCGCCGGTACGACGCCACCGAGCGATTGGTGGCGGAGAGGGCACAGTCGAGCGCGCGGGTGCTGTCCCGCCGCCGCCGGCGCCGCACCGTGCCCGGCCGCCGCCCGATCCGCGGCTCGCGGGCGGTGCTCCCTCCGCTGCGCCCGGAAGTGCCGGTGTCCGCTCCCCCGGTCTCGGCACCGCCCGTCTCGGCGCCACCTTTTTCCCGCCGTTCGCCCCGCCTGCGCGCGGTGCCGCCGGGCGTCATGGCCCGCCCGAGCCGCCGCCAGCGCCCGGCCAAACGGCATGCGACCGCCATCTACCGCCGCCGGCGGGTGCTGGCCGCACTGGTCCTGCTCAACCTGGTCGAGCTCGTCGGTGTCTTCCTGGTCGGGCCGGGCTTCTGGGTCGGGGTCGCGGTGACCGGGACCCTGCTGTTCATCTACCTCGCTCACCTGCGCAGCCGGGCCCTGGCCGACCGGGCTCGCCGGCGCCGGACGGCCCGCCGGGCGGCGTGGCTGGCCGCCCGTCAGGCGGAGGTCCGAGCGGAGCAGGCCCGGCGGGCGGAGATCCGCCGGGAACAGCAGCGCCGGCTGGCGGCCCAGCGCGAGGCCGTGCGTCGCGCCGCGATGGGCCTGGACCGCCCGGCCGACCTGCCCCCGGCCGCGACGGGCTCGGTCTCGTACCGCCGCGCCGGCGGCCTACGCGGCCGCCCATACGAGGCGCGCCGCAGCAACACGGCCTGAGGGGCTGGTTCGCTGTCTGGACGGTCCACCTGTTAGCCTTATCGCCGGTTCGCCAGACGCAAGTTTGGCGGCGGGGCTGTGGCGCAGACCGGTAGCGCACCTCGTTCGCATCGAGGGGGTCAGGGGTTCAAATCCCCTCAGCTCCACCAACAGGCAGCACGTTGTGCAGCAGTTCACCCACGAGGTGCAGGTCGTCCAACTCGATTCCCTGACCTTCGGGCACGGCGCGTACGAGTCGCAATGATCTTTCCGCTTGCTGGTCGAACCATCGCCCGGCACGGCGACATGCGTCCTCCCGGAGCTGCGGTTCGCTGTGTGCCAGCGCGGTGAGCACCGTCGGTCCGGAGACCGGGTCGAGGCAGAGCCGGATGATGTCGAGTAGGTCCGTGGCCTCCTTGGCGCGACCGCGGTTCATCACCGACTGGAGCTTCATCGCGACAAGCGCTCCTGGCTCCGCGACGTCGACGGCCAGATCGGGAAACCCGGCCGCACGAATCGTCACCGGCGTGGCGGTCGCGGCGGCCCACGCGTGCGACAGTCGGCTCAGCCGGCAGACGACCGCCAGGCCGCCCACGACGGTGACCTGGCGGCCCGTGCGTTCCGCGACAACAGGTATGGCGAGGGCGAGTGCTGACATCGACGTGCCCACCAGATTGACGAGCGGCCGAGCTTCGCTACCAGACACGAGGGCCCGCGTCCGCCGGCGGCGTCCAGCCCGCCAGGACCTCGTGTCCCCGTCCCGGATCGCTGGCCAGGTCGAGCGCCACGAACAGCGGCTGGGCGAGCGGCCAGGTCTCCCCTGGCCATTCGACGCGGCGGTTGCAGACCAGTGGAAAGGGCGCCACCCGAATCGTCGCGGCGCGTGACTCACGGATCTGCGCGGCACCGAGCAACTGCATTGCTCTGCGCGCGACGGTCTGGTCCGGCACGTAGAAATCCGGTGGATGATCCGCTCTGATCCCGATGGGTGCGCCGTAAGCCGCAGCCGCGACGCTGTCGGTGAGCGCCCAGCCTGGCGTTCCCGTGACGTCGTCGCGCCCGAACCGGAGTGCGTCGTTGACCGGACCGGCCGTCCCCAGCACGGGCGAGCGTCCTAGATCCACACGTATCGGCTTCCATCGGTCGGCGAGTTGCCAGAACAGGTCCGGAACTGCGGGCTTTCGCCGCACGTCGACCAGACCAGCCGCACGCAGGTCCGAAATCGCCTTCGAGACGGTGCTCGCCGAGCGCCCGAGCGTTCGCGCGATCTCCCGGACGGCTGCCGGCTCGGCCGGCCGCAGCAGCATGAGCGCCGCCACCTCTTCGCTCACCCGCCCGGCCAGCGGCGCGGACTGGTCCGGCAATGGTCCGAGCTTGGGCACATCCGCGTCGACGAAGAAGCCCGCACCGGCGAGGTGCAGGTGGCCACGGAGGTCCAGCCAGCCCCAGCCGGCCGCCCGCAAGACTTGCCGTGCCTGCTCGGTGACCCGGTCGGCAACGATCACGCGAATGCCGGCGTCCTGGCCCTGCCACTTGTCCAGCCGCTGTGCCAAGCCGTCCCCAGCGGCGAGTGACAACCGCTTGATCCGCACAGAGATCCGCCCACCGGCGGTGTTGACCAGGATCAGGTCAACACCCGAATCGATCGCCGGGTCTTCGACCGCCAGGCCCACCGACAGGGCGGCGTCCCGAAGCTCCTCGACGCCGTTCAACCCAGGGCCGACCCGCATGGCTGTCAGCACACTGTGTTCGCTGTCCGGTCATTACCGAACACCGAACAGTCAGAGCAGGGTGAGCTGCTCCGGCTCCGGCGGTTGCTCCGGGAGTTGCCGCGACTCGAAGCTCTCCTGGCGGTCCAGGCCGTGCCGGCGGGCGGCCTGGCGGATCCGGGCCGTGATCTCGCGTTGGTAGTCCTTCGGCACGTAGGAGCCGGATCGATAGAGCTCCCGGTAGCGCGGCACCAGCTCCGGGAACTCGCGGCCCAGCCACCTCGCGTACCAATCGCGGGCGCCGGGCCTCAGGTGCAGGGAGATGCCGGTCACCCCCGCCGCCCCGGCCGAGGCCACCGCGGCCACCGTGCGGTCGATGGACTCCTCGTTGTCCGTCAGGCCCGGCAGGATCGGGGCGACCAGGACGCCGACCCGGAAGCCCGCGTCCGTCAAGCGGCGCACCGCATCGAGGCGGCGGCGGGGGCTCGGGGTGCCCGGCTCGACCCGGCGCCACAGGTCCTCGTCGACGAAGCCGATCGAGAAGGACAGGCCCACCGACGTCACGGACGCCGCCTGCTGGAGCAGGTCCAGGTCGCGGAGGATCAGCGTGCCCTTCGTCAGGATCGAGAACGGGTTGGCGAAGTCGCGCAGGGCCGACAGGATCTGGGGCATCAGCCGGTAGCGGCCCTCGGCGCGCTGGTAGACGTCGACGTTCGTGCCCATCGCGATGTGCTCGCCCCGCCAGCGGCGGGCCGAGAGCTCCTTGCGGACCAGCTCGCCCGCGTTGACCTTGACGATGATCTTGCTGTCGAAGTCGTGGCCCGGGTCGAGGTCGAGGTAGGTGTGCGTGTTGCGGGCGAAGCAGTTGTGGCTGACCACGCCGTTGGCGATGAAGTCGCCCGTGCCCGTGGTGATGTCGTAGAGCGGCAGGTCGACGCCGAGTGGCTCGACCTTGACCACGTCCAGCGGGACGTTGGACTTCAGCGCCAGGCCCTCGATCGAGCGCTTGCCAGTCGCCGCCGGGTCGGTCGTGTGCAGGAAGCGCAGGCGCTCGACCAGGCCGCCGACGATCCGCACGTACCAGCCGCGCGCCCCGCCCGTGCGCCGCACCGCGAAGTCGAAGCCGAGGGCCCGCAGGGCCGCCGCGACCTGGTCGATCGTGTCGCGGTCGATGCTGCCGATCCGCAGCGCCGTGCCGTCGTGCGAGCCCTGCGCGTCGAAGACGCCCGCCAGGAAGCCCTTGCGCCAGTCGTCGGTGACGGTCGCCGGCAGGACCATGGGGCCGGCGGCGGCGAGCCGGGCCACCGAGGGCGGCGCCTCGGCGAGGTAGCGGCGGGTGCGGTCGAGCGGCTCGCGGTCGGTGACGCTGACGTCTCCCCGGCTCATGCCGCACAGGTAGCCGGCCCGGTAGTCGGTCGTGTCGGCCGGCGGCGACGCGAAGCGGCCGACTCCCATCAGCTTGTTGCCGCTGGTCAGGTGCGGACGCTGGTCGGCGCCGCCCATCGAGCCGGTGACGTGCTTCCAGCCGCGCTCGGTGAGGAAGCGGTGGTCGCCGCTGGCCACGAGCTCGGTGCCGTCGGCCAGCGTGACCCGGTAGCCCGGCTTGGTCGTGCGCCAGTGCGCGAGCACCTCGGTGATCGCGTAGCGCCGGTAGGTGCCGCTGCGGACCGTGCCGTAGATGCGGTCGCCGACCGCCAGGTCACGCAGCGCGCGGGTGCGGCCGTCGGCCATCAGGATCTGGGTGTCGCCGTCGAGGCAGTAGGTGCAGGCATGGCTGCAGCCGCGGTAGGGGTTGATCGTCCAGTCGAAGCCCATCCGCGAGTTGCCGGGGACCCGATTGATGATCGACTTTGCGCGTACCTCGTAGAAGGTCATGCCGGCGAAGCCGGGGGTGTCGAAGGTGCGGGCTACTGCGCCGGGCAGCGCCAGCGGCAGGGGTGGTGTCGCCGGCGCCGCCCGGTCAGGGACGACCGAGACGGGGAGAGCCGACAGGTTGTCCCAACGCATTACCCGATTCGAACACGTGTACGAGCAAGATTGCAAGCACGCAGCTCACAGACACGAACAGGGCGCCTCGCGCGAAGCGGGACGCCCTGTTCGAAAGGGAAGGATCAGTGCTCGTGGGAGGCGTGCTCGGCGAGCTGCTTGCGCACGTCGTCCATGTCCAGAGCGCGGACCTGGGAGATCAGTGACTCGACCGCGGACTCCGGCAGGGCGCCCGGCTGCGAGAAGACGATCACGCCGTCGCGAAGCGCCATCAGGGTCGGAATCGAGCGGATGTCGTAGCGGGCGGCCAGCTCGACCTGGGCCTCCGTGTCGACCTTGCCGAAGACGATGTCCTCGTGCTTCTCGCTCTGCTTGTCGTAGACCGGCGCGAACCGCAGACACGGCCCACACCAACTGGCCCAGAAGTCGACGAGAACGATGCCGTCACCGCCGGTGACCTTGTCAAAGTTCTCCGTGGTCAGCTCAACGGTCGCCATTGATCACTCCGATCGGTGCTGATGCGTGCCCCACCTGAGGCATCCGTGGGTCATAACGACGCAAGGCCCCATGCCATTCCCCACCGAACCGGCCCAGCCTCGGGCAAGGTGGCGGCGGTCACTTGGGCAACTCTGGAACCAGTCAAGATCAGCATCGCGTACGGTGATGGGAGCGATTCCATAGCGTGAGGCCCATCAGGCTGCTGTTATCCCCCGATCACCGTTGTTGCAAGGGAAAACGACACGGGTGACGAACGGTTCGAAAGTCGATCACTCTTACGATACGTAATGTTGCAGAACCATAACGGGTGACCCCCGTCACTTCCCGAAGGGTTTTCTGGTACCGGTTGGTCCGGCAAAATCGTAGGGACAAGCGTGGGCGGCGGGTGCCGGGGAGGGCCCCGCCGCTCATTGCGTCCGCACCTTTTTCGCGGCCCTGCGCAGCTAAAGTGCGGGCATGCGGTTCGGGCGCTATTTCGAAGAGTTCGAGGTCGGCGACGTCTACCGGCACTGGCCCGGCAAGACCGTCACCGAGGCCGACGACCACCTCTTCTGCCTGCTGACGATGAACCACCATCCGCTCCACCTGGACGCCCACTACGCCCGGACGTCGACGGAGTTCGGTCGCAACGTGGTGGTCGGCAACTACGTCTACTCACTGCTGCTCGGCATGTCGGTGGCCGACGTCAGCGGCAAGGCGATCGCCAACCTCGAGGTCGAGTCGCTGCGGCACGTCGCGCCGACCTTCCACGGCGACACCGTCTACGGCGAGACGACCGTGCTCGACAAACGGGAGTCCGGCTCGAAGCCCGACCGCGGCGTCGTAGCGGTGGAGACCCGCGGCTACAACCAGGACGGCACGATGATCTGCGTCTTCCGCCGCAAGGTGATGGTGCCCAAGCGATCGCACGCGGCGACCCCCGACGGACGCGACCCCGAACGGCCGAGCTTCCCCGAGCCCGTCCCTCGATAGGGGGACGGCCCGTCGGCCAGGGCTGCGGGGTACCCCCTGAGAACTGGCTGGTCGCGCTGGGCCAAATGCGGCATATGCTGACCTTGGGAGGTCGTTATGCCAAGCCAGCCCGCGCCCGGCGATCCGCTCTCACAGCCGTTGAGGTCAGCGCTGCCGTTTCCCAACGTCGCGATCGACGTGTTCACCGCCCAGGAATGGGAGCTACTGGTGCGGTTGCCCGGGCGGGTGATCGTCGCGGCCACCCACACCGGTCGCCCGGGGCGGTCGGTTCGCGAGGGGTTGGCGGGCCTGGACGCGATGGCGGCCGGCCGCGTCTTCGACAGCGACCTGGTCCGCGCGGTGGTCGCCGCCGTCTTCGCCGAACGCGTGCCGAGCGGCCCCAGCCGGCCCGCCCGCGACCTGCTCGACGAGTGCCGGGACGCCGTCCGGGTTCTCGGTGAGCGCGCCGACCCCGCCGACTCCGCCGCCTATCGGCAGTGGGTCCAGTCGATCGCGGCCCGGGTCTGCACCGGTGGCCGCGGGCCGGCCGCCGTTCAGCTCGGCCCGGTCGACCGCAGGTTCCTGGCCGACCTCGGGCACGCCCTGGGCATGGTCTGATCATCGGGCCGAGTTCCGGGCGGTCGTGCGTACACCTCTAATCTGCCGATGTGGAAGCGGAGCTTGAGGTCGGGGTCGGGCCGTGGCCGGGTCCGTGGCCGACCGATCCGAAGTTCGACCCGGAGCTGCTGGAACGCGGCGACCGGCGCAACGTCGTCGACCGCTACCGCTACTGGCGGCACGAGGCGGTGGTGGCTGACCTCGATCGGCGGCGGCACGACTTCCACGTCGCCATCGAGAACTGGCAACACGACTTCAACATCGGCACCGTGGTACGCAACGCCAACGCGTTCCTGGCCGCCGAGGTGCACGTGGTCGGCAACCGGCGGTGGAACCGGCGCGGCGCGATGGTGACCGATCGGTATCAGCACGTCCGCCACCACTCGACGATCGAGGAGTTCGTGGCGTGGGCGCACGCGGCGGACCTGCCGGTGATCGGGATCGACAACCTGCCCGGCTCGCGGCCGCTGGAGACGGTGATCGTGCCCCGCCGGTGCGTGATGTTGTTCGGCCAGGAGGGTCCCGGGCTCTCCGACACCGCCCGCGGGGCCTGTGACCAGCTCTTCTCCATCGCCCAGTACGGCTCGACCCGGTCCATCAACGCTGGCGTGGCCAGCGGCATCGCCATGCACGCCTGGATCCGGACGTACGGGGAGCCACCACCCACCGACGGCTGACCGAAAGAGCCGGATTGCTTGACTCGCCACCCGCACCGCGAGGAACGTAACGGGCGTGGGCATGTCGGTGAGTTGCCCGAGGTGCGGTGGAGCGGTTCGGCCACCGGACCTGATGCACGACTGGCGGTGTGACGAGTGCGGCGACGTCCCTCCGTTGCACATCGCCGATCACAACAACGCCGAGATCGTGAAGAGCGTGGTGAACACGATCACCGCCGGGCACTCGTCCGTGCCGCTCTGGTGCACCTGGCCCCTGCTGCTCGACTGGACGGTGACCGGGGTCGCCTGGGCGGGTGACGACCATTCGGGTGTACGCGCGGCGGCGCTCGCGTGCAGCGGACCCGCGCCGCTCGGCGGCGGCCCCGCCGACCTGGTGATCGTCGCCGAGGAGCCGGGAGTGGGGCTGGGCAACCGGTTCGCCGGGGTGCGGGGCAGCGATCCCGGCGCCCACCTGGTGCGGGACCTCACTTCCACGGACCCGGGGCCGGGCGAGGCGGCCGGCCCGCACGCCAAGATCAAGGTGGATGGACACCCGACTCCACTGTGGTCGATCTCGACAGCCGAGGACCGCAGCGCGTACGTCGGTGAGGCGCGCGGTATGTGGCTTTATGCCATAGCTTGGCCGGCACACGCCGGGTACGTTCTCGCAGAAGACGTGATGTTGCACGATCTTTGCGAATGGTTGCCCCCGGAACTGGTGTACGGTGCTCCTTCTCCGTACCTGCATGGGCTCGCCTGAGCGGGGCGTTCCCGCTTGTGCGGATTGTGCTCAGTTGATTCAACCTGAGAGCAACGACTGATACTCTGAGCCTGCCGCGGCAAGTTGCCGGCGCCGCGACAGAGGGGGTTGGGCCGCAATGCTCAAGAAGATCCTCACTTGGGGTGGAATCGCCTTCCTCATTTTCTTCATCGCCTTCCGTCCTAACGAGTCAGCCGACGTGTTCAAGAACATCGGCGGCGGCATCATGGACGTCGCGGAAGGCTTCGGCGACTTCTTCACGAGCCTCGTCGCCTAGGCGCCGCCGTCACCTATGGGCCGACCGTCCGCACCGCCACCAGACCCCGACGAGTCCGATCGCGACCGTTGGGCGCGCGACGACGCGCCCCCGGTCGACGACGGCCCGGGCTTCAGCACCGGCCCTGGCTACTCGCCGAGCGCGGGCTACTCCGACAGCGCCGGCTTCGGCGACTCGGCTGATTACGCGCACGGTGAGCCCACGGCCCGGCAACGCACGGCCGGCGGCTACACGGCGACCGAGATCTCCGAAGAGGAGCTCGCCGGCCTCCAGGTCGACGCGTCCGGCCTGCCGCTGGGTCCGCGCCGGGTGCTGCCGCTCGAAGACGAGCCGACGCCGCTGGTCTCGCGCTACCTCTTCCCGACCGAGCGCTACCGGGGTGAGTGGAAGCGGCACTGGATCCACCTGAGCACGCCACTCCTGATCATCGTCGTGGCCACGTTCGTGCTCGGCTACCTGTCCGGCTTCCTGTTCCGGCAGGAGGCCGCCGGCATGACCACCGCCGCCATCCTGGTCTGGGTGGCGATCTTCGGGTGGGTCGCGTGGAAGGTCGGCGACTGGTACTTCGACCGCTTCATCCTGACCAACAAGCGGGTCATGGTGGTCAGCGGGATCATCACCCGGCGGGTCGCGATGATGCCGCTGCTGCGGGTCACCGACATGAAATACGAGCAGTCGCCACTCGGCCGAGCGCTCAACTACGGCACGTTCGTGCTCGAGTCCGCGGGCCAGGAGCAGGCGCTGCGCGAGATCAAGCACCTGCCGAACCCCAACGAGCTCTACCTCCGGGTCGTCGAGGAGATGTACGAGCCGCAGGCGGTCGAGGCCCGGCTCGGCAAGGACGCCGACGAGGCCCGCGCCGACGACGGCGCATAGTCACACGCCTATTGGTCGCCACTAGGCAACCGTTCGCCCCGTAGACCCCGCAGGTGTGGGTGTGTCAGTCTGCTCCCACGCGTACCAAAGGGGGCGTCCGGTGACGGGCAGGCAGTCGGTCGAAGACGACTTCCGGGAGTTCGTCGCCGCCCGTTCGCCGGCCCTGCTGCGCACCGCCTACCTGCTGACCGGTGACTGGGCCACGGCCGAAGACCTGCTGCAGACGGCGCTCACCAAGATCTATCTGGCCTGGCGGCGCCTGGGTGAGATCGAAGCCGTCGAGCCGTACGCCCGCCGGGTCCTGGTCAACACGTCGATCAGCTGGTGGCGCCGCCGGTGGCACGGCGAACGCCCGACCGAGGTGCTGCCCGAGCGGGCCGTCGCCGACCGGGTCGACGAGCAGCTCGAACGCGACGCGCTGTGGAGGCACGTGCAGTCGTTGCCCGCCCGGCAGCGCGCGGTGCTGGTGCTGCGCTTCTACGAAGACCTGTCCGAGGCCCAGACCGCCGCCATCCTCGACATCTCCACCGGCACGGTGAAGAGCCAGACCTCCCGAGCCCTGAGCACCCTGCGCGGCCGGCTCGGCGCCGAGCGCGCCGCGGAGCAGGCCCGGGTCGACGAGCTGGCTGCGGCCCAGTCCGGACCGCCCCCGATCCCCCGGCAAGCACCGGTGCCCACGCGGCCGGTGCGTGCCCCCGCCCCCCGCATTCCCGCGCCGGCGGGAGGAGTGGAGGGGCGTTGATGCTCGAAGAACGATTGCGCGAGGCATTCCAGGACCGGGTCGAGCTGACTCCGGCCGGCACGAACCGTGCGGATCAGATCATCCACCGCACCAGCCGGAGCCGGCGGTGGCGGCGCGTGGGCACCTCGCTGGCGGCGGTCTTCGCGTTCACCCTGCTGCTCGGGGGCACGCTCGGCTGGCAACTGCTGCGCTCGCCGCGCACCGGCTACGACTCCTCGGTCTTCGCGGCCGACCCGACCGCGCTGCCCCAGCCCCTGGTCACCGCGTCGATCAACCCGCACGACGTCGCCAGTCTCGGCCTCGACCTGCGGATCGGCGACCTGCTCTGGACCACCGACGGCCGCCGCCTCGACCTCGGCTCCCACGGCGACGTCGAGATGGTCTACCGGGTGCCCGCCGGCTGGCTCTACGGCAACGCGAGCGGGGGTGCCTTCCTCCAGCCCGTCGACGGAAGGTCCGTGGAAGTCGCACCGGAGGGCAGTCGCTGGACCGTCGGCGACGACGGCCGACGGATCGCCGTGGTGGCCGACAACCAGCTGAGCATGGCCGCTCTGACCCGGGAGGGCACGAAACGCCTCGGCGTCGTCAACGTGCCGGCCGACACCGCGCCGACGGCCCTGCTCGGCAACCGGGTGCTGGCCACGGGCACGGTCTCCAAGGGCCGCGGCTACGAGTTCGTGACCGTCGTCGACCAGTCCGGATGGGCCGACCCCGCATGGAATCCCGCGGTCTCCGGCGTCCTCGGCACCCGCAGCGACGCCGCCCTCGGACTGGCCTGGACGGCCGGCGAGAAGGCTCTCTGCCTGGCCGCGCTGCGCCCGGGCAGTCCGGGCATGACGGTCACCATGACCGAGCTCTGCGGGTTCGAGTCGCCCGGCGAGGGCGTCACGAACAACCTCTCCCCCGACGGTGGCTGGCTGGCCGAGCCGGCGGGCGACCAGCTTCGCCTGCTCAACGTCGACAACGCCCTCATCGGCACGCCGACGACCAAGGTGTGCGCGGCGGCCGGCGTACGCGCGCCGATCTGGATCGACAACACCACCGTCGTGGCGTCGTACGACGACGGGGTCGTCCGTTGCCAGACCGACGGCACGCGCAAGCTGCTCGAGGTGCCCGTGGCGGCCGGCAGCAGCTGGGACCTCGTGCCCCGGCTGGGCTCGGCCGATCGCTGACCCCGGTAGCGTCTGCGGCGATGGACAGCCGCATTGACCTGCACGCGCACTCGACCGCGAGCGACGGGACGCTGACGCCTGCCGAGCTGATGTCGGCGGCGGCCACCGCCGGGCTCGACGTGGTCGCGATCACCGACCACGACACAACCGCGGGCTGGGCCGCCGCGGCCGCCGCCCGCCCGTCCGGCCTGGCGCTCGTGCGTGGTGCCGAGCTCTCCTGCCGGTGGCACGGGGCTCGGCCGCCGATCTCCCTGCACCTGCTGGCGTACCTGTTCGACCCGACGCACCCCGACCTCGTCGCGGCGCTGACCAGGGTGCGGGCGTCGCGCGAGGTGCGGGCCGAGCGGATCGTCTCGCTGCTGCGGTCCGACGGCTACGACGTCACATGGGACGAGGTGCTGCTGTACGCGGACGGCGGCTCGGTCGGCCGGCCGCACATCGCGCAGGCGCTGATCCGGGCCGGTCTGGTCCCCACGACCGCCGCCGCGTTCGCGCCGGAGTGGCTGGGGCGGCGTTATCGCGTACCCAAGGAGGAGATCGACGTCTTCGAAGCCGTGCGGCTGGTTCGGGAGGCCGGCGGGGTGACCGTCTTCGCGCACCCCCGGGCGACGCGGCGTGGCCGGATCGTCTCCGACGAGCTGATCGTGTCGCTGGCCGCGGCCGGGCTTTTCGGGTTGGAGGCGGACCACACGGACCACTCGGTTTCTGAGCGGGGCCACGTGCGGACGCTCGCTTCGTCGCTCGGGCTCGTGGTGACCGGATCGTCCGATTTTCACGGCACGCACAAGACCGTCGGCCTGGGGGCCGAGACCACTTCGCCATCCGTGTACGAGCGCCTGGTGGCCGCATCGTCAGGAAAGACACCCGTGCTTGGCTGACGCGAAAGACCTTCGCCTAACGTGTCCGCGTGGATCTGAAGGTATTCGGCGAGGTCATCCTCACTCTCCTGGTGATCATGGACCCGCCGGGAATGGTGCCGATCTTCGTCGCGATGACGGGCACGATGTCCGCGCGCGACCGGCACCGCGCGGCCTGGCAGGCGGTGTGCCTGGCACTCGGCGTGATCGTCCTGTTCGCGGTGGCGGGGCAGAACATCCTCGACTACCTGCACGTCGACCTGCCGGCCCTCCAGGGCGCCGGCGGCCTGCTGCTCATCATGATCGCGTTGGAGCTGCTGACCGGGAAGACCGACGACCCGACCGCGCACTCGACGACGAACATCGCGCTGGTGCCGCTGGGCACGCCGCTGCTGGCCGGCCCGGGCGCGATCGTCGCGACGATGCTGTTCGTGCAGCGCTCGGACGGGGCGTCGGACTACGTGGCGGTCTACGCGGGCATCATCGCCGCGATGGCGGTGGTCTGGCTCGTCCTGCGTTACTGCGGCGTGGTGGTCAAGGTCCTCCGACCGGGCGGCATCGAGGTGCTGACCCGCATCGCCGGCCTCCTGCTCGCCGCGATCGCCGTCCAGCTGATCGCGGACGCGGTCTTCGCCTTCGTCGACTCGTACCAGGCGGGGTGACCGTCCGGGGTTGTCGGGGTTGTCGTACCCGGATGGGAGGATTCTCCCGTGCGATCCTCCCGTGCTGGCCGGCCCCCGGCGCCCCGCTCCGAGCAGCTCGGCTTCGCCGGCATGCCGGAGCGGCTGTTCGTGTGCACGCCTAGCAAGCTCGGCGCCTACACCGACTGTCCGCGCCGCTACCGCTACTCCTACGTCGACCGTCCGGCGCCGCCGAAGGGTCCGCCGTGGGCACACAACTCCCTGGGCGCGAGCGTGCACACCGCGCTGCGCGGGTGGTTCGCGCTGGCGCCTGAGCGGCGCACGCCGGCCGCGCTACCGGGCCTGCTCAAGGGCACCTGGGTCCGCGAGGGCTACCGCGACGACGACCAGGAGCGCGCGGCCTATCGGCGGGCACTCGACTGGCTCGAGAGCTACGTCGCGAACCTCGACCCCGACTTCGAGCCTCTTGGCGTCGAGCGGGTGGTCGCGGTCAAGACGGCGGTGCTGGCCTTCAACGGCCGAGCCGACCGCATCGACGCCCGCGACGGCGAGGTGGTCATCGTCGACTACAAGACGGGCCGCACGGGCCTCGACGCCGACGACGCGCGCGGCTCACAGGCGCTGGCGCTCTACGCCTACGCGGCGGAGCGGGTGTTCCGACGACCGTGCCGACGGGTGGAGCTGCACCACCTGCCGACGGGCACGGTCGCGGCACACGACCACACGGAGGCGTCGATCGCCCGCCAGGTCTCCCGCGCGGAGGACACGGCCCGAGACATCATCGAAGCGGAGAAGGCGGTCGCGGCGGGGACCGACCCGGACGAGGCTTTCCCGACGACCCCAGGCCCGATGTGCGGCTGGTGCGACTTCAAACGCTCATGCCCAGTGGGCGCCGAAGTCCCGAACAAGGACCAGTGGGCAGGCATCGACCGCACCCTGACGACGGACAGCGCATGACGGGTTGTCACTGACGGGCAGTGCCCGGTCATCTCCCGAGCTCGGTCACCCGGCGAGGTCGGTGGACGCTGCGGTGTCCGCGGATCCGGCATCCACGGCATGCCTGTGCCTGCGGGTACGTCCCGGACCGCGCACCGCGCGCACGGCCCCGGACCGCGCACGCCGCGCACCGCGCGCACGCCCCGGACCGCGCACCGCGCGCACGGCCCGGACCGCGCACGCCGCGTGCCCGCGGGAGGGGGTTACCGCAGCCAGGCGTTGGTGGATCGGCGGCTTCCTAGGCCGAGGGCGTCGAACTCGTCGTGGCAGGCTCCGCGGTCGACGCCTAGTCGTCGTAGGGCCTGCGAGATCGGGCTGCCGGCTGGTTCGAATGGCTCGTTCTCCTCGACGGACATGGGGTGCGCCGAGCGCCATGAAGAGGTTGTCTGTCATGGGCACCAGGGCCATGGCCTGCGGCAGCGGGACCACGACCGCGAGCGGCTCGGTTCGGGCTACCACGCGAAGGACCTCGACGCCGCCGATGATCGCTTCTAAGGCGTAGGTCACTGCGGATCTTCCGGGGCGATCACGCGGACGCCGGGCCATCGGGTGGTCGGGGCGTGGCGGGTCAGGCGTTCGCGGGAGCGTTCCACCGTGATCTGGCGGGGGTTGCGCCGCCAGACTCCGCCAAGCAGGTCAGCCAGGCCGTGCGGCGCGCACACTTCCAGCTCTCCGGCGGGGTTCAGGCGGACGGCAACCGAGGTCGCCGTCTCCGGCCACGTGGCGATGGCCTCCGCGGTTCCGCGCAGCGGCGGGATGGGCTCGGTGCCGAAATGTGCCGGGTACCAGGTGTGCACCGCGGCCTGGTTCGTCGCCTCCCACGGCACCCCGGGGAGGTGGGCGGTCAGGGACTCCGTGGCCGTGCGGTCGCGGTCCCGGGTCAGGTCTGTCGGGTCGAAGAAGGCCACGTCGACGTCGCGTACGCCAGTGGGGTCGAAGCCCTTGCCGAAGCGCTCGTCCCACACGAGGTTGCGCAGCACGCCCGCTCCCGTCCAGGCGTCCGGCAGGTTCGACGCGCGCACCGCCGCCAGCACGGTCATCAGCCAGGGGCTGGAGCGCACCAGCTCGGTCAACTCTGTCTCGGGCATCGGCACAGCATGTCAGCCGAGCAGGTCCCCGCGCGTGCCCCTGCCGGAGCGCACCGCCTCGCGGTAGACCGCCCAGCACAGCGCCAGGTCCTGCCACGGCAGGCCGACCGGGCTGTAGACGCTCAGCGAAACGGGCTCGACCTCCGCCAAGTCGCCACGCAGCACCGCACCCAGCGTGCCCGCGCACGTGTCGGCGCTCAGGCCCGCGCTGCCCAGCGCGCCTCCCGTCAGCGCCAGGTCGAGGTCGTCGACGATCAACCGGCTAGCGGCCAGCAGGTCCGCGGTCAGCTCGCGTTTGCCCGGCTCGTCCGCGCCCAGCGAGGTCAGGTGCTGACCGGGGTGGACGTCCGCCAACCCCAACAGCGGCTCGCGCGACCAGGTGGCTAGGACGACCACGTCCGCCGCGGCGGCTACCTCGGCCGGCGACGACAGGGCCTCCGCTGGGAGGGCCGCCGCGCGGGTGGGGTCGAGGTCGGTCGCCACGATGCGGGACCACGGTCGCAGGTGGCGCAGGCCGGCCAGGGTGGTGGTGGCCTGTGCGCCGGCGCCGACGAAGCCCAGCGTCCGCGCTGACGGCGGCGCCAGCGTGTGGGTGCCCAGCGCCGCAGCCAGGCCGGTTCGCCACGCCGTAACGCTGGCCGAGTCGAGCAGGGCCAGCAGTTCGCCGTCGACGAGGGAGTGCAGGCAGACCACGCCGCGCAGGGCCGGCATGGCGGCGGGGAACTTGGCGTTGACCTTCACCGTGTACGCCGGCACGTCCGGCAGCAGGCCCGGCAGCAGGCAGGTCGCCGTGCCGGGGCCGGGCAGGTCGGTGCGGATCCGCAGCGGTGCGGGGGCCGCGACCGGGGTGCGGAAACCCGCGGCCAGCAGGTCCAGCACCGCGTCGAGGTCGACGGCCGCCGCGACATCGCCGCGGCTCAGGAGCAGGGTCACCGGGCCAGTCTGGAACACGACCACCACCCCCGGCCGCCGTGGCCAGGGGTGGCGCGGGTCTCACGAATGGTCAGTCGTCGGAACCGTGGCCGTGCCCGCCGTGGTCGTCATCGTGGTCGTCGTCCGAACCTCGACCGTGACGGCCGCGGTCGTCGTTCGCGTCGTGCGTCGGGCTGTCGTCACGGCCGCCGGCGACGCGGTCGTCGTTCGCGTCGTGCGTCGGGCTGTCGTCGCGGTCGCCGGCGACGCGGTCGTCGTCCCGGTCGAGCTTCACGATCGTGCCCGTGGCCCGGTCGACGTAGACGTCGTGCTCGACGCCGCCCCGCACGATCTCCACCTTCCAGGTCGAGAAGCCGTGCTCGAACTCCGACTCGATCTCGTTGACCGTGCCTCCGCCGACCTTGGCCAGCGCGATCCGGCGCGCCTCCTCCGCGCCGAGGTCGCCGGACAAGGGCGGCGTCGTGCTCGTGACCGTAGGCGTCGGATCGGCGGAGACCTCGGCGGTGGCGGTCGGCACCGCGCTGCCGAGGCCGGTCAGCGGGCTGGGGCCGTCGTCCGCCGTCGCTGCCAGCGCCGTGCCGGTGACGGCGAGCGCCGCCATGCCGGCCAGAGTGACGATCACCGTTGTGCGCTTCATGTGGTTGACCTCCGTATCGGGGTGATACGGACGAGGTTCGGCCAACCACGGATAGCGGCGCGCTGCGCGATCGCTAAGCCCGGGTTAAGGCCGCCGCCAGCCGCAGGGTGACCGCCGCGCCGCCACCCGGATTGTTCGAAATATCGAGAGCCCCGCCCGCCGCCCGCCGCGCGATGTCCAGGCCCAGACCGGTTCCGCCAGCGGCGCTGACGCCCCTCGACACGGCCGCGCCGGCCAGACCAGGGCCCGAATCGGAGACCACCAGCACCCGATCCGCGGACAGCGACACCGCGAACGGCGTCCCGTCCGGCGTGTGCGCGAACACGTTGCCGAGCAGCGCGTCGACCGCGGCCGCGAGCTCGTCCGCGGCCACCCCCACCAGCAGCGGCCCGTCCGCCAAGGACAACCGGAGCGCCCGCCCGGTGTCCTCGGCCAGCACGGACCAGAACTCCACCCGGTCGCGTACGACCTCGACCGCGTCACAGGAAGCCGAGCCCGAGGGCGTGCTCCGCCACCGGGCCTGGCGGATCAGTCCGGTCACCGCCCGCTCCAACGCATCGACGCCGGCCGCGACCCGTGCGCGCTCGTCGGGGTCACGCACGGACTCGACCTCGAGCCGCAACGCGGTCAACGGCGTGCGCAAGCGGTGCGACAGGTCCGCCACCTGCTCCCGCTCCTCGCGCAGCAGCACCTGGATCCGCTCGGCCAGGTGGTTGAGCGCGCCGGCCACCTCGCGCAGCTCCGGCGGGCCGTCCGGCACGACCGCGCGCGCGCCGAGCTCCGCCCGGGCCAACCGGTGCGACACCTGCGACAGGTCGGCGATCGGCCGCACCAGACTGCGCGCCAGCCGGTCGGCGACGAGCAGGCCGAGCACGACCAGCAACAGCCCCAACGCCGCGAGCACGAGCCAGGCCCGGGTCACACCGGCGTGCAGGTCGGCCTGGGGTACGACCGTGCGGATCACCGCCGTGCCGCCGGTGCGACCGACCCCGATCACGATCTCCCGCCCACCGTCGAGCGCGGCGGTCAGGCTGGTGCCGGTCGCGGCGAGGTCGACGGCCGGCGTACGCGCGACCGGGTCACCGACCGGCGGCCCGCCGTCCGGAAGAAACACCGTGACCCGGCGGCCGGACGCGGTCAGCTGGTCGACGGTCAACTCGATGGCCGCCCGGTCGGCCGTGCCGACGACCGGCACGATGCCCTGGAGGTCGGCGGTGGCCCGCCCGGTCGCCCGGTCCTCGGCGACACCGCGCAGCAGCAGCGCGAGCGGCACGAGGAACGCGATCAGAACCAGCATGGTGGTCGCCGCGACCAACAGGGTCAGCCGGCGCCTCACGACGGCGGCGCCAGTCGCACTCCGACACCGCGCACGGTGTGCAGGTAGCGCGGCGCCGCGGCGGTCTCGCCCAGCTTGCGGCGCAGCCACGACAGGTGCACGTCGACGGTCTTGTCGGCCCCGCCGTACGGAATCTGCCAGACCTCGGTCATCAGCTCCCGCTTGGTGACGACCTCACCCCGGCGGGTGGCCAGGTGGTGGAGCAGGTCGAACTCCCGGGGCGTGAGGTCGACGGTCTTGCCGTCCAGACGTACCCCGTGTGATCGAGGGTCGATCTCCAGGCCGCCCACGACGATGGTCTCGTCGACCGCGGCGGCCGACCCGCCGCGGCGCAGCACCGCCCGGACCCGCGCGTCGAGCTGGGCGGCGGTGAACGGCTTGACCAGGTAGTCGTCGGCTCCCGCGTCGAGCACGCGCACGATCTCGGTCTCCGCGTCCCGGGCCGTCGCGACGATCACCGGAACCCGGCTCACCGCCCGCAGCATCCGCAGGAGCTCGGCGCCGTCGACGTCGGGCAGGCCCAGGTCGAGCACCACCAGGTCCGGGCGGTCGTCGAGGGCCGCCCGCAGCCCGTCCATCGCGGTGGTGGCGGCCGCGACAGCGTGCCCACGATCCCGCAACGCCCGCAGCAGGGGCGCACGGATCGCCGGATCGTCCTCGATGAGCAGCAGGCGCGGCACAGCTCGCACCGTATCCCTCCGGCGCCCGGCCGGCCGGTCCTCTTAACCCGCTCTTAGCGTCCCGCGGTGCCGTTCTTAGCGCGCGACCGGGCCGCGACCGGGCATAGTCGGGTGATGTCCCGCCGGAGTCTCGCCGCGCTCGGATGGCTCGCCGCCGTCGTCGTCGCCACCCTGGCCGGCATCGGCGCGATCCGGCTGGTCGGTGACAGCCTCGCGAGCACTCCCGGCGGCGTGCGCAGCCAGGCGGAGGTGGCCCGGGACCTGGCAGCGGCACCTAGCAGCAGCCCGACCCGCGCCGGGACCGAACCCGCGAGCACCCCGACGGGTGACTTCCGACGCGAGACGTTCCGGCTCCAGGGTGGCACGGTGGTGGCCCACTGCGAGAACGGGCTGGTGAAGATCGACACGTGGTCGGCGGCGCAGGGTTTCGCCCTTCGTGACCTGGACGAAGGCCCCGACGACGAAGCCGAGGCCAAGTTCGAGGGCGACGGGGTCCAGTCCGAGATCAAGCTCGAGTGCCGCTCCGGGCAACCGGTCCGGAAGGGACACGACGACTGACGTCCACCGATCCCCCGGTATCCTCCCGTAATGCACCAGCGATGGCTGCTCGGCGCCGCAGCCCTGGGAGCGGTCTGGGGTGCCGCCGCGATCGCGTTCGACATCCCCGTGCTGCTGCTCGACTTCGTGCTGCATCTCGGCCCGACGCTGATCGGGGTCGGCGCGCTGGTCGCGCTGATCGGCTGGCGTCCCGCCGGGCCGGCGAGCTTCGAGGTCCAGGCCGACTCGTTCGTGGCGCCGACCAACCGCCGCCGCACCATCGAGCTCGCCGCGCTGGTGTTGGTGCTGACGTCGCAGGCCGCGCTCGCGATCGACCGGTTCGCCGACAGCGGCGGAGCGTTCGACGGGATCGTCTCGCTGCTGCTCGGCCTGCTCGCGGCGGCCCTGCTCGTCCGGTCGTACCTGGTGCCGAACACCGTCGAGGTGCGCGCCGAAGGGCTGCGGATCCCGGGTCGGCTGCACCGCGTCGACGTGCCGTGGGGCGCGATCCAGCCGGGCACGCCGTGGGCGCCGCGGCTGCGCACCCAACGGCTCGAACTGCGCGTGACCAAGGGATATCTCGTGCGCCCGCCGAGCGAGCGCCGGCAGCGCCTGGACGTGCCGATCGACGTGCTCGACATCCATCCGTGGTTTCTCGCGGACGCGATCCGCTATTACGTCGCCCATCCCGAGCACCGCGAGTCGATCGGCCGCCCGGCCGAGCTCGAACGGCTGTCCCGGCGGCTCCGCGACGGTGGCGCACCGCCCGCCCTGCCGGCCGGCCCGACGGTGAGCGTGGTGCGGCAGGCCCAGGCGCCCGCGAGCGAGAGGTCGACCGCCGCGCACCGGAGATAGAGTCGGACGCGTGCGTGATGCTCAGCAACTCCTCGCCGACGCCAAAGTGATCGCTGTCGTCGGCGCCTCGCGCGACCCCCGCAAGGCCGCGCACACCGTCCCCCTCCAGATGCAGCGCCACGGCTGGCGGATCATCCCCGTCAACCCGTTCGTCGACGAGCTGTTCGGCGAGCGGGTCTACCGCTCGGTGGCCGAGATCCCGTTCCCGGTCGACCTGGTCAACGTCTTCCGCCCGGCCGCGGACGCACCCGACGTGGTGCGCGACGCGATCGCGGCGGGCGCACCCGCGGTCTGGCTCCAGCTCGACATCGTCTCGCCCGAGGCGCGCCAGCTCGCCACCGAGGCCGGCCTGGACTACGTCGAGAACCGCTGCACCGCGGTCGAACGAGCGGTCGGCAACCTCAGCCGGGCCTGAGCCGCCCAAAACCGGTCGCGACCGCCCGGCCGGGGAGCTAACGTCCGCACATGCTGACGGTGCGCCGGGCCGGTACTGACGACGACTACGCGCTCGTGCGGCAGGTGCGCATGGCCGTCATCCCCTACGAGCGGGCGCCCACGGTCGCCGAGATGCGCGCGTCGTTGACCCGCGACTCGTTGGTGCTGGTGGTCGAAGACGACGGCAAGCTGATCGGCAGCGGTTCGGCCGACCACTCCAGCATCTCGGGCGCCGCGGTGGTGACGCCGCGGGTGCTGCCCGAGTTCCGCCGGCAGGGGGTCGGCACCCGGGTGCTGTCCCACCTCTGGGCGCACGCCGCCACCCTGGGCGTCGAGCAGGTGCTCGCGCACGCCGACGACCAGGGCTCGAAGGCGTTCGCCGAACGGCACGGCTTCACCGAGGTCGACCGCCAGGTCGAGCAGGTACGCGCCGTCGGTGCCGAGCCCCTTCCCCCCCGGCGCACCGACGTCGAGGTGGTCACCGTCGCGCAGCGGCCGGACCTGTGGGACGTCGCCTACGAGGTGCTGGCCGCGCAGGCGTTCGAGGACATGGCGTTGATCGCGCCGATGCACGCGTCCCTCGACGAGTGGCGCACCAGCTGGATCGGCGATCCGGCCGCGATGTTCCTCGCCGTCTCGGGTGGCGAGCCGGTGGCGCTGGCCGGCCTGATCGCCGACCCCGACAACCCGCACCGCGCCGAGAACGCGCTGACCGTGGTGCGTCGTGACTGGCGCGGCCGGGGCGTCGCCGCCTACCTCAAGCGGATCGCGCTCGCGCACGCCGCCACCACCGGCATCACCGAGGTCTACACCTGGACCCAGCGGGGCAACGCCGACATGCGCCGGCTCAACGAGCACCTCGGCTACGCGACCCGCCTACAGAGCTTCACCATGCGCCGGCCGGTCTAGCGACGGTGCGCGCGTCCGCAGGGGCGAGAACGCGGCGATCAGGGCGACGACACCCAGGCCGAGACCGAGCAGGACCAGCACCGTGGGTACGCCGGCCCGCGCCGCCGCGAGCGTGACCAGCGGTGCGCCGAGCGGTCCGGGCAGGTAGTGGATGGTCCAGAACGCCGAGGTGACCCGGCCCAGCAGGTGGTCCGGGGTGATCTCCTGGCGCAGCGACATCGAGCAGGTGCCGGCCACGCCCTGGCAGAACAGGATCACCGCGAGCAGGCCGGCCAGCACCGGGATTACCGTGGCGCTGCCGGCGCCGGCCAGGGCGATCGCGGTCAGGGCGTACGCGCCGATCCAGCAGGCACCGAAGCCGAGCCGCCGGCGCAGCACGGCGACGACCAGGCCGGCCACGACGGTGCCGGCCGCGCCGATCGCGAAGACCACGCCGACCGCGCCACCACTCTGGTCGAGGTCTTCCCGGAGGCGATAGATGATCAGATCGTCCATCGCGTACGTGAGGAAGATGACCCCGCACAGCAGCAGCGTGATCGTGCGCAGCACCGGGTGTCCCCAGAGGAACCGCACGCCGGTGACGAACCCGCGGACCGGCGACTCGCGCGAGGCCTCGACCTCCCGGGGTCGCAGCCGCACGAACGACATCGCGACCGCCGACAGCCCGAAGCTGACCGCGTCGATCCCGATGACCCACGCCGGGTCGAGCACGGCGAACAGCGCACCGGCGATCGCGGGGCCGGTGATGCCCGCGACCGCGAACGACGCCGAGAGCAGGCCGTTGGCCTGGGTGAGCTGGTCCTTACGAACCAGCGCCGGCACGGCAGTGATGTAGCCGACCTGGTAGAGCATCCCGGCCGCGGCGCCGAGCGGCATCGCGACGTAGAGCACCCACACGTGCGGCTCGACCAGCCAGACCAGCGGGACCAGGCCGTAGAGCAGGGCCCGGGCCACGTCGCAGGCGATCATCACCGTACGGCGGTCGAGGCGGTCCACGATCGAGCCGGCCAGCACGCCGGAGACCAGCCAGGCGGCGCCGATCGCGCCGGTGACCAGGCCCATCTGGACGATCGAGCCCGTGAGCGCGAGCACCAGCACCGGCACCGCGAGGGTGGTCAGCGAGTCACCGGCGACCGACGCCGTCTGGAGCACCCAGAACAGCAGGAAATTGCGGTCCTTGCGTAGTGACACGGCCTCAGGTTAGAGGCGGTACTCCTTGAGGAGGCCTCTCGAGATGATCGTTTTTTGGATTTCCGAAGTGCCCTCGCCGATGAGCAGGAACGGGGCCTCGCGCATCAGCCGCTCGATCTCGTACTCGGCCGAGTAGCCGTAGCCCCCGTGGATCCGGAACGCCTCCTGCACCACCTCGGCGCAGTATTCCGAGGCGAGCAGCTTGGCCATGCCGGCCTCGACGTCGTTGCGGGCGCCGGCGTCCTTGAGCCGCGCGGCGTTGACCATCAGCGCGTGCGCCGCCTCGATCTTCGTGGCCATCTCGGCGAGCTTGAACGCGATCGCCTGGTGGCCGGCCAGCGGCTCGCCGAACGTGTGCCGCTGCTGCGCGTACGCGACGGCCAGCTCGAAGGCCCTGATCGAGATGCCGCAGGCGCGCGCGGCGACGTTGACCCGGCCGACCTCGATGCCGTCCATCATCTGGTAGAAGCCGCGGCCGAGCTGGTCAGGGCCACCGAGCACGGCCGACTCGGGCACCGCGACGCCGTCGAGGATCATCTCGGTGGTCTCGACGCCCTTGTAGCCCATCTTCGCGATCTTGCCCGGGATGGTCAGCCCTGGCGCGGTCTCGCCGAAGCCGGGCTCCTTCTCCAGCAGGAAGCACGTCATGTTGCCATAGACGCTGTCGGCACCGACGTCGGTGCGCACCAAGGTGGCGACCACCGACGAGTAGGCGCCGTTGGTCAGCCACATCTTCTGGCCGTCGAGCACGTAGGCGTCGCCGTCGCGGCGGGCGGTCGACCGGATCGCGGCCACGTCCGAGCCGCAGCCGGGCTCGGACATCGAGAACGCGCCGCGCACCTCGCCGGTGGCCATCTTCGGCAGCAGCGTCGCGCGTTGCTCGTCCGATCCGTGGTGCGCGATCAGATACGCGACGATGAAGTGGGTGTTGACGATCCCGGAGATCGACATCCAACCCCGGGAAAGCTCCTCGACCACCAGCGCGTACGTGAGCAGCGACTCACCCAGGCCGCCGTGCTCCTCGTCGATGGTGAGTCCGAAGAGGCCCATCTCGCGCATGCCGTCGACGATGTCGGCCGGGTACTCGTCGGCATGCTCGAGCCGTTGCGCGTGCGGAATGATCTCTTTGTCGACGAACTCCCGCACCGTCTCGATGATGGACGTCTGCACGTCGGTGAGGTTCGGTGTCTGGGCCAGGCGCGCCATGACCCACATCTTCCCTCGTCACGAGGCCGGGCGGGGTGGGAAAGCGCTAACGGAACTGGGCCTCGCGCACGCTGTTGCCGCCGTCGACCACCAGCATCTGCCCGGTGATGTAGGACGCGGCCGGCGAGCAGAGGAACGCGATCGCGGCGGCCACCTCGTCGGGCGTGCCCGGGCGGCCGATCGGTGTGCCGAGACCCTGCTTGATCTCGGTGACCGTGGACGCGGCGGTGTAGATGGTGCCCGGCGCGACCGCGTTGACGGTCACCCCGTCGGCCACCATCTCCATGGCCAGCGCCCGGGTCAGGCCGATCACACCGGCCTTGGCAGCGGCGTAGGCCGCCTCGGTGGGCAGCGCGTTGACCGGGCCGGCCGTGGCCGAGAGGTTGACGATGCGGCCCCAGCCGCGCTCGGCCATGCCTCCGATGAACGCCCGGCTGCACAGGAACGCGGTGCTGAGGTTGCGGTCGATCTCGGACCGCCACTCGTCGAACGTGAGCTGGCCGACCGGGCGGAGCACCTCCGGGCTGGCCCGGCTCGCCAGGCCGGCGTTGTTGACCAGCACCTCGACGTCGCCGAGCTGCTCGGCGACCGCGTCGGCGAGCGCACCCACCTCGGCCTCGTCGGTCAGGTCGGCGACGAACCCGGTGGCGCCGAGCTCCGTCGCGCGCTCGTGGATCCGCCGGGTGGTCGACACGATGGCCACCCTGGCGCCGAGCTGGCACAGCCGCCGGGCGGTCGCGTAGCCGATGCCGTCGGGACTGCCGGCCCCCGTGACCAGCGCGACCCGGCCGTCGAGGCGCACGGTGGTCAGCCCGTCGTCGGCCTGCGTGTCGATTCCCATGCGTGAGATCCTGCCCGGTCCGCGCAACACCGGCAACGACACCCCCTGTCCGGGTAGCGCGCGGGACGTCGGAGAATGCGCTCGGCCGATACCCTACGGGCGCCCACTGGCCCGATTTCGGAGAGCGCGATGACCGACCAGAACCCGAACGCACCCTTCGACCCCACCGCGGCTCCGGCCGACCCGACGGTGCCGAGCCAGCCGGTCTACCCCGCGCCGGCCCAGCCGGCGTACCCGGCCGCCGAGGGCTACCCGGCCACCCAGCCCTACCCGGCCGCGCCGGGTTACCCCGCGACCCCGGGCTACCCCGCCGCGCCCGGCTATCCCGCGCCCGACTACTCGGCCGCCGCCGGCCAGCCCGCGTCGCCGGCCTACCCGCCGGCTCCCGGTTATGCCGCGACGCCGGGTTACCCGCCCGCGCCCGGCTACGAGTACGCCGCTCCGGCCAGCGCCTACCCCGGTTACGGCTACCCCGCCCCGCAGAAGACCAACGGCCTCGCGATCGCGGCCCTGGTCTGCGCGCTCGCCGGCCTGGTCACCTGCATCTCGGCACCGGTCGGCGCGATCCTCGGCCACGTCGCGCGCAAGCAGATCCGCGAGCGCGGCGAGAGCGGCGACGGCATGGCGCTGGCCGGCATCATCGTCGGCTGGATCCTGACCGCGCTGATCCTGGCGTACCTCATCTTCGTCGTCGTCATGATCATCATCGGCGCCAACGAGGGCATGTTCGACGACCCGTACGCGCTGATGGGCGCCGTGCTCAGCCCTCCGGCGGCGTGAACCGGGAGGTGCGGGTCAACCCGGCGGCCCGCCCCTTGGCCGCGATGACGAGCGCCATCTTGCGCGACGCCTCGTCGATCATCTCGTCGCCGAGCATCACCGCGCCGAGCTTGCCGCCGGCCTCCGACGTCGCGTGCTCGTACGCGTCGAGGATGAGCTCCGCCCTGTCGTAGTCATCCTGAGCCGGGGCGTAGATCTCGTTGGCCGCGTCGATCTGCCCCGGGTGCAGGACCCACTTGCCGTCGAAGCCGAGCGCGGCGGAGCGCTTGGCCACCGCACGGAACGCGTCGACGTCGCGGATCTGCAGGAACGGGCCGTCGATCGCCTGCTTGTCGTGCATCCGCGCGGCCATCAGCAGGCGCATCAGGATGTAGTGGTACGGGTCGCCCGGGTAGTCGGGGATCAGCCCGCCGACCACCAGCGACCGCATGTTGATCGACGCCATGAAGTCGGCCGGACCGAAGATGATCGTCTCGACCCGGGGCGACGCCGCCGCGATCGCGTCCACGTTGACCAGACCGGCGGCGTTCTCGATCTGAGCCTCGATGCCGATGCCGCCGACCGGCAGGCCGACCGCCTTCTCGATCTGCGTGAGCGTGAGGTCGAGCCACTCGACGTGCGCCGCCGACTGCACCTTGGGCAGCATCACGCAGTCGAGGTTGGGTCCCGCGCCCTCGACCACCTCGACCACGTCGCGATAGGTCCACTCGGTGGTCAGGTCGTTGACGCGTACGACGCGGGTCTTGGTGCCCCAGTCGCCCTCGTTGAGCGCCGCCACGACGTTCTTGCGAGCCTCCGGTTTGGCCAGCGGGGCCACCGCGTCCTCGAGATCGAGGAAGACCTGGTCGGCCGGGAGCCCGCGCGCCTTGTCGAGCATCTTCAGACTGGATCCGGGTACGGCCAAACAGGACCGGCGTGGGCGACCCGCAGCAACCATCGACGGCTCCTCACGATCGTTATTGTTAGCTCAGCACAGGGCTTGACCAGACGGTAACCTCGCGCGAAGACCGAGGAGAACCAAGCTGTGGAAGAAGTCACCGGGCGAGTCGTAGTGATCACCGGGGCCAGCTCAGGCATCGGCTTGTCCGCTGCCGTCGCCCTGGCCGGCCGGGGTGACCAGGTCGTTCTCGTCGGTCGCGACCCGGCCCGGCTGGCCGCCGCTGCCGCCGAGGTCCGCGACGCCACCGGCACGCTGCCCGCGTCGTACCGAGCCGACTTCGCCGCTCTCGACGACGTGCGGGAGCTGGCCGGTGAGCTGCGCTCGGCGTACGACCGGATCGACGTGCTCGCCAACAACGCCGGCGCGATCGTGCTGCACCCGTCGACCACCGTGGACGGTCACGAGCTGACCATCCAGGCCAACCACCTGGCCAGCTTCCTGCTCACCGTGCTGCTGCACGACCGGATCGGGCGGATGGTGGTGACCGCCTCCGGCGCGCACCGCTGGGGCAACCTCGACCCGCGCGACCTCAACCGGCCGCTGGAGCGCTACGTGCCGTTCCGCGCGTACGGCACCAGCAAGCAGGCCAACATCCTGTTCGCCGGCGAGGCGGCCCGGCAATGGCCCGGGGTGCTGTCGTTCTCGTTCCACCCCGGCGCGGTGCGCACCCGGTTCTACAACGACAACCCGCTGGTCGCGTGGGGCATGCGGCACGCACCACTGCTGCGCAGCCCCGAGAAGGGCGCCGAGACGCTGGTCTTCCTGGCCACGGCCGACCCGACGCGACTGGTCAACGGCGCCTACTACGTCGACAAGAGACCGCGCCGGGTGGGCCACAAGGTCTCCGACCCCGCGCTGGCCGCAGCGCTGTGGAAGGCGAGCGAGCAGGCGATCGGCTAGTCAGGGCAGGGTGCCGGCGGTCTCGACCTGAAGGGCGCGTTCCCGGCGGCCGGCGTGCGCACCACCGAGCACCACCACCAGCACGCCGACCATCAGCAGGGCGAGGCCGGCCAGGGACTCGGCCGGCGGCACCTGGTCGAGCCAGAGCCAGGCGATCAGGCCCGCGCCCGGCACCTCCAGCAGGATCAGCACGCTGATCGTGGTGGCCGAGACCCGGCGCAGCGCGTAGTTGAACATCGTGTGACCGAGCAGTTGGGCGCCCGCGACCAGGCCGAGGATGGCCAGCCAGGTCGTGCCCGACCAGTCGCCGAGCGACTGGCCCGACGCCAGGCAGATGACCAGCAGGAGCACCGCGCAGACCGAATAGCAGATCGTCGTGTACGTCGTCGTGCTCAGTGTGACCCGTGCCCGCTCGCCGAACGCGGTGTAGGCCGCGGCCATCATCGCGCCGAGCACGGCCAGCAGGTCGCCGACGACCGCGCGGGACGAGACACCGAAGTCGGCGCCGGTGGCCAGCACCGCGCCGAGCACCGCGACGCCGATGCCGGCCCAGGTCACGGTGCGGAGCCGGCGGCCCTGGGCGACCGAGATCAGGCCCTGCCAGACCGGCTGGGTGGCCACCAGGGCGGTCGACGCCGCCACCGTCGTGAACCGGATGCTCGGCATCCAGGCCGCGAAGTGCGCCGCGAGGGCGACCCCGGCCAAGACGCAGAACGCCGCTTCACGGCGGGCCAGGTTCGCGTACTCGCCGCGACGGGCGAACAGCGAGATCGGGCCGAGCACGCCGACCGCCAGCGCGTTGCGCCAGAACGCGATGGCCAGGGCCGGCGCCGCTGTCGCGAACGCGATCAGCGGACCGGAGGTGGACACGGCGAGGACGGCGGCGACGAGCGCGAGCGACGCGGCCGGGTCTGGTGCGGGGCGGGGCACAGTGAACCATCCTCACAAATCACGTACTGCGGCTATCCGACTACTCTCAGTCGATCGGCCGATAGGGCGCAGCGGTCACCGTCGATAGGCTCGCCCGGTCTTGCCAGCTACTGCCCCCAGGTCATTCCGTGGAGGCTGATGTTGCCCGCATTACGCGCCGTCGTGTTCGACTTCTTCGGCACTCTCACCCGGTCCGTCCACCGCGGCCCCGAGCACCTCGAGATCGCCCGCATCCTGGGATGCGATCCCCAGGTCATGATCTCGCTGCTCGACGCCACGTACTACCGCCGGGCCAGTGGCGAGCTCGGGTCCGCCGAGGACTGCCTGCGGTGGATCGCCAACCATGCCGGGGCCGACCCGCCCGACGACGCGGTGCGGGCGGCGGTCGACTGCCGCCTGCACGCGCTGCTGCGCGACACGCGGCTGCGCGACGACGCCGTGCCCGTGCTCTGGGCGTTGCGGCTGCGAGGGCTGCGTACGGCGCTGATCAGCGACTGCACCCACGAGCTGCCCGCGCTGCTGCCCAGTCTCGCCGTCGCGCCGCTGCTCGACACCGCCGTGTTCTCGGTCGAGGAGGGGGTGTGCAAGCCGGACCCGAGCATCTACCTGGCGGCCTGCCAGCGGCTCGGGGTGGCGCCTGCCGAGTGCCTCTACGTCGGTGACGGCGGCAGCCACGAGCTGACCGGTGCCGCGGAGGTGGGCATGACCGCCGTCCGGCTGGCCGCGCCCGACCTCGCCGACCACCTGGTCTTCGCGGCCGAAATCGACTGGCCCGGGCGCGCGGTGACCTGCCTCGTCGGCGTGCTGGACGAGGTCGACCGTGGCGCGCCCGCCGCGCTGCCGGGCAGGATGGGGGCATGAGCGACGCCGTGGTGGAAGAGGCGATCAAGAAGGCGGCCGTGGCCTGGGTGTCCGTCGACGGCGGCCCGGCGCGCGGGCTCTGGTGCGTCCCGGTCGACGGCGCGCTCTACGTCGTCACCGGCATCGGCGAGCAACAGCTGGCCGGGTTGGCCGGGGCCGCCACGGCCGAGGTGACGTTGCGCGGCGACCACGGTGGGCGGATCGTCACCTGGACGGCCGACGTGCGCCGGGTGCAGCCCGGAGACGACGAGTGGAACACGGTCGCGCCGCAGGTCGGCGGCAAGCGGCTCAACGCGCCAGGGCCGACCGACAAGCTGGTCGAGCGCTGGGCGATGGACTGCACGCTGAGCTGCCTGAGCCCGGCCCCCGACGGGCCTGTGGTGACCCGCCCCGATTTGCCCGACGGCAGCCTCGCCGAGGTGCCCCGTGACACCCCGGCGACCCGGCCGACCCGCAAGCCGTTCCGACTGCACAAGGTCCGCGGGCGCAAGTCCTAGTCGAGCCACCAGCGAGCGGCGTCGCCGCCGTACGGGGTCAACAGCAACGCCGGCAGGACGACGGCGGAGATCTCCGCCGCGAGCAGGACCCGCCAGGCGACCGGGCTGACCCGTCCCCGGCCGACCCCCAGCAACGGCATCGAGACGAGCAACAGCAGCGGGGAGAGCACGACTCCGGTGAAGTAGAGCAGGGCGACCGGCACGTACACGGGCAGCGGCAGCAGGTCCTTGGGATCGTGCGCGCCGCTCAGCATCGCGACGCGGTCGGCCCCGGTAGCCAGCATGCGCACCGTGAAGGTGACCAGGACGGTCGCGATCGCGACGCCGAACGCGAGGTGGACCGCCGTGACGGCACGGATGCCCACTCGCACCAGGTCGGTGGGCGGGCGCGGCGGTGCCGCCGCGTCGGCGGCCGGCAGGATGCCCGCGAGCAGCGGCGTCGCGGCCACGCCGGCGAGACCCAGCCCCTCGGCGAACGTCCCGGTGAAGAGGGTCGCCCCGGACGCACTCGTCGCGTCCAGTGCGGCCGCGAGGGTGCTGGCCGCGGCCGCGCAGACGAGCAGAAGGCCCGGTGTTCCGGTCAGCGCGATCAGGAGCTTGCCGGCCGGCGTGCGGGACCGGAACCGCCGGAGCGTCCAGGACCCGGCCAGCCATCCGGCGAGGCCGCCGAGGACGACGGCGGCGATGCCCACGGGCAGCAGCGGAGCCGGCCATGGATAACGTGCGTGGAACGACCCGCCGGCCTCGGGCTCGGCTGGCACACCGTTGGCGACCGTGACGTCGAACGTCTGGCCGGCGCGTTCGAGCGTGAAACCATGCGCACCGATCGGACCCGCGACCCAGCCGTCCGCGATCGCGCGGTCGCGAACCACGACGGTCAGCTCGTCGAGGGAACGCGCTTGCGGCGCGAAGGTGAGGTCGAGGCGGGTCGGACCACCGAAGGCCGTCAACATGCGCTCCTGGTCTCCGACCAGGGGTGCGTCCTGCGGCAACAGCATCGCGGCCGCCACGACCAGCGCGTCCTTGCCGGCCTCGGAGGTGGTGGTGAGCCGGATCGCCGCGCCGAGGGCGAGATATGCCGCCGCGGCCGCGCAGACGACAGCCACCGCGGCGTAGCCACGCCCGTGGGGTGGCGCGAACCGCTGGCGCAGGCCGCCGCGGACCAGGTCCCACGCGTCGCCGGCCGGTGGCCGGACCCGGTCCGGCGGTGCGCCCTCCATCAGCGTCGTCACGATCTCGTCGGCCCGAGCTCGGCGGTAGGCGCGCGGATAAGCCAGCAGTAGTCGCCGGTAGCCGCGTTCGAGCCGGTTCACTACGCCGGGCCGAAGGCGAGTCGGATGTCGCGCAGCCGGGCGGCGGCCATCGCCGCGTTGGCCCGCAAGCGGTCGACCTCGGCGGACAGCGCGGTGCCGCCGTCGTCGGTCAGCCGGTAGTAGCGCCGCAGCCGCCCGTCGACCGCTTCCTCGCGGTCGACGACGAGCAGCCCTTCCTCGGTCAGCCGGTCGAGGGCGGCGTAGAGCGTGCCCGCACGCAGGGTGATCCGCCCGCCGGACAGCTCGGTCACGGCGCGGATCACCCCGTAGCCGTGCAACGGCTGCTCGGCGAGCGCGGTCAGGATGAAGAAGGTCGGCTCCTGCATGGCCACGCGCCGATGCTACCGACCGTCGGTATATACCGCCAGTCGGCTTATCCGACGAACGGCGGCACCGCCATCTCGCCGCGGGCGATCGGCACCACGCTGCCGGTCACCTGGGCCTTCGTCACCGCTCCGGCCGTCGCCGTCACCACGCACTCCAGCACCGACGGGCGGTGCAACTCGAGGCCCTGGTGCACCACGTAGCCGCTCTCGCCGTCGGCCGGCAGCAGGCCGCTGGTGACCAGCCAGACCCCGAGGCCGAGCGCGGCCGAGCCGGTCGCCGGGTCCTCCGGCACGGACAGCCCGGGCACGAAGACCCGCACGTGCGCGGTGCGGCTCTGCGGGTCCCAGGAGAAGACGTCGATGCTGTGCGCCGCGACGCCCTCGGCCGCGCCGGTGTCGAGCCGGGCCCTGGCCACCGCGTCGGCGCGCACGGGCAGATAGGGGAACTCCAGTCCGCAGCCGGCGATCCGGGGTGGCCCGGCCGGGTCCAGGTCGTCGGCGGTCAGGCCCACGGCGGCCAGCAGCGGAGCGGGATCGAGCGGCTCGCCGACGGTGGCGGTGCCGCCGGTCAGCGTGGCGGTCGACCCCGAGACCACGACCGGGAGCAGGCCGGCACCGCACTCCTGGACGACCTCGCCGGCGGCGAACATGCCACGGCTGCTCGCGGTCACGGCGGCCCCGACACTCGGGTGGCCCGCGAACGGAAGCTCGCTGTTGGGGGTGAAGATCCGTGCTCGGTAGGTGGCCGCCGCGCCGGCGGACGGCGGCAGCACGAACACCGTCTCGGACAGGTTGAACTCGCGGGCCAGCTCCTGCATCTGGCTCCCGGCCAGGTCTTCGGCGCCGAACACCACGGCGAGCGGGTTGCCGGTGAACGGCCGGTCGGTGAAGACGTCGACGATCTCGTACGCCACGCTAGACATGCGAGACAGCCTAGGGAATTAGTCTTGGCTAGTGACGACGGCGCGGGTTTACATCGCCAGGCTCGCGGGCCTGCCGATCTACGACCCCAACGGGGACCAGGTCGGTCGGATCCGTGACGCCGTCGCCCGCCTGCGCACCACCAACCGCCCGCCCCAGGTCGTCGGGCTGGTGGCGGAGATGACGATCCGGCGCCGGATCTTCCTGCCGATGGGCCGCTTCACCTCGATCGACGCGGACGCGGCGGTGCTCAGCACCGGCACGCTCAACCTGCGCCGCTTCGAGAAGCGCCCCAACGAGCTGCTGGTCCTCGAAGACCTGCTGGACCGCCGCGTGACGATCCTGCCCGAGGAGACCCCGGGCGTGGTGGTCGACCTGGCGATGGAGGCCAACCGCCTCGACGAGTGGTCGCTGGCCAAGGTCGCGGTCCGCCAGCCGAGCCGCCGGATCACCCGGCGCGGCCAACTGGTCGAACTGGAATGGGACCGCGTGCGTGGGCTGATCGGGCTCACGGACACGCAGGGCACCGCGGGTCTGCTCGCCGTGCTGGAGCAGATGCGGGCGGCCGACGTGGCCAACGCGCTCCAGGAGATGTCGGACACCCGGCGCAACGAGGTCGCCGCGGCCCTCGACGACGAGCGGCTCGCCGACGTGCTCAGCGAGCTTCCCGAGCACGACCAGGTGGAGATCCTGGCCGTGCTCGACCAGGAGCGCGCGGCGGACATCCTCGAGGAGATGGACGCCGACGACGCGGCCGACCTGCTCGGTGAGCTGTCCGGCCCCGACCGGCAGGCGCTGCTCGACCTGATGGAGCCCGACGAGGCCGAGCCGGTGCGGCAGCTGCTCAAATACTCGGCCGGCACGGCCGGCAGCGTGATGACCTCCGAGCCGGTGATCCTCACCCCGGACGCCACGGTCGCCGACGCGCTGGCCCGGATCCGCGAGCCGCAACTGCCGCCGGCCGTGGCCGCACAGGTCTTCGTCGCGCGGGCGCCGATGGCCACGCCGACCGGCCGCTACCTGGGCATGGTGCACTTCCAGAAGTTGCTTCGGGAGCCGCCCTCGGAGATCATCGGCGGCGTGGTCGACAGTGGCATCAACCCGCTGCGCCCGGAGACCCCGCTGATCGAGGTCACCCGCCGGATGGCCATGTACGACCTGGTCGCGATGCCGGTCGTCGACGCCAACAACCGGCTGGTCGGCGCCGTGACCGTCGACGACGTGCTCGACCACTCGCTGCCGCCGGACTGGCGCGACCGGGACGTGCCCGACGACGAACCCGTCCCGCCCGTGCCGGTGCCACCGCACGTCGTGCCCCCCAGGGGCCGAACCGATGGCTGAGCCGCGCCCACCCGCGCGGCTCGACCAGCCGCGCGAGCCGCGCCGGCTGAAGCTGCCCCGCTTCGACCCGGAGTCCTTCGGCCGCTGGTCGGAGGCGATCGCCCGGGCGCTCGGCACGGCGAAGTTCCTGGTCTACATGAGCATCGTGATCCTGCTGTGGGTGGGCTGGAACACACTGGCGCCGGAAGGCTGGCGCTTCGACCCGTACACCTTCACGTTCCTGACCCTGATCCTGTCCTTGCAGGCGTCCTACGCCGCGCCGCTGATCCTGCTCGCGCAGAACCGGCAGGCCGACCGGGACCGCCTGTCGTTGGAGGAGGACCGGCGGCGGGCTGCGGCGCAGAAGGCCGACACCGAGTACCTCACGCGGGAGATCGCCTCGTTGCGGCTCGCGATCGGCGAGCTGGCCACCCGCGACTTCCTCCGCTCGGAGCTCGGCCGGCTCGCCGAGGACCTCGACGAGGCCCAGCGCCGCCGCAAGCGCAAGTCAAAGCACAACCTGGCCGAACCGGACGACCACGCGGACACCGACGCCTGACGCCCGGCATACAGTTGCAGCATGTCTGCGCCTGCCACGTCTCGTGAGGAAGCCATCCAGGCCGCCCTCGCCACCGTCGACGACCCGGAGATTCGCCGCCCGATCACGGATCTGGGCATGGTCAAATCGTTCACGATCGACGAAGACGGGCTGGTCCGCGTCGAGCTGCTGCTCACCGTCCAGGGTTGCCCCTTGCGCGACAAGCTGAACAACGACATCACCAGTGCCGTCAGTGCCGTGCCCGGCGTGAGCGGCGTGGTCGTCGACTTCGGCGTCATGAGCAAGGACCAGCGCCAGGAGCTGCAGACGCGCCTGCGTGGCGGTGGCGGCGCCGAGCCGGTGATCCCGTTCGCCGAGCCAGGATCCCGCACCCGGGTCTACGCGATCGCCAGCGGCAAGGGCGGGGTCGGCAAGTCGAGCGTCACGGTCAACCTGGCCGCCGCGCTGGCCGCCCGCGGCCTGTCGGTGGGTGTGGTCGACGCCGACATCTACGGCCACTCGGTGCCGCGGATGCTGGGTGCCGCGGGCCGCCCGACCCGGGTGGAAGACATGATCATGCCGCCCGAGGCGCACGGCGTGAAGGTGATCTCGATCGGCATGTTCACCGCCCAGAACGCGGCGGTGGTCTGGCGCGGCCCGATGCTGCACCGGGCGCTCCAGCAGTTCCTCGCCGACGTCTACTGGGGCGACCTCGACGTGCTGCTGCTCGACCTGCCGCCGGGCACCGGCGACGTGGCGATCTCGCTGGCCCAGCTGCTGCCCAACGCGGAGATCCTGGTGGTCACCACGCCGCAGACGGCCGCGGCCGAGGTCGCCGAGCGGGCCGGCGCGATCTCCCTGCAGACCCACCAGCGCCTGGTCGGGGTCGTGGAGAACATGTCGTGGCTCGACCTGCCGACCGGCGAACGGATGGAGATCTTCGGCTCGGGCGGCGGCGCGGTGGTCGCCGAGAAGCTGAGCCGCACGCTGGGCGCGCAGGTTCCGCTGCTGGGTCAGATCCCGCTGGACACCCGGGTCCGCGAGGCCGGTGACGCCGGCCTGCCGATCGTGCTCGCCGAGCCGGACGCCCCGGCCGCCAAGGCCATCTCGGCCGTGGCCGACCGGCTGGCGGTCCGCCGCGAGTCCCTGGTCGGCAAGCCCCTGGGGCTGAAGCCGGCCGGCCGCTAGCGGTTTCTACGTAAAGTCGTCGAACGAGCGGCGCGCCGGCGGGGCCGGCGCGCTCGCCGTGCCCGTGGCCGGTGACTTGATGTCGGCGGCCTTCGCCACGTCCTTGAGGTCCTGGTGCACGCCGCTCAGGTCGGACTTGGCGTCGTCGAACATCTTCTGCAGCGGCTTGCGCAGCGACTCCTGCTCTTCCTCGCTCATCAGGTGCTTGCGGATGAACGCCTTCGGGTGCAGGTCCTCGAGCTGGATGTCGGTGCCGAGCTCACGGCTCAGGTCACCGGTCGCGTTGCTGGCCATCTTGCGCAGGTTGCGGACCATGCGCAGGCCGTCGCTGATCACGTTCGGCAGCTTGTCGCCGAAGATCAGCAGGGCGACCAGCACGAGCAGGCCGATCTCCCACCAGTTCAGGTTCTCGAACAACCGGGCCTCCCTCGTGCGATCCCCGGGCGCAACCTTACGCGCGGGCCGAGCGGGAAGGGAACGGCCGAGGCTACTGGGCGTCTGCGGCCAAAGTCACCGAAGCGGTCTGCGTCTCGGTCCCGCGCCGGTACTCGACCGTCACGACCGCGCCCGGTGCGTACTTGCGGACCAGCGCGATCAGGTCGATCGACTCCTCCAGCGGGTGCCGGTCGATCCGGGTGACGACGTCGCCGGCGCGCAGGCCGGCCGACTGGGCCGGGCCGCCCGGCTCGACCGTGTCGAGGCGGACGCCGGTGCCGGTCGTGCGCCCGTTGGTCACCTTGGCGCCGATCACCGTGCGGCGGGCCTTGCCGGTGTCGATGATGTCCTGCGCCACCCGTTTCGCCTGGTTGATCGGGATCGCGAAGGCCAGGCCGATGTTGCCGGCGGTCTGGTCGTCGGCGGACACCGACTTGATCACCGCGTTGACGCCGATCACCCGGCCGCCGGCGTCGACCAGCGGGCCGCCCGAGTTGCCCTGGTTGACGGCCGCGTCGGTCTGGATCGCCGCGTAGTAGCGGACCGGCCCGCCCGGGTCGCCGGCCTGGATCGTGCGGTCGACCGCGCTGACGATGCCGGAGGTGACCGTGTTGGCCAGCGCCAGCGGCGAGCCGATGGCCAGCACCGGGTCACCGACCGCGATCGTGTCGGAGTCGCCGAACTCGATCGGCGTCAGGCCCTCGCGGGCCAGCTTGATCACCGCGATGTCGGACTCCGGGTCCTGGCCGACCAGCTTGGCCGAGGCGACGCTGCCGTCGCTGAAGACCGCCGTGAACGTCTTCGTGCCGCTGCCTTCGACCACGTGGTCGTTCGTGACCACGTAGCCGTCGGCCGAGACCACGAAGCCCGAGCCGAGGCTGGAGCCTTCGCTGGACGCCACCCGCACGGTGACCACGCTGGGCAGCAGCCGGGCCGCGACGCCCGCGAGGGAGTCCGGCGGACGGTTGGCGGCGGCCGGCGGGCTGGCGCCGTTGCCGCCGAGCGCGGTGCGCCCGCCCACCCCGCTGCGGGCGGCGAACGCGTAGCCGAGTGAACCGCCGAGCAGGCCCGCGAGGAGCGCGGAGACCACGGCGACGAGCAGGACCGAGCGGTTGCCGGGCGGGCGCGGTGCGTTCGGGTCGACCACGGGCTCGGGCTCCGCGGCCCCGGTCGGGCCGGGCGGCAGGATGACCGCGGCCGGGGCGTGCGGGTCGCGCCAGGGATCACCCAACGCGTCAGACCACCACGGGCTGGGCGGCACGGAGCCGGGATGCATGGGGTACGCCGGAGGCGGGTAAGGCGGCGCGGGGCTGGACGGCACGGCGCTGGTCGGCGGCGGGCTGGCCGGCAACGGACCCGGCACCTGCTGGCCCGCAGGCCGGCCACCGCCGGGCTGATACCCGTTCCAGCCGTCGGTCACGTCGCCTCCCGGTCGCCGCCCACAACCCCGACTCAAGGATTGCATGGATACCTGAAGAGCATTCAGCAGTTGCCGAACGCCTTCTGGGCACCGCCCGTCCATCCAACACCGACGGTGCGCTCTACGCTCATACCCGGTCCCCCCGCTCCCCCTCGCACGGAGGTTCATTCATGGGCACCGCCGGCCCGACCTCAGCGCAGGCGTTGCAGTTCGCCGACGCGTACCCGCCGGAGGACCTGGTGCTGCAGACCGCGCGCCGGCTCGCCGACGAGGTCGGCCTGCCGTGCGTGACACCGGGAGCCGGCGCGGCGTTGCGGCTCCTGGCCGCCGCGGGCAACGCCCGGTCGCTGGTCGAGATCGGCACCGGCACCGGGGTGAGCGGCGTCTGGCTGCTGCGGGGCATGCGCCGCGACGGCGTGCTGACCACGATCGACGTCGAGAACGAGCACCAGCGCGTGGCCCGGCGGATCTTCCAGGAGGCCGGTTTCGCGCCGTCGCGTACGCGGATCATCACCGGACGCGCCCTGGACGTGCTCCCCCGGCTCACGGACGGCGGATACGACCTGGTGTTCGTCGACGCCGACCCGACCGAGTACGCGGCCTGCGTCGCCGCCGCCCGCCGGCTGCTGCGGGTCGGCGGCGTGCTCGCCGTCAACAACGCCCTGGCCGGCGGCCGGATCGGTGACCCGGCCGCGCGCGACCCGGAGACGGTGCTGATCCGCGAGGTGGTCAAGGACCTGCGCGACTCCGACGACTGGGTGCCGGCGCTGCTGCCCACCGGTGCCGGCCTGCTCAGCGCGGTCCGCCGTTAGAGCGTCGCCAGCCAACGCAGGAGCGTGCGTACGCCCCAGCCGGTCGCGCCCTTGGACAGTTCGGAACTGTCGGACTCGATCCAGGACGGGGCGGACATGTCGATGTGCACCCACCTGTCGCGCAGCCGCCCGGTGAACTCCGCCAGGTAGAGCGCGGCCATCACCGAGCCGGCGCCGCCCTCAGAGGCGATGCTGCTCAGGTCGGCCAGGTCGCTGCTGAGGAAGTCGCGGTAGTCGGTCGTCAGCGGCATCCGCCAGACCTGCTCGCCGGCGTCGGTGGCGGCCTCGGCGAACGCCTTGGCCAGCCCGTCGTTGTCGCTGTAGAGCGCCGCGGTGCGCTTGCCGAGCGCGACCGCGTTGGCGCCGGTCAGCGTGGCCAGGTCGACGATCACGTCGGGGTCCAGCCGGTCGACCGCGTAGGCGAGCGCGTCGGCCAGCACCAGCCGGCCCTCGGCGTCGCTGTTGTTGCTCTCGCTGGTGCGGCCGCCGTAGTGCCGGATCACGTCGCCGGGCCGGAAGGCCGAGCCGCTGACCAGGTTCTCGGCGAGGGGGGCCAGCGCCGTCACCCGCACCGGGAGGCGCAGCGCCGCGGCGGCGATCGTCGCGGCCACGATGGCCGCCGCGCCGCCCATGTCCTTGCGCATGAGCTTCATCGCGTCGCGCGGCTTGATCGAGATGCCGCCGGTGTCGAACGTGATGCCCTTGCCGACGAGCACCACGTGTTGCGTCGCGTCGGCCGGCGTGTAGGTCAGCTCGACCAGGCGCGGGCCGCGGGACGAGCCGCCACCCACGGCCAGGATGCCGCCGAAGCCCTCGGCCTCGAGCTGCTCCGGCTCACGAACCGAGATGGTCAGTCCGTCGTACGCCGCCGCGGCCGCGCTGACCCGCTCGGCGAACCACTCGGGGGTCTTCTGGTCGGACGGCATGTTGGTCAGGTCGCGGGCCAGCGCGGTGGCCTCGGCGGTGGCGCGGGCGGTGGCCAGCGCGGCCTCGTCGGGCGCGCCGGCCAGCAGCACCTCGTCGAGCGTGGGCGGCGCGTCGGGGCGCGGCGCGCCGAGCCGGAAGCGGTAGGAGCCGAGCAGGACGCCCTCGGCGAACGCCCGGAGGTCGGTGTCTTCTGCCGCGGGCAGGACGACCGTGACGGTGCTCGTGCGTGCCGCCGACCGGGCGAGCCCGGCACCGGCGGCGCGCCACCCGCTGGCCCCGCCGTCACCGACGCCGACCAGCAGCACCTTCGACGGACGTTGGGTCGGCCGGGGCAGCACCTCGACCACGCCGCCCTTGCCGCTGTGGTCGGCGGCCAACGCGACCACGTCGGCCGGCAGCCCCTCGGACAGCGGCGCGCCGTCACGGGTGGGCACGACGAGCGTGTCGGCGGCTACGTCGGCGGGGTCGATAAAACGGAATGTGGGCACGCCGGCCTCCGGGTTGTGCTGTGCTGTCGCTGGTCCTCGGACAAGGAGCCCGCCGGCAGCCCGGGCGGGGCGTGCCGGCGGGCGCGGTTCGGACGTCAGCCGGCAGCGGTCTTCAGTGCGTCACCGAGCGCGTTGGCCTCGTCAGGGGTCATCTCAACGACGAGCCGCCCTCCGCCTTCCAGCGGAACCCGCATCACGATGCCCCGGCCCTCCTTGGTGACCTCCAGCGGACCATCGCCCGTCCGCGGCTTCATCGCCGCCATGTTGTCTCCCCTCAGACTCGCCAGGGTGGTGGGTTGTCCCACAGCCTCTTCGTACCGGCGGCACCACGCTACGGCCCGTGGCACCGTATTACCCGAGGGCGCCTCGCAGGGCGCCGACCAATGATTTTCCCTGATAACCACCGCTGGGCCCAAACCGAGCCGGTATTGATGTGACAGCATCTAGCTTATCTTGAAAGTGGCTGTCACAATGTGCGGTCATGCAGGCACGGTCGGCACTCTTCGACCTCTACGGTGACTACCTGCGCCCACGTGGCGGCCGGGCGCCCGTGGCGGCGCTGGTTCGCCTGCTCGCGCCCCTCGGCATCGCCCCGCCCGCGGTCCGCACCGCCGTGTCCCGCATGGTGCGACAAGGCTGGCTGCACCCCCTGCGACTGGCCGCGGGACCGGGCTATCTGATCACGTCGAAGGCGGCCCGCCGGCTCGACGAGGCCGCCGCCCGGATCTACCGCACCAACCGGCCGGGCTGGGACGGACGCTTCGACCTGATCGTCCTGGACGCCCCCGCGGCGCGTCGCGAACGCCAGCGCCTCGGCGCCAACCTGAGCTACCTCGGCTACGGCATGCTCGACGAGCGCACGTGGGTCGCCACCCGACCCGGCGTCGACGTCGACGCCCTGCTGGTCGAGACCGGCATCGGCTACGAGCGGTTCACCGCGACCCACGCCGCGGGCACGTCCGGCGCGATGGCGGTCGTCCGGCGGGCCTGGGACCTGGCCGAGATCGGCAACGCGTACGAGGCCTTCGTCGCCGAACAACGCCCGCTGCTGGCGCACGTGACGCCGCGCAGCGAGGACGAGCTCGCGTACGCGGCCAGGTTCCGGCTCGTCCACGCCTGGCGCACGTTCCTCTTCCGCGACCCGCAACTCCCGCCCGCGCTGCTGCCGGAGCGCTGGGCGGGCACCAACGCGGCCGCGTTCTTCGACCGGCACGCCACGAGGCTGCGCCCGGCCGCCGACCGCTACGTGGAAAGCTGTCTCGACGCGGGCCTGCGGGCCGCCCGATCGAAAGGTTCCTGACACGTGAGTGACGTGCTGCTCGTCGACCGCACCGACGCCGTGGTGACGCTGACCCTCAACCGGCCCGAGGCGATGAACGCGCTCGACGTGCCGCTCAAGGAGGCGCTCCGCGAGGCCCTGGCGACGATCGAGACCGACCGCTCCTGCCGCGCGGTCGTCCTCGCCGGGGCCGGCCGGGCGTTCTGCGCGGGCCAGGACCTGCGCGAGCACGTCGGCGTGCTGGAGTCCGGCAGCGCCGACGCCCTCGACACGGTCCGCCGCCACTACAACCCGATCGCGTCCAAGCTCGGCAGCATGCCGAAGCCGGTGATCGCCGCGGTCGGCGGCATGGCGGCCGGCGCCGGTGCCGGCCTGGCTCTGCTGGCCGACTTCCGCATCGGCGGACCGAGCACGTCGTTCCTGATGGCCTTCGCCAACGTCGGCCTGGCCGCCGACACGGGCCTGTCCTGGTCGCTGCCCCGCCTGGTCGGCCACGCCAAGGCGATCGAGCTCCTGATGCTGGCGGAGCAGGTCAAGGCGGACGAGGCCCACCGGCTCGGCCTGCTGACCCGGGTGGTCGAGAACGACGCCGACGTGGTGTCGGCAGCCCAGGAGCTCGCGGCCCGGCTGGCTTCGGGTCCGACGGTGGCCTACGCGGCGATCAAGCGCGAGCTCTCGGTCGGCGACGCCGGGACGTTGCAGGACGCCCTGTCCGCCGAGGCCCAGGCCCAGTCGATCAGCGGCGCCACGGCCGACCACCGCAACGCCACGACGGCCTTCGTCAACAAGCTGAAGCCCACCTTCGAAGGCCGCTAGACCCGCCGTCGGCTGCCCGCCGGCGCGGGCACGGCCGGCCAGCCGCGCGCACCGCGCAAAGCCGACCAGGGTCCAGCCCGGCGCAGGCCGGCGAGGCCGGCCAGCCGGTTGTCCCCCGCAGGCGGCCGACGTCCGGGCGGGGGAAGCGCTGCTAGTCCTCTTCTTCCGGGTCCTGGTTGGCTTCCTCGCCCAGGACGAAGGCCTGCATCGCCAGCTCGTCGTCGGAGGGCGCCACATAGGTGGGCAGCTCGCGCGGGCCGAGCTCCATCACGTAGGACCAGAAGAGGCGGACCGCCTCGGCCGGGGTGGGGGCCTCGATCGGCAGGTCGAGGCTGACCAGCCAGGTGCGGTTGTCGACGGCGGGCGCGAGCCGGGCCGACAGGGCGTCGAAGGTCGGTGCGTCGACCGGCGTCAACGGGCCGGCCAGGGTCAGCTCGGCGGCGTCGGCCGGCTCGTCGAAGAAGCGACGCGTGTAGGTGACGACCACCGGGCCGCCGGGCGCCACGTCGGCGTTGTCCGGGTCGTCGTCGGCCCGGCCGGCCGCGGCCGTGATGCGGCCGAGCGCCACCACGCGGGGTGCCGGGTCTTCGGCGACCACCAGCACCTGGTCGCCCTCGGTCGGCCCCGGGACGTCTCCTCCGTCGGACAGCTCGAGCGTCTCGTGGTGGAAAAGCCGCTCGCTTGCCAGTCTCGCCTCGGGGATGACGACCGCCCACTGTGCCATGCGGACCATCCCATCACAGCGGGTCGGCGGGTCAGTGCGGCGGCACGTGGCAGCCCTCCAGATGGTCGTCGACCATGCCCGTCGCCTGCATCAGCGCGTAGGCGGTGGTCGGACCCACGAACCTGAAGCCCCGCTTCTTGAGGTCCTTGGCCATCGCGGTCGACTCGGGGGTGATGGCCGGGACCTCGGCCGAGCCCCGCGGGCGGTGTGGCCGGGGCGGCGGCGCGAAGGACCACAGCAGCTCGCTCAGGCCACCGCCGACCTCGAGGGCGGCGCGGGCGTTGGCGATCGCGGCGTCGACCTTCTGCCGGTTGCGCACGATCCCCACGTCGGCCATCAGTCGGGCGACGTCGTCGGCGTCGTAGGCCGCGACCTTCTTGATCTTGAAGTGGTCGAACGCCGCCCGGAAGTTGTCGCGTTTGCGCAGGATGGTCAGCCACGACAGGCCCGACTGGAACGCCTCCAGCGTCATCCGCTCGTAGAGGTGGTCGTCGCCGTGCAACGGCTGCCCCCACTCGGTGTCGTGGTAGGCGAGGTAGTCGGTGCTGCTGCCCCACGGACAGCGCGCCTTGCCGTCGGCGCCGATGACGAGGTCTTTCACGAACCCGAGCCTATGAGCCGGGTACGACAGTTCTTACGGCAGCCGGCCGGCCTCGACCAGGCGCGCGAAGCGCTTGAGCGCCTGCGTCAGGCTGAGCTTCGAGCCCGGCCACAGCACCGGCCAGGCGACCCGGCCCGCGGCACCGCCGGGCAGGTGGAACCACTCGTGCCAGACGACCTGGGTGCGGTCCTGGCCCATGGGGGTGCAGCGCAGCACGCCCGGGCCACGCAGGAGCCGGCCCTGGTGGATGACCCGCACCTCGTACGGCGGGTCCAGCCGCGCCACCCGGAACTCGTCCCGCAGGACCGCCGGACCGAGCGCCGTGACCGCCTCGATCACCGAGCCCTCGCCGCCGTCGCCCGAAATCACCCGAACGGTGGTGAACGGGATCCATTCGCCCTGCCGGCGCCAGGCGGTGAACGCCTCGTAGACCTGCTTGGCGGGCGCGCGGACGATGACCGTCGCGGTGACCTCACCGGCACCCGGCTGGGCGGCCTCCCGCAGGTCCTCCTCGTTCATCGGCGCGCCGATTCAGCGTCTTCCGCCGGAGTCGCGACTTCCGAGGTTTCCGACTCGATGGCCGATTTCCTGACTGGCGCGTCTTCCGGCGAAACGGCCGGAGACTCGGGGTCAGCCGGCGCCGCGGCGGCCGAGCGCTTGGTCGGGCGCGAGGTGCGGGTCGCGGGCGTTCGCCGCGTGGTCCGCGCCTTGGCCGGGGCGGCCGGCTCGACCTCGCTGGGCTGCTCTGTCGCGGCCGCCGCGGTCGAGCCGGGCGAGATCGACTTCTCGGTGACGGCCGGGTCGGACCCGGTGGACGCCTCGGCCTTGCCCGCCTGCTCAGCGGCGACAGTCGGCTCGGTCGCGACCGGCGACCCGGTCGCGATAGGCGGCTCGGTCGCGATAGGCGACCCGGTCGCGATAGGCGGCTCGGCCGCGGCCGGCGACTCGGCCGGCTCCGACTCGTCGGCCAGGCCGCGGGACCGGGCCTCCGCGACCGCCTTCGGGTCCTGCTCGGCGGCGGCCGACTCGGCCTGGTCAGGTGCCACCTCGACCACCGGAGCAGCGTCGCTGACCGGCACCGGAGCGCCGTCCGCGGACTCCTCCGACGCAGCCGTCTCGATCGGAGCGGCCGCCTCGGGCTCGTCGGCGATTTCGCCAAGGTCAGCCGGGCGGGTGAACTCGGTCCACCCCGGCTTGCCGGGTTCGGTCGCCACCGGTGCGGGCGGCGGAGCCTGGGCGGCCTCACGAGCCCGGCGCAGCGCGTCGGCGTCGAGCACCCGCCCCTCACGCAGGGCGTTGACCTCGGCCTCCAGGACTCCGATCAGCTCGTCCTTGTAGCCGATGTCGTACGCGGCACGGCGCAGCGCCTGGTCGACCTGGGACATCCGGTAGCCCCGGGTGGCCAGGTCGAAGCGCACGTCGCCGAGGTCGGACTCCAGCAGTGGCCGGGTGGTGGGCAGCGGTAACGCCCGGCCGTCGGGCTCGGCGGGCGACAGGCCCGGGTCGCGACCGCTGACCAGCACGGTCACGCCGAACACGACCGCCGCGACGGTGACCGCGACGACCACAATAAGGAGTAGCTGACCCATACGCCCGATCGTGGCATGTCGCGCCGAGAGGGTCGACCCCGCCACCCCGTCGTCCACCTTCGCGGGCAAGGATCAAGCCAGTGGTACGACGGCGGCAGGAGGAATCGATATGTCGGGCGAGTTGCGGCTGGGTCCGCGTACGTTCGGCCCGACGGACCTCGTGGTGATGGCGATCGTGAACCGGACACCCGACTCGTTCTTCGACCGGGGCGCGACATATGCCGCCGACGCGGCCCTGCGGGCGGTCGAGGCGGCGGTCCGCGACGGCGCCGACATCATCGACATCGGCGGGGTGAAGGCCGGCCCCGGCGACCACGTGGACCCGACGGAGGAGATCACCCGCACCGTCGCCACCGTGGCCACGGTCCGCGCGGCCTTCCCCGACACAGTGATCTCGATCGACACCTGGCGCGCCGAGGTCGCCACCGAGGCGGTCGCGGCCGGCGCGGACCTGATCAACGACACCTGGGCCGGCGCCGACCCGCGACTGGCCGAGGTCGCCGCCGCGACCGGTGCGGGGCTGGTCTGCACCCATGCCGGCGGCCTGCGGCCGCGCACCCGCCCGCACCGGGCCGCGTTCGCCGACGTCGTCACCGACGCCGTCGAGACGGTCACCGCGCTGGCGCGCCGGGCGGAGTCGTTGGGCGTACGCGCGGACGGCATCGTCATCGACCCGGCGCACGACTTCGGCAAGAACACCCGGCACTCGCTGGAGCTCACCCGGCGGTTGGGCGAGCTGGTGGCCACCGGCTGGCCGGTGCTGGTCGCGCTGTCCAACAAGGACTTCATCGGCGAGACCCTGGACCTGCCGGTCGAGGAGCGGCTGGAGGGCACCCTCGCGGCGACCGCGGTCTCCGCCTGGCTCGGCGCCCGGCTGTTCCGCGCCCACCAGGTGCGCGAGACCCGCCGCGTGCTCGACACCGTGGCGTCGATCCGCGGCGACCGCCCACCAGCGGTCTCCCGCCGGGGCCTGGCTTAGGTCCAGTTGAGGATCTTCTTGCGCCAGGCGTAGAGGATGCCGAGCGCCAGGACGGCCACGAAGATGGCCATCTCCACCACGGTCGTCGCGCCGAATCCGGGACGGTCGAAGACCACCGCCCACGGGAAGAGAAAAACGGCCTCGACCGCGAAAAGCACATAAAGGTACGCGTACACGTAATAGCGGATCTGCATCTGTGCCCAGTCGCCACCGACCGGGTCCACGCCGCTCTCGTAGGTCGCGCGCTTGCCCGCCGGCTCGGCCGGGTTGGCCGGGCTGAGCAGCCGGTTGGCGGTGAACGCCCCCACGAAGATCAGCACGCTCGCCAGGAGGAGGAGCCCCAGCGTCGCGTACGACCCGAGGTAACCCGTCATGGCCGGGACTCTACCGCCGATCGGGCGATTCGAGCCGGCCGATGATCTCGGGTCAGGCGGCGAAGGGCGGGAGTTACGGTTTTGTTTCCGACCGAACGGGTGTCAGGCGGCAACTATCACCGAATAATGAGGCACCCACGACGGTCGGAGGATCCATGGCGAGCAGCGAGCGCGCGTACGCCCTGCTGCGCGCGTCTGTCGCCGGCCTGATCGCGGCCGGCGTGATGGCGCTCGTCGTGACCGTCCCGTCGGTGGGCGCGGGTGCGGCCGGCCCGGTCGGTGTAACGGCCGCGCTCGACCCCGGCGATGACACGGGCAGCGACCCGGGCGAGCCCGAGACCAACTCGACGGAGCCCGACTCCCCGCCGACCAACCCGGTGCCGACCGACGAGCCGACGTCGCCGGAGCCGACCACCGAACCGACCACGCCCGAGGAGCCGACGGAGCAGCCGACCGCAGAACCGACCACATCGCGGCCGACCACGCGGCCGACGGTGCCGCCGGCCGACCCCACCGAACAGCCCGGCCCTGTGCTGCCCGGCCAGCAGCCGCGGCTCGGTGCCGCCGTCTGGACCAGCGACATCAACCTGGGCTGGTCCTACTGGTCGCGGTCCAGCAGCCCGGCCACGCTGCGGGTGGTGGTCACCAACACGGGCTCGATCGTCGAGCGGTTGACCATGCGCTACACCTTGCCGACCGGGGTGACCGACGCCGGCACGGCCGGCTGCTCGCTGTCCGGCGGACGCTCGTACGTCTGCGGATCCTGGGTCGCCGGTCCGGGCCGTCGCTTCGAGACCTCGATCCGCGTGCGGGTGGCCGGTGACGCCTGGCGACAGATGCCGCTGGGTGGCTCCGTCGACGTCACCGCGGCCGCCGTCTCCCGGCCGGACCTCGGCACGGTCGCCGACAACCAGGGCTTCGCGGTGCTCTTCCCGCCCGGCCCGCCGGTCGCCGGCATCGGGCTGGCCGCCAGCGAGGTCAACTTCCAGTCCCCGGACGGCCCGGCCAACCTCCAGATCAAGCTGACCAACACCGGTGACGAGGCGTCGACGGGCGCGGTCGAGGTGCTGCTGCCCGACGGAGTGACGATCGACGGCCAGCCCGAGGGCTGTGCGGCCAGCGGCGAGCGCTTCCGATGCGATCTCGGCCGGGTGGCCGCCGGCGACACCGCCACCAGCACCCTGCCTCTGCGGGCTACGGCCGAGGCACAGCGGCTGGCTCCGCTGTCGGGCGCGGTGTTCGGCATGCTGACCTCGGGTGGCCGCACCAAGCAGGTGCAGATGAGCTTCCGGATCACCGCGGCCGCGTCGAGCGCCACGCCGACGGCCAGCCCGTCGGGTGCCGACCCGACGGCGTCCCAGGGCGTGATCGGCGGCGGGTTCGCCAAGGCGTCCGACAACGGCGGCGGTCTGACCGGCGTCCAGCAGACGGCGCTCGCTCTGGTGATCGTCTCGGTGCTCCTGGTGATCCTGGCGATCTTCCTCGCCACGACGTCGCTGCGTCGCGGTATAGAAGACGACACCACCGCGGCCCTCGATGCGGCGTCCCGGGACTAGGCCCACTAGCAGTGCTTTCGCTCACAAGTAAGGTAACCCTGACCCCGACGTGAGAAGGTCGTCTCACCGGGCGGGACCCGGTACGTGGAAAGGCTGTTCCCGGGACGTACGCTTTTCCAAGACACAACATGGAGCGGGACGGCCCAACGACGCGCGACCCCGCCGCCGCCGTCCGGCAAGGAGGTCAGCTTCTCGTGGCCAAACAGGTCCGTCAACTGGATCGCGTGGTCATCCGCTTCGCTGGCGACTCCGGCGACGGCATGCAGCTCACCGGCGATCGGTTCACTTCGGAGACCGCCCAGCTCGGCAACGACATCTCGACTCTCCCCAACTTCCCCGCGGAGATCCGGGCGCCCGCCGGCACCCTGCCAGGGGTCTCCAGCTTCCAGGTGCACTTCGCCGACTACGACATCCTCACGCCGGGCGACGCGCCCAACGTGCTGGTCGCGATGAACCCGGCAGCGCTCAAGGCCAACATCGGTGACCTGCCGCGCGGCGCCGACATCATCGTCAACACCGACGAGTTCACGAAGCGCAACCTCACCAAGGTGGGCTACGCGGAGAACCCGCTCGAGGACGGCTCGCTCGACGGCTACTCGTTGCACCCCGTCGCGCTGACCGCGATGACGATCGGCGCCCTCGCCGAGCACGACGTCTCGAAGAAGGACGCCGAGCGTGCGAAGAACATGTTCGCCCTCGGCCTGCTCTCCTGGATGTACTCGCGGCCCTACGACTCGACGATCCGCTTCCTGGAGCGCAAGTTCGCCGCCCGTCCGGAGCTCGTCGCGGCCAACATCGCGGCGTTCAAGGCCGGCTGGAACTTCGGCGAGACGACCGAGGACTTCGGCGTCCGCTACGAGGTCAAGCCGGCGAAGATGAGCCCCGGCACCTACCGCAACATCACCGGCAACCAGGCGCTCTCGCTGGGCCTCGTGGCCGCCGGCGTGCGCTCGGGCCTGCCGGTCTTCCTGGGTGCCTACCCGATCACCCCGGCGTCCGACATCCTGCACGAGCTGAGCAAGCACAAGCGGTTCGGCGTCACGACGATGCAGGCGGAAGACGAGATCGCCGCGATCGGTGCCGCGCTCGGCGCCTCGTACGGCGGCAGCCTGGGCATCACCACCACCTCCGGCCCGGGCGTCGCGCTCAAGGGCGAGACGATCTCGCTGGCGGTCGCGCTGGAGCTGCCGCTGGTGATCATCGACGTGCAGCGGGCCGGCCCGTCGACCGGCATGCCGACCAAGACGGAGCAGGCCGACCTCAACATGGCCCTGTTCGGCCGGCACGGCGAGGCGCCGGTCGCCGTCGTCGCGCCGCGGTCGCCGTCCGACTGCTTCTTCGCCGCGCTCGAGGCGGCCCGGATCGCCCTGACCTACCGCACGCCGGTGATCCTGCTGTCCGACAACTACGTCGCCAACGGCTCCGAGCCGTGGCTGCTGCCCGAGGTCGACTCGCTGCCCGACCTGCGCGTCGACTTCGCGACCGAGCCCAACGGCGAAGACGGCAAGACGTTCCTGCCCTACCTGCGCGACCCGGTCACGATGGCCCGACCGTGGGCCATTCCGGGCACGCCGGGGCTGGAGCACCGGATCGGTGGTCTGGAGAAGGCCGACAAGACGGGCGACATCTCGTACGACCCGGCCAACCACGACTTCATGGTGCGCACCCGGGCCGCCCGCATCGAGGGCATCCCGGTGCCGGACGTCGAGGTGGAAGACCCCGACGGCGAGGCGCGCACGCTGGTGCTGGGCTGGGGCTCGACCTACGGCCCGATCGGTGCCGCCTGCCGGGCGCTGCGCCAGCGCGGCCTGCCCATCGCGCAGGCCCACCTGCGGCACCTGTCGCCGATGCCCGCCAACCTCGGCGAGGTGCTGCGCCGTTACGACCGCGTCGTCATCCCCGAGATGAACCTGGGCCAGCTCGCCCACGTCATCCGGGCTCGCTACCTCGTCGACGCCATCCCGTACAACCAGGTCAGCGGCCTGCCGTTCACGGCCGCGAAGCTTGAGTCGATGCTCGAGGAAGTCGTTAAGAATGGCTGATCCCGTCGCAGTGAAGCTGACTCAGAAGGACTTCAAGTCCGACCAGGAGGTTCGCTGGTGTCCCGGGTGCGGTGACTACGCGATCCTCGCCGCCGTCCAGTCCTTCATGCCCGAGCTGAAGATCCCGCGCGAGCGCACCGTGTTCGTGTCGGGCATCGGCTGCTCGTCGCGCTTCCCGTACTACATGAACACCTACGGGATGCACTCGATCCACGGCCGCGCGCCGGCGATCGCGACCGGCCTCTCGGTCAGCCGCCCCGACCTGTCGGTCTGGGTGGTCACCGGCGACGGCGACGCGCTCTCGATCGGTGGCAACCACCTGATCCACGCGCTGCGCCGCAACGTCAACCTCAAGATCCTGCTGTTCAACAACCGGATCTACGGGCTGACCAAGGGCCAGTACTCGCCGACGTCGGAGCTTGGCAAGATCACTAAGTCGACGCCCGTCGGCTCGGCGGACTCGCCGTTCAACCCGCTCTCGCTGGCGCTGGGTGCCGAGGCCACGTTCGTCGCGCGGACCCTCGACTCCGACCGCAAGCACCTCCAGTCGGTGCTGCGCGCCGCGGCCGAGCACAACGGCTCCGCGTTCGTCGAGATCTACCAGAACTGCAACATCTTCAACGACGGCGCCTTCGAGACGCTGAAGGACCCGGCCACCCGCGACGAATACCTGATCCGGCTCGAGCACGGCCAGCCGATCACCTTCGGCGCCGACGGCCAGCGCTGCGTGGTGCACCCGCCGGGCGGCTTCGGCCTCGAGGTCCGCGACACGGCGTCGGTCGACCCGGCCGACATCGTGGTCCACGACGCCACCGTGTCGGAGCCGGCGTACGCGTTCGCCCTGTCCCGCCTCCCCGGCCTCGACCTGCGCAACACACCGATCGGGGTGTTCCGGAAGGTCGAGCGGCCGTCCTACGACGAGCGCGTGGTGGAGCAGGTCGAAGCCGCCAAGGCCAAGGCCACGGGTACGCCCGACGAGCAGCTCGCGGGCCTGCTCACGGCCGGCGACACCTGGACGATCCTGTAGCTGGCGCCCCGGCTGGCCGGCGGCTGACGCTGTCGGCTAGCTCGGGGTGGGGCGGCTTTCGGCCATTGTCGACGGTCGGTCGTCGCGGACGTAGACCAGCAGGTCGCCGGTCTCGACCGTGAGGCCGGCCGGGTCGGCCAGCGAGACGACCTTGCCCCGTCGCACCAGCGCGATGACCAGCGGGTCGAGGTCGCGCGGCGCCGAGCCGACCTCGGCGCGCTCGGCCGAGCGCATCGCCAGCGCCATGCCCTGGCCCGGGGTCAGCAGGTCTTCGACGACCTCGATCAGCGGCGGCGCCGAGGTGGACAGGCCGAGCAGCCGGCCGGCGGTCGACGCCGAGACGATCACGTGGTGCGCGCCGCTCTGCCGCAGGAGCGGAGCGTTCTCCGCCTCCCGGGCCGCGGCGATGATCCGCACCTTGCCGGCGGTGAGCTGGCGCACGGTCAGCGTCACCAGCACCGCCGCGTCGTCGCTGTGGGTGGCGATGATCACTGACTTCGCGTCTTTGACGTGCGCCTCCAGCAGCGTCGCCGACCGGGTCGCGGAGCCTTCGACGCCGACCAGGCCGTTGGCGATCGCCGACCGCAGCGCGGTCTGGTCGCGCTCGACCACCACGATCTTGCGCTTGTCCAGGCCGTTCTCCAGCAGCACATTGACGGCGCTGCGGCCCTTCGTCCCGTACCCGCAGATGATCACGTGGTCTTTCACTTTCCTCCTCCACCGCGTCAGCCGCAGGTTGGTGCGGTACTGCTCGGTCAGCACCTCGAGGGTCGTGCCGACCAGGATGATCAGGAAGAGCACGCGCGCCGGGGTGATCACGAAGACGTTGACCACGCGGGCGGACTCGCTGACCGGCGTGATGTCGCCGTAGCCGGTCGTGGAGAGCGTCACCACCGCGTAGTACGCGCAGTCGAGCAACGACAGCGGCGTATCTGTGACGTCGCGGTAGCCGCCCCGGTCGACGTAGACGATCAGGACCGTCACCAGCACCAGCCCGACCGCGGCCAACAGCCGCACGCCGAGTGCGCGCAGTGGACTCTGGCGTACCCGGGGAAAGTGGATCACGCCGTCTCCCGCACGCCCACACCTTAAACGAGCCCCGCGACGGCCGACGCCCGGGAATGCACCAGCCGCGGTCGATATCTCCCGGTACGCGCGACGACGCGCACCGTGACGACGACTAGGCCTTGTCGGACTCGGCGTCGCCGATCAGCGCGCCCCGATAGGTGCGGGACCGCCGGGGGTGCGGGGGCTGCGGGTCGGTGCCGCGGCCAGGACGCGGATCGCCGATGACCATCGTGGTGTTGTCGTCGCCGTCGGCCCGGTGCCGTGCCTGGACCGGGCGCCGCGGTTCCGGCTCGACCGCGGGGGTCTCCGGCTCGGCGGCGAACCGGCTCGAGCCGGCGGCCAGGTCCGGGTGCTCGACCGCGAGCGCCATCCCCGCCGCCTGCTCGAGCGTGAGCTCCGCACCACCCGCGTACGCCGCGTCGAACGCCGCGTCGCCGAGCTCCGACCGGATGGCGGCCTGCTCCCGCGACCAGTAGGCGGCGAACAGCCCGCCCGCGCCGCGCTGGGTCAGTCGGGTCGCCTGCGCCGCGCCGAACAACCGGGCCGCGGTCCTCGGATCGCCACCGTGGGCGCACCGGACCGCCATGGCGTTGAGGCTGTCGCAGGCCCTGCTCCGGAAGCCGTACGCCATTCGCGAGCGCAGCGCCACCACCAGGTGGTCGTGCGCCGCCACGAGGTCACCGCGGGCGAGCGCGACCATGCCGAGCAGCATGTCGACGGTGCGCCGGCCGCGTTCGGCCGGGCGGGCGGCCTCGAGCGGGCGGGCGGCGCCGAGCAGTTCGGCGGCCTCGTCGAGGGCGCCCCGTTGCCACAGCAGCTCGGCCAGGCTCAGCACCGCGACCAGCGCCTCGCTCGCGACGCCGTTGTCGGTGGCCCACTCCATCACGTCGCGGCTGGCCCGCTCGGCCTCGCTGAGCCGGCCCATGTCGATCAGCGGGCCGGCGCGACCGGCGATCACCCGGGCCAGCAGACCCGCGTCGCCCGCCTGCTGGGCGGCGGCCTCGGCGCGCTGGGCGAACCGCAGCTCCTCGGCGAACTCGCCGTCGGCTGCCGCGTGCTGCGAATGCATGTGGTACGCCGCCGCCAGCTCGGCATCGGGGATCGGCTCACCGGTCTCGGCGATCCGGCCGTACAACCGGAACAGCCAGAGCCGGCCCTCCCGGGCGAGCCCGCGCTCGCGCCACCACTGGTCGAGCCCGCCGGCCAGGCGCAGACCCATCCGGGCGCTGCCACCGGTCGCCGTCCAGCGCAGTGCGGCGCGGAGCTCGTCGGCCAGCGGGTCGAGCGTCGCCAGCGACAGCGTCACCGGCCGGCCGTCGGCGCCGTGGAACACCCGCTGCAGCGCGTGCGCGCACCACGCGACGTGGCGGTCACGGGCGCCCTGCTCCTCGCCGGCGTCGACCAGGCGGCGGGCCGCGTACGCCCGGATCGGGTCGAGGATCCGGTAGGTGCTCGAGGCCCCGCTCGGCTCCACCTGGATCATCGACTTGTCGACCAGCACGGCCAGCGGGTCGAGCGGGTCGTCGTCGAGCAGCCACTCCACAGTGGCCAGGTCGACCGGGCCGGCGAAGACCGCGAGAGCGCGCAGCAGCCGGGAGGCGCGCGGGCCGAGCGTGCGGTAGGACCACGTGACGGTGGCCTGCATGGTGGCGTGCCGTTGGGTCGCCGAGCGCAACGCGGCCCTGGTCTGCGGGCTGCGCGCCCCACCCAGCGCCGCAGCGTTGAGGTCGACGGTGTCTTCTTGCATCCCAGCTTCCTGTTGGCCGCCCGCGAACTCGGTCGCCGGATAGACCGGGTCCTCCCGGCCGGCGTCGAGCGTGCCGAGCACGTCGTCGAGGCGCTCGGCGAGCTGGCTGGCGGAGAGCACCCGGAGGCGGGCCGCGGCCAGCTCGATGGCGAGCGGCAGGCCGTCGAGGCGGGCCACTACCCGGTGCAGCTCGGACGACTCGGTCAGGCCGCCGCGCCGGCCGCCACGGGCTGCCGCGGTGCGGTCGAGCAGCAGCGCCATCGCGTCGCTCGGCCCGCCGTGTGGGCCTGGCTCCGTCGACAGCGGAGGGATTCGCCACACGACCTCACCGGGCAGCCCGAACGGCTCCCGGCTGGTGGCCAGCACGCGCAGCGCACTGCCACCGGTCAGCAGGCGGGAGATGGCCTCGGCGGACGCACCCGGTTGGGCGTCACAGGTGTCGAGCATGAGCAGCATGCGCCGGCCCGCGGCGTAGTCGACCAGGGTGTCGATCATCGGCCGGCCGGGTTCCGGGCGCAGGCCGAAGACCGCGGCGACCGCGAAGGCGACCAGGCCCGGGTCGGTGACCGTGGCGATGTCGACGAACCACACGCCGTCCGGATAGGAGTCGACAAGGGTGCCGGCCACCTCGACGGCGATCCGGGTCTTGCCTGCGCCGCCGGCCCCGACGACCGTGACGAGCCGGTTGTCGCGCACCAGGGCGGAAAGCTCGGCCCGCTCGGTCTGCCGGCCGACGAACGAGGTCACCTGGGTCGGCAGGTTGTGCGCGGTCTCGTCGACGGTGCGCGGGCGCGGGAAGTCGCGGCCCAGGCCCGGTGCGACGAGTTGAAAGAGGCGTTCGCGGTCGTCGAAGCCCCGCAACCGGTGCAGCCCCAGGTCGATCAGCGAAGCGTCGGCCGGCAGCGGGGCCGCGTGGTGCGCGGTCGACGCGGAGAGCAGCACCTGGCCGCCGTGCGCCGCGGCCGCGATCCGGGCCGCGCGGTGCACCTCGGGGCTCGCGTACTCGCCGGCGAGCGGGACCGCGTGTCCGGTGTGCAGGCCCATCCGGACCCGCGGCGCGGCCTCAGGGGTGGGCCACTCGTGGTCGGCCAGCGCCCGCTGGGCGGTGACACACGCGTCGAGCGCGGCGGCGGCGTCGTCGAACGCGATGAAGAACGAGTCGCCCTCGGTGAACAGCTCGACACCGTGATTGGCCGCGAGGGTGGCGCGCAAGAGTCGCCGATGCTCCGTGAGCACCGGCCGGTAACCCGCACCGAGCATCTGGGCAAGTCGCGTCGAGCCCTCGATGTCGGTGAACAAGAAAGTCACCAGCCCACTGGGAAGGTGAACTCGTCCCGGCACGCCTGAAACCTCCGCCCCCCTGGAAGTCGGGTCCATGCTGCCGCACTCCGGACCGCCGGCGCATCGTAGGTTCGGCTGGCCCGGCAGGGCCCAAGGTCGAAAACCCGCTCCCACCTGGAGCAACGTGCCACGCCGGGGTTAACCGCGGGTGTCCGGCCCGTGGTTACACGGCTGAGTAACGAGGTGTTCCAAGGGTGGATGCGGCACCCTCGGCCAAGCTTCCCGGCCCAAAGGATGATCGACAGGGGGTCAGGGACCGGGGGTCAACACCCGCAGGCGCCGCCGCAGCAACCACCGCCGCCACCACCCGCGGCCGGCGCGGGCGCCGCACCGCCGCGACCGCCGACGGCGACCGCGGAGAGAAGCTTGACGGTGTCGCCGTGGCCGTCCGGGCACTGTGCCGGCTCGGACGCTTCGGCCATCGGACGGTTGACCTCGAAGGTGCTCCCGCAAGCGCGGCAGCGGAACTCATACCGGGGCATGCCAGACAGGGTACGGCCTCCGCGTTGCCGAAACCCTCACCCGGATCGGTAGGCTCGCTCATGTGGGTGCCGGGGAGGAGTCACCGACGGCTGCGGAGAAGCTGCGCGCTTCCGTGCCGGACCAGCGACCGCCGGGCGACCCGCCGGCCGGTCCGGAGCCGACACCGTCGCCGTCACCACCGACCAAAGTCGACATAGACCTCGACAAGGAGTGGGACCCGGCGAAGCGTCCGCCGCCCGGCATCGAGCGTCCGACCGTCCGGGGAGTCCCGGGCCTGGCCGCCGTGCGGTCCGGTGCCACCGCCGTCGGCGCCTGGTCCCGCCGCCCGAGCGGCCGGCTCGTCCTGCCCGGTGTGCTGCTGTTCGCACTGGTCACGCTGACCGCCGTAGCGGGTGCCGTCGTGCTGCCGGCCAACGCGCCGCCCGCCGCGCACCCCAGCCCGGCGACCAACCCGTCGGTCGACCCGTCCGCCGGCGCCGCGCCCGGCACCGCGTTCCCCACCGGCCAGGCACCGAGCGACCCGGGTTTCCCGACCGGGTTCCCGACCGCGTTCCCGACCGCCGGTACGTCCACCGGCGTGGGCGTGCCGCCGCCCGTGGGTGGCGGTTTCGGTCAGCCGGCCGACGTCATCAACTCCTGGGCGCAACAGATCTCCACGAAGACCGGCATCAGCGCCACGGCCGTGCGCGCCTACGGCTACGCCGAGCTCGTCGTCGGCCAGAAGACGCCGTCCTGCCACCTCACCTGGACCACGCTCGCGGCGATCGGCAAGGTCGAGTCGGCGCACGGCACCGCGAACGGAGCCACCCTGACGCCGAGCGGGCAGTCGCTGCCGCACATCATCGGCCTGCCGCTCGACGGCCAGGGCGGGCGCCAGCGGATCGCCGACACAGACGACGGCCAGATGGACGGCGACCCCACGTACGACCGGGCCGTCGGTCCGATGCAGTTCATCCCGTCCACCTGGGCCAACGCGGGCGAGGATGCGGACAACGACGGCATCAAGGACCCGCACGACATCGACGACGCAGCCCTCGCAGCCGCTAACTATCTGTGTCGTAACGGCCGGAACCTGCAGAACCCCCAGGACTGGTGGGGAGCCATCCTCAGCTACAACGACGTGCGGCGATACGCCCAGGCCGTGTTCGACACGGCCAACGACTACGGCACCAAGAGTCGCACGTAGCGTAGCCGCATCGGCACTTTGGAGAACTAAGGCCTTTCGCGTCGGGTCTGTTAGCGGCAAGCTAGACAGGTGATGGTGCGCGAGTGGGATCCGAAAACCGCCTCCGCCGACGAGCTCCGTTCGATGCTGGACAGCCTGAATGCGGTGCTCATGGCGGACCTCCCGGATGACCCGCTGTGGCAAGAGAGTTTTCTCCGTGAATATCTCGCGGAGACGATGCCCGGTGAGCGACGCATTTCCTGGCTCGCCGAAGAACCCGCAGGGCGGGTTGTCGGGCACGCCAACGTGCTGCTCCTGGGCGACATCGGCGTGGTCGAGCTCCTCATCCACCCCAAAGCGCGGCGGGCCGGTCTCGCCCGGGAAATGCTCGCCCAGGCCGCCCGCAAGACGTATCACGAAGGCTTCTCCGTTATCGGCGCCGAAGTCGTCGGCGGCACCCCGGCCGTCACTTTCTTCGAGTCCGTGGGATTCGTCCGCGAATACACCGAGACCCGCAGTGTGCTTCGGCTCAACTCCGTCGACTGGTTGGCCCTCGGCGAGATGGCCCGCGGCATCGGCGCCGGCTACCGCATCGAGTTCTGCCCGGGCGGGCCGCCCGACGACCTGCTCGACGCGTACGCCAAGGCCAAGGCGGAGCTCCGCGACATCGACGACGGCGACCTCGACCTACGACCGAGCTCCTACGACCCCCAGCGACTACGGGCGAGCCTCGACTGCCTGCACCGCCGGGGCATGCAGCCTTACATCGTGCTCGCGATCCACGAGAAGACCGGCGACGTGGCGGGCCTGACCGAGGTCGTCGTCCCGGCCCAACACCCGACCCGCGCCGACCAGTACGACACGATCGTGGCCCAGGACCACCGTGGCTACGGCATAGACCGCGCCATCAAGGCCCGGATGCTCTTCGAGTTGCGCTCGGCCGAGCCCAAACTGGCCGAGGTGCAGACCTGGAACGCACAGGCCAACGAGTCGATGCTCAAGGTCAACGCGGAGCTCGGCTTCCAGCCGGACCGTGAATGGTACGAATACGGCGCTGATGTCGCCGACGTCCTCCGACACCTTGAGCGCGGCGTTTAGCTGGCAGACACTGGATCGCCATACGGGGCTGTTACACAGCCCTTGATCGCTCAACCCCTCGTTACGCCCCCACCACCCCTGGAGGCTTCCTTGCGCTCGTTGCGCGCGCCCGCACTGCTGGCTGCCGCGACCCTCACGACGACCGCCACGTTGTTCGGCGTGTCCACTGGGGCCTACGCGGCACCGACCGATCTGATCATTTCCGAGTACGTCGAAGGCTCGTCCAACAACAAGGCCGTCGAGCTCTACAACGGCACCGGCGCCCCGGTCGACCTGACCGGATACCAGCTGTCGGTCTACTTCAACGGCGCGACCGCGGCGTCCTTCAACGCGTCGCTGACCGGCACCGTCGCGGCGGGCGACGTCTTCGTGTTCGCCCACTCCGCCTCGGTGGCCGCGATCCTGGCCCAGGCGGACCAGACCACCGGTTCCGGGCTCTGGAACGGCGACGACGCGGTCGTGCTCCGCAAGGGCGACGCGGTCGTCGACTCGCTCGGCCAGGTCGGAGTGGACCCGGGCACCGAGTGGGGCACGGGGTTGACGAGCACGGCCGACAACACGTTGCGCCGCAAGTCGACGGTGGAGGCGGGTGACACCGACCCGAGCGACGCCTTCGACCCTGCGGTGCAGTGGGACGGCTTCGCCACCGACACCTTCGACGGTCTGGGCAGCCACTCCACCGGTGGCGGCCCCGTCGACGCGCCCGCGGTGCTCACCTGCGGCAGCGCGCTGACCACCGCCGAAGGCAGCGCGGCGGCCCGCGACGTGACGGCGGTCGACGCGGACGACACGATCACCGACCTCGCGGTCACCAGCGTCACACCTTCCCCGGCCTCGGGCACCATCAGCCGCACGGCGTTCACGGCGGCCACCGGTCCGGGTACGACCGCCACGGCGACGGTCACCGTCAGCGCCGACGTTCCGGCCGGCAGCTACACGGTCGGGCTGACGTCGACCGACGACTCGGGCACCCCCGCGACGTGCACGCTGGCCGTCCAGGTCAACGGCGTGCTGTCAATCGGTGCGGTGCAGGGCCAGACAACCGACGCCGAGGAGGGCAAGCTCGACCGCTCGCCCCTCGCCCCGGCCAGCGGCAACAGCCAGCAGCTCTACGACGTGCGCGGCGTCGTGACCCAGCGGACCCTGTCCCGCACCTCGGCCGGCGCCCTGCAGTACGGGTTCTTCCTGCAGAGCCGCCCCGGCACCGAGGACGGCGACCCGCTGACCTCCGACGGCATCTTCGTCTACACGAGCACGTTCACCACGCTGATCGGCGGCTACCAGCCGGTCGTCGGCGACGAGATCGTGGTCCGCGCCCGGGTCACCGAGTACTTCAACCTGAGCCAGCTCGCCAGCGCCTCACTGGTGACCAAGCTGGCCAGCGGCGTGCAGGTCCCGGCCACCGACGCGGTGCCGCCGGTCGACCTCGGCAGCGCCGACCGCTTCTGGGAGCGGCACGAGGGCATGCAGATGCGCGTACGGGCGGGCGCCCAGGCCGTCAGCGGCCGCGACGTGTTCGCCAGCACCGCCGACTCCGAGGTGTGGGTCGTCGACAAGGACGATCCGCTGCTCGACCGGGCCGACCCGTACGCCCGCCGGGTCTTCCGCGACTCGCACCCGCTCGACAACAACCCGGCCCGGTTCGACGACGAGAACGGCAACCGGATCATGTTCGGCTCGATGGGCGTCAAGGACAGCTCCGGCGACAGCCTCACGCTGCTCCCGCCGGCGCACACCTTCGACACCCTGACCAACGACGCGGTCGGCGGCCTGTACTTCTCGTTCGACAAGTACGGCATCCAGGCGGGCCAGGTCACCTTCGCGGGCGGCGCCGACCCGTCGAAGAACAACCCGCCGCAGGCCGCCAACCGCAACACGGAGTACGCGATCGCCACGTACAACGTCGAGAATCTCTATGACTTCCGCGACGACCCGTTCGACGGCTGCGACTTCCTCGGCAACACGGGTTGCCCGGGCGTGAGCCCGCCGTTCGACTACGTGCCGGTCGACCAGGCCGACTACGACAACCAGCTGGCCGCGCTGGCCGACCAGGTCACCACCGACCTGCACAGCCCCGACGTGATCCTGGTGCAGGAAGCCGAGGACCAGGACATCTGCACCGTCGCGGGCAACGCGCTGTCCTGCGGCACCACAGACAACGCCGACGGCGCGCCCGACACCATCCAGGAGCTCGCGCTCACCATCAAGGCCAAGGGCGGCCCGGCGTACGCGGCAGCCTACGACCGTGACGGCGCCGACGACCGAGGCATCACCGCGGCGTTCCTCTACCGCACGGACCGGGTGACCCTGGCGCCGGCGACCGAGACGGACGCGGTGCTCGGCGCCACTCCGACGGTCTCCTACCGGGCACCGGGCCTGGCGTACAACACGGATGTCCAGAACCCGAAGTCCCTGAACGCCGACCTCCCCGCGGACGTGGACACGTCGACGGGCGTGGACGGCTCGGACGTCTTCACCCGCGCACCCCAGGTGGCCAAGTTCCTGGTGGCGGCAACTCCTGGAGGCAACGAGAAGTCGGTCCTGTGGGCGGTGAGCAACCACTACTCGTCGACTCCGGACGGCCGGGTAGGCCAGCGCCGCGAACAGGCCCGCTACGGAGCCGCCATCGTCACGGCGATCGAGCAGTCGGACCCGAATGCGAGGGTCGTCTACGGCGGCGACCTCAACGTCTTCCCGCGCCCGGACGACCCGGTGCAGATCAACCAGGGCGACCAACTGGCCCCGCTGTACGACGCAGGCCTGCACAACCTGTGGGAGGACCTGGTCAAGGACGTTCCGGCCAGCGCGTACTCGTACAGCTTCGAAGGACAGGCCCAGACCCTGGACCACCTGTTCGTCAACGACCCGCTGCACCAGGACCTGGTGCAGATGCGCGCGGCCCACATCAACGCGGACTGGGCGGCCAACTACACGGGAGACGGCTCGAGGGGCTCCAGCGACCACGACCCGCAGGTAGCCCGCTTCAACTCGAGGGCAGAACTGCGAGTCTCGGACGCGGAGGTCGCGGAAGGCAACGCAGGCACGACAAAGCTCACCTTCACGGTCTCGGTCTCGCGCCCGCTCTCCCAGCCGGTCCTACTGTGCGGCACCACCCTGGGCCTGACGGCCCGAGCAGGCAGCGACTACGACCCGGTGATCGGCTGCCGCACGCTGGCAGCAGGATCCACGTCAACGACGGTCGACGTAACAGTCAAGGGCGACCGGCAGCGCGAGCCGAACGAAACCCTGACGCTGGTAGTAGCAGGAATCCCCGGTCTCGTTCTAGCAGACCCGATCGGCGTAGGAACAATCCGCAACGACGACTAACCAACCGACCCGAGAAGCGGCCCGGCCACTGCGGCCGGGCCGTTTCGCGTCCAGCCATAAAACTCGTCCCGCGCGGGAGGCGGCGGCCGCCACCGATTCTGCTTGACCCGAACCTCCCAAACACTCCGCCGCCGCTGCCGATCCCGCTTGGCCCGGTCTCGATAGAAGGTCTCAGGAGGCCGAGCAAGCCCGTAGATATCGGCCCACCACTCCCCAGGCAACGGATCAAGAATCACATCAAGATGAGCCGGAAACCGCCGACGCCCGCCATCCAAAGTGTTGTCACTATCCACCATGGGCCGCAAAGTCCGCCGCCGCTCATCGACGACGATGAACTTGTACCCGCAAGCGGAGAGCAACTTCTCCATCATGGCGAGACTAGGCACGAGCGCCCCAGCCTCAATCCGACTAACAGTCCCATGACTAGCCCCACTCCGAGCAGCGAGTTGCCGCTGACTGAGATCGGCTTGCCGCCGAGCAGCGCGCAGAAGACCAGAAACCGGAAGCGCCAAAGAACCGGCCATCCCACCCATCACGCAAGCATGCCGCCCAGAACCGCCCGCCAACACCCCGCCCCAAAACCTGTGGATAACTTCCGCACATTTGCTCTGCACCCACATACGCACCGGCCCTACGCGGGGGTGGTGCGTATATGGGTGCAGAGCAAATGTGGTGAAGCCGGGGGTAACCCCCCGGGGGTGGGTGATCTTTAGTAGCGCGAGCGGAGGAGGGTTGCTGCTTCTGTGGCCCAGTACGTCAGGATGATTTGGGCTCCGGCTCGGCGGATTGAGGTCAGGGTTTCCAGGAGTGCGCGTTCGCGGTCTACCCAGCCGTTGGCTGCTGCGGCTTCGACCATCGCGTACTCGCCGGAGATTTGGTACGCCGCTACCGGGATTGTTACTGATGCTCGGACCGCGGCGATTACGTCCAGGTTTGTGAGCGCTGGTTTGACCATCACGATGTCCGCGCCTTCTTCTACGTCTAGCGCTACCTCGCGTAGGGCCTCGCGGAAGTTGGCTGGGTCCTGTTGGTACGTGCGGCGGTCGCCCTGTAGGGAGGACTCCACTGCTTCTCGGAACGGGCCGTAGAACGCTGACGCGTATTTTGCCGCGTACGCCAGGATTCCTACGTCCTGGTAGCCCTCGGCGTCCAGGGACTGGCGGATTACGCCTACCTGGCCGTCCATCATTCCTGACGGGCCGACCATGTGGGCGCCTGCTTCGGCCTGGGCTACCGCCATCTTGGCGTACGACTCCAGGGTGGCGTCGTTGTCTACACGACCTTTGTCGTCAAGGACGCCGCAGTGGCCGTGGGAGGTGAACTCGTCCAGGCAGAGGTCGCCCATTACTACCGTGGCGTCGCCTACCTCGGCGATCACGTCTCGGATCGCTACGTTCAGGATGCCGTTCGGGTCCAGGCCGCCTGAGCCCTCTGGGTCCTTCTCCAGCGGCACTCCGAAGAGCATGATGCCGCCTACGCCTGCTCGGACCGCTTCCGCCGCGGCTTTGCGTAGTGAGTCGCGGGAGTGTTGCACCACGCCGGGCATCGCGGAGAGGGCGCGCGGCTCTGTCAGGCCCTCTTTGACGAACATCGGCAGTACGAGCTCCGACGGCGCCAGCTTGGTCTCCTCGACCAGGCGGCGCACCGCTGGGTTGACGCGTAGCCGGCGTGGGCGGTCCGTGGGGAAAGGCATCAGCGGAACCTGAGAGCCGTCGGGCCCTGCACCTTTGAGCCGCGGCGCTGCTTCGCCGGCATCGCTGCCAGCTTTTCGCGCAGTTCCACGGCGTACGAGGCCAGGGCTTCGACCAGGTCCGGGACCGAGGCGTGGGCCGGCTGGACGTCTACGCGCAGGCCGAACTCCGTTGCCGTCTCTGCCGTCTTCGGGCCGATGACCGCCACCACCGTGCGGGTGTGCGGCTTGCCCGCGATGCCGACCAGGTTGCGGACCGTGGACGAGCTCGTGAAGAGGACCGCGTCGAAGCCGCCCGACTTGATGGCGTCGCGGATCTCTGCCGGCGGCGGTGCCGCGCGGACCGTGCGGTACGCCGTCACGTCGTCGACCTCCCAGCCCAGCTCGGTGAGGCCCGCGGCGAGGGTCTCCGTGGCGATGTCGGCGCGCGGGAGCAGCACCCGGCCAACCGGGTCGAGCACCTCGTCGTGCGGCGAGAACTCCGCCAGGAGGCCCTCCGACGACTGCTCGCCCGTGGGCACCAGCTCGGGCTGGATGCCGAAGGCGCGGACCGCGTCGGCCGTTGCCTCTCCTATGCAGGCGATCTTCACGCCGCCGAAGTGGCGGGCGTCGAGGCCGTGCTCGCCGAACTTCTCCCATACCGCGCGGACCGCGTTGACCGAGGTGAAGAGCACCCAGGCGTAGCGACCGTCGACCAGGCCCTTGACCGCACGCTCCATCTGCGCCGGCGTGCGGGGCGGCTCGACCGCGATCGTCGGCACCTCGCACGGAATCGCGCCGTAGGCCCGCAGCCGGGCGCTCATCGCGCCGGCCTGCTCCTTGGTGCGCGGGACCAGGACCTTCCAGCCGTACAGCGGGCGGTTCTCCCACCAGCTCAGCTTGTCGCGGTGCGCGACGCCCGCGCCCAGGGTGAGCACCACGCGGCCGGTGAAGCCGAGCGCGGCGGCGACGAAGCTGTCGACGGTCGACGTCGTGGTGAACTGGGTCTCGCCGGTGCCGTCGCCGGTCACCCCGACCGGGGTGCTGCCGTCGAGTCCGGCGGAGAGGAGGCCGTCGCGGAGCGCCGCCAGGTCACCGGCGTCGACCGCGAGGGCCAGCGAGTCGCGCGCCACCGCGGTGGCCAGCGCTTCGAAGTCCAGCGACGAGACGTCGTCGACGTCGGCGGCGGTACGCAGCCCGGGGAGCGGCACGCCTGCGTAGGTGGCCACGCCCTCGGCCTGGCCGACTCCCGGCACGACCTCGAAGTGGACGGCGGTGCGGGCGACGGCCTGCACCTCCTTGACCACCGACTCGTGCCCGAACGGGTCACCGGCGACGAGGTGCACGGCGGAGAGCCCGGAGCGCGCGGCCGAGATCAGCACCTTGGCCACGTCGCCGGTGGTGCCCTCGGCCGGGGTGAACTGGGCGTCGTCCTTGGCCTCGGCGCGGATCGCCGCGAGCAGCGACTCCGGCACGCCGCGGTCGTAGACCACCTGGTCGGCCTCGACCAGCGCGTCGTGCGCCCGGCGGGTCAACAGGCCCGGGTCGCCGGGTCCGGCCCCGACGAACGAGATGTGGCCTGCGGGCTTACGGGTGCGGGTCATTCTGTGCTCCCAAACAAGGTATCGGCGCCACGGTCGAGGAGCTCGGCGGCGAGTGCCTTGCCGATCTCCGCGGCGGCGCTGGGCGTTCCGGTGCGCGAGAGCCGGATGGCGCGTTCGCCATCCGCGCTGATCACCGCACCGCGCAGGTAGATCTCATCGCCGTCCTCACCCTCCGCGAGCTCCGCGTAGGCGGCGACCGGGGCACTGCACCCGGCCTCCAGTGTGGCCAGCAACGCCCGTTCCGCGGTGACCGCGGCCCGGGTGGGTCCGTCGTCGAGCGCCCCGAGCTCCGCGACCAGGTCGTGGTCGTCGTGGCGGCACTCCACCGCCAGCGCACCCTGTGCCGGTGCGGGCAGCATCAGCATCGGGTCGAGCGTTTCGGTGATCTCGTCGGCCCGCCCGAGCCGGACCACTCCGGCGCGGGCGATGACGACGGCGTCAAGGTCGGCCTCCGGGCCGGTGACCCGCCTGATCCGGGTGTCGACGTTGCCCCGGATCGGCGTCACCCGCAGCGGCAGCCGCAGAGCGTTGAGCTGAGCGATCCGGCGCATCGCACCGGTGCCGACGGTCGCGCCGTCGGGCAGGTCGGTCAGCATGCGGCCGTCGCGCGCGATGAGTGCGTCGCGCGGGTCCTCCCGCAGCGGGACGGCCGCGATGTGCAGCGCGCCCGGCTGGGCCGACGGCAGGTCTTTGTAGGAGTGCACCGCGAAGTCGATCCGGCGGTCGGTGAGCGCGTCACGCAGGGCGGACACGAACACGCCGACGCCGAGCTGGGCGACCGGCGCGGAAGACCGGTCACCGGCGGTGCTTATCTCCACCAGCTCCACCGGGCGGCCGGTGGCGGCGGTCACCGCCTCGGCGACCAGGCGGGACTGGGCCAGCGCGAGCTTGCTCGCCCGGGTCCCGAGTCGCAGCGGAGTCATCTGGGCTCTCCCAACGGGGGGACGTCATCCGCCAGCGCGGTCGTCGGCACTTCGAGGTCGAAGAGCTGGCGCATCAGCGTGGCGTACTGGTCGCCACCGGGCTCGGCGGCGAGTTGCCGGACCCGGACGGTCGGCGAGTGCAGCAGGCGGCGGACCACCCGGTGCACGGCATGTGCGACCTCGGCCCGCTGCTCCTCGGTCAGCTCCGGACGGCGCTGCCGGAGCCGGCCCAGCTCGGCCGCGACGACCTCGTCGGCCCGGGTGCGCAGCGCGGCCACGGTCGGTGCCACGTCGGCGCCGCGCAGCCAGCCGACGAACGCCTCGACCTCGGTCTCGACGATGTCCTGCACGGCCACCTCGTCGGCGGCGTGCTGGCCGGCGCGCAGCTCGGAGGCGAGCGTGTCGATGTCGACGACGACGACGCCGGGCAGGCCGGCGACCTCGGGCTCGACATCGCGCGGCACGGCCAGATCGAGCAGGACCAGTGGCGTGGTGCGGCCCCGCAGGGCGGCCTCGACGGTCGCTCGGGTGAGCACCGGCTCGGTGGACGCGGTCGCGGCGATCACGAGGTCGACGTCGGACAGCAGCCGGGGCAGGTCGGCGATCGGCGCGGCGGTGGCGCCGTAGGCGGCGGCGAGCCGGGTCGCGCGGTCGGCACCCCGGTTGGTCACCGACACGGGGCCGACGCCGAGGCGGGACAGCGTGGCGACGGAGAGGGCGCCCATCGCACCGGCACCGACCACCAGGGCCGGCCGGTCGGTGAGCCCGCCGGCGAAGTGGGAGGCGGCGATGTCGAGGGCCGCGGTCACCACGCTCTGCCCGGCCTTGTCGATGCCGGTCTCGGCGTGCGCCCGCTTGCCGACCCGCAGCGCCTGCTGCATGAGCTCGTGCAGCGTGCGGCCCGCGCTGTCGGCCTCGGTGGCCGAGTGGTAAGCGTCACGCAGCTGGCCGAGGATCTGCGCCTCGCCGATCACCATCGAGTCGAGCCCGGTGGCGACCCGGAACGCGTGCTCGACGGCGGCGGCGTCGTGGTGCACGTAGAGGTGGTTGGCCAGCTCGGCCGGGGCGCGACCGGCACGCTCGCCGAGCACCGCGCAGATGTCCGTGAGGCCGCCGTGGAAGCCGCTGACCGCGGCGTAGATCTCCACGCGGTTGCAGGTGGAGAGGACGACCGCCTCGCGGACGTAGGGCTGCGCCACCAACTGGTCGAGCGTGCTGGTCATGTCGGCCGGCGACACCACCAGCGGCTCCAACATCGCGACCGGCGCGGTCTTGTAGGAAGCGCCCACCACGATCAGGTTCACGTGCCCACCGCCTCTTCTGCAAGACCGCCCGGTAGGGAGGTCAACGCCGACTTACGGTGCTCGTGGAACGACAGGATCTGCAACTCGATCGCCAGGTCGACTTTGCGGACGTCCACCCCTTCGGGGACTGAAAGCACACATGGCGCGAAGTTGAGGATGCTGGTGACGCCGGCCGCGACGAGGGCGTCGGCGACGTCCTGGGCCGCGGCGGCGGGAGTGGCGATGACGCCGATGGCGATCGACTCGGCGGCGGCGACCGTGGCCAGGTCGGAGATGTGCTGGACGTTCAGGCCGTTGATCGGCTCGCCCACGCGCGAGTGGTCGGCGTCGAAGAGGGCCGCGATGCGGAAGCCGCGGCTGGCGAAGCCCGCGTAGCCGGCCAATGCGTGACCGAGGTTACCGACGCCGACGAGCGCGACCGCTCGGCGCTGGGTCAGTCCGAGGGTGAACTCGATCTGGTCGATGAGCAACGCCACGTCATAACCAACCCCACGCGTCCCGTACGAGCCGAGGTGGGAAAGGTCTTTGCGCAATTTTGCCGAGTTGACCCCGGCCGCCGCGGCGAGCCCCTCGCTCGAAATCGTGTCGTTGCCCGTTTCGGCGATGTGGTGCAGCGCACGAAGATATTCGGGCAGGCGGGCCACCGTCGCCTCGGGCAGGTCCGGGAGGGCAGGTACGCCGCCGGACCGTCCGTTGGGGCCCGTCGGGCGGTGCTGGCTCATGCGACTCCGTTTTGCGATCGTCCGGCTGCCCGCACGGGGCCCGCGACTGTGCCGCCCCGACCCAGTGCGCGAAGACCGGCTGTGTTAACGGGATTCGTCGGGAACACAGACTAGGCGCTTGTGAACTCGTGCACAAATCGCGATCTTGGTCGCCGTTCCTGTTCACGATTATTGCGTAAATGGGACCCATACCACCAATCACGAGTCACGGGTACGGGGGTGAGGTACGGCCAGCCCTACCCTGAAGAGGCAAGCCGACGGGATGGGGGGAAAGAGCGCCGATGCCTAGCGTCGATGGCATGACAACAGCCGTCGTTTCCAGCCCCACCTCGAGCACCACGAGTCACCGTGGCATCGTGCGTCAACTGCTCACCGACTCGGCGTACGTGATCGTGGGCTTTCCGCTGGCGATCGCCGGTTTCGTCGCGGTCCTGGTCGGGCTGGTGCTCAGCGCCGGTCTGGTCGTCACGGGCATCGGCCTGCCGGTGATGGCGGGAGCGCTGCTGCTCGCCCGGATCTTCGCCGACCTCGACCGGCTCGCGATCGGCCGCATCCTGCGGCTGCCGCGGGTGCGCCCCGAGTACCGCACCGCCAAGCCCGACGCCGGCCTCTTCAAGCGCGTCATCGCCGTCATCGGCGACAGCCAGTCGTGGCTCGACGCGGTGCACGCACTGGTCAAGTTCGTCCTGTCGATCGTCGCCTTCGTGGTCACCGTGTCGTGGTGGGCCGGTGCGATCGGCGGCGCGTTCTACTGGACCTACGACTGGGCGATCCCGCGCGGCGACGACGAGGTCGACCTCAACACCCTGCTCGGCCTGGGCGACGGCACCGGCCCGCGCCTGCTGCTGTACACCGCCATCGGCGTGTTCTTCCTGCTCAGCCTGCCGATCGTGGTGCGCGGCATGGCGCTGCTCCAGGCCAACTTCAGCAAGGCGATGCTGACCGGCGTCGCCGAGATGCGCAGCAAGATCACCACGCTGGAAGGGCAGCGGCGGGCCGCGGTGTCGGCCGAGGCGACCGCCCTGCGCCGGCTGGAGCGCGACATCCACGACGGCCCGCAGCAGCGGCTGGTCCGGCTCGCGATGGACCTCGGCCGGGCACAGCAGCAGTTCGACAAGGACCCCGAGGCGGCCCGCAGGACCATCGACGAGGCGCTGACCCAGACCCGGGAGACCCTCGACGAGCTCCGCTCGCTGTCCCGCGGCATCGCGCCGCCGATCCTGGTCGACCGCGGGCTGCCGAGCGCGCTGGCCGCCCTCGCCAGTCGCGGCGTGATCCCGATCGACCTCTCGATCGACCAGACCCTGGGTCAGCCGGACGGCCGGGTGGACCCGGCGGTGGAGAGCGCCGCCTACTTCGTGGTGGCGGAGTCGCTCACCAACGTCGCCAAGCACAGCCGGGCGGAGATCTGCCGGATCGCGGTCAGCCGCGAGGGCGACGACCTGCGGGTCGAGATCTCCGACGACGGCGAGGGCGGGGCGCACGTCTCCAAGGGCCACGGCCTGGCCGGTCTGGCCGACCGGGTGCACGCTGCGGGCGGGCGGCTCACCGTCACCAGCCCCGCCGGCGGCCCCACCCTGATCCAGGCGTCCCTCCCCATCTGAGGGTTTCTACTACGCTCGACCGGTGCGCATTGTGATCGCTGACGACGCCGTGCTCCTCCGCGAGGGCCTGGTGCGGCTCGTGACCGAGCACGGCCACGAGGTGGCGGCCGCGGTCGGCGACGGCCCCAGCCTGGTCGAGGCGATCGTCCGGGAGAAGCCCGACGTCTCGATCGTCGACGTGCGGATGCCGCCGTCACACACCGACGAGGGGCTCAAGGCCGCGGTCGAGGCGCGCCGCCTGGTGCCCGGCACCCCCGTGCTGGTGCTGTCGCAGTACGTCGAGGTCTCGTACGCGGACGACCTGCTGGCCGACCGGGCCGGCGCGGTCGGCTACCTGCTCAAGGACCGGGTGGCGGCCATCACGGAGTTCCTGGACGCGCTCGGCCGCGTGGCCGCCGGCGGCACGGTGCTCGACCCCGAGGTGGTCGCCCAGCTGCTGGTCAGACGCCGGCGGGACGACCCGCTGCGGGAGCTGACCGCCCGCGAGCGGGAGGTGCTCGGGCTGATGGCCGAGGGCATGTCCAACACCGCGATCGCCCGCAAGCTGGTGGTCAGCGACGGCGCCGTGGAGAAGCACGTGCGCAACATCTTCACCAAGCTCCAGCTCCCGCCCGACGAGGAGCAGCACCGGCGGGTGCTGGCGGTGCTGACCTACCTACGCGGTTAGGGCGATCTCGACGGCTTCGGAGAGCGTCCCGGCGACCGGATGCCCGGAGGCGCGCAGCCGTCCCTCGTCGGTGAACCCGCCGGTGTAGAGCACGCATCCGGCACCCACGGACCTGGCGGCGTCTGCGTCGTCGAGCGAGTCGCCGATCAGCACCACCGACCCACCGTCGACCCCGAGGGCCTCCACGTGCCGCGCGAGATGGCCGGCCTTGAACGCGCGGTCGCCGCCGAGTGCAACTTGCACGCCGTCGACCCGCTGGAAGCGCCCGTCGAGCCCGAACGCCGTCACGGCCGGCACCAGGTCCTCGTGGAACCACATGGACAGCAGGGACTGGCTGCCGTTCCAGGAGCGCATGGCGGTGACGGCGTCGTCCGCGAGCGCGCACGTGGTCAGCCCGGCCCGGTAGGCGTCGTGGAAGATCTCGTCGAGCTGGTCGAACTCGTCGGCGTCGACCGCCCGGCCGAGCACCATCGCGTAGTAGTCGGCGACGGGCCGGATGAAGTGGCGCCGGTGGTGGTCGGCGGTCACCGCCGGGCCGCCCACGGTCGAGAGCGCGTGGTTGGTCGCGGACAGGACCAGCGCGAAGTCGTTGAGCAGGGTGCCGTTCCAGTCCCAGACCAGGTGCGTACGCGTCACGTGAACGACTTTACCCATCGAGATCTCTGACGAGCCGGTCCTCCTCGACCCGCCAGTAACCGTGCTCCTTGCCGTCGAGCAGCACCACCGGCAGCCGGTCGCCGTAGTCGCGCTCGAGCTCGAGGTCGTCCGCCACGTCGAGCTCGGTCCACTTCTCGCCGGTGCGCTCGGTGACCCGGTCCAGCGCGGACCGTGCCGCGTCGCACAGGTGGCAGTCGGCCCGGGTGAGCAGCGTGATCCTAGGCATCCCGCAGCTCCGCCTTGCGCACCTTGCCGATCGCCGAGTGCGGAAGCTCCGCGACGAACTCCAGCGCCGTCGGCGTCTTGAACCGCGCGAGGTTGGCCTCGGCGTGCCCGAGCAGCTCGTCCGGATCCACCTCGGTGCCGGGCGCGCGCACGACGAACGCCTTGACGGTCTGCCCGGTGTACGGGTGCGGCACGCCGATCACCGCCGCCTCGGCCACGCCCGGGTGGGCTTCCAGAACCTGTTCCACCTCGCGAGGGTAGACGTTGAAGCCGTTGACGATGATCAGCTCACCCCGGCGGTCGACGATGAACAGGTCTCCGTCGGCGTCGGCGTACGCGATGTCGCCCGTGGCCCACCACCCGTCGGCGTCGGGACCGTCGCGCCCGTCGGGCCAGTAGCCGTCGAACAGGTTGGCACCGCGGACCACGATCTCGCCGGGATCGGTCTCGGGCGGCCCGACCTCGAGGTCGAACTCGTCACCGTCCAGATCGGACACGTCGGACACCGGGCTGCCGTCGGGCGCGACCAGCCGAAGCTCGACACCGGGGATGGCCCGACCGATCGAGCCCAGCTTCGGCTCGGGGCTGACCAGCGTCGAGGTGACCGCCGGCGCGGTCTCGGTCAGCCCGTACCCGACGAAGACCTGATGCGACGTCGCCCGGGTGAACCGCGTCGCGGTCTCCGGCTCCAGCGGAGCGGCGCCGCACACCGCGACCCGTACCGTCGTCATCGCCGAACCGGCGTCCGGCAACAGCGACCAGGCCTGGTACATCGAGGGCACCCCGACCAGGCCGGTGACCCCGTGGCGGGCGATCAGGGCGAGCGAGTCGGCGGGGTCGAAGCGGTCGACCAGCACCCCGGTGGCGCCGTGATAGGCGACCGCGCCGAGCCCCGAGTTGAGCCCGTAGGCGTGGAACAGCGGCAACGCGAGCAACAGCGTGTCGTCGGGGCCGACCACGGTCGGCGTGCCGATCCCACCAAGAGCTATGGCGTCGATCTGCGCGTGGTTGGCCAGCAGGGCCCGGTGGCTGAGCATCGCGCCCTTGGGCGCGCCTTCGGTGCCCGAGGTGTAGAGCAGGACCGCGAGGTCACCGCCCGCGGCCGGCACCCCGGTCGGGCCCTCTTCCGGCAGCTTCTCGAGTACGCGCGCCAACTCGGGCAGGTCACCTCGGACGCCCTCCACGAGACGCGCGACGTCGGGGCTGGCGACCAGCAGAGACGCCCCCGAGTCGGCGAGCACGTGGCGCAGCTCCCGGGCGGTGTACGCCGGGTTGACCGGCACCGCGACCAGGCCCGCCCGCAGGACGGCGAAGAACGTCACGGCGTATCGAGGTGAGTTGGGCAACGCGAGCGCAACCCGGGAGCCCGTTTCGAGGTTGAGCCCGGTGAGCGCGGCCGTGGCGGCATCGACGCGACGGTTGAGCTCGGCCCAACTCAGGCTCGTGTCGTGCCAGATCAGGGCGGTCTTGTCGGGTGTCGCGGCAGCGGCTGCGGCCACCCGGTCGGCAAGTGTGTCGGAACGGCGGTCCACCACGGTCGCCGAGTCTGGCACAGTGACGCCGACCGTGGCCACGGTTGTCGTCCGGTGCGTTGTGCGAGTGTGCGTCGCGATCCCGCCGACGGGACTGCGCTCAGGAGCCGAGGAGGCACCCGCGTGTCGCCGATCGGCCAAAGGCTCCTGTGTATATCGGCGTGTCGCGATTCGGCGTGTCGCCCGCTTTCCGCAGGTGACAGGCGTCCTCCGGGCAGGTGTCTTAGGTCCAACAGCGGACAAGATGTGCGACACGTTCAGGTGGTATCGGGAAATACTTCGGCTCTGTGTAACGGACTCCCCACACGTGGGTGATGTTGGCCCTATCATTCCTGGGTCGGCTCACCCCTTTTGTATGTGAGTCACACCCCTCATCCCCGAGGAGGCCGCTGTGCCCGTGAACGCGTTGCATGAGCACCTATGTCCCGGTGCCGCCCCGTGCTGGCTCCGGTTGGAGGGCGGCAAGTGACGGCGCACAGCTATGCCCCGGATTACCTCGGCGACCTTCCGGCCGCGTTCGACTCGGGCCTCGCGGCGCTCCGCCGGACGCTGCACGAGATGCGGAGCCTCGACATCCGAGGTGACGGATCCACCTGGCGTGGCGACGGTTCCGTCGCCGACGGGGGCGCCCGGCGGACCCGCAACAAGCCGCACACCGACATCCCGGGTCGCCCGGTCGGTCCGGGCAGCAACTCCAAGCAGGTCAACGGCGGCCGGGTGGGCACACCCAACCGACCGACCATGCCGGCCCAGCCCGGTGTCGGCCAGAGCCCGGCGGAGAGCGGCGAGACCGCCGTGCTGCCCGCCGTCCCGCCGATCACCGAGCAGCGCACCGGAGGCTCCGGAGGCGCGCCGACCCAGTACCCGTCCCGCCCCGACCCGTCCGACCCGGCAACCGAGGTCTGGACGCTGGTCGAGCGGGCACAGGCGGGCGAGGCCGAGGCGTTCGGGCTGATCTACGACCGCTACGTCGACACCGTCTTCCGGTTCGTCTACTTCCGCGTCGGCAACCGCCAGCTCGCCGAAGACCTGACGTCCGACACGTTCCTGCGCGCCCTCAAGCGCATCGGCAGCTTCACCTGGCAGGGCCGCGACCTGGGTGCCTGGCTGGTCACGATCGCCCGCAACCTGGTCGCCGACCACTTCAAGTCGGGCCGGTACCGGCTCGAGGTGACCACCGGCGACGTGCTCGACGCCGACCGCGAGGACCGTGGTCCCGAGGGCAGCCCGGAAGCCGCGGTGGTCGACCACATCACCAACGTCGCCCTGCTCACGGCCGTCAAGCAGCTCAACCCCGAGCAGCAGGAGTGCATCGTGCTCCGGTTCCTCCAGGGCTTCTCCGTGGCCGAGACCGCGCAGGCGATGGGCAAGAACGAGGGCGCCATCAAGGCGTTGCAGTACAGGGCGGTCAGAGCCCTCGCCCGGCTGCTGCCGGACGGGTTCCAACCGTGACCGGTGGGGACCGCCCCGTAACTTCTCGTGCCCTACGACAGTTGGACTCGATGCGTCCGGTGATGGGTTTCCATCCCGGTTTCACTGTCGTAACCAGCGAAGGGAGGTGCCCGCGGTGAACTCCGTCCTTTTCCACCGGCGGCGCGCCGAGCGCTTCGCCCAGCTTCTTGACGAGGCCCATGGCGGCCGTCGTCACCACGTACGGTCTCCGGTGGACAACGATCTCGCCGATGTCGTGGCTGTCGGGCATCGGGTGTCAGCGCTCAAACACTCGGTCGACGTGGACGTCGACCCCGAGTTCCGGATGAGCCTGCGTGCGGCCCTGGTCGCCGCGGCGGAGCGCGAGGGGATCGGCGCGGTCGCCGACACCGGCGCGACCGTCGACCTGCAGGCGTTCCGGGCGGCGGCCACCGCGCCGAAGCAACGGGCGCGCCGCATCCGCACCCGGGGAGCGATCCTGGCCGGCGTCGCCGTCGGCGCGATCGCCATCTCGGGCATGTCGGCGGCCAGCGAGAACGCGGTGCCGGGCGACGCGCTTTACGGGGTCAAGCGCTCCACCGAACGGGCTCAGCTCGCGCTGGCCAGCTCCGACCTGTCCAAGGGTCAGCTGTTCCTCGACTTCGCCCGCAACCGGCTGTCGGAGGCGCGGGCGGTCAGCGACAGCGACGGCTTCTCCCGGGCGCTCGACGACATGGACGCCAACACGACCGAGGGTGTGCGGCTACTCACCACGACCGCGGCGCAGCGGCACGAGATGGCCGCGCTCGACGCGGTCGACGCGTTCCTCAAGCACCAGCGCACTGAGGTCAGCGGCCTGCTCGGCACCACGACGGACGCCCGCCACGAGCGTGCGCTGTCGTCAGTCGCGCTGCTGCTGTCGGTCGAGAAGCGCGCCGACGAGCTGCGCCGGTCCCTCGAGTGCGGCGGTGACGCGGCGGCCAAGAGCGACGCGCTGGGTCCGCTGCCGGGTGCGTGCCCGGCGGGCAGCGCGCCGGCTGACGCTCCGGCCGGCAAGCAGTCCGGTGGCGACGGCGAGGCGACCGACACGCGGCCGGAGAAGTCCGACCCGAAGCCAGCCACCTCGGGCTCGCCCGCCGCGCCCGGCTCGGCCGACCGTCCGGGCTCCAGCCCGGCACCGGCCTCGCCGACCCCGGCACCGAGCAACGACAGCAACCTCGTCGAGGATCTCGGCGACCTGCTCGGCGGACTCGTACCCGGTTCCTGACCCTTGCCGACCTACCACGATCGGGGCGTTCCTCAGCTGGAGGAACGCCTCGATCGCTGAAGCGGTGCGTTCGGCCGGATACCCTCGTTCGAGGGGCCGAAGGCGGATCGATCGGAGGTAGCTGCGTGGCATCGGAGCACCGGCTGACCATCAGCACGGACGCACACGGTCACACCGCCGGCTGGGCCGCGGCCGAGCTCGAGACGGCCCTCGAGGTCGACATCGACAAGAGCGCGGCCGCCTTCTTCGACATCGACAACACCATGCTCCAGGGCGCGTCGATCTACTGGATCGCCCGCGGGCTGGCCGCCCGGCGCTACTTCACCACCACCGACCTGGCCCGGTTCGCCTGGCAGCAGGCGCGCTACCGGCTGCTCGCGGCCGAGCACGCCGGCGACATGTCCCGCGCCAAGAAGGTGGCGCTGGCGTTCATCGAGGGCTGGCGGGTCGACGACATCGAGCGGCTGACCGAAGAGATCTTCGACGAGCTGATGGCGCCGCGGATCTGGTCCGGCACCCGCGCGCTCGCGCAATTGCATCTCGACGCCGGCGAGCGGGTCTGGCTGGTCAGCGCCGCGCCGGTGGAGATCGGCCGGGTCATCGCACAGCGGCTCGGGCTGACCGGCGCGATCGGCACGGTGGCCGAGGTGATCGACGGTGCCTACACGGGCCGGCTGGTCGGCGACCTGATGCATGGGCCGGCCAAGGCCGACGCGATCACTCAGCTCGCCAACGTCGAAGGGCTCGACCTGCGCCGGTGCACGGCGTACAGCGACTCGGTCAACGACCTGCCGATGCTCTCCGCGGTCGGCAACGCGGTCGCGGTCAACCCCGACAGCGGGCTGCGTCGAGCCGCCCGGGAGCAGGGCTGGGAGATGCGCGACTTCCGCACCGGGCGCAAGGCGGCCAAGGTGGCGGTGCCGTCGACGCTGGCGGCGGGTCTGCTGGCCGGCGCGATCACCACGGTGCTCGCGGCCCGGCGACGCCGCCGGGCCGGCTGAGGCTGGCCTACCGCTCCGCCTCCTACCGCCCGAACGGGTCGGGGCGGCGTTCGAGCAGGGTGTGCAGCGTCTGCTGGATGGTCTCCCGGACCTGGTCGGCCAGGTTGAACACGACCAGCGGGTCGTCGGCCTGGTCCTGCAGGTGCGCCGTCGGGATCGGCTTCGAGAACTCGATCAGCCACTTGCTCGGCAGGGGCAGCATGCCCAGCGGGCCGAGCCACGGGAAGGTCGGCGTCACCGGGAAATAGGGCAGGCCGAGGAGCCGGGCCAGCGGCTTGATGTCGGCCAGCATCGGGTAGATCTCCTCGGCGCCGACGATCGCGGCCGGCACGATCGGCGTGCCCGTGCGCAGCGCCGCCGAGACGAACCCGCCGCGGCCGAAGCGCTGGAGCTTGTAGCGCTGCGCGTACTGCTTGCCGACGCCCTTGAAGCCCTCGGGGAAGACACCGACGAGCTCGCCGGTGCGCAGCAGCCGCTCGGCGTCGGGGTTGCAGGCGACCGTGCCGCCGGACTTGCGCGCCAGCTCCGAGACGATCGGCATGCGGAACACCAGGTCGGCACCGAGCAGCCGGAGGTGGCGGCGGTTGGGTGTGCGGTCGTTGACGGCCGTGGCCAGCATGATCGCGTCGAGCGCGACGGTGCCGGAGTGGTTGCCGACCACCAGCGCCGACCCGTTCGCCGGCAGGTTCTCGACGCCGAACACCTCGGTGCGGAACCAGTCGCGGTAGAGCAGCCGCAGCATCGGCAGGAACACCTTGTCGGTGAGCTCCGGGTCGAACCCGAACTCGTCGACCTCGTAGTCACCGCCCAGCCGGCGCCGCAGGAACGCCAGCCCCTTGGCAACGCGCTGATCCCAGACGTCGCCGGGCTGGTCGGCCACGGCCGGCGGCAGGGGCGCCGGAGCGCTGCCGTTGTGCCGGTCCGCGGTCGGCTCGCCACTCGCGGCCGCCGCCCGAGCCGGACCGTCGCCGTTGGGCGAGGCCGTCCCGCTGCCGTTGGGTCCGGCGGGCGCGACGCCGTTGCTCGCGGCCTCACCGACCACGAAGTCGGTCGACGGCACGCTGCCGCGGCGGGTGGCGCCGTTGGTCTTCTGCGCCGGTGCGCGGCGGGGAGTCGCCTTGCGGGTGCTCTTGCGCGGCGGCCGGTCGGGCCGGCCCGATTCCTCAGTCATGCCTTCTCCTGCACGGTCGCGCGTGCCTGGCGGATCCCGTCGAGGATGGCCTGTTCCGCGAGGGCCAACTGCTCCCTGCGCAGCACCGCACCACCCCGGTGGCCCGCGACGAAGTCGTCGAACGCGTCGGCGGTGGTGCGCGGGCTCCAGCCGAACTCGTCGACCAGCTTGGTGGTGTCGACCACCCGGCCGTGGACGAAGAGGTCGACCTGGTCGAGCCCGTAGCCGCTGCGGCCGAGGTTGCGCACCAGGTTGGAGGCGGCGGACAGACCTGGTTCGAGGACGGGCACGGGTATCCGGCCCGCGCGGCGGATCGCCTGGGACAACGAGAGGACACCGGCGCCCGCGACGTTGAACGTGCCGGCGTGGTCGTCGACCACCGACCGGTGCACGATCTCCAGCGCGTCGTCGATGTGCAGGAACTGCAGGCGCGGGTCGCGGCCGAGCACGGTGGGCACCACCGGCCGGGCGAAGTAGCGCGTCAGCGTGGTGTCGGCGCTGGAGCCGATGAACGGCGCGAAGCGCAGGACGGTCGCGGTGACGTCGGTGCGGCGGCGCCGGAAGCCGCGGACGTAGCCCTCGATGTCGAGGATGTCCCGGGCGAACCCGCCGCGCGGCACCTCACGGGGCTCGGTGTCCTCGGTGAACACCGCCGGGTCACGGAAGGACGCGCCGTAGGCCGCCGTGGAGGAGCGCATCACCAGCTTGCGCAGCCGCGGAGCCTGTTGGCAGGCGGCGAGCAGGTGCATGGTGCCGATGACGTTCTGTTCCTTCATCGCCGCCCGGCCGCCGTGCTGCGGGTCGGGTGCGGTGGCCAGCGCGAGGTGGACCACCGCCTCGGCCTCGAGGTCGGCGATCACGGTGCTGGCGGAGCCGGCGTCGCCGCGCACCTGCTCGACACCGTCGAGCAGGTGGGCGAACTCCGCTGGTGGCGCGTGCGGGTCGAGCCCGACCACGCGGCCGATCCGGTCGTCGGCGGCGAGCCGGGCGGCCACGTGGGCGCCCAGAAACCGGCTGACGCCGGTGACGACAACCGAGCCTGTTGGTCGCGACCTCACGTTGGCCTCCGGTCAAGGATCAGGAGGGTGCCGCGCGGACGCGCCGGGCCACCGGCACTGACGTCAGACCCGAGCCGATGGCCCAGAACTGGACCTCAGGCTCGGGCCGGCGTCACTTGCCGAGACGGCGACGCTGGACGCGGGTCTTGCGCAGCAGCTTGCGGTGCTTCTTCTTGGCCATACGCTTGCGGCGCTTCTTGACCACCGAGCCCATACGACAGCCCTCTCCCAGTGAACGTGCGACATGCGCCGGACGTCACGGGGACGTGAAGGCCGACGGCGATCTGACATCGGATTCGACCCGACGGCGGGCGCATTGCACCACAGCGGGGTCAGAATCGCGATCCAGGGTACGCGTCGACCGTCAGCCCAACCAAAGCGACCCCGGCCGCGGGGCCGTCACAGCCCCGCGGCCGGCTCCATGGTCACTCTTATGCGGACTCTTGGAACGCGCCGCGTAAGTATTCGTTCACGGCATGTTCCGGAACCCGGAACGATCGACCGACGCGCACCGCGGTGAGATCACCCGAATGCACCAAGCGGTAGACCGTCATCTTTGACACCCGCATCAATGTCGCCACTTCGGCCACCGTGAGGAACTTGACCTCCGACAGCCTGTCGGCTTGTGGTGATCCTGCCATGGCTCACCAACCAATCCATCCCCGGCGCGCGCCGTCAGGCGCTCGTGTAACTAGTACGGTAGCGGTGCCGTTGTTACCGGCGCGATCCCTTCGCGGGTTTGATCATGGTTAGTCAACTCAACTCACCGAGTTTTCCCGAAATCTACCCCTAAAGGGGACATTTCGCGACTCGTGATCATGCCGCGGCCGCCCTCACAGCCGCCACACACTGATCATTGAGCACAGACCACGGTTCCCCGAAAACCTCGCGGCTGGCCTCGTCGATCGACATCCGGTCATGTGTCAGGGCCTTCATGAAGGCCAGCACGTCCGGCTCGCCGAAGCGCTCAGCGAGCTGTCGGACGGCGAGATAGCCGATCCCGTACGCGCCGGCGACCTCCCAGTCGGCCGCGCCATCAGCGATCTTGAGATCTTCCAGCGGACCGGCCCAGCCGCGCTCCTTGACGACCTTGCGCACCTCTTCGATGCCCTCGTACGCCTGCGGCGCGGCCCCACCGGACGCGGCGAGCTCGGCGATCCCCTCGACCAGCCACCAGGCCGACGTCGGGAAGCCGTTCGGCGGCATCGTGGACGCGTGCGTCATCTCGTGGCGGAGCAGGTCGTCGAGGTTGTTGCGCTGCGGAGCGGCCGCGTTGATCACGACGTCGACCTGGCGCCCGCCGACCGGCAGCGCGTAGCCGGCGGTCCACGCCGGCCGGCTGCCGCCGAACCACCGCTTCCACTGGTCGGTGCCGGCGTAGAACACCTCGTAGTGCGCCGGGGGCGGCCCGCCGACGGCGTACCGGTCGGCGACCACGGCGGCCTTCTCGGCCTCGGCCAGCACCGTCTTGAGCTGGCCGCGCAGCGGCTTCGTGGTGGCCACCACGACCCTCTTGCCGCGGGCCACCACGAGTTGGTCGACCTCCCACGGGCGGGGACCGTCGTACGTCGACATCGAGGGCTCGACGCCGACCAGCTTGAGTCCGGCCGCGGTGTCGGTCCACACGGTGCCGTACGTGATGGTCATCGGCTTGCAGTCGGGCTCGACGAAGCAGTGCTCGACCTCGACCAGCGCTCGCCACCTGCGCGGGCCGACCGACGACGGGATCGAGTCGGCCGACGGCACCCAGCGGGTCACCTTCATGCCCCGCAACGAGGCGAACTGGGCGCTCAGCGTGGCCTTGGCCGGGCTGGCCGGGTCGGCGATCGCGACGAAGCCCGCCTGGTCGCCACCGAGCAGCGCGGTGCCCTGTGCGGCGAGCGCGGCGCCGATCCGGTCGCGGAGCCAGGCGGCGGTGACCCGGTCGGCGTCGCCGGCGACCGGGCTGCGGGCCGGCTCGGCCTTGGCTGACGGTGTCGCCGGCCAGGCCGGAGAGTCGAGCCCACGGAACACGACGACGCCGACTCCGACCGGAGCGACGCACAGCACGAGCGCGGCGACCAGGCCGAGGGAAAGCCACAAGGACCATCGCCGGCGTGGTGCCGGCGCACCTGTCTCCTCAGCCATCCGGGCGAGATTAAGGCCGTCCACCCGATCGAGGGATCAGCCGTACGGATGAGTTACTTGCGCGATTTCATGGCCCGGGCGAAGAACAGCAGGTTCGCCGGACGTTCGGCCAGGCGGCGCATCATGTAGCCGTACCAGTCGTCGCCGTAGGGCACGTAGACCCGCACCGTGTAGCCCTCGCCGGCGAGCCGCAGCTGCTCGTCGGGGCGCACGCCGTGCAGCAGCTGGAACTCGAACGCGTCGGTCGAGCGGTCGAACCAGCGTGCCCGGTCCTCCGCGATCGCGATCAGCCGGGGGTCGTGGGTCGCCAGCATCGGGTAGCCCTCGCCGGACATCAGGATGTTCATGCAGCGCACGTACGACTTGTCGACCTCGATCGCCGACTGGAAGGCCACCGACTCGGGCTCCTTGTAGGCGCCCTTGCACAGCCGCACCCGGGAGCCGAGCGTGGCCAGCTCGCGGCAGTCGGCCTCGGTGCGGCGCAGGTAGGCCTGCAGCACGGCGCCGGTGTCGGGGTGGTCGAGCCGGAGCTTGGCCAGGATCTCCAGGGTGGAGTCCGTGGTGGTGTGGTCCTCCATGTCGAGGGTCACCGTCGTGCCGGCGTTGGCCGCGGCGGCGCAGATCTGGCGGGCCAGGTCGTACGAGAGCTGCTCGTCGAACTTCTGGCCGAGGGCCGAGAGCTTGACGCTGACCTCGGCGGCGGGCGTCAGGCCGGCACCGGCGAGCGCACCGAGCAGCGCGAGGTATTCGTCCTTGATGGCCGTGGCCTGGTCGGGGTTGACCGTGTCCTCGCCGAGGTGGTCCAGGGTCACCCGGAGGCCGTCACCCACCAGGTCGCGGGTCGTGTGCAGAGCGTCATCGGTGACAGTGCCGGCGATGAAGCGGTGGACGACGTCGCGGGTCAGCGGGGCCGTCTCGACGAGCCGCTCGACCCGGGATGACCGGGAGGCGGCGAGGATGACCGAACGGAGCATGCCCGCAGCGTAGCGCCCGTTGGCGGGCGCTACTCGGCGAGCTTGGCACACGTTCATGATCGCTTAGCGGAGTGGCTTCGTCGCGGAGTGGCCCCACGGACGAGGCATGCGCCGGCCGCGTCGTCTACGGTTGTCGGGTGAACTTCGATGCGTACGCGCGCACCGCCGTTGACCTGGTCAACGCCCCGATGGAGGGCATCGACGACCTGCGGGCCGTTTTCATCGCCGACAACGCCTGGATGCGCGACGAGGTCACCGAGCGTGATGTGACGACGTTCCGCCGCGCACAGAAGCGGCTGCGCGAGGTCTTCCAGTGCGGCAGCGCCGGCCGTGACACCGAGGCGGTCAACGAGCTCAACTCACTGCTGAAGGACCATCCGGTCCAGCCGCGAATCTCCGGGCACGATGCCAGCGACTGGCACATGCACGTGACCAGCCGCGGCGCTTCGGCCAGCAACGAGTTCCTCGCCGCGGCGGTGTGGGGGCTGGCGGTCTGGCTGACCACCCACGGCAGTGCCCGGTTCGGGGTCTGCGCCGACGACCGGTGCGGCAACGTCTACCTGGACACGTCGTCCAACAACTGCCGGCGGTTCTGCTCCGAGCGCTGCGCCACCCGCTCGCACGTGGCCGCCCACCGTGCCCGCAAGAGAGCGACGCTCGCCGCGGTCTGAGCCTTCCGGTCAGACCTTCGCCGGGGCGGGGAGGTGGGCGCGCGCGAACGCCAGCGCCGCGCCCAGGTCGGCCTCGCGGTCGGCTCGGCTCTTGGCGCCCCGGGTGTTGACCTCCACCGCGATCGAGCCGCGGAAGCCGCGCCCGGCCAGCGACTCGAGCAGCTCGCCGCAGGGCTGGCTGCCGCGCCCGGGCACCAGGTGCTCGTCGCGCCCTTCGCCGCTGCCGTCGCCCAGGTGCACGTGCCGCAGGCCGTCGCCCATCGCGTCGGCCATGGCGAGCGCGTCGGTGCGGCTCGCGGCGCAGTGCGACAGGTCCAGCGTGTACGCGTCGAAGCCGGACTCGGTCGGGTTCCAGCCCGGCTGGTAGGGCACGAACTCGCGGCCGGCCATGCGTACCGGGAACATGTTCTCGATCGCGAAGGTCAGGTCGCTGTGCTTGTGCGCGATCCGCTCGAGTCCTGGCTGGAACGACCGGGCATAGTCGCGCTGCCAGCTGAACGGCGGGTGCACGACCACCGTCGGTGCCTCCAGCGACTCGGCGAGCTCGGCCGCGCGGCGCAGCCGCTCCCACGGGTCGGAGCTCCACACCCGCTGGGTCACCAGCAGGCAGGGCGCGTGGACGCTGAGCACCGGCACGCCGTAGTGGGCCGCCAGCCCCTTGAGGGCGCCGGAGTCCTGGCTCACCGCGTCGGTCCAGACCATGACCTCGATGCCGTCGTAGCCCAGCCGCGCGGCCATTTCGAAGGCCGCGGCGGTCGGCTCGGGGAAGACCGAAGAGCTTGACAGGAGTACGGGGGTGCGCGAGGTCACGTCAATCAGGGTAGTCCTACGTGCCAGCGGCCACCCGGACGAGCCACCCCAAATCCATCGTTTATGCCGATTCAAGCTGATCGAGGCGCCGGAGGATCACGCCTTCGCGCAGCGCCCACGGGCAGATGTCCGCCGCGTCGATCTGGAGGCGGCGCAGCACGGCCTCGGCCACCACCGCACCCGCCAGCAACTGGTGCGACCGGCTGGCGCTGACGCCCTCGAGCTCGTAGACCTGGCGCGGCGGGATCAGCCGGATGAAGCCCAGCACCTGGCGCAGGCCCTGCGCGGACAGCGCGCGCGGCTCCCACAGCCCCTGCCGGGACGGCGCGGCGCCGGCGAGCCGGGCCAGTGTGCGGAACGTCTTGGAGGTCGCCACGGCACGGTCCCAGCGCACGTCGGCCAGCTTCGTGGCGGCGGTTTCGAGCTGCTTCTCCACGTACGCCTGGAGCTCGTCGACGTTCTTCGGCGAAGGTGGTGTCGAGGTGTCCCGGTCGACCCCGAGCCGCTCCCGGCTGAGCCGGCCGGCGCCCAGCGGCAGCGACATCGCGAGGTCCGGCGTCTCGTCGATGCCGGCCGCGATCTCCAGCGAGCCGCCGCCGATGTCGAGCACCAGCAGCCGGCCGGCCGACCAGCCGAACCAGCGCCGGACGGCGAGGAAGGTGGCGCGGGCCTCGTCGGCGCCCGAGAGCACCTGGAGGCGGACGCCGGTCTCCTTGCGTACCCGGTGCAGCACCTCCTGCGAGTTCGTCGCGTCCCGCACCGCGGACGTGGCGAACGCCAACAGGTCGTCGGCCTTGAGCCGGCGGGCGCTGGCCTGCGCGTCGTGCGCGGCCTTGACCAGCGCGTCCGCGCCCGCCTTGGTGAGCGCGCCGTCTGGGCCGATCTGCTCGGCCAGCCGCAGCACCGCCTTCTCCGAGTGCGCCGGCCACGGGTGCGCACCGTGGTGCGCGTCGACCAACAGCAGGTGAACGGTGTTGGAACCGACGTCTAGAACGCCCAACCTCATGTCCGCACCTTATGGCCCAACGGTTATCGCCACCGCCTTGCCGTGCGCCAAAGCGGCCCGCAGCATGTTCGGGCGTAGTCTTGTCGGGTGCCAGCACGCAACCAGCTTCGCGTTCTCGTCGACTCGGCCGACGATCCCCGCAGCCGCGAGGTCGACCTGGACTTCCCGCGGGAATGGGTCGAGTTCTTCGACCCCGAGGACCCCAAACACCTCATCCGTGCCGACCTGACCTGGTTGCTGTCGCGCTGGACGTGCATCTTCGGCAAGGGTTGCCACGGCATCATCGAGGGCCGGGCCGAAGACGGTTGCTGCTCGCACGGGGCGTTCTTCACCGACTCCGACGACGAGTCCCGGATCCGGGCCGCGGCCAAGAAGCTGACGCCGGAGACCTGGCAGCACTACCGCCGCGGGTTCAAGAACTACACCGAGATGGACACCGTCGACGGCAAGACGCCGGCCCGGCGCACCGCCACCCAGGGCGCCGACGGCCCGTGCGTGTTCCTCAACGACGCGGACTTCCCGGCGGGCGGCGGCTGCGCGCTGCACGCCCAGGCCCTGCGCGACGGCGTGCACCCGCTGGAATACAAGCCGGACGTGTGCTGGCAGCTCCCGGTGCGCCGCGACCAGGACTGGAACAAGCGCCCCGACGGCACCAAGATCCTGATCACCACGCTGACGGAGTTCGACCGCCGAGGTTGGGGCTCGGGCGGCCACGACCTGCACTGGTGGTGCACGTCGTCGCCCGAGGCCCACGTGGGCACCGAGGCGATGTGGCAGTCCTACGAGCCGGAACTGACGGCCCTGATCGGCAAGGCGGCCTACGGCAAGCTGGCCGAACTGTGCGCCGCCCGCGCCCGCCGCGGCATGGTCGCCCCCCACCCGGCAGACCCGAAGCGCCGCCTCCCGCTGACGCGCACCAAGGACCTCAACGGCGGCGCAGAGCCAGCCGCGCCACCGAAGAAGCGCTAACCGATGCAGCCGCGGAGTCCTGCGGCGATTTCGGGAACTTCACGGATCTTGCCCGAGGCAATTCCGATCGTCAGCTCGTAGGCAAGGTCCTCGTCCAAGGGCTCCGTTGCTATCCCGTTTCGGTCGAGGAACGCCAACGCAGCCACGAGTCCCGTGCGTTTGTTGCCGTCGACAAAAGGATGATTGGCAACCAAGGAGTGCATGAACGCCGCGGCCTTGTCCCAGATGTCGGTGTAAGCCTCAACGCCAAACATCGCCGACTGCGGTCGCACCACAGCCGAACTCAGCAAACCAGGATCGCGAAGGTCGCCGCCCGCGCCGATCTCGTTCGCGATCGCCAGCACGTCGGCGACCGTCAGGTAGTGGATCATTCGGCCAACCGATCGAGCAGCGGCCCATGTCGATCAGCGAACCGCCGGGCGAACGCACGAGCCTGATCGCTGGCCACCTGCTCCGGCAGGTCTGCCGGGACGAGCGCGGCCGCGCGCCGACCGTGCCGGCTCAGGTAGATGACCTTTCCGGATTCGGCCTCGTCGACAAGCTCCGCGAGTCGCGCGCGGGCGTCGCTGACAGAGATCTCTAGGTCCTCGGCGGGAGGTAGCGGCTCAGCACTCATACCGCGAACTGTACAACGCTTGTACAGATTTACGGCTCGAACTTGTAGCCGAGGCCGCGGACGGTGACGATGAAACGCGGCGTGGACGGCTCTGGCTCGACCTTCGACCGGAGGCGCTTGACGTGCACATCGAGGGTCTTGGTGTCGCCCACGTAGTCGGCGCCCCAGACGCGGTCGATCAGTTGGCCTCGGGTGAGGACCCGGCCGGCGTTGCGGAGCAGCAGCTCCAGCAGCTCGAACTCCTTGAGCGGCAGCTGGACCGACGAGCCGTCGACCGTGACCACGTGGCGCTCGACGTCCATCCGGACCGGGCCGGCGGCCAGGGTCGGTGCGTCCGGCTCGGTGACCTCGGTGCCCTGGCGGCGCAGCACCGCGCGGATGCGGGCGACCAACTCGCGCGGCGAGTACGGCTTGGTGACGTAGTCGTCGGCGCCGATCTCCAGGCCGACCACCTTGTCGATCTCGCTGTCCCGGGCGGTGACCATGATGATCGGCACGCGGGAGCGCTGGCGGAGCTGGCGGCAGACCTCGGTGCCGGACATCTCCGGCAGCATGAGGTCCAGCAGGACGATGTCGGCGCCGGTCCGGTCGAACTCGGTCAGCGCCAAGGTGCCGGTCGGTGCGACCGAGACCTCGAAACCCTCCTTGCGGAGCATGTACGAGAGGGCATCGGAGAACGACTCTTCGTCCTCGACCACGAGCACGCGGGCCACGGACTTTCCTTCCTTACCGCTCGGATCGGCTCGACTCGGCCGATCCGGTCACGATCTCAATAGAGGGGGGTAGCGGGAGGGCGGCGTCCGGCGGACTGGCCGGAAACCGAAGGGTGAACGTCGAACCCTCCCCCAGTGTGCTGACTACATCGATGCGACCGCCATGGTTGGTGGCGATGTGCTTGACGATGGCCAGGCCTAGCCCGGTGCCGCCGGTCGCCCGGGAGCGGGCGCGGTCGGCACGATAGAACCGTTCGAAGATCCGGTCGACCTCGTCCGGTGCGATGCCGATGCCCTGGTCGGCCACCGAGAGCACGACCGACGAGTCTTCGAGCGCGGTCGTGATGGTGATCCGGGTCTCTTCCTTCGAGTACGCGATCGCGTTCTCCACCAGGTTGGACAGCGCGGTGGCGAACTGGCTGTCGCTGCCGTAGACGGTGAGCCCGCGCTTGCCCTCGACCACGACCTCGATCTCGCGGGCGGCGGCCGTCGTGCGGGTGCGGTCGATCACCTCGGCGACCACCCAGTCCACCGGGACCGGCTCGGGATCGGGCAGCGGGTCGGCGCCCTGAAGCCGGGTCAGCTCGAGCAGCTCGTTGACGAGCCGGCCCAGCCGGGTCGACTCGTGCTGGATCCGCACCGCGAACCGGCGGGCGGCGGCCACGTCTTCCTCGGGGCCGGCGCCGGGCTGGGGGCCGACGTTGGTCGGGTCGGTGGCGTCGAGCAGCGCCTCGGCTAGGAGCTGGAGCGCGCCGATCGGGGTCTTGAGCTCGTGGCTGACGTTGGCGACGAAGTCCCGGCGCACCCGGCTGACCCGGTGCGACTCGGTGACGTCGGCGGCCTCCACGGCCACGAAGTTGCCGCCGAGGCCGACCGCCCGCAGGTGCACGCCCAGCGGGTCCGAGAGGCCGTCGCCGCGCGGCAGGTCCATCTCGACCTCGCGGCGGACGCCGGAGCGGCGGACCTGGCCGGCCAGGGTACGGATGATCGGGTGCGCGACGAGGCTCCCGGGCGTGCCTGCCGAGCGCAGCAGGCCCATCGCCCGCGCCGCCGGGTTGACCAGCACCACCGTGTCGTCGCCGTCGAGCACCACCACGCCGACCCGCAGCGAGTCGAGGCTCTTGCGACCCAGCCCGGGCTGCGGACCGTCCCGGTCGATGGTGATCGCCTGCCTTCCCTCGCCCGCGGCGCGGGTAGCGGCGACGGTCGCTGACCCCCGCCGCCTGATGCGCGGGATCAGCGAACCGGCGGCGAAGCCCGCCAACAGACTGACGCACACGCCAGCCACGATCGCCCATTCCACGAGGCGATCGTAGGGTCATTGTTAACGAAAAGCCTGGTCGGGCCGGGCGGAGCAGGGGCAGATCGCACAATGTTCACCAGCCGGCAGAGCGCCGTTCACTAGCGTTCTTTGGCGTACACCTACGGTGAACCGGACATATGTCAATCGTTCCCCAGGAGCACCAAGATGGCCTTGCGCGAAGAGTTCCGCGCTGACCTGCACATCGTCAGCCAGCTGTTGGTCGACATGGCCGAGGCGGTCCGCACCGCGATGGCCGAGGCGACCACCGCACTGCTGCGTGCCGACAAGGCCGCCGCGGAGGATGTGATCTCCCGGGATGCCGAGGTCGACGCGCTCTACAACCAGGTCGAGGAGCGGGTGACCGATCTCATGGCCCGCCAGGCTCCGGTGGCCAGCGACCTGCGGGTGCTGATCACCGCCCTGCAGACCGCCGCCGACCTGGAGCGGATGGGCGACCTCGCCGACCACGTGGCCAAGACGGCGCTGCGCCGCCACCCGTCGCCGGCGGTCCCGGCCGAGCTGCGCCCGGTCTTCCAGGCGAAGGCCGCCGTGGCCGACAAGATGGCGGCCAAGATCGCGACCGTGATCTCCAAGCTCGACACGGTCGGCGCCGCCGAGCTCGAGACCGACGACGACGCGATGGACGCGCTGCACGTCGAGCTGTTCAAGGTCATGCTCAGCCCCGACTGGCCCTACGGAGCCGAGACGGCCATCGACGGAGCCCTGTTGGGCCGCTTCTACGAGCGCTTCGCCGACCACGCCGTGAACGCCGGCCACCACGTGATCTACCTAGTGACCGGCGAACAGGTTTGATTTTTAGCGTCCCTGGTTGGCTACGGCGGCTGCGGCTTCGGCGGCGGCCGCCGGGTCCAGGTACGCGCCGCCCGGGGTGATCGGGCGCAGGTTGGCGTCCAGGTCGTAGCGCAGCGGGATGCCGGTCGGGATGTTGAGCTTGGCGATCGCCTCGTCGGAGATGCCGTCGAGGTGCTTGACCACGGCGCGCAGGGAGTTGCCGTGCGCGGCGACCAGCACCGTCCTGCCGGCCAGCAGGTCCGGGACGATCGCGTCGTACCAGTACGGGAGCGTGCGGACGAGCACGTCCTTGAGGCACTCGGTGCGCGGCATCAGCTCGGGCGGGAGGGCCGCGTAGCGCGGGTCGTCGGTCTGCGCCCACTCGTCGTTCGGGTCGATCGGCGGCGGCGGCACGTCGTACGACCGGCGCCAGAGCATGAACTGCTCCTCGCCGTACTCCTCGAGCGTCTGCTTCTTGTTCTTGCCCTGGAGCGCCCCGTAGTGGCGCTCGTTGAGCCGCCACGACCGGCGCACCGGGATCCACGAGCGGCCGGCCTCGCCCAGCGCGAGCTCGCTGGTGCGGATCGCGCGGCGCAGCACGCTGGTGTGCAGCACGTCGGGCAGCAGGTCGTGCTCCCGCAGCAGCGCGCCGCCGCGCCGGGCCTCGGTCTCGCCCTTGTCGGTGAGGTCGACGTCGACCCACCCGGTGAACAGGTTCTTCGCGTTCCACTCGCTCTCGCCGTGCCGGAGCAGCACCAACGTCCCCACAGTCATGCCGCCATCCTCGCGCAGCCCATGAACCGGCTTGCGACCCACCCGGCGTGACGACCGCCATGCGGTAATCCTGATGACTTCCTGGGTGCCCAGCCCCTAGGTTGCGTAAGGCCGCTGCGGATTGGCGGTCATTACAAAGGGGGCCTGGGAGTGGTACGAAGCTGGTTGCGTGAGACGACGGGTGGGCTTCCCAGGACGTTCTGGTATCTCTGGTGCGGCACCCTGGTCAACCGGCTCGGCGGCTTCGTACTGATCTTCCTGACGGTCTACCTGACCAAGGAGCGGGGCTTCAGCGACATCCAGGCCGGCCTGGTGGTCGGCCTATGGAGCGCCGGCGGCGGGGTCGGCACGATGGTCGGCGGCATCCTCGCCGATCGCTGGGGCCGGCGGCCGACGCTGCTGGTCGCGCACGTCGGCGGCGCGGGCATGATGCTGCTGCTCGGCTTCTCCCGCCCCTTCGCGATGATCGCCGGCGTCGCGTTCGCGCTCGGCGCGTTCGCCGAGGCCGCCCGGCCGGCGTTCGCCGCGATGATGGTCGACGTCGTGCCGGACCGCGATCGGGTACGCGCCTTCTCCCTCAACTACTGGGCGATCAACCTGGGCTTCGCATCGGCGGCGATCCTCGGCGGTTTCGCGGCGCACCTCGACTACGTGCTGCTCTTCGTGCTCGACGCCTCGGCCACGCTGATCACCGCCGCGATCGTATTCACCAAGATCAAGGAGACCCGACCGGTCGGCGCACACCTGGCGGTCGCCGGCAACGGCGGAGGTCTCGGCATGGTCCTGCGGGACCGGGTGTTCCTGGTCTTCACCCTGGCGAACCTGCTGGCCGCGATGGTCTTCCTGCAGCACATCTCGATGCTGCCGATCGCGATGACCGACGACGGCCTGTCCTCGTCGACCTTCGGCTGGGTGATCGCGCTCAACGGCGTGCTGATCGTGCTCGGCCAACTCTTCATCCCGAAACTGATCGGCGGGCACAGCCGCGTGCGGGTGCTCGCGGTCGGCACGATCGTGCAGGGCATCGGCTTCGGGTTGACCGCCGTCGCTGGCAGTGCCTGGCTCTATGCCATGACCGTGCTGGTCTGGACGGTCGGCGAGATGGTCTACTCGCCGGCCAACGCGGCGACCATCGCCGACCTGGCCCCCGCCTCGGTCCGCGGCCGCTACCAGGGTGTCTTCGCGCTCTCCTGGTCGATCGCCGGCTTCACCGCACCGGTGGCCGGCGGCTTCGTCCGCGACCTGCTCGGCAACACCGCGCTCTGGGTGGGCTGCGCGCTGATCGCCTTCCTCGCGGCGGCGATCAACCTGACCGCCGGGCCGGCGCGGGAACGGCGCACGGCCGCGATCGCCGCCGCCGCACGCGCGTCGGTGCCCGTCACACCCGCTCCACCCGGCGTGATGAGCGACACGCTGGCGCCAACCTCCGCCGCTTCGTAGCGTCCCTCCGTAAGCTTTCTTAACTGAAGGAGGACGGGGTTGCGGGCCTGGTTGCGGAACACCGCGGGCGGCCTGCCCGGGACCTACTGGTACCTCTGGACCGGCATGCTGATCAACCGGGTCGGCGCGTTCGCCATGCTGATCATGTCGGTCTACCTGACCGACGAGCGCGGCGCCTCGGCCAGCCTGGCCGGCCTGGTCGTCGGCGGCTACGGGATCGGCGGCGTCGCCGGCACGCTGCTCGGCGGCGTCCTCGCCGACCACTGGGGACGGCGGGCCACGCTGTTCTGGGCGCACACCGTGGCGGCGGGGCTGATGGCGGCGCTGGCCTTCACCACGCACCTCGGCGCGATCGCGGCCCTCACCGTCGCACTCGGGCTCGTCCATTCGATGCCCATGCCGGCCTTCGTCGCCGCGATCGTCGACATCGTGCCCGCCGAACGCCGCTCGCGGGCGTTCAACCTGCAGTTCTGGTCGTTCAACCTAGGCATGGCCGCGGCCGGCCTGCTCGCCGGCGTGCTGGCCCAGGTGAGCTACCTGGCGTTGTTCCTCGCCGACGCGGGCGCCACGGCGGTCACGGCGGCGGTGATCGCCTGGAAGGTGCCGGAGACGTTCCGCCGCAACGCGGGCGTCGCGCACAACGGCGGGCTGCTGACGGCCCTCACCGACCGCACGTACCTGGTCTTCGTCGGCCTGACGTTCCTGCTCGCCGCGCTGTCCACCCAGACCTCGACGATCATGCCGCTGGCGATGCGCAGCGACGGACTGAGCCCCGCCGCGTACGGGACGGTGGTCGCGATCAGCGCCGCCCTCATCGTGGTCGGCCAGCTCTTCGTGCCCCCGCTGATCGACGGCCACCGCAAGCACACCGTGCTGGCCACGGCGCTCGGGCTGATCGGCCTCGGCTTCGGCGCCCTGGCCTTCGCCGACCACCTGGCCGTCTACCTGCTCGCGTCGGTGATCTGGACGATCGGCTCGATGCTGGCCGCGCCACCCAACGCCGAGGTCAACGCGGAGCTGTCACCGGAGGAACTGCGCGGCCGCTACCAGTCGGTGTTCAGCCTGACCTTCCCGGCGGCCGCCTTCATCACCCCGGCCCTCGGCGGCCTCAGCCTCGACCACCTCGGCAGCTGGCACTGGATCGTCGTCGGAGCGGTCGGCCTGGTCGCCGCCGTCGGCCACCTGCTGACCGGCCCGTCCCGCGACCGCGAAGCCGCCCGCCGAGCACTAGCCACACACGAACGAGAACACGTAGCGGTCTAAGCGCGAACCGGCGGGCTCACAAGATCCCGGGCGGCGCCTGGCCACGTGAGGGAGCGGAGCAGCGCGCTCGTACCGAGCAATCAAGCACTCTCTCTAATGATCAATTCGGTGGGGAGCATCGTGACCGGCTCGATCTCCTCGCCCGCGACCAGGCGCATCAGTTGGCGGGCCATCTCGCGGCCGATCTGCTGGATCGGCTGGCGGACCGTGGTCAGCGGCGGCTCGGTGTAGCGGGCCATCTCGATGTCGTCGAAGCCGATCACCGCGACGTCGTCCGGCACCCGCCGCCCCGCCTCCCGCAGCGCCCGCAACGCGCCGTGGGCCATCAGGTCGGAGGCCGCGAACACCGCGTCGAGCTTCGGGTCGTCGTCGAGGAGCTGGCGCATCGCGACGGTGCCGGACTCCCGGGTGAAGTCGCCGATGGCGACGATCGAGCGCCGGTCGGAGTCGCGCAGCGCCTGCCGGTAGCCGGTCAGCCGGTCGATGCCGGCCACCATGTCCTGCGGCCCGGAGATCGTCGCGATCCGCTTGCGGCCCGAGTCGAGCAGGTGCCGGACGGCCGAGACCACGCCGCCGATCTGGTCGACGTCGACGTACGGCACCTCGACCGTGGCCCGACCGAGCGGCCGGCCGCTGCACACGACCGGGATGCCCATCCGGATCAGCGCGGCGGGCAGCGGGTCGGCGCCGTGCATCGAGGCGAACATGACGCCGTCGACGTGCCGGCCCATCGTGTAGCGCTCGACCCGGTCGTGGCCTGCGGTCGAGCCGGCGATCAGCAGCACGAGCTGCTTGTCGGCCGCGTCGAGCTCCATCGAGACGCCGCGGATGACGCCGTGGAAGAACGGGTCGTCGGAGAACACCCTGGTCGGCGTCTCCGGCAGGATCAGGGCGGCGGAGTCGGTGCGCTGGGTGACCAGGCTCCGGGCGGCGAGGTTGGGCACGTAGCCCAGCTCGCGCACCGCCCGCCGGACCGCCTCCTGGATCGGCTCGGCGACCGTGGTCGAGCCGTTGACCACCCGCGACACGGTGGCCCGGGACACGCCTGCCCGCTTGGCCACCGCCTCGAGCGTCGGCCGCTCTCGGGTTCCGTTCTTCGCCCTGGTCAAGGAATCACCCCGTGCGTAACGCCGTCAGCAGCGTCGGGTCGCCGCTGACCACCAGGACATCGAAGCCCACCCGGCCGTAGATCGCCAGCAGCAGATCACTCGCGGTGCCCTCGGCCTGCACCCGGGCCGGCGGCTCGTCGGTGTCGAGGATCGTGTCGGTGTCGAGCAGGGCGACGCCCTCGCCGCGCAGTCGCACCAGCCATTCCTGGTCGGCGTCGGCCGCGAAGAGCTGCACGACACCGTGCGGACGGTCGCCGCTCTTGCGCCGCCCGGCCGGCAGCCAGCTGTCCAGCGCCTCGGAGATCCCGTCTGCGGCCAGCTTCGCCTCGATCGGCTCGCTCGCCGCCAGCGCCATCTGCGCGTCCCAGCGGTGCACGGCGGTCTCGTGCGCCATCCGCCGGTTCCAGAAGCCGGCCTTCTTGGACTGCGGCGCCCAGTTCCACAGCGGAGCCTCGGGATCGGCCGCGTCCAGAGTGGAGATCAGGGTGTCGTAGCGCATCTGCCACCAGGCCAGCGCCGCCTCACCGCCGGGCACGTCGACGGGGTGCTCGCGCCTCTCGGGCCGCTCGGTGCCGCCCCGCTCCACGAGCGCGGTCACCCACTCGTAGCAGCTGCCGAGGTGGTGGACCAGGTCGGTGACGGTCCAGCCGGGGCAGGACGGGACGGGGGCGTCGGGCGGCGCCTGGGCCACCGCGGCGGCGAACGCGGCCGCCTCCGCTCGCACACCGCCGAGCCAGAAGTCCTTGGTGCCGTGCAGTCTGGTCATCGGGTGCTCCTTAGGTGCAGGCCGGACCGTCGCCACTGATGCCGGAGCATCCCAGCCTAGGGTGAACAACGTGCCAGACGTTAGCGCCGAACCTCCGACCGCCACCGGCCCGCTCGATCCACGAGCGTTGGCCGACTTCACCACGCTGCGGTTGGGCGGCCCCGCAGACCAGGTGCAAAGGGCGGAAGACCCGGATCAAATCGTGCAAATGGTACGCGCGGCCGCGCGCGACGGTGCACCCGGCATGATCCTGGCCGGTGGCAGCAACGTCGTGATCGCCGACGCGGGCGTACCCGGACCGGTGATCCTGATCCGTTCCCGCGGTTTCGAGGTCGTCGACTCCGACGCCGACCACGTCGTGGTCCGGGTCGCGGCCGGCGAGCCCTGGGACGAGTTCGTCGCCGCCACCGTCGACGCCGGCTGGTCCGGGGTCGAGTGCCTCTCCGGGATCCCCGGCTCGGCCGGCGCGACGCCGATCCAGAACGTCGGCGCGTACGGCCAGGAGGTCACCGAGACGATCGTCGGCGTCGAGGTCTACGACCGGCTCGACGACACCGTCCGCCGAATGGCTCCGGCCGAGTGCCGCTTCGCCTACCGGACCAGCGTCTTCAAGCACAGCGACCGCTGGGTCGTGCTCTCGGTCGACTTCCGGCTGGCCCGGGACCCGCGGTCGGCGCCGCTGCGCTACGCGGAGCTCGCCCGGGCGCTGGCGGTCGCGCCGGGCGAGCGGGTGCCGCTGGCCGAGGCCCGGGCGGCGGTCCGTGCCCTGCGCGCGGGCAAGGGCATGGTGCTCGACGCGGCCGACCACGACACCTGGTCCGTCGGCTCGTTCTTCACGAACCCGGTGCTCGACGCGGCCGCTTTCGAGTTCCTGCGCGCGCGGGCCGGCGGCGTCGGCGACCCGCCCTCGTGGCCGGCCGCGGGCGGCACGGTCAAGGTCAGCGCCGCCTGGCTGATCGACAAGTCCGGGTTCACCAAGGGCTACGGCGGCCGGGGTGGCGTGGCCATCTCCGGCAAGCACACCCTGGCGCTGACCAACCGCGGCCAGGGCAGCACGGCCGCGCTGCTCGACCTGGCGCGCGAGATCCGCGACGGCGTGCACGAGCGGTTCGGCGTGACCCTGCACCCCGAGCCGGTGTTGGTCAACTGCGCTCTCTGAGACAAAGGGAAGGGGGCCCGCGGCGAGCGGACCCCCTTCGGTAACCCCCACTGGACCCCCGGGTACGCACCGGGCTGGGGGGTGTTGCAGAGCTCAGGCCTCGAAACGGTGGCGGCGGCGGAAAGCCGTCGCCCAGATCGCGATGACCGCGCCGACCAGCAGCACGCCGCCGCCGATCCCGGCCACGACCCCGGCGTCCGCACCGGTCTTCGGCAGCATCGGCGTGGGCTCGGGCGTCGGCTCCTCGACGACCGGCGTCGTCGGGGTGTCGGTCGGCTCGCAGTAGTAGTCCTGCTGGACGGAGCCCGGCGGACACGGCGCCGCGGCCACGTACGCGGCCGGCGCGGCCTGGGCGGCCACACTGGTCAGCGCGATCGCCGGCACCAGCAGCGCGAAAGCGGCGAGAATGAGGGACAGCCGGTTACGCACAGCCTGTCCTCCCCGTCTGTGTGATGGGTTGTTGTCAGACGGCCCAACGAGGCTGTGGCGATTTAGGTGGCGTGTCCGCTTAAGGGAATTTTGTCGGCATGATCGCGGACCAGGCGACCGTCAGCTCTCCGAGCCGCCAACGGGCGGGGCGATCCAGCACCGGCCAGCCGGCGGTCTTGACCGAGGCCACCGCGCGCTGCCAGCGCTGTCGCGCGCCGAACGTCGCGTACGGCGCCGCGTCCCGCCAACCGTCGCCCAGCGCCAGCAGCAGGTCGTGCACCGGCTCCCCCGGCACGTTGTGGTGGATCAGCGCCTTGGGCAGCCGTTCGGCCAGCGTGGCCGGGGTGTCCAGGGTCGACAGGCGGGCGGCCAAGGTCAGCGAGCGCGGGCCGGAGCGATCCAGGCAGACCCAGGCGGCCAGCCGGCCCAGCTCGTCGCAGGTGCCCTCGACCACGATCCCGTCCGGTGCCAACGCGCGGGTCATCATCGCCCACGCGTCGACCACAGCGCCCTCGTCGTACTGGCGCAGCACGTTGAGCACCCGCACCACCACCGGACGCAGCCCGGCCAGCTCGAAACCACCGCGGGCGAAGGTCAGCCCGGGCGGATCGGCGGCCGGCGCGGCCGCTGCCACCCGGACGGGGTCGATCTCCAGCCCGACCACCCGCACGTCGGGTCGCACGCGGGCGAGCCGGGAGCGCAGCTCGACCGCGGTCACCGGGGTGGCGCCGTAGCCGAGGTCGACCACCAGCGGATCGACGGCATCCCGCAACCCATTCCCCGCGTACGCCGCGATCCAGTTGTCGATCCGGCGCAGCCGGTTGGGGTTCGTCGTCCCTCTGGTGACGAACCCCTGCGGACGCTGCCGCCCGGTCAGTTCTGCTTCCCGCTCTGCTAGCTGGTCGGCCGTTGCCGGCCGATCCGTCCCTTGGCGACCTTGTGCTGCGCGGCCTGGGCCAGGGGCCGGACGACGATCCGGTCGATGTTGACGTGCTGCGGCCGAGTCGCCGTCCAGGCGATGCAGTCGGCCACGTCGTCGGCGGTCAGCGGCATCTCGACCCCGGCGTAGACCGCGTCGGCGCGCTCCTGGTCGCCGCGGAATCGCTTGGCCGCGAACTCGTCGGTGCGCACCATGCCCGGGTCGACCTCGACCACTCGCACCGGGCGGCCTGCCAGCTCGAGCCGCAGCGTGCCGGTCATCGCGGTCATGCCGTGCTTGGCGGCGCTGTAGCCGCCCCCGCCCTCGTACACGATGAAGCCCGCGGTGGAGCTGACCATCACGATCGTGCCGGCCTCGGAGGCCTCCAGCTGCGGCAGGAGGGCCTTGGTCACGCGCAGCGTGCCCAGCACGTTGACGTCGAACATCCACTGCCAGTCGTCGACCGAGCCGTGCTCGACGTAGTCGAGGCCGATCGCGCCGCCGGCGTTGTTGACCAGCAGGGTGACCGGCTCGTCCGGGCCGCCGGCCTCCCGCCCGTACGACTCGGCGAGGTCGGCCACCGCCTCGGCCAGACCCACGACCGACTCGTCGGAGGTGACGTCGCAGGGCACCGCGACCGCACTGCCGCCGGCGTCGGTGATCTGCGTCACCAACTCGGCCAGCCGGTCGGCTCGCCGGGCGGACAGGACGACGGTGAACCCCTCGATGGCCAGGCGGCGGGCGGTAGCTGCCCCTATCCCGCTGGAGGCACCGGTGACGATGGCGATCGGCATGCCGACAATCCTCTCCCATCCCGTGGCGCGCCTCATTGCCGGATGAAGTCCGTCACGTATGTCTCCCGCCGAGTAGGCGTAGCCACCCGTCCGTGGGGAAGATGTCGCCTGGGGGAGAGGTTTATACATGGGCGCCCGGCGATGCCGGGCCCCCGGCTTGGAAGGAGCAGATGTGGTGCAGGCGCCGTCCGGCGTCGGCCGGCAGCGAGGACCCAAGCCCTGGCCGCTCCCCCGACGCATCGCCACGCTGTCCGTTCACACCTCACCGCTCGACCAGCCCGGCACCGGTGACGCGGGCGGCATGAACGTCTACGTCACCGAGGTCGCCCGCCGGCTCGCCGAGGCCGGTGTCGAGACCGAGATCTTCACCCGGGCCACCTCCAGCGACCTCCCGCACACCGTCGAGATGGCGCCGGGCGTGCTGGTCCGGCACGTCATCTCCGGTCCGTTCGAGGGCCTGGCCAAGGAAGACCTGCCGGCGCAGATGTGCGCCTTCGCCACCGGCGTGCTCCGCGCCGAGGCGGCACACGCGCCCGGCTACTACGACCTGGTGCACTCGCACTACTGGATCTCCGGGCAGGTCGGCTGGCTGGCCCGGGAACGCTGGGGCGTGCCGCTGGTGCACTCCGCGCACACCCTCGCCAAGGTCAAGAACGCGCAGCTCGCCGCCGGTGACCGGCCCGAGCCGCTGGCCCGGGTGGTCGGCGAGGAGCAGGTGGTCGCCGAGGCCGACCGGCTGGTGGCCAACACGACGTTCGAGGCCCGCGACCTGATCGACCGGTACGGAGCCGACCCCGACCTGGTCAGCGTGGTCGAGCCCGGCGTCGACCTGGACCGCTTCACGCCTGGCGACAAGGGCTCCGCCCGGCGCCGGCTGGGGCTGCCCGAGCGCGGCCACATCGTCGCGTTCGTCGGCCGGATCCAGCCGCTCAAGGCACCCGACGTGTTGCTGGCCGCGGCCGCCGCGCTGCACGCCCGAGACCCGGAGCTCGCCCGCGACCTGACCGTGGTGATCGTCGGCGGCCCGAGCGGCACCGGCCTGGCCCGGCCGGCCGCGCTGATCGAGCTCGCGGCCTCCCTCGGCATCAGCCACGCCGTGCGCTTCCTGCCCCCGCAGACCGGCAGCGACCTCGCCGACGTCTACCGCGCCGCCGACCTGGTCGCCGTGCCGTCGTACAACGAGTCGTTCGGGCTGGTCGCCGTCGAGGCGCAGGCCTGTGGCACCCCGGTGGTCGCCGCCGCGGTAGGCGGCCTGGTCACCGCGGTCCGCGACGGCATCAGCGGCGTGCTGGTCGACGGCCACGACCCGGACGACTGGGCGCGTGCGCTGGGCGGCCTGCTGGCCGCGCCGGGCCTGCGGGTCGAGCTCTCCCGGGGCGCCGTCGCGCACGCCAGCGAGTTCTCCTGGTCGCGCACGGCGAGCGGGCTGCTCGCGGTTTACGGTGGTGCGGTGACGGAGCATCGAGAGCGGCTGACCGCCCGGCTCGAGGGCGAAGCGGCGGCGTTGGGCGCGGGCGCGGCCGCGTGGTGAGCGGCCCCTCGCCGGCCGAGGTCGCGGCGCTGATCGAGCGGGTCTGCGCCGAGCGGGAGCTCGCGTACGAGCCGACCGGCGAGCTGTCCTACGTGGTGACCCTGCCCGGCACCCACAAGCTCAAGACCACCTGCAACCTGATCGTCGGCGAGCACGCCCTGCGGATCGAGGCGTTCGTGATGCGCCAGCCGGACGAGCGGCGCGAAGAGCTGTGGGCCTGGCTCCTCCAGCGCAACGCCCGGATGTACGGGGTCGCCTTCTCCATCGACCAGGCCGGTGACGTCTACTTGACCGGCCGGACCGGCCTGGCCGCGGTCACCGAGGACGAGCTCGACCGCTTGCTCGGCGCCGTGCTGAGCTATGCCGACGACTCGTTCGACACGATGCTGGAAATCGGCTTCGGCACGGCGATCCGGCGCGAGTGGGAATGGCGCGTCAAGCGCGGCGAGTCCACGGCGAACCTCCAGGCGTTCACCCATCTCTTCGAGCCCACCTCACCTACTGGGCGGTAAGGACCGATGTGATGGGCGAGACAGGCATTCTCGCTTGTCCACTGATCTCGTCGAGAACTACCGTTCTTCTTGGCGCCACGCTCGAGGGGTTTTTGGGGTAGCCGCAGGCCGCGAGGCCCGGCACGCGAGCGCAAGCGTTGGGGGTACGGTGGCCAACCCGTTGGGGGACGGTCGGCCACCTGAAACCGGCGGGCGAGCGGGCGACGCTTACGGGGGTGGGCGTCGTTCGCCCCGCTGGTTGGCCCATCCGCTTCTGACATGATCAAGCGCGTGTCTCGTCCGCCGCAGATCTTCGCCGTCTCGCCCGCTGCCCGTCCGGCCGGCACGCCGCCTGGCCGGCGCAGCGCCCTTCTCGACCACGCGATATCGCTGACCGGCGTACCCCGGGCCAAGGTCTGTTTCGTCACCACCGCGGTCGGCGACGACCCGGCGGCGATCGCCAGCCTCTACGCCGTGCTGCGGGACTCCGCCGACGCCGAGCCGAGCCACTTACAGCTCTTCCCCCAGCCCAACGTCCGTGACGTGCGGTCGTTCCTGCTCTCCCGGGACCTGATCTGGGTCAGCGGCGGCAGCGTGGTCAACCTGCTGGCGGTCTGGCGGGCGCACCGGCTCGACGAGATCATGCGCGAGTGCTGGGAGGCCGGCGTGGTGCTCGGCGGTGGCAGCGCGGGCAGCATCTGCTGGCACACGGGCGGCACCACCGACTCGTTCTCCGACGACCTCGACCCGGTGACCGACGCGCTCGGCTTCCTGCCCTACAGCAACGGCGTCCACCACGACTACACGAGCCAGCCCCGGCGGGCCTTGTTCCAGCGGTTGGTGGACGACGGGACCTTGCCCGCCGGGTACGCCACCGACGACGGGACCGGGCTGCACTATGTCGGCACAGAGCTGGTCGAGGCGGTCACGTCCGCTCCTGGGGCCGACGCGTACCGCGTGGAGGCCGGCGTGCACCGGCCGCTGAACGCGCGCCGGATCGCCGAGCAGCCGGTCTAGTCCGCCTGTAGCTCGGCGGTTCCCGTTTTCGGCGCGTCGGTCGCTGCTTCCGGCTCCTCCAGGCTGCCGTACTTGGCCAGCATCAGGCTGGAGGCGATCGCGAGGGCGAAGCCGACCGCCGCGACCGGGATGAAGCCGCGCCGGGTGGTGTCGCCAAGCGCGAGCACGCCGACCACCGACGGGAGCACCGTCTCACCGATCACCAGGCCGGCGGTCACGGTCGTCACCGAGGCGCGCTGGAGGCCGATCGTGTAGAACACGAAGGCCAGGCCGCCGGCGACCACCAGCGTGTAGATCTCCGGACCGCTGAACCAGTCGACGAAGTCCACGTCGGAGATCGACCGCGCGGCCAGCGCCACGATCCCGAAGAACAGGCCGCCGACCAGACCGAGGGTCGCCGCTCGCAGCGGGTCCTCGAGCTTGAGCGCGGCCAGGCCGAGCAGGGCCAGCACGGGCACGGCAATGGTCACGCCGATCCGGAAGCCCCACGAGGGCTGGTCGGCATTCTCGTGGCCGGCCGAGACGCCCAGCAGCGCGAGGCCGACGCAGACGCCGCCGACCGCGAGCCACTGCACGGTGCCGAGCCGCAACTTGAGCAGCGGGATGGCGATCACCGCGGTGACCGCGAGGCTGGCCGCCAGCGCCGCCTGCACGAGGAAGATGGGCAGGCTGCGCAGCGCGATGAACTGGGCCACGAAGCCGGCACCGTCCAGGGCCAGACCGAGGATGTACGGCCACTGCGCGAACACCCCGACCAGCGACTTCGCGCTCACGGTGTCCGAGCTCGGCGCCCGGCGGGCGGCGACCGCCTGGAACACCGACGCCGAGCCGTAGCAGATCGCCGAAACGATCGCCAGGATCAGGCCCATGAGGTGACCGTACGGGCGACCGCCTCCTTTTTGGGCGGTTTAGCCGGCTATTTAGAGGTCTCCGCGCTCGGCTCCACCGGGCTCGGGCTCGTGTCCGTGGGGCTCGGCTCCGGGCTCGGTGTCTGGTCCTCGGGCACGGCGCTGGGCGGGATCGTCGGCTGCGGCGCCTCGCTGCTCTTCGGCCCGGCGCTCCTGGGTCGTGGCGACGGCGCGGGCGAGGTGCTCGCCATCGGCACGATCGTCGGCGCGCCGTCGTAGACGTCGTACTGGGCGGCCGGCGAAGGCACCTGCTCGTGCGGCGCGGTGCCCATCGCCCCCGACCCACCGGCCGGCGTGCCGGTGGCCTGGCGCTGACCGAGCACCCAGCCGGCGGCGACCACGACGGGCAGACCGAGCCCGAGGATCAGCGCGAGGACCTTCTTCGGCGTGAGCTGCACACCGGATACACCGCTCAGGACGGTCGCGAGGTTACGGCCCGTGACCTCGCTCGTCGTCGGTTCTTCGCCGGCCGGGCCGGTCATGTGGCGACGAGCACGACGGCCGGCTCGCTGCCGGCCGTCGACGGGGTCACCTCCGCGGCCGGCGTGCCGGTCGCGGCGGCCGGCTCGCTCTGGCTCTCTTCACCGTCGCCGCCATCACCGCCATCACCGCCGTCGCCGCCGGAAGCCGGCTGGTCGGTGCCGCCGGCCGACTCGGTGGTGCTCGGCGTGCCCGCAGGCTCGGCCGTCTCCGGGGCTTCCGTGCCGGGCGTGGTCGTGTCGGGGGTCTCCGGGGCGTCGGTGCCCTCGGTCGGCTCGGTGCCGGCGGTCGGGGCGCCGGGTGCGGTGGCCTCCTCGGCCGGTGCCGGCGCCGCCCGCATCGCGCCGAGCGTGACCACGATCCGGCCCTTCACCTCGGCCAGCGTCGCGTCGAACGTGACGTCGGCCGGCACCGTCGCGGGCGGCACCGCGAGCGGGCCGAAGACCCGGGTCGCGCCGTCGTCGACCGTCAGCACCGGCTGCGCGCCGGCCTCGGCCACCACGATGACCGGGCGGGAGGCGCCGTCCCAACCGGTGATGACGTCGGCCGGCGCGACCGGAGACCCACCGGCGTAGGTCAGCGTGTCGTCCGTGCCGAGCACCCCATCGGTGCCCGGCTGCACGGTCCACGCGGGTGGGCTGCCCGGCGCGGGGTCGGCGGCGGGTTGGGCGGGGTCGCCGATCGCGACGACGGCGGGACCTGCGGCCGGGCCGGCCGGCTTCTCGACCGCCGGGTCGGGGACCACCACGGCCTTGCCGTCGGCGGCGACGATCACCGCATCGCTCCTGGCACTCTCCGGGCCGGTCCACCCGCCCTTGACCGGCACGACCGAGTAGCGCCACGAGCCGGTCGGCACACCTGAGTCCGCACAGGACTCCTTGGCGACGTTCTCCTCGCAGGTGCCGCGGGGCTGTTGTCTCGAGCCGGCCAGGTCGTACCGCTGGATGCGGTAGCTGTCGACCTTCCGCTCGCCGAACGTGTTGGGCATCCACGACACGGTCACCACGTTGCCGGCGGCGCTGACCACCGGCTTGTTGCCGGGCGAGAGCGTCGCGGTCTCGGCGGTTAGCACGACCTCGTCGCTCTGCACGCGCCACGCGGCGATCGCCGCCCCGGCGCCGGCGACCAGGGTGACAGCGGCAATGCCACCGAGGACAGCAGGGGACGTGGCGATCAGTCTCTTCACTTGTTCACCTTCGTGGCTACACCGGTGATCCGGATGGTGAAGGTGACCGCCGAGCATTCGTTGGTCACCGAGGCGGGCATCCGGATCGGAATCGAACCGGCATCACGCGACTGACGGGCGCGCACCGTTAGGGGCAGCCAGCCCTGGTGCGGGCCGGCGGCGAGGTTGCCCGAGTGGGGCGGGCAGATGGGGCTGGAGCTGTCGACGACGTCAGCGCGCAGGCTAGTAACCCGCAGGTCGAACGTGTACGGGTTCCGGACCCGCAACTTGCCCGACCGCTCGGAGCCCGGGTGGAGGCCGGACACCGTCGTCCCGTCGATCACGAAGGTGTGCGCCTCGTCGCCGGTCAGCCTGATCTCGGCGCCGGCGGGGCCGGAAGCGGCCAAGGCGTCCGCCAGCGCGAGCGCCACCGCACCCGCGGCGAGGGACGTCGTCAGCTTCACGACGACCTCAGTCCGGCAGGCCGACGCCGGCCAACGCGAGCGTGATCTCGAACGATGCGCCCATGCAGGACTCGGGTGCGTTGTAGACCATCTCGACCGCGTCCTCGACCACGAACGTCTCGCGGCCGCCGTCGGCCTCGATGCGCTCGCCGATCGGCTTCTTGGTCGCCTTGAGCCGCACGTTGCCCGCCGGACACCCGGCGGCGTGCGCGGCGTCGACGACGATGTCCGTCGCCTGCGCGAACGACTGCACCTCGACGGCGAACTCGTTGGGGTTGGTCACGCTGATCTCGATGTCGGCGGTGCCACCCGGGAACAGGCTCCCCGTCGGCCGGGCCGTCGCCTGCAGCGCGGTCACCTCCGCCGCCGTCACCGTCGCGGTCCCCTGGCCGGTGACCGACCACGCCGCCCACGCCACGCTGGCGATGCCGGTCACGATGACCGCGACCAGCGTGATGATGGCGGTGCGCTGGGACATGTTGCGCATGGACGCTCCTACGCTCATTGCTGGGCTCGGCGGGCGGCCGGGCCGAACCGGCCCCGCCGCCCGCCGACGGCGATCAGGCCGCGTTCTGGCCCGAGTAGAAAATGACCACCTTGAAGTCCGCGCCCTGGCATCGCTCCACGTCGCGGTCCATCCGAACGGCGTCTTCCAACGTGTAGGTCTTGTGGCCCGGCTCGACCCGGACCGGTCGCCTGGGCAACTCGACGCTGATCGCGTCGTCGCAGTGCTCCGACCTGGTGCGGACGGTCGCCTCGGCTTCCGTGATAACGACCGGGAACGGGTTCGGGTTGTAGATCTCGACCCGCAGGTCCTTCTCCGCACCCGGGTAGAGGCCGTTGACGTCCCGCGTCTCGACCTCGATCGGCTTGATCGAGGCGGCCGAGGCCTGGACGGTGGTCCGGCCCGAGAACTCCCACCAGGCCCAAGCGGCACTCGAGGCGCCGAGCGTGACGGCTGCGGCGACTGCGACGGTGACTGTCCGCTTGTTGAACCTGCGCATGGCGGGAGTCCTTTCGAATGGGCGAGATATGTCGGCGCCGGCCCGGTGGAGGCGGTCCGGCGCCGATGACAACCTTGCCCAGAAGACGCTTATCGTTCAAGCAAGCAACCGTCCGACCTTTGCTGTGCGCAAATAGCACAACTAAACCCTGACGGCCTAACCCCTTAGAGTGACCCAATATGCCCGTTAAGCCCGTTTCATGGGGTTTCCGAGGTCGTGGACAACGCTCTGAGCTGGGAAAACACGGTCCTAGCAGGTCCCGTGGCGTTAGCAACGACCGGCGTGGCGAAACGCTCTGACCTGCGGATTCTTCTCCCGGCCTGGCTGCGGTCGAGCGTGAGCTCCGCTCCGGGCAGGTTATTCAGTCCGCAATGTGGCGCAGTGCCGGAGCGATTCTTGACCGCTTTTTCGAGAATGATCTGCGCGCTTTATGCGTTGCTTAAATTCTCGGCCAGGGCCGAGCAATTATCGCGTTCAAGGGGGTCACCTATTCGGGGTCATCCGGTCCGACCGATGGGATCGCTTGTTGGCGAGCAACCACGGACCGTGTTCTCTATGCCACGAACTCGCCGCGTTCGGGCAGAGTCTCCTATGTCGCCGCAACGGCCGGAAAATCCGGTTTGTCCGCGATACCCGCCATGAACACCGAGCCGGCCCGGTTACGCCGGCCCGCCCTAGGAGACCTCCCTTGCAGAAGCGTTCGAAGCGCATCCTCGCCGCCACCCTCGCCGCCGCGGGCGTCCTCGCCGTCTCGGGCGTCGCATACGCGCTCTGGTCCCAGTCCGACGCAGGAGACGTCGTTGGCGGCAAGAGCGAGACGTTTGAGCCCTTCGAGGTCACCGGCACCTGGCAGGGCCGGACCCTCTCGGACACCACCACTGCGGATCACGGCCTCATGCCGACTGAGTCCGGCATCGTTCAGCTCAGCATCCCCGTCTCGTCGGAAAACACGATGAACGCCAGGATCACCAGCATCACCGGACAGATCAGCGACATCGTCAACGACGACCAGAACGGCTGCGCAGGCTTCATGACCCTTGGCAGCTACACGCCGACGACCACCATGGGCCCGTCGGCCACCTCATACACAATCAACCTGAACAAGGCCGTCACGCTGAACGCCGACGCCCCTGTCGGCTGCCAGGGCATGGAGTTCACCACTCGGTGGACGGTGACGCTTGACCCGACGCGCTCCGGCCCATCGCAGTCCGGCGGCAGCACCTTCAGCCTGAACCCGACCGCCCCGTAGCGACGGCACATCGAGCGGCCCCGCACCTCTGTTTAGGTGCGGGGCGCTTCGTCGTCTAGGCGACTGGTTTTGTGTAGCGGTGGCAGGGGACGGGGATTGGGCCGTCGGCCGTGCTGGCTAGGTAGTCGAAGAGGCCCGCGTCTGACCAGCCGCTGCGTTCGTAGAAGCGGCGTGCTCGGCCGTTGCCCGCCGCCACTGCCAACCAGGCCTCCGCGTAGCCCTCGGCCGCTACCTGCCGCTCGGCCTCCGCCAGCAGGACCCCGGCGACGCCGGAGCCGCGGTGGGCACCAGCCACGTACACCTGCTCGACCTCGTCGTCGACCACCTTGACGAAGCCCGCGATCGCCGTGCCGACCAGGGCCACCGTCGTGTGCGGCAGGCCCTCGACCGTGCGGGTCCGGAAGGTCTCCGGGGTGCGGACCGCTACGAGAGCATCGGGCACGTTGCCCAGGTGACCGTCGGCCCAGCCTCGTTCCCAGATCTCGGCGAGCGTCTCGGCGTCGGTCTCGGCCGCCGGGCGGAGGGTCACTTGAGGCATGGGCCGAGGCTACGGAACTGTCGTACGGCGCCGCTACGGTCCTCGTATGTCCGCACCCGGCGACGTCCCACCCGCGATCCTCACCAGGTTGCGGGCGATCTGTCTCGGCCTGCCGGAGGCCTACGAGGAACCAGCCTGGATCGGCATGCGCTGGCGGATCCGGCAGCGCACCATCGCCCACGTCTACACCCGCGACGACGGCAGCGTCGTGATGACCTTCCGGGCGCCCGACGACGAGGTCGCGGCGTTCGCGAGCGGGGGGCCGCCGTTCTTCCGCGCCGACTGGGGCGGCAACGTGGTCGGCATCACCTTCGGCCGGCGCACCGACTGGGTCGAGGTGGGTGAGCTGTTGACCGAGAGCTACCGGCTGATGGCGCCGAAGAGGCTGGCGGCACGACTACCCGAGCCGGCCGGATAGCGCGATTCGCCGCACGCCAGACAATCGCCCGCGCGATGATCTGGACATGGCAAACGCGTGGATTCCGGTCATCGGCGGCCCGCAGGACGGCACTCAGATCGAGGTGCCCATCACCGACGGCCTGCCGCCGAGCCCGCTCACCCACGAATGGCGTTGGACCGGCCCTGACGGCGAGAAGAAGGTCACCGAGACATATGTGGCCGACGACGCACCCGGCAGCGACCCCCCATGGCGCTACGTGCCGGAGCGCTGAACCACGAGGACGCCGCGACCCGACGCCCGGATAGCCCAGAAGTCGGACGGGCCGGCACCAGCAGCCATGATCAGGTGGGCTGGCCCAAAGCTCCCGGCACCCGTGCGCGCGACACGGAAGTACGCTTAGGGGCATGTCCACGAGCGCGCCCATTTTCTATGACAATGTCCTCTGGGGCATCAACATCGTGTTCTTGATCCTCGCACTGGTGCTGATCGGCGTCGCGTTCGTGCACTGCCTCACCCAGCGGGGCGACGCGTTCGCCGCCATCGGCTCGCTGCCCAAGGGTGGCTGGCTGGCGATTCTCGGCATCTGTCTGTTGCTGTCGTTGCTGCTCTCGAACCGCACGCTCAACCTCTTCCAGTTGATCGGCATCGGCGCGGCCATGGTCTACCTGCTCGACGTGCGACCAGGGCTCAAGGATCTGACTGACGGCAAAGGCTTCTGGTGAGGGACTTCCGCTGGCCCCCACCGCCCGACGGGGGTCCGCGGACCTACGGGCCAGGCCCGAGCGCCCCGCGCAGCGGGCGCCCCACCCTGCCCGAGCCCGAGACCGAGGTCGTCGCCACCCCGCACGGCGTCCGCCTCGAACGCCTGGTCACCGGCGCCGGCAACCCCACCACCGTGTTCGCGCACGGCCTGGCCAGCGGCATCGCGGTGACCCGCCCCTACGGCAGCGCGGTCGCCGGGCGCAAGGTCTTCTTCCAGTTCCGCGGCCACGGGCGCTCCGACGCGCCGCCGGGACCATGGTCGTACGCCGACCTGGCCCGTGACCTGCGCGCGATCTCCGACCTCTCGGGCGCGACCCGGGCGCTCGGGGTCAGCCTGGGCGCCGGCGCGCTGACCCGGCTGGTCGCCGACAACCCGGACCGGTTCGACCGGCTGGTCTTCTTCCTCCCGGCGGTGCTCGACCTGCCCCGCCCGGCCGCGGTCAAGGCCCGCCTGGCCACCCTGGCCGACGCCGTGGCCTCGGGTGACGTGGCCGCGGTCGCCGACGCGATCTCCGTCGAGTTCCCGCCCACGCTGCGGGGCACCCCGGCGGTCTGGGCCTACCTCCGGCAGCGGATCGACCAGCTCATGCGCGACGGCCTGGCGAAAGACCTGGACTCGCTGGCCGAGCAGGTGGCGATCCCCGACCCGGCACCGCTGCGCAACGTGACCGCCGAAGCCTTGGTGATCGCGTGCGCCGGCGACGACCTGCACCCCGTGGCGACGGCCGAGCGGCTCGCGGGAGCGCTGCCCAACGCCACCCTGCACGTCTACGACCGGCCCGGCGTGGTCTGGACCGACCGGGCGGACCTGCGTACCCGGATCTCGGACTTCCTCAACGCCCCGGAGTAGTCTGCCCGGTCATGGGCGTTTCCGAGCACGGCCGCACACACCGCCTCGACCTGATCGACCCGACGCTGCGCGAGTGGGAGTGCACGGTGCTGCACTCGTCGCCCGACGACGGCATCGTCCTGGACCGGTCGGCCTTCTACCCGGGCGGCGGTGGCCAGCCGCCGGACCACGGCACGCTGCTCTGGCAGGGCACCCAGACCCGGATCGTCGGCACCCGCAAGGGCGACGACCTCTACCTGCTGCCGGCCGAGGGTGACCCGCTGCCACCCGTGGGCGCCAAAGTGACCGGCGCCGTCGAGGATGCCCGCCGCACGATGCTCATGCGTACCCATTCCGGGTTGCACGTGCTCTGTGGTGTGGTCTTCCGCGACTTCGGCGCGCTGGTCACGGGCGGCAACATGGAGCCCGGCGAGGCCCGGATGGACTTCAACCTCCCCGAGGTGCCGCCGGACTTCAAGCTCAAGCTGGAGGAGCTGGTCAACACCGAGGTGACCGCCGACCGGGCCGTCGCGGTGAAGGTCCTCCCCCGCACCGAGGCGCTGGCGCTGCCCGACATCATCCGCACCCAGTCCAACCTGATCCCCGCCGACGAGCAGGAGATCCGCATCGTCGACATCGTGGGCCTCGACGTGCAGGCCGACGGCGGCACCCACGTCGCGTCGACGCGCCAGATCGGCCGGGTGCAGGTCGTCAAGGTCGAGAGCAAGGGCAAGGCCAACCGTCGGGTACGGGTCCGGATCGCCGACTGATCCCTCGGGTACGCGAAAGGGGACCGACCAGCTGGTCGGTCCCCTTTTCGGTGTGGCGCTTACGGCTTGGCGGTCTTCTTCGGGGGCGTGGTCGGCGCGGTCTTCTTGGCGACGGCCGGCTTGGGCTCGCTGCTGTGCAGGGTGCCGTGCCCGTTGCTCTCCGACTTCGGCTGGATCGGCTTGCCGGTCTCCACCATGTCGGCCTGGACGGTGTCGGCGGCCTCCACGATGCCGGTGCCGACGACCTTCTCGCCGCGCGCGACGAGCTCGCCGTAGAACGCGATCGCCCGCTCCTGCATCTCCTGGGCGGTCACGATGAACTGGCCGGCGTTGCGCATGGCCAGGTCACGCAGGCGGTCCACGTCGAGGTCCTCGCGACGCAGCTTGACCGCGCGCTCGTTGGCCTGCCGGTAGGCCTTGGTGGCCCGCTGGCGCAGCTCGGTGGTCGTGGTGAGCACCGACTGGCGCAGTTCCGCACCGTTGTTGGCGGCCTTGTCGCCCAGGTCGTTGGCATACGTCGGCAGCTTGAGCAGCTGACGGTAGGCCATCTCTCCGGCGCCGGCGGCCGCGTACAACGGAGCCGGAATGCGGGTCGTCTTCGGCTGGGACATCAGTTCTCCTCCTCGGCGGCCCTTGGTGCCGCCTTCTTCACGGCCTTCTTGGCCGTTTTCTTGACCACCGGCTTGGCGGGCTCCGCCGCCGGTGTTGGGGTGGCTTCTGTGTCGTCGGGCCAGCCGGTCGGGGCCTTCGTGGGCCCACCGGCGGCGCGACCGGCCGCGGCAGCGGCGGCGTCGGCGGCGCGCGCGGCCTGGGCGGCCGCCTCGCTGGCGGCTTCGGCCTGCTTGGCCGTCTCCGCCTCCGCCTCGGCGTGCCGCGCGTTCTCGCGGCGGAACGTCTCGTAGATCTGGCTGAGCGACTGTTTCTGCGCGATGGTCAGCTCGGAGTCGGCGGCGATGGCGGTCAGCACGCCATGGCCTTCCTTCTCCTCGAGCAGGCCGGCACGCAGGTACATCACGGGCGTCGACACCCGCAGGGCGTTGGCCAGCTGCTGGAGCACTTCGGCGCTGGGCTTGCGGAGCCCGCGCTCGACCTGGCTCAGGTAGGGGTTGCTCACGCCCGCCTGCTCGGCGAGCTGGCGGAGCGAGATCTGCGCGTTGCGCCGCAGGTCTCGGATGAATCCCCCCACGTCGCGGGGCAGATCTTTCGAGGGCATGGCAACGACGTTAGCTCCGCTTGCTAGCTGCTGCAAGCGAAACGCTAACAGCAGTTAGCAGGACCACAATGTCGGGAAACGGACCTACCAGGCGCTGTGGAGTGCTCCGACCGTTTGACCGCCACCCAGCACCGGCTCCGCGGCGGCCTGCTCCAGCGCCTCGCCCGTCACGCCGATCCGGCGCAACGCCGACACCAGCACCGGCCGGTTGCCGCGGTGGGCGCCGTCGTCCATCTTGATCGTGACCGCGCCGGCACCCGGCACGGCGACCGCCATCACGCCTTCGGCGCCGGCCTTGACGAGCATTCCGGGTACGGCCGCCATCAACTTCAGTTCCACCGTGTCGGTGCCCGAAACCAACTCCGGGTGGGCGCGCATCGCGTCGGCGACGGAGCGCTCGTCGCTGCCCGGCGCGGCCTCCACGAGCGTGCCGAACGCCCGGGCCAAAGCGGTCAGCGAGATGCCGAGCAGCGGGGCGCCGCAGCCGTCGACGGCGGTGGCGACCACGTCCTCGCCGGCGACGTCGGCCACCGCGGCGGTGAGCGCCTTCTGCAGGGGGTGGTCGGGCGCCAGGTAGCCCTCGGTCGGCCAGCCGGCCGCCACGCAGGTCAGCAGCATGCCGGTGTGCTTGCCGGAGCAGTTCATCTGGATCCGCGACGGCCCGCCGCCGGCCCTGATCACGTCGGCCCTGGCGGCCGGGTCCAGCGGCAGGTCGGGTGGGCAGCGCAGCGCCGACTCGTCCAGCCCCACCGAGCGCAGCATCGCGGCGGCCCGGTTGACGTGGATGTCCTGGCCCCAGTGGCTGGCGCAGACCAGAGCCAGGTCGGCCGGGTCGGTCAGCCGCAACCCCGCGCGCAGCATGCCGACGGCCTGCATCGGCTTGTTGGACGAGCGCGGGAACATCGGCGACTCGACGTCACCGGCGGCGGCGACGGTGTTGCCGGACGCGTCGAGCACCACCACGGAGCCGTGGTGGTAACCCTCCGAGAAGCCGGAACGGACGACCTCGGTGAGGCGTACGCCGCCTTCGTAGAACTTGCCCATGGCTGCGACCGTACCCCTGCCCTGTCAGGAGTTGGTCTTGAGCCCGAGCAGCTCACGCGCGTCGGCAGGCGTCATCGGCGGACGCTGGGCGAGCTGCGCGAAGCCGACCGCGCGGGCGACGAGCTGCATGTTGGACTCGACCGGACGGCCCTTGGCGTACGTGACGGTGTCTTCCATGCCGACCCGAAGGTGCCCGCCGGCCGACAGCGACGCGAGCATGACCGGGATCGTGGTGCGCCCGATGCCCGTGGCCGAGAAGGTGGTGCCCTCCGGCAGGTTGCGCACCTCGTTGGCGCAGGCGACCAGGGCGGCCGTCGTGCCGGGCATCCCGCCCGGCACGCCCATCACGAAGTCGACGTGCACGTGCCCGCCGGCCGGCAGCCCGTGCTTGCTCAGCAGCCGCTCCAGCGCGGCGAGGTGGCCGAGGTCGAAGATCTCGTACTCGGGGACGATGCCCCGCTCCTGCATCCGGGTGTGCAGGTCGACGACGAACTCCCAGCGGTTCATGAACACGTCGTCGCCGAAGTTGACCGTGCCCATCGTGCAGGAGGCCATGTCGGGCTCGGCGTCGAGGACGCGCAGCCGGTGAGCCTCGGGGTCGGTCACCGCGCCGCCGCTGGAGAGCTGCACGATCAGGTCCGTCGACTCGCGGAGCGCGGCCACGGTCTCCCGCAGCCGGCCGAGGTCGAGCGTCGGGCGCGCGTCCTCGCCGCGGATGTGCACGTGGATCACCGAGGCACCGAGGGCGGCGCACTCCTTGGCCGTCACCACCAGCTCGTCGAGCGTGACGGGCAGGGCGGGCACGTCGGACTTGGCCGACTCGGCACCCGTCGGCGCCACCGTGATCAACGTCGTTGTTGTCATGGGCGTCAGCCTAAACGGAGGCTCAGCTAGGGTCGATCGCCGCCGTGGACTCGCCGACCCGCAGCGTGGCGTCGTCGGGAACGTTGCGCTTGAGTACGGCCAGCGCGACCGCGCCGAGCTCGTGGTGGCGCACGGCGGTGCCGACGAACCCGACCGTGCGGCCGTCGGAGGTCACCTCGGTGCCCTTGGCCGGCGGCTGGTCGGTGGTCACGCCGTCGAGGTGCAGCAGCACCAGCCGGCGCGGCGGCCGGCCGAGGTGGTGCACCCGGGCCACCGTCTCCTGGCCCCGGTAGCAGCCCTTGTCGAGGTGCACGGCCGGGCCGATCAGGTCGACCTCGGCCGGGATCGTGCGGTGGTCGGTCTCCCAGCCGAGCCGCGGCAGGCGGGCGGCCACCCGGGTCGCCTCGTACGCCCAGAGACCGGCCGGCGCGATGCCCGCGTCGAGGAGCTTGCGGGTCGTCGCGGCGAACTGGTCGCGCGGCACCAGCACGTCGACGCCGAGCGCGGTGCGACGCGCCCAGCCACCACCCGGCAGCGCGCGGACGTCGTAGATCGTGGTCGGCCGCGGCGGCGCGTCACCGGCGGAGAACTTGGCGCCCGGCACGGCGACCGCGTCGGGTGCCGCCAGCGTGCCCAGGCTCTCGTCGAGCTTGGCGGCGGCCGGCACCGCGTTGGGGCCGACCAGGGCGAACATCGCGTATTCGGCGGTGGCGTCGCGCGGGTCGACCTTGGTGAAGAACCGCATCATCTCGAGGTATTTCAGCAAGCCCGCGGTCGCGCCCGGCTCCGTGTCGAGCCAGGTGGTCTCGCCGTCCTCGGCGACCAGCGCGTGCTGCTCGACGTGCCCGTGCGGCGACAGCACCAGCAGCTCGCTGCCCTGCCCGGCGCGCAGGTCGGCCAGGTGCTGGGTGGTCAGCGTGTGCAGCCAGGAGGCCCGCTCCTCGCCCGGCACGGCGATCACGCCACGGTTGGACCGGTCGACCAGCGCGACGTCGTCGGCCAGCAGCCGCTGCTCGCGCACGGGGTCGCCGTAGTGTGCGGCCACTCCCCGGTCCGCGCTCTCCTCGTCGATGGCCTCGATGGCCACCGCGCCCGGTGCGTCGATCATCCCTGCTCCCGCCCCTCACAAGCCCCGCAGTCGCCGAACAGCGCCACGTGCCCGACGTCGACCCGGAACCCGCGCTCCGCGGCGAGCTGGTCCACCAGTGGTTGGAGGACCGACGGTTCGATCTCGGTGACCTCTCCGCAGGACCGGCACACCAGGTGGACGTGCTGGTGGTTCCCAGCCGCGTGGTACGTCGGTGATCCGTGCGAGAGGTGCGTATGGGTAACCAGCCCGAGGTCCTCGAGCAGTTCCAAGGTGCGGTAGATGGTGGTGATGTTCACACCGGCGGCGGTCTCGCGGACCGCGTTGTGCACCTGCTCCGGTGTCGCGTGCCCCAGCTCGTAGACGGCCTCCAGGACGAGCTGCCGCTGCGCTGTCAATCGCAGCCCACGCGCCCGGAGCACTTCAGCAAGCGAGGAATCCGACACCATCGAATAATAGTTCGCCGCATTAACTGGTCTTGGCCCAGCGGTTCGCGAACTCACCCACGTACGGCGCGGGCCCGGGCAGCGGTGCCGCGTCGGGCTGGAACAGGCCGGCCATGAGCAGTCCGAGGTAGCGACGCCGAAGCTCGCCGCGGCGCTGGTCGTCGCCGAACCGGATCGCGGCGATCATCTCGAAGATCTGCCCGAGATCGGCCAGCGCGAGGTCAGGTCGGACCACTCGGGCCTCGTGCAGGCTCTCGACGAGCCGCTGGTTGAGCTCGCCGGCCCGAATGGCGTTGCGGGTGTGCTCCTCGGTCGGCTCGAACGTTCCGGCCAGCTTCTGGGTCAGCGAGTGCGTGTCGGCGTCGACGACCCGCACCATGAACGTCTTGAAGGTCTCTGCCGGGTCGGCACCCGCGTCCAGGGCCGCGTTGGCCTCCTCGGCGAGCTCGACATAGAGCAGCAGGCCGTCGAGACAGAGCTTGGCCAGCAGTTCCTCCTTGCTCGGATAGCGGCGGTAGAGCGCGCTGATGCCGACGCCGGCCTTGTGCGCCACGGCGGCGATCGGCGCACTGGGGTCGGCGATGAAGACCTCGCGCGCGGCATCGAGGATCACCGAGTCGTTGCGGGCGGCCTGGGCGCGGCGGCCACTCAGCGGGACGGTCGTCATGCGTACAACACTACCACTCGAACGGAACGAAAAATTCTGTTCTGTTTCTCGGTTATACCGTGGAACAGATCGTTCCGCTCTGCTAGCCTGATGGCGGAACAGTTCATTCCGCTCCGTCTCGGAGGTAGCCGTGAGCACCGTCGTCCTGGATCCCGTCACCGTCACTCCGCCGGCCGCACCGGTCGCCGCCGCTCCGGTCCGTTCCCGCCGCTGGCTCGGCCTCTTCGCGATCCTGGCCGCCACGATCATGAACCTGCTAGACACCACGGTGGTCAACGTCGGCGCGCCGGCGATCCAGGCCTCGCTGGGCGGCAGCTACACGAGCCTGCAGTGGGTCGCCGCCTCGTACACGCTGGCTCTGGCGGTCGGCCTGCTCACCGGCGGGCGGCTCGGCGACATGTTCGGCCGGCGCCGCGTCCTGCTGGTCGGCGTGGTCGGTTTCGTCGCGGCGTCGCTGATGTGCGCGGTCGCCTGGTCGCCGGAGAGCCTGATCGCCGCGCGGGTGGTGCAGGGCCTGTTCGCGGCCGTGATGGTGCCGCAGGGCTTCGGCCTGATCCGCGACCTCTTCCCGCCGCACGAGATCGGCAAGGCGTTCGGCACCTTCGGCCCGATCATCGGCTTCTCGACGATCCTGGGCCCGGTCGTGGCCGGCGCGCTGATCGACGCGGACCTGTTCGGCACCGGGTGGCGGATGGTGTTCGCGATCAACCTGCCGCTGGGCCTGTTCGCACTGCTGGCCGGCCGCGCCGCACTGCCGACCGCGACCGCCCAGCGCGATCGCACCCGCCTCGACGTGAGCGGCGCCCTGGCCGCGGCGATCGGCCTGCTGCTGCTGGTCTTCCCGCTGATGCAGGGCCGCGAGCTGGGCTGGCCGATGTGGACGTTCGCGATGATGGCGGCCGCGGTGCCGGTCCTGGTGGCGTTCGCGGTGCGGCAGGTCCGCCGGTCCGGCTCGGGCCGCGACCCGCTGGTGGAGCTCCGGGTCTTCACGCGCCGCTCGTACGCCTCGGGCGTGCTCTTCGTGATCTTCTTCTTCGGAGCCATCGCCGGCTTCTCGCTGGCCGTCGGGATGTTCCTGCAGCTGGTGCTCGGCTACAGCCCGATGAAGGCCAGCCTGACGATGGCGGCCTGGGCAGTGGGCGCGTTCGTCGGCTCGGGCTTCGGCAGCACGATGACGAACCGCCTGGGCCGGCACATCCTGCACATCGGACTGGCCCTGATGCTGGTCGGCACCGCGGCGCTGTACCCGGTCTTCCAGCTGGACGACCTCGGCATCCGCCAACTCCTGGTGCCGCTGCTGGTCTACGGAATCGGCATGGGCATGATCTTCGTGCCGCTGTTCGGCATCATCATGGGCGAGGTCCGCGACGACGAGGTCGGCTCGGCAGCGGGCATCCTGGAGTCGCTGCAACAACTGGGAGCGGTCCTCGGCGTAGCGGTCCTGGGCACGGTCTTCTTCGGCCGCATCGACGTGGGCGTGGAACGGGTGACCCTGATCGCGCTGGCCCTGACCGCGATCACCTTCGCCCTCGGCTTCCTGCTCCCCCGCAAGGCCCGCGCCTGACGATCACCTGAACGAACAGCGCCCCCTCCCACCGGAGAGGGCGCTGTTTTCTGGAGCCTTTGCTCTGCACCCATATACGCACCACCGCTCTGACCTGCGGTGCGTATATGGGTGCAGAGCAAAGCCGGTGGAAGACACCCCGGAGGGTGTCCGGTTCGTCAGCGCTGGAAATTGAAGAGGCGGCGGCCCGGGACGAGGGGGCGGGGCGGGCCCGTGTTGCGGTGGGCGCCGACGCCGTAGTCGGCGTCCGGTGGTGAGACCGAGAGTGGCTCGAAGCCCGCCGCGGCGAACCAGTCCAGGATCTGGGGCACCAGGTCGGGTTCGCGGCGGTGGCGGGTCCAGATCACGACTCCGCCGGGCGCCGCGAACTCCGGTGCTGCCGCCACCGTTGTCGCGATGTCCTCGTCCGAGATGTTTCCGAAGATTCCGCAGAACAGGACCACCTGCGCCGGGACCGCACCCGTGTACGTGTCGGTCAGAGCCGCGTCGGCCTGGATCACCTCTACTCGCGACGGGAGACCCGCTGCCGTGGCTCGGGCGCGGTCGGCCAGCACCGGGTCGAGCTCCACCAGGCGCGCGTCGACGTCGGCGGCGCGCGGGTGGGTAGCGAGGACCCCGAGGAGGTCCCGGCCCTCACCCGCGCACATGCTCACCACGCCGATGCGGCCGGGTGGGGCCTCGTCCAGGGCCAGGCGGATCTGCTCCCGCACCGCGACCAGTCGGCGCGAGATCGTGGAGTCCGGGTCCGCGTAGCCGGTGTGCCAGTCGACCCAGTCGCGGGCCATCAGTAGACCAGCGCCTGGGCTCCGTCGGTCAGGGCCTCTTCGACGAAGGCGGCCGCGCCCGCGATGCGTACGCCCGGGATCACGTCAGCCTCGGTGATCTCCCGGCGGGCGGCGCACTGGGTGCAGAGGGTGACGCGGCCGGCGGCCAGCACGGCGGCGAGCAGATCCTGGAGCGGTGCCGAGTGCGGCAGTTCGAAGGTCTCCGCCCGACCGGGGAGCGCGAACCAGGACGATTCACCGGTCAGCCACAATGAGACGTCGGCCCCGGCGGCAACTGCCGTCGCGGCGACGGTGAAGGCCTGGGCACACCGCTCCGGCGCGTCCGCTCCGGCGGTGACCTTGACGATCAGGGTACGAGCCATCGGCTCAGCATAGGATCGTGCACGTGGTGACCGAGATCGGGTTCGTAAGCCTGCTCGTGGCAGGTTTCGGCGCGCTGGCGGGTGGTCTGGTCTACCTGGCAGCACGCGTAGCAAGGGGCAGATGGTGACCGACGAGAACCCGATCGAACCCCCGCCGTGGCTCAACGCCCCGCCGGTGGATCCGTATCCGTTCGTGGAGACGTACGACCTGCGCGAAGGGCCTGACCTGCACCCGGCGCTGCAGCCGCTGCTGCCGTACATCGGCCTGTGGCGCGGTCGCGGGCGTGGTGGCTTCCCGACGATCGAAGACTTCGACTACGGCCAGGAAATCAAGATCACCCACGACGGGCGGCCGTTCCTCTACTACGAGTCGCGCGCCTGGGTGATCAACGAGGAGAACCTGCCGGTGAAGCCGGCCGGCCGCGAGACCGGCTGGTGGCGCCCGGTGATGGTCGACGGCCGGGGCACCGGCGAGCTGGAGGCGCTGATCACCACGCCGAGCGGCATCATGGAGATGCACATCGGCAAGATCGACGGCACCCGCGTCGAGATGGCGACGGACCTGGTCCTGCGCACGCCGACCGCCAAAGAGGTGACCGCCGGCCACCGCCTCTACGGCATCGTCGAAGGCGCCCTGCTCTACGCGCAGGACATGGCGGCCCTCGGCCAGCCGATGTCGCCGCACCTGTCGGCCCGCCTCACCCGCGTCGGCGGCTGACCGAACGCATTCGGCCCGCGACCGAGAAGTCGCGGGCCGAACAGCAGGAGAACCAGGCTCAGCCGAAGCGGCCCGTGATGTAGTCCTCGGTCTTCTTCTGGCTCGGGTTGCTGAAGATCTTCTGCGTCGAGTCGTGCTCGATGAGGCGGCCCGGGTCGCCGGTGCGCTCGATCGAGAAGAAGGCCGTGCGGTCGCTGACGCGGGCCGCCTGCTGCATGTTGTGCGTGACGATGATGATCGTGTAGCGGTCCTTCAGCTTGAACATCAGGTCCTCGATCGCCAACGTCGAGATCGGGTCCAACGCCGAGCACGGCTCGTCCATCAGCACCACCTGCGGCTCGACCGCGATCGTCCGCGCGATGCACAGCCGCTGCTGCTGACCACCCGACAGGCCCGCACCCGGCTTGCCCAACCGGTCCTTGACCTCGTCCCACAGGTTCGCCGACCGCAACGCCTTCTCCGCCGCGTCCTGCAACACCGACTTACGCCGCACACCGTTGAGCTTCAACCCCGCCACCACGTTGTCGAAGATCGACATCGTCGGGAACGGGTTCGGCCGCTGGAACACCATGCCGATCATCCGGCGTACCGCCGTGACGTCGACGTCCTTGTCGTAGATGTTCTCGTCGTCGACCGTCAACGAACCCTCGACCCGAGCACCCGGCAACACCTCGTGCATCCGGTTGATCGAACGCAGGAACGTCGACTTCCCACAACCCGACGGACCGATCAACGCGGTCACCGTCTTCGGCTCAACCCGCAGGTTGATGTTGTCGATCGCCTTGAACGAACCGTAGTAGGCGGTGACCCCGGTCGCCTCGACACGCTTGGCCATTTGTCAGTCCTTCGGGTTGCTAGCGCGGAATGCGGTTGCGGCGGGCGAGCAGCTTCGCCGCGATGGTGAGGATGAGGACCAGCGCCACCAGGGTGAGCGCCGCGGTCCAGGCACGCGCCGGTGCGAAGCGCGAGGCGTCGCCGGCCTGCTGGAAGACGAACAGCGATAGCGAGCCCTGCTGCGCGTCGAACGGGTTGAAGTTGATCGCGGCACTGCCGCCCGCGACCAGCAGCACGGGGGCGGTCTCGCCGGCGGCGCGGGCGATCGACAGCATGATGCCGGTGACGATGCCGGGCAGCGCCGTGGGGATGACGATCTTCAGGATGGTCTTCCACTTCGGCACGCCCAGGGCGTAGGAGCCTTCGCGCAACGGTGCCGGCACCAGGCGCAGCATCTCCTCCGTCGACCGGACGATCGTCGGCAACATCAGCACGCTCAGTGCCAACGCGGCCGCGAAGCCCGAGAACGCTGGAGCGCCGTCGTTGAACCACGGCGAGACGATCAGCACCCAGAACGCCAGCACGAACAGGCCGGCGACGATCGACGGGATGCCCGTCATGACGTCGACGAAGAACCGGATCAGGAAGGTGAACCGGCCGCGGCCGTATTCCACGATGTAGATCGCGCCGAGTACGCCCAGCGGGATGGTGATCAGGGCGGCGATGCCGACCTGCTCCAGCGTGCCGATGATCGCGTGGTACGCGCCACCGTTCGGGTCGCGGGCGCCGATGTTGTTCATCGACGAGCCGAAGAAGTCGCCGTCGAGGCGCTCCACGCCCTTGGAGATGAGCGTCCAGACGACCGAGATGAGCGGCAGCACCGCGAGCACGAACGCCGAGTGGATCAGTGCGCTCCAGGTGCGGTTGCGCGCCGAGCGCCGGCCCTCGACCGCGTTGACCGCGACGAAGATGCCGACCAGGTAGAGGATCAGCCCGATGACCAGCGCGAGAACCCAGCCGCCGATGCCGGTGCCGTAGGAGAGAGCGGCACCGAGACCGAGCGCGACGACCGCGACGCCGAGGAAGGCGACGGCCGGCAGCTTCTTGGTGTGCAGCTTGGGAGCCTGCCCCGGAGCGGGAAGCGTCGTAGACGTCATGCGGCGGACTCCGTGAACTCGCGACGCCGGTAGATGATCGCCCGGGCAATCATGTTGACGATGAGGGTGATCGTGAACAGCACGAGACCCGACGCGATGAGCGCGCCGCGGCCAAGCTCACCGGCCTCGCCGAAGCCGTTGGCGATGTTGGCGGCGATCGTGTTGCCGCCGTTCTTGATGATGTTCGGGCTGATCTCGTTGATGAAGCCGAGCGTCATCGCGAGCGCGATGGTCTCACCGAGCGCGCGGCCGAGGCCGAGCATCACGGAGGCGATCACGCCGGGCCGGCCGTAGGGCAGGACCGCGGTGCGGATCATCTCCCACTTGGTCGAGCCCAGGGCCAGCGCCGCCTCCTCGTTGGCGGTCGGCGTCTGCATGAACACCTCGCGGGAGAGCGAGGTGATGATCGGCAGCACCATGATGGCGAGCACCAGGCCGCCGAGCATCAGGGAGCGGCCGAACGGGCCGTCACCGCCGAAGAGCGGGATCCAGCTGAAGTATTTGTTGAGCCAGACCGAGAAGTCCCGGACCGGCTCGACGAAGACGATCAGACCCCACAGACCGAAGACCACACTGGGTACGGCCGCCAGCAGGTCGATCATGAAGCCCAGCGCCGTCGCGATCCGCTGGTGCGCGTAGTGCGACAGGTAGAGCGCGATGCCCAGGGCGACCGGAACCGCCACGACCAGGGCGATCACGGCGCTGATGACCGTGCCGTAGGCGAGCGCCGCGATGCCGAACCGCGGCGGGCTCTCGTTGGCGAACCAGTCGGTCTCGGTGAGGAAGTTGGCGTCGTCCGCGCGCAGCGCGGGCACGGCCTTCGCGATCAGGAAGACCGTGATCGCCACGATGATGACCAGGACCATCGTGCCGGCGGCCAGCGTGAGCCCGCGGAACATGGACTCGGCGCCGAACCCCTTGCGGCGCGGCAGTGCCCCGCCGCCGCCCAGCCCGCCACCGTTGGTACGGAAGTCCGGCGGCACCGGGGCGTTGCCACCCGGTTGCCCGTCGAGAACGCCGGTCGACGCGGTTGCGCCGACGGGCCGGGCGTGACTGGAAGTCACACCCGGCCCCCCGGTGCTGACGTCGGCCGAGCGGGAGTGCCTGTCGGCCATTCGCTCGCTCGTTTCGTCTTCGTTCGGTTCCTAGGACTTAGCTCAGGCGAGGTTCTTGATCGAGGCCTGGACCTTGGTCTGCACCTCGGTCGGCAGCGGCGCGTAGCCCAGCTCGGTCAGCGAGCCCTGGCCCTCGGCGCTGGCGGCGTAGTTCAGGAAGCCCTTGACCAGCGCGAGCTTGTCGGCCGGGGTGCCCTTGCTGCAGACGATCTCGTAGGTCACCAGGACGATCGGGTAGGCACCCGGGGTCTTGGTGGCGTAGTCGATCTTCATCTTGAGGTCGTCGCCGGTGCCGGTGACCTCGGCGCCCGCGATGGTCTTGCCGGCCGCGTCGGCCGTCAGCTCGGTGAACTCACCGGCGCCGTTCGCGATCTTGGCCTTGGACAGGCCGCCGTTCTCCGCGTACGACCACTCCATGTAGCCGATCGTGCCCTCGGCGCCCTTGACCGACGTCGCGACGCCGTCCGAGCCCTTGGAGCCGGTGCCGCCCGGGGCCTTCCACGCCTTGGCGTTGCCGAAGGTCCAGTTGGACGGGGAGACGGTGCTCAGGTACTTGGTGAAGTTGTCGGTCGTGCCCGACTCGTCCGACCGGTGAACGGTCTGGATGTTGGTCGACGGGAGCGTCGCGCTCGGGTTGTCGGCCTTGATCGCGGCGTCGTCCCACTTCTTGATGCTGCCGTTGAAGATCTTCGCCAGGGTGTCGGGCTTGAGCTGCAGGCCGTCGACGCCGGGCAGGTTGTAGGCGACCGCGACCGGGCCGATCACCATGGGGAGGTGGATCGCCGGGCCGGAGCCACACCGGGCGTCGGCCTGCGGCTGCTCTTCTTCCTTGAGCGCCGAGTCCGAACCCGCGAAGTCAGCCGTCTTGGCGATGAACGACTGGATGCCGGCACCCGAGCCGTTGGGCTCGTAGTTGATGGTCGTGCCGGTGCAGAGCTGCTGGTAGGCCTTGCGCCACTCGTCGACGGCGTTCTTCTGCGCGGACGAGCCAAACGCGTTGAGCGTGCCCGTCGCGCAGTCGGCCGCTGCGGAGGAAGCGCCGCCGGACGCACCAGGCGTGGTCGGCGCCTCGTTGTCCGAGCCACACGCGCTGAGCGCGAGCGCCGCCGTCAGAGCAAGGCAGGCGATGGTGCCGTGCCGCTGGAGCTTCACCTGAGGGATATCCCTTCGAAACGAGGTTTCTCGGTTGGGCCCGGAAGCGTGCTGCCCCCGGTGCTACCAGCGAAGTTAGGAGGGGTAGGTAGCCGACTCCCCGGGCCCGAGTGAACGTGGGGTGAACAGCTCCGGCCGCGCGGGTGGCTACCTGCTGAGCCATGGATGTCGATTCCGTTAACCGGCCACAGACGACGGCGTATGCGCGCGAGCGCCTGAGCGATGGCTCGATGTCCCTGGTCCGCACAGACTCACAGGTATGACTGACGTGCTGACCGTCCGTGGCGGTTCTCTCGCGCTGGCGGTGCTGGCCACCGGGCTGGCCGCCGGCCTCTTCTACACGTTCGGCGTGGCGGTGATGCGCGGCCTCGCGGCCACCGACGACCGTACCTTCGTCGTCGCCATGCGCGAGATCAACATCAAGATCCTGAACGGCCTCTTCGCGTTCTCGTTCGGCGGCGCCATGCTCTTCACCCTGGTCGCGCTCGGCCTGAACACCGGTGAACGGACAGTGTGGTGGATCGTCGTCGCAGCCGTCCTCTACGCGATCCAGCTCGGCATCACGTTCGGCGTCAACGTGCCGCTCAACAACGCGCTGGTGGCCGACGGCGACCCGGAGAGGATGACCGACCCGCACGCGGTACGGGCGGCGTTCGAGGCGAAGTGGGTGCGCTGGAACCACGTGCGCACGTGGCTGTGCCTCGCGGCGTTCGTCAGCCTGATCGGCGCACTGGCCGAGTACGGCCGCTCACTCTGAGCGGCGGTAGCTCACGTCCGTCGACCACACGGCGAAGCCGAGCCCGGTGTAGAGCCGGAACGCGGCGGTGTTGGACTCGTCGACGTAGAGCATCGCCTGGTCCAGCCCGGCCCCGCGCAGGTGGCGCAGCCCGGCGATGGTCAGAGCGCCGCCCAGCTTGCGACCTTGCGCGTCGGGGTCGACGCCGACCACGTACACCTCGCCGATCGGGTCGTGCTGGTGTGCGCCCTGCCCGTGCACCTTGGTCCAGTGGAACCCGAGCAGCGCCCCGGTGTCGGAGTCGACCGCCAGCAGGAAGCCGGCCGGGTCGAACCACGGCTCCGCCATCCGGATGCGCAGGTCGTCGATGGTCCACCGGCCCTGGTCGGGGTGGTGGGCGAAGGCGCGGGCGTTGACCCGCACCCAGTCCTCCTCGTCGCGGCCCGGCTCGAAGGCGCGGAGGTTGACCCCCGCCGGCAGCTCCCGCTCGGGCAACGGCGCGAACAGCGAGCGGCGCATCTGGAACAGCACGCGGGCCCGGGTGAAGCCGAGCTCGACGGCCAGCGCTCCGGCCGACGGGTGGTCGCCGTGTGCCCAGAGCCGCAGCGACCGCGACCCGGCGGCGTTCGCGGCGTCGATGGCCGCGTTGACCAGCTCCCGTCCGAGGCCGTGCCGGCGGCGCAGCGGGTGCACGACGAGCTCGGCGGCGGCACCCTCGACCTCGTCGGTGGTGTCGACGTGCGCGTAGCCCACGAGCGACCCGTCCGGATCACGGACCAGCAGGTGTACGGCCGCCTGCTCGCCGCCGTGCCGGATGTGCAGCACCACGTGCTCGGAGAACGGGTAGGCGCCGTCGGTGTCGCCGGCTCGCGAGGCCAGGTCGAGCACCGCGGCGACCTCCGAGGTGTCGAGGCGGTCGAGCCGGATCACAGTCACGTGATCACGGTAGCGGTCACTTCTGTCCGGCGTGGATGGGCAGTTCGATGCCGTGGCGCTTCGGCTCGTCGATGCCCGGTGGCAGCGCCGCCAGCGCGAACCGCTTCTCCAGATCCGGCAGCAGCGTCTTGAGCGCGGTGACGGTGCCTTCCCGCTCGCCGCCCGCGTCGTGCATGAGCACGATCGAGCCGATGGCCGTGCCCGTGGCGACGGTCTGCTCGATGCTCTTCGCACCCGGCTTCGTCCAGTCCTGCGGGTCGACCGTCCAGTGCAGCGACGACATCCCCAGCTCCTTGGCGACGTCGACCGCCGCCTGGGTCCAGGCACCGCCCGGATGCCGGAAGTACGAGATCTTGGCGTCCGGCACCGCCTGGTGGATCGCGTCGTTGGTGCGCTGCATGTCGGCCCGGATCACCGCCTTGCTCTTGGTGCCGAGCGTGACGTCGTGGTTCCAGGTGTGGTTGCAGAGGGTATGGCCCCGATCCACGATTTCCCGCACCAGCGCCGGGAACTGGACGACCATCTCCCCGACCAGACAGAACGTGGCCTTGACCTGGTACTCGTCGAGCAGCGCGAGCACCTCGGGCGTGTACTTCGGATCGGGGCCGTCGTCGAAGGTCAGCGCCACCTGGAGCGTGCCCGTGGTCATCCGGCTGCCGAACGGCCCGGCCTTGTCGGGCATCAGCGGGGGCTTGCCAGGGCCGACCACGACCCGCTGGTCGAACACGGCGGGCAGCGGCGGCAGGGCCGGCACTTCCTGGTGGACCGGTCCGGGACCACCCGGTGCGGCGGTGGACGGCGGTGGCGTGTCCGGCTTCGGCGGTGGCTTGGTGGCCGCGTTCTGCTTGGCCCGCTCACGGCCCGACGGTGATGCCGGCACACCGAGCCCGTCGTCCGCGGCGCCGCGGTGGCGCTCGCCTCGCGCGGCGCCGCTGTCGTAGCCGCCGGCCGCCGTCCTGCCCTGCTCGTGATCCTGCTGGGAAGAGTTCCCGATGAGGTACGAGCTGCTCATGATCGCCGAGACGATGACCGTGACGATCGCGATGGTCCTGGTGGTGGGTCCGATCTTCACAAAGTCAGCGTATGGATTTTTCGTGTTTTAGGTGCTCAAACCTGGACAAACGAGAAAGGCCGCCCCGAAGTTACGGGGCGGCCTCGGCGACTCTCGGATTCACACCGACAGGAGCTCGTTGTCGGGAAGGGAGCGCGTGGGTGGCACGACGAACTTGTAGCCCACCTGCCGCACGGTGCCGATCATCGACTCGTATTCGGAGCCGAGCTTGGCCCGCAACCGCCGCACGTGCACGTCGACCGTGCGGGTGCCGCCGAAGTAGTCGTAGCCCCAGACCTCGCGCAGCAGCTGGTCGCGGGTGAACACCCGGCCCGGGTGCTGGGCGAGGAACTTGAGCAGCTCGAACTCCTTGTAGGTCAGGTCGAGCGGGCGACCCTTGAGCTTGGCCGCGTAGGTGTCCGGGTCGATCGAGAGCTCGCCCGCCCGGATCAGCCCGTTGGCGGCGGCCGTGGCGTTGGTCATCCGGCCGACCGCCAGCCGCAGCCTGGCCTCGACCTCGGCGGGACCGGCGCTGGCCAGGATCACGTCGTCGACACCCCAGTCGGCGTTGAGCGCGATCAGCCCGGCCTCGGTGACCACCGCGATCAGCGGGACACCCAACCCGGTCGCGTGCAGCATCCGGCAGGTCGCCCTGGCCTCGGACAGCTCGGAGCGCGCGTCGACCATCACGGCATCGGGGCTGGGGCCATTGACCAGCGTGCGCACGTCGCGCGGCGCGGTGCGGACCGAGTGCGGGAGCAGATCGAGCGCGCCCAGCACGCTCGCCGGCTCACCGGCGCGGGCGGTCACCAGTAGCAGGATCTCCACGCGTCAGTCACCTCCGTCTTAACGCGGCACTGCGGCCGCGGCGGGGAACCCGGCTTCGCTGACGGGGTGGTGCCAGCCTCGCTCAGTCGTGTTACGCCTGCGTAAACGCCCTCGACGAGTCGAACCGAGCTTAACCGATGAGACGGCTGTAACCGTCCGGTGTCCGTCCGTTCATTCAGGCGTTCGGCCGATCCGACCCCGCGACGTGCGCGTGGTTGGAGCGGGTCTGGCACGATCGGACCGTGTTCCCCTCGACTTCCCCGGCGACCTCGGCCGACGCCGGCGCTCCCGACGACGATGATCTCGAAGAGATAGAGATCACGCCGGTCCGGCCCGCGCTGTCCGTGGCGATCGCGGTCTTCTCCGGGTTGGTCGGCATCGGCCTGATCTTCGGCGCCCAGTCGTCGAGCCCGGGCGCGCGGGTGCCGTTCGCCCTCATGCTGGCCGGCGTCCAGGTGCTCTTCGTGCTCGCCTGGTTGATGGCCACCCGCCCGCCGGCGCTGCTGGCGGTCGGCGGCGTCTGTCTGGTCGTGGCCGGTTGGAGCGACCTGCGGGCGGTCAACTCGCCGGAGCCCGGGCTGGGCACGCTCGGCCTGATCGGGCTGGTCGGGCTGGTGGTCGCGGTGGCCATCCAGGCCATCCGCCCCGACGACCGGCGGCGGATCAGCGAGTCACTGCGCTCGACCATGGTGCTGGTCCTCGGCGTGGTCGCGTTCGCCTCGCTGGTCATGCTGAGCCGGATCCCGCTCGGCACCCAGGTGATTCTGGTGTGCGTCACGGCGAGCGCGGTCGCGCTGATGGTGGCCCGGATCGCCGACGCGGTCTATCCGAAGCCGAGGCTGGCACCCCAGGTGCCCCGCGGCGCCAGCGGTGTGATCTTCGGTGCGATGGCCGGCACCCTGCTCAGCGCCGTCATCGGGTCGTTCCTGTTCACCTTCAGCCCGAGCAGCGCCGCGGTGGTCGGTTTGGTGGCCGCGGTCTTCGCCGTGCTCGCCGACCTCGCGGCCGACTACTCCGAGGCCGGGCGGCAGATGGCCGGCGACCGGCCGACGCTGTGGGTGGCCCGGCACATGCAGGGGCCGCTGGGCGGCTTCGCCCTGGCCGCGCCGGCGGCGTACGCCATGACGGTGTTGTTCCTGACCTGAGCCAGCGTTCCTGACTTGACCCGCGTGGGTAAGGAGGAAACCAACAACGAGGAGGAACGGTGACGACCACCTACTACGCGGAGGAAACCCGCCCACGCCGTCGCCGCGGGCGGCGCGTGTTGATCACGTTGCTCGTGATGCTGATCGTGATCGCCGGGATCCTGGTCGTGGGTGACCGGGTGGCCGCCAACTTCGCCGAGAAGAAGATCGCCGAGCAGGTCAGCAACGAAGTGGCCGCGCAGAACGTGCAGTCGGCGCCCCCGGAGGTGTCGGTCGGCGGCTTCCCGTTCCTGACCCAGGTGCTGAAGGGCAACTACGAGGAGATCTCGATCGTCATGCGCGACGTGAAGGGCGACGTCGACGGCAACGCGGTCAACCTGCCTCGGCTGGACGTGGTGGCGCGCGACGTGGCCGCCTCGCTGGACACCCTGCGCAGCGGGCAGGGCGACGTGATCGCCAAGACCGTCGACGGCACCGGGACCATCACGTACGAGAGCGTCACCGCCCTGATCGACCAGCCCGGGCTCAAGCTCTCCGAGCGCGAGGGCAAGCTGCTCGCCAGTGCCCCGGTCGAGGTCCTCGGCCAGCGGTTCACCGTCAACGGCGCCGCCGAGCTGTCGGTCCAGGGCCGCCAGATCAAGATCAACCTCAAGGACGCCACCGCGGACGGACTGCCGGCCGTGCCGCTCGCGCAGCAGGTCGTCGCCAACTTCATCCAGCGGATCTCGATCAACGTGGATGTTCCCGCGCTGCCCTTCAACATGGAGCTCAAGAAGGTCGAGCCCACCACGGACGGGCTGGCCGTGACCGCCACGGCCAAGGACGTGCCGCTGAACGGGTGACCCGAGTCACCCGGCCGTCACTCCCGGATGGTGGTCAGCCCGGTGACCTCGGAGTGCACTGCTGGTAGCCTTCATCCCCATGGGGACGTTCCTCACCAAACGGCGCGCGGTCGACCTGTGCCGCGTGGCCACCTGCCTGTGTCGCCCCGTCATCTGACGGCGGCGCGCTGAGGTCTGCTCTTTCCCTTTCCCGCCCGGCAGTGCCGCCGTCGCTCAACCCGTGATCCCTAATCCTGGGTCACGCGCGTGAGCGGCGATATCCAGATTCCCCGCGCGCGTTGACTCACCACCACCTCCGTCCACACACAGGAGTGAACTGATGAGTCGCGACACCGCACTCGTTTCGGCCGACTGGGCCGAGAAGAACCTCGGCGCCGCCGGCGTGGTCTTCGTCGAGGTCGATGAGGACACCAACGCCTACGACGGTGGCCACCTGCCCGGCGCCATCAAGCTGGACTGGAAGAACGACCTCCAGGACCCGGTCCGCCGGGACTTCGTCAACAAGGAGCAGTTCGAGGCCCTGCTCTCCGCGCGTGGCATCGGCAACGACGACACCGTGGTCCTCTACGGCGGCAACAACAACTGGTTCGCGGCGTACGCGTACTGGTACTTCAAGCTCTACGGCCACGGCGACGTCAAGCTGCTCGACGGTGGCCGCAAGAAGTGGGAGCTCGACGCCCGGCCACTGGTCAAGGACCTGCCGACGCGTGAGCAGACCACCTACTCGGCGCAGGAGCCGGACACCACGATCCGGGCCTTCCGCGACGAGGTCGTCAAGGCGATCGGCACGCAGAACCTGGTCGACGTGCGCTCGCCCGACGAGTACGCGGGTCGGCTGCTCGCTCCGGCGCACCTCCCGCAGGAGCAGGCGCAGCGTGGTGGCCACATCCCGACCGCCGTGTCGGTGCCGTGGTCCAAGGCCGCCAACGAGGACGGCACCTTCAAGACCGACGACGAGCTCCGGGCCATCTACTCGGCCGCCGGTCTCGACGACGGCAAGGACACGATCGCCTACTGCCGGATCGGCGAGCGCTCCTCGCACACCTGGTTCGTGCTCAAGGAGCTGCTCGGGCACTCCAACGTGAAGAACTACGACGGTTCCTGGACCGAGTACGGCTCCCTCGTCGGCGTGCCCGTCGCGCTCGGCGACGAGCCGGGGAAGGCGTGACCACGATGACGACCGTTCCTGTCGACGCCAGTTGCGCGGCGCCCGACCAGTCGGCGCCGTTGCCGGCCAGCGTCGACCTCGAGAAGGAAACCGTGATCACCGGCATCGTGACGGCGGCCGACGGTTCCGCGGTCGGCGGCGCGTACGTCCGGCTGCTCGACGCGACCGGTGAGTTCGCCGCCGAGGTGGTCACCTCGCCGGCCGGCCAGTTCCGGTTCTTCGCCGCACCGGGCACGTGGACGCTGCGCGCCCTGTCCCGGCACGGCAACGGCGACACCACGGTCACCGCCGCTCGCGGTGTGACCGAGACCGGCGTCCAGGTCGGCTGACCTTTCGCTTGTTCGACGGCGCCCCGGCCATCGGCCGGGGCGCCGTCGTGTCACCATGGCCCGGTGACACGACGGCGGCTCTGGGTGGTCGGCGGCCTGGCCGCCTGGGCTCTGGTGCTCGGCGTGCTCGCCGTGGTGTCCCACCGCACCGACGAGCCGACCGTGCGCGAGCAGCGCGACGTGGCCGCGGCGATGCGGATCGTCAGCGAGGCGCTGGGCAACAGCGTCGCCCAGGCCGGGCCTGACGCCGTTCCGGTGATCACGCCGATCACGGTGGACAAGGGCTGCCGCATCACGCCGTTCCGCGACGGCGCGACCGCGACCGGCGTCGTCCGCTTCTTCACCAAGGACGCCGCCGGCCTGCTCGGCCGGCTCGGCACCGGCTATCCCGCGGCCTACGAGGCGGAGGTGAGCGCCGACGGCAAGGCGCTGCGGGCCGACGCCGGCGAGTTCGTGGCCCTGCGCGGCAAGGTCATCTCCGCGGGCGAGGTGCAGGTGACGGTGACGACCGGCTGCCGGCCGACGGACGTCGACCTCGTCTCGCTGCTGCCGGAACGCCCGGAGGACGCCCTGCCGGGTGAGGTCCTGTCCGTCCTCGGCGCCACGTCGGTCGAGGCACCGACCGTCGCGTTCGGTCGCTGCCCGTCCGGCGAGCCCGCGACGACGGCGTCGGCGGTCGGCCACGGGGTGAAGGTCGATCCGGCCACCGCGCGGGAGCACGACAAGGGTGTCGCGGTCGTCGACACCGCCGAGGTCTACGCCTATCGCCGGGGTGCACGCGAAGCGGTCGCCGTGCTTCCGGCGTCGGACGACGACGCCCGGGTCTACGTGACCAAACTCTGTTGACGCGTTCCGTACAGTGTACGGGTGCTGACTGACCACATCGAGATCATCGGAGCCCGCGAAAACAACCTCAAGGACGTCACCGTCCAGATCCCGAAGGGCCGGATCACCGTGTTCACCGGTGTCTCCGGCTCGGGCAAGTCGTCACTGGTGTTCGACACCGTCGCCGCCGAGGCCCAGCGGCAGCTCAACGAGACCTTCACCGCGTTCGCCCGCAACTTCCTGCCGAGCTACGGCCATCCCGACGTCGACTCGATCGCCAACCTGTCCGCCGCGATCATCGTCGACCAGAAGCGGCTCGGCGGCAGCTCGCGCTCGACGGTCGGCACCATCACCGACATCAACCCGCTGGTCCGGCTGCTCTTCAGCCGGGTCGGCCAGCCGCGGATCGGGTCATCGACAGCGTTCTCGTTCAACGACCCCCAGGGCATGTGCCCCGAGTGCGAGGGGCTCGGCCGGGTCACCACGGTCGACCTCGACAAGCTGCTCGACCCGTCGAAGTCCCTCAACGAGGGCGCGATCCTGCACCCCGACTTCGCGGTCGGCGGTTGGTACCTGAGCACGTACCTGATGTCGGGTTGGTTCGACGCGGACAAGCCGTTGAGCGACTACACCGACCAGGAACGGGAGGTGTTCCTGCACGGCACCGGCAAGGTTCCGGTCGAATGGCAGGGCGGCAAGATCAACACGACGTACGAAGGCCTGGTCGACAAGTTCACCCGGCTCTACGTCAAGAAGGACATCGGCGCGATGTCCGACCGCAACCGCGAGAGCCTCCTCCGCTTCGTCACCACGGGCACGTGCCCGCTCTGCAAGGGCGCGCGGCTGACGCAGGCGGCGTTGTCGGTCGAGGTCGCGGGCTACCACATCACCGACCTGCTGGCGATGGAGGCGACGTCGCTGCTGGCGACCCTCGGCGAGCTGGCCGGAACGGTGCACGGCGCCGGCGCCCAGGTGGTCGAGAGCCTCACCGACCGCGTGCGGAACCTCGTGACCATCGGGCTCGGCTACATCCGGCTCGACCGCGAGACGACCAGCCTCTCCGGCGGCGAGTCGCAACGGATCAAGATGGTCCGGCACCTGAGCAGCAGCCTGACCGACATGATGTACGTCTTCGACGAGCCCAGCATCGGCCTGCACGCGCACGACGTGCAGCGGCTCAACGAGCTGCTGGTCAAGCTGCGCGACAAGGGCAACACCGTGCTGGTCGTCGAGCACGACCGGGACGTGATCGCGGTGGCCGACCACGTCATCGACCTGGGTCCCAAGGCCGGCACGCACGGCGGCGAGGTGGTCTTCGCGGGCAGCTTCGCCGAGCTCGCGTCGGCGCCGACGCTGACCGGCCGGTTCATCCGGCACGCGCTGCCGCTCAAGACGTCGGCCCGCACTCCCACGGGAGCGTTGACCATCCGCGGTGCGACGCTCAACAACCTGCGCAACGTCACGGTCGACATCCCGACCGGCGTGCTGACGGTGGTCACCGGCGTCGCCGGGTCAGGCAAGAGCACGCTGGTCAACGAGGTCTTCCTCGGCCAGTTCCCGGACGCGGTCAACATCGACCAGTCGGCGGTCGGCGCCTCGATCCGGTCGAACCCGGCCACGTACACCGGCCTGATGGACGACATCCGGCGGCTGTTCGCCAAGGCCAACGGGGTCAACGCGGGGCTGTTCAGCTTCAACTCCAAGGGCGCCTGCGCCAACTGCCAGGGCCTCGGGGTCATCTACACGGACCTCGGGTTCATGGAGGGCTTCAAGTCACCGTGCGAGGTCTGCCACGGGCGCCGGTTCTCGCAGGAGGTGCTCGACTACCACCTGCGCGGCAAATCGATCGCCGACGTGCTGGAGCTGACGGCGGCCGAGGCGGCGGAGTTCTTCACCGAGAAGAAGCTGCGCACCATCCTGTCCGCGGTCAACGACGTGGGGCTCGACTACCTGCGGCTCGGCCAGCCGCTCAGCACGCTGTCGGGCGGCGAGTGCCAGCGCATCAAGCTCGCGACGGAACTGCACAAGACCGGCACGGTGTACGTGATGGACGAGCCGACCACGGGCCTCCACATGTCCGACATCCAGCATCTGCTGGGAATCATCGACCGGCTGGTCAACCAGGGCAACTCCGTGGTCGTGATCGAGCACAACCTCGACGTCATCAAGAACGCGGACTGGATCGTCGACCTCGGGCCGGAAGGCGGCACCAAGGGCGGCGAGGTGCTGTTCACCGGCACACCCGCCGACCTCCTCGAGGCCGACACCCACACGGCCGCGGCGGTGCGGCGCGACCTGGAGGCGTTCAGCCGTACCTGAAGCGTGGGCCGCCGTCCGCGGCGAGGTCGATCGTCGGCATCATCGCGGCGGCCGGCTCGCGGCGGGCGGCGGCCGCGAACACCGCCGGGATGTCGGGGCAGTCGGCGACCTGCTGGAGCGTCATGACGGTCGGCGGCAGCATCGCCACCTCGCGGCGCCGCGCCTGGGCCACCGCCTCGGCCGGGCGGATCCACATGGTGTGGTCGGCCTCGCCGGAGACGTCGCGGGTGACCTGGCCGCCGGGCAGCGCCGCGACGAAGAAGTAGGCGTCGAACCGGCGCGGCTCGAACTCCGGCGTGATCCAGCGGCTCCACGGTGCCAGCAGGTCGGCCCGCAGCGTCAGGTCGCGCGTCTTGAGGAAGTCGGCGAAGCCGAGGTCGCGGCCGACCAGCGCGTGCCGGGCGGCCTCCCAGTCGTCGCCGCTGACGTCGCCGACCACGCTGTCTTCGGTGGGGCCGGCGAGCAGCACGCCCGCCTCCTCGAAGACCTCGCGGGCCGCCGCGCAGACGATCGCCTGGGCACGCTCGGGGTCGGTGGCCAGCCGGGCGGCCAGGTCGGTCGGGTCGATGCCGAGGTCGGCCTGGGAGTCGCTGGGGTCGACGCCGCCGCCGGGGAACGCGTACATGCCGCCGAAGGCCATCGCGGCGACCCGGCGGATCAGGTAGACCTCGAACCCGCCGTCCTGGGCGGGCCGCAGCAGGAGCACGGTCGCCGCCAGCCTCGGCGTCGCCGGTGTCCTGCCTTCGGCCACGAACCGCCGCGCGTGGTCGGCGATCTGGGGTGGCACTGCGAACTCCTCGACCACCGGCCGAGCCTATCGGCCGCGAGGTGGGCTAGCGTGCGGGCCATGACGAGATGGGGAATCCTCGCGACCGGCGGGATCGCCGCCAAGTTCGCGGGCGACCTGCGCTACGCGCCCGGCGCTTCGCTGGTTGCCGTCGGGTCGCGGTCGATCGAGTCGGCCAAGTCGTTCGCCGCGCGGTTCGACGCTCCCCGGGCGTACGGGTCGTGGGCCGAGCTGGCAGCCGACCCCGAGGTCGACGCGATCTACGTCGCGACCCCGCACTCGGCCCACTTCGAGGCGGCCATGGTCTGCCTGCGGGCTGGGAAGCCGGTGCTCTGCGAGAAGCCGGTCACCCTCGACCGCGCCAGCGCCGCCGAGCTCGTCGACACGGCGCGGGCAGCCGGCGTGTTCTTCATGGAAGCCATGTGGACCCGGGTCAACCCGACCGTACGCGCGGTCCTGGACCTCATCGCCGACGGCGTGATCGGCGAGGTCACCACCCTGTCGGCCGACTTCGGCGTCTACGGCCCGTTCCCGTCGTCACACCGGCTGCGCGCCCGGGAGCTGGGCGGCGGAGCGCTGCTGGACCTGGGCGTCTACCCGGTCACGATGGCCCACCTCGTGCTCGGCGCCCCGGACCACATCCGGTCGTGGGCCAAGATCGGACCGGAAGGCACCGACGAGAACACCGCTATCGTCTTCGGCTACGACTCGGGCGCGGTGGCCACGCTGACCTGCGGCCTGCTCGGCACGACCAGCACCCAGACGACGATCACTGGCACTCTCGGGCGGATCGACCTGCCGTCCTTCTTCCACGCGACGAGCTACACGCTGCACCGGCCGGGCGCGGAGCCGGAGACGGTGACCCGGGCCCAGGACGGAGCGGGCTACCAGTTCGAGGCGATGGAGGTGCAGCGCTGCCTGGAGGCGGGCCTGATCGAGAGCCCGCTGATCCCGCACGACACGACGCTCGAGGTCATGGGCCTGCTGGACGAGATCCGCGCCCAGATCGGGGTCACGTACTAGCTCAAACCGGCCCGAGCGGCCACTCCCCCGGCCAAGATGAGGAGAAAGCTTCGCTTCTTGGGGGGCCACCATGCAGGCGCTTGTCGGCACGTTGACGGAGAACGAGCAGCTCCTGGTCCACGAGACGACGGCGGACCAGCTTGCCCCGCTCGACGAGGACGAGCTGGTGGAGCTGCACACCAGGGTGCGCCGGGCCCGCGACAAGTACGTGAAGAACTACCGCCGCGCCTCGGCCGTCCGGGTCAAGGACACCCGCGGCCGGGGCAAGGCCTACCCGCGGGGCAGCCGCGACCGCAACAAGGCCGAGGTCTTCGAGGAGGCCCTGGCCCGGGTCAGCCGCCGCCTGGCGACGGCCGCCCGGGCCGCAGCGCGCGCCTTCAAGGCGGAGCGGATCGCCGAGGCCCGCGCGGCCCAGTTCACCCCGCCGCCCGTCCCGGCGTCCTCACGTGGCCGCCGCGACCCACGCGAGGACCAGGTCGCCGACCGGAGCCGCCGCACCCCCGACCGCATCAGGCGCCACGCCACCACCAGATCAGCCACGAAAGCAGTCCAGGTCCGCAAGGACTCCCGCTAGACCGTTGCCAACCGCGGACCGAGGCACCGCAACAGCCCGGAAGGGTCCGGACCACCGCCAGCGCGGAGCCTGGCAACCGCGAGGTGCCTCGCGCCAAGAGCGGGTCCGGACCACCGCGGGCCCGCGTGTGCCAACCGCGGACCTGGCAGCGGAGCGCAGCGGAGCGCTCCCTCGCGGGAGGAACGGTCCGGACCACTGCGGACCCGAGTCATGATCCGGCTCTTGAACAGGACCTTCTCTTAGAACATCGGCCTGACCGCGTAGTAGGTGAGGGCGGCCATGGCGCCGGCGGCGGGGAAGGTCAGGATCCAGGCGCCGACGATGTTGCCGGCCACGCCCCAGCGGACCGCGGAGAGCTTCTTGGTCGCGCCCACGCCCATGATCGCCGAGGTGATCGTGTGGGTGGTCGAGATCGGGGCGCCCAGGACCAGGGCGTTGAAGTAGAGCACGCCGCTCGCGACCGTTTCCGCCGCGAAGCCCTCCGGTGGGCCGAGGTGGATGATGCGGCGGCCCAGGGTGCGGATGATTCGCCAACCGCCCGCGTACGTGCCGAGCGCGAGCACCGACGCCGACGTCCAGAACGCCCATTCCGGGATCGTTCCGGGGTCGCTCTGGTGGCCGCCGACGTACAACGCGAGCACGATGATGCCGATCGTCTTGGCTGCGTCCTGCATGCCGTGGCCGACCGACATCGCGGCCGCCGACGCGGTCTGCGCCCAGCGGAACCCGCGGTTGAGCTTGCTCGGCTGGCCGTTCCGGAAGAAGAACCTGATCAACCGCATCACGATGTAGCCGAGTGCGAAGCCGACCAGCGGCGAGAGCACCATCGGCAGCACGACGCTGTCGATGACCTTGGCCCACAGCACCGTGCCGGACGCGGCGAGGGTGGCGCCGACCAGGCCGCCGATCAGGGCGTGGGACGAGGACGAGGGCAGGCCGAAGTACCAGGTGATCAGGTTCCAGACGATCGCGCCGGCCACGCCGGCGAAGACCACGCCCAGGCTGCCGGAGCCGGTGGGCAGGTTGACCAGCCCGCTGCCGACGGTTTTGGCGACCTTCTCACCGAAGTGGGCGCCGATGAAGTTGCCGATGGCGGCCATCAGCAGGGCCACGCCCGGGGTCAGGGCCCGGGTCGAGACGCTGGTGGCGATCGCGTTGGCCGCGTCGTGGAAGCCGTTCGTGTAGTCGAAGGCCAGCGCGACGAGGATCACCGCGAGGACGGCGATAAGCGGAGCGTCCAACGGTTCAGGATTCCTTGACGGCGATCGTCTGGACCGTGTTGGCCACGTGCTCGAAGGAGTCGCACGCCGCTTCGAGCTCGTCGGCGACCTCCTTCATCTTGAGCACGGTGAGCGCGTCGTACTCGCCGGAGAAGAGCCTGACGAGCAGCATCCGGTACGCCCGGTCGCCCTCGTTCTCCAGTCGGTTGCACTCGATCCAGTAGTCCTCGAGGTCCTTCATCGACTTGAGCCGGGGCATCGCCTCGGCCGTCAGCTTGGCCTGCTGGTCCAGCACCTCGACCAGCTCGTGCATCTCCCGCGGCAGCGCCGGCAGCTTGGTGAGCCCGTAGAGGTAGAGCAGGCTGCCGACCGCTTCGAGGTGGTCCATCACGTCGTCGAGCAGCGAGCCCAGCCGGTAGATGTCCTCACGGTCGAACGGGGTGACGAACGTCGAGTTGATCTTCTGGTACAGCTCGTGCGTGATCTGGTCGCTGTCGTGCTCGACCTCGGTGAGTCGCTCGCTGACCGACTGCACGTCGACGCCGGGCAGCGCCAGTTCCTGCAGGAGCTCGGTGCCACGGACGTGGTTGTCCGCAGCTCTGCTGAAGAGCTCGTAAAAAGCGCCGTCGTTTGGACGGAAAGTGAACTTCACGGCACGGACCTCGTCGCGTCGAAGGGGGTATCCGGACGCGCCGCCGGGGAACGCGTTCAACGAATGCTAGGAAACCTCGGATCGCTTATTTCGCGGGGCTACCAGGGTCTATCCGACCGCAACCTCTGGTTCACCTGTTGTTCATCTAGGTCAACCGTCCGCTTCCAACCGACGCCGCTGCGCTGCCAAGTCGTAGTCCGGCTGGGGGTAGCTGAGGTCCAGTTCGGCGAACGTCTGGCGGAGCAGGTGGGACAGCGCCCAGTCCCGGTACCACTTGCGGTCGGCGGGCAGCACGTACCAGGGAGCGCTGTCGGAGTCGCAGCGGGCGAGGGCCTCGGCGTACGCGGCCTGGTAGTCGTCCCAGCGGGCTCGAGAGTCCAGGTCGTCGGGGTTGAACTTCCATTGCTTGGTCGGGTCGACCAGCCGCTGCAGCAACCGCTCCCGTTGCTCCTCGCGGGAGATGTGCAGCATCACCTTGACCACCGTCGTGCCGGCGTCGGTCAGCTTGCGCTCGAAATCGTTGATCTTCTTGTAGCGGGGCCGCCAGACCGACTCCGGCGCGAGCCCGTTGACCCGCACGACCAGCACGTCCTCGTAGTGCGAGCGGTTGAACACGCCGACGTAGCCAACCGGCGGCAGCGACTTGCGGATCCGCCAGAGGAAGTCGTGCTGCCGCTCGTCCGGGGTCGGCGGTCCGAACGCCTTGATGTGCAGGCCCAGTGGGTTCATCGCGCCGGCGACCCGCTTGACCGCACCGTCCTTGCCGCCGCAGTCCATCGCCTGGAGCACCAGCAGCACCGACCGGCCGAGCCGGGGCTCCACCGTCGCCTGTGCGAAGAGCATCTCCTGCTGGGCGGCGAGTTCCCCGCCGATCCGTTCGACCTCGGCCCGCGCCCACGCCCTCGGCTCCCGGCCGGTGACCTTGCGGCCCGGCAGTCCCGGGGTCGACTTCGGGTCGATCGCGCCGAGGTCGATCGGGACGTCAGGGCTCTCGGAACGCACGCGCAACAGGCTCCGCATATCGGGCATATCCGCTCACTCCACGTGCGTAGGCGACGGCCGGCGGCAATGCCGACGCTGGCAGAATGCCCACAAGGGGAGGCCGGCATGCAAGACCTTGCGCGCGAGTTCGAAGCCGAGCGTGACCATCTGACCTCGGTCGCCTATCGCATGTTGGGCAGCCGGGCCGAGGCCGAGGACGTGGTGCAGGAGACCTGGCTGCGCTGCTCAGGCGCCCTGACCGACCCGGCCGCCCGCGCGGAGATCCGTGACCTGCGGGGCTGGTTGACCACGACGACCGCCCGGATCTGCCTGGACGTGCTGCGGTCGGCCCGCGTGCGCCGCGAGGCGTACCCCGGTCAGTGGTTGCCGGAACCCGTGGTGACGCGGCTGGGTCCCGGCGACTTCGCCCCTGACCCGGCCGATCGTGCGGTGCTCGGCGAGGAGCTCGGCACCGCGCTGATGGTCGTGCTGGAGCGGCTCACCCCGGAGCAGCGGGTGGCGTTCGTGCTGCACGACGCGTTCGGTGTGCCCTTCGACGAGATCGCGGCCGCGATGGGCAGCACGGTGCCGGCCGCCCGCCAGCTCGCCTCCCGCGCCCGCCGCGCGGTCACCGACGGCGCGCCGCGCAACACGGCCTCCCGCGCGGAGCAGCGGCAGGTGGTCGAGGCGTTCCTCGACGCGACCCAGACCGGCGACATCGACCGGTTGATGGCCGTGCTGGCACCGGACGTAATCTTCGTCGGCGACTCCGGCGGCCACTTCCCGGCGGCCCGCCAGCCGATCGTCGGCGCCGAGCGGGTAGGCACCTTCGTGCTCGGCCTGCTGCGGATCCTGCCGAACGAGACGAGCGACCTGCGCTTCGAGCTCGTCGAGGTCGACGGCGGCATCGGCGTGCTGGCCGACGCGACCTACAAGGACGGGCGGCCGTTCCGGTCGGTGCTCTCGTTCGCGATCGACGACGGGCGCGTGACGGCGGCCTACAACCAGCTCAATCCGGAGAAGATCGCGCGGGTCCTGGCTTAGACGACCAGGGCGAGCCACTTGCGGTACGCGGTGGCGAACGGCTCGGTGCCGTCGCCCAGGGCCTGGAAGAGCAGCTTCGCGGCGGCTTCGGCGTTGGCGACCAGGTCGTCGGGGTAGCTGAAGCGGGCGCGGTGGTCGGCGAACTCGTCCTCGTCGCGCAGCTCGACCGAGCCGGTCGCCCGGCGGCGCACCACGTCGAGGTCGAGGTCGATCAGGTGCACGGTGTCGCCCCGCCAGCGGGCCGGCGTGGTGATGTCGCAGTAGACCTCGCTCGTGCGCGGCGGCGGGTTGAACATGCCGCTCCACCAGGCGTCATGCGGCACAAGCACCACAAAGGGAATCTTCTCCACGGAGGGCCGGCCGTGGTAGACGGACTCGGTGCCACGAGTCACGCCAAGCCAGACGCCCAGGTCGTCTTCGGCTAGGCGACGAGCGGGATAGTCCCTGTGGGCGGATCCGTCATATTTGCGGTAGACCACCCGGACGTTGTCGCTCGACACGTAAATACCCTAACCGATTCGTGGGTTACGCCTCTCGCGTCGGCGGGTTAACGGCACGTGGCGCGGGCGGGGATCGTCGGGGGGTACGGGTACCGTCGCACGGTGACCTCGTCAGCGCGCACCCGTCCGTCCGCCGGGGCACTTCTTGCCGCCGCGGTCGGAGCGGTTCCCGGCGGTGCGGCCCGCCCGGGCCAACAGCAGATGACGGCCGCGATCGCCGAGAGCCTGGCCGCCCGCGAGCACCTGCTCGTCCAGGCCGGCACGGGCACCGGCAAGTCGCTCGGCTACCTCGCGCCGGCGCTGACCGTCGACGGGCCGGTGGTCATCTCGACGGCGACCCTGGCGCTCCAGTCCCAGCTCGTCGACCACGACCTGCCCCGGCTCGCCGACGCCGTCGAGCCGGTGCTCGGCCGCCGACCGACCTTCGCCGTCCTCAAAGGACGCCACCACTACCTCTGCCTCGCCCGGCTGGAGAACTCGGCCGAGGAAGAGCCCGAAGACGCGCTGTTCGACGCACCCGCGCCCGCCGCGGCCGCTCCGGTCAAGTGGCTGGGCGAGGCCGGCAAGCTGGGCAAGCAGATCCTGCGCCTGCAGGAGTGGGCGATGGAGACCGCGACCGGCGACCGCGACGAGCTCGACCCGGGCGTCGACGACCAGGCGTGGAGGCAGGTCTCGATGCCGGCGCGCGAGTGCGTGGGCGCGCAGCGCTGTCCCTATGGCACCGAGTGCTTCGCCGAGGCGTCCCGCGCGCGGGCGCGCGAGGCCGATGTCGTCATCACCAACCACAGCCTGCTGGCCGTCGACATGCTCGCCGGCCGACACATCGTCCCGCCGCACAAGCTGCTGGTCATCGACGAGGCGCACGAGCTGGCCGACCGGGTCTCGTCGGCGTCCCAGGAAGAGCTGACCCCCGAGCTGGTCGACCGGGCCGCCCGCCGGTCCCGGCCGCTGATCCAGCCGGAGCTGGCCGAGACGCTGCTCGAGGCCGGCGACGCGCTGGCGGTCGGGCTCGCCGAGGCGCCGGCCGGCCGCATCGTCGACGGGCTGCCCGACCCGCTGCGCGAGGCCTGCACGCTGCTCGACGCGGCCACCCGGCGCGCCCTCGAGAAGATCGGCGACATCAAGGCCGACGACCCCGACCCGGTCCGCAAGCAGCAGGCCAAGGCCGTGATCGGCGACATCTCCAAGACCGCACAGCGGCTGCTCGAGGAGAACGACCACGACGTGGCCTGGGTCGAGAAGCCCGACCGCCCGGGAGCGGGTCGCCGGGCGCTGGTGGTGGCGCCACTGTCGGTGGCCGGCACGCTGGCGACCCACCTCTACGACGAGCGCACGGTGGTGGCCACCTCGGCGACGCTGGCACTCGGCGGCCGCTTCGACACGGTGGCCCGGGCGCTCGGTCTGCCCGGGCAGGTGCCGGCGCCCCGCACGCCGGCCGCCGCGGCCGCCGCCACGAAGACCGCGGCCCGCTCGCCCAACCTGTCCACCGCGGCGGGCGAGGTCGCCGAGATCGGCGGGCCGGGGTGGCGCTCGCTCGATGTCGGTTCGCCGTTCGAATACGCCAAGCAGGGCATCCTCTACGTGGCGGCCCACCTGCCCCGGCCGGCGGCGTCGGGCCTGCCCGCGCAGGCCGGCGAGGAGCTGATCACCCTGGTCGAGTCGCTCGGGGGCCGCACGCTGGGACTGTTCTCGTCGCGCCGGGCGGCGCAGCAGGCCGCCGAGCTCGTTCGCGCCCGCACCGACCTGCCGGTGCTGCTCCAGGGCGACGAGGCGCTGCCGCTGCTGGTCCGCCGGTTCCGTGAAGACAAGGCGAGCTGCCTGTTCGGCGTGATGTCGCTCTGGCAGGGCGTCGACGTGCCCGGCGACGCGTGCCAGCTCGTGGTCATCGACCGGCTGCCGTTCCCCCGCCCCGACGAGCCGTTGGCCGCGGCCCGCGCGGCGGCGGTCGACGCCAGTGGCGGCTCCGGCTTCGCGGCGGTCAGCGTGCCGATCGCCGCGATCCGCCTGGCCCAGGGAGCGGGCCGCCTGATCCGCTCCCACGGCGACAAGGGAGTGGTAGCGGTCCTCGACTCCCGCCTGGAAACAGCCCGAGGCTACGGCGCCTTCCTCCGCAATTCGCTCCCGCCGTTCTGGTACACGACCAGACAGGATGTAGCCGTGGGCGCTTTGAAGCGCCTCGCCGCAACGAACTGAACAGCCGCGACCCGCCGCCCGGGCCCGGACCTCCTGGCCTGCGTCGTAGGACGCGACGACGCGCGACGTCGCGGTCGGCGCGTGAACGCGCCTCGCGGCAAGCATCAGAACTGAGCGCGACCCCACGCGGAGGTGGCAGCGGAGCGAAGCGGAGCGTTCTCTGGCGGGAGCGACGGTCGCGCCCCAGGCGGACCTGAGTCATCCGCTCTTCGTCTTAGCCCTTCGTGCTGACGACTTCGATGCCTGGCGGGATACTCGGCGGTCTGCGTTTGTTGAGGCGGCGGACTGCGGCGTTGAGGACCGCGACCAGCGGCACCGCGATCAGTGCCCCCACGATCCCGGCGATCACCACACCCGACGCGATGCTGACGATCACTGCCAGCGGGTGGATGGCCACGGCGCGGCCCATGATCAGCGGTTGCAGCACGTGGCCTTCGAGTTGCTGCACCCCGATCACCGCGCCCAGGATGATCAACGCCACGATCGGGCCTTGTGCGACCAGGGCCACCAGCACCGCTACCGCGCCCGAAAGGGTGGCGCCGACGATCGGGATGAAGGCGCCGAGGAACACCAGGGCCGCCAGGGCGAACGAGAACGGGATCCGGCAGATCACCAGGGCGATGCCGATGCCGACCGCGTCGATGAACGCCACCAGCACCGTCGCCCGCACGTAGTTGCCCAGGGCCGACCACGACGCCTGGCCCGCGTCGTCGACCCGCCAGCGGGCGCCGAGCGGGAACAGCCGCACGATGAACCGCCAGATCTTGCGGCCGTCGCGCAGGAAGAAGAACGTCGAGAAGAGCACCAGCAACGCGCCCGTCGCTAGCTCGGCCACCGTCGCCGCCGTCGCGATCGCTCCACTGGTGAAGCGCGACGAGTTGTCGGTGATCCACGACTGGGCCTCGTCGATGTAGCGGGTGATCTGCGCGTCGCTCAGGTGCAGCGGGCCGGTCTGCAGCCAGTTCTGGATCTGCCGGACGCCCTTGGCGGCGTCGGCACCCAGCTGCGGCGCACCGGAGACGAACTCGTTGACCACCAGCGTCAGCGTGCCGGCCACCGCGGCCAGGCCACAGATCATCACCACGACCACGGCCAGGGTGCGATGCAGCCGCGCCCGCAGCAGCCAGCCGACGGCCGGCGACAGGAACGCGGTCAGCAGCAGCGCGATGGCCAGCGGGATGACCACGAAGCGCAGGATCCCGATGACCCGGACCAGGCCGTAGACCGCGATCGCCAGCAACAGCAACCGCCAGGACCAGGCGGCCGAGATGCGCAGGCTGTACGGCACGTCGGCGTCGTCGCGGCTCGTCGTCGAGGGATGCGGGACGGCGGCCGCCGGGGGTGGCGGTGGCTCGGCCTCGGGCACGACCGGCTGGAAGTGGTCACCGCCGCCGCTGGTCAGCTCCCGGGTCCGGGCAGCCCGCACCGATTCGCGGCCGAGCTGGTAAGCGCGCGCGACGCTCGCCCTGACCTGCTGGAACCGACCCAAGACTCCCCCTGACTCGTGAATCGCCCTCCCACCGTAGCGGGAACGCGAGCCCGTCTTTGGCCCATCGCACCTGGATTCGCCCTGCGGGTCGGGCTGGTTCGGCCGCGCGGTAGCGTTCCCCGCGTGATGGCCGACTCTGAGACCGAGAAGCTGCCCATCCGGATGCTCCACGACCGCGTGCTCGTCAAGCTTGACGGCGCCGAGGGCGAGCGCCGTTCGACCGCCGGCATCGTGATCCCGGCCACCGCGTCGATGGGTCGGCGGCTGGCTTGGGCGACGGCCGTCGGCGTCGGCCCGCACGTCCGCTCGATCGTGATCGGCGACCGGGTGCTCTTCGACCCCGAGGACCGTTCCGAGGTCGAGTTGCAGGGCCGCGAGTACGTGCTGCTCCGCGAGCGCGACGTGCACGCCGTGGCCGCACAGCGGGTGGAGGACGGCTCCACCGGGCTCTACCTGTAGGTCGGACCCCAGTAGGGCGGCCGGTGGTACGGCACCGGCGGGGCCAGCACCACCGGGATCGGCACCACCGGGTCCTCCGGCGCGGCGAGCGGCCGCTGCACCCCGTCCGGGAACATCACCTGGTAGCCGGTGCCGTCCCAGACGGCCGGCGGCACCTGCGGGTCCCGGCCGACGAACACCTGGCGGTGCGCCGAGATCTCGGCCAACAGCCGCTGCTCGTCCTCGGCGGCCCGCGCCCGGTCGGCCGGGCGGCTGTCGAGGCCACGGTCGAGCCCGTCGCGCAGCAGCGCGAGGCGGGTGGCGGCGAACTGGAACTCCTTCATCGCCTTGAGCCCGGGCGGTCCGGCCACCCGGCGCGCCCATTGCCGGGCCGAGTGCCGGCGGGCCAGTGAGCCGAGCGCGGCCACCTCGGGCGGGCTGAGCCAGCCGGCGCGCACGTAGACCGGCAGCGCCCGCTCGGTGAGCCGGCCCTCCCAGCCACGCAGCCAGATGGTCAGGCCGACCACGGCGAAGAACACCGGGACCATCACCGCGATGTAGCCGTACAACAGGATCAGGCCCTCACCCGTGGCCTGGGCCAGCGTCGGCACCAGGTTCCAGGTGCCGTGCAGCATCATGGCGACCAGGAGGCCGGCCAGCGGGGCGCAGACGCGCACCCAGCGGTCGGCCGAGCGGGCCGCGATGCCCAGCCCGATGCCGGTCATCGACGTGAACAGCGGGTGGGCGAAGCCGGTCAGGAAGATCCGGACGATGAAGGTCAGGATCAGCATCTGCGCGCCGAACGCGGGGCCGTACTGCTCAGCGCCCGCGGCGTACCCGTGGCCGCCGAGGTAGAGGATGTTCTCCACCATGGCGAAGCCGACCGCGGACAACCCGCAGTAGACGATGCCGTCGGTGATGCCGGAGAACTCCCGCCGGAACAGCACCAGGATGAGCGCCGGGCCGAGGGCCTTCATCGTCTCCTCGATGAACGGTGCCACCAGCACGGCGACCAGGCTGTCGGGGAGGCCGACGTTCGCGAACAGGTGCACGGCCCCGGTGTTGACGCCGTAGGAGGCCAGGGTCGCGACGAACGCGCCCCAGGCGAACGCGACGGCGAGCAGCAGGGCCGGCTCGGGCTCGTAGCGGTCGAGCCAGAGGAAGCAGGCGACCAGCACCGGCACCGGCAGGATCGCCGCGGCCAGGCCGATCACCGTGGCCTGCACACCGATGTTCCAGCCCAGCACGATCGACATGGCGATCGCGCACAGGGCGATGAAGCCGATCACGCCGAACAGCACGCCGACGCGCCAGCCCTGACCATGCTTCACTGGCCCCTTCGCGAGCGTGATCATGGGCGGCGTCATGGAGACAGCGTAGCGACGCTGCCCACACCGCCGTCGATCACGAGCGAGAATGGTCGGGTGAGGGATCTTGCGAGCGCCTGGCGGTCCGCCGCCCGGGGCGCCGGTGCGACCGCCGACGACCACGCCGTCGACGCCGAAGGCTCCGCGCTGTTGGCCCGCTGGGCCGAGCCGCACCGGCATTACCACACGCTGGAGCACCTGGCGACGGTGCTTTCCATCGTGGACGAGGAGGCCGACCGGGCCGAGCAGCCCGACCTGGTGCGCCTGGCCGCGTGGTTCCACGACGCCGTATACGACCCGCACACGCCCGGTGACGGCAACGAGCGGGCCTCCGCCGAGCTCGCCGTGGTGTCGCTGGTCACCCTGGGCGTGCCGACAGCGGCGATCGACGCGGTACGCCGCCTCGTGCTGCTCACCGCCGGCCACGCGGTGCAGGTCGGCGACGCCGACGGCGCGCTGCTCTGCGACGCGGACCTGGCCGTGCTGGCCAGCTCACCGGCCGCCTACGACGCGTACGCGGCCGCCGTCCGGAGCGAGTACGAGTTCGTGCCCGACGCGGAGTTCCGCGCCGGCCGCGCCGCGATCCTGCGCCGGCTGCTGGAGCTGCCCGCGCTCTACCGCGACCCGGAGCTCGCGCGGCGCTGGACCGAGCCGGCCCGGGCCAACCTCATTCGTGAGCTGGGCGCTTTGGACCATTGAGGTGCTTCGGGCGGCGCAGGCCGGACTCCCGCAGCACCCGCGCGATCTCCCGGCTCGGCACGACCGTCGCTCCCAGCCAGACCGCCATCGCGAACCGGTTGGCCGGCAGGTCGTAGTGGTCCCGGTCGAAGGCGCGCCGGGGCGAGCCGAGCATCTCGGCGAAGACGTGCAGCTCGGCGTACGAGACGTCGCTGACCAGGTGTGACCAGAGTCGCCCCCGGTGCGGCCACGCGGGCGGATCGAGATAGACCACGAGAGAAGGCTAACGTCGCGGGTATGGCTGACCTCGTGACGCGGTTGACCGCGGTGCTGCCCGACGGCGCCGTCCTGACCGACCCCGACCTGCTCCGGGTGCACCAGCGCGACGAGGCCGACCTGGTGCCGTACGGGACGCCGGCCGTCGTGGTCCGGCCCCGGACGACCGCCGAGGTGGTCGCGGTGGTGAAGACGGCCGCCGAGGCGGGTGTGCCGGTCGTGCCGCAGGGTGCCCGCACCGGCCTGGCCGGAGCAGCCAACGCGGTCGACGGCGCGATCGTGCTCTCCACGGTCGCGATGGACCGGATCGTCGAGATCGACCCGATCAACCGGTACGCCGTGGTGCAGCCGGGCGTCGTCAACGCCTCGCTGGCCGCCGCGGTCGCCGACGCGGGCCTGCGCTACCCGCCGGACCCGGGCTCCTGGGAGTCGTCGACGATCGGTGGCAACGTGGCGACCAACGCGGGCGGCATGTGCTGCGTGAAATACGGCGTCACCGCCGAGTACGTGCTGGGGCTGGAGGTCGTGCTCGCGTCCGGCGAGGTGCTGCGCACGGGCCGGCGTACCGCCAAGGGTGTCGCGGGTTATGACCTGACCAAGCTGTTCGTCGGCTCCGAGGGCACGCTCGGCGTGATCACGGAGGTCGTGGTCGGGCTGCGCCCGGCCGCCGACACGTCGCTGACGCTGATCGCGCTGTTCCCGACCACCGCCGCGGCCGGTGCCGCCGTCGCGGCCATCTCCTCGGGCGGGTTCGCCCCGAGCCTGCTGGAGCTGCTCGACCAGACCCACCTGCGGGCGATCGAGGCGCTGCGCCCGATGGGCCTGCGCACCGACGCCAAGGCGCTGCTGCTGGCGGCGGTCGACACCGGGAGCCGGGCGGCGCAGGACCTGGCCGAGCTCGATGCGGTCTGCGTGGCGGCCGGTGCGCTGGAGGTGTTCGCGGCGACGGACGAGGTCGAGGCGGCCGAGCTGCTGCGGGCGCGGCGGCTGGCCCATCCGGCGATGGAGAAGTTCGCCGCCGACACGTACCCGGAGGGCAGCGGCGGGATCATCGTCGACGACATCGCCGTGCCCCGGACCGCGCTGGCCGCGATGCTCGACGGCATCGAGAAGATCGCCACCGAGTACGCGCTGCCGATCGGCGTCGTCGGGCACGCCGGCGACGGCAACCTGCACCCCAACATCGTCGTGGACCGGCTCGACCCGGACTCGGTCGCGCGGGGCCGCGGCGCGTTCGACGAGATCATGCGGCTCGGCCTCGGCATGGGCGGCACCTGCACCGGCGAGCACGGCGTCGGGCTGCTGAAGAAGGACTGGCTGGCGCAGGAGATCGGCCCGGTCGGCATGGCTGTCCACCGGGCCATCAAGGCCGCGCTCGACCCGGCCGGGCTGCTCAACCCGGGCAAGGTCGTCTAAAGCGCTGCGCTCGTCGGGATCTCCAGGCCGCGGTCGGCCGCCAGGCCGCGCACGTCGGCGGCGCCCATTCGGGCCGCGTCGGCGGTGGCGTCGTCGGGCATCCGCTGGGACTCGCGTTCGGCGTCGACCCGGGCCAGGTAGTGCTCGACCTCGCGGTCCTGGACCGCCTGGTCCCAGCCGAGCACTCCACCCATCACGGCGGCCGCGTGGCGCGCCGACTCGCTGCCCCGGTGTGCGGTCTCGAACGAGATCCGGGTGCGCCGGGTGAGCACGTCGTCGAGGTGCAGGGCGCCTTCCGCGTACGCCGCGTAGGCCACCTCGGCCGCGAGGTATTCCGGTGCTCCGGCCAGCGGGGCCGCCAGCGTCGGATCGGTCTCGACCAGTGCCAGCAGCTCGCCGGTCAGCGTGCCGTAGCGCTCCAGCAGGTGCTCGACCACGCCGGCCGGCACGCCCCGGCGGCGGGCCAGGTCGGCCCGGTCGCGCCAGGTGGCCGCGAAGCCGTCGGCGCCGAGCAGCGGGAGGTCGGCGGTGGTCGACGGCTGACCGCCGCCGAGGCGCCGGACGGCGCGGTCCACCACGTCGGCGGCCATCACGCGGTACGTCGTGTATTTGCCGCCGGCGACCAGCAGCAGCCCGAGCATCGGCTCGATCACCGCGTGCTCGCGGGACAGCTTCGAGGTGGCGTCGGCCTCGCCGGACAGCAGCGGGCGCAGGCCGGCGTACACGCCCTCGATGTCGTCGGTCGACAGCGGCCGGGCCAGCCAGGGGTTGACCTGGTCGAGGATGTACTGGATGTCGCGCGCGGACGCTGCCGGGTGCGACCGGTCGAGCTGCCAGTCGGTGTCGGTCGTGCCGATGATCCAGTGACCGCCCCACGGGATCACGAAGAGCACCGAGGTCGGCGTGCGCAGGATCAGCCCCGCCTCACCGGTGATCGCGCTGCGCGGGACCACGAGGTGCACGCCCTTGGACGCCCGCACCCGGAAGCCCGGGCGGACGCCGACGTCGCCGAGCATCCGCGACATGTCGTCGCTCCACACGCCGGTGGCGGCGATCACCGTGCGGGCGCGTACCTCGAACTCGGCGTCGGGGTCTCCGGGTCGCGCCTCCATGTCACGGACCCGGACGCCGACGACTTCGCGGGCCTGGCGGAGGAAGCCGACCGCGCGGGCGCTGGTCACCATCGCGGCGCCGAGGCTGGCGGCGGTGCGGGCGAGGGTGACGACCAGCCGGGCGTCGTCGACCTGGCCGTCGAAGTAGCGGATGGCGCCGGTGGTCACGTCGCCGCGCAGGCTCGGGAACAGCCGCCGTGCGCCCTCGCGGGTCAGGTGCTTGTGCAGCGGCATGCCCCGGCCGTGGCCGAAGACGCCCGCGAACACGTCGTACGCGGCGACGCCCATGCCGTAGTAACCCCGCCGGAAGGCCCGTCCGGGCAGGCCGCCCGCCTGCAACGGCACCAGGATCGGCACCGGGCGCACCAGGTGCGGTGCGAGCCGGGTGGCCAGCAGGCCGCGCTCGGTCAGCGCCTCGTGGACGAGGTGGAACTCGAGCTGCTCCAGGTAGCGCAGGCCGCCGTGGATCAGCTTGCTCGACCGGCTCGACGTGCCGGCCGCGTAGTCGCGTGCCTCGATGAGGGCGACCTTGAGGCCACGGGACGCCGCGTCCAGGGCGGCGCCGGCGCCGGTCACACCGCCGCCGACGACCAGCACGTCGAACCGCTCGCTGCGCAGGCGGCGCAGGTCGTCGGCTCGCCGGGTCGCGGAGAGGTGGCTGGCGGCGAAACGGGATATCGCGGGGTCACGCACGGGTCCACGGTAACCCCGGCCGACCCTATGCTGGCGCCCATGGCCTTTCCGGCGGTCGCGCACCGGCCCGCACCGCCGCGCTGGCTCGGCGTCGTGGCGACGATCGTGGCCGGCTGCTGGATCGTCCTGGGCACCGTGGTCAGCCAGAGCCTGGGCTACCTGGCCGACCAGTTCGCCCTCCTGACCGCGATCTCGCTGCCGGGCTGGCGGTGGCCCGGGGTCGGTCTGCTGGGGTTCCTGCTGGTCTGCGTGCCGGCCCTGCTCGCCGGCGTTCTGGCGACCGGGGCCGCGCTCAAGGCGGCCGGCCGGGCCTGGTTCACCGCTGCCGTGGTGCTCGCCGTGCTGACCGCGACCCGCGCGGTCCCGCTGGTCCAGCACGAGCTCTATCTGGCCCTGCTGGCGGCCCTGGCCGCGATCGGTGCGCTGGTCATCGCCCGGCCCGCCCGCCTATGGCCGCCACCACTGGCCGCTGCCGGCGGGGTGCTGCTGCTCCTCCCGTGGCTGTGGCTGGGTGCGCTCGGCGGGGTGCTGGAGACCGTGCTCGCCGTGGTCGCCTCGGCTTGTGTGGGGTGGCTCGCGGCGGCGCTGCTCGGTCCGGCGTTCTGGGCACCGATGGCCGGGTGGAGCCGGGTGCGGACGATCTGGGTCGGTGGACCGCGGGCCGGTGTCGTGCTGGCCCTGCTCGCTGCCGGCGTCGGGCAGAGCGGCCCACACCTGCTCGTGCTGCTCGGGCTGCCCATGGTCGGGATGGCCCTCGCGGCGCTGCGCTCCTCGGGCGGAGCGGAGGTTGCCTGGCTGGTCGGGCTCGGCGTGGTCGGGCCGCTGGCCTTCACCGATCCCGAAGAGGTCTCGCTGCTGCTGCTCGGCCGCGACGTGCCGTTCTGGGCATTCGTCGCCGCCGGTTGTGCGCTCTTCGCCGGGGTGCTGCTCGCACTGGGCTTCGGACTGCTGCGTCTGGGACGGTCCATCTCCGCCGGGCTCGCCGCGCTGCTCGTGCTGGGCGGTGTGGCGGTCTATTTCGGGCCTGGTCAGCCCGGTTTCGCCGGGGAGCGGTTGTTCGTCGTGCTCTCCAGCCAGGCCGACCTGTCGGGTCTGCCGGGCGGGACCGGTCAGGCCGCGTTGACCGCGCGCACGACCGAGGTCTACCACCGGCTGGTCGCGCACGCCGACCGCACCCAGGCGGATCTGCGCCGCGACCTCTCCCGGTGGCACCTGTCCTATACGCCGTATTACCTGGTCAACGGAATCGAGGTGCACGGCGGCGGCCCGGCGCTGCGTGCGCTGCTGTCGCGCCGGTCCGAGGTCGACCGGGTGCTGCTCGACCAGCGGCTGCGCCCGTTGCCGGCGCCGGCGCTGGCCCTGCGCGGAGGCACGTCGCCGGCACCGACCGCCCCGCAGTGGAACCTCACCCAGATCGGCGCACCGGCCGCCTGGGCGACCGGTGCGACCGGCCAGGGCATCGTGATCGGCAGCTCCGACTCCGGCGTCGACGGCACGCACCCCGCTCTGGCACCGGGCTTCCGCGGTGGCGACGACTCGTGGTTCGACCCGTGGCTGGGCACGGCCAGGCCGACCGACGCCGGTGTGCACGGCACACACACGCTCGGCAGCGCGGTCGGGCGGGGCGGCATCGGGGTGGCGCCCGGCGCGCAGTGGGTCGGTTGCGTCAACCTGGCCCGCAACATGGGCAACCCGGCCCACTACCTCGACTGCCTCCAGTTCATGCTCGCGCCGTTCCCGCCGGACGGCGACCCGTTCACCGCCGGACGGCCGGACCGGGCGCCGCAGGTGCTGACCAACTCCTGGGGTTGCCCGTCGATCGAGGGCTGCGACCGGCGGTCGTTGGAGCCCGCGGTCACCGCGTTGTCCGCAGCCGGCGTCTTCGTGGTCGTGGCGGCCGGCAACACCGGGCCGACCTGCGGTTCGGTCGCCGACCCGCCGGCCACGTATCCCTCGGTGCTGACGGTGGGCGGGGTCGACTCGGCGGGCACGCTGGCTCCCTCGTCCAGCCGCGGGCCGGCCCCGGGCGGGGTCGACAAGCCGGACGTGGTCGCGCCCGGCGTCGACGTCGTGTCCGCGCTGCCCGGCGGGCGGTACGGCGCGTTGACCGGCACCTCGATGGCCGCGCCGCACGTCGCCGGCGTGGTCGCGCTGCTCTGGTCGGCCAACCCGGCCCTGATCGGCGACGTCGCGCGGACCCGGCAACTGCTGCTCGGCACCGCCGGACCACCGGCGTCCGGCGAGCGGTCCTGCCCGTCCCGCGCGGGCGGCCTGGTCGACGCGGCAGCGGCCGTGCGCGCGGCCAGGTAGCCTCCCGCTCGTGGATCATGCGTACGAGCTCGCCGAGCTGACCCCCGACCGCGTAGCCGACGTCGCCGCGCTCTGCCGGGTGGCGTTGGACCTGCCCTCCGACGCCGCCGAGGCGGACGCGATCGTGGACAGGCTGCGCGTTCCCGGGCCGGTTTCCGGGTCGGCCGGCGACCGTCGTACCACTGGTTGGGTCGCCCTGTCCGGCCCTTCCGTCGTCGGGGTGGTGCTCGGCTCGACCGGTTACGGCGACGCGGCGGTGGGACACGTCGACCTGATCGCCGTGCACCCCGACCATCGGCGGCACGGCATCGGTCGGGCGCTGCTGGGCCGGGCGGAGTCGGCGCTGGCCGAGTTCGGCGTCACCTCGGTGGCGCTGGTCGGCAACGCTCCCGTGTACGCGTGGCCGGGCATCGACGTGCGCTACACGGCGGCGGTGTGCCTGGCCGAGGCGTCCGGCTACGAGCGGTCCGACATCGCGTGGAACATGACCGCGGACCTGACACCGGGGTCGCCCGCACTGGCGCCGACCGCGGAGGCGGAGGCCCGGCTGGCGGCGGTCGGAGTCGCGGTGCGCCGCGCGGTGCCGGCCGACGTGCCGGGGTTGGCGGAGTTCGCCCGCCGCGAATTCGGGCCGGGCTGGGGCGCCGAGGTGGAGGCGTCGGCGGGGATCCACTACGCGGTGCGGGACGGTGCCGTGCTCGGGTTCGCCTGCTGGGGCTCGTCGCGGCCGTCGTACTTCGGGCCGATGGGCACGGCCGCCGCCGCCCGCGGTCTGGGCGTCGGAGGTGTGCTGCTGCGCCGATGCCTGCGCGAACAGCAGGCGGCCGGGCTGCCGTCGGCACAGATCGGCTGGGTCGGTCCGGTGCCGTTCTACTCGGCCAACTCGGGCGCGCGCATCGAGCGGGTCTTCTTCCTCTACCGGCGACAGCTGGAAGGCCTGTAGCCCGCGCGGTGCATTGTGTCGCGAAACCCAGCGGGACGGGGTTCCAGCCCCTACCGTGCCGGCATGAGCCTCGAGGACGAGCCGACGGCATCGGAACCCTCTGGTGACCTCCCCACGGCCGGCGACCCACCGCCGCCGGTGGACGAAGACCTGACCCTCCCCAGCGACTTCCCCGTGCCAGGACCGCCCCGCAACGCCACGAGCCGAGCGGACAAACGCCGCAACCAGCGCCGCTAGCAGCCGCCGCGCCCGCCGATCTCGGCGCGCGGCCCCACCCGCTTTGCTCTGCACCCATATACGCACCACCGCTCTGACCTGCGGTGCGTATATGGGTGCAGAGCAAAGCCCGCGCAACCGCGGACAGCCGAAAGGGCGGCCCGCTCGCGCGGACCGCCCTTTCGTTTGTTGCTGGTGGACTTAGAAGTCCATGTCACCGCCACCCGGCGCAGCCGGGGCCTTCTCCTTCTCCGGCTTGTCCGCCACCACAGCCTCGGTGGTGAGGAACAGGGCCGCGATCGACGACGCGTTCTGCAGCGCCGAACGGGTCACCTTGGCCGGGTCGATGATGCCGGCCTTGAGCAGGTCGACGTAGTCACCGGTCGCGGCGTTGAGGCCGTGGTTGGTCTCCAGGTTGCGGACCTTCTCCACGACGACGCCACCCTCGAGGCCGGCGTTGACGGCGATCTGGCGGAGCGGGGCGTCGAGCGCGATCTTCACGATCGTCGCGCCGGTCGCCTCGTCGCCGACCAGGTCGAGCTTGTCGAAGGCGGTCTTGCCGGCCTGCACCAGCGCGACGCCACCACCGGGGACGATGCCCTCTTCGACGGCGGCCTTCGCGTTGCGGACCGCGTCTTCGATGCGGTGCTTGCGCTCCTTGAGCTCGACCTCGGTGGCCGCGCCGACCTTGATGACCGCAACACCGCCGGCCAGCTTGGCCAGGCGCTCCTGCAGCTTCTCGCGGTCGTAGTCGGAGTCGCTCTTCTCGATCTCGGCACGGATCTGGTTGACCCGACCCTGGATCTGGTCCTGGTCGCCACCACCGTCGACGATGGTGGTCTCGTCCTTGGTCACCACGACCTTGCGAGCGTGGCCGAGCATGTCGAGGCCGACAGCCTCGAGCTTGAGGCCCAGCTCCTCGCTGACGACCTGGCCACCGGTGAGGATGGCGATGTCGGTCAGCATGGCCTTGCGGCGGTCACCGAAGCCCGGGGCCTTGACGGCGACGGACTTGAAGGTGCCACGGACCTTGTTGACGATCAGGGTGGCCAGGGCCTCGCCCTCGACGTCCTCGGCGATGACCAGCAGCGGCTTGCCGCCCTGCATGACCTTCTCGAGGATCGGGAGCAGGTCCTTGACCGACGAGATCTTGCTGTTGACGATCAGGATGTACGGGTCGTCGAGGACGGCCTCCATACGCTCCGGGTCGGTCCAGAAGTAGGGCGCGATGTAGCCCTTGTCGAAGCGCATGCCCTCGGTGAGCTCGAGCTCGAGGCCGAAGGTGTTGCTCTCCTCGACGGTGATGACGCCTTCCTTGCCGACCTTGTCCATCGCCTCGGCGATGATCTCGCCGACGCTGGTGTCACCAGCGGAGATCGAGGCGGTGGAGGCGATCTGCTCCTTCGTCTCGACGTCCTTGGCGATCTTGGCCAGCTCCTCCGCGACGCGCGCGACGGCGGCCTCGATGCCCCGCTTCAGGGCCATCGGGTTGGCGCCGGCGGCGACGTTGCGCAGGCCCTCGCGGACCAGTGCCTGGGCGAGGACGGTCGCCGTCGTCGTGCCGTCACCGGCCACGTCGTCGGTCTTCTTGGCGACCTCCTTGACCAGCTCGGCCCCGATCTTCTCGTACGGGTCCTCGAGCTCGATCTCCTTGGCGATGCTCACACCATCGTTGGTGATGGTGGGCGCGCCCCACTTCTTCTCGAGCACGACGTTGCGGCCCTTGGGGCCCAGCGTCACCTTGACGGCGTCGGCGAGGGTGTTCATTCCCCGCTCGAGGCCGCGGCGCGCCTCCTCGTCGAACGCAATGATCTTGGCCATACGGCGTTGTCCTCCTGGACACTCGCGGCTGCCGCGGCCTGGTCGGCCACGGAGAACCGCCTGTTTACGCACCTTCGGACGTCACTACCTGGCGACAGTGACGTCCGCCGGCCGGGCCGGATAGCCCGCGACGACCGGCCCCTTGCCGAGCCCGTCTCCTTAGGGCTCGACGGTGGCCCCACCGCCCCGACCATTGGCACTCACGGTTGGTGAGTGCCAATGACTTGTTTAGCACTCGGACCAGGCGAGTGCAAGCGAAGTCGGCCGCCCGGGGCACCGCGCCGGGTCCCCGTCGAGACCGGATGATCACCGTCGGCCGGCAGCGCGTACCGGGGGCGTTTAGTGACCGGTCGATTGTTGAAAGGTGCCCCTGTCCGCAATGGGCAAAGTCGCGAATAGATGGCGAGATTCGATGCATGATGCAACCGTGCGGCCGCTCACAAAGCCAAAGAAGCGCCGACCCCGTTCATGGGATCGGCGCTAGGTCGTCGCGGACCCGGGTGCGGTGCCCGGCTGGACTTCGCTTCAAATTAGGCGGACCTGCTCCGCCTGCGGGCCCTTCTGCCCCTGCGCGACCTCGAACTCGACGCGCTGGCCGTCGTCTAGCGACTTGTAGCCGTCCATCTGGATCGCGGAGAAGTGGACGAAGACGTCCTGACCTCCATCGACCGCGATGAAACCGTAGCCCTTTTCACTGTTGAACCACTTCACGGTGCCCTGTGCCACGGTGCACTTCCTAACCTTTGATGCGCCTGCCGGTCCAAGACCGCCCATTCAAGGTTGTTGGTGAGCCCTCGAACATTGCGGCCGAAATCGTAAGGTACACGAGGAGTGACGACCGTGCACTACCCCAAAATGGACACGCTCAGCGCCCTTACCGACGCCTCGCTCGTTAACCGAACGTGTTTCGAGGCAGACACGGCGCACAGCCCGGCCGGCATCGGTCCCGTGCACGGAACACGCTCCCAATCGTCGCCGTGGTCCTGCTGATCGTCGCCGGCACTGCCTTCGCGATCCGCCACGTGGTGCCGAAGGAGCAGGTCACAGCCGCTTCGGCGAAACGAGCGGGCCAGGCGGCGGCCCGCGGCCGGACCCCCGAGCTGCGGGTCGGAGCCGTCACCGCACAGGTCGACGGCTTTCTCTCCTGGGCGTTGTTGGACCGGCGGAGCGGACGGATCACCGGCTCATCGAACATGGCCGAACCGAGCGACACCATGTCGATGGTGAAGGCATGGTTGGCCGCCGATTACCTAAGACTTTCCGAAGATAAAAGCGAGGAGCCTTCGGTTTTTCGGCTGCACCAGCTGTCCATCATGATCCGGGACAGCGACAACGACGCCGCCATCGTCGTGTACGACCTTCTCGGCGGCCAAGACTCGATCTTTCGAATGATCAACATGTGCGGCCTCACCGACAGCGCGCCGGATGCGTACAACTGGAGCACCACCGTGATCTCGGCCCGCGACACGGTGCGCCTTGCGGACTGCATCGCCGACGGCCGTGCGGCGGGCCGGCGTTGGACGCAATGGTTGCTTTCGGAGATGCGCGCCGTACGCGGAACCGGCGATTTCGGCGTCCGCCTCGCATTGCCGCAACCGGCCGCGGCCACCGTGGCGATCAAGAACGGCTGGCTCCTGCGCGACACGGACGGCCTTTGGCACATGGCCTGCCTGGCGATCACGGACCAATGGGCGATCGGCGTATTACTGCGTTATACAGGCACCCTCGGATTCGAGTACGGAGCCGCCCGGTGCGCGACGGTCGGCGCCCAACTCCTGGCGCCGTCGACGCCGTTGGCTACACCCTCCGCGTGAGCTCTCCCGGCCAGGCATGATCAGAACCATGCCCCTGCTCTTCTCGTACGGCACGCTCCGCGACCCGGCCGTCCAACGCGCCAACTTCGGCCGGGAGCTCGGTGGCCGCACCGATGCCCTGCCCGGCTACACGATGGGCGTCCTGGAGATCACCGAGCCGACGGTGATCGCCGTGAGCGGCACCGCGCACCACCCGGTGGTCACCCCGACCGGCAACCCCACCGACCGGGTCGAGGGCATGGTCTTCGAGCTCACGGACGAGGAGTTGCTCGCGGCGGACGGGTACGAGGTGTCCGACTACCGCCGCGCGCTGTGCCCACTGACATCGGGCGCCCAGGCCTGGGTCTACGTGGCCGCGTGAGGCGGCCGCGCGTTGCGGCTCGCCCGGGCCGGCAGGTAGGCATGCCAGCATGACCGGGACCGCGCAGCCGCCGCTCCCATTGCCGCCTTCGGTCGAGGTCCGCCGGGTCCGTCCCGCGGACGCCGCCCGTACCCGGGCGCTCCGGCTGGAGATGCTCGCCGACTCCCCGTTGGCCTTCCTGGAGACCCTGGCGCAGGCGGCGGCCCGGTCGCACGCGGAGTACAAGGCCCGCATCGCGGAGACCTCGGCGGGCGACCGGACAGCCCAGTTCATCGCCGTGGCCGATGGCCGCGTGGTGGCCCACGCGGGCGGCACGGTCGTACCCGAAGAGCCCGGGGTGACGGTGATCTTCGCGGTGTACGTGACGCCCACGTGGCGCGGGAAGGGGTTGACCGGCGCCCTGACGGAGGCGGTGGCGGCGTGGTCGCGCGCGGCCGGGCGGCCGGACCTCATGCTCGAGGTGGTCGTGGGGAACGACCGGGCGGTGCGGGCCTACGAACGCGTCGGCTTCGTCGATACGGGAGTCAGGCTGCCGCACCCGACGACGGCGGCGATGACCGAACTACAGATGCGCCGCCGCGCCTGACCATCAGCCCAGCAGCGCCCGAACCTGCTCGGCGAACGCACGCGGGTGGGTCAGGTTCCCGTTGTGCCCGCCCGGGAACGGGGTCGCCTCGACGCCGAGATGGCCCGCCAGTGCCAGCGCGGCCAGGTAGTCGAAGCCGTCCTGAGGACTGGTGGCACCGACCGCCGGGATGATCCGCCCGTTTCGGGGCACGTCGCTGAGCAGCAGGGTGTCGTTCAAGGCGGCGTCGAGGTCGGTGGCGAGGAAGTACTCGAAGTTCGCGGCCCGCTGCTCCGTGAACGGGAATGCCGTGATGCCGGGCTCGGTGGTCTGGTTGCGGGGGTCGATGCCCAGCACGGAGGCCACCTCCGCGGCGGCGGCCCGCCACCCCTCGGCCTGGTGCACGCGCCGCACGTTGGCCAGCTTGGCCCGCGCTACCTCGCGATCGGCAGGTGAGAGGAACGGCAGGGCGATCGGCTCGTGGGCGATCAGGCGGTTTATCGCGTGGGGATGGGCCCGCGACATGTGCAACCCGATGACAGCCCCGAGACTGAGTCCGAGCATGTCGGCGGGCGCGTCAGTCACCTGCCGAAGCACCGCCACCGCATCGTCAGCATGCCGGCGAATGGAGCCCGCCCCGTCGCGTTCATCGACGCGCCGAACGACCGAGCCCGCGGCGGCGACGACACGCCGAGGCACCGAGTCCGCCGCGGCACCGCCCTCGACACGCGCGCGCACCGAGCCCACGCGCTCGCGCTCGCCCTCGCCGGCAAGCGGACGAACCGAACCCACGGCGCCACGGGCGCCGATGTGCTGACGGATGGAACCCGCGGCGTTGCGGTCGTCGACAGTGCTCCGGGAGAGGCCGCGGCGGTCATAGGTGACGACCGTGAATCGGCTGGCCAGGTGCTTCACGAGGTCGACCGTGCGGTCGGCGTCTCCCTCGCCGCTTTGCGAGATGAGCAGGACCGGGCCGGAGCCGGTCACCTGGAACCAGATGCGAGCACCGTCGACAGCGACGTAGTCGTTCATGTCCACCGACGCTAAAGCATCATTTCTGATGCATCAAGAGTGATGTAATCTACGGAACATGACCCCCGTCGAGATCATCCTGTTGGGCCGCACGCTGATGAAGATCGGCGAGCAGGCCCTGCCCGCTCCTGAGGACGGCTCGCCGCCAGGCGGCGAGCGCACGGTGGTCATCGTGATGACGGACATCTACGAGAACCCCGGCACCACGGTCGGCGAGGTAGCCCGCCGCACAGGCCTGCCACAAAGCGCCGTCTCCGGCTCGGTCGCCCGACTCCGCTCGGTCGGCTCGGTGATCTCCGAACCAGACCCGAAGGACCGCCGCCGCCAACTGCTGGCCCGCAACCCCGAGCTGACCCCTCGCCGCCGCACGGTGGCGACCGCAACCGTCGACGAGGCGGTCGCGGCCGCGCTGGGCGACGAGCACAGCCCCGCCGACTTGGCGGCCGTCCTGGCCGCCCTGGAAACCCTCGGGGACCGCCTCACCCCACAAACCCTCACACGCCTGCGCCCCGACGCCTGACAGTGACCAGACGGCCCGGCAAGGGCGGCGACTCGGCAACGACCGCAGGGCCGGCCGCGGTACGCGACTCGGCCCTGCGTCGTCAGGTTGGATCAGGCGGTCGTGTGGCGGCGGGACTGCACCACCCGGAACCGGTTGCTCACGTATGCCCCGTCGGTCAGGGCCGCGTTCGCCGCCGGGTTTGCGCCCGTCGCGTGGAAGTCCGAGAACGCCGCTGACTGGTTCACGAAGACGCCACCTGTCAGGTTGCAGGACAGGTGGACGCCCGCGTCCAGGGAGGCGCTCTCCACCGCCGACAGGACAGCCTCCGACGTCGAGTAGACCGCCGCCGTCAGCGCGCCCTTCTGCAGCACAGTCGACCGGAAGATGTCGATGCTCGCGTCCGTCGAGTCGGTGGCGATGACGAACGAGATCGGGCCGAACCACTCTCGGCCGTAGACCGCCGTGTCCGCTGCCGTCAGTTTCACCACCGTCGGCGTGCGGACCGTGGCTTCGGCGAAGGCCGGGTGGGCGACCTCCGACGACGGCAGCACCGCCTCGCCGACGGAGGCGACCTCGGACAGGCGGGTCAGCACCCCGTCGTTGACGATGGCGCCGGTGATCTCCACCGCGCGGGCCGGGTCGCCCGTCAGCTTCGCGACCGTGGCCGCGATGCCGGCGGCTACCTCGTCGAAGGTCTTGTGGCCCTGGTCCGTTTCGATGCCGGCCGCCGGCACCAGGATGTTCTGCGGCGTCGTGCACATCTGGCCGCTGTAGAGCGTCAGCGAGAAACCGATGTTGCGGCACATGCCGGCGAAGTCGTCGGTCGAGTCGACGATGATCGTGTTGACGCCGGCCTTCTCCGTGTAGACCGCAGCCTGGCGCGCGTTGGTCTCCAGCCAGTCGCCGAACTCCGTCGAACCCGTGAAGTCGATGATGCGGACCGCCGGGTCGAGGGCCAGCGTCTTGGCCAGGCCCTCGCCGGGCGCCTCGGCGGCCAGCTGCACCAGGTTGGGGTCGAAGCCGGCCTCCTCCAACACCGCCCGCGCGTAACGCACGGTGATCGCCAGCGGCAGCACGGCGCCCGGGTGCGGCTTGATCACGACCGGGTTGCCCGTGACCAGACTCGCGAACAAGCCGGGGTACGAGTTCCAGGTCGGGAACGTGTTGCAACCGATCACCAGCGCCACGCCGCGGGGTACGACGTGGAAGGTCTTGGTCATCCGCAGCGGGTCGCCCTTGCCGGCCGGCTTCTCCCAGCCGGCGGTGGCCGGGTGGCGGGTCATCTCCGTGTACGCGTACGCAAGCGCCTCCAGCGCCCGGTCCAGCGCGTGGGCGCCACCGGCCTGGAACGCCATCACGAAGGCCTGGCCGCTGGTGAACTGCACCGCGTTGGCCAGCTCGAAGATGTGCGCGTGCAGCCGCGCCAGGATCTCCATGCAGACGCCCGCGCGGGCCTGCGGGCCGGCGTCGCGCCACGCGGGCAGCGCCGCGGTCGCGGAGGCGATCAGCGTGGCCGGGTCGACGTGGGGGTACGACACGAGCAGCGGCACACCGAACGGACTGCGCTCGGTGGCCACCCAGTCGGTGACGCCGGGCTGGTCGAGCGGAAACTTCGCGTCGAGGTAGCCGCGGAACGCGGCCTCTCCCTCGGCGGCGGCGGTCTCACCGTAGACGCGCGGGCTGGGCGACTCGGGGTAGGCCGACCAGTAGCCACGGTCCTTGATCGCGGCGGTCGCTCGCTCGAGCGTCGCGGCGTGGCTGGCGAACCAGCTGTGCGGGGTCTCCGTCATACCAGCCATCTTGCCTCCTCGAACCCGCCCCGGTGCGGGCAGAACCGCCAGGCTCCGGTTCGGATCTGAGGCCAGCCGGCGCCCGGGCCCCGCCGTCACATACGAATCCGGGCCTACAGCGCGATCTGCCAGCTGTGCCATTCGTCGACCGGACGGAAGCCGATGGCCTCGTTGATCGCGACCATGTGCGCGTTGACCGCCGCGTTCCAGGTGTCGACCGCGCGCAGGGCCGGCTCGGCGGCCAGCACCGCACGTAGGTTCTCGACCTTGACCAGCACGCCCAGGCGGTGGCCGCGATGGTCCGGGTCGACCAGGGTGATCTGCTGGAAGGCGTGCCAGTCGGGGGTGTCGTTGAACTCGATCGCCGTGATCGCGACCAGGCGTCCGCTGGCGTCGTGCCGCGCCGCCGTCGTGTAGGCGCGCCGGCCCCGCCGCTCGCGGGCCACCTCGGTCTCCCGGAGCCGCGTGGTGTCCATCTTCATGCCCTCGACCGCCAGGTCTCCGGTCGGCGCGTCGGACATCAGCCGGCCCTCGAGGTAGGCCTGGGCGGCGGCGAACTCCTCCGGCGTGGCGCCGCTCCAGCTCACCAGGCTGTAGCCGGCCGCCAGCGGCCACGCGGCCCCGACCAGCGAGTCGAGCGAGGCCTGGTCGATCGTCGCGACGTCGAGCCGGCGCCGGATGTCGGTCAGGGCCAACGAAGCACCGGTGGCGCGGGCGAAGGCGTCACCGTCGACCGGGCGCGCCGCGCCGCCGGGCAGGGCGCACACCGCCTCGCCGATCAGGTGTTTGCGTCCGTCTGCCCGGGACGCCTCGATCGCGTGGTCCAGGAGCGCGCGGCCGACACCGCGCCGCCGCATCGACGGGAGCACGTCGATGTTGAGGTCGGCGGTGCCGGTGTTGTCGAGGTACGGCAGGCGTAGCTCGAGGAAACCCGCCGGCACCCCGTCGAGCGTGGCCAGCGCGTGCTGCTTGTGCACGCCGGGCCACGGGTCGGTCAGGCCCACGGAGAACGCCCGAGGGCACACGGGCGCGAAGTCGGGCACGTCGAAGGCCTGGCTCTGCGAACGGATCGCGTACGCGTGCTGACCGCCGTCGGCCCCGAGCGGGGTCACCTCGATGCTCATGCCCGCCAGGGTGCCCAACCCCGGACGGGCACGCGAGCGATTTACGTCCCTGTGCGGCTAACGGCCGGGAACGGCGAAGGCCCCGTCCATCGGACGGGGCCTTCGGCAACGTTTGGTCGGAAGGGCGGTCGCACAACGCCTCCGGCGCTGGGTCGCTAGAACTTCAAAAGTCTACGGCGGCTCGCCCTCCCGCACGGAGCATCCTGCGAGATACCCATCATGGTCGTCAAGTCCCTGTAGACATGTTTTCTCGACGGACGGCAAAATCACCGCTACGGGGAGCACATGTTGCATCACCCGAACGTATGAGTCCATCCTGGATAACGGCCTCCTCAGCCCAGCAGACCGGCCTCGCGAGCTGCCCGAAGCGACGGCTTGACCCGATAGGTCGGCCCGACGAGCTCGGCCACGGCGTCGATCGTCTTGAGCCCTTCGCCGGTGTTGAAGACCACAGTCTCCAAAGAGGGATCCAACCGGCCGGACGCCACCAGCTTCAGCAACACCGCGGTGGTCACCCCACCGGCGGTCTCGGCGAACACCCCGGTGGTACGGGCGAGCAGCTGGATCGCGTCGCGAATCTCGTCGTCGGACGCGTAGTCCATCCAGCCGCCGGTGCGCTTGACCGCCTCGAGCGCGTAGAGCCCGGCCGCCGGGTCGCCGATGTTGAGCGACTTGGCGATGCCGATCGGCCGCACCGGGACGATCTCGTCGGTGCCGTTGTGCAGCGCGGTGGCGATCGGGTTGCAGCCCGCCGACTGCGCGCCGAACACGCGCCAGCCGCCGGCCGGCGCCTCGACCAGCCCGATCTCCACGAGCTCGGTGAACGCCTTGTCGATCTTGGTGAGCAGCTCGCCGCTGGCCATCGGGATGACCACCTGCGCCGGGATCCGCCAGCCGAGCTGCTCCGCCACCTCGTAGCCGAGCGTCTTGGAGCCCTCCGCGTAGAACGGCCGGACGTTGACGTTGACGAACGCGGTGTCCTCGAACTCGTCGGTCTCGACGAGCTCGCTGCAGAGCCGGTTGACGTCGTCGTACGAGCCGTCGATGGCGACGAGGTCACCCCCGTACACGGCGGTCGTGATGATCTTGCCCTGCTCCAGATCGCCCGGGATGAAGACGATCGACGGCACGCCGGCCCGGGCCGCGTGCGCCGCCACCGAGTTGGCCAGGTTTCCGGTCGAGGCGCAGGCGAAGCGGGTGAAACCGAGCCCGCGGGCCGCGGTCAGCGCGACCGAGACGACCCGGTCCTTGAACGAGTGGGTCGGGTTGGCGCTGTCGTCCTTGACCCAGAGCGGCGCGGTGAAGCCGAGCTCGGCGCCCAGCGAGGGCGCGGAGACGAGCGGGGTGAGGCCGGGGTTGAGCGTGACCCGGCTCGACGGGTCCTGCCCGACGGGCAACAGCGGCGCGTAGCGCCAGATGTTCTGCGGGCCGGCGACGATCTGCGCGCGGGTGACCCGGGCCAGCGCGGCGGGGTCGTACGCCACCTCCAGCGGCCCGAAACACTGGTAACAGGCGTGCTGGGCGGCGAGCGGGTATTCCGCTCCGCAGCCGCGACAGACGAGGGCGCGGGCCGGCGAGTCGGAGACGGAGGGGGCGGTTTCGTCGATGGTCGACGTCATGAGGGAGGTCCTCTCATCTTCCCCACGCCGCACCATGCGACGGGGACGGAATTGGCACCTGCGCACCGCGACTCCGCTATGAGTCGACGGCGGTGGTTGCCGGGGCGTCTTCGGGCCGTATCCCTCAGCCCCTCTGGATGAGGTATTCAGTTGTGCGTACCAGGGTAAGGCCTAGACCCGAGAAAGGTCCTGTCGCTTCTCAGCCTGTGAACCAGACCTCAGGCGATCAACTGGTCACGTCCTTGCGGGTGAAGCGCCAGAAGGCCAGCGACCAGAACAGCGTCGCGTAGACCACCGCCGATATCGCGCCCTTGACGACGTCGTCGAACTGCGTCGGCGTCGAGAGCAGCCCGAGCCAGGCCGTGCTGTAGTGGGTCGGCAACAGGTTGCGCACGGCGCCCAGCGCGCTGATCTGGTCGAGGATGCTCGACAGGATCCACAGCAGCACCGCGCCGCCGACCGCTCCGAGGGGTGCGTCGGTCGACACCGACAGCAGGAACGCCAGCCCGGCGACGACGAGCAGCACGACCGCGAGGTAGCCGAGGATGCCCAGCAGCCGCACCAGGCCGGCACCCGGCGCGATCTCGTTGGCGACGGTGCTGCGCAGTGGCTCCCAGCCGTACCTGGCCGTGCCGAGGGCCAGCGCCGTGCCCGCCAGGGTGAGCAGGGCCAGCCCCGAGTAGCCGAGCGCGACGACCAGCTTGACGGCCACCAGCCGGGCGCGCGGCACCGGCACCGCCAGCAGGTAGCGCAGGCTCCCCCACTGCGCCTCGCTGGCCACGGTGTCGCCGCAGAACAGCGCGACGGCGACGACCAGCAGGAAGGTCGCCGACACGTACAGGCAGAACAGGGTGAAGTTGAGCCCGCCCGAGGTGGCCAGGTCGATCAGGCTGCCGAACTCGCCGCCGCCGTTGTCGTCGTCGCCACCGTTGTCGAACTGGAAGGCGACCAAGATGATCAAGGGCAACGCGACCATCAAGCCCAGGGCCCATCGGGTACGCGCACGCGACCACTGCCGCCGCCACTCCGCGCGGATCGGGAGCGTCCGGGACGCGCGATAACCGGCAGCCGCGCCCGCCTGGAGGTCGGTCATCAACGGTCTCCGCTTCCACTAGAGCTCTCCCCCACCAGGGCGAGAAACGCGTCCTCGAGGCGGCGCCGGGGCACCACCCGCTCCACCCCGATGCCCGCCTTCACGAGCTCGGCGACCACCTCGCTGCGCGCCGTGCCGTTGGTGTCGACCACCAACTGCCGCGAGTCGCCCTCGACCGAGACGGAGCGCACGCCCGCGAGCTGCCCGAGCACGCCGGCCGCCGCGGTCGCGTCGGAGACCTCGATCTGCACCGTCGGCGACTCACCGACGATCTCGTCGACCTGACCCGACGCGACGATCGCGCCCTTGTTGACGACCACCACGTGCGTGCAGGTCTGCTCGACCTCGGCCAGCAGGTGGCTGGAGACCAGCACCGCGCGCCCGTCGGTGGCGTAGCGCTTGAGCACCCGGCGCATCTCGGCGATCTGCGGCGGGTCGAGCCCGTCCGTCGGCTCGTCGAGCACCAGCAGCTCGGGCAGGCCCAGCATGGCCTGGGCGATGGCCAGCCGCTGCCGCATGCCGTGGCTGTAGGTCTTCACCCGGCGGTGCACCGAGGCACCGAGGCCGGCGATCTCGAGCGCCCGGTCGAGCTCGGCCTCGGCCTCCGGCCGGCCGGTCGCGGCCCAGTACGCCTTCAGGTTGGCCAGGCCGCTCAGGTGCGGCAGGAAGCCCGGGCCTTCGACCAGCGCGCCGATCCGGGACAGCACCGGGGAGCCCGGCACCAGCTGGTGGCCGAACACGTGGATCTGGCCGGCGGTGGGGTTGGTCAGGCCCATCAGCACCCGCAGCGTCGTCGTCTTGCCCGCGCCGTTGGGGCCGAGCAGGCCGACCACCTGGCCGCGCCGCACCTCGAAGTCGACCCGGTCGACCGCCACGAAGTCGCCGTACTCCTTGCGCAGCCCGTCGACCCGCAACGGCACGTCGGCGTACTCGGGATGCACCGAGGTGTCGTGGCGGTTCCGCCGCCGGCGCACGACCAGGACGACCACCACGAGCCCGATCGCGATGGCGGCGAGCAGGCCGACCAGCACGTACCGCCAGATGACCTGCGGGCTGGCGATCGGCTCGCCGGTCACGGTCGGCAGCGTGACGGCGGTGGCGTCGTCCGGCACAGCCACCGTGTAGACGGCCGGCTGGTTCGGGGTCGCGAACGCCTGGTCCGCGGTCGCGACCGCGATCCGCAGCGTGTGCCCGGCCTCGACCCGGTGCACGACGGCGGGCAGGGTCACCTCGACCGGCTGGGCCTGACCGATGTCGGCCGGCAGCCCGGTCAGCCGGACGGGCGCGACCAGCCCGCTGGACAGCGTCGCCACGCCCTTCGGGTCGACGTCGTAGAGCTTGACGAACAGCACCGCCTCACCGGTCGGGGACGCGGCCCGGATCCGCACGGTCGGCGCTCCGACGACGTCGAGGGGCCGGTCGAGCGGCTCCGAGGTGAACCGCGCGTGCTGGCCGGGCAGGTCGGTGACGATTCCGTTGACGAACGAGGAGAGCCCACCGCCGGTGCCGGGCAGCGACGAGATCGCCGCAGGGTTGCCGGAGGGCGGGTTGGCCACCGGCTGCGCCGGTCCGGAGACGGTCACCGTCGAGTTCGAGGTGCCGGCGAGCCCGGGGTACGTCGGGTCGGAGTAACCGCTGGTCACCACGCCCCGGTCGAGCGCGTTGAAACCGGTGATCCGCGACCAGGTGAAGCTGGTGGACGGCGTGTCACCGACGCTCTTGACGTAGTGGTCGAGCCACTGTGCCATGAGGAACTTGACCCGGTCGCGGTCGGACTGCGGCCCGTCACCGCCGTCGTGGCCACCGGTGAACCAGGCGACCCGCACCGGCGTGCCGTTCGCGGCGATGCCCCGGGCGTTGGCGTCGGCCTCCGAGAGCGGGAAGAGCGTGTCGGCCGTGCCCTGCACGAGCAGAGTCGGCGCCTTGATCCGGCCGAGCACCGCAGCGGGACTGGAGCGCCGCAGCAGGTCGACGGCGGCCTGGTCGGCCCGGCCGGTGGTGGCGATCCGTTGGTACGCGGCGCAGACGTCGGCGGCGAACCGGCCGCAGGACGGGTCGGCGCCGGCCAGGTTTCCGGCGGTCGCGGCACCGGCCGGCAGCTCGCCCAGTGCGCCGAGGCCGCTGCCCGCGCCGTTGCCGAAGAAGAGCCCGGCCCACGTCTTCTTGAAGACGCCCTCGACCGGACCGCGCCCGGTCGACTCCGGCAGGAAGGCGCCGGCGAGGTCGTTCCACGTGGCCATCGGCACGGCGGCGTCGATCCGGGGGTCCTGGCCGGAGAGCAACAGCGCCAGTCCGCCGCCGTAGGAACTGCCGACCACGCCGACCCTGGGGTCGCCGGGTGCGTCGGTGCGGATCTCCGGCCGGGCGGCGAGCCAGTCGACCAGGCGCTGCGCGTCGCGTACCTCGTAGTCGGGGTCGTCCAGGTGGATCTGCCCGCCGCTGCGGCCGAAGCCCCGCGCGGTCCAGGTCAGCACCGCGTAGCCGATGCCGGCCAGGTCCTCCGCGTCGGCGTAGGTGCTCTCCTTGGTGCCGCCGAAGCCGTGTGCGAGCAGCACCGCGGGCACCTTGTTCGTCGCCGACGCGCCGTCCGGCAGGAACAGCCGGGTGTCCAGGTCGACCGGCTCGTCTCCACCGGGACCGGACCGGACGCTGATCCGGGCGTCCTGCGTGCGGTAGTCAGGGTCGTCCGGCCAGGCCGCCCAGGTGACGGCGCCGGCGAGGACGAGCACGGCCGCACCGGCCGCTAGGAGGCGACGGCGGACCCGGGACAGGGGTGGCGACATGCCGCCAAAGGTACGGCGTACGCGCTGAGCGTTCTCTGAGTGTCAATGGCCGCCGGTCGGTGGGACGCATGCTTATCCCGCGAAATCCGACGTATCGCACCGACCGGGCAATGAACCGACAGCAAGTTACACAGCGTGAAGATTCGCCTCTTGATCCATCACGCACGGCCATAGAAACCGACGGATGAAGGAGAAATGGCTGTTCGGTTTGGGCCGGCATGGGTGCCCCTCCACTAGTTTCTCCGTCCGGTGGACGGGACGGCCGGGGCAGATGTTTTCGCCCGTGCCACCACTTCGTGGAGGGGTTGCCGATGACACGTTCCGCACCGCGTTCCCGGGCCCGTACGGGAGCGCTGTCCGTGCTGCTGTCCATATTGGTCGTAGCACTGCTCGTGCCGACCGCGCTGTTGTTCGCGCACACCTGGCGCGCCGAGGGCGACCGGGCCGCGGCGACCGAACGCGAGCAGGACGGCGTCGCCTACCTGCGCAGCCTCCAACAGGTCGCGTTCGCCGTGGCCGACGCACAGTCCGCGGCCGTGTCCGGCCGGGCGGTGTCCCGCGAGGCCATCGCCACCGCCGTGCAGCAGGCCGACGTCACCGACGCGAAGCTCGGCGCAACGCTGCGCACGACCCAGCGGTGGTCGGAGATCCGCAGCCGCCTGGAGACCCTCCGCGACACCCCCGCCACCGCCGACCGGACCAAGGCGTTGGCCGACTACCGCGAGCTGGGCGACCTGGTACTCGCCCTCTACGGCAAGGTCCGCGACGAGTCCGGACTCGTGCACGACCCCGACGGCGACGCGTTCCACCTTCAGAACAGCGCCGCCAGCCAGCTGCCGGTGGCGGTCATCGCGGCCGGCCGGCTGACCGACGTCGCGGCGCTCGCCAAGGCCGCCAGCACGCCGGCACCCGGCAAGCAGGCTCCGCAGGCGACGCCGCAGCAGCAGGCCGAGCTCGTCGCGCGGCTCAGCGCCGAGCGGGTTCTCCTCCAGCAGGCGTCGACCCAGCTGGTCGACGACCTGCGGTCCGCGGTGGACAGCACGCAGAGCCGCACCCTGGGCAGCAACCTGCTCAGCCGGCTCGACCGCTTCCAGCGCTCCGCGGACACGCTCGCGGCGATCTTCAGTCAGATCGGCACGGGCCCGGCCGCACCCTCGGGCACCGGCAGCGACGAGTCGATCCTCGGTGTGGCCCGCGGCGAGCTCCAGGCCGCGGCCGGCGAACTGTCCACCGCGATCTTCAACGAGGTCGACCGGCTCCTCGACACCCGCCTCGACGAGATCGACCAGACTCAGCTGCTGGCCGGCGGCGCCCTCGCGGCGGCGGTGCTGATCGCCGTCGGCTTCTTCCTCGCCTTCTTCCTCGGCGGGCGGCCCCGACAGGCCCGTCCGTCCGGCCCGTTCCCCGAGGGTGGCCCGGGCGCTCCGTCGGCCGACGAACCCGTGTCGTGGCCGACGGTCGCACCGATCACCGGCGCGCCCTACCAGGGCGCGGCGCAGGGGAACCAGACACAGTGGGAGCGGTCCGGTGCTGCTCGGTAGGTTACGTATCCGCGGGAAGCTCGCGCTCCTGCTCATCGCCCCGCTGCTCGGCATCGTCGCGCTGGCGGTGCCGGTGGTGGGCAACCGGGTCAATATCGCCGAACAGGCCGACGAGACGGCTCGTACGGTCGACATCGCGGGCCAGGTCGGGTCGCTCGTGCAGCAGTTACAGCAGGAGCGGCTGCTCTCGATCGGCCACTACTTCGGGGTCGTCGACCGCGACCGGCTGGTGCTGCAGAGCGCCGTGGTCACCGACGCCATCGCCGACCTGCGCGCGGACGAGGATTTACCCGTCAACCTGCGACTGGCGCTCGACGCGTTGCCGGCGCTGGCCACCGTGCGGGCCTCCGTGCTCAGCGGCGCGTCCCGCCCGAACGTCGTGATGGCGACGTTCGGTGGCGAGATCACTCGACTGATCAACTCGCTGGGCCTGCGCAACAACGCGGACACCACCACCCCGGCGGGCCGGCAGATCATGGCGCTGGACTCGGTGCTCCGCTCCGACGAGGGGATCAGCCTGGTCGCCGCGCAGATCGTGCTGCTCGCCGCCCTGGGCGACAAGGCGCCGAGGGACCTGACCACGGCGACGATGGCGATCCTGCTCCAGGACAGCGACCGCTTCCGCTCCTACGCGACGCCCGAGCAGAACGGCGTGTACGACCTGGTGCAGCAGGGCGTCGACGCGCGCAGCCCCACCGGCAACTTCCTCGGCCGGTTCGCCGCCGACCCGCTGGGCGCGTTGAACAACATCGCGCTGCCGCAGCTCTTCCCGATGGCCGAGTCGCTGATGACGCTCGGTGGCTTCGTCGAGAAGCGGATCATCGCCGACGTCAAGGTGGAGGTCGGCGAACGGCAACGGCGAGCGCTGACCGAGGCGTACGGCGTCGCCCTGGCCTGTGTGCTCCTCCTGCTCTGCGTCGTGCTGTTGAGCGTCGCCGTGGCGCGCGCCGTGGCGCGGCCGCTGACGCGGCTCACCGAGTCGGCCGACGACGTCGCCAAGGTCGCCGAGGCCGAGCTCACCAAGGTGGCCGACGGCGAGTTGGACTCGTCGGTGCCCGTCCGGCTGGAAGCGGTCGACGTGCGCGCCCGGGACGAGGTCGGCGACCTGGCCCGGGCGTTCGAGCGGGTCCAGGCGACCGCCGCGCGGCTGGTCGAGCGCCAGGTGGCCGGCCGGCGCAACGTCGCGCAGATGTTCGGCCACGTCGGACGCCGCACCCAGAACCTGGTCGGCCGCCAGCTCGCGCTGATCGACCGGCTGGAGCGGCAGGAGGCCGACCCGGGTCGGCTGCAGCACCTCTACCGGCTCGACCACATCTCCAGCCGCCTGCGGCGCAGCGCCAGCAGCCTCGTGGTGCTCTCCGGCTCGGCCGGCGCCGACAGCCACGTCGCGCCGTTACCGCTCACCGACGTCATCCGGCTCGCGCTCGGCGAGATCGAGGACTACCTGCGGGTCGACATCAAGGTGCCGACCGAGATCAGCATCGCGCCGTCGATGATCGGCGACCTGGTGCTGGTGCTGGCCGAGCTGATGGAGAACGCGACCACGTTCTCGCCGCCGCACACCCGGGTCACCGTCACCGGCGTCGTCAGCGACCCCGGCATCCGGCTGCTCGTGGTCGACCACGGCCTGGGCATGACGCCGGAACGGATGGCCGAGGAGAACGCCCGACTGGCCCGCCGCGAACGGCTCGACCTGGTGCCGACCGAGGTGCTCGGGCTGTTCGTCGTCGGCCGGCTGGCCCGTCGCCACGGCATGCGGGTCACGCTGACCCCGACGCCGGGCGGCGGCGTCACCGCCGAGCTCGAGGTGCACGAGCGCGACCTGGTCACCAAGGCCGAGCCGCCGCCGGTCTCGGCGGTCGCCCGGGCGCGCGTCGGCAGCCCGATCGAGCAGGCCGGGCCGGAGTCGCCCGCCACACCGCCGGTGGTCGGTGGCGACGGCTCGTCCGCGCCGGTCTACGACCCGTTCCGGCCCGAGCGCCGCGCCGGCGTCGGAAGCGGTGGATCGTCCGCGGCACCGGCCACCGGGCCGGCACCCGCACCGGCCGGTGCCGCGGATCCACGCCCAGCATCCGCACCGCCCGCGGACGGGCCGGCGACGGCGTCCGACGAGGCGGCGGTGGCCCCGCCGGCCACGGCCGCGCCCGAATGGCCGATCCGCCAGCGGGTGCCGGGCCGGACCGAGCCGCCGAGCCAAACGCCGCCGCCGTCGCCTGCCGACGCGGCTGAGGACGACGAGGGGCCGCGCGCGGCGCCGCCGAACCGCCGGCACGGCGCGCCGACCGGCAACGTCCCGGGCTTCGACGAGGGTGCGCTCAACCGCGCCAGCCGGATGCTCGCCAACGGCCAGCCGTGGAACGCGTTCGTGCCCCAGCCCCGCGTCGCGGGCGAGGTCGAGCCGGACCAGAAGCCTCCGGCGAACCAGCGCCCGGCGTCGCCCGCCAAGCCCACCGGGGCCGAGCGGCCACCGACGGCCGCACCGGAGCGACCGGCTCCCGGCCGGGCGCAGGTGGGCAAGCCCGCCAAGCCGTCCCCGGCCGCCAAGGCGGCCAAGGGCAAGCCGGCGCCGGAGCTGTCCGACGAGGAGACCCAGGCGGTCCTGCGCCGGCGGGTGCCCGGTGCGCGGCTGCCCAGCGGCGACCCCGAGCCGGCACCGACCTCGGCACCTCCGTCACCGGCCGACCCGGCCGCCGCCCGCGCCCTGGTCGAAGAGTTCGAGGCAGGCGTCCGGTACGCCGAACGGCAGGTCCGTGGCGGTGCCGTGCCGGGTGCGCGACCCGTACCCGTGAACGGCTCGGCCAACGGATCCGCCAAGGCAGCCGTCAGCGGTGCCGCGGCGGCCGAGGCGACCAGCACCACGGACGGCGCGGCCCCATCGGGCCGACCGCTCAGCCGGCGCCAACCAGGCGCCACGCTCGACGACCAGGCGGGGCCGACCGAGCGCCCGGCGTCTGACCAACCGCCGGACCCGGCCGCGGCACGTGACCTGGTCCAGCAGTTCGAATCCGGTGTGGCACGCGCGATGCGTCAAATCAGTGCCGGCAATGGCGACGAAGAGGAATCACGATGACGAGCCCGTACATCCACGACAGCATCGAACGACCGGATGCGGACGTGTCCAACGGCCAGCTCAGCCAGGAGGCGCAGACCTTCAACTGGCTGCTCGACTCGTTCACCTCGGGCACCGCGGGTGTCCTGGAAGCCATCGCCGTGTCTAGCGACGGCCTGTTGATGGCGATGTCAGCGATCAAGGACCGGGCCAACGCCGAGCGGCTGGCGGCGATCGTCTCCGGCATGACCAGCCTGGCCGGCGGCGCCGCCAACTGGTACGCCCTCGGCGGTCTCAACCGGGTCATCGTCGACATGGCCGACGGCTACCTGCTGATCACCTCGATCAGCAGCGGCTCGGTGCTCGGGGTGATCGCCGACCGCTCGGCGAACCTGGGCACCCTGGCCTACGAGATGACGCTCTTCGCGAGCCGCGCGGGAGGCGCGCTGACTCCTCGCCTGATCGCCGAGCTGAAGAACTCCGTGCAGTCATGACCGAAGCAGACCCCGAGCCGGGCGCGGGCGTACGCCCGTACCTGTCCGCGGGGTTCCACGGCGACGAGGCCAGCGGAGCGCCACCCGACGGCGACCCCTCGGGTGGCCTGCGCCCGTTCGTGCTGACCTCGGGCCGGGTCGTCGGCGTCGACCCGGCAATCGGCATGGAGACGCAGGTGACCGTCCACGACGGACCGCCGCGCACCCACCTGCCCAGCAGCGCCCGCGAACTGCACGCGATCGTGGCGCTCTGCGCCGCACCGATGTCGGTGGCCGAGATCTCGGCCACGCTGCGCATGCACCTCGGGGTGACCCGGGTGCTGGTCGGAGACCTCCGGGCCACCGGCCATCTGGACGTACACACCTTTGAGGTCGCGGATCCTCGCGACCCCGAGACGATTCGGCGGGTGATCCGTGGACTACGTGCGATCTCCTGAGTGGCCGTTGACCATCGACCGCCCACCGGCCGGGGGTCAGGGGTCGGAGCATGGTGGGCGCCATCGGGAGCAGCAGTCGGCGTACGCGCCCAACGTGGGCTGGCACCACATCGGGTCCGCGCCGCCGAGCGTGGACACGCGCGTGGTCGGCCCTCCGGTGAAGCGCCGCCGCGCGCCCATCCCCGTCAAGATCGTCATCGCCGGCGGCTTCGGCGTCGGCAAGACCACCACGGTCGGCGCGATCTCCGAGATCGCCCCGCTGACCACCGAGGCGGAGATGACCACCGCCTCGATCGGCGTCGACGACCTGCACCCGGACTCGACGAAGACGACCACCACGGTGGCGATGGACTTCGGCAGCGTGACCATCGACGGGAGTCTCAAGCTCTATCTGTTCGGTACGCCCGGCCAGTCCCGCTTCGGATTCATGTGGGACGACCTGACCCGCGGTGCACTTGGTGCCCTGGTAGTGGTTGACAGCGCCCGCTTGGACGAGTGTCATTTCGCCATCGACTACTTCGAACGGGCGGATCTGCCGTTCGTGGTGGCCGTGAACGCGTTCGACGGGCAGCTCACCCACGACCTGAACGCCGTGCGGTGGGCGCTGGCGGTCGGCGACCACGTTCCGGTGGTCCGCTTCGACGCCCGGCAACGCCTGTCGGTCCGCGACGCCCTGCTCGTGCTCCTCGACCGGGCGTTGGACCGGGCGCTGCGCGAACGCGGCGGGTCGTAGGCGGACGGACGGCAGGGCACGGGGACGGGGACGGAGGTCGGTCCGGATGAGGGACGCGTTCGGCGAAGCGCTCGACCGCATGGCGCGGCGGGAGGAACTGGAACGGCTCAAGGCGGAGGCAGACACCCGAAAGCGGACGTCCGTCGCCGTGGAGCTCGCCCAGGCGGTCCGGCGGGTGGTCGCGCACCATCCGGACACCACGGTCACGGTGTCCGTCGAGTCTGCCGGCGACAGCACGGCGTTCATGGTGGGTTGGGTCAACGACGCGGTGGCGATCTCGCCGGGGCCGGTCAAGGACGCCGCCGCACAGCTCGCCGAGCTGATCCGGCAGGACCATACGTTGCTCGGGCCTGATTCGCATTAGTCTCGGCTGGGTGGCCGACCGTGACCTTGTCCTGACCGTGAGCCTGCGACCGGCGGCGCTCGACGCCCGCCGGGGCATCGTCCGGCTCCACCCGGAGGTGCTCAGCGCGCTCGGCCTGCGCCCCGGCGACCCGGTGCGGCTGACCGGCCGGCGCACGACCGCCGGCATCGTCGCGCCCGGAGAGCCGTCCGACGGGCGCGGCCTGCTGCACGCCGACGACCTGATGCTGGGCAACCTCGGCGTGCGCGACGGCGCCCAGGTCACCGTCACCCCGGCGCCGGTGGTCGCCGCCCGCCGCGCCACGCTGCGCGGCGCACCGAACGTGGTCGCGGTGGTCTCGCCGGAGATGCTGCGGTTGGCTTTGCTGGGCAAGGTCATCTCGCCCGGCGACGACGTGTCCCTGCTGCCCCAGGACGTGGTGCCCGACGAGGCGGCGCGGTCGTTGGTCGCGGCGGCCCGGCAGAGCCTGGCGAACCGGGTCGGCTACGCCTGGACCAGCACCCTGCTCGACGTCGTGGACGTGAACCCGGCCGAGGGCGCGCTGGTCACCATGGACACGGTCGTGGGCTGGGAGAACGGACAGATCACCCAGGCTTCGCGCGGACGGACAGCGGCCGGCCCGGTCGGCGCAGGCGGCGCTGGCGGCGCTGGCGGCCCGGTCGGCGCTGGCGGCCCTGTCGGCGCTGGCGGCGCTGGCGGCCCGGTCGGCGCTGGCGGCGGTGGTCGCGGCGGTCCGGCTGGCGCCGGTGGCTCGGGCGGCCCGCGTGGCGCGCGTGGCTCAGCCGGCCCGGCTGGTGCCGGCGCCGGGCGCGGAGCTGGGGGCGGAGCCGACGGTGGCGCCGGCGCCTGGGCGAGCGGCGAAGGTGGGTCAACCGACACCCGGCCCGCCGGGCCGGGAACCACCGGCGACGACCGCCACACCGTCATCGACGGCGACGTGGTCGAGGGCTCCGTCGTCGACGAGAACGCGCCCAGCGTCGACGACCTGCCCGGCCTGCGCAACCAGGCTCACCAGCTCACCGAGCTCCTCGACCTCGGCTTCCACCACCGCGACGTGCTGAGCCGCCTGGCCACCTCGGTGTCGCTCGGCGTGCTGGTCACCGGCGCGGCCGGCTCCGGCAAGTCCGACCTGGTGCGGGCCGTCTCCGCCGCGGTCGGCGCCCGGCTGCTGACCGTCTGGGCGCCGGAGATCGCGGCGCTGACCCCCGACTCGGCCGCGGCTCGGCTGCGCGCGGTGGCCGCCGAGCGCACCACCGATCCGCCGACCGTCGTGCTGATCACCGACGTCGACGCGCTCGCGCCGCGGGACACCCCCAACCCGTTGGCCACCGTGTTCCGGCAGGTGCTCCGCTCGCTGGTGGACGCCGGCGCCGCGGTGGTCTGCACGAGCAGCCGGCCGGAGGAGATCGACCCCGCGTTGCGCGCACCGGACCTGCTCTCGCTCGAGATCTCGGTGCCGCTGCCCGACCAGGCGATGCGCCGCGAGCAGCTCGCGGTGCTGACCCGCTCGACGCCGCTGGCCGGCGACGTGCAGCTCGACGACGTGGCCGCGCGTACACCCGGGTTCGTCGCCGCGGACCTGGCCGCGCTGGTCCGCGAGGCCGGCGTCCGCGCGGCGTTGCGGCAACGCACGGCGGAGGCGCCGCTGGTCACGGCGGCCGACTTCGCGTCCGCGCTCGAGGTGGTCCGGCCGACCTCGATGGCATCGTCCACACTGGAGCTCTCGGGCCTCACCCTGGACGACGTCGGCGACCTGGTCGAGGTCAAGGAGGTGCTGACCGAGTCGGTGCTGTGGCCGTTGACCTACCCGGACACCTTCGCCCGGCTCGGGGTGCGCCCGCCGCGCGGCGTGCTGCTCTACGGTCCGCCCGGTTGCGGCAAGACGTTCCTGGTCACCGCGCTGGCCGGCAGCGGCAAGGCCAACGTGCTGTCGGTGAAGGGTGCCGAGCTGCTCAACAAGTGGGTCGGCGAGAGCGAGCGCGCGGTCCGCGAGCTGTTCCGCCGCGCCCGCGAGGCCGCGCCGACGTTGATCTTCCTCGACGAGGTCGACGCGCTCGCGCCGCTGCGCGGCCAGTCCACCGACGGCGGCACCACCGACCGGGTGGTCGCGTCACTGCTCACGGAGCTCGACGGGATAGAGACACTGCGGGACGTGGTGGTGATCGGGGCGACCAACCGACCGGATCTGATCGACCCGGCCCTGCTGCGGCCGGGCCGGCTGGAGCGGCTGGTGTTCGTGCCGCCGCCAGACGCCGCCGCCCGGGCCGAGATCCTCAAGGCGGCGGCCAAGGGCGTCCCGCTGGACCCCGAGGTCGACCTGGTCGCGCTCGGCCGGGAGCTCGAGGGCTTCTCGGCCGCCGACTGCGCCGCGCTGGTGCGGGAGGCAGCCCTCGTCGCGATCCGCGAGTCGTTGGAGGCCACGTCGGTCACCGCGAAGCACGTCGCCGCGGCCCGGCAGCGGGTGCGCCCGTCGCTCGACCCGGTGCAGGTCGCCCGGCTGGAGGCGTACGCGCAGCGCCGTTAACGCCGCCGGGAGCGCGCCCTGGTCGAACGCAACCGGCGCAGCCTGGCCACCACGACCGGCTCAGCCGCGAGGGCCGCCGGATTGTCGAGCAAACCGTTGAGCAGCTGGTAGTAGCGCGTCGCGGACAGGTCGAACGCGTCGCGGATCGCCTGCTCCTTGGCGCCGGCGTGCTTCCACCACTTGCGCTCGAACGCCAGGATCTGCTCCTCGCGCTCGGTGAGCCGACTGTCCACTGGAGACACCGGCGCGACATCGTCGTCGTCGTTGGTGTCGGCCTGGTCAACGGCAGGCATCATGGCGCTCCTCGACACACGCGTGGGGATGCCAACCAGACTAACCGCGGTCAGGTGGCCGTGCACCGCTCATTCACTGTGATCAAGACGTCTCGTCAGGCGACGTCCCGCCGCCGGATCGACCACAGCGCGCCGACGACCGACAGCACCAGCACGGCGCCCAGCAACACCGACGCGTGCTGCCACGTGACGACGTACTCCGGCGGTGTGCACGAACCCTGCGAGAACTGGCAGGCCCGCCAGTCGGTGATGGTCGTGCTCTTGTCGAACCAGGCGATGAGGTACGTCGACAGGATGTACCGGTCACTGAACCGCACCTGAAGCAGTTCGAACGCGATCCGCAGGCCGATCTCGCTGACCACGACCGCGCCGATGCCGACGCCGAGCGCCATCGCGGTGTGCCGGCCGATCGAGGCCAGGCAGAACCCGACGGTCGCGGCCAGCAGCACCATCGTCACGCCGCGCAGGCCGGTCAGGCCGAGCGACTGCCAGACGCCCGCGGTGAGCTTGCCGAGGTTGCCGTCGTAGCGGCCGATCGACCAGAACGCCGCCGTCCACAGGGCGCCGAGCACCGCGGTCAGACCGAGGATCGAACCCAGCAGCACGCCGAGCTTCGTGACCAGCACCGGCACCCGCCGAGGCCGCCAGAGCAGCAGGTTCATCATGCCGCCGGTGCTCCACTCGGCGCCGACGAAGGACGCGCCGATGACGAACGCGGCCAGCGCCAGGATCGCCGAGAGCACCGCGAGCGACGGCGCGAACTCGTCCTGGAAGTTGAACTCGTACGGCATGAACTGCTCGGCCGGGTAGTACTCGGGCTTGGGACCCCAGTCGGCACCGCAGTTCGGGCCGTAACGGTCGTCGAGACCGGTCTCGCCCCGGGCCTTGGCGGCCTCGCACTCCGAGACCATCCGCTGGAATTCCACGGTGGCCTGCTGGTACGCCTGGTCCGCCTGCACCTGCGCCGCGGCACGCGACTCCGCGCTGTTGGCGTGGCTGCTGATGGTGAACGCGATCGGGAAGATGGCCAGCCCGACCAGCGTGATGGCGAGGAAGATGCGGGTGACCCGGCGCTTGAACAGCCGGCGCACCTCGGCCTTGGGCAGGCTCACACGCCCCACCCGCCCTGCGCCGGCGTGACCACGGAGTCGTCGACCTGGCGGGCCCGGCCCTCGACCGGTGCCGTCTGCGTCAACTCGAGGAAGACGCTCTCCAGGTCGACCTTCACGGGCGCCAACTCGCTCACGTAGTAACCCCGTTCGGCCAGCGTGCGCGTCACCCAGGCCGGCTTCTCGACGTTGCTGACGACCAGCCGGTCGTGGTCGGGCGTGACCCGGGCGCCGGCCGCGATCAGGATCTCGGCGGCGACGGACAGGTCGTCGGCGTTCTCCAGCCGGACCGTGACACCGCCACCGGCGTGCTGCGCGAGCACCTCGGCGACCGCACCGTAGGCGACCCGGCGGCCGCGCGAGATGATCGTGACCGAGTCACAGATCAGCTGCACCTCGCCGAGGATGTGGCTCGACAGCAGCACCGTCATGCCGGCCTCGGCGAGACCGCGCATCAGCGTGCGCATCTCGCGGATGCCGCCGGGGTCGAGACCGTTCGCGGGCTCGTCGAGGATCAGCAGGTCGGGCTTCTTGAGCAACGCGGAGGCCACGGCCAGGCGCTGCTTCATGCCCAGCGAGTAGGTGCGCACCCGCTCCCCGGCCCGGTCGCGCAGGCCGACGAGCTCGAGCACCTCGGTCACGCGCTGCTTCTGCACACCGCCGGCGTCGGCCAGCAGCGAGAGCGTGTCGTGCGCCGAGAAGTTCGGGAAGAACTGCGGGCTCTCCACGATCGCGCCGACCCGGCCGGCGACCTGCGGAAGGGCCGCCGGCACCTCCTGGCCGAGCAGCGTCATGCGGCCGCCGTTGGGTGCGATCAGGCCGAGCAACGTGCGCAACGTGGTCGTCTTGCCGGAGCCGTTGGGGCCGAGGAAGCCGTGCACCTGGCCCGACTCGACCACCATGTCGAAACCGTCGAGCGCCTTGCGCGCTCCTCGGCGTCTGCTCCGGTAGGTCTTCTCCAGACCCGATATCTCCAGTACGGCCGGCACGAGCGCTCCCCGTCTTCCGCGGTCGGATCGCGCACACAGTACTGGGTATGCAGGTATTCGGATAGACCGCTATGCCTTGATCACCCGCACGCCTACGGCCCGGAACGGCTCGGTCGCTTCCGGTGCCGCTCCGACGTCGGTGACCAGGGTGTCCACCCGGTCGATCGGGCAGATCCGGGCGAACGCGTGACCGCCCAACTTGGACGAGTCGGCGATGATCACGACGCGCCGCGCCCGGGCCACCATCAGCGCGTTCATCGACGCCTCGCCCTCGTGGTGCGCCGCCGCGCCCAGCGTCACGTCGATGGCGTTGACGCCGAGCAACGCCACGTCGAGGGTCACCTCGCGCAGCAGCGCGCCGCCCAGCGGGCCGACGAGCTCGAACGACTGCGGCCGGACCACCCCACCGGCCACCACGATCTTCATCCGGGACCGGACCAGCAGCTCGTTGGCGATGTTGAGCGCGTTGGTGACCACGGTGAGCTGAGCGCCGTCAGCGCCGGAGTTGAGGTCGGGGCGCATGGCCAGGGCGCGGGCGACCTCGGTGGTGGTGGTGCCGCCGTTGAGCCCGACCACCATCCCGGGCTCGACCAGGGCCGCGGCGGCCGCACCGATGCGCTGCTTCTCCGCGGAGTGCTTGGCGGTCTTGTAGCGCAGCGGCAGGTCGTAGGAGACCCCGTTCGCCACCGCCCCGCCCCGGGTACGGGTGATCATCTGCTGCTGGCCGAGCTGGTCGAAGTCGCGGCGGATGGTCGCCTGCGAGACGTTGAGGCGCTGCGCGGCGTCTTCCACGCTCACCCGGCCGCTCTCGGTCAGCAGCTCGAGCAGGGCGTTCCAACGCGCGTACCGGTCCACATCGACCCCCTGGCACGGACCCTGTAATTGCGTGCACACTAGTGCGCGAAACGGCCGCCAAGCAACGTCTTGGATGCGCACACGTGCACGATCCGCGCATGCTTGCCGCACGATACGTCTTCCTGCACAATAACGCGCGGAAACAGCGAGTATCGAACTGATTCGCGCAAGCTCCGTTTGGGGGTGCTCTGTGACGCATGTCGAGGCGGAGATCGCCACCCAGCCAGCCGCCTGGGTCCGCGCGGCGTCGCTCGACCCCGAGCCACTGCCGCGCCGCGGCCAACGCGTCGCCGTCGTCGGTTGCGGCACGAGCTGGTTCATGGCGATGGCGTACGCCGCTCGGCGCGAAAGCCTCGGCCACGGCGAGACCGACGCGTTCCAGGCATCGGAGTTCCCGCGCGACCGCCACTACGACCTGGTCGTGGCGATCACCCGGTCCGGCACCACCACCGAGGTCGTCGACCTGCTCACCGGCCTCTCTACGCCGTCCCTGGTCATCGTCGGCGACCCGGCCGGCCCCGCCGCTTCCGCGGCCGGAAGGGCGATCGCGCTGCCGTTCGCCGACGAGCGGTCGGTCGTGCAGACGCGGTTCGCCACCACCACGCTGGCCCTGCTCCGGGCCGGCCTCGGCGAAGACGTCGCCGCGCTGGCCGAGCAAGCGCGGCGCGCACTCGACGCGCCGCTGCCGCTCGACCCGGCCGCCGTCGAGCAGCTGACCTTCCTCGGTCAGGGCTGGACGGTCGGCCTCGCCCAGGAGGCGGCCCTCAAGTGCCGCGAGGCGGCGGCCTTCTGGACGGAGGCCCATCAGGCGATGGACTACCGGCACGGCCCGATCACGATCGCCGCGCCCGGCCGCGCGGTCTGGTCGTTCGGCCCGCCCCCGTCCGGCCTGGCTGACGAGGTCGCGGCGACCGGGGCAACTTTTGTGAGCGGCGGCGATGGTGCCACGCTTGATCCGATGGCCGAGTTGATCCTGGCGCAGCGGTTCGCGGTGGCGCTCGCGCAGCACCGCGGGCTCGACCCCGACGCGCCGCGCCACCTGACCCGCTCCGTCGTGCTGGACCAGCGATGACCGGCCCCGACGAGGTGGTCGTGGCGCTCGACGTCGGCGGCACGGTGATGAAGTGCGGTTTGGTCACCAGCGCGGGTCTGCTGCGGCACGCCGAACGGCACCCGACCGACGCCGCCGCCGGTGGTGCCGTTGTCGCCGAGCGGATCCTCGACGTGGCCGCCGGGCTGGCCGACACCGCGCGAGCCAACGGGCTCACCCCGGTGGCCGCCGGCCTCGCGGTGCCCGGGGTGGTCGACGAGGAGCGCGGCGTCGCGGTCTGGGCGGCCAACGTGGGCTTCCGCGACCTGCCGCTGCGTGACCTGGTGTCCGACCGCCTCGGCCTGCCCGCGGCGCTCGGCCACGACGTGCGCGCGGGCGGGGTGGCCGAAGCCCGGCTGGGCGCCGGCACCGGCGAGCGGCACGTGTTGTTCCTGGCGATCGGCACCGGCATCGCCGCCGCCCACGTGGTCGACGGCCGCGCGTTCGCCGGGGCACACGGGGCGGCCGGCGAGGTCGGGCACGTGGTCATCCGTCCCGGCGGTGCGCAGTGCGGTTGCGGTGCGCGCGGCTGCCTGGAGGCGGAAGCCTCGGCGTCCGCGCTGGCCCGCCGCTACGCATCGCTCGCCGGTGTGCCGCTGTCCGCAGCCGAGGTGGCCGCTGCGGCTAGCGCCGGCGACCCGGTCGCGGTCCGCGCCTGGGACGAGGTGGTCGACGCGCTGGCCGACGGCCTGACGGTCGCACAGACCCTGTTCGACCCGGCGGTCATCGTCATCGGCGGCGGCCTGGCCGAGGCGGGCGGGCAGCTGCTCGACCCACTGGGCGAGGGCCTGCGGGCCCGGTTGACCTTCCAGCGCGAACCGGCGCTGGTCCGAGCGGCACTGGGCGACGCGGCGGGTTGCCTCGGCGCCGGGCTGCTCGGCGGGGACGCTCTGGAGGCGGCGTGAGGATCGACGGACGGGTGGTGACGCCGAGCGGCGTCGTGACGGGCTCGGTAGAGGTGACCGGAAGCCAGATCGGCGCGGTCACCCCTTCCGAAGTCAGCGATCCACAGTGGATCGTGCCCGGCTTCGTCGACATCCACAACCACGGCGGCGGCGGTGACACCTTCACCACGGGCGACCCGGACGCCGCCCTGCGCGCGGCCGCGTTCCACCTGCGGCACGGCACCACGACGCTGTTCGCGAGCCTGGTCAGCTCGCCGTTCCCGCTGATGCGCTCGGCCACGGCGGCGTTCACCCCGTTGGTCGACGCCGGGGTGCTGGCCGGCATCCACTTCGAGGGACCGTATCTGTCGGCGGTCCGGTGCGGCGCGCAGAACCCCGCGTATCTGCGCGATCCCTCGGTCTCCGAGCTGGCCGAGCTAATCACCCTGGGCGGCGGCGCGGTCCGGATGGTCACCGTCGCGCCCGAGCTGCCGGGCGCGGTCGAGGCGATCTCGATGCTGGTCTCGCACGGCGTCGTCGCCGCCGTCGGGCACACCGATGCGTCGTACGCGCAGACGCTGGCCGCGGTCGACGCCGGCGCCAGCGTCGGCACGCACGTTTTCAACGGGATGCGCCCGCCACACCACCGCGAGCCCGGCCCGGTCTTCGCCCTGCTGGGCGCGCCGAGCGTGGTCTGCGAGCTGGTCGCCGACGGCGTCCACCTGCACGACGGCACGCTGTCGTTCGCCGCCTCGGTCACGGGCGCGGACCGGGCGGCCCTGGTCACCGACGCGATGGCGGCCGCGGGCATGCCGGACGGCGCGTACGAGCTCGGCGGCCAGGCGGTCACGGTCAGCGACCGGGTGGCCCGCCTCGCCAGCGACGGCGCGATCGCCGGCAGCACGCTGACCATGGACGCCGCGCTGCGCCAGGCGGTCGGCGCCGGCATCCCGATCGTCGACGCCTGCCGGATGGCCGCGACGACGCCCGCGCGGGCGATCGGCCTGGGCGAGACGGTCGGCGCCCTGCAACCGGGCTGGCGCGCGGACCTGGCCATCCTGGACACCGACCTACGCGTGGTGCGGGTCATGCGCGCGGGCTCCTGGGTGAGCTGAGAGCCGTTTGTCCGCGCCGGGTGGCACGGGCACGCGATGATGCCTAGGTGACCGCAAGGCGGCGTTTGTTGACCTTCATGTTCTGCAGCGCCATCGCCGGCGCCCTCCTGCTGGCGACGGTGGTCTTCAGCCTGCGCGACCAGAAGAGCCTGAGCTGGCTGGCCGGCGGAGCCAGCCTCCTCGTCTGGGGCGCGGGGCTGGCCGCGGTCTGGCCGGTAGTACGTGCCATCCGCACCGGCACCGGACACGACGGCACCTAGGCCTGCGGCGCTTCTTCGTGCTCCCGGACCGACCGGGCCAGTTGTCGCGCCTGCCCCGGTTTTCCGGTCATCCGGAGCAGTTTGACCAGCTCCCTGGCGCTCACGAGGGTGTCAGGGTGGCTCTCGCCGAGGATCTGGCGGCGGCGGTCATAGGTTTGCCGGCCCAGTCGCGCGGCATCGCCGAAGCGGCCCACGCTGGTGAGGGCGCCGACATGGTTCTGCGCGGAGGAAAGTGTGACCGGGTGCTCGTCACCGAGCACGCGGCGGCGGCGTTCCTGCGTGTCTCCGCTCAGGCGCAAAGCCTCGTCCCGGCGGCCCAGATCGTGGAGCATCGCCGCGAGGTTGCTGGCTGCCTGGAGGGTGTAGGGGTGATCGTCGCCGAGTTCGCGCCGGCACCGCTCGTAGGCGTCTCGGTTCAGGCGCAGGGCGTCATCACGACGACCGAGGTGGTAGAGGGCGACCGCGAGGTTGTTGGCGGAGGTGAGGGTATCGCGGTGATTGTCGCCGAGCACGCGTTGACACCGTTCGTAGCCATCGCTGCCCACCCGCACGGCGTCGTCGTGGCGGCCCACGCGATTGAGTGCGCCCGCGAGGTTGGTGGCCGACGTCAGCGTTTGATAGTGGTCGGGGCCGAACACGCGCTGGCACCGCTCATGGGCGTCCTGGCCCAGGCGCACCGCCTCGGCGTGGCTGCCCAGGTCACTGAGAACGGCGGCCAGGTTGTTCAGCGAGTTGAGGGTGTCCCGGTGGTCGTCGCCGAGCAGACGCTGACGTCGTTCGTAGATGTCACGGTCAAGACGCAGCGCCTCGTCGTAACGGCCTAGGTGATTGAGGCAGACCGCGAGGTCGCTGGCCGAGATGAGGGTGTCAGGGTGGTCGTCGCCCAACGCGCGACGCCGGCGATCGTAGATCTTTTCGTTGAGGCGGTACGCATCGGCATAACGTCCCATCGACGAATAGGTGATCGCCAGGTTGGTGCCCACGAACAGCGTTTGCGAGTCATCGGGGCCAAGGCGCTCTTGCCACTCGCTGTAGAGATGGGCGCAGAAGGCGTGCGCCGCGTCTACGTCGCCGTGCGCGATCAGATACGAGCTGGCGTCGCAGGTGAGCTGCCGAAGACCGCGATGAGTGCTCGTCGACGGGTCCAGGGCCGTCAGATGAGGTATGAGTTGAGCCCACCTCGGCCAGAGCACCGGATCGCGGCCGTCGTCCATGGTGGAAGCGGCCAGGACCGTTTCGGCCCGGAGGCGCAGTGCGGGCTGATCGACCGGACCGGCGCTGTCCCGGAGGATGGCCTGGGTGAGTCGGTGTAGTTGAAGGGTGCCTTCGTCGAGGCGAGCGAGGCCGTACGCGCCGATTCGCCGCATCGAGTGACCGAAGGCCAAAGGCATGGTCACCAGGTCGGCAAGAGGCTGTCCGAGGGCGGCGGGTGCCGCTGTGAACAGGTCGGTGGGGATCGGGTCCGGACCCAGCAAGGAGCACAGCAGCAACAGCTGGGCAGCGGCCTCGTCTTCGCTCGCCAGCCGCTCCATCGCGGTTTGCACGACGGCGGCCAGCGGGGCCGGGTAGTTGTCTGGCGCGCCCTCCGCCAGAATCAGCGTCGTCTGCTTGTCGAGCATCGCGAGGTAGTCGGCGACGAGCATGCCGGTCTCACCGAGCACCTGGCCGGCCTGCGCGACTGCCAGCGGCAGGTCGCCCAAGCGGTCAGCGAGCTCATCGGCCCGGTCGTCAGTGATGTTCGGCAGGCTGCGGCGCAGCAGGCCAATGGACTCCAGCCGCGCGAACTCGGGCAGCGACAGCGGATCGGCGAGCTGGTTCCATCCCGGGTCGCGCGATGTCACCAGGACGTGCCCGGGCCCTTGCGGCAGCCACCGATGGACGTCCTCGCGGCGCGAGGCGTTGTCGAAGACGAGAAGCCACCCGGTCTCGTGGCGCAGTCGCTGCAGCACGAGCGCACTCGCGTTGGCCGTAGGGGCGTCGGCCGAGACCCACCCGGCCTCGATGCCGAGCGCGACGAACATGTCACCGATCAAGGTGGCCTGCTCGGCGTCGATCCACCAGACCAACTGGTAGGACCCCGCGAAGCGGTGCGCGTACTCGATCGCCAGGGTGGTCTTGCCCACTCCACCCATGCCGTGCATCGCTTGGACCACCGCGCCGCGTCCACCCACGAACTTCTCGCGCAGTGTGGCCAACAGGCCCTCCCGACCCGTGAACAGCGGGCTGCGCTGAGGCACGTTCCACACCGACGGCTGCACGCCGGGCAGTCGTGGCGCCGGTTCACGCAGCGGCTTCCGCTTCGCGGTGCCCGGGAACTCGGGACGGCCCCGCGCGTCACGCTTCCCGCCGACGGCCTCCAGCAGGCTCTTTCGGGCCTGCTCCTCGTCCAGGTCGTACACGTCTCGATAGGCCAACGGCTTGAGCAACCTCGGCGGCGACACCTCGGTGATCCGCAGCGGGATCAGCGGTGGACGTTCCTCGGGACGCTCCGCCAGCAGAGCGGTCCACTCGTCGGCGGTGAAGCGGTTCGGGTCGAAGTAGGCCGGCGACCACAACATGAGGATCCGTCCGGCACGTTCGAGCGCGTCGTTCATCCGGAGCGTCACGTTGTCGCCGGCTCGCCAATGCCACACGTCCAGCTCGACCGAGTATCCGGCATCCTGCAACTGCCATGCCGCCCACTCGGCCCACGGCCGATCGGGGCCGGCGTAGGAGACGAACACGTCGACTACGCCGCGGGTGCGCTTACGGCCGCCGCTCATCCAACAAGGTCTACCCGGTCGTTTTGAGCGAGTACATCGTCCTAACTGTCCTTTTCGAGACAGAGAAACGCTCAGAAAGCGCCGCCGAAGCGCGCCACGTGGTGCCAGACGCGTTTCAGGGTTTGGGGGTCGTCCTTGCCCGCGTTGACCGCCGCTCCGATGATGCGGGCGTCCAGGCGGTCGTCCTGGGCGATGGCCAGACCCGCTTCGATGATCTCCGGGCCGCGGTACTCCGGGTGCCGCACGAACTCGGACACCGGCAGGGTGAAGCCGTGATGCCACTCCACCGGGCAGGCCAGCGCCGATGCCAGTTCCTCGATCGCCGTGTCGCGGTAGCAGGGGTCCAGCACCACCGCCTCGACGTCGTCCGCGAAGCGGATCACCCCGTGCACGTGCGCCTCGATGTAGTCGTCGAGGTAGTCCTGCTCGTCGGCCTCTGCCAGGGCGATCAGCGACATCCTGGCCGCGACGCCGAAGTCGGCCGGCTCCAGGAAGCTGTCGGGATAGCAGAAGGTGGTCCGCGCCAGGGTCGCGGCCCGCAGCCGCAGGTGGGCCGAGCCGAACCGGGGCGAGCCGCCGGCCGGGCGGCGCCGGTGGTTGAGCGAGCCGTACTTCGGTCGCGACTGCGCGAGAGCCGTGTCGTACGCGCCGCCGAAGATCCGGCTTTCCCACCGCCACCGGTCACCGCCGGGGAAGGCGGTCAGGCCGCCGTTGCTCGTGCCGGTCTCGAACTGGGACCGGTAGACGCCGTCCCGGGCCATCGCACCGAGGATCGGCTCGCCGGCGAAGATCCGGTCCGGGTGGAAGTGCACCGTTACCCGCAGCGCCGGGTCGAGCGGCTCGCCCGCCGACCGCATCGCCACGTGCGCGACCGCCTGCTCCCAGCTCATCCCCGCCGCCCCGTGATGTTGAGGCGGACGTAGTCCACCGTGTCGCCAGGCGTCCTCCCCCAGACCGACGCCACGAACTCGGCGCGCTCGGAAGGCGGCACCCGTTGCGCCCAGGGTCCGAGGGGCACCGTCTCCAGATACGACAGCATCTCGTCGAGCTCAGGCAACGCCAGGTCGAGCAGGTCGACACGCAGCACCTCGGGAAGCGTCTCCTGGGCGACGGTCACCATCTCCGGGTCGGCGTCGACGGCGATCAACCGGCCGCGCGGCAGCCGGGCCAGCAGCTTCGCGCTGATCCGCCCGGTGCCGCAGCCGGCGTCCAGCACGGTCTCGGAGCCGTCGAGGGGCAGCCGGTCGAGCACCTCCGCCGCCATCGCGTCCATCGCCACCGATACACGGTGGTACGCGGAGGCGTCCCAGGTTCGGCCTGCCGGCAGCGCGAAACCCATGATCGCAGTATGCGCCGCCGGCGCCGGGAAGGGTCAGCGGAAGTCGGCGTCCTCGCCGTCGACCGGCCGCTCGGAGGACGAGCGCGACCACTGGCGGTGCGTCCGCTGGGTGTTGCCGCCGTCGTCGGCCGTCGGCGACGGTGCCGGCTGGGTCCGGGCCGGCGCGGGCGCCTGCGCGGGCTTGGGTGCCGGGGCGGCGGTCCCGACGGCCGGCGCCGCACCGCCACCGAACGAGCCCAGCGAGTTGAGCAGCTGGAGGTCGCCGAGCGGCGAGTCCTTGGTGTCGACCCCGGACAGCGGCAGGTTGCCGACCACCGGCAGGCCGACCACGGAGTCGTCGGCCTCGGTGAGGCCGCCGAGGAAGCCCGGAGGCATCTCGGCCTCGAGCGCCTCGCCGATCAGCGGCGGCACCAGACCGCCGATCCCGTCGAGGTCACCACCCCGCAGGTCGGCGACGCCGAAGTCGCCGGGGTCGGGTGCGGCGTGCTTGCCGACGGCGCCAAGCGGGTCACTCGCGAGCTCGTCGAGCGCCCCGCCGCCCAACCCACCGACCCCACCGGCGCCGCCGAGGTCCGGCAGTCCACCGCCCCGCCCGAGCGAGTCCAGCCCGCCGAGCGAGTCGAACGTGCCACCACCGAAGCCGCCGAGCTGGTCCGCGTCTACCGTGCTGCCCAGGGTCCGCATCTGGGAGTCGCTCCCGATCGTGTTGAGGTTGTCGTCGCTGAGCGTCCGGCCGGTCTGGTCGACGCCGTCCTCGAGCGCGCCGGTCAGCCCGCGGGCGGATCCGCCGAGCCCGAGGGGGTCGTTGCCGAGCGCGCCGAGCGGGGACTCGCCGAGCGGGCTGCCGCCCACCACCGGCAGCGCCGAGCCGGTCGTCGCCTGGCCCTTGAGCAGCTGGTCGTCGCCGAGCACGCCGGTCGGGTTGTCGGCCAGCGGTCCGACCGAGCTCACCGTGTCGCCGACGGTGTCGACGCCGAGCTTCTTGTCGCCGAAGCCGAGCAGCGTGAGGCTGTCAGCCGAGATGGGCGCGGGTGCGGGGCCGGCCTCCAACGCCGCGGGGTCGACACCGGCCGCCGGGTTCGCCGGGACCGCGCCGAGGAAACCGAGGTGCTGCCCCGGGGCCGCGTCGACCGGAGCGGCGCTCTGCAGGTCGCCCATCGGAGTGAGGAAGCCGTCGAGTGAACCGCGTAGGTCGTTCACCGGAGAGTTCATCGGGTCGGCCTGTGCAGCCCCGCCCGCCAGGAGCAGGGCGCCACCGGCGGCGACGCCGACCGTACCCACCGCGCGATAGATCCACTTGGTCATGTCAGTCCATTCCGTAGCGCATTAGCGGCATTTGCCGCCTAACTCACCAAACGGACCAACGACGCAAGCTCGTATTCCGTTGCTCTCCGAGCGCGGTCAGCACCTACGATCCCGTTCATGGTCGTTCCCTGGCGCAACCGGGCCCGTCGCGCGGTCGAGACCCGGATCATGCGCCAGCCCACGGCGGGCGGCCTGTTGCGCCCCAACGGGGACGCCCGGCCGCACTACATCGTCTGCGGTCACGATGCTCTCGCGTACCACCTGGTCAACGCCCTCGGACCCGCGACGGTGCGGGTGACCGTCGTGGTGCCGCCCATCCGGCATCCCACGGCGCCGGACATCACGAAGATCCGCGGCATCCGGGTCATCCGTGCCGACCGGATCGACGAGGCGACCCTGCGCTCGGCCGGCCTGGAGACCGCCGCCGGGCTCGCGCTCATGCAGCAGGACGACGTCGGCAACATCCACGCCGCGTTGACCGCGCACGAGATCGCGTCGCGGGTCCGGATCGTGCTGCGGATGTTCAACACCGGTCTCGGGTACGGCGTGAAGCGGCTGCTCGGCGACTGCGAGGTGCTCTCGGACGCGGCGATGGCCGCTCCCACCTTCGTCGCCGCGGCCCTGGGCGAGGTGGCGCCGACCAACTTCCACCACTACGGCCGCACGCTGGTGGTGGCCCACCGCGCCGAGGTACGGCCGGAGCATGTCGTGTGCGGCATCGCGGACACCAGCGACCCGGCGCACCTGATCGTGCTGCCCGAGCCGGACCAGGCGGACCTGGTGCTGGCCGAGGCCACCGGCGCGCAGCCGGCCACCGAGGTCGCCGCCAACCGGATCGCGCGGGCACGCCGGTTCCGGCGACCGCTCTACGGCACCGGCAAGGCGCTCCGGTCGTTCTTCAGCCGAAAGATCGGCGTCATCACGGCGGCCGTACTCGGAATCGCGCTGGTCTTCGGCTTCCTGCTCTATCGCGCCGACGGAGCCGCCCACCTCGACCCGTGGCAGGCTGTCTACACGACCCTGCTGACCGCACTCAACGGCGCCGAGGTCGAGGTCGACAAGGGCATCGCGGTCCAGCTCATGCAGATCGTGCTCACCGTGGCCGGGCTCGCGCTGGTCCCGCTGATCACCGCCGCCGTGGTCGACGCGATGGTCAACGCCCGGCTCGCGCTCAGCGCCGGCCGGCTCGCCGTCCCGCGCGAGGGTCACGTCGTGGTGGTCGGGCTCGGCAACGTCGGCACCCGGGTGATCCGCCAGCTGCACAACCTCGGCGTCGAGGTGGTCGCGATCGACAAGGTGCCCAACGCGCGCGGCGCCGTGGTCGCCAAGCAGCTCGGCATCCCGGTCATCATCGGCGACGCCGCGCTGGAGGAGACCCTGGTCGAGGCCTCGGTCAGCGCCTGCCGCGCGCTGGTCGTGGTGTCCACCGACGACGTGACCAACCTCCAGGCCGCGCTCAACGGGCGGGCGTTGCAGCCGGACCTGCGAGTGGTGCTGCGGCTCTTCGACGGCGACCTGGCACAGCGGATCCGCTCGACGTTCGGCATCTTCCGCTCGCACAGCGTTTCCTATCTGGCGGCTCCCGAGTTCGCGGCCGTGCTGCGCAAGCGGCAGGTGGTGGCGACCGTCCCCGTGGGCCGGCACGCGCTGCTGGTCACGATCGTGGTCGTCGCCAAGGGCTCGGCGCTCGACGGCCGGCCGGTGCGGGACGCCGACCAGACCCGCGGCGTACGCGTGATGGCCCTGCTCCAGGCCGGTCAACGCCCGCGTTGGTCGCCGGCGCCGGACACCGTGCTCGGCCCCGGCGACGAGCTGACCGTGATCGCCCGGCGGGCGGGGCTGAGCTGGCTGATCAAACAGGCCGGCCCGGCGCCGGCCCTGCCGACCCAGCAGGTCCCCGAGGACCCCACCGTCGCCGACGGCAGCCCGGCCGGCACCTCAGACTGAACCGATTGATCTTCGGCCAGCCTCAGACTGACTCCGCCGCCGACAGCTCGGGCACGTCCACGCCCAGCACGGCCTGCTCGTCCGGCCGGTGCACCAACACGTCCTTTAGGTAGGACTGCACGGCCGCGGCCAGCCCGACGTCGCGGCCGGACTCCTCGGAGCGGAACCAGCGGTGCTCCAGCACCTGGGTGAACAGCTCGGCGGGCTCCAGCTTGCGCCGCAGGTCGGCCGGCACGGCCCGGACGACCGGCTCGAACACCTCGATCAACCAGCGGTGCGCGGCCTGCTGCTCGTCGGTCAGGTCGGTGTCGACGCGGTACGCGTCGAGGTCGTTGAGCAGCGCCCGCGCCTGGTTCTCCTCTGCGTCGAGCCCGGTCAGCCGCAGCAGCCGGCGCGTGTGGTGGCCGGCGTCGACCACCTTCGGGCGCACGTACGCCCGGCCGCCCTCGCCCACCGACATCGACACCTCGGCGATGTCGAAGCCGAGCTCGTTGAGCCGGCGGATCCGCTTCTCGATCTCGTGTCGCGAGTCGCGGGCGACCTCCTGCTCGAAGGTGACCTCGTGCCACAGCCGCTCGTACCGGGCGATCACCTCGTCGGCCACCCACTCGGGGTCGATGGCCTCGTCGAGCAGTTCGGCGGCCTGCAGGTCGAGCGCCTCGCCGAAGATGTTCAGCCGCGCGATCTCGACGTCCTCGTTGCGCTGGCCGTTGCTCAGCGACGGCCGCAGCGCACCGGTCTCGGCATCGACCAGATAAGCGGCGAAGGCGCCGGCGTCGCGCCGGAACAGCGTGTTGGACAGCGAGCAGTCGCCCCAGAAGAAGCCGGTCAGGTGCATCCGGACGAGGAGCGCGGCGAGCGCGTCCAGCAGCCGGTTCATCGTCTCCGGGCGCAGGGTGTGCGAGAACACCGCGCGGTACGGCAGCGAGAACTGGAGATGCCGGGTGACCAGCACGGGGTCGAGCGGCTCGCCGGCGTCGTCGGTCCGGTCGGCGACGATCGCCACCGCCTCCACGGCCGGGAAGTCGATCCGCTCGAGCGCGCGGAGCAGGTCGTACTCGCGCTCCGCGATCCGCTCGCCGGTCTCCTTCACGGCGTAGACGGTGCCGGCCAGCCGGACGAAGCGCACGACGTGCCGGGAGATGCCCTGGGGCAGGGCGACGAGATGGTCGGCCGGCCACTCCTCCAGCGGCGTCGACCACGGTAGGTCGAGCAACGCCGGGTCGATGAGGGCCGAAGTGATGCGCACGGGTTCAAGTCTGCCCGCTCACGTTGCCGCTACGCAGGTGTCCGTGGCTCGTTACACAGTGGCGAGATGATCTGATTGTCTGCTCTGGGGCTTTTCTCCTGGCTGGCAGTCCACGTAGGAGCCGATGGGAGACAGGTATGCGGCGGACTCTGGCGCTGGTCGCGGGTGCGTGCACGGCGGTGGTCCTGGCGGGCGCGACGGCGTACGCGATGACCAGCGACCCGCTCGAAGCACAGCCGGCGGGAAGCGCGGGGCTCGGCCGGGCCGAAGCTGCGGTGGCGGAGGACGCGCCCGCGGCGCGGGCCGAGGCGCCCGCCGCCGGACCGGTCGCCGCCGCTCCCCGGAAAGAGGGCATCGGCCCGGTGATCGACGCCGTGGGCCGCCAGCAGGTCGGCGCGCTGGAGTCGGTCGACAGCCTGCTCGGCTACCGCAGCGAGGGCACCACGCAGACCTTCTCCTACCCAGGCGCCGAATACGTGAAGGTGCACTTCGACGAGCTCGCGATGCTGCCGGGCGACTACGTCACGGTCGCCGACCCGGCCCGCTCCGAGGTGCACCGGATCGACAGCGACCCGCTCGACGTGGTCGGCGGACTGCTCGGCAGCCGCGCCGAGGCCGCCGGTGACGGCGCCGGCCGCTGGGCGATGTCGGTGACCGGCGACACGGCCGTGGTCACCCTGCACCGCGCCATCCCGGACCCGCTGGGCGTGCGGGAGGCGGCCGGCCTCGGCGTCCGGGTCGACAAGGTGGCCCGCGGCTTCACGGACGCCGAGCAGGAGAAGGCCGACGCGGCGGACCGGGCGCTGACCGAGAACGGCCGCGAGGAGAGCGTCTGCGGCAGCAACGAGGCGCGCGACGCGGTCTGCTACAAGTCGGCCGACCCGACCGCCTACAAGAAGTCGAAGGCCGTCGCCCGGCTGCTGATCAATGGCACCGAGCTGTGCACCGGCTGGCGGCTGGGCACGACCAACCGGATGCTCACCAACAACCACTGCATGGTCACCTCGAGCGACGCGTACGACACCGAGGTCTGGTTCGACTACCAGTGCACGAAGTGCGGTGGGCACGCCGTGTTCAAGGCCACCAAGGTGTGGGGCGACAAGGTGCTGAGCACCAACCGCAACCTCGACTACACGCTGTTCACGGTCGAGAACTTCGCCCAGGTGCAGAAGTTCGGCTACCTGACCATCGAGACCACCCGGCCGACCCGCGGCAGCGAGGTCTACATCCCGCAGCACCCCGGCGGCGACCCCGGCATGATCGCGATGGGCAGCGACAAGGACAACGGCGGCATCTGCGCGGTCAACGACCCGGCGTACGACGGCTACACCACCGACAGCGACGTCTCGTACTACTGCGACACGGCGGGTGGCTCGTCGGGTTCGCCGGTCATCTCCCGCAAGACCGACCGGGTGATCGCCCTGCACCACTTCGGCGGCTGCCCGAACAGCGGTGTCCGGATCGACCTCATCTACAACCGGATCAAGAAGCTTCTGTGAACCTGCGGTAGGCGGGCCGTCCGGTCTGGTGCCGCGCGGATACCGTGGTCACGTGCGAAACGCGATCACCGAACGCGCGGCGGCGCTCCGGCTTCAGCCGGTGCGGCCCGCCGGCTGGTGGTTCGACGGCCTCCTGGTCGGCCTGTTCGCACTGCTCACCGGCGTGCTGGCGGCCGGCGGCCTGCTCGGTGTCGACACCGCCACCCACGACTGGGTGGTCAGCCACCAGAGCCAGGCGACGTACTGGCTGGCCCGGGTCTTCAACTTCCTCGGGCAGGGCACCCCACTCACCCTGATCAGCCTGGTCATCGCCCTGTTCCTGGCGGTGCGCCGCCGCAACGTCTGGCCGGTCCTGCCGGTCGTGGCGGCATTCCTGCTGACCGGCATCGTGATCATGCCGCTGAAGATCTGGACCGAACGGGCGGCGCCGGGGTACGAGGGCCCGAACGCCGTCGACCTCTTCAACAGCGCGCTGCCACCGGGCACGTACGACGTGAGCTATCCGTCCGGCCACCTGGTCAACACCGTCGTCTGGTACGGCGTGATCGCGCTGCTGCTGGCCCCTTGGTTGAACCGCACGGCCCGGCTGTGGCTGCGCATAGCCCCGCCGGCGATCGTCTTCGTGACGACGATCTACCTCGACTTCCACTGGCTGACCGACTCGGTCGCCGGAGTGCTCGCGGGCGTTTTCATCTCCCGCCTGATCGACCGAGTTCCGTGGCAACTACCGGAGGCCTAGCCCGCCGCCTCGGCCTACGCGACGCGGTCGTGGTGGGCCTGGGCTCGATGCTGGGCGCGGGCGTCTTCGTGGTCTTCGCACCGGCCGCCGCCGCTGCGGGCGGAGTCGGCCTCCTGGTCGCACTGGGCGTGGCGGGTTTCGTGGCGTTCTGCAACGCGATGAGCTCGGCCCAGCTGGCCGCGCTCTATCCCGAGTCCGGCGGCACCTACGTCTACGGCCGGGAGCGGCTGGGCGCGTTCCCCGGCTTCCTGGCGGGCTGGGCGTTCGTCAGCGGCAAGACAGCGAGCTGCGCGGCAATGGCGTTGGCGATCGGCGCGTACGCCTGGCCTGCGCATCCCCGCGTGGTCGCGGTGCTGGCGGTGGTCGCAGTGACGGCGCTCAACCTGCGCGGCATAGCGAAGACGGCCCGGGTGACCCTGGTCCTGGTGTCGGTGACACTGCTGGTGCTGACCGCGGTGTTCGTGGCCGGCCTGGTGAGCACGCCTTCGCTGTCGCTCGGGCCGGCGCCGTCCGCCCGTGGCGTGCTGGCCGCGGCTGGCCTGTTGTTCTTCGCATTCGCGGGCTACGCCCGCATCGCCACGCTTGGCGAGGAGGTCCGCGACCCGGCACGCACGATCCCCCGGGCGATCCCGCTGGCCCTGTGCATCGTCCTGGTGATCTATTTCGCGCTGGCGCTGATCGCCCTGGCGGTCCTGGGCCCGTCTGGCCTGGCCTCCGCAACCGCGCCGCTCGCGTCGGTGGCCTCGGTGGCGGGTTCGTCGGGGCTGGCGTCGGCGGTCCGGGCGGGTGCGGTGGTGGCGGTGTTCGGCGTCCTGGTCGCGCTGCTCGCCGGCGTAGGGCGGACGGCTCTCGCGATGGGCCGCCGCCGCGACCTGCCCGCCGCGCTCGCGTCGGTGAACCCGTCGACGCAGGTGCCACACGTGGCCGAACTCGTGGTCGCGGCCGCGGTCATCGTCCTGGTGCTGCTCGGCGGCCTGACGAACGCGATCGCGGCGTCGAGCTGCCTGGTGCTGGTGTACTACGCGATCGCGAACGCATCGGCCCTGACCTTGCGCGACTCCCACTTCAGGCGGGTGCTGGCCGCCCTGGGTCTGGCGGGGTGCCTGGTGCTGGCCGCGACGGTGCCGACCCGAGGCCTGCTGGCCGGCGCGGCGATCCTGGTGGTCGGGGCGCTCTGGTACGGCGCTCGTCGCTTGGCGACCTCTCTCTGAGCCCCCGGCCGGGATCGAACCGGCGACATCTCGCTTACAAGTTCTGGGCGCGCTGTCCGGCGGGGTCCGTCGGCGTCCGCGTCGGGCGACTGTCCATGTCCGGCAAGCGCCGGCTCTCCTCGTCCGTACCGGTTGCTGTCGCCGTTGCTGTCGACAGCATTCCCCCAGTTCACCAAGTAAAGGTAAGGCGGCTCCGGCCAGCCTGGTCATCGCGCCGGCCAGGCTCTGTCACCTGGACGGACGTCGTCACCAGTGGTCGTCCTTGTTCGCTCACGATCGACCTCCGACGGCGTGGTGACGGCCTGGACCTGGTCCTCGTCGACCCACCGTTAGCCGGCGCACCGGCCAGCGACAGTTGCCCTCGTTCCAGCCCGTCGCGGCATATGCGAAGACCGCTAACAGCAGCAGGCCGCTGCCGTAGAGCCTCCACATGCTCCCCGAGTAGCCGTCGCGGCGCGAGGATCGGAGATCTCAAACATTTACCAAAAAACGGAGACCATGATCACCCAGAGCAGGGACTCGTTCATGGCCCGCCATTGTTCCGTCGGTCGCGATCCGAAGCCAGCCCTGCCGCCTGCCAGGTCCTCAGAGTGGAAAAGTGAACAGGAACTGTCAGGCTGGTGAACGACCCGGGTCGATGCCCGTTGGGCGAGCAGAATGGGTTGACCATATGCAAGAAAAACGTATAGGCTTTGCCCAATCAACGGCCAACGGGTATCGGCCGTTCTCAGCGAGCTAAATAACGGGGAACCAATGAAGAAGCTGCTCAGCCGTGGACGCTTGATGGTCGCACGAATTCTTACTTTCGGGGCCGTTGTAGGAGGAACGGTGATTGCCACTATAGCGCCGGCCCAGGCCCAGAGTTGGGACACGTGCTGCTTCAACATCGGACCCGAAAACTTCATCAACGTTACTTCGATTATCGAGACGTCGGGCGCCAACTGGGACCATGACGCCTTTCTGCAGATCGGTGCGAAAGCCACGTCCGCTACCGGATGCAAGATCACAGGTTGGTTGATTTTGTCATCCAGTTCAGGCACCTGGGAAGGCCCGCGAGTCACCAAAGACTGCACATACAGTTTGACCCATCGCAATACCGCAACACGCTATGAATTCTGGGCTGGCTATTCGTCGGCGGCTACGGGGAAAAGCCGGGTCTGCATAGATCTCTACTACAATAATTCAACGAGTTCCGGCTGGCAGCGTTGCGGAACAAGCGGCGTTTATTACAACCTGTGAACCCATGTGAGACCTCAAGCCATAGCGTTCACGGCTAGGACTTCGCCCTCCCCGTCGCCCAACGCGCCCACCACGGGCGAATCTTGACTTCCAGCGATGTTGAACGTGGAAGTGGACGATGGCCAAGTCGTGTGAGTGATACTAACTCCACGACCGCGTGAACGTCTTCGTGGAGCCGGGCAGGAATGCGGCTACGAACAACGGTGGGACCATGAGCACAATCGACATCCCGTCTGCCGTCGACCCGCACTCCTGTGGAGCGGGCCGCCCGGCCCGCCACGTCAAGCGGACCTCGACACGGGTTCGGACGCTGGCGGGCCGGGCGGTGGTTTGCTCGGCTCGCCCGGGTCGATGGCAGGCGGGATGGCTCCTTCCGCAACTACCCACGGACCGTGACCGCGGACGATGCCCCAGCCATCCAGTTCGTACACGCGGTGCTCCGTAACGCTTTGCAACACGCCATGCGCGAGGAGTTGATATCCCGCAACGTTGCCAAGCTCGTACGCGTGCCGGCACCGCGATACAAGGTTGGCAAGGGGTTGTCTGTAGACCAGGTCCGCAAGATCCTCAGCGCCACTGCCGGCCACCGGCTCCATGCGCTGTACGTGGTGGCAGCCACGATGGGGCTGCGAAGGGGAGAGCTGCTGGGTCTTCGCTGGTCAGATCTCGATCTCGACGAAGGCACCCTGCGTATTCAGCAGACGGTTCAACGCGTTGCCGGGAAGCTACACCTCCTGGACGCCAAAACCGAGGACTCAGAGGCCGTGCTCCCATTGCCCGACGTCACCTGGCTTACCCTGCTGGAGCACCAGGAGCGCCAGCCGGTGGAGAGAACCGAGCTAGCCGAGATATGGGAAGACCATGATCTTGTCTCTCCCTCGGAGCGCGGCACCCCGATCGAACCGACCAACCTCAGTCGATCATTCGCCCGGCTACGCGACACGGCAGAGATGCCGGACGTTCGTCTTCACGACCTGCGGCACACGGTCGTTTCGCTCCTGATGGAGCTTGGCGTCCCGCCGCACGTCGTCCAGGCCATCGCCCGACATGCCGATGTCAAGATCACCCTTAAGGTCTACGCGCATGCCAACCTTGACGCGATGCGGCGGGCCCTCGGGAAGCTCGACGGGCGTCTGTCATGAGCCCGGTTGCTGTCATCGTTGCTGTCAACGGCCTGCCTGGCGGCAGGGCCACCGACGATCTGGCTGGTGGAGATGGAGCCCCCGGCCGGGATCGAACCGGCGACATCTCGCTTACAAGGCGAGTGCTCTGGCCAACTGAGCTACAGGGGCAGGTAGAGCACAGCATAGCGAGCCTCGACGCAGCCGGCGCTTGCCAGGGCAAATGGGGCAGGAGTCGCGGCCTGCCCTTGGCACGAATGCGAGAAACGTTTACGGTGACGAGCATTGGTGTCGGCACCTTGACGTGCCGGCAGCTCTTTTCACTCGGATCGTCCGGCACGTTCCTGCCGGTGAAAGGAAGCGGTGTCCCCCCATGGCTACGGTCACCTACACGCAGGCCACCCGGATCTACCCGGGCACTGAACGGCCTGCGGTCGACCACCTCGACCTGGAGATCGGCGACGGCGAGTTCCTCGTCCTCGTCGGCCCCTCCGGCTGCGGCAAGTCGACCAGCCTGCGCATGCTCGCGGGCCTCGAAGACGTCGACGAGGGCTCGATCCACATCGACAGCCGCGATGTCACGCACCTGCCGCCGAAGGCCCGCGACATCGCGATGGTCTTCCAGAACTACGCTCTCTACCCGCACATGACGGTGTACGAGAACATGGCGTTCGCGCTCAAGCTGCGCAAGACCTCCAAGTCGGAGATCGACCGCCGCGTCAAGGAGGCCGCCGGCCTGCTCCAGCTGGAGGAATACCTCGGCCGCAAGCCGAAGGCGCTCTCCGGTGGTCAGCGCCAGCGTGTCGCGATGGGCCGCGCGATCGTGCGTGAGCCGCAGGTCTTCCTCATGGACGAGCCGCTGTCGAACCTCGACGCCAAGCTCCGCGTGCAGACCCGCACCCAGATCGCCTCGCTGCAGGCCAAGCTCGGCATCACCACCGTCTACGTGACCCACGACCAGGTCGAGGCCATGACGATGGGCCACCGGGTGGCAGTCATGCTCGACGGCGTGCTCCAGCAGGTCGACACCCCGCGGAACCTCTACGACAGGCCGTCCAACGTCTTCGTCGCGGGCTTCATGGGCTCGCCGGCGATGAACATCAAGACCGTGCCGCTGACCGACTCCGGCGCCAAGTTCATCGACATGGTCGTCCCGCTCACCCGCGAAGAGGTCGAGAAGGCCCGGGCCAACGGCGGCGGCGACAAGGTGACGATCGGCTTCCGGCCGGAAGACTGCGACCTGGTCGGCCCGACCGAGGGCGGCCTGCCCGTCGTCGTCGAGCTCGTCGAGGACCTCGGCTCCGACGCCAACATCTACGGCCACGCGGCCCTCGACGGCGTCTCGGAGCGGTTCACCATCCGCACCGACCGCCGCCACATGCCCAACATGGGCGACACCGTGTTCGTCAAGCCCCGCGCCGACCGGCACCACGCGTTCCACGCGACCGCCGGCACGCGCATCTGATCACTCGCGTCACAAAGGCGGGCCGGGCGACCGGCCCGCCTTTTCGCTATCCGGCGAACCGGCGCAGCTTGAGGTCGGTCTCCCCGACGCACGCGATCGCCGTGGTCGTCCAGGTGCAGGTGCCCGCGCGCACGCCGCCGAGGGCGCCGAGCTGCACCGGTTCGGCCTCACCGAGCACCCACCCGACGACGTTGTAGTCATCGACGGTGGCGGTCGGCGCCTGCCCGAAGACCAGCACGCTTGACCCGTTGACCCGGGCGGCGACGCCGGCGGTGTCGAGCACCTGCTTGCCCTCGGCGTCGTAGCCCACGGCCCGCGGGGTCCCACCCTCGTCGCTCTGCACGACCACGTGGGAGCCGACCGGCAGGATCGCGTCGGCGCCGGCCGCCGGCCGCTTCCAGGTCTTGCCCTTGTTGCCCAGGGGCACCGCGACGAGCTCGGTGGTCTTGGCGTCGAAGCTGGTCTGCTCCAGCACGCAGATCTGGTCTTCCCCGCACGGGCTCACCGCGGTAGCCCGGCGCTTCGGGTCGTCGGCCCGGTAGACCAGGCGGGGCTTGTCGAGGGCGTCCAGGTCGATCGCGACGAGCTCGGTCGCCTCGTTCTTGCCGATGACGAACAGCTGGCCGTCGTACACGGTGACCAGGTCGCCCGGATCCGCCGCAGCGGTCTGCTCCCCGCGGATGTCGCCGGAGACGGCGTCGACGACCCGCACCGACTTGTCGGCACCGATCTGCACGAGCCGGGTGTCGTCACCGCGGTCGGGGTCGAGCGCCACCCCGGCGAAGTCCGCCGGTCCGGTCACGTCCGTCGGCGTCTGCGCGCCGTATACGGCGGTTGTGGTGGCGTCGTACTCGTCCTTCGGGAACGCCCGGTCCCATTTCTGAGCACCGTCACGCAGGCCGTAGCCGACGAGCTTGGCGTTCTTGCGGTCGACGACGACCAGCCGGTCGGCGACCACGAACGTCTCGTCGTCGTCGAACAGGTCGACGGACCACATCCGGCTGCCGTTGTCGGGGCTCAGCACGGAGAGCTTGTCAGGTTGGGTGCTGGTGGTCGCGTTGGCGTAGGCCAGGATCGCGCCCGGCACGGCCCGGATTCCCTGCCAGTTGTCGGACGCGTCGGGCACCTCCACGCTCCACAGCTGCTCGCCGGTGGTGGCGTCGGCGGCGACGACCGTCAGCTTCTTCTGCTCGGTCGGGAAGGCGAAGTAGGCCCGGTCACCCAGCACGTGCGTCCAGGAGTAGTAGGTCGATCCGGCCGCCGGCAGCGAATCACCCACGTCGCTGAACGCGGCAAACTTGACCTTGTCGTAGCCGTTGCCCTTGAGCAGCGCGACGACCACCACGACGGCGGCGACCACCAGAGCGAGGGCGGCCGCGGAGAGGGAGAGCAGCACCTTGCGCGGAGCGCGCCGGGCCGGTGCCGGCGGCGCGCTCCACGGGCCGGTGTTCGGTGGCGAACTCGGCGCGCTCGGCGCGGGCGAGGCCGGCGCGACTGAGATCGGCCGGGCGTCCTCGGCCGGGGGAACCGTCGCGGTGCCCGAGACGGCCGCGTGGGCGGGTTGCGGTGCGACGCTGGCCTGGGCCGGGACGTAGGCCGTGCGCGGTGCGGGCAGCTCCGCGAGTGCGCCCTCGGCGACCGGCAGCTCGGGCTGTTCCAGCACCGTCGGTGCGACGCCTAGGTCGGCGTGCAGCAGTCGGGCCACCATCGGCACCCGGGACGAGCCGCCGACCAGGAACAGCCCGGCCAGCTGGTCGGGTCGTAGCTGCGCGGCCGCGATCACCGCGGCGGTTTCCATGACGCCCCGGCGGAGCAGGGGGGTGACCAGCCGTTCGAGCTCTTCGCGGGTGAGGTGGACGGCCTTCTCGACGCCGGGCACCGCGACCGGGGCCACAGCGGCCCGGGACAGCATCTCCTTGGCGCCGCGCACGTCGTCCCAGAAGCGCTGCCGGTCGCGCCACTGGGCGGCGTTGGTCGGCCGGCGCAACCGGTCCCAGGCGGCCGGGTCGGTGGCGGCCACCACCTGACCGAGGTGCTCGACGAGGGCGGCGTCGAGGTCGAGGCCGCCCAGCTCGGCTACGCCGCCGGCCGCTACGACGCTGAACCGGACGCGGCCGCTCGGGTCGGGTCCGTCGTTGCGGATCACCGCGATGTCGAGGGTGCCGCCACCGAAGTCGAAGACGCCCAGGGCCGAGCCGACGGGCACCGGGCGGCGCAGCGCCTCGGCGAAATACCGCGCGGCGGCGACGGGCTCGGGCGCCAGCACGGTGCTGCCCGGCCAGCCGGCTCGGGTCAGTGCCTCCGTGAGCGCCTGCCGGCGGTGGCCGCCCCAGACCGCCGGATAGGTCAGCACGGCCGGCGGCAGGTGGCCGACCGCCTCGACCGCCGCATGCGCGACAGCGGCGAGGATCGCGGCCAGCAGGTCGACGGTCGCGATCTCGCGGTCGCCGAGCAGCACCCCGGGGGCGTCGACGTGCCGCTTCGGGTTGGGCTCGTAGCGCGCCGGGTCGGCCTGGGCCAGCCGTTGCGCGTCGCGGCCGACGTGCAGCCGGCCGGCCTCGTCGAGGAGCACACCGGACGGAAGCAGCGGTTGACCGTCGAACAGCAACGGACGCGTGCGCCCGTCGGGCCAGCGCAGCACGGCGACCGTGTTCGACGTGCCCAGGTCGACCCCGAGCGCGTGCCCTTGCATCTGCCGACTCCTCCACGAACGGGCGAGGGGATGCCCGGCCTGCATCCTATGTGCCGGGCACCCCCTCGATCAGGAGCCGTGCTCAGTCGAGAAAGCGCTGGTCCACGTTGAGGCCCTGGGTCAGCTTCAGCGTGATGAACTCGTTGTTGTCGGGAACGCCGGCGGTGCGGCCGGCCGAGCCCGGGAAGTTGTTGTCGTTGAGCACGGCGATCGTCCGGTCGTCGAGGATGACGACGTCTTCGATCGTCTGGAACGGGAACGTGAAGGTCTTGCCGAACCCGCCGAGCTTCTTCGGGTTGCTGATGTTCATCAGGTCGGCGACCAGGGTCTTGTCCATGGCGCCGTCCTTGTCCCGGTCGCTCATGCTGGCCTCGTAGATCTTCTTGACCTTCGCCGTGGCGCCCTGGCCGTTGTCGCGCTCGATGACCAGGAACCGGTGGCCGTCGATGGCGATGGCGTCGCCGATCGCGTTGCCCGGGTCGTCGAGCTGGTAGACGTAGCGCTTGCCGGTGTACGCACCCGCCCGCACGTCGAACTCGTTGAGCCGCAGCGTGCCCGGGGTGTCACCGGCGACGGTGCCCTCGAGCAGCGGGTACAGCTTGCGCCCGTCGGGCGACTGGGCCATGCCCTCGAAGCCCTTGCTGCTGTTGATGTTGTTCGGCGTGGTGCCGCGGAGCGGGTTCTCCGGTGCGAAGACGCCCGGCAGCGAGATCGGCGCCTGCATGAGCGCACCGGTGCGGTCGAAGTGGAGCAGGAACGGGCCGAACTCGTCACCGATCCAGTACGTGCCGTCGGCGGCCCGCTGGATCGACTCGACGTCGAAGTCCGAGCCGGTCAGCACGCGGTCCTTGCGGGTGAGCGGCCAGGTGACGTAGCCCTTGGGGTCGGTCAGGTTGACGCCACCGAGCACGTCGACCTTGCCCTCGTGGAACACGGGGGCGATGGTGTGGATCCGCAGGACGAAGTCGCCGCTGTTGGCCTTGTTGCCGAAGCCGTTGTCCGACATCACCTCGTAGCTGCCGTCACCGTTGCGCACGATGCCGGAGAAGCCCTGCACCGGCTGGTCGTCCCACGGCGCGGCAACGCCGTTGACCGGCGCGGTGTCCAACAGGGAGCCGGAGGGCTCGCTGGCCGGCACGAAGGTCAGGGCCGGCAGCGACGCGAACCCGGTCAGGGTCGCCGGCCCGAACTCGTCGGCGTCGTGCGCCGACGCGGGGCCGGCGACGCCGACGGCGAGAGCGGCGACGATGGCCGCGCCCGCCCAAACATTGCGACGTTGAGTCATGAGCCGAGAAATTAGCCAGCCCGGATGAACCAACCGAGGGCGTCATGTGAACGGCGGCTGTCAGGCCGTGCCGGTCTGCCCGCGGTGCAAGTCAGGGCGCACCGGCCCGGCGGCGCGTCAGGCGGCGTCGGCCCTTCGGCGGGCGACCTCGGCCAGTGCGACCGCGGCGGCGACACTCGCGTTGAGCGACTCGACCGTCGACACCATCGGGATGCCGACCCGCATGTCGCAGGTCTCGCCGACCAGCCGGGACAGCCCGCGCCCCTCGGAGCCGACCACGACCACCAGCGGGCCGACGGCGGCCTCGAGGTTGTAGAGGTCGGTCTCGCCGTCGGCGTCGAGGCCGATCACCACGAAGCCCTCGCGCTGGCAGGCCTTGAGCGAGCGGGTCAGGTTGACCACCTGGCTGACCGGCACCCGAGCCGCGGCCCCGGCGCTGGTGCGCCACGCGGTCGCGGTGATGCCAGCGGCCCGGCGCTCGGGCACGAAGACGCCCTGCGCGCCGAAGGCGGCCGCCGAGCGGATCACGGCGCCCAGGTTGCGCGGGTCGGTGATCCCGTCGAGCGCCACGAGCAGCGGCGTCGGGTGCTCCAGCGCGGCGGCGACCAGGTCGTCGAACGGCTCGTACGCGAACGGCGGCACCTGCAGCCCGACGCCCTGGTGCAGCACGCCACCGGTCATCCGGTCGAGCTCGGCGCGGCTGATCTCCAGCAGCGGGATGCCCCGGTCGCCGGCGGTGCGGACGACCTCGGTGACCCGGTCGTCGATGTCGATGCCCTGCGCGACGTAGAGCGCCGTCGCCGGCACCAGCGTGCGCAGCGCCTCGAGCACGGGGTTGCGGCCGACCAACAGCTCCGGCGCGTCCTTGGGCGTGGTGGAGCGGCGCCCGGGCGCGACCCGGGGGCCGCCGCCGGTGCGCGCCGGCTGGCGGCCCGACTTGGTGGTCTTGGTGGCTTTGCTGCCCTTGGTGCCCTTGCCCCAGGTGGTGTCCTTGGTGCCGGGCTGGCCGACCTTGGGGGCGCGCCCCTCGGCCGCCGCGGCGCGCTTTTCCTTCTCCTGCTTCCAGGCGGTGCGGTTCGGCAGCTTCTCGGTGCCCGAGTAGCCCTTGTGCCACGGCCGCTCGTCAGCGGGCAGGGTGCGTCCCCGGCCCTCCAGAGAGCCCTTGTTCTTGCCGCCGGAGCCGACGGTCGGCCCCTTCTTCTGCGTTACCCGCCGGCCGCGTCGCTGTGAGTTGCCCGCCATCAGTCCCTCGTTCCGATTGTCCAACGTGGGCCGTGCGGAGTGTCCTCGACGTTGACCCCGGCCGCGTTCAGCTGGTCCCGCACGGCGTCCGCGGCGGACCAGTCCTTCCTGGTGCGCGCCTGCGCGCGCTGCTCGAGCGCCAGGGCGACGAGCGAGTCGACGATCTCGCGGAGCTCCTCGCCGGGAGTGCCGCCGGTCGACGCGGTCGACCACGCCGGGTCGAGCGGGTCGATGCCGAACACGTCGAGCATCGCCCGGACAGAGCCGAGCGCCGCGCGTACGCCGTCGTCGTCGCCCTTGGCCAACGCGGTGTTGCCGACGCGCACGTGCTCGTGCACGACGGCGATCGCGCCGGAGGTGTTGAGGTCGTCGTCCATCGCCTCGACGAACTCCGCCGGCAGGTCGGCCGCGGGGATCGCACCCACGGACTCGACCGCGCGTTGCACGAAACCCTCCACCCGGCGGTACGCCGTGGCGGACTCGCGCAGGGCTTCGTCGGAGTAGTCGATCCGGGAGCGGTAGTGCACGGTGACGAAGTAGTGCCGGAGCTCGACCATCCGTACGCCGAGCGCGGTGACGTAGTCGAGGTCGAGCACGTTGCCCGTCGACTTGCCCATCTTCGTCTCGCCGAGGTTGAGCAGGCCGTTGTGCACCCAGTAGCGGGCGAACGGCAGGCCGGCCGAGCGCGACTGCGCTATCTCGTTCTCGTGGTGCGGGAAGGTGAGGTCGAGCCCGCCGCCGTGGATGTCGAACTCGGGGCCGAGGTAGCGCAGGCACATGGCCGAGCACTCGATGTGCCAGCCGGGACGGCCCGGCCCCCAGGGGCTCGACCATTGGCCCTCGACCGGCTCCTCCGGCTTGTAGCCCTTCCACAGCGCGAAGTCGCGCGGGTCGCGCTTGGCCCGGTCGGCACTGTCGGCGGCGCTGGTCATCTCGTCGACCCGCTGGCCAGAGAGGGCGCCGTAGTCGGCGTACGACTTCACGTCGAAGTAGACGTCGCCGGAGTCGTCGTCGGCCACGTACGCGTGACCGTTGTCGATGAGCGCGCCGATCAGCGCGTGCATCTCGGTGATGTGGCCGGTGGCCCGCGGCCCGTAGGTCGGCGGCAGCACGTTGAGCGAGCGGTACGCGGCGTCGAGCACGACCTCGTTCGCGTACGCGATGGCCCAGAAGGGCTTGCCCTGCTCCAACGACTTCTGAAGGACCTTGTCGTCGATGTCCGTGATGTTGCGGACGAAGGTCACCTGGTAGCCGGTGCGCTCGAACCAACGGCGCAGCACGTCGTAGCTCACGCCGGACCGAAGATGGCCGATGTGTGGCTCGGACTGCACGGTGAGGCCACACAGGTACATCGCGACCTTGCCGGCCTCTCGCGGGACGAACTCCCGCACCGAGCGGGTCGCGGTGTCATGCAAACGCAGCGTCACCTGACAAGGGTAGCGTTGATCCGTTTGCGCCTATGCTCGCGGTGTGACGCAGCCGGTCTATCGCGCGGGCGAGACCGCCCAGACGCTCGATCGCGGGCTGCGGCTGCTCTATCTGGTCGCTGACACTCCCGAGGGATTGACGGTCACCGAGGCCGCCGAACGGCTGGGTGTCGGGCGCGCGGTGGTCTACCGGCTGGTCGGCTCGTTGACCTCACACGGCCTGGTCCGCCGAGACGCCGCCGGGCGGCTGCGCCTGGGTGCCGGCGTGCTGCATCTGGCCCGGCGGGCGCACTCGCTGGTGATCGAGGCGGCGTTGCCCTCGTTGCGGCGGCTGGCCGAGGAGGTCGGGGCGACGGCCCATTTGACGATCGCCGAGGGTACGGAGGCAGTGGCGCTCGCCGTGGTCGAGCCGACGTGGACGGCGTTCCACGTGGCGTACCGGGCGGGGTCGCGGCATCCGCTCGCGCGCGGCGCGGCCGGGCTGGCGATCCTCGCGGGGCGCTCGGGTTCGCCCGATCCGGTGACGACCGTGGGTGAGCTCCAGGCGGGGGCGTTCGGGGTGGCGGCGCCGGTGCTCGGGGTCGAGGGGCTGGACGCCAGCGTGGGGGTAGTGGCGCTGGGCGCCCTGGATCTCGACGAGGTGGGTCCACAGGTGGCGACGGCCGCCGCGGCGGTGACTCTAGCGCTTTCCACAGCGTCGGGGTGAGTTATCCACAGGCTGTGTACAGCGCTCAGCCGTGAGTTATCCACAGGTCTGTCCACCGGCGCCACCGCTGACCGACCCTGTCTTCATGAGACCTCCATCGCTCGAGTGGCAGGTGTTCCGGGGCAGTGCGGCCGTGGCTTCCGGGCTGCTGACCGCGCACCAGCTCCGCGGCCGCGGCTGGGTCCGGCTGCGCCATGACGTCTATGCCGACTCGCGGCTGCCCGTCGACCACGCGCTGCTCTGCCGGGCGACGCTGGCCCGGCTGCCGCCGGACTCGGCGGTGCTGGCCGGCCCGTCGGCCGCTGTGGCGCACGGCGTGGTCTCGGCCGCCGGTCCCGGCGACCCTGTGCAGCTGATCCTGCGGGCGGATCGCCGGGTGGGGCGGCAGACCGGCACGGTGCTGCATCGGGTGCCGCTCGACGGGGATGATCTTTGCCGGGTCCCGCTGGCCGGTGGCTCGACCTCGGTGCTGGCCACTGTTCCCGCGCGCACGGCTTGGGACGCCACGGTCTGGCTGCCGATGCCCGACGCGGTCGCGCTCGCCGACAGCCTGCTGTTCCGGCGGCTGGTCACTCCCGGGTCGCTGCACGCGGTGGTGGCGCGGCTCGCCGATCGTCCGGGCGGTCGGCGGGCCGGGCACACGCTGAGTCTGGTCGACGGTCGGGCCGCGAGCCGGGCCGAGTCCATGCTGCGGATCGGGCTGTTCCTCGCGGGCCTGCCGGCTGGTGTTGCCCGTCCCCCGCTGTTCGCGGCGGCGCCCTGCCTCGCGTGGCCGGAGTTCCGGGTGGCCCTGTTCCTGACTCCTGCGCCGACGGGCGAGGCAGTCAGGATCGACGATGGCTGGTTGGTCCTGCGGCTGGCACCACAGACCTCGTTCTCGGAGGTGGTCCGGCAGGTGCGCGCGGCTCTGACGGGCCGCGGATGGCGCAATGCGCGAAAACAGGATGTCGTGGAGAGCGCTCTCTCTTCTACCATGCGGTGATGGAGGCAAAGAAGCCGACACTTGAAGACGTAGGCCGCGCGGCCGGCGTTTCCCGCGCGACCGCGTCCCGCGTGATCACGGGCGCGCACCGGGTGTCCACCAAGACCCGCAACCGCGTCTGGCACGCCGTGGAGCAGTTGGGCTACCACCCCGACCTGGCTGCCCGCGCCCTGGCCAAGGGCCGCACCGAGGTCATCGACCTGATCGTGATCGACGACGACGCGACCCGCGTGGGCAGCAACCCCTACTACAGCCGCGTCGTGTCGGGCATCCTGTCGGTCCTGGCCGGCACCGACACCCAGATGCGCACCCACGTGATCGACGAGCCGGACGCGCCGACCAGACTCGACGACGTGGCCCGCACGGTCGGCGTGGGCGCACTGCTGATCAACGTCCCGCCACCACTGGCGGCCCGCTTCTCGGCGCGCTGTGACCGGGTGGTCTCCCTGGGCCACTCGGCCCCGGGCGTCCCGTCGATCGAGGCGGACAACGCGGCGGGCGCGGTCGCCGCGGTCGAACACCTCTACCGCACGGGCCGCCGCAAGGTGGTCGCGGTGCACGGCAAACCCAACAACTCGTGCGCGATCGGCCGCCGCAGCGGCTTCAGCCTGGCCTCGGTAGAGGCCGGCCACGAGCCGATCGGAGCCGAGGGCGGCTTCTGCCTGGAGGCGGGGGTCACGGGCACCAAGGAGCTGCTGGCGGCCCACCCGGACCTGGACGGCATCTTCGCGGCCTGCGACCTGACCGCGATGGGCGTCCTACAGGCCTTGAACGAAAGCGGCCGGCGGGTGCCAGACGACGTCGCCCTGGTCGGCTTCGACGACAGCTTCCTGGCATCGGTGGCCACGCCCGCGATGACCTCGGTCCGCCAGCCGGTCGAACACATGGCCGCGATGGCGACCCGCGCGCTGCTGGCTGGTGAGACCGGCCCGAACTGGCAACACATCGAACCGGCCCCCCTCCAGATCCGCCGCAGCTCCGCCGCCGCCTGACCGGCCCGGGTCCGCCACCCCGGCCAGGGCCGAGCCCAAAGGTCGGCTGGCTGCGGCGACGGCCCGCACCAGAGCCGCAGGCCCGTCTGAGGCCGCGACCGAAGGTCAGGCTGGCCGAGGACCGCACCGCAAGCCCCGGTCCAGGCCGCGACCAAAGGTCAAGCTGGCCGAGGACCGCACCGCAAGCCCCGGTCCAGGCCGCGACCAAAGGTCGGACCCAGCCACAACTACAGCCCAGACCGGAGCCAAAGCCCTCCAGGGCCGCGACCACAGGCGGCGCATTTACGGGCGGGTCATGCGGAGGACGTCCAGGAGATCGTCCAGTTCCGCCTCCGAGATCTTTCCGCTGGCCACGTGGCCGCGGTCGATCACGACCGCGCGGATGGAGCGGCCGCTCGCCAGTGCCTCCTTGGCGATGGCCGCCGCCTCGTCGTAGCCCAGGTGGCGGTTCAGCGGCGTGACGATCGACGGGGAGCCCTCCGCGTACGCGCGGGCCACCTCCTCGTTCGCCGCCAGCCCGACCACACACCGGTCGGCGAGCATTCGGCTGGCCGCCGCAAGGAGGCGCACCGACTCCAGGATGTTGCGGGCCATCACCGGCAGCATCACGTTGAGCTCGAAGTCGCCCTGTGAGCCCGCGAAGGCGATCACCGCGTCGTTGCCGATCACCTGCGCCGAGACCTGGCGTACCGACTCGCAGACCACCGGGTTGACCTTGCCCGGCATGATCGACGAGCCGGGCTGCAGGTCGGGGATGCGCAGCTCCCCGAGACCGGCCCGCGGACCCGAGCCCATCCACCGGATGTCGTTGGCGATCTTGTAGAGACCGATCGCCACCGTCCGGAGCTGCCCGGACGCCTCGACCAGGCCGTCCCGGGCTCCCTGCGCCTCGAAGTGGTCGCGCGCCTCCGTCAACGGCAGCCCGGTCGCGTCCCGCAGCCGTTCGATGACCGCGGCCGCGAAACCGGGCGGGGTGTTGACGCCGGTGCCGACCGCCGTGCCGCCCAACGGCAACTCCGCCAGCCGTGGCAGCGTCGACTCCAGCCGAGCGATGCCGTTGCGGACCTGGGCGGCGTACCCGCCGAACTCCTGGCCCAGGGTGACCGGCGTGGCGTCCATGAGGTGCGTGCGGCCGGCCTTGACCACGGTCGCGAACTCGTCGGCCTTGGCGGCCAGCGCCGCACCGAGGTGGTCGAGCGCCGGCAGCAGCTCGTTGACCACGGCCTCGGTGGCGGCGAGGTGGATCGACGACGGGTAGACGTCGTTGCTGGACTGCGACGCGTTGACGTGGTCGTTGGGGTGCACGTCGCGACCGAGCTCGCGGGAGGCGAGGGTCGCGATCACCTCGTTGGCGTTCATGTTCGACGAGGTCCCGGACCCGGTCTGGAACACGTCGATCGGGAACTGGTCGTCGAACCCACCACCGGCGACGTGCGCGGCAGCGACCTGGATCGCGGTCGCCAGATCGGCGTCGATCACACCCAACGACCCGTTGACGGCGGCGGCCGCCCCCTTGATCTGCGCGAGCGCCCGGATGTTCGCGGGTTCGATCCCGCGCCCGGACACCGGAAAGTTCTCGACCGCCCGCTGCGTCTGCGCCCGCCACAACGCCTCGGCCGGCACCCGTACCTCACCCATGGTGTCCCGCTCGACGCGGAACCCGCTCTCCTCGGTCACCACCCCATCCTGCCCCGACTACCGGAAGCACGCAGAGTGATCCATACCGCTCAGGGGCGGCGACCGACCGTCAGGACCGGTTTGGTGACCTCCGCGAAGAAGTCGTTGCCCTTGTCGTCGACCACGATGAACGCCGGGAAGTCCTCGACCTCGATCTTCCAGATCGCTTCCATGCCCAGCTCCGCGTACTCCAGCACCTCGACATGCTTGATGCAGTCCTGTGCCAGCCGCGCCGCCGGGCCGCCGATCGAGCCCAGGTAGAAACCGCCGTTCTCGGCGCAGGAGCGGGTCACCTGCGAAGACCGGTTGCCCTTCGCCAACATCACGTGCGAGCCGCCGGCCTCCTGGAGCCGGGATACGTACGAGTCCATCCGCCCGGCCGTCGTCGGCCCGAACGAGCCCGACGCGTAACCCTCCGGGGTCTTCGCCGGCCCGGCGTAGTAGACAGCGTGATCCCGCATGTACGACGGCAGCGGCTTCCCGGCGTCCAGCAGCTCCAGCAGCTTCGCGTGCGCGATGTCCCGCGCTACCACCAGCGGGCCGGTCAGCGACAGCCGGGTCTTCACCGGGTACTTCGACAGCTCCGCGCGAATCTCGGACATCGGCCGGTTGAGGTCGATCTTCACGACGTCGGTCGTGTCGAGCTGGGCGTCGGTGACCTCGGGCAGGAAGCGCGCCGGGTCGGTCTCCAGCCGCTCCAGCCAGACGCCCGACGGCGTGATCTTCGCGACCGCCTGGCGGTCGGCCGAGCACGACACCGCGATCGCGACCGGGCAGGACGCGCCGTGTCGGGGCAGGCGGACGACCCGGACGTCGTGGCAGAAGTACCGGCCGCCGAACTGCGCACCGATCCCGAACTGACGGGTCAGCTCCAGGACCTCGGCCTCCAGGGCGATGTCCCGGAAGCCGTGCGCCGACAGCGAGCCTTCGACAGGCAACCCGTCCAGGTACTTCGCGGACGCCAGCTTCGCCGTCTTCAGCGCGTGCTCGGCCGAGGTGCCGCCGATGACAACGGCCAGGTGGTACGGCGGGCACGCGGAGGTGCCGATCAGCCGCAGCTTCTCCTCGAGGAACTGCATCATCCGCGTCGGGTTGAGCAGCGCCTTCGTCTCCTGGTAGAGGAACGACTTGTTGGCCGAGCCACCGCCCTTGGCCATGAACAGGAACTTGTACGCGTCCGCGTGCCCGCCCGGGTCCTCGGCGTACAGCTCGATCTGCGCCGGCAGGTTGGTGCCCGTGTTGCGCTCTTCCCACATGGTGATCGGCGCGAGCTGCGAATAGCGCAGGTTCAACCGGGTGTACGCCTGGAAGACGCCCCGGGCGATGGCCTCCTCGTCGGTGCCGTCCGTGAGGACGTGCCGCCCCCGCTTGCCCATCACGATCGCCGTGCCGGTGTCCTGGCACATCGGCAGCACGCCGCCGGCCGCGATGTTGGCATTGCGCAGCAGGTCGAGCGCGACGAAGCGGTCGTTCGGCGACGCCGCCGGGTCGTCGATGATGGAGCGCAGCTGGGTGAGGTGCGCCGGGCGCAGGTAGTGCGCGATGTCGTGCATCGCCTCGGCGGTGAGCGCGGTGAGCACTGCCGGGTCGACAGTCAGGAACTGGCGCCCACCAGGCCCTTTGACGACGTCGACACCCTCGTCCGTCACCAGCCGGTATTCCGTCAGGTCGTCGCCCGTGGGCAGCAACGGGGAGTACCTAAACGCGGCGTCGCTCATGAGCGGCTAGCTTAGTTCCCCTTGCAGACCTCTTGTTTGGGCCCGCCACAGTCGTCGTCGTCATTGCCCGGGTTGCCCGGATTGCCGCCTGCGGGTGGCTGGGCGGGCACTCCGCTGCCGCCCTGGAACAGCAGGTAGGCCAGGTTCCGCCCACTCACGATGATCATTCCGGCCGGGCCGACGGCGAGTACGTCGGCGTCCGAGCGCACGTTGACCAGTTCGGCGCCGGTCCCCGGGTTGAGCGCGATGATCTTGTCGGGATCCTCGTCGACCACCACCACGGCCGGCTGGGTCAGCGCGACGCTGCTCTTCGGCGCCGCCGGACGCTGCCAGCGGCCCTTGCCACCCAGCTCGACGGCGTGCACGGCACCGCCGTCGGCGGTACGCACGACCGCGTACCGGTCGTCGACTCCGAGCAGGTGCTCGCCGGGCGCGCTGGTGAACAGGATCCGGCCGTCGTACGCGTCGATCACGAGCTCCCGGGCGTCGGCCGCGACCCCGACGACCACGTTGCGCCCACCGGCCGGGTCGTCGCGTTGCGCGCAGCCGCCGTCCTTGGCGGTGCGCAGGTTGATCCCGGCGTTGCGCCACACCTCGCCACCGGTCGCCGCGTCGGACGCGACCACGGAGAAGTAGCAGGTGCCGTCGGCCGCCACCGCCTTGATCCGCAGCACCCGGCCGCCGACCACCACGACGCGCTCGTCGCGTTCCGGCTCGAGCTCGCGGACCACCTTTCCGGCGGCGGTGTCGACGATGTAGACGCGGTCGTCGATCGGCAGCCCGAGCATCGGCGGCATGAGGTCCGGGCCGCCGGCGTTGCCGTCGATCCGCCTGGCCGTCATCGGCTGCGTGCCGAGGATGTCGGGGTTGTCGGCGAACAGCACGAACCCGATGCCGGGGATCTCGACGCTCCACAGTGGGGCGCTGCCGCGCGGGTCCCAGGCGGTCAGCGTGCAGTCCTCCGGCGCGTGGCAGCGCACGTCGAGCAGCCCGTTGCGATAGGTCCAGACCGCCCGCGCCTCGGTGTCCTTCCGGAGCAGCGCGCCGCTCATCGGGTCGACGACCTCGTACCCCTTGACCAGCAGTTTGCCGGTGGCCACCACAGCGGTGTTGCCCTCACCCGCCACCGCGGCCCAGTCGGCCTTGTGCTCCCAGAGCTGCGCGCCCGAGCCGAGCCCGCGCGACTCCACCAGCGTGCGGTGCTCGATGATCACCGCTCCGCCGGCGATGGTGCCGCTGCGCGGGGTGCCGCCGAGCTTCTGCTGCCAGAGCGGGGCCGGGGTCGTCATGGGGCCGGAGGTGTTGACCATGGCCCAGACCTTGTCGAGCACCGGGGTCAGCACCCCGGTGAAGTAGCCCACGACGAGGAGGACCGCCACGAACGCGGCCCAGCACTTCACACAGGGGCCCTTACCCCTCGCCACCGGGACACCGTAACGACGCGCCGAGACGAGATCCGGGACGGCGATAAACCCGTGTCGATCTGATTTGCGAGATTAATCCGCGTCTGCCGAAGGGGGGCCGTCGGCCGCGGCCGCCACCAGCGGCAACACCCGGAACGCGATCTGCTCCGTCAGCGAGATGATCGTCGACGCCCGCGCCACCGCGCCGTGGGCCACGATCCGGTCGATCACCCGTTGCAGGTCGGCGTTGGACCGGGCGACGACCCGGCACATCAGGTCGCCGGACCCGGTGATGGTGTGCGCCTCGAGCACCTCGGGGATGCGGGACAGGTGCACCGCGACCGGATCGTGCCCCTGCCGCTGGCTGATCTCCAGGGTCACGAAGGCGGTCACGCCGTAGCCGATGGACGCCGGCTCGATCTCCGGGCCGAAGCCACGGATCACCCCACGGGCGACCAGCTTGTCGAGGCGGGCCTGGACCGTGCCGCGGGCCACCCGCAGCCGCCGGGCGCATTCGAGAACACCGATCCGGGGCTCGGCCGCCAGCAGTTTGATCAAGGCGGCGTCCAGGCCGTCGAGCTGGACAATCTGCGACGTCATTTCGCCCATCCTCCGGACGGATTGCACAACCTGCTTAGACAATTCTAGGACAGTTGACCAGCGACGGGATCCCGGGCGACGCTCGGCGAAGACGGCAGCCACACGAGGGGAGTCGATGATGACTCAGGCGCTCAACGACACCGACCAGGCCACCGCCGACCGACTGATCGGGGCGGTGGCGCACGACATGACCGACGACCCGTTCCCGGTCAAGGGCCTCGACCACGTCCTGTTCCTGGTCGGCAACGCCAAGCAGGCCGCCCACTACTACTCGACCGCGTTCGGCATGACCTGCGTCGCCTACCGCGGCCCGGAGCAGGGCTTCCGGGACTACGCCGAGTACGTGCTGACCAGCGGCGCCGCCCGCTTCGTGTTCCGCGGCGCGGTGCGTCCGGACGCGGCCGACGCGCAGCACGTGGCCAGGCACTCCGACGGCGTGGTCGACATCGCGCTGGAGGTACCCGACGTCGACGCGGCCTTCGCGTACGCCGTGAAGCAGGGCGCCACCGCGCACACCAAGCCGACCGACGTCTCCGACGAGCACGGCACGGTCCGCTACGCCGCGATCGAGACCTACGGCGACACCCGGCACACGCTGATCGACCGCTCCGGCTACACCGGCCCGTTCCTGCCGGGCTTCATGGCCCGCCGGCCGATCGTCGACCGGTCCGCCGCCATCGCGGCCGGCGTGCAGCCCAAGCGCTACTTCCAGGCGGTCGACCACGTGGTCGGCAACGTCGAGCTCGGCAAGATGGACCACTGGGTCGAGTTCTACAAGCGGGTCATGGGCTTCACCAACATGGCCGAGTTCATCGGCGACGACATCGCCACCGACTACTCGGCGCTGATGTCCAAGGTGGTCGCCAGCGGCACCCGCAAGGTGAAGTTCCCGCTCAACGAGCCCGCGGTCGCCCGCAAGAAGTCGCAGATCGACGAGTACCTCGAGTTCTACGACGGCCCGGGCGCGCAGCACATCGCGATCGCCACCAACGACATCCTGGCCAGCGTCGACGCGATGCGGGCGGCCGGTGTCGAGTTCCTGGACACCCCGGACTCCTACTACGACGACCCGGAGCTGCGGGCGCGCATCGGCACCGTGCGGGTGCCGATCGAGGAGCTCAAGGCGCGCAAGATCCTGGTCGACCGCGACGAGGACGGGTACCTGCTCCAGATCTTCACCAAGCCCGTGCAGGACCGCCCGACGGTGTTCTTCGAGCTCATCGAGCGCCATGGTTCGCTCGGCTTCGGCAAGGGCAACTTCAAGGCGCTCTTCGAGGCGATCGAACGGGAGCAGGACGCGCGCGGCAACCTGTAACACTGTCGGGATGCACCCCGACCCCCAGGCAACACCCGGCGCGCGGGACCCGCGCCAGCCCGGGCCGCCGGCGGGCTACCCGCCGGCCGGCCCGGGCCACATTCCGATGCAGCCGGGGTACGCCGGACCGCCTCCCCCTTGGCGGCCACCGGTCGGCCCCACGGGCCATCCACTCGCGGGCTTCGGCGACCGGTTCCTCGCGTACCTGATCGACGGTCTGATCTTGAGCCTGGCCACCGCCGTACTCGCCTGCCCGATGATGATCTTCCTGGTCGGCACCATGGCGAACGCGGCAGAGCGGCAAACCGACGACGTCGGAGGCATCTTCCTGCTCTTCTTCGCGATCTACGGGCTGATCTTCCTGCTGCAGTTCGTCTTCGCCTACCTCTATTTCGTGGAGTACCAGCTGCGATCCGGACAGACGCTCGGCAAGCGGGTGATGTCGCTGCGGGTGCAACCGATCAGCGGCCAGCCGTTCGACCGTGCCGTCCTGGTGCGCCGCTACCTGGTGCAGTTCGTGGCCGGCACGTTCATCCCGTTCTTCAGCTTCGTCGATGGTCTCTGGCAACTGTGGGATCAGCCGCTCCAGCAGACCCTCCACGACAAGGCGGCGCAGACAGTGGTAGCTAAGGTCGTGCAGTGAGCTCAGTGCCCCCGGGTTGGTACAAAGACCCAGCCGAACCGACGACCCAGCGCTATTGGGACGGTGAAGGCTGGATCGGCGCACCCCTGCCCGCCGACGCGACGCCACCCGACGGTCCGCCGGAGCTACCTCCGCCCCCGCCGCCGGAGCCCGAGACCCCGGCACCCGTCTCGCCGGGCGTGCCGGCCCCCGCACAGACCCCCGGCTACAACGCGTACCCGGGCTACGGCACCCCGCCGCCGGCCAACGGGCACCCGGGTCAGGGGCAGGGCCAGGCCTACGGGCATGCCGGCTACGGCGTGCCGAGCGGTCCCGCGTACCCGCCGGTGCAGACCCTCCAGCAGCCGGTGACCGCGCCGATCGGCGTCCCGCTGGCCAACCCCGGCCTGCGGCTGGTCGCCCGGCTGATCGACATCTTCGCCGTGCTCCTGCTCAACGTCGTGGTCAACGGCTGGTTCGTCTATCGGTACGTGCAGGAGATCGCCCCGTTCTACCGGGAGTTCAACGCCCGCGCCCAGGACGGCGAGTCGTTCGGCTCGCTGATGCAGATGGCGCCGAGCGCCGAGGCCAGCCGGCTGCAGCTGGTCATCCTGATCGTCGCCTGCGCCCTCTGGTTCGCCTACGAGGTGCCGGCCGTCGCCAACAGCGGTCAGACGCTGGGCAAGCGAGTGGTCGGCCTGCGCGTCGTCCGCGTCGACGGAGCACCGAAGCTGGGCTTCGGCCGGTCGCTGCGCCGGTGGAACCTGCTCGGCCTGCCGATGCTGTTCTGGACCTGCTGCGTCGGCTTCATCTGGCAGATCGTCGACTGCTTCTGGCTGACCGTCGACCGCCCGCTGCACCAGGCACTGCACGACAAGGCCGCCCGCACGGTCGTGGTCGTCGCCAACCCCCGACCGCCGGCCGGCGCCAGCCCGCCGCAAGCTCCTGGAGGCTCGTCATGACCCCCCGACTCACCCGGGCCGACCTCGACGCGCTGCCCAGCTACGTGCCTGGCCGCAGCCCCGCCGACCTCGCCCGCGAGCTCGGCCTGCCGGCGGCGATCAAGCTGGCCAGCAACGAGGTGCCATACGGCCCGCTGCCCGGGGTCGTCGAGGCGATCACGGAGGCCGCGGCCAGCTCGCACCGCTACCCGGACATGGGTGTCGTGGAGCTTCGCGAGGCGTTCGCCGCCTCGCTGGGCGTCGAGGTCGAGCGCATCGCGACCGGCTGTGGTTCGGTCGCGCTGGCCGAGCACCTGGTGCGGGCCACCTGTCTGCCGGGCGACGAGGTCGTCTACTCCTGGCGGTCGTTCGAGGCCTACCCGATCATCGCCGCCACGGCCGGTGCCACCAGCGTGCGCGTCCCCAACACCGGGGCGCACGGCCATGACCTGTCGGCGATGTCGGCGGCGATCACCGACCGCACCCGCATGATCTTCGTTTGCAGCCCCAACAACCCCACGGGTACGGCGATCAGCCGCGCCGAGCTGACCCGCTTCCTCGACTCCGTGCCGGACGACGTGCTGGTGGTGCTCGACGAGGCGTACCGCGAGTTCGTGACCGACCCCGACGTGCCCGACGGCCTGGCGGCGTTCGGTGACCGCCCGAACGTGGCGGTCCTGCGCACCCTGTCCAAGGCCTGGGGGCTGGCCGGGCTGCGGATCGGCTATCTGGTCGCCCAGCCGGTCGTGGCCGGAGCCGTGCGCAAGGTGGTCACGCCGTTCTCGACCAGCGCCGTGGCCCAGGCCGCCGCGCTCGCCGCGCTCAAGCAGGCCGACGAGGTCGCCCGCCGGTGCGCCCTGGTGATCGCCGAGCGCGACCGGGTCACCACCGCGATCCGCGCACTGGTGCCGGACGTGCCGGACTCGCAGGCCAACTTCGTCTGGCTGCCGCTGGGCGCCGGCTCGGCCGAGTTCGGGGCCGCCTGTGAGAAGCAGGGCGTGATCGTCCGTCCGTTCCAGGGCGACGGCGTACGCGTCACGATCGGCACCCCGGAGGAGAACGACGCCTTCCTGGCGGCTGCGGCCTCGGCGCTCTAGGTGGTAGCGAGAATGACCGGCTGCGCGTCGAAGTAGTAGTCGGCGTCGTCCTTGGCCGAGGTCTCCGCGAGGCGCTCGGTCAGGAGATAACCGCCGGCCGCGTACGAGTAGCCCGGCACCCAGTCGGTCTTCTCGGCGAAGTACGTGTACCGGAAGCGGGAGATCTCGGCGCCCGAGGTGGCGTCGAGGGTGACCAGGTCACGGTCGGCGGTGAGCACGTATACGCGCCCGTCGGCCGCGGCGAGGATCGTGGCACCGGGCTCCCCGAGGTCGCGGCGCCACGGCTGTGCGCTGTCCGCACCGGTCGCGGTGATCGCCGTGCCGTCGACGGTGACCGCGAGGCCGTTGACCAGGACGGCACCGGGCAAGTCCAGCCGGGCAGGGGCCGGTGTCACGCCCCCGGACAGGAGCCAGGCGCCGCCACCGACCCGCACGCCGCCGCAGGCCGTGCGGGGTGCCGCGCAGTCGAGCGGTTCGAGCACCGTCTCGTCCGTCGTCGCGGGGTCGATCGTGCCGGCCGCGTTGCCGGTGCTGGCGTCGAAGAGCCGGACAGCCTTGTCGCACGGGCTGAGCACCGCGACTCGGCCGTCGGCGGTAGTGAAGCCGGTCGGGTCGGCACCTCCGGGGCAGGCCGGCGCGGTTGCCCGCCAGCCGGCCGTACCCGTCGTCGCCGCGTACGTCTGTATGCCGGTCGGACCGGCCACCACGACCGTGTCGCCGGAGAGGAACAGGCCCGCCGGCGCGTAGACGGTCTGCGCTCCGGTGCGCCTTCCGGCGTACCCGGGAGAGGTCGGCTTCTCGCTCGTGACCCGCCAGATGTCGCGCCCGGTGCGAGCGTCCAACCCCACGAGCACCCCGTCGGACCAGCGGGTGACCACCGTGCCGCCCGCGGCGACCACCCCGACGAGCTCGGCCGGCCAGCGCCGGAACGACCAGTAGGGCGTGTTGAGGTAGCGCGAGTCGACCGGGCCGTCGGCGCGGACCTGGCGCTTGTCGGCGATCACCCGCAGGCGGCCGTCGACGATCAGCGGCGCGGCCGGCAGCGTGCCGAGCACGGCCGGCGGGCGCGGGGTCGGGGCCGCGGGATAGCCGACGGTCGGCTCGGCCAGCACCTCGCCGGGAGCGAACACCCGGTAGACGACGAGGCCGGCGCCCGCGACCAGCACGAGGCCGGCGAGCACCGCGACCACCCGGCGCCGGGCCGCTCCCACCACGGTGGGCACCCTACCGGGGCGGTGCACCGGCCGGGACGATGGTGCCCCGCACCTCGCCCAGCCCGACCGTGACGCCGTCCGGTCCGGGCGCGGTCGCGCTGATCGTCACGGTGTCGCCGTCTTCGAGGAACGTCCGCTCGACCCCGGCGCCGAGCTCGACCGGCTCGGCGCCGCCCCAGGTCAGCTCGAGGAACGAGCCGGTCTCGGAACGGTCCGGCCCGGAGATCGTCCCGGACGCGTAGAGGTCGCCCGTGCGCACCGAAGCGCCGTTGACGGTGAGGTGGGCGAGCTGTTGTGCGGCGGTCCAGTACATCCCGGCGAACGGTGGCCGGCTGACCACCGTGCCGTTCCAGTCCACCTCGAGCCGCAGGTCGAGGCCGAGGTGCGGCACGTCGCGCAGGTAGGGCAGCACCGCCGGGTTCTGCTCGGGTGCCGGCACCCAGGCGTCGGCCAGCGCGTCGAGCGGCACCACCCAGGGCGAGACCGAGGTGGCGAACGACTTGGCCAGGAACGGGCCGAGCGGGCGATATTCCCAGGCCTGGAGATCGCGCGCGGACCAGTCGTTGACCAGCACGATGCCGAACACGTGGTCGGCGAACCGGTCGACCGGCACGGCCTCGCCCAGCGCGGACGGCACACCGACGACGAAGCCCACCTCGGCCTCGATGTCGAGCCGCGTCGACGGGCCGAAGACCGGGCCGTCGGGGGTGGCCCGCTGGCCGCTGGGCCGGATCACCGGGGTGTCGGAGACGACCACCGTGCCGCCGCGGCCGTGGTAGCCGATGGGCAGGTGCCGCCAGTTGGGCAGCAGCGGCTCGTCGTCGGGTCGGAAGATCCGGCCGACGTTGCTGGCGTGGTGCTCGGACGAGTAGAAGTCGACGTAGTCGCCGACCTCGAAGGGCATGACCAGCTCGACCTCGGCCAGCGGCAGCAGCAGCGGCTCGACGTCGGCGCGGTGACCCGCGTCGGTGAGCAGCGCGGTGATCCGGGAGCGCACCGCGCTCCACTGGGGGCGGCCGAGGGCGAGGAACGGGTTGAGAGTCGAGGCGCGCAGCGCGCCTCCGGCGAGCACCAGCCCCGCCGCCTCGGCGCCGTCGAGGTCGAGCAGCAGATCGCCGATCCGCACCCCGATCCGCGCCGGGCGGTCACCCTGCCGGAACACCCCGTAGGGCAGGTTGTGCACGCCGTACGGCGAGCCCTGCGCACCCGGAACCCAGGTCATCCCTCGTATCCCCCGTTCACCAGGCCGAGCCGGATCAGGTCGGTCAGCGGCTCGATCATGCTGCACGAGCCGAACCCGACCCACAGCCCCCTGGCCTGGTCACGGCGAGCCCGGACCGGCTCGATCAGCGGCACCGCGTCGATCGCGGCGAGCACCTCGGCCACGTCGGCCACCTCGCCGCCGTCGAGCGCGAGGGCGGTGCCGGCCAGCACGTTGAGGAAGCCGTGGTGGGTGAAGCCCGTCTCGGGGTCGGCGTGCCGGAGCGCGTGGTGCAGGCCGGCCGTCAGCTTGAACGGCAGCTCCCGGTCACGGCAGGCGCAGATCACCGCGGCCAGCTCGACCGGAGTCGGGAACAGCTCGGCGGCCAGCCCGCCCGTGCGGAACTTCGCCGCCACCCTGACTCCGCCGGCCCGGGCCGCCGCGATCGTGTCGAGCCCGGCCAGCAGGCCGAAGGTCAGCGGGATCTCGGCGTAGACGTCGAGCTCTGGTGCGCGGGCGGCCAGGTCGAGCATGCGGGCGATGCCGGGCTGCGGGTCCTCGCCCCGCTTGGCCACGGCCGCCTCGATCTGGCGTACGGCCACGCGCGGGTCGTCGGGCACGCCGAGCCGGTCGATCGGCAGGTCGCCGATGATGCCGATGTCCAGGCGCTCCGTCGGGTCCAGCAGCCCCGTGAGCGCGTCGACCGACGTGGCCGGCACGAGCAAGGGGCCGACCAGGTCGGCGTACCAGGCGGCCCGATGTTCGCGGTGCGCCGTGACCGCGTCGGGCAGAGCGGCGTTACCAGGCGGGAACACCGCCGCGTCGTCGATGAGCCGATGGAACAGCGGGGCGATCAACGGCTGGTCGGTGGGTGTCCGGCGATCGGTTGACACGGTTACTGAACTTAGTGGACGCTACAAGAAACGGACAATGACGTCCGATTATCGGACGCCGACGGGAGGTCGACATGCCCTACTACCGCAGCGTCGGCGAGGTGCCCCGCAAGCGGCACACCCAGTTCCGGCAGCCTGACGGCGGCCTGTACGCCGAGGAGCTGATGGGTCAGGAGGGCTTCTCGTCTGATTCGTCGCTTCTCTACCACCGTGCGATGCCGACCGCGATCGTGGCCGCCGAGGCGTTCGACCCGCCGTCCTGGAGCCGCACGCCGAACCGTCCGCTCAAGCCCCGGCACCTGCGCACCCACAAGCTCGACACGGCCGGCGCCGACCCGGTGCTGGGCCGGGCGCACCTGCTGGCCAACGACGACGTGCGGATCTCGTACGTGACCGCCGAGCGCCCCTCCCCGCTCTACCGCAACGCGGTCGGCGACGAGTGCCTCTACGTCGAGGCCGGAGCGCTGCGGGTCGAGTCGACGTTCGGGGTCCTCGACGCGGTCGCCGGCGACTACGTGATCATCCCGACCTCGGTGATCCACCGCCTGGTACCGGTGGGCGACTCGCCGGTGCGGCTGCTGGCGATCGAGGCGACCGGGCACATCGGGCCGCCGAAGCGTTACCTCTCGGTGCGTGGGCAGTTCCTGGAGCACGCGCCCTACTGCGAGCGCGACCTCCGCGGCCCCGGTTCTCCTCTTCTGGAGGACGGCACCGACGTCGAGGTGTTGGTCCAGCACCGGCGGGGGTGGACCAAACACGTCTATGCCAACCACCCGTTCGACGTGGTCGGCTGGGACGGGCACCTCTACCCGTGGGCGTTCTCGATCCACGACTTCGAGCCGATCACGGGCCGGGTGCACCAGCCGCCGCCGGTGCACCAGACCTTCCAGGGGCCGAACTTCGTGATCTGCTCGTTCGTGCCGCGCAAGGTCGACTACCACCCGCTGTCGATCCCGGTGCCCTACAACCACCACAACGTCGACTCGGACGAGCTGCTGTTCTACACGGGCGGCAACTACGAGGCCCGCCGCGGCTCGGGGATCGAGCAGGGCTCCATGTCGCTGCACCCGTCGGGCTTCACGCACGGCCCGCAGCCCGGCGCCGCCGAGCGGTCGATCGGCGTCGACTACTTCGACGAGCTGGCCGTCATGGTCGACACCTTCCGGCCGCTCGACCTCTGCGACGCGGCCCTGGCCTGCGAGGACACGGGCTACGCGTGGACCTGGTCGGGGCGGCAGGCCTAGAAGCGCATCCGGGAGACGACCGCGATCGCCGCCACGGCGGTCGTGGCCAGCGCGGCGGCGACGGCCCACGGTGAGCCGACGGCGCCGTACACGATGACGCTCAACGGGCCGGCGATCGTCGCGCCGCCGGCGACGGTCGAGGCCCGGTCGCCGCGCAGCATCTCGCGCGGCGACCCCGGCAGGCGGGTGGCGAACAGCGCCACCAGTCCGAGCCCCGCCAGGCCGAGCAGCACGGCGACCACCCGGGACGTGCCGGGGTGCACCTGGTGCAGCACGGCCGCCAGCATCGCCACCGGCACGGTGAAGGCGCCGACGTAGAGCGCCAGCCAGCCGATCGCGGTCGCCGGAGTGGGTCGCAGGTCGCGCACCTGCGGCGGCGGCACGGCGTAGCGACCCAGCTCGCCCCCGGCCGACGCGAGGCCGGGATCCAGCCGCAGCGCCTCGTCACGCGCCCGCTCGGCGATCTCCTTGAGCTCGAGCCGGCCGGCGATGCCGGACAGCACCAGGTGGGCCTTGGCGTCCTGCGGCGCCAACGCGACCGCCTGCCAGGCGGCGTCGAGCGCCCGCTGGCCGTTGCGCGCCTCACCGAGGATCGCGGCGCCGTGCAGCTGGGCCGCGGGGTCGTCCGGCCCGGCGTCGAGGATGCGGTCGGCCACCGCCGCGGCCTCTTTGAAGCGGCGCAGCTGTATCAGCGCCTCGCCCTGGGTGACCTGCGGTGAAACCTCACCCGGACGCGCGGCGACGGCGCGCTCCGCAGCGGCGAGGGCGAGCGCGGGCCGGCCGGCGGCGAGCTGGATGGCGGCGAGCAGGGCCAGCGCCACGCCGTCTTCCGGGTCGGCGGCGAGTCGCGGGTCGAGCTCGGCCACAGCCTCGTCGAAGTGCCCCAGGTCGGCGAGCAGCTCGGCCCGGCGCAGATGGCCTTCGGTGGGATCGGCATCCATGCTCGACACGGCCCGAGCGTAGCTTGCGACGATCAGGAACGGCTGTGGAGCAGGGCCACGGCGATGCCGGCCAGGCCTTCGCCGCGGCCGGTCAGGCCCAGGCCGTCGGTTGTCGTGCCGGATATCGTGACCGGGGCGTTGACCGCGGCGCCGAGTGCCTGCTGGGCCTCCGCGCGGCGCGGGCCGATCTTGGGGCGGACGCCGACCACCTGGATCGAGATGTTGCCGATCTCGAAGCCCGCCGCTCGCACGAGCCGGGCCGCCTCGCCCAGCAGGGCCACGCCGGAGGCGCCGGCCCATTCCGGTCGGTCGACGCCGAAGTTGCTGCCCAGGTCGCCGAGGCCCGCCGCGGAGAACAGGGCGTCGCAGGCCGCGTGGGCGGCGACATCGCCGTCGGAGTGGCCGGCCAGGCCGTCGACTCCCGGCCAGAACAGGCCCGCCACCCAGCACTCGCGGCCCGCGCCGAAGGCGTGCACGTCGGTGCCGATGCCCACCCGAGGAAGCTCCACGCGGGCAGCCTATTCGGTGGCCAGCAGGTGCTCCGCCAACAGGAGGTCGAACGGGCGAGTGATCTTCAGGGCGTGGTCGGAGCCGGGCACGCAGGTGACGCGTACGCCCTGCTTCTCGACCAGGCCCGCGTCGTCGGTCAGCGGGTCGACGGCGGCGGCGTGCGCGGCGGCGAGGACCTGCCGGCGGAAGCCCTGGGGCGTCTGGACGGCGCGCAGCGGCGCCCGGTCGACGGTGCCGCGCACGGCGTCGTCGGGGCCGACCTCTTTGATCGTGTCGACCACCGGCAGCACCGGGATCACCGCCTCGGCACCGTCCCGGACCGCACCGGCGACGGACTCGACCAGGTCAGGCGGGACGAGCGCACGCGCGGCGTCATGAACGAGCACGATCGGGACGTCCGGGGGCACGGCGGCCAAGGCGGCCGCTACGGACGCCTGGCGGTGAGCGCCACCCGCGACCACCGTGACCGGCGCGACGGGGGCGAGCATGGCCCGCACGGCGGCCACCTCGTCGGGCGGCGCGGCGACGACGACCACGGCGACCGAGGGCGCCTGGCAGATCCTGCGCAGCGCGTGCACCAGCAGCGGCTCGCCGCCGAGCAGGCGGAGCGCCTTGGGTGCGCCGGGACCCAACCGGGTGCCACTGCCCGCGGCTGGAACGAGGACCGCGACGTCACCGCGCGGGTTGAGCTGCGCGGTCACGTCGCGGTCCTCGCGAGTTGATCTGTTGTGCGTCGCGGACGTCAGGCTTCGGTCAGCACCTTGTCGAGGAGCATCTCCGCCTCGTCCTTGGTGCTCTTCTCGGCAAGGGCGACCTCGCCGACCAGGATGTCGCGCGCCTTGGCGAGCATGCGCTTCTCGCCCGCCGACAGGCCCCGCTCCCGCTCGCGGCGCCAAAGGTCACGCACGACCTCAGCAACCTTCAGCGGGTTGCCCGAAGCCAGCTTTTCCAGGTTTGCCTTGTAACGCCGTGACCAGTTGGTCGGCTCTTCGGTGTGCGGAGCACGGAGCACATCGAAGACCTTGCCCAGGCCCTCTTCCCCGACCACCTCGCGCACGCCAACGATCTCGGCGTTTTCGGCGGGCACCCGCACCGTCAAGTCACCCTGAGCGACCCTGAGAACGAGGTAAAGCTTTTCCTCGCCCTTGACGACCCGAGTCTCGATTGCCTCGATGAGTGCGGCCCCGTGGTGGGGGTAAACAACGGTCTCGCCGACACTGAAAACCATAGGTTCGAAACCCCTTTCGCTGTGTCTAGGGTAACACGCGGGAGCACCGATGTCCCATCCCGGTCCTGACCGTTAGTGCAGCTCAGAGGGCTTGTGACAGGTCTTTCTCAGGCTTGACACGCTCCGCGCCGGCCGATTCCAACACGCTGAGTAACCTTCGGGTTACCAATCCGCAGGGGCCTCGTCGATATCGGACGTGAATGCTTCCCACCTCTAAGGGTAACCCGCAAGGGTCGTCGAGCGCCCGCGTGCGGACGGACACAGGCCCGCAGATCGAGATCCAACCCCGCGCATCTCACGTTGAACGGTGGCGTTCGTTCGGCTCGTACGCCACTCTGGAGATAGACGCGACTTCGGACGCGATCAAAGGCTCAGGGGGCGGCATGGGCGGTGACGGCGGGCCTTTCGACGAGCTTCCAGAACTGCCTCCTGACGTACGGATTCCCGACGACGCGGCCGAGCTCGCCGAGGAAGCGGCACAGGTCCGCCGGGAGCTGCGCGAGGAGCGGGTGGGCGGGTCCCGCTCGGGTTCCCGGATCTTCGCGGGCGGCGGGTTCCGCGGCAGCGTCCCGCCGGACGGGGAGCACGCGGCCACCGAGCCGGCCTCCCTCCGGATCCCCTTGCTGATCATGACGGCCGCGCTGCTGGCCGCCGTGATCAGCCTGTTCGCGGCGGCCTGGCCCAACGAGCGGCGCGGCCTGCCGACCCCGGCGTCCGCGAGCGCCTCCGGTCGGCCGGCGCCGACCAGCCTGACCCGCACCGTGCCGGCGGTCGACCTGCTCGACGAAGACGGCGACACCGTGCCGCTCGTCTCACTGCTGCCGGCCGTGCTGATCCTCGCCGACGACTGCCCCTGCGCCGGCGAGATCGCCGCCACGGCACCGGCCGGCGTGACGGTCGTCGCCGTGACCGTCGCCAAGGGCACCGCGCCGCCTCCGACCGCCTCCAAGCCACCGCCTTCGACCGCCACCCTGCCCGGGCCGGTGACCGCCACCGTCCGACGGCTGCGCGATCCGGCCGGCGGGCTGGCCCCGCTGCTGGATGGCTCGAACATCCCGGTCGCGCTCGTGGCGCGCTCCGGCGAGATCACCACGATCGTCGACGGCGCCACACCCAGCAGCGCGTACGCCGCGGATCTGGCCCTGCTGCCCGCTCGCTAGGTATGCCTAGGCGCGGGTAAGGAGCCGGGTAGGTACCCCTGGGCTCGCAAGTTAGGGAACAGCTCCCGATGTCTATGGGTCCGCCGCGCCCGAAGATTGATACATCAACGCAGACCGTTCAAGGAGACGCACGATGTATCAGAACCCGGAGTTCCTGCTCACCCTCGCCCACGACCACCAGCGCGAGCTGATCGCGGAGGCCGACCGCAAGCGGCTCTTCGCCCGGATCAACCGCTCGCGCCGGGCCGAGCGCACGTCCCACGCGCGCTCCACCCGTGGGCCTTCCCACTGACGGCACCGGCCGGCGCGACCTCGCGCCGGCCGGTGTCACCGTCTCAGCCGGCGTCGCGCAGCAGCAGCGACGCGTAGAGCGTCAGCCCGGGTCCGAACGCGAGCGTGACGATCCGCTCGGGCGGGACGGCCCGCCGGCGCAGCCGTTCCAGGATCAGCAGCACGGTCGGCGAGGAGCAGTTGCCGTTCTCGGCCAGCGTCTCCCGTGACGCGGCCATCTGTTCGACCGTGAGCTCGAGCTCCCGCTCGACCACGTTGAGGATGCGTGGCCCGCCCGGATGCACGGCCCAGCCGTCCACGTCGCCGCGGCTCAGACCGTGCCTGGCCAGCAGGTCGTCGACCAGGGTCCGCACGTGCAGCGCGAGCACCTGCGGCACCTTCGGCGACAGCCCCATCCGGAAGCCAAGGTCTGTGACGTCCCAGGTCATGTGGTCGGCGGTGGCGGTGTCGGTGACCGAGGCGACCTCGGCCAGCCTGTAGCCAGAGCCGCCCGGCCGCACCACCACGGCGGCTGCCGCGTCCGAGAACAGCGCGTGCGCCACGATCTGCTGGGTGTCGAACCTGGTCGCCGACGGTTGGATGTGCAGGCCGGTCAGCTCGGCGCAGAGCAGCAGCGCCGGACGACCGCGCGCGGTCACGTAGTCGCTGACCGCGCCGAGCCCGGGCAGCGCCGCGTAACAGCCCATGTGCCCGATGAACAGCCGCTGCGTGTCCGGTGCCATGTCGAGATCCCGGCTGAGCAGGATGTCGAGGCCGGGCGTGACGTAGCCGGTGCACGAGCACACCGCGAACAGGCCGATGTCGTCGATCGACAGGTCGGCGTCGGTCAGCGCCCGGCTCACCGCCTCCTTGCCCAGTGGCAGCGCTTCGACCAGGTACCGCCGCATGCGCTTCTCGGTCGGCCAGTCGGAGACGTCTTCGATCAGCGGGTTGACGCACGCCTGTCGGGTGACGACACCCGCGTTAGCGAAGATCCGTTCGGCCAGCGGCCGGGCCGAGGCCGGAAAGTGCTGCCGGAAGAAGCCGTCCCACAGCTCGGTCTGCTTGGCACCCGGCGGCAACGCCAGCCCGATGCCCGCGATGGTCACCACCGAGGAGCCGATCCGTCGTGGTCGGGGTCGCCGCCGAGCGCCGCGATGCCGAGCCAGTCGGCGCAGACGTCAGAGGTTGCCGGATGCAGGGAGCCGCACCGGGCGTCGCGATAGAGCCGCTCGAGTGGATGGCCACGCCGGGTCGCCGACGTGCCGGCCGCCTCCAGCATCGACGCGGCGACCTCGGCCGCGGTCGTGCCGGCGAGCAGCTTCGCGCGCCACACCCAACGGTTGGTCTCCGGTTCGCCCGGCTCCTCGTCGACCCGGCGGCCCGCCTCGGCGACCACCAGCCGGGCGGCGGCCACGGCGGCGTCGGCGCGACCGACCCGGGCGCGCACCGCCGGCAGGTGGGTCAGCTTGCGGGCGTTCAGGTGCTCGACGGCGGCGTCGATCGCGGCCTGCGCGACACCGACGTAGACGGCCGCGTAGCTCGCGATCAGCCAGTGCGGCATGAGCTGGGCGACCACCAGCGCCAGCCCTTCCATGCCGCCCAGCAGCCGGTCGGCCGGCACGGTCACGTCGAGGTGCAGGTCGTGCGAGGAGGTCGCACGCATGCCCAACGAGTCCCAGGTGCGCTCCACCGCGAGGCCCGGGCTGTCGGCCGGCACCAGGAACTGCGAGACCACGGACTGGTCGCCGATACTGCGGGCGGCGACGAGGTACGCGTCGGCGTGGCCGGCACCCGAGCAGAACGTCTTCGAGCCCTTGAGGTGGTAGCCACCCTCGACCGGCTCGTACGTCGTGGCCAGCTGGGACAGCCGGGAGCCGGCACCGCGCTCGCTCATCGCGACGCCGTACCAGGCACCGCCCGCGGCGTCGGCGAGCAGCCGGTCGCGGGCGGCGAGCGCGCTGTCCGGCAGGCCCAGCGAGTCGGCCAGCTCCGCAGTGACCGCGCCGAGCGCCCCCGTCACCGACGCGTGCATGTTGAACACCAGCGCCGAGGCGCCGTTGCCGCGGGCCAGCTCGTACGCCACCGCCGTGTACTCGGCGAAGCTCGCACCCGCGCCGCCCAGCGCTGTGGGCACCATCAGCCCGAACAGGCCGGCCGACCGCAGATCGGCGAAGTCGTCGACGGGAAAGTCGCCCGCTGCGTCGTAGTCACCCGCGCGGGCCGCCATCCGCGGTGCGACCCGCCGCGCCGATTCCAGCGCGTTCACCACTTGCCACCTCCGGCTACCGGCATTGCGATTGGGTCCTTCACGCCGCGCCCCTGGTAGAGCACGGCGGTGCTGGCGACGGGAACGATCCGCCGCCGGCCGGGGCGTGGGGAACGACCGGCCAGCCAACCGGCGACCGCCCTCAGCGTCGGCCGGATGCCGCGCACCTCCAGGCGGACGCCGTGCGCCGCACACAGCCCGGTGAGCCGGGCCGGGTCCACGAACAGACCAGGATCGTGGATACCCCGTGGCGCGCGCGGCATGCGCTCGGCGATGTGCACGGCGAGGACCCGGCTGACCGCGTTGTCGTTGAGCGTGTCGAGCACCAACAGACCACCGGGGCGCAGCACGCGACAGAGCTCCGCGACGGTGCCGGGCAGGTCCGGGACGTGTTCGAGCAGCTCACCGGCGACCACGACGTGCGCGCTGCCGGTCGCGAGCGGGATGGCCGCCGCGTCGCCCGCCAACGGCGTGACGCCGTGGGCGGCCGCCTGCTCCAGCGCCGACGTCACCAGGTCGATGCCGACGTGGCGGTAGCCGCGGTCGCTCAGATGCGGTGCGAGCAGCCCGGCACCGCAGCCGACGTCGACGAGCACGGCGCCGGGCTCGGCAGCCGGCGGCACGAGCCGGGCCCGGGCCTCGGCGAGCCAGTGCAACATCGCGAAGGGGCCGTCCGGCCGCCACCATTCGCCCGCCAGGTCGTGGTACTGGCGTGGGTCGTTGCGGGGCCGCGGTAGCCGCATTTCCCAAACGGTACAGGCACGTCATGCCTGGCACGACCAATGACGAACCGGCAGACTTCGGGTCATGCCTTGGTCCCTTCGGGCGCTGGTGCGCGCCTCGCATCCGGAGCCCGCGGTCGCGGTCACCACCGTCACCGCGCTGCTCGCCTGGGGGGTGGGCCACGACGCCGCCGGGATCGCCAGGACGGCCGGGGCAATCTTCGCCAGCCAGCTCGCGATCGGCTGGGTGAACGACTGGCTCGACGCGAGCCGGGACCGGGCGGTCGGGCGCGTCGACAAGCCGGTCGCCACCGGCGCGGTCGACCGCACGCTGGTCGGCCGGTGCGGGCTGGTCGCCACGGTGGCCTGCGTGCTGGTCGCGCTGACCACCGGCTTTCCCGCAGCGCTGCTGATGATCGCGGCTCTGGTCTCGGCGCTGCTCTACGACTGGCCGCTCAAGCTGACGCCGTTCTCTGTGCTCCCGTACGCGGTGTCGTTCGGTCTGCTCCCGGCCTTCGTGGTGGTGGCGCTGCCCGGCTCACCGGCCCCGCCGGTCTGGCTGGTGCTGGCCGGTGCGCTGCTGGGCGCGGGAGCGCACTTCGCGAACGCGCTGCCCGATCTCGACGACGACGACCGGACCGGCGTACGCGGCCTGCCGCAACGACTCGGCCCGGCCGGCTCCCGGCTCGCGGCCGCCGTGCTCCTGCTCGCCGCCACCGTCGCGCTGGTCGCCGGGCCGGCCGGTCCGCCGTCCTGGTCCGGCATCGCGGCCGTCCTCGTCGCCGTGGTGGTCCTACCCCTCGGCTGGTACGCCGGACGCGCGGCCGCGGCCCGCGGTGGCCGCCCGGTCGCGATGTTCCGGGCCGTGATGGCGGTGGCCGTGATCGACGTCATCCTGCTCGTGGCGAGTGGTCGCGTGGTGTGACCGTGCGGGCGCACCGCGCGCTGCGTGCGGGTCGATCGTCCACGGCGGATCACGTCCCACTACCCTGGAGCGCGGCCCGCCGGAGCGGCCCGGCCGCGACCAGACGCATTGCGAGGAGGAGCGACGTGACGCGCTCGAAGTTCGGGACCCGCCGTCGCGCGGTGCTGCTCGCCGGCCTGGCCGTGGCAGCATCCGCGAGCCTGTTGCTGACGGGTTGTGGCTCCGGCCAGACCTCGTCGACGGCCGACACGGTGCCGGCGATCGACGGCATCGACGCCGACCTCAACGCGCCCAACGGCGGCAGCTACAGCGTGCGCAACATGACCGTCGACTTCAAGGTCGAGGGTTACCCCGCCGGTTCCGACGCGCGGCTCGCGCTGGCGCTCTACAACAACACCGGCTCGCCGGTGACCGTGCGGGTGAGCAGCCCGGGCGCCGAGGCCGTGCGGCTGGTCAACCCCAGCGCGACGCCGAGCCCGACGGCCGCCGAGCCGACCGCGACGGCCACGGCGACGCCCGACGCCGGTGCCACCGGCACGCCGACGCCGACCACCCCGGCCGCGCCGCCGGCCCCGGCCCAGGTCGGCGGCCCCGCCGAGATCACCATCCCGCCGGCTGGCTTCGTGCAGCTCAACCAGCAGCAGGGCAGCTACCTGCTGCTGACCGGGCTGACCGACGAGCTCAACGACGGCAACTCCGTGCCGGTGGTGTTCGACTTCAACGGCCAGCAGCTCACCGCCGACGCGGGGCTGGCGGTGCCGCTGTCGCCGCTGCCGCGCGGGCCGCGGGTCGTTCCCGACGAGGGCCACGAGGCCGACGTCGCGCCTGTGGGCTGACTGTCGTACGGCCGCGATAAGTTCCGCGGGTGAGTACCCGAGCGGCCGCGCGGCCGGCCTACGTCTGCGACGCCTGCGGTCACCAGCCGCCCAAGTGGCTCGGGCGCTGCCCCGAGTGCGGTGAGTGGGGCTCGGTCGTCGAGGCCACCACCGGGCCTGCCGTGGCCGGCAAGGTGGTCGCCACCCGCATGCCGTCCGAGCCGGCGCGGCCGATCGCCACGATCAGTGCGGCGCCGGCCAAGGCGCGGCCCAGCGGTGTCTCTGAGCTCGACCGGGTGCTCGGCGGCGGTTTCGTGCCCGGCGCGGTCGTGCTGCTCGCCGGCGAGCCCGGTGTCGGCAAGTCGACCCTGCTGCTCGACGTGGCCCAGCGCTGGGCGGCGGCCGGCGAGACGCCGTCGCTGGTGATCAGCGGCGAAGAGTCGGTGAGCCAGGTCCGGCTACGGGCCGAGCGCATCGGCGCCCTCGACGAGCGCCTCTACCTCGCGGCCGAGAGCGACCTGTCGGCCGTGCTCGGCCACCTGGACGCGGTCAAGCCCGGGCTGCTGGTGCTCGACTCGGTGCAGACCATCTCGATCGCCGGTGAGGGCGTCCCGGGCGGCGTGACCCAGGTCCGCGCGGTGACGGCGGCCCTCGTCGCGGTGGCCAAGGAGCGCGGCATCGCCACCGTGCTGGTCGGGCACGTGACCAAGGACGGCCAGGTGGCCGGTCCCCGGGTGCTCGAGCACCTGGTCGACGTGGTGCTGCACTTCGAGGGCGACAAGCACTCCGCCCTACGGCTCGTGCGGGGCATGAAGAACCGGTTCGGCGCGGCCGACGAGGTGGGCTGCTTCGAGATGCACGAGTCGGGCATCGCCAGCCTGGCCGATCCGTCCGGCATGTTCCTCACCCGCTATGCCGAGGCCGTCCCGGGCACCTGCGTGACCGTGGCGATGGAGGGCCGGCGCGCGCTGGTGACCGAGGTGCAGGCGCTGATCGGCGCGGCCGTGCCCGGCTCGCCCCGGCGCACCGTCTCCGGCATCGACAGCGCCCGGCTGGCCATGGTGCTGGCGGTCCTGCAGACCCGCACGAAGCAGCTCACCCTGCACGACCGGGAGGTGTTCGCGGCCACGGTCGGCGGCATCCGGGTCACCGAGCCCGCGGCCGACCTGGCGATGGCGCTGGCGGTCGCCTCCGGTGGCCTCAACCTGGCCATCTCGCCCCGGCTGGCCGCGATCGGCGAGGTCGGGCTGACCGGTGAGGTGCGCCGGGTCGGTGCGGTCCCCCGGCGGCTGGCCGAGGCGGCCCGGCTGGGGTTCCGCTACGCGCTAGTGCCGCCCGACTGCGGTCCGGCCAAGACGGGAGTCGCCGCGCCCGGGCTGCGCGTCGAAGAGGTTGGTGACCTGGCCACCGCGCTGCAGTGGGCGGCCCGGTTCTCCGCCGAATGACCAGCGGCGATTCGCCCGATTATCACCAAAATGGCGGCCGGGTTTAGCCCACGAAGGCCGACTTGGGTGCCCCGGCGCCCAACCGTGACCGCAGCGAGTTCATGACGGTCCGTAGACTGTTGCCCGTGCCGTTCGACCGCGACTCCAACAAGACCGCTGGTGCGAGCCTGCCGGGCCGCGCTGGTGTCGCCGGCGCACCCCAGCAGCGGGTCGTCGGGTCCGCACCGACGAGTCCGGCGCCGGCCGGCGGCGTGGCGGGTGACCCGTTGCGCGCCAACCTCGCCCTCATGGCGCCGGGCACCGCCCTGCGCGACGGCCTGGAGCGCATCCTGCGCGGCCGCACCGGCGCGCTGATCGTGCTCGGCTACGACAGCGTGGTCGAGGAGATCTGCACCGGCGGCTTTCCCCTCGACGTCGAGTTCTCCGCGACCCGGCTGCGCGAGCTGTGCAAGATGGACGGCGCGGTGGTGCTCTCCAGCGACGGCACCCGCATCGTGCGGGCCGCCGTGCACCTCATGCCCGACCCGTCGATCCCGTCGGAAGAGTCCGGCACCCGCCACCGCACGGCCGAGCGGGTGGCCAAGCAGACCGGCTTCCCGGTGATCTCGGTCAGCCAGTCGATGCGGATCATCGGCCTCTACGTGAGCGGCCACCGGCACGTGCTGGACGACTCGGCCGCGATCCTCTCCCGAGCCAACCAGGCGCTGGCCACCCTCGAGCGCTACAAGATGCGCCTCGACGAGGTCTCCGGCACCCTGTCCGCCCTGGAGATCGAAGATCTGGTGACGGTCCGCGACGCGGTCGCGGTCGTGCAGCGGCTCGAGATGGTCCGCCGGATCGCCGACGAGATCTCCGGCTACGTGGTCGAGCTCGGCACCGACGGCCGGCTGCTCGCCCTCCAGCTCGACGAGCTGATGGCCGGCGTCGACGCCGACCGCACCCTGGTCATCCGCGACTACCTGCCGTCCGGCCGTCGCGCCCGCACCCTCGACGAAGGGCTGGTCGAGCTCGACCTGCTCTCCTCGACCGAGCTCATCGACCTGGTGGCCGTGGCCAAGGCGATCGGCTATCCCGGCGCCTCCGACGCGCTCGACGCCGCGGTCAGCCCGCGCGGCTTCCGCCTGCTGGCCAAGGTCCCCCGCCTGCCCGGCACAGTGGTCGACCGCCTGGTCGACCACTTCGGCAGCCTCCAGCGGCTGCTCGGCGCCACTGTGGAGGACCTACAGGCGGTCGACGGGGTTGGCGACGCCCGCGCCCGGGGTGTCCGTGAGGGTCTGTCCCGGCTCGCCGAGGCGTCCATCCTGGAGCGCTACGTCTGAGGCCCTGACCGGCCTCAACTGAGGGTCAGCTTGACCGGGTTGCTGGTCTTGGTGGCCAGGCGCCCGAACACCTGGTATTCGCCGGCCGCGGGGACCGGTCCGTCGGCCAGGTTGTCGGCGCACTTGCTGACGTCTTTGCCGTTCCAGTCGACCCGGTATTCCCGCTCGAAGTTCGGGGTGAACGGCTGCACGTCGCTGCCCTTGACGTTGCCGCAGGTGTCCGAGGACCAGACCTTCGCGGCGCCCTTCTTGATGTAAAGCTCCTGCTGGTCAGCGCCGACGTCGCGGCTGCAGGTGCGCTTGCCCGTGTTCTTGATCCGCAGCCGGATCGCGATCATCGAGCCACGCGCGGCCGACGTCACCTCGGGCACCGGCGTGATCAGCATTTCCGCGTCGGTGCAGGAGCCGTCGTCGGGCGGCGGTGCTGCCTCTCCCGTACGCGGTGCCGGGTTGGTCGGCGGCGGCTCTTCCACAGCCGGCGAGCTCTCGTCTTCCGGCGGGTCGGTGTACGGCTTGAGGACCGTCACGGTCGGCTTCGGGTCGACCGCTGGCGCGCTGCTCTGGCCGTTCTTGCCGTTGCCGACGGAACTGGCGTCGCCACCGGAGCATGACTGGACGATCAGGAATATGACGACGACAGCCGCACCGAGCACGATTGCCCGACGCCGCCAGTAGACGGCGGAAGGCAGGGGGCCAACCGTCAGTCGCATGATGGGATCACCGTATCGGTGTGTGCCGTTCCAACCGCGACGACGCGCCGCGTGACATTCGGGACTCGTGAGGGTCGTTTACAGATAGACCTTCCGCTGATACAGGGCGTGCGCGCCGGCCACTCGATCCAGGAACAGCAACCCCGCACAGTGGTCGATCTCGTGCTGCAGCGCACGGGCCTCGAACCCGTCGGTGGTCAGTTGGACCGGCTCGCCGGTGCCCGGCAGCAGGCCCTCGACCACCACCCGACTGGCCCGCTTCACGTCGCCGGTCAGGTCGGGCACCGACATGCAACCCTCGCGACCCGGGCGCCAGCGGGTCGCCGACACCACGGTCGCGTTGCACAGCACGAAGGTGCCGTGCACCGTCACCGCCTTGGGATGCCCGGTCACGTCGACCGCGAACACCCGCGCCGACGCGCCCACCTGCGGCGCCGCCAGACCGACGCAGCCCGGCGAGACCCGCATCGTGGCCACCAGGTCGGCGGCGAGCTGGACCACCGCCGGGTCGGTCGGGTCGACGACCTCCCCGTCGCGGGCGAGCACCTGGTCGGGTGCGCTGACCACGGGTCGCACCTGGCCGGGCTGGGCCAGCTCCGTGAGCCAGCCGGCGAGGCTCACGCCGGCATCACAGGACATCGGACTCGGCGCGGCGGAGCACGACGTCGACGCCGAGGCCGGTCGCCACCTCCGTGAGGCGCCGCTCGGTCGCCTCGGCCGTGCCCGGTGGCAGCTCCACCTCGGCGACCAGCACGTAGAGGGGGCCGGCCAGCCGGGTCGTCAGGTCCGTGATGTTGCCGCCGGCGTCGGCCACCACCCGCGTCACCTCGGCGACGATGCCGAGCCGGTCGGCGCCGTGCACGCTGAGCACGTAGGGCTCCCCGGTCGGCTCCGTGCTCTCCTCCGGCCCGACCGCCCGCACCGTGGCCAGCAGCCGGCCGCGCACCGCGACCGGGTTCAGGGCCGCTTCCACGTCCGCCGCGTCGGGACCGGTGCAGACCAGGGTCATCGCGAAATGGCCACGCAGCCGGGTCATCGTCGAGTCGGTGAGGTTGGCGCCGAGGTCGGCCAGCACGCCGGCGACGTCGGCCACGATGCCGGGCCGGTCACGGCCGAGGACGGTGATCGCTAGCTCCTCCACCCGAGAGAGTCTGCCCGATTCCCACCCCGCGCAGGAGTCGGCGCGCGGGGTGGCAGGATCGGTGGTCATGCCCGAGGAAAGCGTCGCTCTCGCCGCGATTCGCTGGTTCGACGCCAACGCGCGCGACCTGCCGTGGCGCCATCCCGACGCCGGCGCCTGGGCGATCCTGGTCAGCGAGGTCATGCTCCAGCAGACGCCGGTCGTACGGGTGCTGCCGGCCTACGAGGCGTGGCTGGCCCGCTGGCCCACCCCGGCCGCCCTGGCCGCCGACGAGCCGGGTGAGGCCATCCGGATGTGGGGCCGCCTGGGCTACCCGCGCCGCGCGTTGCGGCTGCACGAGTGCGCCACCGCGATCGCCCAGCGGCACGACGGCGTGGTTCCCGACGACCTCGACCAGCTGCTCGCGCTGCCGGGCGTCGGTGCCTACACCGCACGGGCGGTGACCGCCTTCGCGTACGGGCAGCGCCAGCCCGTAGTCGACACCAACGTTCGCAGGTTCGTCGCCCGGGCGGTGACCGGGCTGGCCGACGGCGGGCACACGACGCGGCCGGCCGACCTGGTCGAGACCGCCGCCCTGCTGCCGGACGAGCCGGCGGTGGCGGCCCGGGCCAGCGCCGCGTTCATGGAGCTGGGAGCCGTGGTCTGCGTGGCCCGCTCGCCGCGCTGCACGATCTGCCCGCTCGTCGACCGCTGTGCCTGGCGGGCCGCCGGTCGCCCGGCGCTGGACGGCCCCAGCCGCCGGCCGCAGACCTACGCGGGCACCGACCGCCAGGTCCGTGGCCTACTCCTGGCCGTGCTCCGGGAGGCCGTCGAGCCGGTGCCACGGGTCCGCCTGGACGTCGTCTGGCCGGATCCGACCCAGCGCGACCGCGCCCTGCGGGGGTTGATCGACGACGGCCTGGTCGACCCGCTCCCCGGCGACCTGTTCACCCTGCCGACCGGCGGATAGCAAAAGGGCCCGGCGCATACGCGCCGGGCCCTTTTTCGTCTAGCAGGGTCAGTCGGTGGCTTCCGCCGCACCGAGGTCGGCGGGCACCGCGTCGGGCACCTCGACCGGCTTCTCCGCGCCGCGGAACACCAGCTTCGACTTGTCGATGTTCTCCGGGTCACCCTCGCAGTCGACGACGACGATCTGGCCGGGCTTCAGCTCGTTGAAGAGGATCCGCTCGGACAGGTTGTCCTCGATGTCGCGCTGGATCGTGCGGCGCAGCGGCCGGGCACCCAGCACCGGGTCGAAGCCCTTCTTCGCCAGGTACTTCTTGGCGTTGTCGGTCAGCTCCAGGCCCATGTCCTTGTTGCGCAGCTGAGCCTCGATGCGCTGGATCATGATGTCGACGATCGACAGGATCTCGCGCTCGGTCAGCTGGTGGAAGACGATCGTGTCGTCGATCCGGTTCAGGAACTCGGGCCGGAAGTGCTGCTTGAGCTCGTCGTTGACCTTCTGCTTCATCCGCTCGTAGTTCGAGTCGGAGTCTTCAGAAGCCTGGAAGCCCAGCGACACCGCCTTGGCGACGTCACGCGTGCCCAGGTTGGTGGTCAGGATGATCACCGTGTTCTTGAAGTCGACGATGCGACCCTGACCGTCGGTCAGGCGTCCGTCTTCCAAGATCTGGAGCAGCGTGTTGAAGACGTCCGGGTGGGCCTTCTCGATCTCGTCGAAGAGGACCACCGAGAACGGCCGGCGGCGCACCTTCTCGGTGAGCTGGCCACCCTCGTCGTAGCCCACGTAGCCGGGAGGCGCACCGACGAGGCGCGACACCGTGTAGCGGTCGTGGAACTCGGACATGTCGAGCTGGATCAGCGCGTCCTCGCTGCCGAAGAGGAACTCGGCGAGCGCCTTGGACAGCTCGGTCTTACCGACGCCGGACGGGCCGGCGAAGATGAACGAGCCGGACGGGCGCTTCGGGTCCTTGAGGCCGGCCCGGGTGCGCCGGATGGCCTTGGACACGGCCTTGACCGAGTCTTCCTGGCCGACGACCCGCTTGTGCAGCTCGTCCTCCATGCGCAGCAGTCGAGCGGTCTCTTCCTCGGTCAGCTTGTAGACCGGGATGCCGGTCCAGTTGGCCAGGACCTCGGCGATCTGCTCGTCGTCGACCTCGCTGACGACGTCGAGGTCGCCGGCCTTCCACTCCTTCTCCCGCTGGGCCTTCTGCCCGAGGAGCTGCTTCTCCTTGTCGCGCAGCTGCGCGGCCCGCTCGAAGTCCTGCGCGTCGATCGCGGACTCCTTGTCGCGACGGACCTGGGCGATCCGCTCGTCGAAGTCACGCAGGTCTGGCGGCGCGGTCATCCGGCGGATGCGCATCCGGGCGCCCGCCTCGTCGATCAGGTCGATCGCCTTGTCGGGCAGGAAGCGGTCGGAGATGTAGCGGTCGGCGAGCGTCGCCGCGGCGACCAGCGCCGCGTCGGTGATCGACACGCGGTGGTGCGCCTCGTAGCGGTCGCGCAGGCCCTTGAGGATCTCGATGGTGTGCGCCAGCGAGGGCTCACCCACCTGGATCGGCTGGAACCGGCGCTCGAGCGCCGCGTCCTTCTCGAGGTGCTTGCGGTATTCGTCGAGCGTCGTCGCACCGATCGTCTGCAGCTCGCCCCGGGCCAGCATCGGCTTCAGGATCGAGGCGGCGTCGATCGCGCCCTCGGCGGCACCCGCACCCACCAGGGTGTGGATCTCGTCGATGAACAGGATGATGTCGCCGCGGGTGCGGATCTCCTTGAGCACCTTCTTGAGGCGCTCCTCGAAGTCACCGCGGTAGCGGGAACCGGCGACCAGCGCACCGAGGTCGAGCGTGTAGAGCTGCTTGTCCTTGAGCGTCTCGGGCACCTCGCCCTTGATGATCCGCTGGGACAGGCCCTCGACGACCGCCGTCTTGCCGACGCCGGGCTCACCGATCAGGACCGGGTTGTTCTTGGTGCGGCGGGAGAGCACCTGCATCACCCGCTCGATCTCCTTCTCGCGCCCGATGACCGGGTCGAGCTTGCCCTCACGGGCGGCCTGGGTGAGGTTGCGGCCGAACTGGTCGAGCACGAGGCTCGTCGACGGCGCGGCCTCGCCCGGGGTGGCGCCGGCAGCCGCCGGCTCCTTGCCCTGGTAGCCGGAGAGGAGCTGGATGACCTGCTGGCGGACCCGGTTGAGGTCGGCGCCGAGCTTGACCAGCACCTGGGCGGCGACGCCCTCGCCCTCACGGATCAGCCCGAGCAGGATGTGCTCCGTGCCGATGTAGTTGTGACCGAGCTGCAACGCTTCGCGCAGCGATAGCTCGAGCACCTTCTTGGCCCGCGGCGTGAACGGGATGTGCCCGCTCGGCGCCTGCTGACCCTGGCCGATGATCTCCTCGACCTGCTGGCGGACGCCTTCCAGGGAGATACCGAGACTCTCCAGCGCCTTCGCCGCGACACCCTCACCCTCGTGGATGAGGCCGAGCAGGATGTGCTCAGTGCCGATGTAGTTGTGGTTGAGCATCCGGGCTTCTTCTTGAGCCAGGACGACAACCCGTCGCGCTCGGTCGGTGAACCGCTCGAACATGCCCTCGTGCTCCTCACGTGCCGTGCGCCTGAGTCTGGCCGGACCAGCGACTTGGCGGAACCAACGCACAGTCGCCCGGGGAAGACGCCTGCGCACCCTCACTCTATCGCCGCGGGCGCGGTCAGCCACGGCCGTGCGCGCCGGACTGACCCCTGTCCGCGACGTATCTGCCAACTCTGCACGCTTATCGGGTGTTCCCGGGTAGGAACGTCTACGCGCAGAGCGAACACGGCGAGGTTTTGATTCATGAAGATCAAGAGCGTTCGGTGTGACAAGGGACCGGTATCAGGCCCACAAAACCGGACAAACGTCTAAAGCAACGGCCGGGGCGGGGACGGCCGACCGCGCGGTGCGGTCAACAGGGAGGGGTCCCCGCCCAGCGAACGTTTCCTGCCTAACGACCGGCCTTCGCGTGGTACTCGTCGACGATCTCCTGCGGGATCCTGCCCCGGTCGGAGATGTCCTTGCCTTCCTTCTTGGCCCAGGCGCGAATGGCCTTGTTCTGCTCACGGTCGGCGGCAGCACCGCCACGACCACGAGCCGCGCGCCCGCCAACCACGACCCCGCCCCGACCCACCTTGGAGCCGGCCGCCAGGTAGGGCGCGATTGCGTTCCGCAATTTGTCGGCGTTCTTCTTCGAGAGGTCGATCTCGTACTGAACACCGTCGAGGGCGAACTTCACCGTCTCATCGGCGTCGCCACCGTCGATGTCGTCGACCAGCTTGTGAATGATCTGCTTGGCCACGGGCCGTTGTCCTTTCGCGTGGTCCCTCCCACAAACAAGAGCACAATAGCCCGTTCGGCGCGCGATCGGTCAATAGGACGGCAGAATCAAGGGCCGAGTCTTGCTTTTTCGTTAATTCGTCAGGCTGGGCCGGGCGCTCCGTTTCCGATTGCACGACAGAGCGTGGTGGATTCGCGCCGCCGCAGTGAACGGGGCCGTGTTAGGCGCGTCACGCTCTGATCGAAATCTCGTGGATCGGACCGGGATGGGTGGCTGACACATTGCCGTCGGTCACGAATAGCTGCGGTACGCTCCGCCTCGATGGATGCCAAGAAGCGCAAGGCCCTGTCGTTCGGAGCGGTTGCGGTGCAGTACGACCGATTCCGCCCGCCCTATCCGCGCGCGGCGCTCGAATGGGCGGTCGGCGGCCCGGCACCCCGCACCGTGGTGGACCTCGGTGCCGGCACCGGCATACTCACCCGCGGCCTGATCGCCGCCGGCTACGACGTGACCGCCGTCGAACCCGATCCGGAAATGCGCGCGCAACTGGCAGTCACGACCGACGGCCGAACCGCGTTGGCGGGCAGCGCCGAAGACATTCCATTACCCGACGGAAGTGTCGACGCGGTGATCGCCGGTCAGGCGTACCACTGGTTCGATCCGGATCTGGCACACGCCGAAGCGGCGCGGGTGCTGCGTCCCGGTGGTTATTTCGCGGCCGTGTGGAACCTGCGTGACCGGCGGGAGCCGTGGGTCGCGGCACTCGACGTGATCGCCACTGCCGCCGGTGACCGGGAACACGACCGACCGGCCACGTTCGGGGCCGCGTACGCCGCGGTGGAGCACCGGGAATTCAGCCACGAGACGTCGCTCACCAGTGCCCAACTGGTGGAAATGATGACTACCCGCTCCTATTACCTGACCGCCGGGCCGGACATCCGGAAACGGTTCGAGGCGGAACTGACCGACCTCGCCGAGACACATCCCGACCTGATCGGTCGGGATTCCTTCCCGCTGCCCTACCGGACGGTCGTCTACCGCGCGTCGACGTTGCGCTCGTAGACCATCCGCAGGCCGATCAGCGTGATCATCGGCTCGTGGTGGGTGATGGTGCGGCATTCGCCGAGCACCACCGGCGCCAGCCCGCCCGTGGCGATCACCGCCTTGACCGAGCCGAGCTCCTCGGTCATCCGGTCGACGATGTGGTCGACCTGACCGGCGAACCCGAAATATAGGCCGGCCTGGAGGCACTCGACGGTGTTCTTGCCGATCACCGATCGGGGCTTGGCCGGCTCGACCTTGCGGAGCTGGGCGGCCCGGGCGGCCAGCGCGTCGAACGAGATCTCGATGCCGGGCGCGAACGCACCACCGAGGAACTCACCGCGGGCGCTGATCACGTCGAAGTTGGTGGTGGTGCCGAAGTCGACCACGATCGACGGACCCCCGAACAGGGTGTACGCCGCCAGGGTGTTGACCACCCGGTCGGAGCCGACCTCCTTCGGGTTGTCGATGGCGAGCTGCACCCCGGTCTTCACGCCGGGCTCGACGATCACGTTGGGCAGGTCGCCGTAGTAGCGGGCCAGCATGGTGCGCAACGAGCGCAGCGCGGCCGGCACGGTCGAGCACGCCGCCACCCCGGTGATCTCGACCGCGTCACCCGCCAGCAGGCCGCGGAACATCAGCCCGAGCTCGTCGGCCGTCGACCTGGCGTCGGTCTTGATCCGCCAGTTGTGCACCAACTTGTCGCCGTCGAACGTGGCGAGCACCGTGTTGGTGTTACCGATGTCGATGCACAGCAGCATGTGGGGTCAGCTCCGGCTCAGGTGCGGCGGGCGAAGATCGAGTGCGATGTCCAAGATAGGTGACGAATGCGTCAAGGCCCCTACGGAAAGGTAGTCGACGCCGGTGGCGGCGTACGCCGGTGCGACCTCCAGAGTGAGTCCGCCCGTGGCCTCGAGCTCCGCCCGGTCACCCACCGCGGCGACCACCTCGCGGAGGACCGCCGGCGACATGTTGTCGCAGAGCAGGAAATCGGCACCGGTGTCGACAGCCTCGATCGCCTCCTCGACGGTGGTGACCTCGACCTGCACCGGAACGTCGGGGAAGGCCTCCCGGACCCGGCGGTACGCCTCGGCGACGCTGCCCGCGGCCAGCTTGTGGTTGTCCTTGATCATGGCGACGTCGTAGAGGCCCATCCGCTTGTTGGTGCCACCGCCGGCGCGAACGGCGTACTTCTCCAACGCCCGTAGCCCCGGGGTGGTCTTGCGGGTGTCGAGCACCATCGCCTTGGTGCCGGCGAGCGCGTCCGCCCACCGTCGGGTGTGCGTCGCCACCCCGGAGAGGCGGCTGAGCAGGTTGAGCGCGGTGCGCTCGGCGGTGAGCAGGGTGCGGGTCGGCCCGGTCACGGTGGCCAGCAGGTCACCGGCGCAGACCGCGTCGCCGTCGCGGGCCTTCAGCACGATCTCGGGCGTGGTCGCGCCGGCCAGTGCGAACACCGCGGCCGCCACCGGGAGCCCGGCCACCACGCCGTTGGCCCGGGCCATCACGTCGGCGGTGTCGACCTGCTCCGCCGGTATGGTCGCCTCGCTGGTCACGTCGCGGTGCTCCGGCCCAAGGTCTTCGTCCAGGGCGCCGCGCACCACCCGCTCGACCTCGGCCGGGTCGAGCCCCTTGGCCCGCAGGTCGTCGACGATCCACTGCGGCAACATCACGCCTCCCAGGTGAGGGTCGGGATCCCCGCGCCGTCCAAGGCGGGGAAGAGGTGGCCGAGCCACTCGTCACGGGCCGCGGGGAAGTCCTCGCGCCAATGGCAGCCGCGCGTCTCCTCCCGAGCTGTGGCCGAGGCGACCAGCGCCGCGGCCACGGTCACCAGGTTGGTCGCCTCCCAGCTCGCGGTTGCCGGGCGACCGCGGGTCGCGCCCAGCCCGACGATCGTGCCGGCGGTCGCGGCCAGCGAGCCGGCCGAGCGCAGCACCCCGGCGCCCCGGCTCATCGCCCGTTGCAGCGCGGGCCGGACGCCCGGGTCGAGCACCCAGGCCGGGCCGGTCGCCGGGGCCGCCTCGGACTGCTCCGGCAGGTCGCCCGCGATGTGGTCGGCGATCCGCCTGGCGAACACCAGGCCTTCGAGCAGCGAGTTGCTGGCCAGCCGGTTGGCGCCGTGCACGCCGGTGCAGGCCACCTCGCCGCAGGCGTAGAGCCCGGGGATGGAGGTGCGGCCGTGCAGGTCGGTGCGGACGCCGCCGCTGGCGTAGTGCGCCGCCGGTGCGACCGGGATCGGCTCGGTGGCCGGGTCGACGCCCGCCGCCAGGCACGACGCCACGATCGTCGGGAACCGCCGGGCCAGGAAGTCGCCGCCCAGGTGTCGGGCGTCGAGATAGACGTGGTCGGTGCCGTTGGCCAGCATCACCCGGTGGATGCCCTTGGCGACCACGTCGCGCGGGGCGAGCTCGGCCAGGTCGTGCTGCCCGACCATGAACCGCTTGCCGTCGGCGTCGACGAGGTGGGCGCCCTCTCCGCGCAGGGCCTCGCTGACCAGCGGCTGCTGAGCCCGCCGGTCGTCACCGCCACCGAGGTAGAGCGCGGTCGGGTGGAACTGCACGAACTCGACGTCAGTCACCTCGGCGCCGGCCCGGATGGCCAGGGCGACACCGTCTCCGGTGGACACGACGGGGTTGGTGGTCGACGCGAAGACCTGGCCCATGCCGCCGGTGGCCAGCACGACCGCGCGGGCCATGATCGCCCCGACTCCGTCCTCGGTGCCCTCGCCGAGCACGTGCAGGGTGATGCCGCAGGCCCGACCGGACGCGTCGGTGAGCAGGTCGAGCACCAGCGCGTGGTCGACCACCCGGATCCACGGGTCGCGCCGGACCGCGGCGTGCAGCGCGCGCTGCACCTCGGCGCCGGTCGCGTCGCCGCCGGCGTGCACGATCCGGTTGGCGTGGTGGCCGCCCTCCCGGGTGAGCATCAGCGAGCCGTCCGGGTTGCGGTCGAACTCCGCGCCCAGCCGCATCAGCTCGCGGACCCTGGTCGGGCCCTCCTCGACCAGCACCCGCACCGCGGCCGGGTCACACAGCCCGACGCCGGCGATCTCGGTGTCGGCGGCGTGCGCCTCGGGGGTGTCGAACGGGTCGAGGACCGCCGCGATCCCGCCCTGTGCCCAGCGGGTCGAACCGTCGTCGATGTTCTCCTTGGTGACCACTGTGACGTGGCGGCCGGCCGCACGCAGGTGCAGCGCCGCGGTCAGCCCGGCGATGCCCGAGCCGACCACCACCACGTCGGTCGACTCGGCCCAGCCCGGCTCCGGGCCGGCGAGGCGTCGAGGCAGTTCCGGCAACTCCGCGACACGGGGGTCCATCTGTTCAGTGAACCCTGTCAGATCATCGGGTGTCCGCCCGGAGCACGGAAACGTGGGCGGGCTAACTCGGCCGGCCGACGTTGGCCGGGAAGCCCTTCTCGCCGACGCCCTTCATCGATGCCGTCAGCGGCCGGAACCGGATCCAGATGAAACAGCGGACGCCGCGGTCACCCAGCTTCCACGCGTCCTTGGCGGCCATCACCGGGATGTAGCCGGTCCGGGCCGCGAAACCCGGCTCGTACGGCATCTTCACGTACGCGGCGATGGTCTTGAGGCAGCCCTCGTAGAACGGCACGTAGTCGCGGTCCTTGACCGGGTAGGGCACCTTGCCGGGCGCTGTCCAGACCCCGGCGAACTCGCCCTCGTGCTTGGCGTCGCAGGCGCTGTCGGCGACCGTCTCGACGTTGCTGCGCTTGTCGAGCTTGACCAGCGCGCACCGCAGCAGCAGTGGCGAGTCGTCGGTCAGCGCGCCGGCGAGGCTGCCGGTGCGGGCCGCGACCTTCCCGTCCGGACCGACGCCGGTGAGCTCGACCAGGTCGCAGCGGTACCAGCGTTGGCCCGCCTCCCACGCCGCCGACGTCGGCACGACCACGTCGAGCCGGAGCCGGGCCGTGCGCCAGTCGGCGCCGAGCGTGCTGGCCGCTTGTTTGTCGCACTCGCCGAAGACCTTCGCGGCGTCCGCCGCGGCACCGGTGAACGTGCCGGAGTGAATGGTCTCGGACTGGTGCGACTCAGCACAGTCGACGGTGCCGTCGAGGGCATCGGCCGTGCGTGCGGCCACCTGGACGTGACAGCGCGGCGGCGACGGGCTCGCCACCACCGGCGGTGCCGGTGCGGCTGCCGAGCCGCCTCCCCCACCGCCGTCCGTGCCGCACGCGGCGCTGCTCAGAACCAACACCACGACCGCTGCCGTCCATCGACGCATCGCGTCCTCCCCAGGGACCCCGGGCGCTGTGCTGTCCTAACCAGAGCACATCAGGACGGCGGAGCGCAACCGGGTGGTCACGCCAGGTTAGCGATCAACCAAGATCGATCGGTGTGTTGTCGATCAGACGGGTGGCGCCGACCTTCGCGGCGACCAGCATCCGCGCTGGTCCATGGCCGGGTGGCGGGCCGAGGTCGGGGTCGAGCAGCACCAGGTAGTCGAGTTCCACGGCGGTCGTACCGTCGGCGAAGATCCGATGTGCCGCGGCCAGCGCGCCGTCGGCGTCCGCACCGGCCACGGCGGCGGCCGCGCCGGCCCGCAGGGCGGCCGAGAGGCGCAGGGCGGCCAGGCGCTCCGACTCGGTCAGGTAACGGTTGCGGCTCGACAGCGCCAGGCCGTCGGCCTCCCGCACGGTCGGCACGCCGCGCACCTCGATCGGCAGGTTGACGTCGAGCACCATCCGGCGGATCAGCGTGAGCTGCTGGTAGTCCTTCTCGCCGAAGAACGCGAGATCCGGCCGGACCAGGTTGAAGAGCTTGAGCACCACGGTGAGCACACCGTGGAAGAAGCCGGGCCGGCTGGCGCCTTCGAGCAGCTCACCCAGCGGGCCGGGGTTGACCCGCACGTGCGGTTCGCCGCCGGGGTAGACCTCGTCGCGGTGCGGCGCGAAGACCAGGTCGACGCCGGTGCGCCGGCACATCTCCAGGTCGGCTTCCATCGTGCGCGGATAGCGGTCGAAGTCCTCGTTGGGTCCGAACTGGAGCGGGTTGACGAAGATCGTGGCGATGACCGAGTCGGCGCTGGACCGCGCGGCGCGTAGCAGCGCCTCGTGCCCCGCGTGCAGGGCGCCCATGGTCAGCACGACGGCGACTGAGCCGGGCAGGGCCGCGCGGGCGGTGGCCAGGTCGGCCCGGGTCTCGACGAGCTTCACGCGACCCGCTCCGGACGGTTGCTGGCCAGCACGCCGAGCAGGGCCTCGGCGTCGTGCGGACGCAACTGGCCCGCGGCGATGGCCCGGTCCGCGGTGCGGCGAGCCATGGCGACGTACGCGGGTACGGAGTTCGGCGCGGTCGCCTCGATCGCGGCCACGTGGCGGGCGACGGTGCCGGCGTCGCCACGCGAGACCGGGCCGGTCAGCGCCGCGTCGCGCATCCGCAGCGTGTTGTCGAGCGCGGCGTGCAGCAGCGGGCCGATGACCTTCTCCGGGTAGACGACACCGGCGTCGCTCAGCCGGTCCATCGCCTCGTTGACGAGCGTGACCAGGTGGTTCGCCCCGTGTGCGAGCGCGGCGTGATAGAGCGCGCGGTCGTCCTCTGCCACCCACTCGGGCTGGCCGCCGAGGTCGTGCACCAGGTCCTCGGCGAACGCCTTGAGGTCGGCCGGCGCGGTGATGCCGTACGAGATGCCGACCAGCCGGTCGAGATCGGCGGCCGTGCCGGTGAAGGTCATCGCCGGGTGCAGGGCCAGCGGACGGGCGCCGGCGATCGCGGCCGCACCGAGGACGGCCAGCCCGTGCGCCCCCGAGGTGTGCAGGACGACCTGGCCGGGGCGCAGCGCGCCGGTCGCGGCCAGGCCGGCGACCAGGTCACCCAGCGCGTCGTCGGGGACCGCGATGATCAACAGGTCGCTGGCAGCGGCGGCCACCTCGTCGGCGGGCAACACCGGGGTGCCGGGCAACAGGCGGGCGATCCGGCCCCGGGCGCCGGCCGAGGCCGCGGACGCGGCGACCACGTCGTGGCCCGCGGCGCGAAGAGCGGCGCCGAGCACGGCGCCGACGCGGCCGGTGCCGATGATGCCGACGGTTTGGCGCTGCAGTGCGCTCATATTGATCCAGTCCACGTAGGTTAGGTACCGGTCAACATCAAGTATGCGATCCGGAAACAGACCGGACACAGCATGTGTGAAGACTTTCACGGGCAGGTTTATCCCCTACTAGGCTGCTTTGATGCGCTGGTCTGCGGCGATGTCGCGCGCTCTCTACGGGCCGGGCGGATTCTTCGTCTCCGGTGCCGGGCCGGCCGGCCACTTCCGCACCAGCGCCAACGCCTCACCGGTCCTGGCCGCGGCGGTGCTGCGGCTGCTCGGCCAGGTCGACGAGGCGCTCGGGCGGCCCGGGCGGCTGGACTTTGTCGATGTCGGCGCGGGCCGGGGCGAGCTGCTCACCGGGGTGCTGGGAGGCGCGCCGACCCACCTGCGCGACCGGCTGCGCCCGGTCGCCGTCGAGGTCGCGCCGCGGCCGCCGTTCCTGCCCGACGAGATCGACTGGCTGGCGGCGCCGCCGGAAGGGATCACCGGGCTGCTGATCGCCACCGAGTGGCTCGACAACGTGCCGCTCGACGTGGTCGACGGCGACTTTTATCTGGAGGTCGACCCGGCGACGGGTGACGAGCGACCCGGCGGTCCGGTCGAACCGGCCGACGCCGCCTGGCTCGACCGCTGGTGGCCGGCCGGGTCCCGGCACGAGATCGGGCGGCGGGAGGTCGGACGGAGCCGGGACGAGGCGTGGGCCGGCGCCGTCGGTGCCGTCGAGCGCGGGCTGGCGGTCGCCGTCGACTACGGGCACCTGCTCGACCGGCGGCCGTTCGACGGCACGCTCACCGGATACCGCGACGGGCGGCAGGTGCCGCCGGTGCCGGACGGGACCCGGGACGTGACGGCGCACGTCGCCGTAGACGCCGTGGCGCTCGCCGGTTCGGGGCGCGCCGGGCGCCCGTACCAGCTGATGACCCAGCGGCAGGCGCTGAAGGCGCTCGGCGCCGACGGCGGCCGGCCACCGATCAGCCTGGCGAGCACCGACCCCACCGGATACGTGCGAGCGCTGGCGGCGGCTTCTGCCGCGGCGGAGCTGACCGCGCCCGGTGGCCTGGGCGACCACTGGTGGCTGTTCCAGCCGGTGGGTATCGAAGACTGGACGTGGGACGATGGCGCGTATGTCGGATCTTCGTGAGGTGACCGTCGGCACCGGTGCCGGGCTCGACACCGCCGACATGGTGCTCAACATCGGTCCCCAGCACCCCTCGACGCACGGCGTGCTCCGGCTGCGGCTCGTGCTCGACGGCGAACGGGTCGTCTCCTGCGAGCCGATCGTCGGCTACATGCACCGGGGCGCGGAGAAGCTGTTCGAGGTGCGCGACTACCGGCAGATCATCGTGCTGGCCAACCGGCACGACTGGCTGTCGGCGTTCTCCAACGAGCTCGGCGTGGTGCTCGCGGTCGAGCGGCTGATGGGCATCGAGGTGCCCGAACGCGCCGTGTGGCTGCGCACCGCCCTCGCCGAGCTCAACCGGGTGCTCAACCACCTCATGTTCCTGGGCTCGTACCCGCTGGAGATCGGCGCGATCACGCCCGTCTTCTACGCGTTCCGCGAGCGCGAGACGCTCCAGACGGTCATGGAAGAGGTCTCCGGCGGCCGGATGCACTACATGTTCAACCGGGTCGGCGGCCTCAAGGAAGAGGTGCCGGCCGGTTGGACCCGGCGGGCGCGGGAGGCGATCGGCGAGGTCCGGCGCCGGCTGCCCGACCTCGACAACCTGATCCGACGCAACGAGATCTTCCTGGCCCGTACGGTCGGCGTCGGGGTGCTGACGGCCGAGCAGGCGGCGGCCTACGGTGCGTCCGGTCCGGTCGGCCGGGCCTCCGGCCTCGACCTCGACCTGCGCCGCGACGAGCCCTACCTGGCGTACGGCGAGCTGTCGGTGCCGGTGGTGACCCGCACGGCCGGTGACTGCCACTCGCGGTTCGAGGTGCTGCTGGACCAGGTGTACGTGTCACTGGACCTCGCGCAGGAGTGCCTGGACCGGGTCGACCAGCTGACCGGGCCGGTCAACGTGCGGCTGCCCAAGGTGGTCAAGGCGCCGGAGGGGCACACGTACGCGTGGACCGAGAACCCGCTCGGGATCAACGGCTACTACCTGGTGTCCCGGGGCGAGAAGACCCCGTGGCGGATGAAGCTGCGCACCGCGTCGTACGCCAACGTGCAGGCGCTGAGCACGCTGCTGCCCGGTTGCCTCGTGCCGGACCTGATCGCGATCCTGGGCTCGATGTTCTTCGTGGTCGGCGACATCGACAAGTAGCGCGTCAGCGCCAGCGGTCGTCGCCGCCACGGTCGTCGTCGTAGGCGCCCCGGCCCCAGGAGGCGTCGCGATCGGCGCCGCGTCGACCCCACTCGCCGCCGGCCGCGTTGTCCTGGCCACGGCCGTAGGTGCCGCGGGACTGCTCGCCCTGCCAGGCGTCGGCGTACCAGGCGCCTGGCCCGTCGGCCGGGCGGTCGTCGTCGCGGCGGACCGCGGCCCAGCGGTCCTCGACCCGATACTCCGTGCCGGACTCGTCGGCCCGGACGCTCGCGCGCCGCTCGCCCATCCGCAGCTCACGGCCGCGGTCGTCGGAGCGGACCGTGGCCCAGCGGTCGCCGCCGCGGGAGGACCACTGGTCGTCGTACGAGGGTGCCTCGCCGCGCTCGATCGCCGGCTGGTCAGCGCGTAGCTCGCGCAACCGGCGGTCGGTGAACGACTCCTCTCCGCCTGAGCCCCAGGCGGCGGGCGGCTCGTCGTCGGCCCGCCGGCGGCGCCCAAAGCCACCGCTGTCGTAGTCGGCGTCGTCGTCCTGGCCGCGCCGGCTGCCGTAGGTGCCGCCGCCGTACTCGCCACCGGACCGGTCGTCGTCGCCATAACGGTTGCCGTCGCCGTAGCGGTTGTCATCGCCGTAGCGGTTGTCGTCGCCGTACCGGTTGCCGTCGCCGTAGCGGTTCTCGTCCCGGTAGCGGTCGCCGTAGACGTCGCCGGTGCCGTACGTGCCTCCACCGCCGCGTCCGTCGACCACCGTGTGGCGGGTGGTGACCTGGACGGTCTCGGTGTGCCGGACGACGCCGCCGGGCACCCGCGCCCGGGGCGGCCGGGCCGAGCCGGTGGCCGTGCCCTCAGCGGGGGCGCCGTAGGTCCGGCTCGTGGACGCCATGACCGGCTGCGGGTTGGCGGCACGTTCGTCGTCGGCGTTCTCGCGGCCGTAGGCGCCGCCTTCGCCACCGCCGTACGCGGCTCCCGCGCGTCCTCCGCCGTAGGTGGCGCCCTCGGCGCGCCCGTAGGTCGCGCCGCCCTGGGCCGCACCGGTGCCGTAGGTGCCGGCCTGCGCGGTGCCCTGGTCGCGTGCCTGCGGCTGTGCCTGTGCCGGCACGCCGACCGCGGGCGGGCGCGGGCCGGCCCGCTGGGCGTCGAGCTGCGCGCGCATCGCGTCGACGGACTGCTGCAGAGCCTGGAGCTTCTCGCTGAACTGCCGGTGGGTGGCCCGAGCCGCGGTCTCGATGTCGCGGCGCACGTCGCCCTGCAGCCCGTCGATCTCGTCGGCGACCATGTCCTCGAGCTCGACCCGGACGGAGTCGGCATCGCCGCGCAGCCCGATCGACAGTCCGATCAGGACGACCGCGAGCACGGCCAGCACCGCGGCGATCCGCAGCGGGCCGTTGCCGTCGGAGACGAGCAGGAGCAGCATCGCGATCGGTGCGAGCCCGATGCCGCCCCAGAACAACAACTTGAGCAGCGGACGGCCCCGCGGCTGCTCTTCGTCGTCGTCGGTGTTCGGCATGGGTCGTGATTCTACCGAGACATCCGGACCAGCGGAATGGCCGTCGCCGGTGGCACGCGACGGCGATTGCCCGGTCACCGCGGGTAAGAACGGCTCGGGGCCGGCCTCCCGCGTCGGAAGGCCGGCCCCGAGGCGCGTTGCCGGGTTGCGTTGGGTCAGGTGGCCAGGTCGCCGTCGGAGGACAGCACCAGGCCGACGCTGATCGCGCCGGTGCGCAGCGCGTTCTTCGTCTGCGGACCACCGGCGTCCAGCGAGCTGAACTTGCCGGCGTTGAAGTTGTAGGTCGCGACCAGACCCTGCTGGCACTTCGGGCGCTGCGGGCACTCAGGCGGGCCGCCGAGGACGGTGGCCGAGCCGGAGCACTTCTCCGCCAGTTGCGACAGCGTGGTCACGCCGTATTTGTCGGAGAACGCCTTGGTGACCGCGAAAGCGTTCTGGTCCTGTGCGGCCGACGGCTCACCGAACGTGATGCCCACCTTCTGCCCGAGCGGGCGGAGCTGGGCCATCGTCTGGTTGATGTCGGGTGAGGAGAGCGGCTGGGCGTTGGCGCCGTTGACCTTCGTGTTGAGGAAGTCGAGCGCCGAGGCCGCGTATTCCGGAACGACCTGGACGTCGCCCTTCTCCAGCGCCGGCTCGTAGAGCTCGCGGTTGCCGATCTGCTGGACCGTCACGTTGTAGCCGGCCGCGGTCAGCGCGATCTTGTAGAGCTCGCCGAGCGTCTGGTTCTCGCTGAAGTTGGCCGCGCCGACGATGATGTTGCCGCTGGCACCGGTCGGGATGCCCGCGGTCAGGTTGTTGGCGGTCGCGAACTCCTGCGCCGCCACCGCCGGCGTCTTGCGCTCGACGTCGACCGCCCGGTTGAGCTGGATCAGCTTCTGGGTGTCGAGCGACTGCGCCACCTTGTTGGTGGCCGCGACGGCCTGGGGAGTGGCCGCCTTGGTGTTGATGGCAGCGACGACGTTGTCGCTGTTCTGCAGGTTCTTGTCGTCCTGCAGGACCACGAGCTGGTCACCGGCGACCGGGGCGCAACCCGCACCCCCGCCGGTGGCCGCGGGTGCCTGGGCGCCGGACGAGCCGGCGTCACCGCACCCCGCTAGAAGACCAGCCACGAAGAGGACGCTTGCCGCCCCCGTCGCGAGCCGTGAAACTGCGCGCATGAATGCCCGCCTTCCGTGTCCCGGCGCGACCCCGTCTGGGCCGGCCGCGTGTCCGACGGACGGAGGGACAAGCTTCCCGTCCGCGATTTCTCACCCAACATGGTGTCAGTGGGGACCGACAAGAAACTGTGGCTGTTGTCATCGGATTGTCACTGTCGCGTCTAATGCCCCTAGTACTCCGGGCATCAAATACGGACTTTAACCACCAAAGCCGCTAGACGGCCTGGAATCCGTCAGGCCGCACCAGTCGCGATCGTCTCGCGGTCCGCTTTCCGCCGCATGGGCCGCAGTGGCGCCGGCGTGATCAGGCGCTCGACCAGCGCGAGGATCCCCTCGACGGCCAGCGCGAGCACCGCGACCAGCACGCCGCCGGCCAGGATCTGCCCGCCCGCGGCCGCGATGCCCAGCCCGAACCCCTCGGCGATGATCTGCCCCAACCCGCCACCGTTGACGTAGGACGCCAGCGCCGTGGTCGCGACCACCTGCACGGCGGCGGTGCGGAACCCGGCCGCGAGAAAGGGCACGGCCAGCGGCAGCTCGACCCGCCGGAGCAACTGGAGGCCGGACAGACCCATCCCCTTCGCCGCGTCTCTGGTCTCCGGGTCGACCTGCCTGATCCCGGTGTACGCGTTGGCGAGCAACGGAGGGATGGCGAACACGGCCAGCGCCACGATGATGGGCGGCTTGCCGAAGCCGAGGAACGTCAGCGGCAGGATGGTCAGCAGCGCGATCGTCGGGATCGCCAGCGTCAGGTCCGACAGCAGCACGACCAGGCCGCCACCGCGACCGGCGTGGCCGAGCCAGATGCCGAGCGGCCACGCGACCACGCAGCCGATCGCCACCGCGGCCGCCGAGATGGTCAGGTGCTCTCCGAGCCGGTCCAGGATGCCGCCCGGGTTGGTCCAGTTGAGCGGGTCGTTGAGGTAGACCCACGCCGACTCGACGATGTTCATCGGGCTCTCCTGGTCCACGGAGTCAGCAGCCGTCCGGTCCCGATCAGGATCAGGTCCAGCAGCAGGGCGAGCAGCACACACAGGATCGTGCCCGTGGTGATCTCGGCCTTGAAGAAGTTGTTGCGGAACCCACCGAGGATCAGGTTGCCCAACCCGCCCTTGCCGATCAGCGCGCCGATGGTGACGAGAGCCACGGTCGACACCGTGGCCAGGCGCAGCCCGGTGAGGATGCCCGGCAGCGCGAGGGGCAGGTCGACGCGCATCAGCCGCCCGAACCGCCCGTACCCCATGCCGGTCGCTGCTTCCTGCGCTTCCTTCGGCACCTGGTTGAGGCCCGCGAGCGTGTTGCGCACGATCAGCAGCAGGGCGTAGAGCACCAGGCCGATCAGCACCGACGTCGACTTGGTCGGGCCGACCGCGGGCGCGATGAAGGCCAGCAGCGCCAGCGAGGGAATGGTGTAGAGCACACCCGAGAGCGCCAGGATGGGCCCGCTGAGCGGACGGAACCAGTACGCGACGACGCCCAGCGGCACCGCGACGACCATGGCGACCGCCACGGCTTCGGCTGTCAACGTGACATGCTCGCCAAGAGCGTCAAGGATGGTGCTCGAGTTGGTCCGGATGTAGTCCCAGGAGAACCAGGGATTGGCGGCATCCTGATACGCCAGGTCGCGGAGGGACATGAGTGGACGCTACCCCGGAAGGCGGTAACGGCGCGCCGGCCGATCGCAAGGCGGCGCCGATCGAGCTGCGGGAGGTGCGCAAGCAGTACCCCGACGGCACCGTCGCCGTCGACAAGCTCGACCTGTCCGTCAACGCGGGCGAGCTCGTGGTGCTGATCGGCCCGTCCGGCTGCGGCAAGTCGACCGTGCTCCGCATGATCAACCGGTTGATCGAGCCGACCTCGGGCCAGATCCTGATCGACGGCGAGGACGTCACCGACGCCGACGCGGTGCGCCTGCGGCGGCGGATCGGCTACGTCATCCAGAACGTCGGGCTCTTTCCCCACCAGACGATCCACACCAACGTGGGTACGGTTCCCCGCCTGCTCGGCTGGCCCAAGCAGCGCATCCGCGAGCGCGCCGACGAGCTGCTCGATTTGGTCGGCCTCGACCCCGCGCGCTACGGCAAGCGCTACCCGCACGAGCTCTCCGGCGGCCAGCGCCAGCGGGTCGGCTTCGCGCGTGCGCTGGCCGCCGACCCCGTCGTGCTGCTGATGGACGAGCCCTTCTCCGCCGTCGACCCGATCGCGCGCTCCGGTCTGCAGCGCGAGTTCCTGCGCCTCCAGGCCGAGGTGCGCAAGACCGTCGTGCTGGTCACCCACGACCTCGACGAGGCCGTCCGGATGGGCGACCGGATCGTCGTGCTCTCGCAGGGCGCCCACCTGGAGCAGTTCGGCACCCCGGCGCAGCTGCTCGGCGAGCCCGCGTCGCCGTTCGTCCGCGAGTTCGTCGGCAAGGACCGCGGCATCCGCCGCCTGGCGGTGCTGCCGGTCACCGAGGACATGCTGACCGCACCCGGGTCCGTGGCCGTCGAGGGCCGCATCCCGGTCGTGGAGCTCGGCATCTCGCTGTACGACGCGCTGGCGGCGATGCTGGTCGCCAACGCCGACTACGCCGAGGTCAAGGACGGCGAGCGGACGGTGGGGCTGATCAGCCGGCATCGCATCCTGAGCATCGACTACCCGGCCGAGGCTGACTGAGGTTTCGCGGACCCGGCGGGGAGGGCGCCGGGTCCGCGTGTTCAGCTGCGGGTGCCGCGCCAGCCGCCGAGGGTGGCGAGGCCGACGATCCAACCGACGAAGAGGCCGTACGTGGCGCCCTGGCCGGCGGCACCGAAGGCGGCCAGCAGCGTCGGGTTGCTGCGGACCAGCGCGGTGATGAGGCCGGCGAAGGCACCGGCGAAGACGAACGCACCCCAGCCGGCGAAGAACTGGCTGAGCGTGCCACGCGCCCGGGCGAGCTGGCTGCCGGGCAGCAGGTAGAGGAACAGCGCCGTGAGCACCACGACGAGGATCGCGCGCAGGTCGTCGGCGAACACGTCCTGGAGCGAGTCACCTGAGTCGAACCGCCAGGCGGGGTAAGCCAGCAGCCGCAGGAACCAGCCGCCCGCCGTCTGATCGGTGTAGTTGTCAGTGACCCAGTCGCGATACCAGGGACTACCGAAGACCAGCACCAGGACCAGGGCAGCGATCGTGCCCGATCCGGTAGCTGACTTGTACCGGTTGGTGAGAGCCATGCCGCCGGTATTTCCCGACGGGATCCATCGACGAAACCTACCGGGGGTATCTACAGCTATTTGTCGTGCTTGAGCAGATAGTCGATGAACTTGGCCCGCAGCAGCGGCTCCTGCTCGCCGAAATCGTGGCCCTCGGCCTCGCGGAACAGGGCGACGGCTTCGTCGATGTAGCCACCGGTCGCGCTGAGGTCGGGCTCCAGTCCGGCGGCGGGCTGGGCGTCCGGCAGGTGGCGCAGCACGGACCAGAAGAAGCGCACGTCGAGGCGCTCGCGGGCGACGTGGAACGCGCGCTCGCGCAGCTCCTCTGTGGACTGCGCGTCGAGCGCGGCGAACTCTGGCGATTCGGTCATGATCCGAGCGTAGCCCGCTCAGCGCTCGCCGTTGTTCCAGCGCTCGGTGTCCCAGGCGTCGGCCCGGCTCTCGGTGGGCTGCGCCGGGAGCGACGACCACGAGTCGGTCCGCTCGCCGAGCGTGCCGCCGCGCGGCTGGGTCGTCTGCCACGGCGTCTCGTCGGTGCCGGCCGACTTCGGCCGTCCGAAGGTCTCGACCAGGCGGGTCACCACCAGGCCGACGACCACCGCTCCGGCGCCCAGCGCGGCGGGTGTGACCTCTTCCCAGCCGCGCTCGGCGAGATAGCGCTGGCCGACGACCAGCAGGGCGACGGCCAGGACCGTGCCGAAGATCCCACCCCGGCGGCCGTACGCGCTGGTGCCACCGAGCAGCGCGGCGCCGACCGCGAGACCCGTCCATTCGAGCCCGCCGGCCGGCACGACGGGGCCGTCGGACGAGGCCGCGATCAGGACCCCGGCACCGGCCGCGAGCGGCATCGACAGCACGATGGCGCCGGCGGTGAGCATCGCGGCCACCGGGCCGCGGCGCCGGGCGGGGTCGGCGACCGGGCGGAACCGGCCGACCGAGCGGCGGACGGACTTGACGGTGCCGAGCAGCCCGCCGAGCACCGCCACGATCGCGACGCCGACGAACAGGTAGAGGGCGTGGTCGGTGGGGTCGAACCCGCCCTGCACGTTGACCGGCGCCGACCGGCGCTGGATGAACACCAGCGTGCCGAGGGCGGCGGCGAGGCTGGCCGCCCAGCCGGGCACGTGGAAGACCACCACGACGACGGCGACCGCCACGCCCAGCACGAGCGCGGCGACCGTGGCCTGGGCGATGGTGGGCACGATGCCCCGGTCGCCGTTCTCGGCGAAGTGCAGGGCCGCGGCCACCGCGACCGGGCCGAGGGCCAGGTTGACGGCGCCGGCGCGCAGCGTCAGCCCGGCGCCCATCGCGAGCAGACCGAGGGCGGCGCCGGCGACGAGAAGTTGCTCGAGGGCATTGCCGCGCAACGCTGCGGAGTCTTCGCGGAGCAGCAGGTAGCCAACCCCGGCGACGCCGAGCAGGAGCACGACCTCCCAGACGATGTGGAAGGCCAGCCGGTCCCGGCCCGGCTCACCGTCCGCGGGGTCGTCGAACACGTCGTCGAGGACCGCCGCGGACACACCCTGCCGCCCGGTGTCGCCGGTGTCCGTGGCCCGCAGCTCACCGACGCCGAACTCGTTGGACGGATAGTCACCGGCCGAGTAGTCGTCGCGGTAGTCGCCGGCCGGGCCCGGGTCCATGTCGCCCGCGCGTCGCCGGTAGATCGAGTCGTCGTAACCCATCAGGTGCGCCTTCCTACCATTCGCACGCACCCTAACCGCGCTTCCGCCCGGACGTCACCCCCTGTGAATGCGGCTACCGATGGGTAGATCTTGCGTCGTCGTCGTGGTTCTCGTCGTCGTCGCGGCGCTTGGGGACCCGGCAGGCGCGTTCGAGCAGCAGCGCGGCGACGACCAGGATGATCGATCCCACGACGCCACCGATCGCGGCCGGGAGGTCGTGTCGGGCCGCGTCGGTGTGCTTGAAGGCCAAGAAGATCAGCAGCCCGGCGAAGAACCCGCCGAAGATCGAGCCCACCAGCGACGATGCCTTGGCCAGCACCGCGAACCGGGCCACGGCCAGCGGGTCGACCGGCTCGCGGCCGGGTTTGCGCTGCACCCGGGCTCGCGTGTTGAGCGCGAGATAGCCCTCCAGCACGCCGAGACCGGCCAGCACGGCCGTCGGCGACCAGGGCAGGTCGGGCAGGCTCGAATAGGTCATGCTGACCAGCAGCCAGGCCAGGGCCGCGGCCACCAGCGCGGCGAGCACCAGCGTGGCCGGCTGGGTCGGACCCATCCGCGGCCGGTGCGGCCCGTGGCCGCGTTCGGGAGACTGCTGGCTCATCCCGCCGACTGTATCCGCAGATCCGGGCGGGCACGCACCGCCGCCACGTCGCTCGCGGCCGGCTCGGTCCGCAACAGGGCGGCCACCGGCCCGCGCCCCGGCAGCTCGGCCGCCGGGTCCAGCTCGGCCCACGGCAGCAGGACGAACGCCCGCAGATGGGCCCTCGGGTGCGGCAGGGTCAGTTCCGGGTCGGCACTGCGCACGGGCCGGCCTTCCGCGTCGAAGACGGCGATCACGTCGACGTCCAGCGTCCGCGGGCCGAACTGCCGCTCGGGGTCGCGTACCCGCCCCTCGGTGGTCTCGATCTCCTGGGCGCGGTGGAGCCAGTCGCGCGCTGTCGCCGCGTCGTCCCGGACCACGGCCGCAGCGTTGAGATAGCTGGGCTGGTCGGGATCGCCCCACGGCGGAGTCTCGTAGACGCCGGAGACGGTTACGAGGACGGGCTCCAGCGCGGTGACCGCCGCCCGCAGGTGGCCCAGCCGATCACCCAGGTTGCTGCCGAGCGAGAGGATCGCGCGGGTCAGCGGTCCGCCCTCCCCCGGCGCATGCGGACCGAGACGTCGGCGAACTCGTGGGGAATAGGTGCGTGCGGCTTGTGCACGGTGACCGTCGCGGTGGTGACCCGCTCGTCGTCCAGGCAGACGTCGAGGAGCCGGTCGGCGAGCGTCTCGATCAGGTCGACCGGCTCGCCGGTGATCACCTTGACCAGCCGGCCGGCCAGCACGCCGTAGTCGACGGTCTTGGTCAGGTCGTCATCGCGGGCGGCGGCGCTCAGGTCGAGCTCGAGCACCACGTCGACGAGGAAGTCCTGACCCTCGGCTCGTTCGGTCGCGAGCACGCCGTGCCAACCCCGGGCACGCAGTCCCTTGAGCGTGATCCGATCGGTCATCAACTTTCCTCCTCGTACGCCAGGCGCGGCCGTCCGCTGGCTCGCCACACGGCGATCGCGTCGGTGGTCTCCCGCACGTCGTGCACCCGCACGCCCCAGGCACCGGCGGCGACCGCGAGCACGCTGGTCGCCACCGTCGCGGCCAGGCGCTGGTCGACGGCGCGGGGCGTGCCGTCCGGCTCCGCCAGCAGGCGGCCCAGGTAGGACTTGCGGCTGGCGGCGAAGAGCACGGGGTAGCCCAGCGAGATCAGCTCCGGCAGCCCTCTGGTGAGCGCCCAGTTGTGCTCGGCGCGCTTCGCGAAGCCCAGGCCGGGGTCGATGACGATCCGGTCGGCGGCCACCCCGGCCGCGAGCGCGTCGTCGATCCGCTGGCGGAGCTCGTCGCGTACCTCTTTGACCACGTCGTCGTAGTTGGCCAGGTCGGCCATCCGGCGCGAGTGGCCGCGCCAGTGCATCAGCACCCAGGGGCAGCCGGCTTGGGCGACCACCTTGGCCATGTCGGGGTCGGCGAGGCCGCCGGAGACGTCGTTGACCACGGTGGCGCCGGCTTCCAGCGCGGCGGCGGCGACGCTGGCCCGGGTGGTGTCGATGCTCATGGGGACGCCGCGGTCGGCGAGCGCGCGGATGACCGGCAGGACCCGGGCCGCCTCGGTCTCCGGGTCGACCCGATCGGCACCCGGCCGGGTCGACTCGCCACCGACGTCGACCAGGTCAGCACCGTCGCGGCGCATGGCGACGCCGTGTGCGACAGCGGCCGCCAGACCACCGCCCGAGTCGGTGGAGAAGTATCGCCCGCCGTCGGAGAACGAGTCGGGCGTGACGTTGAGGACGCCCATCACCACCGGGTCGGGCGACCGCAGCAGATCGGTCACCTGTAGACCGTACCGAACAGGGGTTCGGGCACCTCTCACGCCGCATTGACCACACGGGCCACGAGGGGCGCACCGGGCGCATTCTTCGTAGCTTGTTCGAAGCAGGGCTCCGCCGTACGCTTTGCAATTGCTAATGATTCCGGCGCCAAGACGGAGGAGACAGGCCGAAACCGGGACAAAACACCCGAGGATGAGACACCGTTAGCGGTGAGCGCACAACATCCGGGCCGGCGGACAAGACGTACGACACAACGTCACCCGAAGGCCTGACAATCACAGTGCCGCGGCTCCGCCGGCCGTCGGCACCGGGGAGGTTTTCCGATGATCGCCACTGAGCTCGTCCAGCAGGCGTGGAGTGCGTCCGCGCACGCCGCGTCGGGCGTGCTCGCCCACGTCATCGCGGGTGATGCAGACCCGAAGGGCATCGACACATCAGGCATTGTCACGTTCTTCGCCAGCAAGGTGGCCCCGATTCTCCTTGCGGTGCTCGGCGTGATCTTCATCGGCCGCGCCAGCAAGGGCGAGGTCTCGAAAGTCCTGACCAGCTCGGCCATCGCCATCGTCGGCCTCGCGTTCATCGCGGGCGCGGCGACGTTGTTCTTCGTCGGTGACTACCTGATCAAGCTGATCTTCGAATAGGCCGCGGAGCACGAGATGCGGCTGCGCACCGATGACGACATCTACCGGGCTCGCCTGGTCTACCTGGGCCCGCCGGGATACACGCTCCCGATCCACCTGCCCTATGCGCAATATGGGCTCTTCATGCTTCTCGTGCCGCTCTACATTTTCATCCACTGGCTGTTCACGTTCAGTGTCGACCTGTTCCCGGCCTGGGAGATCGCGCTCGCCATCGTGACGACGTCGTTCATCTTCCGCCACGTCGACCCCGACCGTCCGGCGCGCGTGGTGATCCGCACCGCGCTCACCGACTGGCGCCGCACCCGCGAGCCCGCCGTCGAGCAGCGCGACCCCCGTCTGGTCGCAACCAAGATCAGGATCCGCGAGGAGCTGGTATGAGCCGGCACCCTGCGGAACAGAGCGAGGTCCTCGCATGAACCGACCCGTCCCGCCGGAGTCCCGTCCGGCCGACACGCAGTCCGGAGGCGGCGGTCACCGTCCGCGATCATCCGACTACCCTGCGACGGATCTTGATGCCTCTGAGCTCGACGAGGAGCGCACGGACACTGAGCTCGTGACCACTCCAGGTCACGGGTCGGTGGCGGTTTTCCAGGCGCCGGGGCCAGCGCGCTCACGCCCGGCCGACGAACGCGCCCGCGCGGTGCCGACCGGACGCCGACCCGACGCCGACATCGACTCCCCGTTCCTGGACCTCTTCGGCGGCGCCGCACCGCAGCAGGCGGGTCCGCCGGAGACAACGGATCCCGGCAGCGGCCGCCACGCGCTGACGAACGGCAACGGCGCCACCCCGCCATCAAGGGGCGCCGAGCCTGTCCACAGCGCCGATCCCACGTTGACCGGCCACCTCGACGAGCTCGACCCACAGTGGCGCGGCCCAGAACAGCCCCGCAGTGCTGGATCCGCGCGCGGGCTCGAGCCCTCACGCGGTGGCGGTGATTCCTCGCGCGGCCGTGAGTCCGCGCGGGGTGTCGACTCCCCGCGCGGACTCGAATCCTCGCGGGGTGTCGACTCCCCGCGCGGACTCGAATCCTCGCGCGGTCGTGAGTCCTCGCGCGGCGACGAGTCCTCACACGGTGTCGACTCTTCGCACGGTGCCGGATCCACGCGCGGGCTTGAGTCCCCGCGCGGTCATGAGTCTTCGCGCGGCGCTGAGTCCTCCCGTGGCGTCGACTCTCCGCACGGTGCCGGATCCTCGCGTGGGCTCGAATCCTCCCGCGGGCTTGAGTCCCCGCGCGGTCATGAGTCTTCGCGCGGTGTCGAGTCCTCACACGGTGTCGACTCTCCGCGCGGTGTTCAGCCGGCGCGTGGTGGCGACTCCGCCCGTGGTGGTCAGCCGCCGCGGGGTGGCGAGGCTCTGCGGGGTGACGTGGAATCGTCCCGGCAGACGGGCCCGGCGGTTGATCGGCAGCGCATCGTCAGCCGGGCCAACCGGGCGCCGGGGGACACCGGCCGAGTGGACAACCGGGCCGGGTGGCGGGGTGAACCCGCGCCGCATGCCGACGCCTATCTCGACCCCGGCGGCGAGCTTCTGCCCGAGCAGCGGGAGCCCCGTCCTGAGCCACGCCGCCGCGGCGAGCCGCCTACCGCCAGTCGGTTGGCGCCGCCACAGCATCCGGCACGGCCGCGCCGACCGGCCACGGGACCCGGAACCGGCGTACCCCCGTTGCCTGTTGGTCCCGAACGTGCCGCGGAGGTCGCGCCGCGGTCGGAGCGGGCCGGCGCGCAGCTACCCATCGTGCGCGAGCCGGCAAAGCCGCCGCGTCGCCGGGAGAAGGGCCGCGAGCCGGCGAAGAAGCCGACCACGGTCAAGCCGCCGCAGATCAAGTTCGGCGACCGTGACCCGAGCATCGGCCTGGCCATCACGGAGATCGCCGGTCACCTGACCTTCACGCCCAACACGGTGACGGCCTGGTACTGGCTGCCCGAGGTGCGTTGGGCGTTCCGCCCCGACGCCGAGCGCGAGGCGCTGCTGTCCGCGATCTCCGAGCAATATGCCGGACTCGCCGGCTTCCGCCTGCACCTGCGCCGCACGACCCGGCCGTTCCCGGCCGACGAGTGGGCGCGCACCGTCGACACCCACACACCGTCGCCGCTCTCCAGCGTGCCGGGCGCGACGTCCTGGTCCGACCATCTCGTCGCGGCGCAGCGGCACCTGCTTTCGGTCAACCATGCCGAGGGCCAGACCTACCTGGGCGTGACGTTCGCCCGGCGATCCCTGGGCAACAGCCTGTCCGAGCGGGTGCTGCGCACGTTCGGCCGCGGTGTCGCGGAGGGCGAGCGCCGCAAGCTGAGCCGCACGGTCGAGCAGTTCGACGAGGTGCTCGGCGCGTTCGGCATGCGCGGCCGCCGGGTCACGCCGCACGAGCTCGAATGGCTGCTCTACCGCTCGGTCGCGCTGTGCATGGCGCCGCCGACCGCGCTCTCGCCGGTGTCCAACGGTCAGTGGGAACGCGGCGACCTGCTCGGGCTGACCGAGCAGATCGAGCGCTATCGCACCCCGTACGGCTCGACCGTGAAGCTCGTCAACCGGATGACCGGCGAGGAGCGGCACGTCGCCGTCCTGGCCGTCGGCCGGATGGAGCCACTGGAGATCCCGGAGCGGCACGAGCCGTGGATGCACTTCCACGAGCGGCTGCCGTGGCCGATGGAGCTGTCGTCCCGGATCGACGTGCTCGGCTCGGGCGACTCGTTCCGCAACCTCGAGCACCGGCTACGGATGATCCGGTCGCAGCAGCTCGACTACGCCGAGCACGGCATCGACGCCCCGCCGGAGCTCGAGCGGCTGGCCAAGCGCGCCCTCGTCATCGGCGACGAGATGACCACGGGCCTGCCGGTCGAGTCGGCCCGCGCGCACGGCTGGCACCGCATCGCCGTGGGCGGCCGCACCCGCGACGAGTGCCTCGAGCGGGCTCGCCGGTTGATCCAGCTCTACTCCCGGGAACTGCGCATCTCGCTGCAACACCCGAAGAACCAGGACTGGCTGGCGCGCGAGTTCATCCCGGGCGAGCCGATCGCCAACACGGGCTACATCCGCCGGATGCCGGTCAAGCTGCTGGCCGCCGCGCTGCCGCAGGCGGCGTCGACGGTCGGCGACCGCCGGGGCGACCTCATCGGCCGCACGGCCGGCACCTGCCGCCGACCGGTCTTCCTGGACCTGCACTTCCCGATGGAGGTACGCGAGCGCTCCGGCCTGGCCGTCTTCGTAGCCGAGCCGGGCGGTGGCAAGTCGACGCTGCTGGGGGCCCTCGGCTACCTGGCAGCCCGGCGCGGCGTGCAGGTCACGCTGCTCGACCCGTCCGGCCCGCTGGCTCGACTGTGCGCGATGCCGGAACTGCGGCCGTTCTCCCGGGTGCTCAACCTGACGGGTTCAGAAGCCGGCACCCTCGCTCCCTATTCTCTGATTCCCACGCCGCTGCGCACCGAGTTCTCGTTGGGGGCGCCAGGCGACCGGGAGTACGAGATCGCGGTCTCGAACTCGCGGGCCGAGCGCCGGATGCTGGTCCAGGACATCTGCCAGATGCTGGTACCGCCACAGGTGGCCCGCCAGGCATCCACGGCGACGCTGTTCCGGCACGCGGTGCGCCAGGTCCCGGCCGAAGAGACGTCCACGCTGGACGACGTGGTCGCCTGCCTGGCCGGCATGGACGACGACGACGGCAAGGAACTGGCCAACCTGCTGCTCGACACGGCCGAGATGCCGCTGGCGCTGCTGTTCTTCGGCCGCCCGCCGGAGCACCTGTTGGGCGCGGACGCGGCGCTGACGGTCATCACGATGGCCGGCCTGCGGCTGCCGGACCTGAAGATCGAGCGCGAGTACTGGTCGGCCGAGGAAGCGCTGGCGTTGCCGATGCTGCACACGGCACACCGGTTGGCGGTCCGCCGCTGCTACGGCGGCTCGATGTCGTCACGGAAGCTGGTCGGCCTGGACGAGGCGCACTTCATGGAGGGCTGGCGCTCGGGCCGCTCGTTCCTGGTGCGCCTGGCACGAGACTCCCGCAAGTGGAACCTGGCGGCGCTGGTCGCGTCACAGAACCCGCGCGACATCCTGGGCCTGGACGTCCAGAACCTCGTGTCGACGGTGTTCGTGGGCCGGATCGCGGAAGACCAGGAGATCGCATCGGAAGCGCTGCGGCTGCTCCGAGTGCCGGTGAACGACGGCTACGAGGCCACCCTCGCAAGCCTGTCGAACGTGGACACCTCCTCGGCGGCACGCCTGGGCTTCCGCGAGTTCGTCATGCGAGACGTAGACGGCCGGGTCCAAAAGATCAGGGTCGACGTCTCGTACGTCGAAGGCCTACTGGACCACCTGGACACCACCCCGGCGGTGGCGGCTTCGACGCCGTCGCTCCTCCCGCCGGCCCCTGCAGACCTGGAGGAGTAGATGGCTCGGGCGCGAGCACGGGTAGTCTCTCTGGTCCTCACGTTGCTGGTCGCGGCCGCCGCCACCATCAGCTGGCCCGCTTTGGGCGCCACCGCGGCCCCCATCCCCACCCGAGCACCGGGTGATGTGTGCTCTATTGAGCAATGGGAAGCCAACTTCGCGGCCTGCGTCGACAAACTGCCAGCTGTCACCGCTGATCGAGTTCAGTGTTTGAAGGCCCCAACCCCGAGCACTCCCGACGCCGGTCTAGCGGGCTGGTTCAGCGACCGTCCCGAGAGCTCTAGAAAGTCCGGTCTCCTCGGGATGTACGGCACCTATGGATACGCCGGCTACAGCTACACCACGTACGACGTCGAGGGTGGCTGCGCGTCAAGCGTCCTGCATCCGGACTACCGATTCCTCACCACGGTCGCCAACGGCGAATTCATGATCGCGACCGCTGTGATCGGTGCGTCAAACGCCGTCCGCGAACGCGCATGGGACCCGCAGTCGATGTGGGGATGGGCGGACCCTCTGGTTGATCAAGCTACAAAGGCTGTCTACACGCGGGTGTTCACTGCCTTTGGTGCCATCACACTCGCCGTGGTCGGGCTGTACCTGATCTGGCGTTCCCGCCAGTCAGACATGAGCAATGCGCTCACCACGACCGGTTGGGCCCTCTTGGTCATGGTTGCGGTCACTGCCTTGGCCGCATGGCCAGTCAAGTCCGCGAACATCGCAGACGACACATTGGTCAGTGCGTTAGGTGTCGTACATGATGCCGTTGGACCACGTCCCAAGGACGGCCAATGCGTCTTCGACGACGATCCGCAAGCGTGCAAGGACAACCGGCCGCCTGCCGTTCGGGCAAGTGACACAGTCACCGAAACAATGCTTTACCGGAACTGGCTGCGGGGAGTCCTCGGCTCAGCAGACAGCAATACCGCCAAGAAGTACGGCGAGGCTCTCTACGATGCGAAGTCATTCACCTGGACGGAACTGGAACAGATTCGCGCCAACCCGAAGAGCCGTGACGGAGTCATCGCGCGAAAGAGCAACCAGTGGATGAAGGTCGCCGAGCAGATCAAGACCGAGGATCCTGAAGCTTACGAGTACCTCCAGGGCAGTCGCGACATGGAACGGGTCGGCGCCGGCTTCATTGCCTTGCTGGCAGCTTTCCTTTTCGCGCTCTTCGACCTCACCGCATCGCTACTCGTCCTGCTCGGATTCCTGATCTTTCGATGGGCGGTGATCGCGGCGCCGATCCTCGGCACGATCGGCTTGATGCGACCTGCCAGCGCGGGTATCCGTCGCCTTGCCAATGCGGTCGTCGCCGCTGTCTTCAACATCGCAATCTTCGGCACAGGCGCAGCGATCTACCTGTTCGCCGTTGATCTGGTGATGAACACGCCGACCCTTCCAGGCTGGCTACAGGTCGTACTCGTCTGGCTTACCGGCGTAGTCGGATGGCTCTTGTTGCGCCCCTATCGGCGGATCACCCAACTCGGTGGCAAGGACAGCACGTCCGCGATCACCTCGGCCGGTTCCTGGCACCGCCGGTTCTTCCGTGACATGCGTGAGGCCGCCAAACTCGATGTCGCCGAGCCTGGTGGGACAGCAGAGCCGCGGCTGGGCAAGGGCCGCGGTGTCGTGGCTGAGCAGACCTCGCTCCGGCCCGAAGCCAGGCTCGAAGATCCGAGCCACGCGGCTCCCTCTGGAGGCGAACGGGTTCGTCCAGAGGAGCGCTCCGACGTCCCGACGACTACTCCCGAACGGGCTCCCGTAGCCTCTCCACCTCGACGCCAGCCCGCCCGATGGGTCGAGCCTGATGTACCGGAGACGGCACCGGCAAGCTATGCGATCTACCGGCCGGAGCCCGCTAAGGATGTGCCAACCGCGTCACCAAAGATCCGGTCTGAGGCGAGGTGACGAGGTGCGGCGGGTACTTCAACTCCTCGGTACCTCGGTCCTGCGCTCTCGGGTCGGCATCGCCGTAGTCCTGGCAATTGTGGTGTTCGCAATTGTCGGCCTTGCCCGCACCTTCGCTGGCCCAGAGGACGGTTCGTCTGTCGGCCTTCGGCCAGGACAGAGCACGACGGCCCCCGGGACCGCGCATTCAGACGACGGCGACGACGGCATTGTGGAACCCGCGCCGGTATCCACCGCGTCCCTCGACCCGGGACCGAGCCTCAGCCCAGGCGCGCGAAAACCAGCGAAGGTGGCCGAGGAGTTCGCGACGGCGTGGCTCGATCACACCGCTGAAGCCGACGACTGGTATGCGGCACTGGTGCCGAATTCGACTCCCTCACTCGCTGCGAAGCTCAAAGGTGTCGACCCGACCGAGGTCCCGGCTGATCGATTGACCGGGTCGGCGACAGTCGTGCCGCAAGGCACTGGGCTGGCAGAGGTTTCCTATCCAGTCGACTCTGGGACCTTGGTGCTTCGAATCGTCGTCGGAGAGGGCCAGTGGCTCGTGGATGGCGTCGATTGGGAGCGCGGATGACACTCACCGAAAAACTGGACCGCGAAGCCAAACGCCGGCGCTCCCGCAAGGTAGTTCTGCTTACGGCTCTCACGGCAACGCTCGCCCTGCTCTGCTGCGCAGGCGGGATGGCAGCCTTCTTCCTCGACGGACTCAGCAACGACGACGCGCCGATCTCGACCTATGGCTGCGGCGCCGGCGGTCCCATTTCCGCCACCGGAGACATGCCACGCGTCTCCGGTTACAGCGACAGCCAGCTGCGCAATGCCGCGATCATCATCAACGTCGGTTCGCAGCTCAAGGTTCCACCGAAGGGGTGGGTCATCGCGATCGCGACGGCGATGCAGGAGTCGTCGCTCACCAACCACGGCTACCTCGGAGCACGCAACGACCACGACTCGCTTGGGCTCTTCCAGCAGCGACCCAGCCAAGGCTGGGGCACGCCTAAGCAGGTGCAGGATCCGGCCTACGCGAGTCGCAAGTTTTACCAGAAGCTGGTCAAGATCCGCGGCTGGGAGCGGATGTCCCTCACGGACGCCGCCCAGGCGGTACAGCGCAGCGCGTTCCCCGACGCCTACGCCAAGCACGAGCCGGACGCAGCCGAGATCGTGAACTTGCTGGCGGACGGTGCTGCCCGAGCGGTGGGTGCCAACGCCACCTTGTCTTGCGCGGCAATGGGAGATGTGGCGGCGTCCGGCTGGACCGCACCGGTGAAGGCAGGTTTGGTCTCGGGTTTCCGCACCGCCGAGCGCCCCAGCCACCAGGGCGTCGACCTGGGCGCATCCCGTGGCGATGACATCCTCGCCGCGGCGGCGGGCACAGTCATCGTTTCGCGGTGCGATAACGACTCTCAACCGCCGTTCCGTTGCGACCGCGACGGTTCTCCGAGTACACCCGGTTGTGGCTGGTATGTCGACATCAAGCACGCCGGTGAGGTGATCACCCGCTACTGCCACATGCTGTTCCGGCCCAAGGTGCAAGTCGGCCAGACGGTAGCCGCGGGACAGCCGATCGGCATCGTCGGCACGAGCGGGCACTCGTCCGGTCCCCACCTACACTTCGAAGTGCACCTGAACGGTGACCGCAGCTCGTCGGGTGCGACCGAACCGATGAAGTGGATGCGGGAAAAGGGCGCGCCGCTGGGCACCGGCGCATAGCTGCCGGGCTGTCGGCGTGCGGAGCGGAGACTACGGATGAGCCGCGAGCCGATGCCAGACCCGTTCGCCGGGCAGCCCGACTGGGCGCCACGACCTCCTAGGCCTATCGTGCCCGTGCCGGCCGGCAGCGCCGAAGATCTGCGGGGTCGACGCCTGATCGTGGGGTTTCCGGGCGCCGGGTGGCGCGGAGACCTACGTGCCGACGACCGAATCGTGCAGGGCAGCCGAACCTACGTGCCGGCAATTCCAGAGCAGGAGTGGTACCGAGCCGAATCTGAGCAGATCGAAGTCTTCGCACCACTGGTACCAGTGGAGCGGGTCTGGGTGGAGACGCTCGGCAACCCGGGCACGTCCGTCGCCGGCCATCGGGACGTCATTTCGCGGCTGGTCTCGCTCGACGCGCCGGCCACCCGAATGCCCGTACCAGCAGTCGACGTGGACGCCCTGTCCGGCCGACGAATTGTTCAAGTTGTCGACGGCGTCGAGCGCCGCGAACTCCGCGCGGTGACAGAGGTGCACACGAACGCGGAAGGCGACATCTGCGTGCGGCTCGCTACTGAACTGGAGTGGTACCGGTGGGCGTGGAGCGGACAAGCGCCAAAGACCATCGAGGTACCGGTGCATCTGCTTTGGATCGAGTAGTTAGTTAGTCCGTTGGGCCAAACACACTCGCCACCCGCCGTTTTCGTCGATGAGGGTGAACTTCCACGTCTGCACAGAGCGTTCGCCGTTGAAAACGCGCCGTCCGACCTCGGTCGTGACGGTGAACTCGTTGCCGGTCGACTGGACCTGCATGGCTCCCCAGTCGACCAAGATCTTTACGTCAAAGCTCTGCTCGCGCATCTCGATATCACGCTTGAGCGCCCGGATTGGCTCGAGTCCTTGATCCTGGCTACACGAGTAGAGTTTCGCGCCGGCGTCGTCCCGCTCGACGAGTTGCGCGCCGAGGTAACCGGCAACAACGACGTCGGGGTTCTCGCGGTCGATGGCCGTGGCTTCGTCGTAGAGGTTGATTCCTACTCCTACCCCGCCCAGGCACAGCAGAGTGAGTACTCCCGCGATCACCATCAGGAGGAGGCGCAGCGGGCGGACGCTTCGCTCGCCCGGGGTCGTGCGGGTGGGGGATGCGGCGGCCACATGACGAGGTTAGCCGCACGGCGCGCGGAGGGGAGCGTGGGACATTCTGCCGCGCTGCTATACCGTCACTCCGGGAGGTGAGCGGTGTGTCCAGGACGCAGGCGCGAGCCTTAGAAGCCGCCGCGCTGCACCGGCAGGCCGCCGCGGTGGTCGATGCCGCCGAGACGGCGCTTGCTGGTGTTCGGGCGCCTGTCGCTGACGAGCGCGCGCAGCATGACCTCGCCGAGCGCCTGCGGGCCGCGGCCGGAGTGCTCACGCCCGGCTGGCTTGGTGGGCAGCTTGACGCGCGGTTCGAAGACACCCCGCTCGGTGGTCCGCGGGTGCCTTCCTTCGTCCGCATCGGCACCGCTCAGCCGCTCGACGACGCTCGCTTTCCCGCGATCATTCCGCTGCTCGGCACCGGTCACCTGACGATCGACGCCGACGCGCGTGATCCGCGGGTTGCCGGGCTGATCAGGGCCACCCTGCTCCGTCTGCTCGCCGCCGCGCCACCCGGTTCGCTGCTCGTGCGCGCCGTCGACGCCGCCGGCGGTGGCATGCTTTTCGCTCCCTTTGCCGCACTTTCAGATGCTGGGCTCATGCCGCCGCCCGCCACCGATCGCACCGCGCTGCGGGCCGTCCTCGCCGAGGCCGAGCAGTGGGTGCGTCCGGCCCGGCCGACCGCCGTCCGGCACACCCGGCGCGAACGTACCCTCCTCGTGGTCATCGCGAGTTTGCCCGAGCTCACCGAGACCGCCGATCTGACCCGCATCTCCGCGTTGGCGCAGGCCGGGCCGGAGGCCGGACTGCATCTGATCGTCGCCGGCTGGCCTCCGCCACCGTTGACCCTGGAGACCACCCAGCAGCCGCTGCCGCTCGCCACCCGGATCGCGTTGCGCAACCCCCACGCCCTGGTCAGCGACCCGCCGGGCGCCAACTTCGCCAGCGGAGCGCACGTCGGACTCAACGCTCCCGTGTTCCTCGACGACGATCCGCCGCCGCATCTGTTCGAGCGGGTCTGTGCCGAGCTCGCTGCCCGGTTCGCCGCCAGCTCGCGGCTGGCCCTGCGCGACCTGTTGCCCGACGAGGACAGCGACACCTGGACCGACGACTCCGCGTCCGGCCTCGCCACCGTCGTCGGGCACGACGGCGACCGGCCGGTGAACCTCCAGTTCAACGACCTGACCCCACACTGGATGATCGGCGGTCGGTCCGGCGCGGGCAAGACCGCCTTCCTGATCAACGTGTTGTACGGGCTCGCCACCCGCTACGGACCCGACGAGATGACGCTCTACCTGCTCGACTTCAAAGAGGGCATCTCGTTCGCCGAGTTCGTGCCGACCGAGCGCGACCGCACCTGGCTGCCGCACGCCCGCGCCGTCGGGGTCGAGTCCGACCGGGAGTACGGCCTTGCCGTGCTGCGCGAGCTCGACTCCGAGATGAGTCGCCGCTCGGTCGCCTACAAGAAGGCCGGCGTCACCCGGTTCACGGACCTGCGCGAGACCCAGCCGTTGCCGCGCATCGTCTGCGTGATCGACGAGTTCCAGGTGCTGCTGGCCGGGGCCGCCACCGAGGCCGTCACGCTGCTCGAGTCGCTGGCCCGCAAGGGTCGCTCGTACGGCATCCACCTGGTCCTGGCCAGTCAGACCGTGCTCGGTGTCGAAGCGCTCTATGCCAAGCGCGACTCGATCTTCGGCCAGTTCCCGGTGCGGGTGGCGCTCCCTGGCGGCGGCGACGTGCTGGAACCGACCAACGACGCGGCGGCGGGCCTCCCGCTCGGTGCCGCGGTGGTCAACACCGCCGGCGGCCTCGGTGGACCGCGCGGCGCGACCCGCGGCCACGAGCGCGTGATCCGTTTCCCGGATCCGCACGGCGACCGGTCCGCGCTGGTCAAGTTGCGGCACGCCCTCTGGGAGCGGCGGCAGACCGACGCCGCACCACCCAAGGTCTTCGCCGGGTACGCGCACCAGCACCTCAACGACGACCCCACCTTCCGTGCTGCCCTCGCCGGCCGGATCACCCGCCCGGCCGCGCTGGTCGGCCGGCACATCGACGTGCCGCTCAGCACCGCGGCGTTCCCACTCGACACCGCGCCCGGCCGGCATCTCGCCGTCATCGGCCCGAGTGCCGCCGGTGCTGGGGTGCTCGACGCCGCCGCTCGCAGCGTGGCCGCGCACCACGCCCCGCGTACCGCCCGATTCGTGATCGCATCGCTGGTAGCCGAGGGTGACGACGTCGCCGCCGAGCTGGCCCGCGACCTCGCCGAGCGGCAGGACGTCGAGATGGTCACGGCGGCCGAGCTCGCCGACACGCTGACCATCGACCGCCCCGGCTACATGGTCGTGTTCGGGATGGACGCGATCGCCGGCGGCGCGCTGCCACCCGACCGGCTGCGCCTGGTGTTGCGCACCGGCCCCGGCCGCGGCGTGCACCTGCTCTCCTGGTGGCGCGGCCTGCGCCGGTTCACCGACGAGGTCGGCCCCGCAGCCCGCGAGGACGTCGCCGGCCTGGTGTTCCTCAACGTTCCCGGTGCCGACGTGAGCCTGCTCCTCAACAGAACGGTCGATTGGCAACCGCGGGACAACCGGGCGTTGCTCCACGACCGGCACACCGACCGCACCTCCGTGATCGTGCCGTTCGCGCGCCCAGAGGCCGACCGATGACCACAGACCAGCCGACGAACGGCACCCCGTACAGAGTGCCCGACCAGCCCGTGCCCACGCCGTTGCCGACGCATCCCAACCCGGTGCCGCAACAGCCGTCCTACGGGCACTCGCCGCGGCCGGACGACACCGACCCGGGCACGGCCTGGTCGGACTACTGCGCCGCCGCCCAACGCCTCGACGCCGTGCGCCGGGGTGCGGCAACCGCGGCCGGCGAGCAGGCCCAGGCTGCCCGGGCGGCACGCGAGGAGCTCTCCGCCGTCCGCGCCCGGCTGGTGCCGCAACAGGCGAGGTTGCGCGAGGCCGGCGTACCCGATGACGATCTGCACCCCACTCCTGCGGACGCCGAGGCGGCCCGCCGAGCCGTCGCCGGCGATCCGGGGGCGGTGTTGACCGCGTTGCACCAGGCACGATCGACGGCCGACCGGGCCGACGCAGCCCTGCTCGGAGTGCCGGGAGCCGCGCTGGGGGTGGCCGGCAACCGCACGCCGGTCCGCAACTGGGTGCGCAACATGCTGGTGTACGGGCCGTTCGCCGGCGCCGTCCTCGTGGTCCAGATCGCGCTGCTGATCACCGCCCACGGCACGCCGATGACGATCTACGCGCTCGGTTGCGGGCTGGCGCTGCCGCTGGCCGCGCTCGGGTTCGCCTGGGTCACGATCGGCGCCGCGTTTCCCGCGCCGGCCGGCGGCAAGGTCGACCGCACCCTCCCGATCGGCGCCGCCACCTGCTTCGCACCGGTCCTGATCACCCTCATCGGCCAGGCCGTCCTGGCCATCACCTAGGCGGTCCGCATGCCGAACGTCGAAGAGGTCAAGCTGAACGTCGCCGCTTCGGTCGACCAGACCCAGCGGGCGCTGCAGACGCTGCGCGGGGTGACGGACGCGTTCGACGAAGCGTTGACCCGGCTCCGCTTCACCGCGATCGGCTCCGCGCATCCGTCCATCCTGGACGCGATCGCGCACCTCGAGCAGGCGCGGTCACGGCTCGACGAGGCGCAGTCGCTGGCCGCCAACGCGCTCAGCTCGGCCGACAACTTCCGCAGCATGGTCTGATCAAGAGCAGAAGGCGGATGTCCCGGGTTCGTCGGGGGCGTGACCGTTGCTCCCGCCGGGGACTGGGCCGGGCCCTAGGGGGCCCGTCCCTGCCAGGTCCGCGGGACACAATCCAAATGCCATAGCGAGCTCCCGGGAGTATCGTCGCCGCGTGACTCGGTTCGTGCTTTCGCCACCCGCCGCTCGCTAACGATCATCGTTAGCCGACCCGGTTCTTGCTTCTTTCCAGAGCCCGGGTCCTTCAGTGGCGCCCGGGTGGCGATGACACGGAGAACACAGTGCACTCGAACAAGACAACCCTGCCCGTCGGGCGGGGAATCCTCTACATCCTGGTAGCGGCGGTGGCCTGGGGCACGGCAGGCGCCGGCGCGGCGATCCTCTACGACACCAGCGGCCTGGGTCCGATCGCTGTCTCGTTCTGGCGGTTCGCCTTCGGGGTCCTGCTGCTCGGAGCGGTCCAACTGGCGACCCGCCAGCGGCGCCCGGCCACCCGGCAGCCCTTCCGCCAAGTGCTGATCACCGGGCTGGGCCTGGTGGTCTTCCAGACGGCGTACTTCGCCGCCGTCCAATACGCCGGCCTCGCCATCGCGACCGTGGTGACATTGGGCTCCGGCCCGATCCTGATCGCCATCGGCGCCCGCCTGACAAGCGACGAACGCCTAGGCCGAGGCGGCGCCCTGACGGTGACCCTGGCGCTGTTCGGCCTCTTGTTGCTCGTGGGCGGCGGAGGGGCCACCACCGGCTCGGCACCGATGCTGGGCCTGACCTGCGCCGCGGTGTCCGCGACGGGCTATGCGGCCGTCACCCTCCTGAACCGCAGATCGGGCCCGACCAACGACCCACTGTCCACGACCCTGGGCGGCTTCACGGTAGGCCTGGTCTGCCTTTTCCCTGTCGCATTGGTCGAGGGTCTGCTGCCCACAGCGGGCGAGACAACCCAGACGGTGGCCCTACTCGCCTATCTGGGCGCGGCGCCGTCCGCCCTCGCCTACGCCCTGTTCTTCGCGGGCCTGGCGGTGGTCCGGGCAACCACCGCGTCAGTACTCGCCCTGGCGGAGCCGGTGGCCGCAGCCGTCATCGCGGTCCTGTGGCTCGACGAACGCCTGACCGTGTGGGCAACGGCCGGCTCGGTTTTGCTGGGTGTGGCGGTGGTCGCCCTAGCCCTGACCGAACGCCGCGCGACCGGCCCAGCCGCTGACCCGCTCCTGACTCCAAGCCTCAGCACGGCCAGCTCAGGGTGATCGATCCGGGCGCCGGCGGACGCGGACCACAAACCGCCTCCGGCGGCGCCCCTCACCACACCGAACCGAACCCCGGTCGTGACCACCGCGTACCCGGGAAATCAGTTGATGATCAGGGCCATCGCTTCGGAGCGGCTCTTGGCGTCGCTCTGGAAGATGCCGCGGACCGCGGACGTCACCGTCTTCGCGCCGTCCTTCTGGATGCCGCGCATCGCCATGCAGAGGTGTTCGCATTCGAGCACCGCGATCACGCCGCGGGGGTCGAGCTTTTCCATCAGCAGGTCGGCTATCTGGGTGGTCAACCGCTCCTGGACCTGCGGGCGGCGGGCGAAGATCTCGACGATGCGGGCCAGCTTGGACAGGCCGGTGATGCGGCCGTTCGGGCCCGGGATGTAGCCGATGTGCGCCACGCCCTTGAACGGGAGCAGGTGGTGTTCGCAGACGCTCATGACCTCGATGTCGCGGACCAGGACCAGTTCCTCGTGGGCCGCGTCGAACGTCGTGTTGAGCACCTGGGCCGGGTCGACCCGGAGGCCCGCGAACAGTTCCGCGTAGGCGCGGGCGACTCGGAGCGGGGTTTTGACCAGGCCGTCGCGGTCCGGGTCTTCGCCGACCGCGATCAGGATCTCGCGGACGGCCTTTTCGATGCGGCCCAGGTCGACGGCGTCCTCGACCGGTCGGCCGGCGAGTTTGCCGTCCACGAGCCGGGCGGCGAGGTAGTCGAGCTCGACCTCGCCGTCCGCCTCGTAGTCGATGTTGCTCAGTGTGCGCCGTCCGAGTTGTTGTTCGGCGAGCCCACGCGGGCCTCGGCTCCGTCGGCCTCGGCCTGGACCTTGAGCGCGTCGCGCTCGGCCGGGGTGAGGACCGGCGGCTCGGTCGACGGGCGACGCTTGCCGAAGCCGTTGAACGGGGCCATCGGCGGCCGCTTGACGACGCGCGCGGCGATCCGCGCCATGTCGGCGGTCGAGATGGTCTCCTTCTCGATCAGCTCCAGCACGAGGCTGTCGAGGACGTCCCGGTATTCCACCAGGATCTCCCAGGCCTCGTCGTGCGCGAGCTCGATCAGCGAGCGGACCTCGCCGTCGATCTCGGCCGCCACCACGTCGGAGTAGTCGCGCTCGTGGCCCATCGTGCGACCCAGGAACGGCTCGTCGCCGCTGGTGCCGTACTTGACCGCGCCGAGCTTCGACGACATGCCGTATTGCGTGACCATCGCCCGGGCCAGCGACGTGGCCTTCTTGATGTCGTCGCCCGCACCGGTGGTCGGCTCGTGGAACACCAGCTCCTCGGCGGCCCGACCGCCCAGCGCGTACGCCAGCGTGTCGATCATTTCCGCCCGGGTCTGGGTGTACTTGTCTTCCGTCGGCAGCACCAGGGTGTGACCCAGCGAGCGCGAACGCGGCAGGATCGTCACCTTGTGCACCGGCGCCGAGTGCGGGAGCGCCCAGGCGACCAATGCGTGACCGCCCTCGTGATAAGCCGTGATCTTCTTCTCGTGGTCGCTCATCACCCGCGTGCGGCGCTGCGGGCCGGCGACCACCCGGTCGATCGACTCTTCGAGGTTGTCGTTGCTGATCGCCCGGCCGTCGTGGCGGGCGGTGAGCAGCGCGGCCTCGTTGATCACGTTGGCCAGGTCGGCACCGCTGAAGCCAGGCGTACGCCGGGCGACCGAGTCGAGGTCGACGTCGGGCGAGAACGGCTTGCCCTTGGCGTGCACCCGCAGGATCGCCTTGCGGCCGTCCATGTCGGGGGTGTCAACGGCGATCTGCCGGTCGAAGCGGCCGGGACGCAGCAGCGCCGGGTCCAGGATGTCGGGCCGGTTCGTGGCCGCGATCAGGATGACGCCGCCCTTGGTGTCGAAGCCGTCCATCTCGACGAGGAGCTGGTTGAGCGTCTGCTCGCGCTCGTCGTGACCGCCGCCCATGCCGGCGCCGCGGTGGCGGCCGACGGCGTCGATCTCGTCGACGAACACGATCGCCGGAGCGTTGGCCTTGGCCTGCTCGAAGAGGTCGCGGACCCGGCTCGCGCCGACACCTACGAACATCTCGACGAAGTCGGAGCCGGAGATCGAGTAGAACGGCACGCCGGCCTCACCGGCGACCGCGCGGGCGAGCAGCGTCTTACCGGTACCCGGCTGGCCGAAGAGCAGCACGCCCTTCGGGATCTTGGCGCCGAGGGCCTGGTATTTCGCCGGGTTCTGGAGGAAGTCCTTGATCTCGCGGAGCTCTTCGACCGCCTCGTCAGCGCCCGCGACATCCGCGAACGTCGTCTTCGGCGTGTCCTTGGTGATCATCTTCGCCTTGGACTTGCCGAAGTTGAGGACGCGCGAGCCGCCGCCCTGCATCTGCGACATGAAGAACAACAGCAGCACCACGAGCAGCACGATCGGCAGCAGGTTGACCAGCAGGCTCAGCAGAACGTTGTCGCCGGAGACCTGGGTGTCGATGTCACCGCTGATCCGGTCGGCGGTCTTGGCGTTCTGGACGTCGTTCCAGATCTGGTCGCCGACCTCGGCCGGGAACTGCGCCTCGATGCGGTTGGTGTTGGTGTCGCCGAACTTCTGGGGCTGGGCCAGCGTCATCTGGAGGGTCTGTTCCTTGTCCTGGAACGTAACCTCTTGGATGCTGTTGGCCGGGCCGCTGTTGAGCTGCTGCAGCGCGACGCTGGTGTCCACCCGGTGGAAGCTGGGTCCACCCGTGAACAGCGAGCTGAGCGCGATTGCGCCGGCGATCACAAGGATGATCCAGACCACCGGTCGGCGGAAGAAACGCGTACGTTCCATACTGTTGTCGAGCGGCGAACCGCCCGCATCCTCCTGATCGACGTTATGACCGTGCCGGACTGGTGCTCCGGGGTGTCGGCCCCCGCCGCGACCAGCCCTTAGCAGGGACGACCGCGGCCCGCGCCGCCGGGTGCGCCACGGTCATTCGAAGGTACACCCCGAGCGCGAGACGCAAACGACTGAGCCCCGCGCTAGCACATACGGTAGCCGGGGTTGCTGTATGTCCGCTGTACGAAGTTGAGGAGATCCTCAAACTCGGGCGTATACCTCTGGCTTGAGGACGCCGACGTAGGGCAGCTCACGGTAGCGCTCGTTGAAGTCGAGCCCGTATCCGACCACGAACTCGCTCGGGATGTCGAAGCCCACGTACTTCACCGGTACGTGAACCTTGATCGCGTCCGGCTTGCGGAACAGGGCGACCACCTCGACGCTCGCCGCGGCCCGGGACTCCAGGTATTTGAGCAGCCAGGAGAGTGTCAGCCCCGAGTCGACGATGTCCTCGACGACGATCACGTGGCGGCCGGCGATGTCCCGGTCGAGATCCTTGAGGATCCGGACGACCCCGGAAGAGGTCGTTCCCTGCCCGTACGAGGAGACGGCCATGAACTCCAGTTCGACCGGCGGGCCGTGGCGGCCGAGCTCCCGGGCGAAGTCGGCCACGAACATCACGGCGCCCTTGAGCACGCAGACGAGCATCAGCCCGTCCTTGACGGTCGCGTAGTCGCTGGCCACCTGCTTGGCGAGGGCACCGGTCTTCTCCCGGATCTCCTCTTCGGTGATGATCACGTGATCGATGTCGGCGTCGTACCAGGTGCCGGAGCCGTCGGTCATGCCCCTAGCCTGCCCCACGCGGGTTACGCCCCGATGGCCGACCCACCAGGAAGAAAGGTGGCCACCCAGCGTGCGCGGGTGGCCACCGATCAAGATCAGTAAGTCTGAGGTTCTCTGAACCCGCCGCGTGATGGCTTCCAGTCGGCCGAGTCATGCGTGTCGGCGGTGAAGCCGGCGGCGGAGGCCACGGCGAGGAGCAGGAGGAAGGCAACGAAAAGGACGAGAAACATGGCGGTGCCCCTTATTTCTGGTTGGGGTTTTGAGGACCGCCGGCGCGCACCGGGCTTGACATAGATAAGTCTGCGCCCAGACCGGACAGCCAGACAGTGGCAGAGATGCCATAGTCCCTCGAATTCCTGCCACTGTTCCGCTAGCCTGTGAGCATGCTTCGCAACGTCGCGGTGGTCGTCATGGACGGCGTCGCCGCCTTCGAGCTCGGCGTGCTGTGCGAGGTCTTCGGCACCGACCGCACGGCCGACGGCTTCCCCGGCTACAGGTTCGACACGTGCTCCCCCGACGGCGGTCCGGTGCGCGCCCAGAACGGCTTCACGCTGCTACCGGCCGCCGACCTGAGCCCGCTGGAAGACGCCGACCTGGTCGCGGTGCCGGCGCACAAGGACGGCGCGACCGTGCCCCCGTCCGTGCTGGAGGCGTTGCGCAAGGCCGACGCGCGCGGCGCGCAACTGCTCAGCGTCTGCTCGGGCGCGTTCGTCCTGGGCGAGGCCGGCCTGCTCGACGACCGCGAGTGCACCACGCACTGGCGCTACGCCGACGCGCTGCAGGACCGGTTCCCGCGCGCCAAGGTCGCCTGCAACCACCTCTACGTGCACGACGGCAACCTGTTGACCAGCGCCGGCACCGCGGCCGGCATCGACGCCTGCCTGCACCTGGTGCGCCAGCAGCACGGCTCGGAGATCGCCACGAAGCTGGCTCGCCGGATGGTCGTGCCGCCACACCGGGACGGCGGTCAGGCTCAGTACATCGAGGCGCCGATCCCGGCCACTCCCGACGCGCCGACGCTCGAACCCCTGCTCAGCTGGCTGATCACCAACCTCGACCGGCCGATCACCGTCGACGACCTGGCCGCCCGCGCGCACATGGCACCGCGCACGTTCGCCCGCCGCTTCCGCGCCGAGACCGGCACGACGCCGCACGACTGGCTGACAGGGCAGCGCGTCCTGCTGGCCCGCCGGCTGCTGGAGGAGACAGAGCTCGCGGTCGAAACGGTCGCGGGCAAGAGCGGCTTCGGCGATGCGGCAACGTTGCGGCACCACTTCAGCCGCCGCGTCGGCGCCACACCCAACGCGTACCGGTCAACGTTCAGGAAATAACTTCAAGGTCAAATAGCTGTCCCGGGTCCGCGATGGTCCGGACCGTCGCTCCCGCCGGGGACCGCTCGCTGCGCTTCGCTGCCACGTCCGCGGTGGTCAGACGCCCTTTCTCCGTCGGCTTTGCTCTGCACCCACATACGCAACACCCCGGTGCGGGGGTGGTGCGTATATGGGTGCAGAGCAAAGCGGCGCGATCGAAGCAGGGCAAGGGATCAGTTGGGTCAGTCCGTGACGACCCGCAGCACGCCTGATACTCGGGCCGCGCGGACTCCGCCGGGAAGGTGCACGGCGCCTTGGCCGTGCCAGGCGGTGACCAGCGCTTCCAGCGCCGTCACGTGGCGGTGGGACAGCGCGGCCGGTGAGCAGCCGAGCGACAGGGCCCACGAGTGCAGCGCTCGGGCACGCAGCGCCGGCAGCAGTGCTTCGAGCATCGCGACCGACAAGCCTTCGTCGATCATGGAGCGTTCCAGCTCTTCGGCAGCCAGCACGTCCAGCGCCTCGGCGTCCTGGGCCAGCAGCCGGGCGGTGCGGGCCAGGTTGGACACCACGCCGGGGCCGAGCGCGTCGACCAGCGCCGGGAGGGCGGAGCCCCGGACCCTCGATCGGGCGTACGACGGGTCGAGGTTGTGCGGGTCCTCCCACGGCTCGAGCCCCATCGCGGCGCAGGCCTTGCGGGTCTCGTCGCGGGACATGTCGAGCAGTGGCCGCAGCAGCGCCACGCCCTCGACATCGCGCCGGTCCGGCATCGCCGCCATGCCGCGCGGGCCGGCGCCACGGGCCAGCGCGAGCAGCACGGTCTCAGCTTGGTCGTCGCGGGTGTGGCCGAGGAGCACCGAGTTGGCGTCGTGGGCGCGAGCGGTCTCGAGCAGCGCGTCGTAGCGGGCCTCGCGGGCAGCGGCCTCGGGTCCACCGGGGCGGCCGGACACGTCAACCGACACCACTATGGACGGGCGCAGGTCGACGGACTCGCCCCAGGCGGCGACCGCGGTCGCCCGGCGGTCGGAGCCGTCCTGGAGGCCGTGGTCTATGGTGATCAATCCCGCGCGCAGGCCCATCCGGGGAGCGACGAACGCGGTCGCGGCGGCCAGCGCCAGGGAGTCGGCGCCGCCGGAGCAGGCGACCATGACCAGGGCGTCCTTGCGTATCCCGTGCAGCATCCGGCGGACCGCGACGCGTGTCGCGGCGACCGGCGGCGCGGGTCCGACCACGGCTCAGCCCTGCGCCAGCACCGGCCCGGAGCCCCCGCCGGGGCCGTGGACCCGGGCCACCCAGGCGTCCGGGTCACCGAGCTCCTCCAGCCGCGGCAGCGTCAACGGCGAGCTGAAGATCTTGTTGAAGCCGGCCATGCCGACCCGCTCCACGACACCGTGCACGAACTTGCGGCCCTCGGCGTACTGCCGCATCTTGACGTCGATGCCCAGCAGCTTGCGCATCGCCTTCTCGAGCGGGTTCCCCGCCTCCCGGCGCCGGTTGAACCGCGCCCGGATCTGCTCGACGGTGGGGATGACATCGGGGCCGACACCGTCCATCACGAACTCGGCGTGCCCCTCGAGCAGCGTCATCAGGGCGGTCAACCGGTCGAGCACGGCGCGCTGGCCGGGCGTCTGCACCAGGTCGAGGACGCTCGCGCGGCTGTCGGGCTCGCGTATCGCGTCGGAAAGGGTGGCGACGGCCCGCCTGAGCCGGTCGGTGAAGTGCTCGCTGCCGGCCTGCGACGCGTCGACGAAGGACTGCACCTCGCCGAGGAAGTGCGCGCGCATCCAGGGCACCGAGGTGAACTGGGTGCGGTGGGTGACCTCGTGCAGGCAGACCCAGAGGCGGAAGTCGCGCGTGTCGGCACCGAGCTTGCGCTCGACCTCCACGATGTTCGGGGCGACCAGCAGCAATTGCCCCGGATCGCTAGAAAACACCTCATACTGCCCAAGAACCCGGCCGGAGAGGTACGCCAGAACGCTGCCGGCCTGGACTCCGGTCAACCGGGAGCCGATCGCGTCGGTGAACGCGCCGGGCTCCTTGTCACCAGACAGGCGGGTGATCAACGGAGTGATCACCTCGCGCAGCCCGGCGACGTTGACAGCGGCCCAGTCGCGGCGGTCGACGACGCGCACCGGTGGATGTGCGACCTGCGAGCGCAGGCCCGTGTAGTCACTGACGTGCCCTGCCGCCTCTTCGGTCAGGCGGCGCAGGTCAGCCACCACCTCGGTGGCTTCCTCGTAGGAGGCCCGCGGGCCCGATTTACCGAGCGCGCCCGCTGTCGCGGCGGCCAGATCCCAGTCCACGAACTGCGCCATCACCCCACGGTACCCGTGCGGGACACCCCCGGCGCTCGCATCAGCTAGCGCTGGTTCGCCTCAGCGGCAGCCGCAGCGGGCCAAGGTCGCGGCGATCCGGTCCAGCGCGCCTCGGGTGGTGTCGCTGCTGGCGGTCACGCCGTCGGTGAGCACGGAGAAGGCCAGCAGCCGGCCATCGACCGTGGTGACGACGCCGGCCATCGCGTGGTTGCCGGTCAGCGTGCCGGTCTTGGCCCGCACGACGCCCGCGGCGGCCTTGCGGTCGGTCGCCTCGCCGAAGCGCTCGTCGAGGGTGCCGGTCCACTGCGCCACCGGCAGGCCGGCGAACATCTCGGTGAGCTCCGGACGCTTGCCCGACGCCGCGAGCGCGAGCAGCGCCGTCTGCAGGTCGGGGGTCAGCCGGTCGGTTCGGGACAGGCCGCTGCCGTCAGCCAGGACCAGGCCGTCGGCTCGCAGCCCCAGCTCAGCGACGACCTCGGTCATCGCCGCGCGGGCACCGACGTACGAGGCCGGCTTGCCCTTGGCGAGTGCGACCTGACGGGCCATCGCCTCGGCCACCACGTTGTCGCTGTCGACGAGCATGTACTCGACCAGCCGGACCATCGGCGGCGACTCCACCCGGGCCAGCTCCGTGCCCGGGTCGATGCTGCCGGCCGGGCTGGTCGGCGCCCCGCTCGGCCCGGCTGGCACCGAGCCCTTGGGAGCCGGGCCGGGGTTGCCCCTGACGCCGAGGGCCTTCGCGAACGCCTTCGCGGCGGCCTCGTCGGGTTTGCTGAACCGCTCGGAGTAGCCGTTGTCGAGCTGCTTCGGTGCCGTCCGCGCGCCGTCGATGGTCAGCGCGGTGGCCGGGCCACCGAAGCCGCCGGTCGGGATGTCGGAGTCCCAACCCGGCTCGTAGACCGGCCCGGAGAAGAGCGAGCTGTCGTAGTAGACCTTGGTCGGCGCGGTGCCGCCGAGCGCCTTCTTCGTGGCGGCGGCCAGCTTGTCGAGCCGGGCCGCCCCCGGGTAGAAGGTCTTGCTGTCGACGCCGAGCGTCGGGTCGCCGCCGCCGACCAGGATCACCTCGCCCGGGTTGCGTCCCGCGACGACCCGGGTCGGGATCCGGTGGGCCGGGCCTCGCGTCGCCAGTACGGCGGCCGCGGTGACCAGCTTCATCGTCGACGCCGGCACCGTCGGCACGTCGCCCTTGTTGGCGTAGAGCACCCTGCCGCTGGCCACGTCACGGACCACCACGCTGGCGCGGCCGCCGAGGTCGTTGTCGGTGACCAGCTTGCCGATGGCGGTGGTCAGGCCGGCCTCGGTGGGCATGGGCGCGGTGCCGTCCAGCGCCCCCAGCACGGGGCCGGGCGGTGCGTCCGGCGGGTCGACGACCGGCGTCGCCCGGGACCCGGCGTCGTCTCCGAGCCAGGCCGCGACCGGGCCGGGACGGAGCACGACAAGGCCGCCGGCGAAGACGACCAGGACGAGCACGCCGGTCAACGCGACCAGCATCGCGACCCTGGGGCGCCGACGGGGTCGCGGCGCCGGAGCCGACGGCGTGGCGGGCGGTGGCTGGTTCGGGGCGCGGCCGACCGGTCCTAACGGGATCGGCGGACCGCTCGGCCCGGGAGAGATCGGCGGCGCGCTCGGACCCGGAGAGATCGGCGGGCCGCTCGTACCCGGGAAGATCGGTGGTTGATGGGCTGTGGCCGCTGGGACTGGTGGGCCGGGGGGCACGGCGGCCCGGGCTCGGGTCGGTCCGGCGGGCGGGAACGGGCCGGGCGGCGGGGTCGGTGCGGGCTGTCCGGGACCTGAACCGTGTAGGTTGGCTTCCGTCGGCGAGGGCGGCTTCCGCGCGGAATCGGACGTCGGCGGCGTGGCTCCGGGCACCTGTGCCCGACCGCGCGCGGGGCGCGGTTGTGAGTCTTCCCCCACCCGCCCCTCCTCCCGTTCGAAGCCCGGCCTAGGCGACACTACTGGCGTCCGTGCGTATGCATGGGGCCAACGCGGTCAGCAAGGAGAGCATGAAAATGGATTTCGACGTCACCGTTGAGATTCCCAAGGGGAATCGCAACAAGTATGAGGTCGACCATAAAACCGGCCGCATCCGCCTCGACCGCACGCTCTTCACCTCGACGCAGTATCCGGCGGACTACGGCTTCATCGAGGACACCCTCGGCGAAGACGGCGACCCGCTGGACGCCCTGGTGCTGGTGACCGAACCGACCTTTCCCGGCTGCCTGATCCGCTGCCGCGCGATCGGCATGTTCCGCATGACAGATGAAAAGGGCGGCGACGACAAGGTCCTTTGCGTGCCGTTCGAGGACCCCCGACAGGAGCACCTGCGGGACATTCATCACGTCGGCGAGTTCGACCGCCTGGAGATCCAGCACTTCTTCGAGGTCTACAAAGACCTCGAGCCCGGCAAGTCGGTCGAGGGCGCGACCTGGGTCGGCCGCACCGAGGCCGAGGCCGAGATCCTGGCCTCCTACCGCCGCGCGGAAGAGGCCAAGGCCGCCGGCACGTACTAGTCGACGAGCGTCTGGGCCTGTGCGAACAGGCCCAGCACCGCGCACGCCACCGGGATGATCGCGACCAGCAGCGTGGTGTCCAGCAGGTCGGCGGTGCGACCCAGGTAGGGGCCGGCCGGGCGGCGGGCCGAGCCCACTCCGGCCGCGGTCAACAGCAGTGCGACCGCCAGGCCGATGACGCCGGCCAGGACCGTGGTCAGCTGGCCCGGGTCGTCGGCCACGGCGAGCGCCACGGCTGTCAACGCGACGGCGCCGGCGGTCAGCAGCGGGACCCGCTGGCGGACGGTGCGGAAGACCCTGGCCCGCAGCAGCAGCGCGACACCGCAGACGGCGGCGAGGGTCTGGCCCCAGCCCCCACCGGTTCTCGCGAGTACGACGGCCGCGGCGGCCGCGAAGACGGCGTGGCCGACCAGCAGGCCGCCGAGAATCTCCTCCGCGCGGGTGACGGCGGTGCGTACTCGCTCGGCCTCCTGGTCGGCATTGGGGGTCTCCGACGGGATCGGCACCCGGGCCGACCGGATCGCCAGCAGGGGCAGCAACCCGACTCCGCACGCGAGTATGGCCAGCAGGATCGCCGCGGCACCCGCCGCCGTCAACGCGAAGCCGATCCCGGCCGTCGCGGCGCCGAGCACGCCGGTCAGCACCGCCGCCGAGAAGATCCGGAGGCCGGCGCCGACCCCGATGATGCCGAGCACGCCGTGCAGGGCCAGGGCCGCCGAGCCGAGCAGCAGCTCCGGCGCGCCGATCCAGGTCAGGCCGGGCACCGGACCGACCGCGTCGCCGCTGGCCAGCAGCAGGGCTCCGGCGGCGAACGCGTACGGCAGCGAGTAGGCGCCCAAAGCGATGCCGGCGGGCCGGTGGCCGTAGGCGCGGGCCGCGAGGATGCCGGCGACCGTGAGGCCGGCGGCGACCCCGAGGGTGGTCAGCATCGCGGCGACCGAGTCGGGGCCGGCTCGGAGGAGGACGACCAGCGCGGCTCCGAGCGCCACCCCCGCCGCTGCCAGCGTCGCCACCACGGTCTGCTGGCCGGACCAGGCGGTGCCGTGGCTGCGGGCACCGTCGGCGATGGCCTCGACGACGTCGTCGAACTGGGGCTCCGGCCATTCCTGGTGGCCCGGGACGAGGTGCAGCAGATCGCCGTCGCGTACACCCTGTGACGCCAGGGTGGCACCACCCTCGAGCGCCGAACCGTCCGCGCGGCGCAGCACCCAACCGCCGTGCGCCTCGCCGTCGCCCGCGCCCGCGTGTCGCACGATTTCTGACAACAGATCCGCCAGGGGTACGTCCTGCGGCAGCGCTACGTCGACGCGGCCGTGCGGCGCGTTGACGGTGACCAGTGCCAGGCCGGTATGCATTGATCATCCTCCATCACGGGGGGAGCCGGGACGAGGGCACGGTATCGGTCTCGCGGGTTATCCACATGACCCCTTTTCGGCCATCCAGACTCCGCGGGGATTCCCTACTATGAGCGACGCCCACGTTGCGCAGCGACATATCCGGGAGGCTCGATGTCGACGGTTTCGGTGCGTCGGCCGCCGCGCCGGCCCGCGCCCTCGATCCCGAGCGGCGAGCTGCGCGTCGAGGCGCCGCCGGAGCTGCCCCGGGCAACCGGCGGGCGCTGGCAACAGCTGATGCTGCTGCTGCCCATGCTGGGTGGCGGCGTCGCGATGGCGATGATGATGGGCCGAGGTGGTGGCGCGTTCTCCTATGTGGTCGGCGGGATGTTCGGCATCTCGTCGTTGGCGATGCTGGCCACCTCGTGGGGCTACGGTGGCCCGCGCAAGGCCGAGCTCGTCGCGGCCCGTCGCGACTACCTGCGCCACCTGTCGCTGCTGCGCGGGCAGGCTCGGGCCACCGTCGCCCGGCAGCGCGCCGGCCTGTTCTATCGGCATCCCGACCCTTCGCGGCTGTGGTCCACGGTCGACAGCCACCGGCTGTGGGAACGGCGCCCGGCCGACAGCGACTTCGCCGTGGTCCGGGTCGGCCTCGGGCCCCAGTCGCTGGCCACCGCCCTGGTCCCACCGCTGAGCCGGCCGCCCGACGACCTGGAGCCGATGACCGCGGGTGCGTTGCGGCGCTTTCTGGACGCGTACTCCGTGGTCCCCGACCTGCCCGTGGCCCTGTCGCTGCGTGGCTTCGAGCGCGTGCACGTGCGGGGGTCGCCGTCCCTCGTCCGGGCTCTGCTGGCCCAGCTGGTGACGTTCCACGCACCCGACGACCTAGTGGTGGCGGTGGCCGCCGGCCCCGGGCGCCGGGCTGACTGGGAGTGGGTCAAGTGGCTGCCGCACGCCCGACATCCGGTGCGGTCCGACGCGCTGGGTCCGTTGCGGCTGGTCGCCGACACGGCGGCGGGGCTGGAGCGGCTCCTCGACGGGATCTCCGCGCACGTGGTCGTGATCGTCGACGGCGCCGGTCGTTTCTCGGGCACCGACGGGGTGACCGTCGTCGAGGTCGACGGGACGCCGCCGCGACTGCTGGACCCGGCGACCGTGGTGCTCACCCGCCGGCCGGACGGTGCGTTGGAGACGACCACGACGGACGGGGTGGCCGTGGTCGGTGTCGCCGACGGGCTCGACCTCGCGTCCGCCTCTGCGCTGGCCCGGCGGCTCGCCCCGCTGCGGCTGGCCGGCGTGGGCGGGGGTGGCGGGTTGCCGGACGCCGACGTCGGCCTCCTCGGAATCGCCGAGCCTGACGCCTGGACGGTCGCCGAGGGATGGGCACCGCGCTCGCAGCGAGATCAGCTCCGGGTGCCGATCGGGGTGGCCGTCGACGGGAGCGCGGTCGAGCTGGACCTCAAGGAGTCGGCGCTCGACGGCATGGGTCCGCACGGCCTGCTGATCGGCGCGACCGGGTCCGGCAAGTCGGAGCTGCTCCGGACGCTGGTCCTCGGGCTGGCGGCAACGCACTCGTCCGAGGACCTCAACTTCGTCCTGGTCGACTTCAAGGGCGGTGCCACGTTCGCGAGCCTCGACCGGCTGCCGCACACGGCCGCCTTGATCACCAACCTGGCCGACGAGCTGCACCTGGTCGACCGGATGGTCGACGCGGTCAACGGCGAGCTGATCCGCCGGCAGGAGCTGCTCCGGCGGGCGGGCAACTATGCGAGCCGGCGCGACTACGAGCAGGCCCGGTCGGGCGGCGCTGAGCTCGCGCCGTTGCCTTCGCTGCTCGTCGTGTGCGACGAGTTCTCCGAGCTGCTGTCCGCCAAGCCCGACTTCATCGACCTGTTCGTGCAGATCGGGCGGTTGGGGCGGTCGCTCGGCGCACACCTGTTGCTGGCCTCGCAACGCCTCGAAGAGGGTCGGCTGCGCGGCCTGGACACCCACCTGTCCTATCGGATCGGGTTGCGGACGTTCTCGCCGTTCGAGTCGCGGGCCGTGCTCGGGGTGCCGGACGCCTACGAGCTGCCTCGAGCGCCCGGCCATGCCTATCTCAAGGCCGGGACCGATCCGTTGCGTCGGTTCCGGGTCGCGTACGTGTCCGGTCCGGTGCGTCGGCCTTCTGCTGCCGCGACGGTGGCTCCGCAGGTGCTGCCGTTCACGACCTCGCCGGTGGCGTCGGCCGCGGCCCCGCTCGCTCCTCCCGATGGGCCGAGTCTGTTCGAGGCGTTGGTCGACCGGATCGCCGGGCAGGGTCCGCCGGCCCATCGGGTCTGGCTGCCGCCGCTGGCCGAGCCGGCGACCTTCGACGAGGTGCTCGGGCCGCTCGTGGTGGTGCCGGGGCGCGGCCTGACGTTCGCCAACCCAGAGCTGCGCGGTGCCCTCCAGGTGCCGGTCGCGCTGGTCGACCGCCCGCTCGACCAGCGCCGTGACCTGCTCTGGTTCGCCCTCGACGGCGCGGCCGGGCACGTCGCGGTGGTCGGCGCGCCGCGCAGCGGCAAGTCCACGGCCTTGCGCACCCTGGTTTGCGGCCTGGCGCTGGCGCACACCCCTGACGAGGCCCGCTTCTACTGTCTCGACTTCGGCGGCGGCACCCTGAGCGCGCTGCGCGACCTGCCGCACGTCGGCGGAGTGGCCGGCCGGCTCGACCCGACCGCGGTCCGCCGCACGGTCGGTGAGCTGGGCACCCTGCTCGCCGCTCGGGAGCGCGACCCGGTCGCCGGGCAACCGCACGTCTTCCTCGTGATCGACGGCTGGTCGACGTTGCGCAACGAGTTCGAAGACCTGGAGCCGGTGGTCGCCGACCTGGCCTCGCGCGGCCTGGCGTACGGCGTCCACGTCCTGGCCTCGGCCAACCGCTGGCTCGACCTGCGCCCGGCCATTCGCGACCTGTTCGCCGCCCGCCTGGAGTTGCGGCTCGGCGATCCCAGCGACTCGGTGATCTCCCGGGCCGCCGCCGGCTCGGTGCCGGCCGACCGCCCTGGCCGCGGCATCACCAGCGAGGGGCTCCAGCTTCTGACGCTGCGGCCGGCGTTGACCGGCGACGTCCCGCTGGCCAAGGCCGTGGCGGCCGCGTGGACCGGGCCGCCCGCGCCGCCGGTGCGACTGTTGCCGCCCTCGGTTCCGTACGCCGATCTCGATCAGAACGCGACGACCGGGCTGACCCTGCCGATCGGCATCGCCGAGGCCGACCTCGGCCCGGTGGCGGTCGACTTCGCTGCAGACCCGCACTTCGTGCTCTTCGGTGATCAGGAGTGCGGCAAGTCGTCGTTCCTGCGTGCTCTCGCCGCCACGGTCACCGGGCGCTTCACCCCCGAGCAGGCGCGCCTGATCGTCGTCGACTACCGCCGCAGCCTCCTCGGAGCCGTCCAGACCGATCATCTGATCGGGTACGGCACGGCCGCGGCGGACACCGAGGAGCTGATCGAGTCGGTGGCGGGCTACATGCGGCGCCGGCTGCCGCCGCCCGACGTCACGCCCGCGCAGTTGCGCGCCCGGAGCTGGTGGACCGGGCCGGAGCTGTTCGTGCTGGTCGACGACTACGACCTGGTCGCGGCCGCACCCGCCAATCCCCTGCTCGCGTTGGCCGAGTTCCTGCCTCAGGCCCGCGACATCGGGCTGCACCTGGTGCTGACCCGGCGCACGGGCGGCGCGGGCCGGGCGCTCTACGACCCGATCGTCCAGCGGCTCCGCGAGCTCGCCACGGCCGGCCTGGTGATGTCGGGCGATGCCGACGAGGGTCCGCTGGTCGGCTCCGTCCGGCCCAGTCCGCTGCCCGCCGGCCGCGGTCGCCTGGTGACCCGCAAGACCGGCACCCGCCTGGTCCAATTGGCCCACCTTTCAGCGCGATGACCCACGCAAGAGCAGCGATCGATGGATCACTCTGCGCACACGTCCGAGGTCAGCGGCCCGTACCTCGGACAATGGCGAACTGGTCGCACATTGTGTGTCCCGAACAGGTGGGACCTCGGGGTAACCTCCCAGCACAGGAACTTCCCGGGGTGAAAAGGCCGTGAGGTGACGAGGCTGACGCACCAGCGCCGAAGCGCCGTCCCACGGCTGGGTGGGTCGGCGTTGGTCGCCATGGCGGCGACCCTGGCCCTGACCGCCGCACCGCTGCCGATCCCGCCTGGCCACATAGGTCCGATGAGCCACGGCCAGGCCGCAGCCCGCACGCCGATGCTCCCGATCCCGTCCGACTCGGTGCGCGACGAGCAGTGGCAGCTCGGTGAGCTGAAGGCCAAGACGGCCTGGCGCTACTCGACCGGCAGCGGCGTGATCGTCGCGGTGATCGACTCGGGCGTCGACGCCACCCACGAAGACCTCGCCGGCCAGGTTCTGCCGGGCAAAGACCTGGTCAAAGAGGGCGGCGGCGACGGCCACACCGACCCGGTGGGCCACGGCACCACGGTCGCCGGCCTGATCGCCGGCCGCTCGGACGACGACGACGGCGTCATGGGCCTTGCCCCCAACGCCAAGATCCTCCCGATCCGCGTCCTGGACGCCGACAACCGCTACAGCGACGCGATGATCGTGGCGCGAGCGGTCCGCCTGGCGGTCGACAGCGGCGCCAAAGTCATCAACCTGTCCCTGGGCGGCTCGGGCACCAGCCCCGCCCTGGCAGCGGCCCTGGACTACGCCTTCGCCCGCGACGTGGTCGTGGTCGCCTGCACGGGCAACGTGCTGCCGGAGGCGACCACGAACGTGTGGTACCCGGCCCGGGAGCCCGGCGTGATCGCCGTAGCCGGCCTCGAGAAGGAGACCGACGTCCTCTGGACGGGCTCGATCACGGGCAGCGCGACGGTGCTGTCCGCACCCGCGACGGACCTGGTGGGCGCGAAGACCGGCGGCTTCTGGCGGGTCCGGGGCACCAGCTTCGCCGCGCCCCTGGTGTCGGCCTCGGCGGCCCTGGTCCGCTCGCGCTGGCCATCGATGCCGGCCGGCGACGTGGTCAACCGCCTGATCAACACGGCCGACGACCTGGGCGCCCCGGGCCGCGACAGCACCTACGGCTTCGGCCGGGTCGACCCGCTGGCCGCCCTGACCACCCAGTTGCCGGGCGTGGCGCGCAACCCGCTCGACGACAACAAGTCCCCGGGCGTGGCCGGCTTCGGCCGGGCACCGGGCCAGGGCACGGACACCGTCACCGGAGGCGGCGCCCACGAGCCGGGCACGACCTCGGGCGCGTCGGGCGCTTCGGGTTCGGCGGCCCAACGCTCCGCGACCCCGACGAACCCGGCCCGCCCGGTCGGTTGGCGAATAGCCGCAGCGATCTCCCTGCTGGTCCTGGCCGCCGGCGTGGTCTTCGTGATCCTGTTCTCCCGGCATCCGGCGATGGCCCTGCTCGCGGGGCGCTCGAGCCGCTGGGCGCGCTCGCGAACCCGCGAACCGAAACACGGCCGCTGAGCTTTCCTGATCTCCTCGGTCATGGCTGGCTGCGGACGCTCCGAGCGCTTGGGTCCGCACGGCTCGCCTCCGGCCAGTGAACTGGCTACAACGGTCCGGAGCCGAAGTCTGGGACCCCGCCGGACGCTCGACCGCGGCCCTGCTCGGCTCGCCTCCGGCCAGTGAACTGGCTACAACGGTCCGGAGCCGAAGTCTGGGACCCCGCCGGACGCTCGACCGCGGCCCTGCTCGTTGAGGCTCGCGCAGCGTGCCGGGCATACACCGGGCATCTCGCCTGCGGCGACACGGTCGATTGTCGGCAGCCGTTGGCGCCGGTTCGAGGTCCGCCTCTGGACGTCGACGACTCCGGGATGTCCTCGGGGTCAGACGCACTCGCCGGTGGCGGTGGCCTTGGTGCGTTGGATGCCCGCCGTGGCGACCCTGGAGGCCTCGTCGGCGGTCACCGCGAACCCGGTGTTCCGGTCGTCCGCGGCGGCGGCGAAGATCACGCCGAGGACGGTGCCGTCCGGGGTGACCAGGGGGCCGCCGGAGTTGCCGCTGCGTACCAGCGCTCGGATCGTGTAGATCTCCCGCGTCACCTCGCCGGACTCGTAGATGTCGGGTCCGGTGATGTCGCCGACGTCCCGGATGCGGGCCGACTGGGCGTTGTAGGGCCCGTCCAGCGGGAAGCCCAGCACGATCGCGTCGGCCTCGGCGCGGGCGAGGTTGCGGGCGAACGGCATCACCGGCGCCTCGAGGTCGGGCACGTAGATGACGGCCAGGTCCCGGTTGGGGTCGTAGACGACCACCCGACCACTCTCCCGGTCGCCGTTGACCTCGATCGACACCCGGTCGGTGCCGGCCACCACGTGGGCGTTGGTCATGACGCGCTGGGGGGCGTACACGAATCCTGAGCCCTCGATGCGCCGCCCACAGCTCTGCGCGGACCCGAGCACCTTGACCACGGACCGCTTCGAGTTGATGACGACCTGCGAGTTGGCGAGCGCCGGGTCGGGGGCGGCCACCTCGCGGGCGCGGGTCGCGGTGAGCCCGCCGAACACGTCGGGGAACCCGCGGGTGTCGACGGTGTCGCGCAACGATTCGGAGAGGGCCTGCGCCTGCTCCGGCAACACCTTGTCGACGCCGTCGAGGAGAGCGCTGTTGCGTACGGAGCTGGCCAGCCAAGGCACCGACGAGGACCCGAGCGGCACCGCCACCAGCCAGGCGACGATCAGCACGGCCAACGTCGAGACCACGGCCCCACCGGCATCGTCGACCCGACGGCCGGCCGGGCTGGTGATCGCGTGCCGAAGACGGGCGCCGACCCAGCCGGTGAGCGCCTGCCCGAGCACCGCGAGCCCGAAGATCGCGACCAAAGAAATGACGACGCGAATCGCGCCGTCAGCGAAGCGTTGGGCCACCAGCGGCCCGACCTGAAGACCGATCAGCGCGCCGCCGAAGAACCCGCAGAAGGACAGGGCACCGATCACGAACCCCTGCCGGTAGCCGCTGACGGCGAACACAACCATCAGCAGAACCAGGACAAGGTCGACGGCGGACACCCTGACAGGGTACGGGCGTCCGGCCACCCACGCCCCTGCCCTGAGCGACTCGGCGACCCCATCAGTGGTCCCGACACCGTCGAATACGGACGCTCGTGCCCGAGCCGGATAAGTCGGATCTGGGACTCCTCGGCCTTGGTGACCGACGGGCCACCGCGTCCCGCACATGCTGACGGCCGCGGACGGTCGCACGGCCAGGGCCTGATGGCGGGAGAGCCGTGAGCGGCGCCCTCACTACGTGTCGTCGTTCGGCAACGTCGTGGGCGGCCTGGACCTGGTCGGCAACTCGACGCCGGCAATCGACAAGCTGAAATGGAGACGGCGCGCCAGGCCGCTCTCGACCGGCGCCAGCCATCGCCGCGCTGTCTCCGTCGGCGATCTGCTCGTTTCGTGGCTGGCGCCGCCGAAGCGCGCCGGTGCCCGGTCGAGGACACCGCCCCACGGGCCACCGCCTCGTCGTTGACGGCCCGGGCAGCCGCTCGAAGGCCGACCGGCGGTCAAGATCGGGCAGGCGCGGGCCAGCTCACGCCGCCGCCCATGCCCGCTGTGACGACCGCGAGAGATCGCTTCGCCGGCGAACCCGTCGCCGCCGACCGAGGCCAGCACGCGAGTTGTGCGGCTAAGGCTGCTCGTCAGCGTCCGCTGTCGCGGCGGGGGGTGGGGTTGCGGGTGGCAGGTCGGCGATTCGGTCCTGTGGCCACGGGCGGGTCCAGCCCGCCATGTCCAGCAGCGTCGACAGCACCCCCGCTGTGAAGCCCCACACCAGCATCCCGCGGACCTCGAAGGCTGGTCCGATCCAGCCGCTCGGGTGACGTAGCCGTAGGCGGTTGGCTGGGTCGGCCAGCTCTGAGACCGGCAGCCGAGCCACGTGGGCCACCTCGCCCGGGTCCCGAGGGGCCACCGGGTGCGGGCGGTGCCACCACGCGAGCACCGGCGTCACCAGGAAGTCGCTCGCCGGGATCCATAGCGTGGGCAGCTCGGCCAGGAGTGTCACGCTGCTTGGGTCCAGGCCGACCTCCTCGTCCGCCTCGCGTAGCGCGGTGGCGGACGGGTCGGCGTCGCCTGGGTCGGCCACGCCGCCCGGGAAGGCTGGTTGGCCCGCGTGGTTGCGTAGCGTTGCCGCTCGTTGCAGCACCAGGATGTCCGGGCCGCCGTCGGGCTCTTCGCCCAGCAGGACCAGCACGGCGCTGTCGCGGCCCTGGTCCGGGGTTGGTATCCGCGTGAAGTCTTCCGCCCGCGAGCGGTGCAGGCGGGACAGCAGCGGCGCGAACCAGTCCGGCAGGGACAGCTCGCCGGCCGACGGGCGGCGGCGGGCGCCTACGCCGTCAGGTAGCGCGTCTGGGAACAGTCTCGGGCCGCCCGTCGGCGCGCCGCCGTTGTCCCAGATTCCGTCAGCCAACCGGGACCGCCACCCCAAGGTGTCGTTGCACCAGGCCAGTCAGGGCTGCTTCGTCGAGCCGGGTGCCGTTGTAGAGGTGGACCACCTTGCCCGACCGGTCGACGAACAGGGTGACCGGCATGCCGGCCTGCTTCAAGGCGATGCGCACCTGCTCGCTCTGGTCGAACACGTTCGGGTAGCTCAGCCCGAACTCGCTGACCATGTCTTCGCCGTTGGAGCGCGAGTCGCGGGTGTCGACGCCGAGGAAGTGGATCAGGCCGGTCGTGCGCTTCGCGACCGCGTCGACCGCCGGTAGCTCGGCCCGGCACGGCTCGCACCACGAACCCCACAGGTTGATCACCGCTGGTCCGCGGACGTCGGCCAGCCGCAGGTTGCCGCCACCGAAGCACGGCAGCGACGCGGTCGGCAGTTTGACCGAGGTGGGCGCACCCGATCGAACGGCGGCGGACTCCGGCGGCGGCGCGGTCAACGCCTGGCAGTCGGCGAACGACACGTCCGGGGGCGCGGCCGAGCCGGCCGGCGCGGCGTCGCCGGAAGACGAGGGCGACGACCGGTTGGAGCACGACCGCACGCCGATGCCCGCGAGCAGACCGACGACCAGCAGGACGACCAGCGGCAGGTAGCGCTTCACGGCACGTCCGCCGCGAACGCCTGCTGCGGGACGACCGACGGGTCGATGCCGACAGCTTCTGCCAGCTCCGCGGCCCGCGGGCCCTTGAGCAGCTTGGCCGCCTGCACCGGATCGGTCGGGCCGGTGCCGTAGGACGGGCACAGCTTGGCCAGCGTGCAGGCACCGCAGGCCGGCTTGCGAGCGTGGCAGACCCGCCGCCCGTGGAAGATCACGCGGTGGGAGAGCATCGTCCAGTCGCGCTTCGGGAACATCGCGCCGATGGCATGCTCGATCTTGACCGGGTCGGTCTCGGCGGTCCAGCGCCACCGGCCGACCAGCCGCTGGAAGTGGGTGTCGACGGTGATGCCCGGGACGCCGAACGCGTTGCCCAGGATCACGTTGGCCGTCTTGCGGCCGATGCCCGGCAGGCTCACCAGGTCGGTCAGCTTGCCCGGCACCTGGCCGTCGAACCGCTCGACAAGCTGCTGGCCCAGCTTCATCACCGAGTCGGTCTTGTTGCGGAAGAAGCCCGTCGGCTTGAGGGTGACCTCAAGCTCGGCCCGGTCGGCGGCCGCGTAGTCAGCCGCCGTCGGGTATTGCGCGAACACCTTGGGCGTGACCTCGTTGACCTTCTTGTCGGTGGCCTGCGCCGACAGGATCGTCGCGACCGCGAGCTCCAGCGGGTTGCGAAAATCCAGCTCGCAGTGCGCATCCGGGTGGGTCTCCGCCAGGATGCGCCCCATCCGGCGAGCCCGCCGAGTGCGCCCGAGCTCGGTCTCCGTGTCGAAGGCGGCTGCTCTAGTCACGTGCCAAAGAGTATTCCGCGCCTACGACAACTCGGCGTCGCCATGCACCGATCCAGGTCAAGGCAAGATCATGACTCGGGTTCGCGGTGGTCCTGATCGTTCCTCCCGCGAGGGAACGCTTCGCTTGCCAGCTCCGTCGCGGGGCGCCGTCACCCCAAGCAAAGGGCACCTTGCCAACGCTTTCGCAGCGCAAGGTGCCCTTCCCAAGACCAGTCAGACGCGAGCGCGCCGAGCCAGCCGCTCCGGATCGAGGATGATGATCGACTTGCCGTCGAGGCGTAGCCAGCCGCGGCTGGCGAAGTCGGCCAGGGCCTTGTTGACCGTTTCGCGCGAGGCACCCACGAGCTGGGCGATCTCTTCCTGCGTCAGGTCGTGGGTGACTCGCAGAACGCCGCCGTCGCGGGTGCCGAAGCGGCCTGCCATCTGGAGCAGGTTCTTCGCCACGCGGCCCGGGACGTCGGTGAAGATCAGGTCGGCTAGGGCGTCGTTCGTGCGCCGCAGTCGGCGGGCCAGCACCCTCAGCAGCTGCTCGGCGATCTCCGGGCGGTTGTTGAGCCACGGCCGGAGCGCCTGCTTGCGGAGGCGGGCCAGGCGGGTGTCCGTGACCGCCGTGGCGGTGGCCGTGCGCGGGCCCGGGTCGAACAGCGACAGCTCGCCGACCATGTCGGACGGCCCCATCACCGCGATCAGGTTCTGCCGGCCGTCAGCGGCGCGGCGGCCAACCTTGATCTTGCCACTGAGCACGATGTAAAGGCTGTCGCCTGGTTCGCCCTCGTTGAAGACAATCTCGCCCTTGCGGGCCTCGATGGTCTCCATGTCCTTGGCGAGCGCCTCGGCCGCCTCCGGGTCTACACCCTGGAAGATGCCGCTACGGGCCAGAACCTCATCCATCGCGCACCTCAGTTCCACGAATGGCGCGGAAACCGCGCGCAGTCAGTCTAGGCGTACGCGCCGCCCGATCGGCCCGGCTACCCCCGGATAGTGATCAGTCCATGTGCTGGACCGACTCCGGTTGCCGCCTGCCTTATCGTCGTCGCGTGCCGTTCAAGCCCATTCTTACCGCGCGTCAGGAGAACGGCGAAAGTATCCCCCTCCTGGTCTGGCGCTTACCAGCCCCGATGCGGGCGATCAGTTCCGCCCCGCTGGGCGGCGGGATCGGCCCGGCGGAGTGGGTGGTCAACGCGACAGTGCCCATGTCGTACGCCCGCGAAGACCCGCAAGAGCACCTCGCCGCGCTGGCGGGCGATCTCGACCTCGATGGCCCCGGTGTCGGGTTGTTGACCGGAGTCGACGTGACGCAACGTGTTGCCGCGCTCGACGGGGAGGCTGAGGTCTGGGCGACCGTCGGCCTCGGGGCGCCGATCATGGCCGCCGCCGAGCGCGACCTTCCCCGGCAACACACCCCAGGAACGATCAACATCGTCGCCTTCGTCCCGGTACGGCTGAGCGAGGCGGCCCTGGTCAACGCTGTCGCGACCATCACAGAGGCCAAGGCTCAGGCGCTCTGGGAACTCGGCCTTGAGGCCACCGGCACCGCCACCGACGCGGTCACCGTGCTGTGTCCGCCGGACGGACCCGCTGAGCCTTACGGCGGGCCGCTTTCGGTCTGGGGTGCCCGCCTCGCCCGGGCCGCGCACCGGGCCGTCCGGGAAGGCGGCAGTCGGCCCAAGATCCCCTGGTCGGAGCGGTAGCCCATCCTACTGACGGAGGTGCCCACGGGTGCCTTCGGAACGATATGGTGCGCGCGTGTCTCACCCCGACTCACCCGATCGGCGTAGCCTGCGCCCGGCCATCGTGGCCGGTGTCGCCGTGCTCGCGTTGCTCGGCGTCGGGTTCGCGGCGGTCGCCGCGGTGGCCAAGGGCCGGAGCGACCCGGCCGCGGTCTGGGTCGCACCGACCGGGCCGTCGCCGACGGGCGACAGCACGACCGAAGAAGGCGACGCACCCGAGGAGCAGAAGTCGATCTCCCTCTCGGCGACCGGTGACATCGTCATGGGCAACGCGCCCAACCGGCTGCCGTCCAACGGCGGCAAGGGCTTCTTCGACGGCGTGAAGAAAGACCTCGTCGCCGACCTGGTGATGGGCAACCTCGAAGAGCCGCTCACGGAGGACACCGGGCGCTCGAAGTGCGGCGCCGAGTCGACGGGCTGCCACCAGTTCCGGGCGCCGCCGGGCTATGCCAAGCACCTCAAGGACGCCGGCTTCCAGCTGCTCAACCAGGCCAACAACCACGGCAACGACTTCGGGCCGGCCGGCTACGCGAACACCCAGGAGGCGCTGGAGAAGCAGGGCCTCGCGCACACCGGCGCCGTCGACCAGATCACGGTCGCCGAGGTGAAGGGCGTCAAGGTCGCCGTCGTCGGCTTCTCGTCGTACTCCTGGAACAACAGCCTCATCAACATCGCCAAGGGCAAGGCGCTGATCGCGAAGGCGGCCAAGCAGGCCGACATCGTCGTCGTGCAGGTACACATGGGCGCCGAGGGCTCCGGCCAGACCCGGGTGAAGCCCGGCACCGAGATGTTCCTCGGCGAGAACCGGGGCGACCCGATCAAGTTCTCCCACTCGATGATCGACGCCGGCGCGGACCTGATCGTCGGCCACGGCCCGCACGTGCTGCGCGCGATGGAGTTCTACAAGGGCCGCCTGATCGCCTACAGCCTCGGCAACTTCGCCGGTGGCGGCGGCACGCTCAACAACAGCGGCCCGCTCGGCCTGGGCGCGGTGCTCAAGGTCGAGCTCGAGCCCGACGGGTCCTGGGTCGACGGCAAGCTCGTCTCGACCAGGATGAACGGCGCGGGCAAGCCCGTCACCGACCCCGACGACGACAGCCTCACGATGATCACCGAGCTGACGGAGCAGGACTTCCCGAGAACCGGCGCCGAGTTCGACGACGAGACCGGCAAGATCAACCTGCCTGACGCGTAAGCCGGGGAAACGGGCACAACAAGACAAACAGCCGGCAGAAACAATCAGGCTTGACTGTTTGTTTCGCCCAGGCCATGCTCAGAAAATGCGGACCCCGCAACAGGAGCGCAGCCGGGTGACCCAGGCCCGCCTCCTCGACGCGGCCGTCGACAGCCTGGTCGAGCTGGGCTGGGCGGGCACCACGACGACCGTGATCGCCGAGCGGGCCGGCGTCTCCCGCGGCGCCCAGCTGCACCACTACCCCACCAAGGCCGCCCTCGTGATGGCGGCCGTCGAGCACCTCGCCGACCGCCGCGCCGCCGAGATCCGGGCCGAGGCGGCCAGCCTGCCCGCGGGGGCGCAACGGGTCGACCGGGTCATCGACATGCTCGCCGCCGCGTTCACCGGCCCGCTCTACGCCGCGGCCCTCGAGGTCTGGGTGGCCGCCCGCACCGACTCCGAGCTGCGCGCGGCGCTGGTGCCGGTCGAGGCCCGGGTTGGCCGCGAGCTGCACCGGCTCACCGTCGAGCTGCTCGGCGCCGACGAGCGCCGCCCCGGCGTACGCGAGTCCGTGCAAGCCACCCTCGACCTGATGCGCGGCCTGGGCGTGGCCAACCTGCTCTCCGACGACACCGCCCGCCGCGCCGCACTGTTACGCGAGTGGAAGCGCCACCTCGCCGCCGTGATCCGCGATTGAAGGAGGACCAGTGGTCGAGCTCGCCGCCCTGCTCACCGATCTCGACGCCGAGACCGCCGAGGTCGACGCGCTGGTGAACAACCGGCCGCAGGAAGACTGGGACCGCCCGACACCGAGCGCCGGCTGGACCGTGGCGCACCAGATCGCCCACCTGGCCTGGACCGACCACGCCGCGCTGCTGGCCACCACCGACGAAGCCCAGTTCGTCGCCCTGCTCGCGCCGCTGGCCGAAGACCCGGACCGGATCACTGACAAAGGAGCGGAGGACTTCCTCGCGCCGCCCGACGAGTTGCGGCAACGCTGGCTCGCGGGCCACCGCGAGCTGGCCGAGGCCCTGCGCGCCGCACCGGAAGGCAAGCGGATCCCCTGGTTCGGCAACCTGCTCGCGCCGCGGTCGATGGCCACCGCCCGGCTGATGGAGACCTGGGCGCACGGCCTCGACATCGCCGACGCGCTCGGTGTCACCCAGAAACCCACCGACCGGCTGCGACACGTCGCGTTCCTCGGCTTCCGCACCCTCGGCCACTCGTTCCTCGCCCACGGCCACGCCGTGCCCACGGAACCGGTCCGGGTGGAGCTCGCTGCCCCCGACGGCACGGTGTGGGCCTTCGGCCCGGAAGCGGCGACCGACCGGCTGACCGGCCCCGCACTCGACTTCTGCCTGCTGGTCACCCAGCGCCGCCACCCCAGCGACCTGGCTCTGGTCGCCACCGGCCCGGTCGCGACCGCATGGCTGGGCGTGGCGCAGGCGTTCGCCGGCCCGCCCGGCGCCAAGCGGGAGCCCGTCGCATGATCCGCATCGGCAACGCGTCCGGCTTCTACGGCGACCGGTTCACCGCCTGGCGCGAGATGCTCGACGGCGGCGACCTCGACGTGTTGACCGGCGACTACCTGGCCGAGCTGACCATGCTGATCCTCGGCCGCGACCGGGCGCGCGATCCGGCGCTCGGCTATGCCAAGACCTTCCTGCGCCAGCTCGACGGCGTCCTCGGCACCGCCCTCGACAAGGGCGTCAAGCTGGTCACCAACGCCGGCGGCCTCCATCCCGCCGGCCTGGCCCAGGCCATCAGGACCCTGGCCGAGGAGCGAGGGCACCAACCCCGCATCGGGTACGTCGAAGGCGACGCCCTGCTCCGCCCGGACGCGCTGACCGCCAACGCCTACCTGGGCGCCTTCGGCATCGCGGCCTGCCTCGACGCCGGCGCCGACATCGTGGTCACCGGCCGGGTCACCGACGCGGCCCTGGTGATCGGCCCGGCGGCGGCGCACTACGGCTGGGCGCGCGACGACTTCGACGCGCTGGCCGGCGCCACCGTGGCCGGGCACGTCATCGAGTGCGGCGCTCAGGCCACGGGTGGCAACTTCAGCTTCTTCACCGAGCTGCCCGACGGCGCCCGCCGCCCCGGCTTCCCCATCGCGGAGATCGCGGAAGACGGCAGTTCCGTGATCACCAAGCACCCCGGCACCGGCGGCGCGGTCACGGTCGAGACGGTCACCGCACAGCTGCTCTACGAGATCGACTCACCGGCCTACCTCGGCCCGGACGTGGTCACCCGGCTCGACACGGTCACCCTGGGCCAGCAGGGCCCGGACCGGGTCGCCGTCACCGGCGTGCGGGGCGCGCCGCCACCGCCCACGCTCAAGGTCGGCGTGGCCAACCTCGGCGGCTTCCGCAACACGATGACCTTCGTCCTCTGTGGGCTCGAGATCGAGGCCAAGGCGGCGCTGGTCCGCGGCCAGCTCGAGGACGTGGTGGGCAAGGAGGGCCTGGAGTTCACGCTGGCGCGCACCGACCACCCCGACGCCGTCGACACCGAGGCGGCCAGCGCCCTGCTGCACGTACACCTGAAGGACCAGGACCCGAAGCGGGCCGGGCGGGCGTTCTCGGCCGCCGCGGTGGAGCTGGCGCTGGCCTCTTATCCCGGCTGCACCTTGACCACCCCGCCGGGTGACGCGACCCCGTTCGGCGTGTTCACGGCCGACGCGGTGCCCCAGGACGGCGTCAACCACACGGCCGTGCTCCCCGACGGGCAACGGTTGACCATCCGCCCGCCGGTCCGCACCGCGAGCTGGCAACCGGTGCCGCAACACCGGGACACGCCGGTCCACGAGGGCCAAAAGATCAAGGCCGCGCTCGGCACGCTGCTCGGCGCCCGCTCCGGTGACAAGGGCGGCGACGCCAACCTCGGCGTCTGGGCCAGGAGCGACGCGGCGGCCGCCTGGTTGCTCGCCTGGCTGACCACGGACCGGCTCAAGGAGTTGCTGCCCGAGACGGCGCCGTTGACCGTCGAGCGGCACGAGCTGCCCAACCTGCGGGCGGTCAACTTCGTCATCCGCGGTCTGCTCGGCGAAGGAGTCGCCGCCTCGACGCGGTTCGACCCGCAGGGCAAGGCGCTCGGCGAGCTGTTCCGCGCCCGCGTCGCCGAGGTCCCGGCCACCCTGATCGGCGAAGAGGGCGCGACGTGATGCATGACAACCGCCGTGTCGACCGCACCGAGACGCTCGTTACGGAGGTGGCAATGGCCAAGGACGCCGGTGAGGGGTGCGCGTGACTGTCATGGAGACCGCGGTCGACCCGCGTAACCCGTCCTACCTGGAGAACCGCTCCGCGATGTTGGAGCGCCTCCACGAGTTCGAGGACGCGCTCGACGACGCCCGCTCGGGCGGTGGCGACAAGTACGTGAGTCGCCACCACGCCCGCGGCAAGCTGCTGCCCCGCGAGCGGATCGAGCTGCTGGTCGACCAGGACTCACCGTTCCTGGAGCTCTCGCCCACCGCGGCGTGGGGCACCGACTTCCCCGTCGGCGCCAGCGTGGTCAGCGGCATCGGCGTGATCGAGGGCGTCGAGTGCGTGATCGTGGCCAACGACCCGACCGTCCGGGGCGGCGCGATCAACCCGTACGCGTTGAAGAAGACCCAGCGGGCCGGCGAGATCGCCCTGGCGAACCGGCTGCCGCTGGTCAACCTGGTCGAGTCCGGCGGTGCCGACCTGCCCACCCAGGCGGAGATCTTCATCCCCGGCGGCGGCATCTTCCGTGACCTGACCCGGCTCTCGGCGGCCGGCATCCCGACCATCTCGGTGGTCTTCGGCAACGCCACCGCGGGCGGCGCGTACGTGCCCGGCATGTCCGACTACACGATCATGGTGCGGCACCAGGCCAAGGTCTTCCTGGCCGGCCCCCCGCTGGTCCGGATGGCGACCGGCGAGATCACCGACGACGAGTCGCTCGGCGGCGCCGCGATGCACGCCGGCACGTCGGGCCTCGCCGACTACCTGGCCGAGGACGAGCGCGACGGGCTGCGACTGGCCCGCAAGGTGGTCCGCCGGCTGAACTGGCGAAAGCAGGGCCCGGCGCCCCGGACGCACAACCCGCGACCGCCGAAGTACGACGTCGAGGACCTGCTGGCCATCGCCAGCGCCGACCAGCGGACCCCCTTCGACCCAAAGGAAGTTCTAGCGCGCCTGCTCGACGGCAGCGAGTTCGACGAGTTCAAGCCCGGCTACGGCGCCGCGCTGGTGACCGGCTGGGGTGAGCTGCACGGCTACCCCATCGGCGTGCTGGCCAACGCCCGCGGCGTGCTGTTCTCCGAGGAGTCGCAGAAGGCGGCCCAGTTCATCCAGCTCGCCAACGCCAGCGACACGCCGCTGCTGTTCCTGCAGAACACGACCGGCTACATGGTCGGCGCGGAGTACGAGCAGCGCGGCATCATCAAGCACGGCGCGCTGATGATCAACGCGGTGTCCAACTCGACCGTCCCGCACATCACGATCAACCTCGGTGCCTCGTACGGCGCCGGCAACTACGGCATGTGCGGGCGCGCGTACGACCCTCGGTTCCTGTTCACCTGGCCGAACGCGAAGTCCGCCGTCATGGGCCCGACCCAGCTGGCCGGCGTGCTGTCGATCGTGGCGCGGCAGGCGGCCGAGGCCAAGGGCCAGCACTACGACGAAGACTCCGACCAGGCGATGCGGATGATGGTGGAGCAGCAGATCGAGAGCCAGTCGACGGCACTGTTCCTCTCGGGCCGGCTCTACGACGACGGGATCATCGATCCCCGCGACACCCGCACCGTCCTCGGGCTGTGCCTTTCGGCTATCCACAATGCACCGATCAAGGGCGCCGAGGGCTTCGGCGTCTTCCGGATGTGAGGGCTCGCGCATGATCCGCAGACTGCTGGTGGCCAACCGGGGTGAGATCGCCCGCCGGGTCTTCGCCTCGTGCCGGCTGGTCGGCATCGAGACGGTGGCCGTCTACTCGGACGCCGACGCCGACTCGCCACACGTGGCCGAGGCCGACTACGCCGTGCACCTGCCGGGCAACGCCCCGACCGCGACCTACCTGCGCGGCGACCTGATGATCAGCGCCGCGCGCAAGACCGGTGCCGACGCGATCCATCCCGGGTACGGCTTCCTCTCGGAGAGTGCCGACTTCGCCGCGCTGGTGGCCGACAACGGGCTGACCTGGGTCGGCCCGCCGGCCAAGGTGATCGCCACGATGGGCTCGAAGATCGAGGCGAAGGCGCTGCTGGCCGACGCCGGCATCCCGATGCTGCCGACCTGGTACGAGGCCGACCGCGTCAGCGAGTTCCCGGTGCTGGTCAAGGCGTCGGCCGGTGGTGGCGGCCGCGGCATGCGGATCGTGCACGACCGCGAGTCGCTGCCGGAGGCGATCTCGTCGGCCCGGCGCGAGGCGGCGCTGGCGTTCGGCGACGGCACCGTGTTCATGGAGCGCTACGTCGAGAGCGCCCGGCACATCGAGGTGCAGATCTTCGCCGACACCCAGGGCACCGTGGTGCCGTTCGGCGAGCGGGAGTGCTCGATCCAGCGGCGCTACCAGAAGGTCGTCGAGGAGTCTCCGTCGCCGGTGGTCACGCCACAGCTGCGCGAGCAGCTCTGCGCGGCCGCGGTCGCCGCCGCGCGGGCGGTCGGCTACGTCGGCGCCGGCACCGTCGAGTTCCTGGTCGACGCCGTCGGCGGCGGCTTCTACTTCCTCGAGATGAACACCCGACTCCAGGTCGAGCACGGCGTTACCGAGCTGATCACCGGCTTCGACCTGGTGCAGCTCCAGCTCGAGGTGGCCGAGGGCAACCCGTTGCCACTCAACGCGCCGCCGCCGATGCGGGGTCACGCGATCGAGGTGCGGCTGTGCGCCGAGGACCCGGCCGCGAACTGGCTGCCGTCGACCGGCACGCTGCACCGGGTCCACATCCCGCAGGTCGCCGGCGAGTTCAAGCCGCTTCAGGCGCCCGGTCTGCGGCTCGACTCCGGGGTGCGGGACGGCTCGGTCGTCGCTGTGCACTACGACTCCATGCTGGCCAAGCTGATGGCGTGGGCGCCGACCCGGGCCGACGCGGCCCGGCTGCTCTCGGGCGCCCTGGCCCGCGCCGAGATCCACGGCGTGACGACCAACCGCGACCTGCTCGTGCGTACGCTGCGGCACCCGTCCTTCCGGGCCGGCGACATCGACACGGCGTTCCTGCAGCACCACCCCGAGGTGTTCGCGCCACTGCTCTCCTCGGTCGACGCCGTGCGGGTGTCCTGCCTGGCCGCGGCGCTCGCCGGCGCCGCCGCCCGGCGCGGCGACGCGACCGTCCTCGCCTCCCTCCCCTCCGGGTGGCGCAACGTCCCATCCCGATCGCAGACCACCGTGTACGACGGCCCGGCCGGCCCGGTCGAGGTCGGCTACCGGCTGGACCGGGCCGGTGACCTGGTCAACTGGTGGGTCCGGGCGGTCGACCCGGACGACCCGGACCTCGGCGGGCTCGGCCAGCCGCCGGCCACCGACGACCACCCGCCGGCGCAGGTGGTCTCGGCGGAGCCGGACGCGGTCGCCCTCGACGTCAACGGAATCCGGCTCATGTTCACCGTGCGCCGCGTCGACGACGTGTCCTACATCGACAGTCCTGAAGGCTCGGTCGCCCTCCAGGAGCTGCCCCGGTTCCCGCTGCCGTCGGCCCAACTGGCCGAAGGATCGTTGGTCGCACCGCTGCCCGGGCACGTCAGCCGGGTCATGGTCGTGCCCGGCCAGCGGGTCCGCCCCGGCGAGCTGCTGATGACGCTCGAGGCGATGAAGCTCGAACACCCCGTGTACGCCCCGTCCGCCGGCTACGTCTCCGCGTTGCCGGTCGGCCCCGGCTCGCAGGTGGAGACCGGTGCCGTACTGGCGGTCCTCAGTCCCGAGTAACTCTTAGAGAGTCGGAGGCCACCCCTCATGAACTTCGACCTGACCCCGGAGCAGAGCGACCTGCGCGATGCCGTGTCGTCCCTCGGCCGCCGCTACGGCCACGAGTACTTCATCGGCAAGGCCAAGGCCGGCGAGCACACCACCGAACTCTGGGCCGAGGCCGGCAAGCTCGGCTATCTCGGCGTCAGCATCCCCACCGAGTACGGCGGTGGCGGCGGCGGCATCACCGAGCTGACCATCGTCTGCGAGGAGCTGTCGGCCACCGGGTCACCGCTGCTGCTGCTCGTGGTCTCGCCGGCGATCATCGCCACCATCCTGGCCAAGCACGGCACGGAGGCGCAGCGCACCGAGTTCCTGCCGAGCCTGGCGGACGGCTCGCTGCTCATCGCGTTCGCGATCACCGAACCCGAGGCCGGCTCCAACTTCCACCGCCTCGGCACGGTGGCCCGGCGGGACGGCGACGAGTGGGTGCTCAACGGCCGCAAGTGCTTCATCTCCGGCGTCGACCACGCCGACTACGTGATGGTGGTGGCGCGCACCGAGGACGCGGCGACCGGCAAGCTCGTGCCGGCGCTGTTCCTGGTGCCCACCGACGCCGCCGGGCTGACGAAGTCCAAGCTGGACATGGAGATCGTTTCGCCGGAGAGCCAGTGGCTGCTCTACCTCGACGACGTGCGACTGCCGGCTTCCGCGCTCGTCGGCGACGGCGACGCGGGCCTCCCGGCCCTGTTCGCGGGCCTCAACCCGGAGCGGATCACGGTCGCCGCGATGAGCGCCGGCACCGGCCGCTACGCGCTGGACCGGGCGTCGCGCTACACCGCCTCCCGACAGGTCTGGGGCCGTCCGATCGGGACGCACCAGGGTGTGGCGCATCCGCTGGCGCACGCGGCGATCCAGGTCGAGCTCGCCCGGCTGATGGTCTACAAGGCGGCGGCGCTCTACGACGCGGGCCGCGACCTGGAGGCCGGGGTGGCGGCCAACATGGCCAAGTACGCCACCGCCGACGCGGCGGCGCTCGCCGTGGACACGGCGATCCAGGTGCACGGCGGCAACGGCATGACCACGGAGTACGGCGTCGCCACCCTGCTCGGCGCGGTGCGGGCGGGCCGGATCGCCCCGGTCAGCCGCGAGATGATCCTCAACTTCGTCTCGCAGCACGTACTCGGTCAGGAGAAGTCGTATTGATTGCTACCATCGGGCCGACGCGCCTGTAGCTCAACGGATAGAGCGTCGGCTTTCGGAGCCGAAGTTGGGGGTTCGAGTCCCGCCCGGGCGCACTAGCGACGCAGCAACAGGCGCAGCAGGTCTTTCGCGCGTCGTCGCCGGGCGGGGTCGGCCGACCAGAGATTGACCGCGACCAAAGCGCCGAGCAGTGCGGTCAACGGAAGCAGTCCGAGGGCCAGAGAGCGCATCATGCGCGAAGCGTGTCCGTCAAACCGTTCGAACTGGGTCGTCGCACACCGGAACCTGACGCCTGACAACGCTTCTGACGGGCGCCTTGACACGCTTGCGACCCTGTTCGTATGTCTTCCGAATCGCCGGTTTTCCTTTCCGGCGACTCGGCCGCGCGGCTGTCGGAGATCCGCGAAAGGCTCGCCGAGTTGCGTCGCGACTATCCCGGCCACACCTCGCTGCGCGAGATCGCCAAACGGACGGGCAAGGACCGCATCACCTATACGACGGTCGGCGAAGTGTTGAAATGCGACCGCCTGCCGAAATGGGACACCCTGCGGAAGGTGGTGGTGGCGCTCGGCGGCGACGTGGACGCCTTCCGCGACCTGCACGGGGCGGCGGAACGCCGCGCGCCCGCACCACGACCAGCGGCGCTGCCCGCGCACATCGTCGTCGACGCCGGCGCATGGTCTCCCCTGCTCGCCCGCGACGGCGTGTCGGAGGGTCTCCTGCGCGGGGCCCCGGCCGCCGAGGTCTCGCCGGATCTCGCTCGGCTCGACGAGTTCGTCCGACAGTCACTGCCGGCGATCCGGATTGAGTTGCGCACCGCGTTCCGGGGTCGGACGTTCCGGATCGAGTCGGTCGAGCAGTTCTGGACCATCATGCTGGTCGACTCCGTGCTCACCGGTGACACCCTCGGGCTGCGGCGCTGGTTGCTGCGCGAGACCGACACGGTCCGGCGCCGCGAGCCGGCGGCGTTCGCCCGCGTACGCGACGTCTGGCAGTGGATGTTCGACACGTATCTCAGCTCGTGGGCCGACCTGACCGGGTCTGGCCTGCTCGAGTCGTTCGTCGAGGAGGCGGTCGGCGAGGCCGCGCTCGACCACAACAGGCTTTATCGCGGGGTCTCGCTGTTGCTGGACATCGCCCGGTTCGACGAGCCGTCGGTGCGACTGATCCGCGGCGCGCTGAAGCGGCACGACAGCACGCTGCGGGCCAACGGCGCCGGCCCGGCGATGCTCGGGAAGCTGCGGGTGCTGATCGCCGACGCGGAGCACGACCTGTTCTACTCGACGGGCGGCGCGACGTTCCAGGCCGACCTCGTGGCGTTTCCGGTCAGGCCGGGTCAGCCGTACGAGTTCCGCGCGATGCGCCACCCGCTCACCGTCGGCGATGTCGAGGGACTCCTTCGCCGCTCGCTCGGCGCCGACCTGGCGAAGCCCTTCGTGCTCGAGCAACCACCGGGACGCACCGCGTTCGGTGGCATGTGGGGCGAGTTGAGCCACATCATCAGCTCGATGCCGCACTATGCGGACGACCCGAACTGGCGCTGGGACATACCCACGGTGGCGGAGTGGCTGACCCTCGCGGACTGCGTCGACCAACCGTTCCCGTGGGGCGACAAGCCGCCGACGCCGGACCACGCGAACCTCAAGTGGGACGTCCACACGCGACTCAGCCCGATCGGTGCGTTCGAGGACGGCCGCTCGCGGGCGGACGTCTACGACTGCTGCGGTGGCGTCAACGAGATCGTCCGTGAGCTGCCGATCGAGAAGTTCGGGTCCGACGAGAAGTTCGCGGCCGCGTTCCGCCTGGCCGGCGGGTCGTACGACACGCCGCCGGTCGGCGTGACCTGCCAACGCTTCCGGCGTCTGTCCGATCGCGACCGCGGCGAACGGCCCAGCACTGTGGGCATCCGCCTGATCGTCTACCGGAAGGACGACGAAGACCGCCGCTGGCTGGCCCTGCGGAGGTTCCGGGCCGTACGACAGGTCAAAGATCGTTGATCAATACGGGTCGAGATGCTTGGATCTTCGAATATGAGGCTTCCTCGCTCGCCCGCCGGCTGGACCATGGCCGTCTTCGGCGTGCTCGCGATCATCATGGGCGTGGTCGGCCTGGTCAGCCCGGACACTCTCCTGAAGAGCCTGGGCTTCGATGTGCTCGGCTCGCGGCCGCCCGGCGACTACACGAAGACGTTCATGGCGGCCTCGTCCATGGCGTCGTTCAACATGGGCGTCTACTACCTGGTCGCCGTCGCCACGGAGTGGCGCCCGTTCTACCTCTTCACGGTCTGGTTTCGGCTCGTGACCTTCACGGTTTTCACCGTCCTGGTGGTCACCGACGCCGCTCCGGCGCGCTTCTTCGGTGTCGCGGCCTGGGAGGGACTCGGAGCAATCGCGACCGGTGTCGCATTGTGGTTCGAACGAAAGCGGGGGACTTCGGTACCTTCTAACCCGTGAACGGCACATCACCTGGAGCACTCCCGCTGCCAGTTGTGCCTGGCCTGACCGACTTGTCGGTGTTCGCCCGTGGTGGTTATGCCACCGTCTACCGGGCGACGCAGGCGTCAGTCGGCCGCGAGGTGGCCGTCAAGGTCGAAAACCGCACGCTCGACACCGAACGCGACCAGCGCCGCTTTCTGCGCGAGGCGCGCGCCGCCGGCCGGATGTCGTCGCACCCGCACGTCGTCGACCTGTTCGACGCGGGGGTCACCGAGTCGCGGCACCCATATCTGATCATGGAGCTCTGCGACGGCTCGTACCTCGAACGGATGAAGAGCTCGCCCCTGTCGGCCGCCGAATCGCGCGACGTCGGCGTCAAGATCGCTGACGCCCTGGCCGACGCGCACCAGCTCGGCGTGCTGCACCGCGACGTCAAGCCGGCCAACATCCTCTACTCGCGGTTCAACGAGCCGGCTCTGGCCGACTTCGGCCTGGCGGTGCTGGCCGAGGTCCGCGACTCGTCGGTGACGCTCGAGGTGCTGACCCCGGCGTACGCCGCGCCCGAGATGTTCCGCCACAGCGAGCCCTCGCCGGCGGTCGACGTGTACGCGCTCTGCGCGACGCTCTACGCGATCATGCGGGGCAAGCCGCCGCGCTGGCGCGACGACCGCGACCCGAGCCTGCTCACGCTGATGGAGATGTTCGCCGAGCAGATCCCGGACCTGCCCGGTGTTCCGCCGGCCTACCTCGACCTGCTGCGCCGGGGCATGGCCAACGACCCGGCGGCCCGGCCCTCGGCCGAGGAGCTGCGCGACCTGCTGGCCGGGCTGTCGATGGACAGCTTCGGCCCGGCCCGCCCCGTCTCCGGTGCCCGGGTCTCCGGCTCGCCCGTCTCTGGTGGCCCGTCGGTCTACGTCTCCCGCTCCTACACGCCGCAGGTGCCGCCGCAACCCGCCGACTCCGGCGACGACCACCCGACGGTCAGCGGCACCCCCCGGCGCGGCCGGCGCCGCTGGTGGCTCGGCGGCCTCGGGATGGTCACCCTCCTGGCGGTGGGCGGCCTGACGAGTTGGTACGCGGCCAGCCGCCCGGACACCGACCCGGTCGACCCGCCGACGCCCACCTCGAGCGTGCGGCTGGACGGCCAGGCCCTGCGCGGCTGTGTCGTCCCGCTGCCGTCAGGTGGCGCGTGCCCGGGCGACCTGGAGTGCTACGCCGACGATGTCGAGCGGGTGCCCTGCGGGGACGTGCACACCTGGGAGGTCTTCGCCGTCGGCGAGGTGCCCCCCTCGGTGACCACCGTGGACCGGCAGTCGTTGCGTGCGGATCCGACCGTCCAGGAGGTGTGCGGGCGGTCCACGTTCGCCTCCGTGACGCTGCTCATGAGCACCCAGGGCTGGAAGCTGGACGTCCTGCCACCGGACGCGGCAGCACTGGCCTCCGGCGACCGCACCTATCGTTGCCTGGCCGGCCGCGGCCCGGACGCGTTGGAGACCCCGACTCTCAGCCGCTGAGTTCGGAGCGACGCGTCACGTCCCGCGGCTGACCCGTCAGTCCGAGAGCTCGGCCTGCAGCGCCTTGGCCCCGGCGCGCTCGCTCGTCTGCTCTGTCGAGAACGACAGGTCGACAGCCCGCTCGGCGGCGGCGCGCGACTCGGCGACGCGTCCTGCCGCCGCCAGCGACCGGGCCAGCACCTCGGCCCCGATCACCCGCGAACGCACGTCTTCGGCCGGCACGGCCGCAGCCCGTTGTGCCCAGTCGAGCGCTTGCTCGCACCGTCCCGCGGCGAGCAGGGCCGACGCGTAGGTGGCCAGCGCCTGCTGACGTGAGAACAGCAGCGACGGCGAACCGCTGGCCGAGGCGATGGGTGCCAGCAGGCCGACCGCGGTCGTCGTGTCGCCGGCCAGGCGGCGGGCCGCGGACAGCAGCACCCGGGGGCCGACCTGGGCCGGTGCCAGCGGGTTGTGCGGCTCGACCGCGGTGATCACGGCTCGCGCGTCGGCCTCGGCCGCGTCGACGTCGCCGCGGTCCAGGGCTACGAAGCCGCGCAGCGTGCCGGCCATGCCCATCAGGAGCGGATGCCCGATCCGGTTGGCATAGGAGAGGGCGTCGGTGAGCAAATCGGCGGCGTGCTGCGGCTCCCCCAGCCCGCGGGCCACGACACCGCGCACGACGAGGGCGAAGCCGCGGCCCCAGTCGTCGGACGCGGCCGCGAAGTCGCGGTAGGCGCGGCGGGCCTCGCGGTCGGCCTCGGCCAGGTCACCGAGCTCCGCGGCGGCGAACGCCTCGACCGCGCGCAGCGTGCCGACCGCCCACGCCTCGCCGACGCGCTCGCCGAACGGCAGGAAGATCCGGGCGAGCCGACGAGCCTCGGACAGCCGGCCGGCCAGCAGCCGGGCATAGGCGGTGGTGCCGCGCAGCCAGGCCCGGCCGACCGGGTCGCCGAGCTGGGCGAACAGCCGCGCCGCGCGGGCCAGCACCGCGTCGGCGCCGGCGAAGTCACCTCGGGTCGTGGTGACCCACGCGAGGTTCTGCAGTGACCAGGCCTGCCCGCGCTCGTCCCCGGCGGCGACGTTGACCTGGTAGGCCGCCGCGAACCGGCTGCTCGCCTGGGCCAGCTTGCCCTGCAGGAAGTCGGCCATGCCGAGCCGGCGCATCGCCTCGGCGCGCGGGCCGGGCAGGTTGGCGTCGGTGGCCACCTGGAGCGCGTCGCGCCACATCACCTGCGCTCGCGGGAAGTCACCGAGCGAGCGGTGCGCGCGGCCGGCGAGCAGCAGCGCACCGGCGCGGGCGCTCGGCTCGGCCGAGTTGGCGGCGATCTTCTCCGCGTACGCGAGCGCGTCGTTGACCCGCCCGGTCTGCTGCAACGCCCGCGCGTGCACGAGCCGGTCGGCGGTCGGCAGGGCGTCACCGGCGAGGGCGGCCTCCCGCTCCGCGTACTCGACAGCGGTCGTCGGCTCACCGGCGGCGGCCGCTCGCCGGGCGGACCGGCTCAGCGCCGCGATGCCGAGGGGTACGACGGTGCGGGCTGCCGCGTCAGGGCGGAGGCCGACGCTGTCGGCCAGGGCGACGGCGCGCTCGGTGTGGTGCGCGATGAACGCGTCGCGGTCGCCGTCGGTCCAGCTGCCCGGGTCGCCGGCCGGGGCGTCGACCGTCACGGGACGCCGACCGACCACCACGTCGGACGGGGTCTTGCGGGCCGCCCACTCGGCCAGGAACGCGTGCCGCTCGGCGAGGTCGGCCTTGCCGATGCCGGAGTAGGCGGCCTCGTGCATCAACGGGGTGCTGAACGCGTAGCCACCTCGGGTGCGCTGGAGCATGCGGCGCTGCAACAACTCGTCGACCGCGCGCTCGAGCTCGACGGCGACGACCGCGGCCGGACGACCGGCCCGGCCCGCGTAGTGCTCCCGCAACGCCTCGAGAGTGCCGCGCGGCACCTGGTCGCCGATCACCGCGGCGTCGCGCAGCACGGCACGCGCGTCGCCCGGCAAGGCGTCGATGCGGGCGGCGAGCACGGCGGCCAGGTCGCGGGAGAGCAGCCGGCTGGTCAACGAGCCGGGTGCCAGGCGCCAGCGCCGCTGACCGGACTCACCGTCGACGTCGACCTTTGTCAACGCACCCCGCTCTATCAGCAGCGTGACGAGCTCGGCCAGGTAGAACGGGTTGCCCTGCGCGGTGGCGAGCAGCCCGTCGTTGTCGGGCTGTGGCAGCTTGCCGCCGCTCAGATAGGACGAGAGCAGGCGGGAGGCGTCGGCGCCGCGCAGCGGTGGCAGGTTGACCACCTCGGCGTCGGCCAGGCGGGTCAGCGCGCCGGCGGTGCGCACGAGCTCGGGGCGGCCGAGCAGCAGCACCAGAACCGGGCCGGTGAGCCGGGACAGCATGACCCCGAGGGCCTCGACCGTCTCGGGGGTGGCGTCGTGCAGGTCGTCGACCACGACGAGCAGCGGTGTCTCGGCGGCGAGCCCGCTGAGCAGGGCCGCGACCGCGCCCGGCACGGCGGCGGCGTCGGCGCCCGGGATGTCGCCGGTCCACTCGCCGGGCACCGGTGAGACGGTGGCCGGGACCTCGCCGTAGCCGAGCAGCGCCAGCAGCAGGTCGGAGGCGACCGGTGGGGCGTCGGGCAGGCGGGCCAGCCTTGCGGTCAGCCGCCGGAGCCGCTCCTCGATCACGGCCCGGCTGGGCGACGCACCGTTGTCGACGGGTGCGCCGATCGCCGTGCGGACGAGGTCGGCCAGGGGCGCGAGCCGGCGGCGCTCGCCGAACGCGGCGCAGCGCACCGAGAGCACGCGGGCGCCGGTGCGGGTGGCGAACCGGCCGGCGGCGACGTCGAAGCCGGCGGCCAGCCGCTCGGCCTCGCCCGCGAACCGGGTCTTGCCGATGCCGGCCTCGGCGGTCATCAACATGACGGTGGGCTGGCTCTGGTCGACGACCTCGGCGAGGCGGCCGGCGATCCGGCCGAGCTCGGCCTCGCGGCCGACGAACGGCGCCTCGTCGCCGAGACCGGACCGGGTGCCGGGGGCGTCGTGCAGGCCGAGCAGCTCGTACGCCTGGACCGGGTCGCGCTTGCCCTTGAGCCGCAGCGGTCGCAGCTGCCGCCAGGACGCGACCCGGCGGGTGGCCTCGAAGGTGCTGGCACCGGCGTAGACGGCACCGACCGCGGCGGCGTCGGCGAGCCGGGCGGCGGTGTTGACCGTGTCGCCGATGACGGTGTATTCGATCGCGGCCTGGATGCCGGCGACCACGGCACCGGTGTTGAGCCCGACCCGCAGGCCGAGCGGCGCGCCGCCGCCGCGCTCGTCGTCGAGCACGCGGCGCACCGCGCGCTGCATCGACAGGGCCGCCCGCACCGCACGCTCCGCGTCGTCCTCGTGCGCGACCGGTGCGCCGAAGACGGCCATGATGCCGTCGCCGGTGAGCTTGTCGACGTGGCCGCCGAAGGTCTTCACCGCGCCGGCGAGCGCGGCCAGGACCCGGTCGGTCACCGCGCCGACGCGCTCCGGGTCGACATTCTCGGACCAGGAGGTGAAATCAGACAGGTCGCCGAACAGGACCGTAACCACCCGGCGCTCGGCGGCGGGCAGCGTCGCCGCCGCGGGCAGGGCGGCGCCGCAGTTGTGGCAGAAACGGGCGCCGGGGACGGCGACCGTGCCGCACACAAGACAAGTCACGGTCCATCCAACCCCTGTGACCCCCGTCGCGATTCCCCGGACGGCACACCGAGATATGCGAGTTGGGCCCGGACCGACCAGGCGGCGGCCGGCCAGAGGCTGGGATCGACATCGGCGTAGACGGTGGAAACGACCTCTTCGGCGGTTTTTGCGCCATCAGCAACGGCCTGCCGCACCTGGTCGAGCCGCGCCCGTCGGTGGGCCAGGTAGAACCGCGCGGCGACGGCGCAGTCGGCCAGCGCCGGGCCGTGGCCGGGCAGGGCGAGCTGGTCGGCATAGGCGGTCAACAGCTCCAGGCTGGCCAGGTAGTCACCGAGGTCCCCGTCGGGATGGGCGACGATCGTGGTGCCCCGGCCCAGGATGGTGTCGCCGGTGAAGACCGCCCGTTCGCCACCGGCCTCGGCCACGAAACAGACCGAGTCGGCGGTGTGGCCCGGGGTGGACACCGCGGTGATCCGCACGCCGGCCAGCTCGTGCTCGCCGAGGTCGCGCAGCACGGTCGCGCCGGTGAGCTCGGCGAACCGGTCGAGCCCCTCGACGTGGTCGGGGTGGCCGTGGGTGGCCAGCACCGTGCCGATCGGGCCGTGCTCGGCGATCGCCCGCAGATGCCCCTCGTGCAGCGGTCCGGGGTCGACGACCACGGCCGGAGCACCGGGCGTGGCCCGCAGAACCCAGGTGTTGGTGCCGTCGAGGGTCATCGGGCCGGGGTTGGGCGCACGGACCAGAGTGACCCACTCCGGCAGGCGTTCCGCGAGGGCCGCCGCCGGAGTGGTCACGTGGGTCGTCATGGGTGCGATCGTACGACTGGCCTACGACAGAAGATTTATGTCTGCCTGTCCGGATCAGGCGGTCGCGACCTCGACGATCGCCTCGACCTCGACCGGCGCGTTCAGCGGGAGCTCGGCGACGCCGACCGCGCTGCGGGCATGCCGACCGGCCTCGCCGAACACCTCGCCGAACAGCTCCGACGCGCCGTTGACGACGGTGGGCTGGCCGGTGAAGCCGGGTGCCGAGGCGACGAAGCCGACCACCTTGACGACCTTGACGACGTATTCCAGGCCGACCAGGGCGTCGATCGCGGCGAGCACGTTGAGGGCGCACTGCCGGGCCAGGTCGCGAGCCTGCTCCCCGGTGACCTCGGCGCCGACCTTGCCGGTCGCCAGCAGCTCGCCGCCGGAGATCGGGAGCTGACCCGAGACGTAGACGTGCACACCCGACTGCACGGCAGGCACGTACGCGGCGACCGGAGGAACGACCTCGGGCAGCGTGAGGCCGAGCTCGGCGAGGCGCTCGTGCGGAGTCGTCATGCCTTGGGCCGCTTCAGGTAGGCGACCAACTGCTCCGGGTTCGGACCCGGGATCACGGAGACCAGCTCCCAGCCGTCGTCACCCCAGTTGTCCAGAATCTGCTTGGTCGCGTGGACCAACAGCGGCACGGTCGCGTACTCCCATTTCTGCATGCGGCCGAGGTTACCGGTGGCGATCGGAGTGGGCCGAGGTCGGCTACCCTGCTCGGCGACGGCTCGACCGCAACGGACGAGAGCTTGTGGGGAGACCATGACCGTGCCGCCCGACGGTGCCGACAGCCGGCCAGCCGACGCTCCCTCGTCGGGCGACGAAGGCGACGGACGCCCACCCGTCCCGCCGCCACCGCCGCAACAGGCGACACCCGCTCCGCCGCCCCCGTCCGGGCCGCATTCCGCGCCACCCACACCTGAGCCGCCCCCGGCCCCCGCTCCCCCGGCAGCGGCCCCCTCGCCCAGGCCAACGCCGCCGTCGTCGGACGAGCCGCCGACGCCCGCGGACGAGCCCGATCCGGCCTGGACCCAGGAGTTGCCAACGGCTCCTCCAGCCACGAACGCCCCAACGCCTCGGCCGATCAGCGCGCCGCCGGCTCCACCGCCGGCGCAGCCGCCGCTGTGGACCCCGCCCCCGTGGGTGCCGCCGAACCCGAACCCGACCCCGGTGCCGCCTGGCACGCAGGAATGGGCGACCGCGCCCGTTCCGGACACCGCCGGCTGGACCGCCGTACCCCCGCCACCTACGCCGCCACCGGCGCAGCGCCGGGGGCGCGGCCCGCTGGTGGTGGCGATCGTGCTGGCCGTGGTGCTGCTCTGTGGCGGTGGCGGCGGCCTGGCCGCCTACCTGCTGCTCCGGGACCCGGAGACCGGCGAGGGAGCGGCCGAGCCGGTGGCCGCGGTGGAGGGCTTCCTCGACGCCGTCTACGTCGACCAGAACGCGGCCGCGGCCACCGGGCTGCTGTGTCGCGAGGCCCGGGACCAGCGCGCCGTCCAGGACAAGATCGACGAGGTACGGCAGTACGCCCGGACGTACCCGAGCCCCCGCTACCGGTGGGACCCGCCGAAGGTGGAGGAGCAGGACGCCGAGAAGGCGATCGTGTCGACCAGGTTGACCGTGTTGACGGCCGACGACCGCAGTGCCGAGGAGCAGCTCCGGTTCACCCTCGTCCACAAGACCGGCTGGTGGGTCTGCGACGTCGGCTGACGGATACCCTCGGAGCGTGACGAGACCCGCCGCGACCAGCCGACGTGCCGATCTGTGGCCGGCCCGGCTGCATGTGGTGACCGGCAAGGGAGGCACCGGCAAGACCACGGTGGCCGCCGCGCTCGCCCTGGCCCTGGCCGCCGGCGGCCGCCGGACGCTGCTGGTCGAGGTCGAGGGGCGCCAAGGCGTGGCGCAGCTGTTCGGCACGGCCCCGCTGCCCTACGAGGAGCGCCGGATCACGGCGGCGGCCGGCGGCGGCGAGGTGCGGGTGCTGGCCATCGACGCCGAGGAAGCGCTGCTCGAATACCTCGAGATGTTCTACCGGCTGGGTGCCGCCGGGCGGGCGTTGCGCCGGCTGGGCGCGATCGACTTCGCGACCACGGTCGCGCCAGGCGTGCGCGACGTGCTGCTCACCGGCAAGGTCAAGGAGGCCACGACCAGGACCTCGGGGGGGCATCGGGTGTACGACGCCGTCGTGCTCGACGCGCCGCCGACCGGCCGGATCGGCCGGTTCCTCAACGTCACGGCCGAGACCGCCAAGCTGGCCAAGGTCGGGCCGATCAAGACGCAGAGCGACGGCGTCCAGGCGCTGCTCCGGTCGCCGATGACCGCTGTGCACGTGGTCACACTTTTGGAAGAGATGCCGGTGCAGGAGACCGTCGACGCGATCGAGGAGCTCAACCGCCTGCGCATCCCGGTCGGGCACGTGATCGTCAACGAGGCGCAGACGCCCGTCGCGTCCGTCGGCAAGGTCACCCAGGCCGAGCTCAAGCGCGGTTTGACCGCCGCCGGGCTGCCCACCGACCGGGCCACGGTCACCGGCCTGCTCACCGAGGTGAAGAACCACCTGACCCGCCAGGAGCTGGAGGACTCGCTCCGCACCGACCTCGCCGAGCTCGGCCGGCCGGTGCTGGAGCTGCCGCTGCTGAGCGCCGGAGTCGACCGCGACGGCCTCGACCTTCTCGCCGCCGCTCTGCTCGCTGGTCCGACCCCATAAACTCGGTCATGTGTCTTCGGATCTACACCCGCCACGGCTGGACGTCGACCGGATCCTGAGTGATCCGGGCGTCCGCATCGTGGTCTGTTGCGGTTCGGGTGGGGTCGGCAAGACCACGACGGCCGCGGCGCTCGCTCTGCGGGCGGCCGAGGAGCACGGCCGGCGCACCGTGGTGTTGACCATCGATCCCGCCCGCCGGCTGGCCCAGTCGCTCGGCCTCACCGAGCTCGACAACACCCCTCGGCCGGTCAAGGACGTCGGCGAGGGCAGCGGGGGCTCGCTGCACGCGATGATGCTCGACATGAAGCGCACCTTCGACGAGGTGGTGCTGACCCACACCGACCCGGCGAAGGCGGCGGAGATCTTCGCCAACCCCTTCTACCAGGCGATGAGCTCGACCTTCTCCGGCACGCAGGAATACATGGCGATGGAGAAGCTGGCCCATCTGCACGCGCAGGGCGAGTGGGACCTGATCGTCGTCGACACCCCGCCGTCGCGCTCCGCGCTGGACTTCCTCGACGCGCCGGCCCGGTTGGGCCGGTTTCTCGACGGCAAGATGCTTCGGCTGCTGCTGGCACCAGCCCGAGCCGGCGGACGCAGCGTGTTCGGGCTGGTGACCGCGTCGTTCGGGGTCTTCTCCCGAGTCGTACAGAAGGTGCTTGGCGCGCAGCTTTTGACTGATTTGTCAGGCTTTGTCGCTGCGCTCGACTCGATGTTCGGGGGATTCCGGCAGCGCGCCGAGCAGACCTTCCAGATCCTCCAGGCGCCGGAGACCGCGTTCCTCGTGGTCGCGACGCCGGAGCCGGACGCGATCCGCGAGGCGTCCTACTTCGCGCGCCGGCTCGGCGAGGAGCGGATGCCGCTGGCCGGGCTGGTCGTCAACCGGGTGCACGCGACCCAGGTGCCGCAACTGGGCGCCGAGGCGAGCCTGGCCGCCGCGGCGAGCCTGACCGAGGCGGGCGAGCAGGCACCGACGGCCGACGCCTTGCGGATCCACGCCGCGCTGGCGGCGCTGGCCGACCGCGAACGGTCCGTGACCGCCGGTTTCGCCCGGGAGTTCCCGCACGTGCCGACGGTCGCCGTAACGGCACAGCCCGCCGATGTGCACGACATCGACGGGCTGCGGACGATCGGCTCGGCTATCAGCCAGCCGTGACCAGCGACTTGTCCTTGTTGCGCAACGCGGCTTCGAACATCTTGCGCCAGCTGGCGACCTGCGGATGACGCCGCAGGAGAGCCCGGCGCTCGCGCTCGGTCATGCCGCCCCAGACACCGAACTCGATGCGGTTGTCCAGCGCGTCGGCCAGGCACTCGTATCGCACGGGGCAGCTTCGGCAGATCCGCTTCGCGACGTTCTGCTCGGCGCCCTGTACGAAAAGCGCGTCCGGGTCCCCGTTCTGGCATGCCGCCAAAGTCGGCCAGTCTGTAATCATGCCCATCAGTCCACGTCCCCCCTTGCAGTCCGCTGCCGAACTCTCCACCGCGGTCGGACCGACCTCGAGTCGACAGGTGTTGCCCCCGGTCACCCGCCGTTCCGTTCCCCCCGGGAGACGGCGGATGGTGCGCGATCCTCGCCGAACCATCATGCTCCGTAGTCGTCTGATTACGCAACGTTGTCAGATAAATACATCACAACCGGGACACTCTTCGCCTACCCGGTCTGTAGCGGGTGTAGCTGCCCCGTACGCGGAAAATCTTGGTTGGATTCGGTCAAAAGCCAACACGAACCACAGCAGTCCGGCAGAATCCTCGATGCCGGTGCGCACCGGCTGCCGGAGCGTGCGCATAACACAACAACGACACCGGCTTCCGAAGGACGTGCTCACTGGCGCGTCGGATTTCACCTTGTCGACGCCGTGTGCCGTTGAGGCCCCATACGCGGGACGCGAGATTGTTGTACGTTCCCGTACCCTGGCGGGGTGAGTGAGCCGAGTGCGCAGGCTGGGAAGCCCCGCAAAAAAAGCTGGATGCGGCGACGTGATCACAACATCTTCGCCAATGCCGCGTCGCTGATCATCTGTGGCGTGCTCGCCGGTGTGGTGGTCGCGGCCGCCGCGTTCCCCGCGGTGGCCATGTCGGGCCTGGCCGCCAAAGCCGGTGTCGAGACCTTCGACAAGCTGCCCACCGAGCTGACGCTCAAGCGCCCACCGCAGATCAGCTATATCTACGCCAGCAACGGCAAGACCCCGCTGGCGACGATGTACGACGAGAACCGGCGCGACGTCGACCTCAAAGACATCGCCAAGGTGATGCAGCAGGCGATGATCGCCGCCGAGGACCACGACTTCTACAAGCACAACGGCGTCGACATCAAGGGCATCGGCCGCGCTTTCGTCGCCAACAACCAGGCCGGCGAGACCACGCAGGGCGCCTCGACACTGACGATGCAGTACGTGCGGCTCGCCATCGCCTACTCCGCGACCGACCCGCAGGACGTGGTCGCCGCGACCGAGGACACGCCAAAGCGCAAGATCCGCGAGATGCGCTACGCCCTCCAGATCGACAAGGAGCTCGGCAAGGACGAGATCCTCGAGCGTTACCTCAACACCGCGCCGTTCGGCAACGGCGCCTACGGGGTCTACGCCGCGAGCCAGGTCTACTTCGCCAAGCTGCCCAAGGACCTCACGGTCGACGAGGCCGCGATGCTCGCCGGCATGGTGAAGGCGCCGTCCGACTACGACCCGACGAACTCCGACGGCTACGGCCAGGCGGTGGCACGGCGCAACTACGTCATCGACAACATGTTCGAGATCGGCGCGATCACCGCCGAGCAGCGCGACAAGGCCAAGGCGGTCAAGCTGGCCGTCAAGGGCAAGCGCGCGCCGAACGGTTGCGTGGCGACCACCAAGAACAGCTGGGGCTTCTTCTGCGACTTCTTCTACCGCTGGTGGATGGACCAGGAGGCCTTCGGCGCGACGACGTACGACCGTGAGCGGCGGCTGAAGAGCGGCGGCTACAAGATCATCACCTCGCTCGACCCGCGGGTGCAGGACGCCGCCAAGAAAAACGTCGAGCAGGCCTACAAGACGGCCAAGAACCACCCCAACGCGCTGATGGTCGCGGCGGTCGAGCCGGGCACCGGATACGTGCGGGCGCTGGCGGTCAACCGCAACTACAAGCTGGACCCCGCCGACAAGCCGCAGAACGGGATCTCCACGAACCCGGCGAAGAAAAAGCGCAAGATCCGCGGCACCTATCCGAACACCACGAACCCGTTGGTCAGTGGTGGCGGTGACATCACGGGCTACCAGGCCGGCTCGACCTTCAAAATCTTCACGCTGGTCGCGGCGCTCGAAAAGGGCTATCCGCTGAGCTACACGATTAACGCAAAAGAGAAATACACCTCGAAATACATCGTGGAGTACAACGGTCCGAGCGCTTGCCCCGGCACCAACAAATACTGTCCGGAGAACGCGAACAAGAGCATGGCCGGCGTCCACAACATGTGGTCCGGCTTCGGCAAGTCGGTCAACACGTTCTTCGTCCCGCTCGAGGAGGCCGCCGGCGCGGCCAACGTTGTCGACGCCGCCAAGCGGATGGGCATCAAGTTCCGCTCCAAGAGCGACGCGGTGATCGCCAACAACAAGGAGGGCGCCGACCAGTGGGGCGCCTTCACCCTCGGCGTCTCCTCGACCACGCCGCTCGACCTCGCCAACGCGTACGCGACGCTGGCCGCCGACGGCAAATACTGCGAGCCGAACCCGGTGCAGGAGATCATCGCTCCGGACGGCGCCAAGCTCGACGTCGCCGCGTCACGGTGCCGGAAGGCGGTCGACCCGCAGGTCGCCCGCGCGGCCGTCGACGCGGCCCGCTGCCCGCTCGGCGACCGCTCCGAAACGTCGCGGTGCACCGGCGGCACCGCGACCGGCGTGCGCGGCACGGTTGGCTACCCGGTGGCCGGCAAGTCCGGCACGACCGACAGCGAGAAGACGGCCTCCCTGGTCACGATGACCAAGCAGCTCTCGGTGGCGGGCATCCTGGCCGACCCGGACTGGGCCGAGACCAACCACGACATGGAGCACGACATCGTCAACCCGGCGGTCTACGAGACGCTGCGCGACGCCATGAAGGCGATGAAGGCACCCCGCAAGGACTTCACGCCGCCGAACAGCAGCAAGATGATCTACGGCGAGCAGCGGAGCATCCCCAACGTCGAGTGCAGTTCGGTCGAGTCCGCCCGGTCAAGGCTCCGCTCGGCCGGCTTCGTCGTAGACGTCGACGACCTCCCGGTCGACTCCCGCTGCCCCGCCGGCCAGGCAGCAGGCACGTCCCCAGACGGCAGAACCATCAAGGGCGGCGTCGTAGTAATCAAGATCAGCAACGGCAAGGGCGGGGGCGGCCCCGGTGGCAACGGCCCAGGCAACGGCGGGCCGGGCCGACCGCCCGGCCGAGGCCCAGGAGGCTGAGGCGCGCGGCCATCGGGCCGCCGCACTGCAAGGGCACAGGGCCCGCCGGCATCGTCCGGCGGGCCCTGTGCCGTCTGACAACGGAAGCCGACGCCCTGCGGCCCCAGCCGGCCGCACTGCAAGGTCCACGCAAGCCGACGCCCTGCGGCCCCAGCCGGCCGCACTGCAAGGTCCACGCAAGCCGACGCCCGCGGTCTCAGCAGGCCGCAGCGCAAGGTCAACGGCCCGCCTGCATCGTCCGGGCCGCCGGCAACCGAGCCGACACCCGCAGCCCAGGGGCAGGGCAACCGCCCCGCCTGCTTGTCTGACTGGCCCGTTGCCGTCTGGCAACGGAAATCGACACCGTCGGCGTCGCGACGGGGAGGAAGTCTCGACCGCAGTCGAGACGCAGGTCAACGGCCCTGTGGGGTTGTCGGGCGGGGCCTGTTGCCATCCGGCAACCATGTGGTGACAACGCTCACCGACCATCCGGGATCAACCGGTTTGTCCGGGAGGCGCTGCGGGCAGGCAGCAATGATCCAGCTACAGTCGGTAGGCTGCCGAAGGTTCTTCTTCTTCACCGCAGCGCCGAACTGCCCTTACCGGAAAGTTGCCGTGCGACTGGATCACGAACGCATCGTCAACGACGTGACGGCGCGCCTGACCAGGGCCTCGTCCGCCGAAGAAGCCTGCCGGCTTACGGTCAACGCCGTGCATGCGCACACGGGGGCGATGGCCGCCGCTCTGCTACCCGTACGACGTCATCTGCGGTGTGTCGCCGCTGCCGGCGCCTGGCAGGTTTTCACCGCTGTGCAACCCGGGCGCGGCGTGTCCGGGCGTGCCTTCCGCACCGGGCAGACCCAGATCGTCGTCGCGGTCCAGGACGACCCGGACTACATCCCGGTCGGTGCGCCCGGCACCGCGCTGGAGGTCTGCGCGCCCCTGCTGGAAACCGACGGCGGGTCGATCGGGGTACTCAACGTCGAATGGCAGAACCCGACTCCCGTCGAAGAAGCCCGGAAGCTGGTCGACGAGGTCGCCGCCTGTCTCGGTGACCGGATCACCCGGCTCGGCGGACCGCCGCCCGAGAAGCGCACCGAGAAGCTGCTGCGGCACGCCGGTGCGCTCACCTCCGCGTCGACCGAGTGGGAGCTGATGGCGGCCGCCAACGACGCCGCTCGCGACATGTCCGGACTGTCCGCAGCCGTGCTCGTCGTCGACGACGGCCAGCGGATGCGGGTCGGCATGCCCACCGTGCTCCCGGACAAGTTCGAGGCGAAGCTACGCGACATGATGACGGCGCTGCCCGAGTCGGCGCTGCTCGAGCTGGTCAGCCTCGCGCACAAGCACGGCTCGTCGTACACGCTGGGCGAGTCGGAGCACTGCGTACCGGACGCGTACCGCCCGCTCGTCGACGCCGGCGTAGCCACTCTGATCATGGTGCCGGTCGGCCCACCGGACTCCGGCGGCGTGATGCTGATCGCCGACGAGCGCACTCTCGAGCCGGACCCGTCGATGGTCAACCTGATGGAGCTGCTGGCCAGGCAGGCCTGGTCCTGCCTCGACCGGCTGCGCACCCTGACCCAGCTACGCGAGCTGGCGAGCTCCGACCCGTTGACCGGGTTGCGGCACCAGGGCCCATTCGGCGAACGGATCCGCGGCGCGGTGCCTGGCCGAACCGCCCTACTGGCGATCGACATCGACCAGTTCAAGGTCATCAACGACACGTACGGCCATCAGGAGGGCGACGCGGTCCTGGTCGCCGTGGCCGGCGCGCTGAAGGACGCCCTGCGCCACGTCGACGAACTGTTCCGCCTGGGCGGCGACGAGTTCGTGGCGGTCCTGGAGGTGCGTCACCCCAACGAGGCGATGGCCATCGCGGACCGGCTGACCTCGGCCGCCCGGGCGATCGGTCGCACGGTCAGCATCGGGGTGGCGTTGGTCGAGGAGGACGAGCCACCGGAGCGCGCACTGCGCCGAGCGGACGCGGCCCTGTACGAGGTCAAGCGCCACGGCCGCGACGGCGCTCGGATGGCCAGCTCCTAGCGCGTTTTGCGGCCTGCCTCCGCGATCGCTCGGTTGCCCGCGCCGTCACTCGCTCAGCGCTTCTGGCCTGCGTGATCACTGGACCAGCCTTGCTCTGAATTGCTCGCCGCCCGCGATCCGTGACTTCCCTGCTGGCCGCGAAATGCTCGGCGGCCCTCGCACTTCGCGATCACTCGACCGACCGGGCCGTGAATTGCTCGGCACCCCCGGTCCGTGGTGACCCGGAAATGCTCGGCGCCCCGCCTCCGCGATCACTCGACCGGCCGCACCGCGAATGCTCGGCGTCCCGTGGCTCCAGATGCAAAGAGGGCACATCCGAAATCTCGGATGTGCCCTCACACCTGGTCGGGGTGGCCGGATTCGAACCGACGACCTCTTCGTCCCGAACGAAGCGCGCTACCAAGCTGCGCCACACCCCGAGGCGTGCCGAGCAATACTAGCCCACCGCCCACCGGGGTCAAATTCGGTATACCGCCTCAGCGAGGGATGAGCGTGAGCAGCGTCGCCTCGGGGCGGCAGGCGAACCGAACAGGGGCGGTCGGGTGCGTGCCGAGGCCCGCGGAGACGTGCAGCCAGGCGCCGCCGCCGGGCCAGTGGTGCAGGCCCTTGGCCATCGACCGGGGCAGGCCGCAGTTGGTCACCAGCGCGCCTACGAACGGCACGCAGACCTGGCCGCCGTGGGTGTGGCCGGCGAGCATCAGGTCGAAGCCGTCTCGCGCCATGCCGTCGAGTACCCGCGGCTCCGGCGTGTGGGTCAGCGCCAACCTTAGGTCGGCGGCGGGCGAGGCCGGGCCGGCCACCGAGGGGTAGTCGTCACGTTCCACGTGCGGGTCGTCGACCCCGACGGCTTCGATCAGGCGGCCGCCGGCCTTGATCGTGGTGCGCGCGTTGTTGAGATCGGCCCAGCCGGAGCCGACCAGGACGTCCCGCAGCTCTTCGGTCGGGAGCTCGACGCCCTGGACGTACTCCCTGTCCTTCTCGAAGTAGCTGAACGGGTTCTTGAACACCGGCCCGCGGTAGTCGTTGGAGCCGAAGACGAAGGCGCCAGGCACGTCGAGCAGGGGCTGAAGAGCCCGCATGACACCGGGTACGGCGTGCGGGTTCGCCATGTTGTCGCCCGTGACGACCACCAGGTCGGGGTCGGTGCCGGCGAGCGCGGCCACCCACTGCTGCTTGCGCCGCTGGTCCGGCATCATGTGCAGATCCGACAGATGCAGGATGCGCAGAGGTTCGGCGTCGGTGGCCAGCACCGGCACGTCGTACCGCCGGAGGGTGAAGAGGTTCCGTTCCACCAGCGCGGCGTAGGCGAACGTCGCCGCGCCAGCCATCGCCGTGCCGGCCGCCAGCCGGTAAACCGTGCGCTTTCGCATGGGACCCAGGGTAGTTTGTGGCGTCATGGGCACGCTGAAGGACGTCCTCACCACCGACATGCGGGCGGCGCTCAAGGCCCGCGACGAAATGACGACGTCGACGCTGCGAATGGCGCTGGCCGCGATCGGCAATGCCGAGGTGGCCGGCAAGGAGAAGCGCGAACTGACCGACGACGAGGTTTTGGCCGTGCTCACCCGTGAGGCGAAGAAGCGCCGCGAGGCCGCGACCGCGTTCGCCGACGCGGGGCGGGCCGAGCAGGCCGCGAAGGAAACCGCCGAGGGCGAGGTCATCGACCGCTACCTGCCCAAGCAACTCTCCGACGAAGAGCTGTCGGGGTTGGTGTCCGAGGCGTTGGCTTCCGGGGCGTTCAGTGGCAAGGCTCAGATGGGGCCGGCCATGAAGGCCGCCCAGGCGGCCGTGGCCGGGCGCGCGGAGGGCGGCCGGGTAGCGGCCGAGGTCCGCCGCCAGCTCGGCGTCTGACTGGTTGCCGCAACGCTGCTGAGGTCAGCGGTGGTTGCGGCAACCATCTCAAGCTGTGGTGGTGGTTGCGGCAACCATCTCGAGCTGAAGCGGCGGTTGCCGCAACGCAGCCAGGTCTGCGCCGTGGTTGGGCGATGCCGCCTAAGTCAGCGCGGTAGTTGCCGCAACGCAGTCCAGGTCAGCAGGGTGGTTGCCGCAGCGCGGCCCAGCTAGGGCGGTAGTTGCCGCACCGCAGTCCAGGTCAGCAGGGTGGTTGCCGAAGCGCGGCCCAGCTAGGGCGGTAGTTGCCGCAACCCGCGCATCAACGCGGAGGGTGCCGCACCCCCGGGTCAAGGCGGGGGTGCGGCAACGCAGCCCGAGCCGCACGGCGGTTGCCGCAACACGAGCCAACCCCAGGCGGCAATGGCCACACCAACCCACCAGCTAAGGCAACGGTTGCCGCACCACAGGTGTCAGCGCGGTCAATGCCGCAACCGCCTCAGGCAGACGCAGCGGTTGCCGCAACGACCTCGAACCAACCCAGCGATTGCCGCAACCGAACGCGCCCGGTTGGTCCAACCCATCGAACGCGCCAACGGCCGTCAAGCGCGGCCATCACGCCGCGCTTCCGGCTACTTCGAGGTCAGCTCTGCCGCGACCAGTTCCGCGATCTGGGCCGTGTTCAGCGCCGCACCCTTACGCAAGTTGTCACCTGTGACGAACAGATCAAGCGCGCGCGGGTCGTCCATCGAGCGACGTATCCGGCCCACCCACGACGGGTCCGTGCCCACCGCGTCGATCGGCATCGGGAACTCCCCCGCCGCCGGGTCGTCGACCAGGATCACGCTGGGTGCGTTGCGCAACGCCTCGCGTGCGCCGTCTGCCGTCACCTCGCTGCCGAAGACCGCGTGCACCGCCACCGAGTGGCCGGTCACCACCGGCACCCGGACGCACGTCGCCGAGACCTTCAGGTCTGGCAACCCCAGGATCTTGCGTGACTCGTTGCGGAGCTTCAGCTCCTCCGACGACCAACCCGCGTCCTTCAGCGAACCCGCCCACGGCACCACGTTGAGGGCCAGCGGCGCCGGGAACGGGCCGAGCTCGTCGCCGATCGCCTGGCGGACGTTGCCCGAGCGCGAGCCCAGCACGCGGTCCCCCGCGATCTTGGTCAGCTGGTCGTGCAGCGTGTCGACGCCGACCTGCCCTGCACCCGACACCGCCTGGTAGGACGCCACGACCAGCTCACGCAGGCCGTATTCGCGATGCAGCGGCGCGATCGCCACGATCATCGTCAGCGTCGTGCAGTTGGCGTTCGCGATGATGCCCTTCGGCCTGTTGCGGATCTGTTCCGGGTTGATCTCCGGAACTACCAGCGGCACGTCGCGGTCCATGCGGAACGCGGCCGAGTTGTCTACCGCGACCGCTCCCAGGGCCGCCGCGCGCGGCGCCCACTCCGCCGACACCTCGTCCGGCACGTCGAACATCGCGACGTCGACGCCCGACAGGGTCGACTCCGACAGTTCCTGGACCGTCAGCTCCTCGCCCCGGCAGTAGATCTTCTTGCCCGCCGACCTGGCCGAGGACAGCAGGCGGATCTCGCCCCAGACGTTCTTGCGCGCCGACAACAGCTCGCACATCACCGTGCCGACGGCTCCGGTCGCGCCGACGACCGCCAGCGACGGCAGACCCGAGCGCGACACCGCGGTCACCTCCCGGTCCCCGCGTAGACCACGGCTTCTTCCGTGCCCCCGAGGTCGAATGCGTCGTGCACAGCGCGTACCGCCTCGTCGAGGTCCGTGTCGCGGCAGACCACCGAGACGCGGATCTCCGACGTGGAGATCATTTCGATGTTGACGCCGGCCTCGGCGAGCGCGGCGAAGAACTTGGCCGCGACGCCCGGGTGCGAGCGCATGCCGGCGCCGATGAGCGACACCTTGCCGACGTGGTCGTCGAAGAGCAGCGTCTCGAAACCGATCTCGGCCTGCACCCGGTTGAGGGCGCCCATCGCCACCGGGCCGTCGGCCCGCGGCAGCGTGAACGAGATGTCGGTGCGGCCGCTCTGGTGCGCGCCGGCCTGCCCCGTCGAGATGTTCTGCACGATCATGTCGATGTTGATCTCAGCGCCGGCCACCGTTTCGAAGATCTTGGCGGCCGCGCCGGGCTCGTCCGGGACCGAGACAATCGTGATCTTGGCCTCGCTCCGGTCATGGGCGACGCCGGTGATCAGTGCCTGCTCCACGGGAAGATCCTCCATCGATCCGGTGACGATAGTGCCGGTGTTCTGGCTGTAGGACGAGCGGACGTGGATCGGCACCTTGAAGCGGCGCGCGTATTCCACGCAGCGCAGCATCAGCACCTTGGCGCCACAGGCGGCCAGGTCCAGCATCTCCTCGTACGTGATCTGCTTGATGAGCCGCGCCCGAGGCACGATACGCGGGTCGGCCGTAAAGACGCCGTCAACGTCGGTGTAGATCTCGCACACGTCGGCCGACAGCGCCGCGGCCAGCGCGACGGCAGTCGTGTCGGACCCGCCCCGGCCCAGCGTCGTGATGTCCTTCGTGTCCTGCGAGACGCCCTGGAAGCCGGCCACGATCGCGATCGCGCCCTCGTCGAGCGCACCGCGCAACCGACCCGGCGTGACGTCGATGATCCGCGCGCGCCCGTGCACCGACGTGGTCAACACGCCGGCCTGGGACCCGGTGTAGGACCGCGCCTCGTAGCCCAGGTTCTGGATCGCCATCGCGAGCAGCGCCATCGAGATGCGTTCGCCGGCGGTCAACAGCATGTCGAGCTCGCGGCCGGCCGGCAGCGGGCTGACCTGGTGGGCGAGGTCGAGCAGCTCGTCGGTGGTGTCGCCCATGGCGGACACCACGACCACCACGTCGTTGCCCGCCTTGCGGGCGTCGACGATGCGCTCGGCAACCCGCTTGATCCGCTCCGCGTCGGCGACCGATGAGCCGCCGTACTTCTGCACTACAAGCGCCACCGCGGAATGCTCCCGTCTCACATGCCCGCGCCCCGCAGCACCGGGTCGGCGCCGCACGGGGCAAACGTGCCAGCGCCGCCGGGTTGGCCGCCGGCGGCGCGATTTTTCCCCCGTCAGGGTACCGGCGGCCAGGGTGTGAGGGGAGTCGTGATCCCACCATCTGACGGACCGTCACGCACCGTTCACGATCAGAAGTTCCACCCGGGCGAAGACACGCCGACACGCATGGACCGCTCTACATGCCAGGACCACCACAATGAACCCCGTGTGGGCGTACGGGGTGAGCCCGCGCCGGTGGTTCGCCGGCGCGCTGGCCGCCGTGCTCGTGCTCACGGGCTGTGGCGGCGACCCGCCCCCGGAGCCCACCGATCCGACGCCCACGAGCGCGCAGCCGCCGAAAGCCGAGGCTCGCGACCAACTCGCCGCCCTCGCCGCCGCCGCGCAGGACCGCACCCTCACCGCGATCTACACCTACAAGGCAGACAACCGCGAACGCAGCGTCTCGCTGACGATCTCGCCCGACGGGAGCTGGCGGGTCGACGTGCCGGACCTGGCGCTCGGCGGCACGGTCGACATCTCGATCGTGCGCAACGAGATCGGCCTGTTCCAGTGCGCGCTGCCCTCGGCCGACGAGTCGTTGACGCCCAACTGCGTGAAGATCGGCGGCCCGGACGCCGACGTGCCCCATTCGATCGACCCCAAGGTGCAGCGGGCGCTGGTCACGGTCCGCCACGTGTTGACCGACCCGGGCGCGCCGCTGTCGGTCTCGACGGCACCGCCGGTGGCCGGCGCGAAGGGCTCCTGCTTCGCGGTGGAGACCACCACCGCCTCGGTCAGCGCCGCCCTGGACGTCGGTTTCTACTGCTACGACGCCGACGGGACGTTGACCGCGGCCCGGTTCGACTACGGCGAACTGGTGCTGGCCGGCCCGACCGGCCCGGCGCCGGCGAGCGTTGCCATGCCAGGCCCGGTCACCGACGGCAAGCCGCTCGGCATGGCGGCACCGCCGAGCCCCACGCCGACGGTCACCGGCAGTGCTCAGCCGGGCACGTAACGAGACTTTCGTCTCAGAGTCCGGACGGTCCTTGGCAAAAGCGGCACGGCGTCACGTAGGGTGATCGTTGTCATGTGGCATCGGCAGCTCCTGCTTCCTTGCCGCGACGGGGCCCTCTAGGCCGGCACCCCGTCGCGGAGCTGAGTCGCGCCGTCCGTTCGCTGCACCGAACCCAGGTTTTCTAGCCGCCCGACGGCGCCCATGACTCTTCTCCAGCCTCAGGAGCTTTTTCGCGATGTCTGACGTAACGTCCGAAAATCCCATCGCCCGCCAACGTGCCAGCCGCATGCCTTTCCGGCGGTACGCCTCGTACCACGAGCAGTTCGGCGTTGACCTGCCCGACCGCACCTGGCCCACCCGCCGCATCGAGACCGCGCCCCGTTGGTGCGCCGTCGACCTGCGCGACGGCAACCAGGCGCTGATCGACCCGATGTCGCCCGAGCGCAAGCGCCGGATGTTCCACCTGCTGGTCGAGATGGGCTACAAGGAGATCGAGGTCGGCTTCCCGTCGGCCAGCCAGACGGACTTCGACTTCGTCCGACAGCTCATCGAAGACGACATGATCCCGGACGACGTGACGATCCAGGTGCTGACCCAGTGCCGCGAGCACCTGATCGAACGCACCTTCGAGTCGCTGCGCGGCGCCAAGCGCGCGATCGTCCACTTCTACAACTCGACCTCGACGCTGCAGCGCCGGGTGGTGTTCGGCCTCGACAAGGACGGCATCACCGACATCGCCACGAGCGGTGCGCGGCTCTGCCAGAAGTACGCGGAGATCCACACCCCGGACACCGAGATCTTCTACGAGTACTCGCCGGAGTCCTACACGGGCACCGAGCTCGACTACGCGCTCGAGGTCTGCTCGGCCGTCATCGACGTGATCGACCCGACGCCGGACCGGCCGCTGATCATCAACCTGCCGGCGACCGTCGAGATGGCAACACCCAACGTGTACGCCGACTCGATCGAGTGGATGCACCGCAACCTGCCCCGGCGGGACAGCGTCGTGCTGAGCCTGCACCCGCACAACGACCGTGGCACCGCGGTCGCCGCCGCCGAGCTCGGCGTGCTGGCCGGCGCCGACCGGGTCGAGGGTTGCCTGTTCGGCAACGGCGAGCGCACCGGCAACGTCGACCTGGTCACGCTCGGGCTGAACGTCTTCTCGCAGGGCGTCGACCCGCAGATCGACTTCGGCCGCATCGACGAGATCAAGCGGACCGTCGAATACTGCAACCAGCTGCCCGTGCACGAGCGCCACCCGTACGCCGGTGACCTGGTCTACACCGCCTTCTCCGGCTCGCACCAGGACGCGATCAAGAAGGGCCTCGACGCCCTCGGCCGGGACGCCAAGGAAGCCGGTGTGCCGATCGACGACTTCACCTGGGGCGTGCCGTACCTGCCGATCGACCCGCGCGACGTGGGGCGCACCTACGAGGCGGTCATCCGGGTCAACTCGCAGTCCGGCAAGGGTGGCGTCGCGTACATCATGAAGGAGGAGCACAACCTCGACCTGCCGCGTCGCCTGCAGATCGAGTTCTCCGGCGTGGTCCAGGCGCACACCGACAACGAGGGCGGCGAGGTCGAGCCCGAGCGGATGTGGGAGATCTTCGCGGCGGAATACCTGACCGCGCGGACCAACGACATCACGCTGCACGGGTACGCGACGGCCACGGTCGACGACAAGGTCGAGGTCGAGGCGACCGTCGAGTACTCGGACGTCCAGCGGGTGTTGACCGCGGTCGGCAACGGTCCGATCGACGCCTACGTCAACGCGATCCAGAGCATGGGCATCCGCGTACGGGTGCTCGACTACGCCGAGCACGCCATGTCATCCGGTGGCGACGCCCGAGCCGCCGCCTACGTGGAATGCGACGTCGACGGCGAGACCGTGTGGGGCGTCGGCCTCGACCCCAACATCGTCAACGCCTCGATGCGAGCCATCACCAGCGCGGTCAACCGCGCCCGCAAGTAACCGGCGATCCCGGAAAGACCGGAGCCCGGCACCCGAACCCTGGGTGCCGGGCTCCGGCCTGTTCAGACGTCGGCACGGTCCTGCACCGGGTGCACGGAGTGGGTGGCTGTCGTCGTGACCGTGACCGCGCGGTGCCACATGGCCGCCACGACGCCACCGCAGAAGACCACGGCTAACACCGAGCCGACCACCATCAACCCGGCGCACCACAGCATCGCCGAGCGGAACGACGACGTGAGCTCGGCCGGCACCTCGTACGCCGCGCCGGTCAGGCCGACCAGCAACGGCAACGCGGCGATGGCGATCAGCGCGCCGGCCCGGGCGGCCGCGTTGTTGACCCCGCTCGCGATGCCCGAGTGCTCCATGCTGACCGCGCCGAGCACGGCGGTTGTCAGCGGAGCCACCAGGGTGACCAGGCCGAGGCCGAAGAGCAGCACCCCTGGCAGCACGTCGGTGAGGTAGTTGGTGTCCGGTCCGACGCGGCGGAGCAGGATCATCCCGACCGCGGCGACCACCGGGCCGATGGCGAGCTGCCAGCGCGGGCTGATCCGGGTCGCGAGCTCACCGGAGCGGGCCGAGAGCAGCAGCATCAGGACCGTCGACGGCAGCGTGGCCAGGCCGGTCTGGAAAGCGTCGTACCCGGCGACGTTCTGGAGCATCACGGCGAGGAAGAAGCTCTGGCCGCTCAGCGCGCCGTAGACCGCCACGGTGTAGAGGTTGAGTACCGTGAATACCCGGCTGTGGAACAGCGCGGGCGGCGTCATGGCCGCGTCGCCCTTGTGGCGCTCGACCAGCACGAAGGCCACCGCGCACACCACGCCGATGGCGACCGCCCCGACCACCAACGGCGCGCCCCAACCGTCGTCCGGCGCCTCGATCAACGCGAAGGTGATGCCGGCCAGAGCCAGCGCGGCCAGCACGGCGCCGGTCACGTCGAATCGGGTGTTCTCGGCGGGCGCCCGGCTCTCCGGCACCCATTTGGCCGACGCGAGGATCGCCAGCACGCCGAGCGGCACGTTGATCAGGAAGGCCCAGCGCCAGGACAACGCGTCGATCAGGTAGCCACCGACGAACGGGCCGAGCGCAGTGGAGATGCCGGAGAAGCCGGACCACATGCCGATCGCGCGACCGCGGTCCTCGGACCGGAACGACGCCTGGATGATCGCCAGCGAGCCCGGCGTGAGCAGCGCCGCGCCGGCGCCCTGCAGGAACCGGGCGCCGATCAGCATGCCGATGGTCGGCGAGAGCGCGCACAGCACCGACGCCACGGTGAACCAGACGATGCCGATCACGTAGATCCTGCGGCGCCCGAGCCGGTCACCCAGCGAGCCGCCGAGGAGCACGAACGCGGCCAGCGTCAGCAGATAGCCGTTGATGGTCCATTGCAGACCCGCGACCGTCGAGTTCAGGTCGGCGCCGATGTGCGGCAGGGCGACGTTGACGATGGTGCCGTCGAGAAACGCCATGCCCGACGCGAGGATGGTGGAGAAGAGCACGCCCCGACCGGCTGCCGACTTCAGTTCGAGAGGGATGGGCGTGGTCATGTGCCCAATCTGCCCCGCGCGGTCACGGACCACCACTGACTCGCCGAAGGGACCGGAGGTTCTGGCCTGGGTGGCGGACGGGGCGCACGATTAGTACGTGCGTACCCCCCGCATCATCCTCAATGTCCTGGCCGCTGCCTTCGTCCTCACCGCCGCCGCCGGTTGCGTCCCGGTTGAGCCGGGTTCGGCCGGCCCACGAGCCACCGAAACGGGTCCGGCGGCCACCGAAGCCACCCGGTTGCTCGACCAGTTGACCGTGGCCCGGGCGGCCTCGATGAAGGGCTACAGCCGCGATCGATTCCCGCACTGGCGCAAGGCCGGCAAGAACTGTGACGTCCGTGACACGGTGCTGCACCGCGACGGCACGGGCGTCGAGGTGAGCGGGTGCAATGTGGTCGGCGGGCGCTGGGACAGCGTCTATGACAACCGCACGCTGACGGACCCGTCCGATGTCGACATCGACCACATGGTGCCGCTGGCGAACGCCTGGCGCTCAGGTGCTGACGAGTGGGAGGACAAGGCACGGGGCGATTTCGCCAACGACCTGGAGCGCCCCCAGCTGCTGGCGGTTTCGCTCAACAGCAACCGGGCAAAGGGTGACCAGGATCCGTCGCAGTGGAAGCCGAGCAACCGCGACTTCTGGTGCGAGTACGCGCAAGACTGGATCACCGTCAAGCACTACTGGAAGCTGACAGTGACCACCGCGGAAAAGAACGCGCTAGCCGACATGCTGGAGACCTGCCCATGACGGAGCCAACCGCGAAACAGTCCGACCTGACCGCCGGCCCAGGCGGCGTCATGACCGACGAAGTCGGCGTAGTGACCGGCGACCTGACCCTGCGCACCGAGCTGGCCGACGGCACCGTCGCGCTGAAGGTCCAGTACAAGGACGCCGCCGAGTGGTACGCCGTCACCGGCGGCAAGGCCAGCCTGAAAGACCCGGCCGACCTCGACGCGGTGCACACGATCGCGCTGGCGCTACTGAACCGCCCAGAGGGCTAAAGCCGTCGCCGCAACCCACCGCAGCCTCCGCGGTCCCGGCGGGCCAAGGCGTTGCCGCAACCCACCGCGGCCTGCGCGGTCGCGGCGGGTTGAAGACGTTGCCGCAACCCACCGCGGACCTGGCAGCGCAGCGAAGCGGAGCGGTCTCCGGCGGGAGCAACGGTCGCGCCCCCGGCGAACCCGGGACCGCGACCGGCTCTTGATCCAGCCGCTCTTATGCCGTCTTGGTGCGGCCGACGACTTCCTCGTTGTCAGCGACCGGGAAGTGACAAGCCGTCTGGTGGCCTGGTGCGTCGCCTTCACGGACGACGAGCGGCGGCTCTGTCGTCGCGCAGATCTCCTGGGCCTTCCAGCAGCGGGTGCGGAACCGGCAGCCGGACGGCGGGTCGATCGGGCTCGGCACGTCGCCGGTGAGCAGCACGCGCTCGCGCTGGTTGGACGCGCGCCGGCGCGGGTTGGGGACCGGCACCGCCGACATCAGCGCGACCGTGTACGGGTGCCGCGGGTTGCTGTAGAGCGACTCGCGATCGGCAACCTCGACGATCTTGCCCAAGTACATGACCGCGACCCGGTCCGAGATGTGCCGCACCACGGAGAGGTCGTGCGCGATCACCACGTAGGTCAGGCCGAGCTCTTCCTGGAGGTCCTCGAGCAGGTTGACGACCTGGGCCTGGATCGACACGTCGAGCGCGGACACCGGCTCGTCGGCGACGATCAGCTTCGGCTTGAGCGCCAGGGTGCGGGCGATGCCGATGCGCTGCCGCTGACCGCCGGAGAACTCGTGCGGGTAGCGGTTGTAGTGCTCCGGGTTGAGGCCCACCAGCTTGAGCAGGTCCTGCACCGCGCGCTTGACACCGTGCTCGGTCTTGACGCCCTGGATGTGGAACGGCGCACCGACGATGGCGCCGACCGTGTGCCGGGGGTTCAGCGACGAGAACGGGTCCTGGAAGATCATCTGCATGTCGCGGCGGTAGGGCCGCATCGCGCCGGTCTTCAGGTGCGTGATGTCGGAGCCGTCGAAGGTGATCTTCCCGCCGGTCGGCTCGGCCAGCCGGGTGATCAGTCGGCCGGTCGTGCTCTTGCCGCAGCCGGACTCGCCGACCAGGCCGAGCGTCTCGCCCTTGAAGACCTCGAAGTCGATGCCGTCGACGGCCTTGACCGCGGCGACCTGACGCTTGAGGAGCCCCTTGGTGATCGGGAAGTGCTTCTGCAGCCCGGTCACCGAGAGCAGCGCCTCCTTGCTCGGGGTCTGCGTGGCGACGCCTTCCCGGGCGATGCTCTCCGTCATGATCCTGCCTCCAACTTCGGGCGGACCTGCTCCTGCCAGATCCGCTTGCGCTCGGCCACCGGAAGGTGGCAGCGCACCAGGTGGCCCCGGCCGGACTCGACCAGCTCCGGGACCTCCGTCGTACCCCGACCGCCGGTCTGCGGCTCGTAGGCGCAACGCGGGTGGAACGCGCAGCCTGACGGCACGTTGATCAGCGAGGGCGGGGTGCCCTTGATCGGCATGAGCCGGTTCGTCACGCCCCGGTCGAGCCGCGGCATCGAGCCGAGCAGACCCCAGGTGTACGGGTGCTCCGGCTCTTCGAAGATGGTCACGGCCGAGCCGTACTCGATGCACTTGCCGCCGTACATGACCAGCACGTCGTCGGCGAGCTCGGCAACCACACCCAGGTCGTGGGTGATGATGATCAGCGCGGAGTTGAACTCCTCCTGCAGGTCACGCATCAGGTCGAGGATCTGCGCCTGCACCGTGACGTCGAGGGCCGTGGTCGGCTCGTCGGCGATCAGCAGCTCCGGGTCACAGGACAGCGCCATCGCGATCATCGCGCGCTGCCGCATGCCGCCGGAGAACTGGTGCGGGTAGTCGTCGACGCGGCGGTCCGGCTGCGGAATGCCGACCCGGCCGAGCAGGTCGATCGCGTGCTTCTTCGCGACCGCCTTCGACACGTTGTTGTGCACCCGGTAGGCCTCGACGATCTGGTGGCCGACCGTGTAGTACGGGTGCATCGCGGACAGCGGGTCCTGGAAGATCATCGCCATCCGGCGGCCGCGCATCTTGCGCACTTCCTCCGGGTCGGCACTGACGATGTCGGTGCCGTCCAGCAGGATCTCGCCGGACACCCGGGCGTTGCGCTTGTTGTGCAGGCCCAGGATGCCGAGGCTGGTCACCGACTTGCCGGAGCCGGACTCGCCGACGATGCCGAGCGTCTTGCCGCGCTGCAGCTTGAAGTTCAGGCCGTCGACGGACTTGACCAGGCCGTCGTCGGTCGGGAAGTGGATGCGCAGGTCCCGCACATCGAGGAAGGCATCTGGAGCAGGCATCAGGCCAGCCTCACCCTCGGGTCGATGACCGCGTACACCACGTCCACGATCAGGTTTGCGATGACGACGAAGCCGGCGGCGAAGATGACGAATCCCATCACCTTGGGCATGTCGTTGGCGTTGATGGCGTCGATCGCGTACTTGCCGATGCCCGGCAGCGAGAAGGTGCTCTCGGTGAGCACCGCGCCGCCCATCAGCAGGCCGACGTCGAGGCCGAAGATGGTCGCGATGGGGGTCAGCGCGGCACGCAAGCCGTGCTTGGTGACCACGGTCCGTTCGCGCAGGCCCTTGGCCCGCGCGGTGCGGATGTAGTCCTCGCCCATCGTCTCGAGCATGCCCGCACGGGTCAGCCGGGCATAGGCCGCGGAGAACAGCAGTGCGAGCGTGATCCAGGGCAGCAGCAGGCTGTACGCCCACTCGCCCGGATTCTGTTCGATCGGGGTGTACGAGCCACCGGGCTTGGTCCAGTGGAGCGTGTAGCTGAAGATGACCAGCGAGACGAGGCCGGTCCAGAAGATCGGCAGCGAGACGCCGCCGAGCGCGATGCCCATCGCGGCGCGGTCGAAGATGCTGCCCCGCTTGAGGGCGGACAGCACGCCGGTGGCGACACCGAAGATCACCCAGATGATCGCCGCGCCGAAGGCGAGCGAGGCGGTGACTGGGAGGCGGTCGAGGATGTCGGGCAGCACCGGGTTACGGCCGATGAACGAGTAGCCGAGGCACGGTGCCGAGCAGTCGTACGTGGTCCCACCGAAGTGGAACTGCCGCCCGACGAAGATGGCCTTGAGCCAGTCCCCGTACTGCACGAAGAAGTTGTCAGTGAGGCCGAGCCCCTTCGCCGCCTCGGCGACCTGCTCCGGGTTGGCCGTGCGGCCGACATAGCGGGACGCCAGGTCTTCGGCGGTGCCGCCGGCCCAACGCGGCACCAGGTAGAAGATGCCGAAGGTGATCATGCTGACGATGACCAACGTCAGCGCGGCACCGAACAGGCGCCGGATGATGTACGTGACCACGGAGTTCGGCTCCGGTGGCCGGCCCGTCCCGAGTTACCGGGACGGGCCGACCGCCGCGCGCCTTCACCTACCTCACTTGGGGTGCTTGCTAACCAAGGGGTTTAGCTCTAGACGGAGATTTACTGAACGCCCATCGACAGGTAGTCGTACTGGCCGTACGCGTCGTTGACGAAGACGTTGGTGGTGTTCTTCGAACGCACCGTGACCTGCTTGGCCCAAACGCCCGGCAGGATCACCGCCTCCTCCATGACCCGCTTGTCGATGGCGCCCCAGAGGGCGTCCCGCTTGGCGGTGTCGGTCTCCGCGATGGCCTGGTCGATCATCGTGTTGACCTCGGGGATGTTGACGCTCAGGTTGGACGAGCCACCGGTGTCCCGGATGACCCGGCCGTCGACGATCTGCGACAGGAAGCCGAAGCCGTCGTTCCAGTCCGCCGCCCAGCTGTTGACCATGAGGCCCAGGTTGTTCGAGTTGCGGTAGCTGGGCTTGCCCGCGTACAGCGCGAAGTAGTCACCGGTCGGGAACGGCTTCAGCGTGAGCTTGATGCCGACCCGCTGGAGGGACTGCTGCAGCGCCTCGGCGGTCGCCTTCTCCTTCGGACGCTCGGCCCGGTAGGCGATGTTGGTCTCGAAGCCGTTCGGCGAGCCACAGGCCTGCAGAGCGGCCTTGGCCTTGTCGAGGTCACCCTTGTTGTCCGCGCCGGCCGACCACACGTCGAGCTTCTGGAAGCCCGGGAGCTGCGGCGGGAGGAGACCCGTCGCGATCTCGCCGCCGGCCTGGGGGCCGCCGTACGCGGTCTGGTAGGTGGTGCGGTCCGCCGCGTACTCGACGGCCTTACGGCACTCGATGTTCTTGAGAGCCGGGACGTTCGGGTTGATCGAGACGTAGTTCAGACGCGCGCTGAGCGGGTTGTCGGCGCGGGCCTTGATGTCCGGCTGGCCGAGCACGCGGGACAGAGCCGCGGGCTGCACACCGGTGCCGGCGATGTCGACGTCGAGCGAACCATCGATGATCTGGTTGTCGATGTCGTCCGCGTTGGCGCCGATGGTGACGTCGTACGCGTCCGGCAGCGCCTTGCGGTTCGGGTCGGTGGACTGGTCCCACTGGTCGTTGCGGACCAGCTTGAAGCCCTTACCGGCCGAGTAGCTCTCGAACTTGTACGGGCCCGACGAGACCACGTGCTCCTTGTACTTCGCACCGGTGTCCTTGCCGGCCGGAACCGGGGCGGTCGCCGGGATCTGGGCGAAGTAGTCGAAGCCACCGAACGGCTTGTTCAGGTGGAAGACAACGGTCTGGTCGTCCGGCGTGTCGATCGCCGGGTTGTCCTGACCCTTGCTCGAGTAGGGGCCCTTGTAGCCCTTGAGGTCGAGGAAGTCGTTGAAGTAGGTCGGGCCGTTGACCAGCGTCGCCTTCTCCAGCGAGCGCGACACACCGTACTCGACGTCCTTCGACGTGATCGGGGTGCCGTCCTCGAACTTCAGACCCTGACGCAGCTTGTACGTCCAGGTCTTGCCGCCGTCGCTGGGCACGCCCAGGCCCTCGGCGAGGTCACCGGTCAGCTCGCTGCTGGTCTTGCCCGGGCCGACCTTGAACATGGTCAGCGAACGGGTGTAGAGCCGGGCGAGGTTCCAGGAGAGACCGTAGTAGGTGTCGCCCGGGTCGACCGAGTCCCAGTCCGACGAAATCGCCATCTTCAGCGTTCCGCCCTTCTTGTCAGAAGGGTTGAACACCTTGCCGTTGGCGGCGTCGAACGCTGCCGTGGTGGTGCCACCGCCGGCGTTGTCCGTGGTGGAATCAGTGCCCCCGCCGCCACATGCGGCGAGAGCGAGGGCGGCTGCGACGCCAACGGCGACGCCAGTCACCATCCTTCTCTTCATCTACTGCTCCCCTTCGGTTGAGAGGTGGTGGGGCTTCGGGTTGTGGAACCGTTGCTCGCTCATCGCGTCTTTGGGTCAAGCGCGTCGCGGAGTCCGTCTCCGAAGAGGTTGAAGGCCAGCACGGTGATGAAGATCGCCAGGCCAGGCCAGAACATGAAGTGCGGCATCGTGTAGTAGCGCACCGCCTCGCTGAGCATTCCGCCCCACGTCGCCGTCGGAGGCCGGATGCCGACGCCCAGGAAGGACAGGCCCGCCTCGAAGAGGATGTTGGTCGGGATCAGCAGGGTCGCGTAGATCAGGATCGGCGCGACCAGGTTCGGCAGGAGCTCCTTGCGCAGGATGTAGCCGCTGCGCGCACCCAGGCTCCGGGACGCGTCGACGAACTCGCGTTCCCGCAACGAGAGCGTCTGGCCCCGCACGATGCGAGCCATGTAGCCCCAGTTGAAGAAGCCGATGATGAAGATCAGTAGGACTATTCGGAGCGTGTCGCCGGAGAGTCCGAACGCCTTGTCCGGGATGACACCGGCCAGCGCGATCGCGAACACCAGGATCGGGAACGCCAGGAAGAGGTCCATCGCGCGGCTGATCAGCGTGTCGACCCAGCCGCCGAGGTAACCGGCGATGACGCCGAGCGTCGCGCCGATGACCACCGAGAGCAGGGTCGCCAGGAAGGCGATCAGCAGCGAGATGCGCGCGCCGTAGAGAACCCGGCTGAAGATGTCGCGGCCGAACGGCGGCTCGACACCCATCAGGTGCTTGGAGTCGAACGCCCCGAACGGGAACGTCGACGTGGGCGCCTGCGTCGCCGGATCCATCGTCTCCTGGTGGAAGGAGTTGGGGTCGTAGCCCCACGCGTGCACGATGAGCGGCGCGAAGAGGGCGATCAGGATCAACAGGATGATCACGATGCCGCCGGCCATAGCGGCTTTGTCCCGCTTGAGCCGGCGCCAGGCGATCTGGCCTAGGGAACGTCCTTCGATGGTCTTCGTGGAGCCCGCGGCTTCAGCCGGCGGCTCTCCGACAGGGACCTGATCGGAAATGGACGCGTCGGGGCCAACGACCATCAGCTGCCCGGTCCTTTCCCCGGCCGCCGCGCGCAGGTGACCGTGCGACCCGCAGGACGGACCGGCCCCCGCCGCGTCGACAACCGATCGGTTGGCGCGTACGTGGAGAGTTCGTGATGACCGCTCGACTGGGGTGAGCCGAACGGGCGCGCGAACGTCAGCGACGTCGTGTCGCTGCGTACCGAACAATTTCTCGCGTCGTCGCTCAGCGTCAAGGGCGGGGAAGGGGCGTAACCAACTTCAGGCCTGCCCGTAATGACAATGTGACCTGCCAACTCGGAACCTCGGGTAATCGGGGGATGACGCTGTGCCCGGACGTGAAAACGTCTTCGGTGTGACGGTCATGCTGGCACACGGTTCGGCCAGTGTCATATTGACCCCGGGCATCGAACCGGACAGCTTGCCCCGATATGCCCGATGTACGGGCATTCGATGTGTCTAAGTTGTAGTTATTTGTGGCTTCCCGCTCGTGGGAAGTGACTCAGACCGCACGCCTGCCCTCGAAGGCACGGCCCAATGTGATCTCGTCGGCGTACTCCAGGTCGCCACCGACCGGAAGCCCGCTGGCCAGGCGCGTTACGGCGATGCCCATCGGCTTGACCAGGAGGGCGATGTAGGTCGCCGTGGCCTCACCCTCGGTATTCGGATCGGTGGCCAGGATCAGCTCCTTGACCTCGCCCGACCCGAGCCGGCTCATCAGCTCACGTACCCGCAGGTTGTCGGGGCCGATGCCCTCGAGCGGGTTGATCGCGCCGCCGAGCACGTGGTACCGGCCGCGGAACTCACCGGTCCGCTCGACCGCGACGACGTCCTTCGGCTCCTCGACGACACAGAGGAACTCGTCGGTGCGGCGCGGGTCGCGGCAGATCCGGCACTGCTCCGACTCGGCGACGTTGAAACAGGTGGTGCAGAAGCGCACCTGGTCCTTGACCCGGTTGAGCACCGTGGCCAGCCGGGTGACGTCGGCCGGGTCGGCCGAGAGGATGTGGAACGCGATCCGCTGGGCGCTCTTCGGCCCGACGCCGGGCAGGCGGCCCAGCTCGTCGATCAGGTCCTGGATCGCGCCTTCGTACACGGTGGGCTGCTCTTAGAAGCCGGGCAGGCCGAGGCCGCCCATGCCGCCGCTGACCGGACCCATCTTCTCCTCGGTGAGGGTGCGCACGGCCTCGGTGCCGTTGCGCAGCGCCGCGACCACCAGGTCCTCGAGCGTCTCGACGTCGTCCGGGTCGACCGCCTTGGGGTCGATCTTGACGCTAAGCACCTCGCCGGTGCCGCTCAGGGTGGCCGTGACCAGCCCACCGCCGGCGGTGCCGGTCACCTCGGCCTCAGCGAGCTCGGCCTGCGCGTCGGCGATCTGCTGCTGCATCTTCTGCGCCTGCTTCATGAGCTGCTGCAGGTTGGGCTGTCCACCGGGGCGCACGGGTGACTCCTTCGTCGGGTCCGTCGGTCCCTTTAGAGACTAGTGGGGTGATCGGGCCGATCGCTGGCGAGGTGCGGTCCTGCGGCTACTTGAGGTCGATCTCGCCGATCCGTTCGGCACCGAGAGCCTCGTGCAGAAGCGCGAATGCCTGCTGCTCACTGCTCTGCCGCGCGGTCTTCTCGTCGATCACGTCGTCGGTCGGCTCGTCTCCCGGGTCGAATCCCTCGAACCGGGCCGCCTTGCCCGGAGTGTCGTAGTCCGGGTCGAACGGCGGCTCAGCCGCCCAGTCGGCATCCGCGGCCTTGGTCTGGGGTGCTGGTGGTGCTGTTGTTGTCGTCTTGTTGCCGCGGCCCGCGGCTGCTCGGGCGGCGGCCCGGGCGGCGGCCGCCGCACCACCGCCGCCTCCGGCCGGTGGTGTCGGGCGGGTTTGCACCGGGGCTGGGGCCGCCGCTACAGCGACCGGAGCGGCTACCGCTGCCGCGGCGGTCTGGGTCGGTGGTGAGGCGATCGCGGTCTCAGGCCATTCCGAGTCGGCTGCCACACCGCCTGGTAGGGCGGTCTCCGGCCAGTCCTCTTCTTCGTCGGTCGCCGGTGGTGGGGCGGGTGCCGCCGGCCGCGCGGGGGGACGCCGGTCCGCGGTCGGCCTGTCCGCGCGAGATGCGGACGCACCCGGCTGGCGGACTGGGCTCGCCGGCGCCGAGGTGGTCCGCCCGCCTGCTTCCCTCGCGTCGGGTGTCGGGCTCGTTGCCAGGCCGTGGCCGTCCGTGTCCTTCACGTCCGGTGCTGGGCTTGCGGTTGGCGGGCGTCCCGACGCGGGCCGGTCCGCCGCCCGCTCGTCGCTGTGCGCCGTGGCCGCTGCGAAGTCCGCGCGTCCCGCTGGTGCTGTCGCGGCGCGGTCCGACTGCTGCTCGGCTTGGGCTGGGGTGGCCCTGGCCGCTGGGCTCGCTTCGCCCTCGGCAGTCGCGACCGGGCTGCGCTCTACGCGAGGCCGCTCGCCGTCGCTGGGCCGAGCTGGATCCGGTCCCCGGTCGGCGCGGGCTGTTCCGGCCGTAGCCGGCGCGGATCGGGTAGCTGAACCGGCCGGGTGATCCTCATCGGACGAGCGGTCGCCGGAGGCGCCGCTCTCACCCCGAGCACTCGACGAGCGCTCCCGCGCTCCCCGTTCGCGACCGGGCGCCCGACCGCCGGCCGCCGAGGAGTCGCCGGACGGCTCGCGGCCGCCGGACGGCCGAGCAGGCGCGGGGCCTGCCCCGGAACCAGTGGCCCGCTCGTCACCGGCCAACTCGCAGCGAATCTGCCAACGGCTGCCGAGCACCTCATAGATCGCATCCGACAACGGCTCACGATTCTCGGCGAGGGTGCGGGCGTGGAACGAATGCCGGAAGGTCAACACCAACGTATCGCCGTCGATGTCGCGCACGGTCGCCTCGCTGGCCAGCGCGGCAATCCTCTTGTTGTCGCGCCGAGCCATGGCGACGATCTCGTCCCAGACCCGCCGCACGGCGGCCGCGTCCAGCGCATCCGGCCCGCCAGCCTCAGGAATTACCGGCTCCGGCGTAGCGGGGTCGGCCATCACCGCCTGCGGCGGCACCCGGCGGGGCCGCTCGTCATAGCCGTTGCTCGAGGATTCATCGGCGTCGGTCCCGTGGGGCTGTGGCCGTCCGGGGCGGTTGTCGGGCGCCCGCGCGTCGGAGGGCGGTCGCTGATCGCCGTCGCCGGACGCCATCTGGTCGTCGGGCACGATCTCGGTGCGGCGTGCGCTCCCGCCAGTGCGGTCGGCCGCCGCACGTCCGGAACCCCCGCCCGACCGCGCCTCGTCCGGGCCGCCTCCGGCAACGTCATCGCGCGCAGCCGCGAAGGAGGAACCGCCCGCGGCATGAGCCACACCGGCCTCGCCGCCGGCGACCGGCCATGCCGCATCCACGCCACCGCGGGCCTCGGCAGAACTGCCAGATCGGGCCTCATCCGCGCCACCGCCAGCCGCAGCGGCACCGCCACCTACGCCGTGCCACGCCGCGTCCGCCTCAGCGCCAGCGTCAGCGCCACCGCCAGCACCTGCGCGACCACCAGCCGCAGCGGCACCGCCACCTGCGCGGTGCCACGCCGCATCCGCGTCCGTGCCACCGCCCGCCGCAGCACGAGCCGCAGCCGCGCCACCACCGACATCCGCGCCACCGCCCGCCGCAGCGCGAGCCGCAGCCGCGCCACCACCGGACTCCGCAATGCCGCCCTGCGCGGCGCGAGCCCCAGTGGCTCCGCCGCTCGCCGCGGCGCGAGCCGCGGCCGCTCCACGACTTGCGGCCGCGCGGGCCGCGGCGAGGCCTCCGCCCGCGGGCGGGTCGCCGTCCGTAGAAGCCGGGTCGGTCGCGCCCCGGTCGGCCGGGGCCGCCTCACCGGCGGTGCCGGGCTGCCGGGCTGCGCCCGGACCCCGGCCGGCGAGCACGGCCGGCCGCGAATCGGAAGGCTCTTCTGACGCGAAGCCCTGGTCGCCCCCGAGCGCCAGTCGGTGCTCCATGCGCTCGAGCCGTTGGAGCAGGTCGCTCTCGGCCCGGTCCGCGGTCGGCAGCAGCATCCGCGCGGTGATCAGTTCGAGCAGGAGGCGGGGGGCGGTGGTGCCGCGCATCTCGATCAGGCCGTTGTGCACGATGTCGGCGCACCGGGACAGGGTCGCCGGGCCGAGTCGTTGTGCCTGGGCGTTCATCCGCTCGAGCTGGTCGGCCGGCCCGTCGATCAGGCCCTTGGCCGCGGCCTCCGGGACCTGCTGCATGACGATCAGGTCGCGCAGCCGCTCCAGCAGGTCGGATGCGAACCGGCGCGGGTCGTGGCCGGCCTCGGCGACCCGGTCGATCGTGCCGTAAGCCGCCGCGCCGTCGCTGGCCGCCAGCGCGTCGCACATCTCGTCGATCAGCGCGGCGTCGGTCACCCCGAGCAGGGCCACCGCCCGCCCGTAGCTGACGCCCTCCGGACCCGCGCCGGCGATCAGCTGGTCGAGCACCGACAGGGTGTCACGAGCGCTGCCACCACCGGCCCGGACCACCAGCGGGAAGACCGGCGGCTCGACCTTCACCTTTTCGGCCTCGGCGAGCTGCTCGAGATAAGGCCGCAAGATTCCTGGCGGAATCAGCCGGAAGGGGTAATGGTGCGTGCGCGACTTGATCGTGCCGAGGACCTTGTCGGGCTCGGTGGTCGCGAAGATGAACTTGACGTAGTCGGGCGGCTCTTCGACCAACTTGAGCAGCGCGTTGAAGCCCTGCGTCGACACCATGTGCGCCTCGTCGATCACATAGATCTTGAAGCGGCTGGAGGCCGGCGCGAAGAAAGCGCGTTCACGCAGCTCACGGGCGTCGTCGACGCCGCCGTGGCTGGCCGCGTCGATCTCGATCACGTCGATCGAGCCGGAACCGTCGGGCGCGAGCGCCCGGCACGACTCACAAACCCCACAGGGCTCAGGCGTCGGGCCGCGCTCGCAGTTGAGCGAGCGGGCGAGGATGCGCGCGCTGGAGGTCTTGCCGCAGCCCCGTGGGCCGGAGAACAGGTAGGCATGGTGAAGCCGACCGCTGCGCAAGGCCTGCGACAACGGCTCGGTCACATGTTCCTGGCCGATCACCTCGGCGAATGTCCGCGGCCGGTACTTGCGGTAGAGCGCGAGCGCCACAGTCCCCTCCCAACGGCGTCTAGCCTCTCACGCCGCACCGACAGGTTGCCCGCCCCATAACGGTGATCCGGGCGCCACCAACTGGGTTGGCAACGCCCGGACATCGCACGAGGTAGCCGGCGCAGTTGGGGGGTGAGGGGCCTGCGCCGACTTCGCACACACTGGCACACGCACGACATGGACGGGACGCTCCGGTTGCGTCGTATTTAGGTCATGGCGCATACTCGCCAGCGCTTGACCTGGGGGAAGTAACGCGTGACCGACAGCTCACCGCTCGCCGCACTCGGCCTGCGACCCATCGAAGAAGCGACCTACCGCGAATTGGTCGCCCGTCCCGCCGCAACCACCGAAGAGCTCGCCGCGGCGCTCGACACCAGCCTGCCCGAGGCGGACGCTGCCCTGGCCAGCCTGCACGGCCTCGGCCTGGCCGCCCGCTCCGGTGGCCGATATATCGCCAGCTCCCCCGCTTTCGCCCTTGGCCCGCTGGTCACCGCCCGCCGCGACCAGCTGCGCCGGGCGGAGCTCGAGCTCGCCAACCTGGCGGCCCGGTACCGGGCGACGGCCGCCGACCGTGCCGCCGGCGACCTGGTCGAGGTGGTCAGCGGGATCGATGTGATCAGCCAGCGCTTCGAGCAGCTTCAGGCGACTGCGACGGACGAGGTGCAGGCCCTGGTCACCACCACGACGCTCGCGGTGAGCCGGGCCGACAACACGGTCGAGACCGAGACCTTGCGCAGAGGCGTCCGCTATCGGGTCGTCGTCGAGCGGGCGGTGCTGGAAGAGGACGGCGGCACGGCCGACGCGGTCACCGCGTTGGCGGCGGGAGAAGAGGTACGCGTCGCCGACCACGTGCCGATCAAGCTCGTGATCGCGGACCGGGCGATCGGCGTGTTGCCGATGGCCGACGAGACCAACCTCCCCACGGCGATCGTGGTGCACCGCAGCGGCCTGCTCGACGCGTTGCAGGCCCTCTTCGACGCGGTGTGGGACCGCGCCTGGCCGCTCTCGCTCGGCCTCGACGGCGAGCTGAACGAGCAATCCGAGGACGGCCGGCTCTTCCCTCTCGACCGCCAGGTGCTCGCCCTCCTGCTGACCGGGCTGACCGACCGCGCCATCGCCTCGCAGCTCGGCATGTCGATGCGCACGGTGCAGCGCCGGGTGCAGCGAATGATGGAGTTGGCCGGCGTGCGCACCCGCATGCAACTGGGCTGGTACGCCGCGCAGTCCGAGTGGACCTGAGGCCAGAGACAGAAAGGCCCCTCGTGCACCCGTCAGAGCCCGCTTATCCTTGCTGCCTTCCGGCCCTGGGGAGGTTCACAGGTTGTACGCCGCACGAGGGGTGCCCCTAGCGTACCCGGGCTGACCCGTCGCCGGGTTTGGGGTGGCCTGGATCGCCCCGAGCAGACCTGTATCCTGTGCGACGGAGGATTCGCCTAGAGGCCTAGGGCGCACGCTTGGAAAGCGTGTTGGGTTAACACCCTCACGAGTTCGAATCTCGTATCCTCCGCTCGCTGATCAGCGACTTTCTTCGTAGGGCCGGTCCAATTGCGGGCCGGCCCTACATTCGTATCCAGGCTCGGCGGACGGGCGGATCTCGTGAGTCGACGGCAAGAGGTGCTGGTGGCGTTGGCGGACGCCGCACTCGCGGTCGAGCGTCCCCACCCCGTGCGCGTAGCGATCGACGGTTGCTCTGCCGCAGGCAAGACGACGCTCTCCGACGAGCTCGCGGCGACGCTTCGCGAACGGACCGCCCGCGAGGTGATCCGGGTCAGCATCGACCAGTTCAGGCGGGCCGTCGCGCTGCGGACCCGTTTTCCACAGGACTCCCCGGAGAGCTACTACCTGGACTCCTGGGACAACGACGGGATCCGCGACAAGCTGCTCGTGCCGCTCGGCCCGGGCGGCACCCTCAGCTATCGCCCCGCGCTGATGGACCTCGCCGCACTCACCGCGCTCGACGGGCCGGACCGCACCGCGACGGCCGACGCCGTCCTGATCGCAGACGGCTGCTTCCTGCAACGTCCGGAGCTCGACCCGCACTGGGATCTGCGGATCTTCGTCGACATTCCGCTCGACGCGGTGCGACCCCGGGACCGCGCCCAGCTGGTTGTAGACAACCGCGACTTCGAGGCCCCCAGGCTGACCGTCAGGCCACACCCGAGCGCATAAGGCCAGCTCAGCTGGCACCTCCTCGTACACACGTTCTATCCACACGCTGTGGATAAACCTGTGGATAACGACTACGTTGTGTGCTTGGGAGGTCACATGAAGCCACGGTTCATCCCCCTGGTCGTCGTTGCGCTTGCGCTCTTCGCTCTCCTCGCGGGCTATTCCACCCAGCGCGGCGGTTCGCCCGCCTATGCCAGCGCGACCACTACGGCGACGAGTTCCGACGTCGTCGACTTCGACGGCGTCCGCGACGTGCGGCTCGGCCAGACCGACACCGAGCTCGCTCAGCAGGGTGCGATGGCCAGACCTCAGGAAGCCTGCGGCCCGGTGCTCACCGACGTGCACGAGGCGAGCCCCGTCTTCGCCAACGGTGAGCTCGTGCTGATGTGGGTCAACCCGCCGCTGGCCACGCCCGAGGGCGTCGGTGTCGGCACGTCGGTCGAGGCCACGAAGGCGGCGTATCCGCAGGCGACGACCATGAACGCGCCGGCGGGCAGCTATCAGTTCGACGGGCTGATGGTCACCAGCGGCGACCGCGCCTATCTCTTCATGCACGACGGCCAGACCGTGCGGAAGGCCGTCGTCGGCTACACCGACGACGTGCAGCGCCTGTTCACCCTCGGCGTCGGCAACTGCTGACGCCAACCGGCCGGGCACGCCAAGCGCCTGCTCCACCCGGTCCAGCAGGCGCGGCGTCGCCCGCCGCAGGCCGTTCTCCACTCTGGACAGATGGCTCTTGTCGCACGGCACCAACGCCGCCAGGTCGGCGAGGCTGAAACCCTGCGCCAGCCGCAGCTCGCGGAGTCGACCACCTAACGTCTGCATTTCCCACACCCCCGTGAGTCGAATGGGTCCTCGGGGTCAATGCTGAACGGTGGGTCTGACGATTCAGCGGTTGCGCGGGTTGCCTGCCGGATCTGTCAACGCCGGCAAAGCCGGTTTCCGCGAAACGGTCCGCACGTCCCCGTTAACGTGACGATTGGAGCCGTCGGAGGGAGTGCCATGGCCGCCCAGCCCGCGCCCGCGAAGAACCCGTCCAGCCCGTTCGCCTCCGCCCGTGGCGACCACGCCGCCGTCCGGGTCCCGGACTACGCCGAGGCCAGACGTTGGTACACGGAGAAGCTGGACTTCCGCGTCGTCGCCGAATGGTCGTGGGCCGGCCTGCAGCTCGCCTACCTCGCGCCGCCCAACGACGACACCTTCCGTGTCGAGCTCTTCGGCGGAGGCAACCCCGACCCGGGCACCTACTACACCAACGTGATCGACAGCCTCGAACGCCCGGGCTACCACCACTTCTGCCTGCGGGTCGACGACGTCGACGAGGTGCTGGCCGAGCTCGACCGCCGTGGTGTCACAATCTTCGGCCGCCCCTTCGACCTCAAAGAGATCAACAGCCGGCTGGCCCTGATCGGCGACCCGTGGGGCAACATGATCGAACTGTCCGCGCCACTCGCGAGCTGACCAAAGAACGACGCCGGGCCCACGAGGGACCCGGCGTCAACGGCGGTGGCGGCGGGATTTGAACCCGCGGAGGGCGTAAACCCTCACACGCTTTCGAGGCGTGCTCCTTAGGCCACTCGGACACACCACCGCCGAGAAGATTACCTGACCCTCGCAGCGCCTGGCTCGGGGGCACCGCCCTCCCCTCCTGCCAGCGCAAACCCGAGGTGGCAGGATCGCCCGCATGAGTATTCACATCGGGGCGGAGCCCGGCGACATCGCGGAACACGTCCTCATGCCCGGCGACCCGCTCCGGGCGAAGTGGATCGCCGAGACCTACCTCGACGACGCCAAGTGCTACACCCAGGTGCGCGGCATGCTCGGCTACACCGGCCGCTGGCAGGGCGTCGAGGTCTCGGTGCAGGGCTCCGGCATGGGCATGCCGTCCGCGTCGATCTACGCGCACGAGCTGATCAACGACTACGGCGTCAAGACGCTGATCCGGGTGGGCTCCTGCGGCGCCCTCGCCGAGGAGCTCCAGCTCCGGGACGTCATCGCCGCCAGCGGGGCGTCGACCGACTCCAACATGAACCGGGCGCGGTTCGACGGCCTGATCGACTATGCCCCGGTCGCCGACTTCGGCCTGTTGCGCACCGCCGTTGACAAGGCCGAGCAGCGCGGCATCCCGATGACGGTCGGTCCGATCCTGGCCGCCGACGCGTTCTACACCGACCGTCCGGACCTCTACGACGCCCTCGCCGACTATGGCGTGCTGGCGGTCGAAATGGAGTCCGCGGCGCTGTACACGATCGCCGCTCGGTTCAAGGCCCGCGCGTTGACCCTGCTCACGGTCTCCGACCACATCAAGCGCGGGGAGAAGACCACCTCGCAGGAGCGCGAGCAGACCTTCGGGCAGATGGTCGAGATCGCGCTGGACACCGCGATCGCGTGACGTGCGCCACTACTAAATGAACGACCGGTCGGTCGGTTACCCCGGTACGGTGACCGAGTGACCATCGACGGCCGGATCGCCCGCGGCGACCGCACCCGTGCGGCCGTGCTCGACCGCGCGGTCGCCCGGGCAACCGAGGACGGGCTGGACGGGCTCTCCCTCGGCCAGCTCGCGACCGACCTCGGCGTGAGCAAGTCGGGCCTGTTCGCGCACTGGCGGTCGAAAGAAGATCTCCAGCTCGCCACCGTCGAACGGGCCGAGCAGCAGTTTCTCGACCAGGTGACCCGTCCGGCGTTGACCGCGCCCCGCGGGGTTCGGCGGCTCTGGGCCCTGCACGATCGGCGGATCGCGTTCTACGAGAGCGAGCTGCTCCCGGGTGGCTGCTTCTTCGCCAAGGTGCAGTTCGAGTTCAGCGTGCGGCCCGGCGTGGTGCGCGACCGCCTCGCGACCACGTTCACCCTCTGGTCGGACTTCGTCGACAACCTCGCGCGGCTCGCCGTCCGCGAGGGTGACCTGCGCGCCGACACCGACACGCGGCAACTGGCGTACGAGCTCGAGTCCTTCGCGTTGACCGCGGTCATGCAGTCCCGCCTGCTCTCCCCCGAGATCGCCTACCGATACGCGCGCCGGGCGGCCCTCGACCGCCTGCGCACCCTCGCCACCGATCCCGCCCTGCTACCAGAGGACCTCGCATGACGACCATCACCGAGTACGGCCACGCGGAGCGGGTCCGCATCCACTACGACGACCTCGATTCGATGGGAATCGTCCACAACTCGCGGTACTCGCTCCTCCTCGAGCGCGCGCTGACGGCGTACTGGGAAGAACGCGGTTTCGGCATCGTCGACGGCCGGCCGACCGCACCGGACGTGTTCCACGCGGTCGCCGAGTTCGCGATCCAATACAAGGCGCCCATCCGCGGTACGGGCGACGTCCTGATCCACTTCTGGCTCGACGCGTTCGGGACGTCCAGCGGGGTCTACGGCTTCCGGATCACGTCGGTGGACGGCACGAAACTGCACGCCGAAGGGCACCGCTCGATCGTGCGCCTCGATCCGGCGACGATGCGGCCGACCCCCTGGACGCCGGCCGCCCGCACCGTTGCGGCACCGTTGCTGAAGCCGGCGTCAGCCGGTTCGGAAGAAGCCGCGTAGCAGGTCGGCGGCCTCGGTCGCGAGCACACCGCCGTACACCTCGGGTCGGTGTGTCAACCGCCGGTCCCGGACCACGTCCCAGAGCGAGCCGACCGCGCCGGTCTTCGGCTCCCACGCTCCGAACACCACCGTGGACACCCGGGCCAGCACCAGGGCGCCCGCGCACATCGTGCACGGCTCGAGCGTCACGACCAGCGTGCACCCGTCCAAGCGCCATCTGCCGAGGGCCGCCGCCGCCCGCCGCATGGCAACTATCTCCGCGTGCGCCGTCGGATCGCCGGTCAACTCCCGCTCGTTGTGACCGACCGCGAGCTCGTTGCCGTTCGCGTCGAGCAACACCGCTCCGACCGGGACGTCCGCCGCATCGGTGACCGCCGCGTCGGCCGCGACCGCCAACGCCCGCCGCATCCACTCCTCGTGGCGGCCGCGCCGTGGCGCCGTCACGCCTCCCGAAGCTCCTCGAGCTCGTCGCCGCACCCGACCGTCTGGCAGACCTCGGCGGTGACGTCGGCGGGCAGCAACCCCTCGCGGGTGCACAGCTCAAGCAGCCGACGGGCCGAGACGCCCAGGTCGGCCAGCAGGTCGGCCTCGCCGACGGGGTCGGCATCCGGGTCCGCCGCCGGCTTGTCGGGGTCGGCGCTCTGCTCGACGACCTCGTCGATCTCGATCGCCGGTGCCTTGAGGTCCCCGACCAGCAGCGATCCCAACCGCGACTCCTCGGCGAAGGCCGAGTCGGAGCCGAAGATCCGCAGGTCCTCACCCTCGTCGAGGCGCATGACGACCAGATAGGTGTCGTCGGACTCGACGAAGAGCAGCGAGATGTCGGCGTCGAGGTCGACGTCGCGAAGGCGGTCGGCGACCTCTTCGATGTCCGCGACGCCGTTCAGGTTGACCTCGGCGGCGCTCCAGCCGGCCGAACCGCGGACCGCGGCTCCAGCGAAGTACGACACGGCGTATGCCCCCATTTACCCCGGTGGCGCGCGGCCGCCGCCGTGCACCGGCATTCCATTACGACGTGACGGTAGTCGGTCGGGCGGGCGGCAGCCCGGCCAACGCCCCGAAGGAGGTACTGGTCAGCTGGCCAGCCGCCGGCGCGTCGCGATCAACTCGCGCAGCCGGTCACCCTGAGCACGTCGAGGTTGGCTGCGCTCGCGGACCGACTTCGCTCCCGCGAGCTCAGCCAGCAGCTGCATTCGGCGGCGGCTGCGCTCAGGGTCCAGCCGCTGCACTTTCCAAGCCATGGCGGCAGCGTCTCCGATGCTCGAGCGGTTAGTCAAGGCCGGTCGCACAGTGCACGCGATCCCCTACGCAGCGCGGCTTCCCGGCCACCAGCGGTCGCGACTCGAACACGGCTGGTCACCACAGTGGCCAGTCGCCGCGGCTCAGCCAGGTGACGCCGAGGACCACCGCCGCGATGCTCCAGCCGAGGGCGGTGACGGCCGCGAGGCCCACCGCGACACCACGGTCACCGACCTTGGCCAGCACCAACGCCACCAGCCAGCCGATCCCGCCGGCCAGCAGCGTCCAGTAGACGTAGCCGTTGACGGTCGAGTCGACCACGCCGAAGGCCAGCAACCAGACGGCGCCCGCACCGGCCCCGGCCGCGACGGCGCCACCCCGCACGGGATGCGGTTCGCGGTAGGTGGGCCGGGTCCGCGCCGAGGGGAACAGGCCCGATGGCGGTGTACGCGGAGCGCCCGCGGGCGGCATCGCCTGTTGCGTCATCGGGACCCCCTCTCGAACCCGTACCCACCCTACCGAGCGCCTCCGTACCCTCAGCCGAACTGCGCCAGCCGAGCCCGGGAGGCGCCGCGGATCGTGGTGAACGCGCCACCCGCGACGACCTTGTGCAGGCTGCCGCTGGCGGCCATCGTGTGCACCCCGCTCGACCCGTTGCCGTCGGCGGTCCAGGGCAGCAACGCGCCGCCGGACTCGTTCGCGGCGGCCAGCTTGATGCGCCGGGTGTTGCCGTCGATGCAGGAACCCTTGTCACCGGTACGGGCCGACTTGCACACGTTGTCGTAGTGGCCGCCGATGTAGACCACCCGGTCGAGCACGGCGACCGCCTGGGCGTCCCCGTCCATCGTCAAGGTCCAGCGGCCCGCGCCCGAGGTGGTAAACGCACCGAGCCGCCCGCCCGGACCGCCCATCGCGGCGTAGATGCCGGACGCACCGACCGCCACCGCGTGCACGACCTCGCTGGCCCGCGAGGTGAAGCCGGCGTCGACCGCCCCGGAGGTGGTCAACGCGGCGAGGTGGCGGGTGCCCGACGCACCGCTGATCGAGTCGAACTGACCACCGACGTAGATCCGCCGGCCGACCGGCACGACCGTCTCGACGGTGTCGTCGGCCTTGGGCCGCCAACCCGCGACCACCGCGCCGGTGCTGGGGTCGAACGCGGCGAGGCGGTGGATCGCCTGGCCGTTGAGGCTGGTCATCGTCCCGCCGGCGTAGAGACGGCCGTTGGCGACGGCGAGTGAGTACGGCATGCCGGTCAACGACTGCTTGAAGGAGTTGTGCACCGAGCCGTTGCCGGCGTCGAGGCGCGCCAGGCCGTCCCGGCGCGTTCCACTGATCGCCGTGAAAGCGCCGCCGACGAACACCGCGCGACCCGACACGGCGATCGCACGGACCGTGCTGTCCGCGCCGGGGGCCCAACCCAGCAGCGCGCCCGTGCGGGCGTTGACCGCTGCCAGCCGGTTCCGTGTGACCGTCCGACCGCCGGCCGTCACGCTGGTGAAGTCGCCACCCACGTAGAGCGTGTCCCCGGCGTACGCGGTGGCCAGCACCGTGCCGTTGAACGTCGGCAACGGATCCGGCGTCACGTTGACAACAGCGGCCAGCGCCGGCGAACCAGGCGACAACAAAGCCGCGGTGGCCGCGACAGACGCGATGAGACCGGCGAGTTTGCCCCTAAATGTCACGTCGACACCGTATCTGGGCGATTAGGCTAATCCGGACTACGAAACGCGGACGGCGTCGCCCCACGGGCATCATGCGCCGCAACGGGTCGAGGTGTGCGAAAGTCGCTCGCGTGGACATCGCGGTGATCGGGTTGGGTCTCATCGGCGGGTCGGCGCTGCGCGCGCTGGCCGCTCGCGGGCACCGCGTGCTCGGCTACGACGCCGACCCGGCCACCCGGGCGACCGCCCGCACCGCCGCCGCGCGTGCACCGCAGAACGCCCGCTGGCAGATCGCCGGCACGATCCGGGACACCGTCACGGATGCGGGCCTGGTGCTCGTCGCGGTGCCGTTGCCGGCGTTGCCCCGGGTGTTCGACGAGATCGCCGCCACCGGCTACACCGGGTTGGTCACCGACGTCACCTCGGTCAAGACGCCGGTGCGGATGCTGGTCGAGCAGCGGCTCCAGGCCCGTCACCAGCGGCTGTCTGGCTTCGTGGGCGGGCATCCGATGGCGGGCAAAGAGAGCTCCGGGTTCGGTGCGGCCGACGCCGACCTCTTCCACGACTGTGCCTGGGTGCTGTGCTTCGAGCCCGGCCAGACCTCGCTCGGCGACTGGTTGGATCTGGCCGAGCTCGTCATCGGGCTCGGTGCGCGGGTGGTGCCGACCACGGCCGAGGAGCACGACCGGGCCGTGGCCACCATCAGCCACGTACCCCATCTGCTGGCCACCGCCCTCGCCGCCAGCGCGGCCGACCCGCTCGCCGGCGCCCTGGCCGCGGGGTCGTTCCGCGACGGCACGCGTGTTGCGGCAACCAGGCCGGAGCTCGTGGCGGCGATGTGTGGCGGCAACGCGCCCGCGGTCGCCCCGACCCTGGACGGCATCATCGCCGCGTTGCAGGAGGCGCGGGCCGCGTTGGCCGCCCCCGACCCGATCTCCGCGGTGTTGCCCTGGTTGGCGCCGGGTCACGCGATGCGGGCCGGCTGGCCCCCGCCGTTGGCCGCACCGCTGGACATCCCCGCCCGTCCGGACGCTCTCCTGCGACTCGGCCGGGCGGGCGGTTGGGTGCGGGCCGTCGCCGCGGACCGGTCGACGGTCAGCGTGGTCAGACCCGCTCCCCGCGGTCCAGGCGGATTACTCGACGATCTGTGACGATCGCGGTCACCAGGTCGTGCGGCGTCACGTCGAACGCAGGGTTCACCGCCGGCACGCCGCTGATCACTTCCGCACCGTCGCGGTCCTCGATCTCCACGTCGGCACCGGTCGGGGTGTCCATGTCGACGGTCGACTCCGGCGCCACCACGACGAACGGGATCCCGGCCCGCCGGGCGCCCAGCGCGTGCGCGTACGTGCCGACCTTGTTGACGGTGTCGCCGTTGCCGCAGATCCGGTCGGCGCCCAGGACCACCACGTCCACCTCGCCGCGCGCCATCAGGAACGGGCCGGCACTGTCGACCGCGACCCGGAAGTCGACGCCGAGCTGGTCGAGCTCCCAGGCGGTCAACCTCGCTCCTTGCAGCAGCGGCCGGGTCTCGCTGGCGATCACGGGACCTAGCGACCGCCGGCGGTGCAGCTCGGCCACGACGCCCAGCGCCGTGCCACCGACCACCGCCGCGAGCGCGCCGGTGTTGCAGTGGGTCAGCACTTTCGGCTCCGCGCCGCAGAGCTCGGTCAACAGGTCCGCACCGCGGGTGGCCATGGCGGCCGACGCGGCGATCTCCTCGTCGCGCAGCGCATCGGCTTCTTCGAGGACCGCGTCGAAGCCCTGTGGCAGACGGGTCGCCGCTCGTTGTGCCCCGCGGGCGAGGTTGACCGCGGTCGGCCGCGCGTACGTCACCAGGCGCACGGCCGCTGCCAGCGCCTCGGAGTCGCCGCCGTGTTGCTTGGCCGCGAGCGCCACGCCGTAGCCGCCGGCCACGCCCAGCGCCGGCGCGCCGCGGACCGCGAGCGAGCGGATCGCGTCGACCAACTCCTCGACGGTGCCGATCCGCCGGACCTCCAGCTGGCCGGGCAGCTTGGTCTGGTCGATGAGCTCGATGGCCCCGTCCACCCAGTCGATCGTTCGCATGACGCCAACGCTAACCGGGGTCGGTGTCGGAGCGCTTTGCCCAGTAGGTTCGGAGCGTGACGACCGCGCGTGACCCTGTCGCCGATCTCCGGCGCATCGCGTTCCTGCTCGAACGAGCCAACGAGGCGACCTACCGCGTACGCGCGTTCCGCTCGGCGGCCAAGACGCTGAGTGGGCTGCCGGCGGGCGAGATCGCCCAGCGTTCTGCGGCTGGGACCCTCACGGAGCTGTCCGGCGTGGGCGACGTGACCGCCCGGTGTGTCACCGAGTCGCTGGCCGGCGAGGAGCCGGTCTACCTGCGCCGACTCAACGCGACGGAGGGCGTCGACCTCGACGAGGCGGCCGCGGCGTTGCGGTCGGCGCTGCGCGGTGACTGCCACACCCACTCCGACTGGTCCGACGGCGGCTCGCCGATCGAGGAGATGGCCCTCGCCGCGGTCGAGCTAGGTCACGGGTACGTGGTGCTGACCGACCACTCCCCCTCGCTCAAGGTGGCGCGGGGCCTGACCGCGGATCGGCTGAAGCGACAGCTCGACTACGTGGCGGCGGTCAACGAGGCGCTGCCGGAAGGCTTCCGCATCCTCACGGGCATCGAGGTCGACATCCTGGCCGACGGTTCGCTGGACCAGGAGGACGAACTGCTCGCCCGCCTCGACGTGGTCGTCGGCTCGGTGCACAGCGGCCTCCGCGACGAGAGCGCGCGCATGACCCGCCGGATGCTGCGGGCCGTCGAGAACCCGCACCTGGACGTACTCGGCCACTGCACGGGCCGAATGGTCGCCAACCGACCGGCTGGCGCGGAAGGCCCAGGCGACCGAGGCCACCGCAAACGGCTGCGCCCACCGTCGGACTTCGACGCGGCGGCCGTGTTCGCGGCATGCGCGGAGCACGGCAAAGCCGTCGAGATCAACTCGCGCCCCGAACGACAGGACCCGCCGAAACGCCTGATGCGCCAGGCCCTCGAAGCCGGCTGCGTGTTCACGATCAGCACCGACGCCCACGCACCGGGCCAGCTGGACTGGCAACGCTTCGGCTGCGAACGCGCGGCCCTGTGCGGCGTCCCGGCCGACCGCGTAGTCAACACCTGGCCGGCCGAGCAACTCGTCGCCTGGGCCGCGGGCCACGAGAGCTGAAGCCGCGGGCAGGACTCGCACGGCGTAGCTCCAGGTCGCGGTTGAGTTTGGCCGTCGCAGACCCAACCCGCTGGCGGGCTGCCTCGGCCGCGACCCACGAGCGCTCAAGGCGCGGGCACCACTCGCTCGCCGTAGCTCCAGGCCGCAGTCGCGTCTCCAGACCCAAGCCGCGGGCCGGCTCGTCGCCTGCCAACCGGGCGGCGGCTGAGCGAGAGTTGCCGGCCGCGGCGATTGGGAGGCGGGTTCTAGGCTCGGTCGACGGCTAGCTCGGCTTCTGGGGCCACCGCCGCCGGTTGGGGGCGCTTGCGGGTTGCGATCAAGCCCTGGGCAACCGCGACGCCGACCAGCACGATCAGGGCGCCTACTGGCTGGTGCCAGGTGATGTGTTCGTCGAGGGCGAGCACGCCGAGCACGACGGCGAAGATGGGGATCAGGTAGGTGACCATCGACGCGGTGGTCGCGCCGACGAGTTTGATGTTGCGCATGTTGAGTACGAAGGCCAGGCCCGTGCCGATCGCCCCCAGCGCCAGGATGCTGGCGATCGCCTTGCCCGACAGGTCGCCCAGCGGGGTCGGTGCGCCGGCCGTCAGCGGGGCCACGACGGCGAGCGCGACCGTCGCTGTGATCAGTTGCCCGGCCGCCAGCGCCAGGCCGGACTCGCCGCTGTCGCTGATGAACCGCTTCGTGTAGGGGATCGCTATCGCGTAGCAGGCCGCGGCGGCGATGCACATCAGCTGGCCCGTGAACTGCGCGCCGCCCAGACCCTCCCAGACGCCGAGCACGACCAGCACGCCGACGAACCCGATCAGGAGCCCGACCGCCCGGTTCATGGTCATCCGCTCGGTGCGGAACAGGTAGACCGCCAGCGGCAGCACCAGAAGAGCGGTCGTGGCGTTCCAGATGCCGGCGAGGGACGACGAGACGCGCTCCTCCCCGTAGCCGAAAAGGGTGAATGGCATTGCCGTGCCCACCACGCCGGTGACCGTCAGATGCCCCCATAGACGCAGGTCGCGGGGTAGCCGGTCGCGGGTAACGGCGATCACGACGAGCAGGGTCAGAACGCCCGCGAGCACTCGGCCGAGCGTCACGTAAAGCGGATGTAGCTCGGCCACTCCCACCTTGATGAACAGGAAGCTCGAGCCCCAGATCACGCCGAGGAGCACGAAACCCGGCAGCCAACTGCGCGCGTCGGCCCTGTCAGGAGTGGTTGCGGTCGTCACCCATGACACTCTGCCTTATGGGTACGACAAGAATCGCGCGCTTTTCGGACCCCTCCCTCGACCCGCCCCTACCCGCCTCCCGCAGACCAAAAATCGTCTGACCCGTGCCGTACTGTCGACCTCGTGGGACGAATCGATGACCTCGCCAACCGCTACGTCGACGAGTGGGCGCCGCTGAACCCGGCCGGCGCGACGTTTGTCGGCATCAAGGGCTTCGACGACAAGTTCGAAGACCTGTCACCCGACGGCTTCGCGGCCGGGGCCGACCTAACCAGGCGCACGCTCAGCGACCTGACGACCATCGAGCCCGGCAGCGAGTCGGAGCGGGTCGCCAAAGAGGCGATGCAGGAGCGGCTCGGCCTGGAGCTGGCGCGCTACGACGCCGGCGAGGTCACCAGCGAGGTCAACGTCATCTCCAGCGCCCTGCACGGGCTGCGCGGTGCGTTCGACCTCATGCCCACCGAGGGCGCCGAAGCGGTCGGCAACATCGCGGCGCGGCTCAACGCCTTCCCGCGCGCGGTCGAGCAGCTCCAGGTCACGCTGCGTGAGGCCGCCGCACAGGGCCATGTCAGCTCCCGCCACCAGATGATCGAGGTGGCCAAGCAGTGCGACATCTGGACCGACCCGGCGCGCGACAACTTCTTCCACGCCCTCGCCGACCGGCTCGACGCCGACGGCGCGCTGCGCTCCACTCTTGCCCAGGGCGCCGCCGCCTCGACGGCCGCGACCCAGGCGTTCGGCGTGTTCCTGCGCGACGAGCTGGCCCCGCTCGGTCGCGACAAGCAGGCCGCGGGTCGTGAGCGCTACCAGCTCGCGTCGCAATACTTCCTCGGCGCCAAGGTCGACCTCGACGAGACGTACGCGTGGGGCTTCGAGGAGCTGGCCCGCCTAGAGGGCGAGATGCGCAAGGTGGCCGCCCAGATCGCCGGTTCCGGCGCGACGATCGACGACGGGGTCCGCGCGCTCGACGCCGACCCGGCCCGCCGCATCGAGGGCAAAGAGGCCTTCCGCGACTGGATGCAGAGCCTGGCCGACAAGGCGATCGCCGAGCTGCACGGCACCCACTTCGACATCCCGGAGCAGGTCCGCCGCATCGAGTGCATGCTGGCGCCTACCAGCGACGGCGGCATTTACTACACAGGCCCGAGCGAAGACTTCAGTCGCCCCGGCCGCATGTGGTGGGCGGTGCCGGGCGGCCAGACCGCCTTCTCCACGTGGAAAGAGGTCACGACCGTCTACCACGAGGGCGTCCCGGGCCACCACCTCCAGGTCGCGCAGACCGCGGTACGCACTGAGCTGCTCAACCGCTACCAGCGGCTGCTGCTATGGGTGTCGGGCCACGGCGAGGGCTGGGCGCTCTACGCCGAGCGCCTGATGGACGACCTCGGCTACCTGGCCGACCCGGGCGACCGCCTGGGCATGCTCGACGCCCAGGCCTTCCGCGCCGCCCGCGTCATCGTCGACATCGGCATGCACCTCGAGTTGGAGATCCCGCGCGACAACCCGTTCGGCTTCCATCCGGGCGAGCGCTGGACGCCGGAGCTCGGCTGGGAGTTCATGCGCGCGCACTGCCGCGTGCAGGACGACGTGCTGCGCTTCGAGCTCAACCGTTACCTGGGGTGGCCAGGCCAGGCGCCGTCCTACAAGGTCGGCGAGCGCATCTGGCTGCAGGCCCGCGACGACGCCAAGGCCCGCAAGGGCGCCGACTTCAACCTCAAAGAGTTCCACCGCCAGGCCCTCGACCTAGGCTCGATCGGCCTCGACCCGCTCAAGGCCGCCCTGGCCCGCCTCTGACAGCGGGTCTACGGGGGCGGCCGCGGTGCGGCCGCTCCCGTGGACTCAGCCGGCACGGGCGCCCACGGGCTAACGCGAGGCGGGCACCCCGGAGGCGCGGCTGTGCGCACCAACGTGCCCAAGCCGCGCGAGCTCACGAGCGGGTCGCGCTGACGCCGGCTCAGGCTGACGGGGCGATGAACGACTCGTCCAGCGTGGGTGCGAGCAGTTCGTCGCACGACACGTACATCAGGTCGATGTGTGGGTCGTCGAAGTCGATCCTTGGGAGTGTCAGGGGTATGCCGTCCGGGGGCAGGGGTGAGTCCGGGGTCAGCGTCAGCTTGATGCCGGCGATTTGGCCCACGAAGCGCGACGTGTAGAACGCGACGTTGCCTCGCACCGTCAAGGTGTTGCTCTTGATCAGCAGTGGGGTGCCGGCTTTCTGCGGCACGCGCAGTGCGAAGGTCCGGACCAGCGACCGGTTCATGCTGAACTTCAGCGACCTGACATCACCGGCCGCGGTGTGCAGGACGTAGATGCCGTCCAGGCGCAAGCCCCACATCGTCAGCTTCGTGCCGGTCAGCACTGACGGCTTGCTGTTCACCAGGGGCACGCTCGCGTCTGGGCCCAGCAGCGGAACCGCGTCCGCTTTCCGGGACGACTCGGCGCAGTCGCCGGGCTTGGGCTTGCCCGCGTCGGCCGCGGGCGTGGGATTGGGCGTCGCGCTAGGGGTTGGGGCCGCGCCCGGATCCGGCTTCTTCTCGTCATCGCCGTCGAAGATGTCGGTGATTCCGTCGATGATGTCGCCGAGCAGCCCTCCTTTCGGCTTCTCCGGCGCAGGCAGCTCGGCGGTGGGGGACGGCGTGGCTGTGCCCTGACCAGGTGCCGATTTCGGGCACGGCGCCGCGTAGGCCGGCGTCGCGCCTCGCAGCGCGACCAGCGAACTGATTCCCAACACCAGCAGGAACGCGATGACCGCATAACCCGCCGCACCTGGCGACGCGTTCGGATCAGAGGGCGCCGGGTCGGGGAGCGCGTCCTCCTCCTCCGCCGCCGCGGCCGGCATGGCCGGCGTGCCCGGCAACCAGGCGAAGACCAGACCTGCCCCGACGATTCCCAGGACCAGGCCCACGAAGAAGCCGCCCAGGTTCACGCCGATCAGTGAGAAGACCGCCGTCACCGCACCGACCACCGCGTAGAACAACCGCTGCGCCGGCGTAGTCCACGAAAGCACCCCGCACGCCAGCAGGATCGTCGGGATCAGCCACGACAGGAAGCCGGTCGGACCCAGCTGGAAGCTCAGCCCGCCCAGGCTCAGCTGGGTGCTCAGGAAGATCTCGACGGCGCTCAAGACCAGGAACAGCCCACCCCAGAACGGGCGGGATTGGCGCCATTTCCGGAAGCCGGCCAGCGACACTAGAAGCATTCCTTGGCGTCGTCACCGACGTTGACCTTCAGGTGCAGGCCCGTCAGGGTGAACGTGCCCGCCGTCGTCGACCAGGCCACCTGCTTGAGGTCGTCGATGACGATCCGGTCCGACTGTTGGCCGAACGTGCCCGGCTCTCCCCTGGCCGCGGCCTTGTTCAGCGAGCCGGCATCGCGGCCGATCTCGATGTTGGTGAACGTCGCGTCGCCGCGTAGGTCGGTGATGTCCAGCAGCAGGTTGTTGGCTGTCGCGGGCTTGCCGTTGCCGCCCGCGTTGATGGTCAGGACCACCGGCGCGCCCGGGACCTTCACCGACTGGCACAGGTTGGTCAGGGTCGCGCGGCGGATTCCCGAGACCGCTACCGGATGTTCGGCTCCGTCGCCGTCCTTGGCCACGCTGCCGTACTGGACGAAGCCGTCGCCCACCAGTTTGTCCGCCGAGACCTTGAAGGTCTGGCCCGAGACCGCGAACGACGCCGCGATCGCACCCTGCGCCATCCCGAAGACGATGAAGCCCGCGGCCGCCAGGGCGGGCACGGTCAGCACAGCGAACCGCCGCCAGCGGGTCCGTCCACGCGCAGATTCGAGGGCCATGGTTCCTCCTCCGCGTTACTCACGGGTAACCGAGAACGGACCCGATCGTGCTCCTGCGCGAGGAAGGTCACAACCCACGAGTTACCCAGGAGTAACGACGAGGTCCGGACGAGAGCCGAGCAGCCAGAAGGCAAAAGCCCACAAAGGACGACAGATCATCCCAACAATGCCACGCTCAGTAACCCAGACATCGACGTGTCACGATTCGGTAACAACGGCCTACGGCGGTCGTCAGGCCATAGGCTGCACGGCGTCATGTCCGCACTGACCCGCCCACCAACGACCCCGACGACCGCCACCGGACGGCGCATCGCGACCGCCGGCGCCGCCGTCGCCATCGCTGGTGCCCTGACCAACGCGCTCGGCTACCTCGTGCCTGTCATCGGCGCCCGGCAGCTGAGCAGCGCCGACCTCAGCGCGCTGGCCACCATGCTCGGCCTGACCGCCATCGCGTCCGTGCCCGGGCTCGGTCTCCAGATCGCGATCGCCGTGCACCGCGCCCGCAACGGCGCCGGTCAGACCGCCCGGGTCAGCCTGCTGACCGCGCTCGTCTGCGCCGGCACGCTCCTCGTGCTCGCGCCCGTACTGGTGCGGCTGTTCGACCTGCCGGCCAGCTACACGTTGCTGGCCGCGCTGGCCACGGTGCCGACCGTGCTCGCCGGCCGCTGGCTCGGTGAGCTCCAAGGCGACCAGCGGTTCCTCCGGCTCGCGGCCGGCATGGCGATCCTCGCGCTCGGCCGGTACGCGGGCCTGATCGGCGGCCTCGTCGCCGGCGCGGGCCTCACCACCGCACTCGTCGCGGGTGCCGTCGGAGCCTGGTTGATCCCGCCGGCCCTGGCCGTCCTCAGCAGGAGCGACCAGCCGCACGTCGCCGACGCCATCCGCGCCCGCGAGGTGCTCACCGCCTGTTCGGCGACGCTGGCCATGCTGGTCGCCTCGTACGCCGACCTCCTGCTCGCCCGCCACCTGTTGACCGCCGACGCCTCCGGCGCGTACTCCGTCGGCACGGTGTTGACCAAGGGTGCGCTCTGGGCGCCGCAGGTGGTCACCGTGCTGGCCCTGCCCCGCTTCGCCCAGGGCAACCGGCGGGCGCTGCGCACCGCGCTCCTGCTGGTCGGTGCCAGCGGCGCCATCCTGATCGCGGCGTCCGCGGTGGCCGGGGGCTTCGCGTTCGGGCTGGCCGGCGGCGCCGACTACACCCACCTGGGCCGCTACGCCCCGGTGTTCGCCGCCACCGGCGCCCTCTACGCGCTCGTCTTCGTGCTGGTCAACGACCGCGTCGCCACCGCGACCAGGTGGGCCTCGGCCCCCGTCTGGCTGGCCTGCGCCGCCCTGGTCGTCGCCGCCGAGCTCGCCCCGCACACGCTCGCCGGTGTCATGTGGAGCGCCCTCGGTGCCGCCGCCCTGGCGATAATCCTGTGCGCCGCCGGCAACGCGGTCGACAAAATGAGGCGATGACCACCTCCATCCGCGAAGAGACACCGGAAGACGCCGACGCCGTCCAGCGGATCCATGCCGGCGCGTTCGGCGACGACCTCGTCCCACGCCTGGTCACCGCATTGCGGCAACACAACGCGAAGCAACCGCCACGCGGGTACGTGGCCACCGTCGACGACGAGCCGGCCGGCCACGTGCTGCTCACCGCCTCGTGGCTGGACGCGCCCCGCAAGCTGGTCGACGTGCTGGTGCTGTCACCGCTGGGCGTGTTGCCGCAACACCAGCGCCAAGGACTGGGCACCCAACTGGTGCGGAGAGCGATCGAGGAGGCCGACCGCGCCGGCGCGCCACTGCTGTTCCTCGAGGGCGACCCCGCCTACTACCGCACGAGGGGCTTCGAGCCCGGCGGCCCGCTGGGCTTCCGCAAGCCGAGCCTGCGCATCCCGGACGCGGCCTTCCAGGTCGTCAAACTCAGCGCGTACGAGGAATCGATGACCGGCACCCTCGTCTACGCGGAACCCTTCTGGGCACTCGACTGCGTAGGCCTACGCGACCCTCACGCCTGACAGGACGGGCACCAGTACGAGTTGCGGCCCGCCAGCCCGGCCCGCGCGATCGCCGTGCCGCAGACGAGGCAGGGTTGGCCGGTCCGGCGGTAGACGTAGACCTCACCACCGTGCCGATCCACCCGCGGCGCCCGGCCCATCGCCTCCGGCAGGTGCGCGCTGTGCACGGTGTCGATCCGCCCCTTCACCACACCCTCGGCCATCAGCGAGCACAGGTCCGTCCAGAGCGACGCCAACACGGAAGGCGACAACGACCGCCCCGGCCGGGTCGGCCCGATGCCGGCCCGGAACAGCACCTCACTCGCGTACACCAAACCGACCCCAGCGAAGAGCGACTGGTCGAGCAGCAGCCCCGCGATGGCCGCGGAGCTACGCCCGATGCGTGCGAGGGCAAGAGACGGATCAGCGTCGGGACGCAACGGGTCCGCCCCCAGGCGCGACCGCAACGCCGCGACCTCCGGGGGCGACAACACCGAGCAGTCCGTCGGCCCACGCAGGTCGAGCCAGTGACCACCGCCGACCATCCGCATCCGCACCTGCCCGACCGGCGGCCACGGAGGCGATCCGGCCCCGTCGGTCACCGTGCCGTAGAGCCCGAGATGCACGTGCACGCTGTCCCCGGAGTCGTACACGTGCAGCAGATGCTTCCCGTAAGCCTCGGTCGAGGTCAGCAACGTCCCGGACAGCAGCGCGGCCCCGGAAGCGAACCGCCCCTGCGGGCTGGTGAGCTCGATCTTGTGCCCGGCGAACATCGCGCGATGCCGGGCCGCCAACCGATGGATCGTGTGACCTTCCGGCATCCGAACCTCAGGGTGCGTCGGGCGCCGCCTGCTCGGCCGCGGGCGACGGGGAGCCGGTGCTCCCGCCGCTGACCGTAGCCGTCGCCGTGATCGTCTTCTTCGCCACGGGGCCTCCGCCGACGGTCATCAGCAGGTACGTGTGCTTGGCCGTCTCACCCGGACCCCAGTCGCCGCAGGAGAACGAGAACGACTGCGAGCCCGACGCGTCGAAGGTGTCGTAGATCCCCGGGCCGTCGACCGAGATGGTGACCTTGTCGGTGCCGGTCACCTTCCACTCGACGATGACCTCGCGGCCGTTGGGCCACTGACCCGACGGGCAATGCGGCTTCTGCTTGATCCGGAAGTACTGGATCCACGGATCGTTGCGTTGCTCGCCGCCGTTGGAGCCACCGTTTTCGCCACCGGCCGGCTCCGAAGCCGACGCCGAAGGGCTCGGGGTCAGGTCGGCGTCGGTGGGCGTGTCCTCGCCGATCACGTACGACGCACCGGTGGGCGTACCGGATCCGAGATTGTTGCCGGGCTTGTCACCGCATCCCGTCAACAGCGTTGCCGCAACGGCGGTGAGCAGCACGAGTGGGGTGCGGAAGGTCCTCATGGCTTAACACGGTAAGAACCGATCGAGCCGAACGAATCCCGCTTTCGTGCCGCGTCACCGTCGCGTTCCCGACGCCACCCGATCCGACTACCGCAAGATCGGACACAAGCCCTACCGCGGCACCTCGATGCGCCCTTCGACCGCCGCCAGCGCGATGTCCCGCCGGACCACGGCGTCGGCCAGCGTCACCTGGTCGACCAGCGCATAAGCCGCCGAGCGCGCAGCCGCCAGATCCGGCCCCGTCGCCGTCGCCGACAGCACCCGACCGCCCGCCGAGACCAGCTCACCCGAGGAAGAGAGCGCCGTGCCCGCGTGCACGAACCCGGAACCCTCAGCCCCAAAGATCACGTCACCGGTGCGGGCGGACTCCGGATAGCCGGCCGAAGCGATCACGACCGTCACGGCGGCACCCGGTCGCCACCGCAACGGCGGAAGCGAAGCGAGCGTCCCGGTCGCGGCCGCCCGCAGCAACTCGGCCAGCGGAGACTCGAGCAGCGCGAGCACGACCTGCGACTCGGGGTCACCGAACCGCGCGTTGAACTCGATCACCTTCGGCCCGCCGCTGGTCAGCGCCAGCCCGACGTAGAGCAGCCCGGCGAACGGCCGCCCGCGCCGCCGCATCTCGGCCAACGTCGGGTGGACGACCGAAGAGAGCACGTCCGGCACGAGCGAGGCGGGCGCCCACGGCAGCGGGGCGTACGCGCCCATCCCACCGGTGTTGAGCCCCGTGTCTCCCTCGCCGATCCGCTTGAAGTCCTGCGCCGGCACCAGCGGCACAGCCGTCTCGCCGTCGCAGACCACGAACAGCGAGACCTCGGGCCCGGCGAGGTACTCCTCGATCACCACCCGACCGCAGTCTTCCGCGTGCGCCAGCGCGGCGTCCCGATCGTCGGTGACCAGGACGCCCTTGCCTGCCGCGAGCCCGTCGTTCTTCACCACGTACGGCGCGCCGAACCGATCGAGTGCCGAAGCCACGACCGAGAGGTCGCTGGTCGACACCGACTCGGCGGTCGGCACCCCGGCGGCGGCCATGACCTCGTTGGCGAAGGTCTTCGAGCCCTCGATCTCGGCGGCCGCCGCCGTCGGGCCGAAGCAGGCGATGCCCTTGGCCCGCACCGCGTCGGCGACCCCGGCGACCAGCGGCGCCTCGGGACCGACGACGACCAGGTCGGCGCCGACCTCGACGGCCAGCGCGGCGACCGCGTCGGGGTTCAGCTGGTCGACCGGACGCAGCTCGGCGACCTGGGCGATGCCCGGGTTGCCGGGTGCCGCGATCAGCGTGACACCCGGCGACGCCGCGAGACCGATGGCGAGGGCATGCTCGCGCCCACCGTTACCAATGAGAAGAATGCGCACGATGTCGGATCCTAAGACACTCGGAGAAGCTCGTGGCGTACGACGTTCTCCTCACGACCCGGACCCACTCCGATGACCGACACGCGGGTGCCGCACAGCTCCTCGATCCGCTCCACGTAGGACCGGGCCGCGGCGGGCAGCTCGGCGAACGTGCGGGCCTTGGAGATGTCCTCCCACCAGCCGTCGTGCTCCTCGTAGACCGGCACCGCGTGGTGGAAGTCCGTCTGCGACATCGGCATGTCCGAGTGGACCGTGCCGTTGATCTCGTACCCGACGCAGATCGGCACCTTCTCCAGGCCGGTCAGCACGTCCAGCTTGGTGATCACCAAATCGGTGATGCCGTTGAGCCGCACCGCGTAGCGGGCGACCACCGCGTCGAACCAGCCACACCGCCGCTCGCGACCGGTCGTCGTGCCGTACTCGGCGCCGATCTTCCGCAGGTGCGCGCCGTTCTCGTCGAAGAGCTCGGTCGGGAACGGACCAGAGCCAACTCGGGTGGTGTACGCCTTGGCGACGCCGATCACCTGGGTGACCTTGGTGGGCGGAATCCCCGCGCCGACGCAGGCACCGCCGGCCGTCGGGTTGGACGACGTCACGAACGGGTAGGTGCCGTGGTCCATGTCGAGCATGGTGGCCTGGGCGCCCTCCATCAGCACGATCTCGCCGCGGTCGAGCGCGCCCCAGAGGATCTCGCGAGTCTCGGCGATGTACGGGCGCAGGCGCTCGGCGTACGCCAGGTATTCCTCGACCACCGCGTCCGTGTCGATCGCCTTGCGGTTGTAGACCTTGAACAGGGTCTGGTTCTTCTCCCGCAGGGCCAGCTCGACCTTCTTGCGCAGGATGCCCGGGTCGAGCAGGTCCTGCACGCGGATGCCCATCCGCGCGACCTTGTCGCCGTACGCCGGGCCGATCCCCCGCCCGGTCGTGCCGATCCGCCCCGAACCCAGGTATCGCTCGACCACGCGGTCCAGTGCCCGGTGATGCGGCATGATCAGATGCGCGTCACCGGAGATCCGCAGGCGTGACACGTCGACGCCGCGCTCCGCCAGCCCGTCGATCTCGGCGAGCAGCACCTTGGGGTCGATCACCACGCCGTTGCCGATGACGATCACGGCGTTGGGTGAGAGCGCACCCGACGGCATCAGGTGCAAGGCGTACTTCTGCCCGTCCGGGGTGATCACCGTGTGCCCGGCGTTGTTGCCGCCCGAGTAACGGACCACGTAGTCGACCTGCCCGCCAAGCAGGTCGGTAACCTTGCCTTTGCCCTCGTCGCCCCACTGCGCGCCGAGAAGCACTATCGCTGGCATCTTTTTCGACCGCCTCCACGGGGCTCGGGTGCCAGGGTGGCGACCGCTTGGCGAGCCCGAAGTGTCAGGCTAACAACAAACGAACAGATGCCTGCTTGGGGCGCGAGGAGACCGACCGTGTACGACGTGGTGCTGCTGACGCTTGCCGAGGGCGCGGGTGAGGCGTGTTGCGGCGGCGACGCCTGCGCGACGGACACTTTGCGGGCGCCGGTCCGGGCGTGTCTGGACGCGCTCGCCGCCGCCGGTGCCCGGGTCGAGACGATCACCGCCCACTCCGACCAGGACGTCGACGCCGCGCTGGCGCGCTTCGACGGTCCCGCCCGTGAAGACGGCCTGACCTGGCCCGACGGCGACAGCAAGACCCGGCTCGTGGTCGCGGCCGCGACCGACGGCCAGTTGCGCCACGTCGTGCGGCGGCTGGTCCGCCGGTACGCGCCCCCGCCGAGCCGCCGGCCCGCGGACCTCGCCGGAAACCGGACCGTGCCCGACCTGCCGCCGCTGGCCGTGCTGCCGATGGGTCCGGCCTCCCGAGACCTCGTCACCCGGCTCGGCCTGCCGCGCGACCCGGCCGAGGTCGCCGCGGTCGCGCTCGGCAGCACGGTTCGCCGGCTCGACCTGCTGCGCACCGATGCCGGCTCGGTGACCCTCGACGGCGCCCTGATCGGCGGCGAGGACCGACCCACCTGGCGCGGCCGGGTCGAGGTCGACGACGCCGTGCTCACCGACGGCGAGGAGCCGGTGCTGGCCTGCGCGGTAGGCAACGCGGGCGGCTACGCCGAGCTCGACGGTCTGCCGCTGCTGGCCGGCCCTGACCCGACCTCCGGACAGATCGAGGTCGCGGTCGCCGTGCCGGTGGTCGCCCGGTCGCTGTTCGGCAAGGCCAAGGTGCGCGTCGAGGTGCGCCGCGCCCGTGGCCGGGCCGTCGCCGTGCTGCCCCGCGACGAAGAGGTCCCGTTCGTCGACGACGGCGTGGCCGCCAAGCTGACCCGCAAACGATCCTGGTGGATCGAACCCGGAGCCTGGGCCGTTTACATCCGCTGATCTCCCAGCGGTCCCCAGACCAGCGATCGCCCCTTACCCTTGGTGCTGGTGTGACCGCTGTTGTGGAGGTGACCGGCGTGGTTGACGATTCGGACCGGGTCTACCGGCCCAGTGGCAACGGCGCGGCCAAATGGCCGGGCGCCGAGCAGCCGTGGCCGCCGGACGAGTCGGAGGCCGGCTCGGCCGACCAGGATCCGGCCGAGGCCGCTCCGGTGCACGGTGGGCCGCCCGTGCCGCCGCCACCGCCACCGATCCGGGTGCCGGCACCGCCCGCCCCGCCACCGATCAACCGGCCCGGCCTGGCGGCCCCGCTGCCGCGCCCCGCCGGGTCTCCCATGGCTCCGCCGGTGCCGCCCCCGACCGGCCACGGCGCGGTCCAACCCGCACCGCACCCGACCAGCCACGGCGCAGCTCCGTCAGCGCCGCACCCGCCCGGGCCGATCTACCGCCCGCAGCCGCCGGCGACACCCCACCCGGTGGAATACCCGAGCGCCGGGCCTAATCCGCCCCCTCCGCAGCCGCCCGAGCAGCCCGTCAGGGCACCACAGGGCGCGGCCGTGCCCGTTCAGCGCAACGGCGACGGCCAGGTGGCCGGCACCCCGTGGGCCCAGCCCCCACAGCGCCTGCCGATCGTGTCCCCCGCCGTGGCACCGCCCCACCACCACGGCGCCGCCGCGCCACACCACGCGAGCCCGCCGCAGACAGACCCGGCGCCGCAGGACCATCCACACCACGGCAACTCGGCGCAGGAGCGCTCACACCACGCCGGCGCGCCGCAGTCGCAGCCAGCTCCGCCGCAGCACGCCGACGCGGCGCCCGAAGATGCCGGCGCACCGCCGGCGCCGCACGACGGCGACGAGTTTCCACGCCACCTCACGCCCGTCCCGCCGCACGTGGCGGACCTGGTCGACGAGGCGCCGACCGCACCCGGCGAGATCGCTCCCGGTGTCGTCGAGGTGCCGCAACAGGGCGTCTACCGGATGCCGATGCCGTCGGCACCACCCGCGACCGCCACCCCGCGCGCCGAGTGGGCGCCCGACGGTGGCGTGCCGACCGCCGACGACTTCGCCCGTCGCCGGGCGCTGCGGGCGCCCGACCCGATCGCCACCTCCGGCGTCCGCGCGGTGGTCAACCGCACCTCGATGGGCCTCGTCAAGCTGCCGCCCGGCAGCCACGAGCGGGAGCGCCGCCAGGGCATCGAGACGATCCGGCGCAACTTCGGCGGGTTGCGGCAGGTCACCGTGGTCAACCCCAAGGGCGGCGCGGGCAAGACGGTCGCGATCCTGCTGCTGGCGATGACCTTCGGGCAGAAGCGCGGCGGGTACGTGCTGGCCTGGGACAACAACGAGACCCAGGGCACCCTGGGCATGCGCGCCCAGCAGGACTTCCACAACCGCACGGTGCGCGACCTGCTGCGCGACCTGGCTCAGTTCCGCGGGGCGCAAGGTCGGGTCGGCGACCTCTCGCAGTACGTGCGGGCGCAGGGCGAGGGCATGTTCGACGTGCTCGCCTCGGACGAGTCGGCGACCGCCGGTGAGATGCTCACGGCGGCCGCCTTCGCGCACATCCGCGACGTGGTCAGCCGCTTCTACAAATTGATCTTCGTGGACACCGGCAACAACGTACGCGCGCAGAACTGGCAGGCCGCGATCGACGCGACCGACCAGCTCGTGGTGACCATGTCGGCCCGCAACGACTCCGCCGAGACCGCCGCCCGGATGCTCGACCACCTCGAGCAGACCGGTCGGCACCGGCTCGTCCGGCAGGCGGTCACCGTGGTGTCGATGCCGCCGTCCCGGCGCGAGATCGACCTGCCGCCGATCGAGAGCCATTTCGCGGCGCGCACCCGAGCCGTCCTGCTGGCGCCCTACGAGCGGCTGATCGACACCGGCGAGCCACTCCGGTACGCCGGCCTGAGCCGCGAGACCCGCGACGCGTGGCTGCGGATCGCGGCGGCCGTGGCCGAAGGCCTCTGAAAAAGCAGAGCCGAAGGGCGTAAGCCGCCGAGCCGAAGGGCGTCAGCCGCCGAGCCGAAGGGCGTCAGCCGCCGAGCCGAAGGGCGTCAGCCGCTGAGGGCGTCGGCCGCGGCGGGGTCGCAGTCGCGGACGAACTGCGCGCACCGCGCGGCCTCGTCGGCCTCGCCGATCACGTCAGCGGCACGGGAGAGCACATAGAGGCTGTGCAGGAACCCGCGGTTGCCCTCGTGCGACCACGGCACCGGGCCGTGGCCCTTCCAGCCGTTGCGGCGCAGTGCGTCGAGGCCCCGGTGGTAGCCGGTGCGGGCGTAGGCGTACGCGGTGACCGCGTGGCCCTCGTCGAGTGCCCGCTGGGCCAGCTCCGCCCAGGCCGCACTCGAGGTCGGGTGTGCGGCAGCGGCCTGCTCGTAGGCGGCGTCGCTGCCGTCCTTCGCGGCCGCTTCCAGGGCGGCGGCCGCCGCCTCGTCGACCGGGATCCGGGTCGCCGGCGGCTCGGGCATCAGGTTCTGCATCAGCACATTCAACCGTGCGACGCAGGGGCGCCGGTGGCTGAACGGCTGAGGCTTTCGTCACGCGTGCGGCTGAAGCTGTGCACCCGCGGTCAGGACTACAAATAGAAGTCCGGAGCCTCCCCAGGATCCCGGTGCGAGAGCCCGGCGGTGCCGGGCTCTCGCGTACGTTGTGGTGCGTGCCGACTCCACCGCCCTCCGACATCGTCGCCCTGCCCGACTCGACGCCTGACGAGATCGAGTCGCGATCCGAGCTCGACCATCACCTCCGCCGGGGCAGCCTTGCCGGCCTGACGGTCCAGGGCCTGCGCCTCGACGTCGACCCGGTCCCGGAGCTCGCCGAGGTCGACCTGACCGACGCGCTGTTCGTCGGTTGCCGGTTCGAGGCGCCGGAGGTCGAGGCGGCGCTGGTGCTGCGCGGCGCGCACGTGATACCCGGCTTCCCGAAGCTGCCCTACCCGAGCCAACCGGCGCGGCTCTACACCCCCGCCGACCTGTCGGCCGGATTCGACAACGGCGGCTTCGCCGGCATGTACGACACGGTGGTCTACGAGCACTTCCGCGCGGCCGGCGGCGCCACGCCGGAGGTCCGCGAGGCACTCGCGCAGCGGCTGCACGACCACGCGATCGACAACGGCCTGGCCGACGTGACCCGCACCTGGATCGCCGAGCACGGTGCCGACACGGTGGTCGGCGTGATGGGTGGCCACGCGGTGCCGCGCGGCTCGGCCGCGTACCGGCTCGCCGCCACCCTCGGTTGGGAGCTCACCCGGGCCGGCCAGCTGATCGTGACCGGCGGCGGTCCGGGCGTGATGGAGGCCGCGAACCTCGGCTCCTACCTGTCGACCCGCCCGGCCGACGACCTGACCAGCGCGATCGACGAGCTGGCGGCCGCGCCCGACTTCCTCGACCACGAGCCGTTCACCGCGGTGGCGCTGAAGGTCCGCGAGCGGTTCGCGCCCGCCGGCGACGACTGGCCCCGGCAGGGCGGCCTGGCCATTCCCACCTGGCTGTACGGGCACGAGCCGGCCAACCTGTTCGCCGGCCGGATCGCGAAGTACTTCTCGAACGCGATCCGCGAGGACATGATCCTGCGCCTGGCCCGGGGCGGCATCGTGTTCGCACCGGGCCGCGCCGGCACCGTGCAGGAGGTCTTCCAGGCCGCGACCAAGACCTTCTACGGCACCGACGGGGCGAGCGGGGCGTACGTCTTCCTCGACACGGAATACTGGACGAAGACGCTGCCGATCGAGTCGTTGCTGCGCCCGCTGATGGCGCTGTCCCGCTTCGGCGACCTCTCCACGACCATCCATGTCACCGACGACGTACGCGAAGCGGTCCGGGTCCTGACGGAGAGCTAGTCCTGGCGCGAGCGGGGCAGGCAGCACTTCTTGTACTTGGCCCCCGAGCCGCACCAGCAGGCGTCGTTGCGGGCCGGCGGCCACGGTACGACCCGGCCGGGCTCGTCGATCTGCTCGGCGTACTCGTCGAAGACCTCGTCCTCGAGGGCCTCACCGTCGCGGTTCTCCAGCCACTGCGCGAGCTCGTCCGCGGTGCCGCGCACGAGCCGTGTCTCGCCTGCCACCCCGGACTCCGCGCAGAAGACGAAGATCCGTTCGAGGTCGGCGCGATGGTCGTCCCAGGTCGGCCCGCAGCTGCGAGCCACCTCGGGAAGCCGCTCCACCAACCGGGCGAACTCGGCGCCCGGGAAGAAGAGGACCGGCCCGCTCAGCGCGGCGACGAGTTGGGCTCGCTGCTCTTCCTCCTCCGCCTCCGCCAGTTCCTCGGCCATCTCGTCCAGCTCGTCATGGGGCAGGTCCAACTCGTGCCGCACGTTGTGCCGCTCGGTGACCAGGTGGTGGACGATCTGGGTCGCCAGCTCACCGGCCTCGTCGAGGGGCTCTTCCCGCGGCAGGTTCGCGCGCGCCTCGTGCACGGCGGAGGTCAGCCATTCGTGCGCCGTCTCGGCCCGATCGCCGGCCAGCAGCGCTTCGGTGAACGCCGTGGCCGCGTCGGGGTCCTCCGTCAACAGCGGCCGCAGGGGTGTCAGCTCGGCCATCGCCTCCTCCGGGCGCTCGAGCAGGAACAGCAGCTGGGCCCGGAACAGATGCGCGAAGTCGAGGGACGGGCTCGGCTCGTCGTGCGCCGCGATCGCCCGCTCGATGAGCACGAGGCTGCCGGCGATGTCCTCGGCCTCGAACAGGAGGTCCGACGCCATGCCGAGGGCGATCGTGACGTCCGTCGGGTCGGCCAGCCGACCCTCGTCGACGACGGCCACCAACTCGGCGGCGCCGGCAGCCGGCTCACCGCGGTCCGTGGCGTCTTCGGCGATCTGGGCGAGGTCGTCACTGCTGAGCAGGGAGGCGATGGTCACGCGGGAACTCTAACGGTCACGCGATGGGCACCCGGCGCCAGAACCCGATCGGCCACGTGACCTCGGGACGGCTCGACAGGCCGTTCTCGTCCATCGCGTTGTAGACGGCCAGCCGGGCACCCTCGAAGCGGAGCTCGATGGCGTCGAGGAGCCGGGGACGCCACTGCGACGGCAGGATCCGTTCGATCACGTTGACCTCGCGCAGCAGCCGTCCGGTCACGGCGGCCAGCGCGGGGTGGGCGGCGGCGCGCCAATCGAGGGTCAGGCCCGGCCAGTCCAGCGGCGCCGACATGTCGACCTGGTCCCAGGTGATGCCGCACTCGTCGAACTTGCGGTGGGTGATCTCGACGTTGGTGTCGCCGAACCCCAGGATCACCGGGCCCTCGGCGAAGCGGGACTGCCGGTCGCTGTCCCACATCACCCAGGCGCCGACCAGGGGACGGCCGATCAGCCTGGTGAACCGCGCCCGGTGGACGGCGGCGAGGGTGCGGGCCGTGTGGTGCCACTGCGGCGCGTACCCCTCGATGGCCAATGCCACAGACATCGGTCGATAGTACAGAAATCGGGCACCAGACCGCAAAGCGGAGCCCGGCCCCCAACGAGGGACCGGGCTTCGCGAAGAGTTACTTCGAGAGGGTCGTGCCGGTCGAGCGGAGGTCCTCGCACGCCTGCGAGACGCGCTCGGCCATGCCCTGCTCGGCCGACTTGCCCCAGGCGCGCGGGTCGTACTGCTTCTTGTTGCCGACCTCGCCGTCGATCTTGAGCACGCCGTCGTAGTTCTTGAACATGTGCTCGACGACCGGGCGCGTGAACGCGTACTGCGTGTCGGTGTCGATGTTCATCTTGACGACGCCGTAGTCGAGCGCCTCGCGGATCTCGGAGAGCAGCGAGCCGGAACCACCGTGGAAGACCAGCGAGAGCGGCTTTTCCTTGCCGGTGCGGGCGCCGACCGCGTCCTGGATCTCCTTGAGGATCTCCGGGCGGAGCTTGACGTTGCCCGGCTTGTAGACGCCGTGCACGTTGCCGAAGGTCAGCGCCGCCATGTAGCGGCCCTTCTCGCCGAGGCCGAGCTTGTCGACCATGGCCAGACCGTCTTCGACGGTGGTGTAGAGCTTGTGGTTGATCGCGTTCTCGACGCCGTCTTCCTCACCGCCGACGACGCCCACCTCGATCTCCAGGACCACGTGCGCGGCTGCCGCCTCCGCCAGGAGCTCGGCGGCGATGTCGAGGTTCTCGTCGAGCGGCACCGCGGAGCCGTCCCACATGTGCGACTGGAACAGCGGGGCCTCGCCCCGGCCGACCCGCTCCTTGGAGATGGCCAGCAGCGGACGCACGTACTTGTCGAGCTTGTCCTTGGGGCAGTGGTCGGTGTGCAGCGCGATGTTCACCGGGTAGTTCTTGGCGACCTCGTGTGCGTAGGTGGCGAGCGCGACCGCGCCGGTCACCATGTTCTTGACGGTCGGACCGGAGAGGTATTCGGCACCACCCGTCGAGACCTGGATGATGCCGTCGCTCTCCGCCTCGGCGAACCCGCGCAGGGCCGCGTTGAGCGACTGCGACGAGGTCACGTTGATGGCGGGGTAGGCGAACGCGCCAGCCTTGGCGCGATCGAGCATTTCGGCGTACACCTCGGGCGAAGCGATGGGCATGTCTGCCGCTCCTTGTCTAATCCGGTCACGGATGCCGGACCGCGCTGTCCTCCATTGGGATTATCCCGCAACAGCAGAAAGCCCTGACAGGCAGGTCAGGCGGTACGACTGCCGCCGTGATCCACAAGCCTGGCGTACGGTGAGGGGGAAGGGGGCGGCGCCGATGACCCAGGAAACCAATCCGATCGACGAGCGCGACCCGGAGGCACCCGAAGCGGACGCCAGGGAGCAGGCGACCCCGGCGCGGCCCGACGACCCGCGCGACGACCGGGTCCGCACCGGGCCCGAGGTCCCCGAGGCCGACGCCGTCGAGCAGGCCCAGGTGGTCGGCACCGACGACGACTATCGCCGCTAGCGCACCACCTGCGGGTTCGCCTGGACCCAGCCGGTCAGCCGGTTCTGCTTGATCGCCTCGAACACCGGCGTGCTGAGGTCGGGGTCGAGCCGCTCGTACTCGACGCGGTCGATCGTGACGTTCCGGAACTTCGAGCCGATGTCGATCGAGCTCACCGTGTCGATGCCCGTGGCGACCCGCAGCAACTGCGGTGTGGTGATGCCCACGCCGGCCACCGCGATGCCATCCGCCGCCGCGTGCACCACCCGCGCCAGCTGCACCGGGTCGCGCACCTCGCTGCCGATCAGCCCGCGCACGAACGCCCGGCCGTTGGCGTCGCGGTCGTAGACGCCGTGCGGCAACCTACGTTGGCGGAGTAGGTCGAGCATGTCGCGACCGTCGAGCCGTTGGCAGCCGGCCGGGTAGACCCGGTCGCTGTGCCAGGAGGTCACCTGCCGTTCGATGCAGATCTCGACGCCACCCAGGGCGTCGGTCACCGCCCGCAGCCCTGAATAGCGCACGGTCACCGTCGCGTCGACGGACAGGCCCGTGGTCGACGTGATCGTGCGGGCGGTCAGCGCCGCCCCCGCCGCGAGGTCCGGTTCCTGGCCGCGCCGTTGGCTGCCGAAGTAGAAGGTCTCGCCGAGCCGCGCGCGGCCCTTGTCCGGAATCTCGACCAGCAGGTCGCGCGGCAGCGAGACCAGGTAGGCGGTGTGGCCACCGGCCGGCACGTGCACCAGCAGCACGGTGTCGGCGCGGTAGCTGCGGCCACCGTCGTCGTCGACGCCGAGCACCGCCACCGTGAGCGGCCGGTCCACCGCGGCCACGCTGCCGGGCAGGAACGGCTCACCGAAGTTCGGGGTTTCGGCGGTGTCCCGCAGCACGAACGGCGCCGCCAGGGCGGTGGTGACCGCCAGCGCGGCACCGGCGAGCCGCCGGCCGAACCGGCGCCGCCGGCGGTGCACCACGGCACGATCGATGGCCTCGCGCAGCGGAGCCGACGGCGGTGCGAGCCTCTCGTGCCGCTCGAACGAATCGCGCAGTTGCTCTTCGATCATGGACAGGTCTCCACCATTTCGGCCCTCAGCGTCGCGAGTGCCCGCGATATCGACGATCGCACCGTGCCGACGGCGCAGCCGAGCACCTCGGCGATCTCGGCGTCGGGCAGGTCTTCGTAGTAACGCAGCACCAGGGCCGCGCGTTGCGCCTTCGGCAAGCGGGCGAGCCAGGACCAGACCTGGTCGCGGTCCGCGCTGAGCTGAGCATGGTCGTCCGGTACGACCTTCGCCGCCTCGTCGGGTTCGGCCCGCAGCAGCACTCGGCGCAGCCAGGAGCCGCGCCGCCAGTCGAGGTACTGGTTGGTGATCATGCGACGGACGTAGCGGTCGGGCACGTCCGCCCGCACCACCTTCTTCCAGTTGAGCTGGACCCGCACCATCGTCTCCTGCACCAGGTCCTGGGCGAGGTGCGGATCGCCGCAGAGCATGACGGCGTACCGGAGCATGGCGCCGAGTTTGGCGTCGGCGAACTCCTCGTACGTCTGCGGCGTCACTGGTACCTCCGGGGTGGCTCTGCCAGGACGACGCGCGCGGACACCGAAAGCGCTGCGAAGATCACCGATATTCAGCCGTTCGGCCAGACTACCGACAGTCCTCTCGCGATCGTGATCTCCGATGACTAGAGTCCGCGTCGATCCCTGGGGAGGATGCCGGATGCGCATGCGCCAGCTTGCCGCCGTCGGCGGCGCCGTCTGTGCCGCCCTCCTGACCGCGCCGCCACCCGCGTTCGCGGCACCCGAGGCCCTCGCGATCAGCATGCGCGACGTGACCGTCGCCGAAGGACATCCGGGAGTCCTCGCCAGCGCCACCCTGATCTCGTCCGAGCCGGCGGTGCTCGACGACGTGGTGGTCACCTACGACTTCAGCGCGCTGGCCGGCCTGGTCGAGGTGGTCGCGCCGGCCGGCGCGTCCTGCTCGCTCACCGACCCGACGATCCTGGCCTGCACCCGCGACCAGATCCGACTGGGCAGCGCGCCGCTCACGGGCCAGTTCGACGTGGTGGTCCGCGCCGTCGACGATGCAGGTGTCGGCGACGGGCCGCTCCAGCTCGGGGTGCAGGCAGCCGGGCTGCCGCTCGTGTCCAGCTCCTCGTGGGTGCGGGTCGGCACCGGCGTCGACCTCGTGGCCGGCCCGTCGACCGAGCTGACCCGCTCGCCGGGCCAGTCGTTCACGCTGCCGCTGACGGTCGACGTGGCCGGCACGACCGCGGTCGAGCGACCCAGCGTCTACTTCACCGAGACGTACGCCATCCGCGCCGCCCGCAAGTTCAACAACTGCCTCTACGTCGAGGACCGGCTCCGCAACTGCTGGTTCGAAGGCACGTTCACGCCGGGGGCCAGCTACAGCGCGGTCTGGCCGTTCGTGCTCGGAGCCGACACGGCCGCCCCCGGCACGAAGCGCACGGAGGCGACCTGGCTCACCGCGGCCGAGGCGGCCGACTACGAGTCGTTCCTGGCCGGGCACGGCTACTCCGGCGGGGAGCCGGGCACCGACGGGGAGCTGGTTCTGACCGGCGAGCTCGGGCTGCGGCCGGCGGACCAGGCCGACACTGAGCCCAGCAACAACCGCAGCACCCTCTCGGTCACGGTGACCGGCCGCAACGACGCCGACCTGGCCGCGATCGGCGCGGCGGTGCGCGGCGCGGCCGGTGAGCAGCGGTCGGTCACGGTCGGCGTGCGCGACGACGGGCCGGCCGCGGCCGAGCGCCCCGGCGGCGACGTCGCCGTGGTCGAGGTGACGATCCCGCCGGGCACGACCGCGCTCGCGGTGTCGCCCGAGTGCGCCCCGCTGGCCGATCCGGACGTTCCCGGACTGCCCGGTGCCGCCGTGTACCGCTGTCACCCGGGCTCGCTCCTCCGGCCCGACAGCAGCGTCGAGTTCGGCTTCGAGCTGCGCTTCGACCGGGCCGAGCCGGCCGACGGCTCGGTTCGGCTCGTCGACGTCGACGACCCGGACGCGACCAACGACCGGGCCGCGATCACGGTCAATCGCACGACCGCTCCCCCCGCCGACGGCTCGTTGCCCATCACGGGCGCACCGGCCGGCGCGCTCGCGGCGCTCGGCGTGTCGCTGGTCGTCGTGGGCGTGATCACGGTCTTCCTGGCCCGGGCACGGGCCGCCTGAACCGGGCCGGTTCTGCTGCCCTACCCACCAGGGCTTGCGCAGCCCGGTAGCCTTTGTGCCCGTGGAGACGACCCGCGCCCTAGCCGACAACCTCGCCTTCAACCCGTTGGACCCGAAGGACCTGGTGCACACCTTCGGCCTGTACGGGGTCTGGGCGATCCTGTTCGCCGAGACGGGCCTGCTGGTCGGCTTCTTCTTCCCGGGTGACTCGCTGCTGTTCCTCGCCGGTGTGGCAGCCACCCCGGTGGCCGACGCGATCTTCGGCGACGGCACGAAGCTCTCCCTGGCAGGCCTGCTCATCGGGGCGCCGCTGTGCGCGATCATCGGTGCTCAACTGGGCCACTACCTCGGCGCCCGCTACGGCACGCGGATGTTCGAGAAGCCCGACTCGAAGCTGTTCAAGCGCGAGTACGTCGAGAAGGCCGAGCACTACTTCCAGAAGTTCGGCCCGGCCAAGGCGGTCGTGCTGGCCCGCTTCATCCCGATCGTCCGCACGTTCCTGAACCCCGTGGCCGGCGTGCTCGGCATGCCCGCCCGGCAGTTCTTCGTGTGGAACGTGGTCGGCGCGGTCCTCTGGACCGACGGCATCATCCTGGTCGGCTACCTGCTGGCGGGCAAGATCTACGACGCCATCGGCACCCACATCGACCGCTACATCCTGCCGTTCGTCGCGCTGATCGTGCTCATCTCGGTGCTTCCGATCATCATCGAAGTCATCCGCGACCGGCGCGCCGCCAAGCGGGCCAAGGAGATGGCGGTCATCGGCGTCTCGCCGATCGCCGGCATCGCCGACTCCGTGACGGACGACGGCGACCACCGCTCACACCGCGGCTCGCACCGGGCCAACTGAGGCTCAGGCGCCCGCCGGCGGCGGTCAGGCGCCCGCCGGCGGCGGCTGGTCGGTCAGGTCGGCGAGGCGGCCCAGGGCCAGGGCGCGGTAGGTGAGCTGCGCCGCTTCCTCGAGGTTGTAGGCGCGCTTGAGCGCGAGCTCGATGCTGTCGGCCAGGACCGAGCAGCCGTGGCGGCTCAACACGAAGCAGTTGGTGCCGTCACTCGCCGCGCGAGCGGCGGCCTCGGCCAGCGCGGTGGTGCCGGGCGGATGGAACGGCACGGTGCCGACCCGACGCACGTAGAAGGCGTGGTCGGTGGTCAGCAGCCGGATGCGTTCGCCCAGGGCGTCGAGCAGCAGGGCCGTCTGCGGATGCAGATGAATGATCGCGGTCACGTCAGGACGCTCGCGATAGGTGGCGAGGTGCAGCGCGACCTCGGAGCTCGGCGCTACGTCAGCCGAGTGGCGCATCGCGGGCACCGAACTACTGCCGGCGGCCCGCGGGTCATCGAAGACTCCGCGCGCGCCAGTGGACCCGGCGTCACCGGAGCCGGAGGATCCGGTGACGCCGGACGGCTCAGCGCCGCCGGAGCGCAGGGTTACGCCGTCGCTGATCCGCACGCGGGCGAACGACGGGCGGGACAACCGGTCCAGCCAGGTGCCGGCGCCGGTCACCCAGCAGGTGTCGGCGCCCGGGCGACGGGCTGACAGGTTGCCACCAGAGCCGACCACCAGGCCGGCACGAACCACCGCGGCGCCTACCTCAGCGAGCTCGTCGCGGAGGTCACGCTCATCGTCGGACCCGGCGTCGAGTCTGGGAGGCGACGCCGGGCCAGTTGATGTCACCGCTTCAGCGCGCGGCCTTCTTGGTGGCCCGCTTGCGGGGCGGGGTGAGCAGATCGGCGATCGTCGCGATAGCCGACGGCACGAGCCGGTAGTAGGCCCACACGCCGCGCTTCTCCCGCTCGAGCAGGCCAGCCTCGGTCAGGATCCGCAGGTGGTGGCTCACGGTCGGCTGCGAAAGCCCGAGAGGTGCGGTCAGGTCGCAGACGCAGGCCTCGCCTTCCGGTGCCGACTGGATGAGGCTAAGCAGCCGCAGTCGGGCCGGGTCGGCAAGAGCCTTGAGCACCCCAGCGAGGCGCTCGGCATCCGCACGTTCGATCGGCTCGCCGGCAAGCGGCGAGATCTGAGGCATGGTCATTTCAGCCAACGCAGTTCCCACGTATTCCATCCTTCCACTTACAGCATCGACCCGCCTGCATATGAGCAGGTCCGAATCGGCAAACTTTTACGCCACTAGGCCGAGGTCAGCCATCGAGTAGGCCGCCTTGTAAGGGAGTCCCGCCGCCCGAATGGCGTCGCTGGCTCCCCGATCGACGATAACCGCTACGCCTACCACCTCAGCCCCGGCTTCCCGGAGCGCCTCGACGGCGGTCAACGGGCTTCCCCCGGTCGTGGAGGCGTCTTCCACGACCAGCACCCGTCGTCCGGCAACATCAGGACCCTCGATCCGGCGCTGGAGACCGTGCGCCTTGGCCGTCTTGCGGACCACGAACGCGTCGAGCGGTCGCCCGGTCGACGCCGCCGCGTGGAGCATGGCGGTCGCCACCGGGTCGGCGCCGAGGGTGAGTCCACCCACCGCGTCGAAGTCCCAGTCGGAAGTCAGGTCGAGCATCACACGTCCGACCAACGGTGCGGACGCATAGTGAAGGGCCACGCGACGAAGGTCGACATACCAGTCGGCTTCGCGTCCCGAGGAAAGCACCACCTTGCCGTGCACCACAGCTAGCTCAGTGATGAATTTACGCAGGTCGTCGTGGTCCCCCATGGGGGAGAAGCGTACTGGTCGATTCTGTGAACCTGCTGGGCGCCCCACCAGTGATCGGGAAATTTCGCCCGATAGCGAACGGTTGCAGGCGGCTACCCGACCGAGTCGACCGTCACAGGTTGTCGCGGCCGATGCGGCCACGGGTGTCCCGAGCCACTCGGGCGAAGACACGGCGCGGCGCGTGCCGCATGCCGAACACGGCCACTTTGTACTTCCAGTCGGGCACGCTGACCAGCCGCCCGCGCTCGAGGTCGCGAAGCGCGTCGGCGACCACATCGTCAGCTTTCAACCACAACCAGGAGGGGGTTTTCGACATGTCGATGCCCGCGCGATCGTGGAACTCGGTGCGCGTGTATCCGGGGCACAACGCCATCACGCGGACCCCGAGCCCGGCCACCGCATGGCCGATCGACTCACTGAAATGGGTGACCCAGGCCTTGCTCGCCGGATAGGTCGAGCCCGGCATCACGGGCGCGAACGACGAGGCCGACGAGACGTTGATCACAGACCCGTTGCCGCGGCTCGTCATCGGCGGCAGAGCCGCGTGGGTGAGCCGCATGACGGCGTCGATGTTGAGGCGGAGCAACGCCGTCTCGTCGGCGGCCGTCGACTTCAGGAACGACCGGTTGAGGGTCGAGCCGGCGTTGTTGACCAGCAGGTCGACGTGGCCCGCCAACCGCTCCGCGACCGCGGTCACACCGGCCTCGGTGGACAGGTCGGCCGGCAACACCTCGGCCGTGCCGCCCGTCTCCGCGGCGATGGTGGCGAGCCGGTCGGCATCGCGGGCGACGAGCACCAGGTCGTAGCCGTCGGCGGCGAGGCGGCGGGCGAACGCGGCACCGATGCCCGCGGTGGCGCCGGTGACGAGTGCGGTCGGCACTGGGGGTCCTTCACATGGCGGCGGGGGTGGTCGCCGGCGGATCCGGGCGTTGCCAGTCCGTCGGGTTGACCGGGGGCGGGGGTGAGATCGGCGGCACGCCGGTGGGGCTCGGGGGTAGCGACGACGCGCGCCGGAAGTACTCGTTGGCCGGTGGGGAGATCAGCAGCAACGTGACCACAAAGTAGCCCAACACCTGAACGAGCGAAAGGACCGCGCTGGTCCACGGCCACCAACTCGGGTGGGCGTCGTTGATGGCCCACAGCACCGCGTCGTCGGCGAACGAGTCCATCCGCTGCAGGAAGCCGAACACGGCCCCGAGGATGCCGCCGAGCAGGCCGAGGCCACACACCACGAGGGTCGCGACCCGGACCCCGCGGACGCCGCGTAGCAGGCCGACCACGAGCCCGGCCAGCACCACCGCCGAGACGACGCCGACGAAGGCCGCCGCGATCGGCACACCGCGCAGCAGTGCCGTGCCGCCGTCGACGTCGTCGGACGAAAGTCCGACGCCGGACGCGTTGTCCTGGAACCGCTCGACGATGCCGGGCATCAGCACGAGGCCGATGCCGCCGTAGACCAGGCCGCCGACGGCCATCGCCACCAGGACGCCGGACGCGGCGCGCACGGTGCCCGGCGGCCGACGGGGATCGGTGACGGGCTGCTGCGGGAGCACTTGCGCTGGGTACGACACGGGGCCCTCCGGTAGATCCGTTGTAGACGAACCTACTCGGAAGGCCCCGAGTGTGCTGGCTGTGGCGTCAGCGCGGCGGTGCCGGCGTCTCCGGCGGCTCGCCACCCTGCACCGGCGGCGCGGGCGGCAGCGGAGGCTCGCCGGCCTGCTGCGGGAACTGCGGGGTCGGGTAGCTCGAGCCCGGCATCACCGGATATCCAGGTGTCGGCGGCTCCCACGCCGCGGCGCGCGGCTTGAACCACTGGTTCGAGGCGGGCAGCGCCAGCAGGATCAGCGCGACCAGCACCAACAGGATCGGAACGATGGCGAGCACGGTGTTGACCGGGTTGTACCAGCCGGGCATGGCAGCGTCGATCTTCGCCTGCACGTCCGCCTGGTCGGGCACGTTGGCGCCGCTGGTGTCCGCACCCATCGAGCTGCCCGCGGCGTTGAGCGCCTGGCCGGCGCCGCAGCAGAGCAGGAACAGGCCACCGACGACCCAGGTGACGATCCTGGCCGCGTTCTTGCCTCGCATGTTGAGGAAGCCGAGGACGACCAGGCCGATCGCGACGAGCAGGGCCACGATGGAGCCGCCGACGGCCACGACGAGGGCGACGGTGTCACCGGACTCGGCGAGCTCCGTGCCCGCGTACGCGTCGGTCAGCGCCTGGCGCAGGCTGCTGAGCGTCGCGAGGGTCACCAGGAGGCTGACGACCTCGATGGCGGCGACGGCGTAAAGCAGATAGCTGGAAATCCGGACAGTGCCCGGCGGCCGGGCACGGTCCGGACCGGGGGCGAGCTCCGACACGGCACTCCTTCCTCGATACATCACAATGAGTGAAGATCAAGGTACTAGTAGCGCGCCAGTCTGTCGCCCCGAGACATCCATCGATCAGTTGACCAGAGCCATCACCGTCAGCCCGTCCTTGCTGTCGGCGAGATCGACCGAGACGGTGTCACCGTCGCGGATCTCGCCGGCCAGCAGCGCCTTGGCCAGGCTGTCGCCGATGGCCGACTGCACCAGCCGGCGCAACGGGCGGGCGCCGTAGATCGGGTCGTAGCCGTGCTCGGCCAGCCAGGCGCGGCCCGCCTCGGTGACGTCGAGCGTGAGCCGCCGGTCGGCCAGCCGCCGCTGTAGGAACTCGAGCTGGATGTCGACGATCGCCCGCAACTGCGGCCCGGACAGCGCGGAGAACACCACGATGTCGTCGAGCCGGTTGAGGAACTCCGGCTTGAAGTGCGCGCGGACCACCGCGAGCACGGCCTCGCGGCGCTGCTCCTCACCCAGGGTCGGGTCGGCGATCAGCGTCGAGCCCAGGTTGGACGTGAGGATCAGGATCGCGTTGCGGAAGTCGACGGTGCGGCCCTGGCCGTCGGTCAGCCGGCCGTCGTCCAGCACCTGGAGCAGCACGTCGAAGACGTCCGGGTGGGCCTTCTCGACCTCGTCGAGCAGGATCACCGAGTACGGCCGCCGGCGCACCGCCTCGGTCAGCTGCCCGCCCTCCTCGTAGCCGACGTAGCCGGGCGGCGCACCGACGAGCCGGGCGACGCTGTGCTTCTCGCCGTACTCGCTCATGTCGATGCGTACCATCGCGCGCTCGTCGTCGAACAGGAATCCGGCGAGCGCCTTGGCCAGCTCGGTCTTGCCTACACCGGTCGGGCCGAGGAACAGGAAGCTGCCGGTCGGCCGGTCAGGATCGGCGATGCCGGCCCGGGCACGGCGGACCGCGTCGGCGACCGCGGCGACCGCCTCGGGCTGGCCGACCACCCGGGACGAGAGCGACTCCTCCATCCGGAGCAGCTTGAGGGTCTCGCCCTCCAGCAGCCGGCCTGCGGGGATGCCCGTCCATGACGCCACGACGGTGGCGATGTCGTCGGCACCGACCTCTTCCTTGAGCATCGCGCCGCTGGTCTGCAACGACACCAGCTCGGCCTCGGCGGCGGCGAGCTCCGCCTCCAGCGCGGGGATCCGGCCGTAGCGCAGCTCGGAGGCACGGGCGAAGTCGCCGTCGCGCTCGGCGTGGCTCTCGTCGCCGCGCAGCCGCTCCAGCTCCTCCTTGGTGGTGGAGATCTTGGTGATGTGCTCCTTCTCCAGGCGCCACCGGTCGGAGAGGGCGGTCAGCTGCTCGCGCTTGTCGGCCAGTTCCTTACGCAGCCGCGCGAGCCGCTCGGCGGAGGCCACGTCGGACTCCTTCGCCAGGGCCATCTCCTCGATCTCGAGCCGGCGCACGGCCCGCTCGACCTCGTCGACCTCGACCGGCCGCGAGTCGATCTCCATGCGCAGCCGCGAGCCGGCCTCGTCGACCAGGTCGATCGCCTTGTCGGGCAGGAACCTGTCGGTGATGTAGCGGTCGGCCAGGGCGGCGGCGCTGACCAGGGCGGCGTCGGTGATCCGCACGCCATGGTGCACCTCGTAGCGCTCCTTGAGCCCACGCAGGATGCCGATGGTGTCCTCGACCGACGGCTCGCCGACCACCACGGGCTGGAACCGCCGCTCGAGCGCGGGGTCCTTCTCGATGTGCTGGCGGTATTCGTCGAGCGTCGTGGCACCGACCATCCGCAGCTCACCGCGGGCGAGCATCGGCTTGAGCATGTTGCCGGCGTCCATCGAGCCCTCGCCCTTGCCGGCACCGACGACGGTGTGCAGCTCGTCGAGGAACGTGATGACCTGGCCGTCGGAGTTCTTGATCTCTTCGAGTACGGACTTGAGCCGCTCCTCGAACTGGCCCCGGTAGGACGCGCCGGCGACCATCGCGGCGAGGTCGAGCGAGACCAGCTTCTTGTCGCGGAGCGACTCGGGCACGTCGCCGGCGACGATCCGCTGGGCCAGGCCCTCGACGATCGCGGTCTTGCCGACGCCGGGCTCGCCGATCAGCACCGGGTTGTTCTTGGTCTTGCGGGACAGCACCTGCATGACCCGGCGGATCTCGGAGTCGCGGCCGATCACCGGGTCGGTCTTGCCGTCCTTGGCGCGCGCGGTGAGGTCGACGCCGTACTTCTCCAGCGCCTGGTAGGTCTGCTCGGGGTCGGCGTTGGTGACGCGCCGGTCGCCGCCGCGGATGGCCGGGAAGGCGGCGACCAGGTTGGCCTCGGTCGCGCCCTGCGCCTTGAGCGTGTCGGCGACGGCACCGCCGACCCGGGCGAGGCCGGCGAGCAGGTGCTCGGTGGAAACGAACTCGTCGCCGAGCGGGCGGGCGATCTGCTCGGCCGCGCCGATGGCATTGACGAACTCGCGGGACAGGCTGGGCTCGGCGACGCTCGGGCCCTGCGCGGTGGGCAGGCTCTCGATGGCGCGGGCGGCGGCGCGACGGATGTCGGCGGCGTTGGCGCCGACCGCGCGCAGCAGGCCGCCGGCGGTCGAGCCGCCGGTGTCGAGCAGGCTGAGCAGGAGGTGCCACGGCTCGACGGTGGCGTTGCCGCGCTGGGCCGCGCTGGCGGCCGCGCTGGTGATGACCTCACGACTCTTGGTCGTCAGACGTTCGCTGTTCATGGGCTCCCCTGGTAGCTGGTGTCCACTAGACACGACACAACCAGAGTTGAGTCTATTCCGCTCAACTCCAGTGCTGTGATCTGTGTCACTCGTTGCCCACGAGCACCCTGATCCACTTCCGTTCGCCGTGGTCGTCGACGCCGAGCCAGTTGACCGCGTCCCGCGCGCAGAACAGCGTGCCCTCCGGCAGCATGCGCAGATAACAGCTGCCGATCGGCCAGTCCACATGCTGGAAGGCGCCGCCTGACACCAGGCCGACGCGGCCCCCGGCGGTGACGGCGAGACTTGCGTCTTCGAGGACGACACCCGAGGTGAAGTCATCCGGGTGCCCGGTCGCGCCCATCGGACGCCAGCCGGTGTCGTCGAAGTACCAGAGCGACGGCCACGAGACCAGATCGGTCTGCCCGATCAACCAGGCGTACGTGCCGCTCCGGTCGACCGCGATCCGGGCCGAGACGAGGCGCTCGCTGGCGCCCGCGACCGGCACCTGGCGCCAGGTCGCGCCCTGGTCGTTGGACACCGCCGAGATCGGCCGGCCGTTGTCGTCGATCCCGACCGCGAACAGAGCGTGCACGGCGGACGCGACGGCACGGACGTTGGGCAACTTCGGCTGCGCCTTGGTCGGAGAAGGCTTCCCATCGGCGCCGAACCACACGACGAGTTGCTTCGCATCGGAGTCGCAGCAGGCCTGGTACTCACCGAAGATCGGGCGGACGACGTCGTCGTCGCCGGCCGCGTACTCGTAGGTCGCGCCGCGGTCGAACGAGACGTAGTAGCCGTCCGGCTCCACGTAGAGCACCAGCCGCGCACGGTCCGCGTACAACTGATGGTCCCGGCCCTCCGGACGCGGAAGGTAGACCTGGTGCCAGGTCCGGCCGCCGTCCTCGGTGCGCACCAGGGCCGCGGAGCAGTTGTCCTCCGGGCCGGGCGGGTTGGTCGTCGAGCCGCACCGGGCGAACAACGCATAGCCCAGTGCCTGGTCGACGAACTCGACGCTGCGTAGCCGGTAGCCCGGGGGCACCGGAATAGACCCACGCCGCGTCTCGAAAGCCGCTTCCGTCGCCGGTGGGGGCGCCGCGGTCGGGGGCGGTGGCGGCTTGCGCCGGATATCACCGATCGAACACCCCGCGAGCAGCACGAGTACGGTCGCCGCCGCCGTCATGATCCGTCCGCGCATGACACCTCCCCGTGCGGATACGAGTCCCGTGGGACGGGCATGGTTCCCGATCTTTGGATAGGTTGCCATCGTGCGAGTACGGGTGGAACAGACGTCGTTACCCGGGATCGGCGTGCGGCACGACTTCGTCACCGAGGCGGGCCGGCGACTTGGCGTCGTGTCGCATCGCGACGGACGCCGAGCTCTCATCGTCTACGACCGAGACGATCCCGACGCGCGGCTGGCCGCGATCCCGCTCACCGACGACGAGGCCGAGGCGCTCGCCGACCTGCTCGGCGCGTCGCTCATGCTCGGCCAGCTGGCCGGCCTGCGCGACCAGGCCGCCGGGCTGCTCACCGAGCAGATCGCCCTGCCCGCGAGCTCGCCGTTCGTCGGCCGGCCGCTGGGCGACACCCGCGCGCGCACCCGCACCAGCGCCTCGATCGTCGCGACCCTGCGCGCCGCCCAGGTCATCCCGTCGCCCGGCCCGGACTTCCGGTTCGAGAGCGGCGACGTGGTGGTCGCGGTCGGCACCCGCAAGAGCCTCGACGCGCTGACCCGCATCCTCGCCGACAACGATCCGGACGGCTGAGCCGACGATGCACGAGAGCACGACGGTCCTCCTGATCGAGGTCGGGGCGCTGATGTTCCTCCTCGGCCTGCTCGGGCGGCTCAGCCGCCGTTTCGGCATCTCACCGATCCCGCTCTACCTTCTCGCCGGCCTGGCCTTCGGCCACGGCGGGCTGCTGCCCCTGAACGCGAGCGAGGAGTTCTTCTCGGTCGGCGCCGAGATCGGCGTGATCCTCCTGCTCGTGCTGCTCGGCCTCGAGTACTCCGCCGACGAGCTCGTCGGCAACCTCCGCACCGCGGCACCGGTCGGCCTGCTGGACGCGGTCCTCAACGCGCTGCCCGGCGCGGCCTTCGCGCTGATCCTCGGCTGGGGCTGGGTCGCCGCGGTCGTGCTCGCCGGAGTCACCTGGGTGACCTCCTCGGGCGTGGTGGCCAAGGTGCTGGCCGACCTCGGCCGGCTCGGCAACCGGGAGACGCCAGTGGTGCTCTCCGTGCTGGTGATGGAAGACCTGGCGATGGCGCTCTACCTGCCGTTGCTGACCGCGCTGCTGGCCGGCACGGGGCTCCTCGGCGGCGGCATCGCGCTCGGCATCGCGGTGCTCGCCGTGACGGTCGTGCTGGTGGTCGCCATCCGGTTCGGCGGCTGGATCTCCAAGGCCATCTCCGCACGCGACCCCGAGGCGCTGCTGCTCGGCGTCTTCGGCCTCACCCTGCTGGTCGCCGGCGTGGCCGCACAGTTGAAGGTGTCCGCCGCGGTGGGGGCGTTCCTCGTCGGCATCGCGGTCTCCGGCCCGGTCGCCCACCACGCCACCCGGCTGCTCTCGCCGCTGCGCGACATCTTCGCGGCGGTGTTCTTCGTGTTCTTCGGGCTCACCACCGACCCGGCGCACCTGCCGCCCGTGCTGTTGCCCGCGATCGGGCTCGCCGTCGTCACCATCGCGACCAAGACCCTCACCGGGTACCTCGCGGCGCGGCGCGCCGGCATCGCGGTGCGCGGTCGTTGGCGGGCAGGCTTGGCGCTGACGCCGCGCGGCGAGTTCTCGATCGTCATCGCCGGGCTGGCGGTGGCCACGCCGGGCATCAACCCGGAGCTCGGCGCGCTCGCCACGGCGTACGTATTGATAACGGTCGTGGTCGGCCCGATCATCGCGCGGCTGCCGGACTTCGAGTGGTTCAAGGCGCTGCTGCGACCCCGGCCCACGGTCGTCGCGTCGGTGCCCGCCCAAGCCACCGAGGCGCAAGGAGCACTAACTCGACACACACCGGACGCTACTAGCCAGTAACTCAGCGCGCACAGCCGATCGTGCCCGGGTCTTAACCTTTGACCCCTTCCGCCGGTTCGCGCCAAGCGCTACGGTGACGCCGCAGATGGGTCTGTCAGCGGAAGATCGACCATTGGGCGAGATCGACGCATGACCATGCGGAGCGAGGTGTCCGTGAGCGTGCAGTCGACGTCGTTCAGCGGCTTCACCAATCCGGTCGATCCAACACCGGCGGAGTTGCGAGCCTGGGCGTACCAACCGGACACCGTCCCCTTGCAGTCCATGCCACCCGACTGGGACCTGCTGGTGTCGGGCGACCATCTCGTCACCACGCTGTTCGAGCTGGCGATGGACCGGTCGTGTCCGGCCCGCCGGTTCGCGCTGCACTGCCTCTACATCTACGCGGCCGACGGCATCCGCACGAAGTTCCGCGCCCACCCCAAGCGGCGGCTGCGCAAGCTCGTGCAGCAGGCCGAGACGCTGGGCGACGACCAGATGCGCACGTGGGCGCACAACAGTCGGGTGCTGCTGGCCAAGCCGGAGCTGTTCGACTACCGCGACTGGTGCGAGGGCGGCCTGGTCCGCTCGGGCCGCCGGCTGTCCTAGACCCGCGTTCGCGCGGCGTTGCGGATGATCTCCGCGAGCGCCGCCGGCTGTTCCTCGGCGATCCAGTAGCCGGTGTCCCGCACGACCTCGGCCCGCCCGTCGGTGGCTATCTCGGCGACCATCTCACGCAGGCCGGCCTCGGTCGCGGCCGGCGCGCCGCCCACCGCGGTCACCGGCATGGTCAGCCGGCCGTCCTCGGCCAGCGCGGCCAGATTGAGCTGGCGGTCCAGGGCCAGCGAGCGATACATCTCCAGCGCGGCGCGCAGGGCCCCCGGCGCGCTGTAGGCCTCCGCGTAGCGGTCGACGTCGACTGCGCCGATCGCGCCCGCGTCGAAGATCCGGGACCGGATGACGAAGTCGATGTACGCCCGCTCCCGCCCGCCGATCAGCAGATGCGCGACGTCGGCGTTGGCGTGGAAGGCGATCTGCCAGCTGCGCGGGTTGGTCATCTGGTGGTCGAGCTGCGAGGTGCCGGGCGGTGCCGCCTCGACCAGCACCAGGGCCGCGGTCACGTCGCGGTGGCTCAGCGCGTACGCGAAACCGACGTAACCACCGACGTCGTGGCCGCAGACCGTGGCCGGGGTGGTGCCGAACTCGGCCCGCGCGATGGCCCGCACGTCTCCCGCCAGGCTGTGCTTGTCGTAGCCGCTGGCCGGCCCGGGCGAGCCGCCGAGACCCCGCAGGTCGGGCATGACGATCCGGAACTCGCCCGCCAGCAGCTCGGCCACCCGCGACCAGGCCCGCCAGGTCTGCGGAAAGCCGTGCAGCAGGATCAGCGGCGGCCCCGCACCGGCCACCGCATAGTGATGCACGGCGTCGTTGGCCGCCAACCGGCGGTGTTGAATGTCCAATCCCTCGAACCCCCCGGGCGAAGAAGGCCGGGACCCCCCGTGGATCCCGGCCTTCTTTGTCCGATATGATGAGGTTAGTCCTTAGTCGACTTTCGCGGGGGTTTATCGCGTCGGCGGGTCGGCCGGTCGGCGTGGCCGCCAAACCACGAGCGCGGTCGACGTGCGCGCGGTGGGCACCAGATCGCCACGCGGGTACGGGCCGACGGACTCCAGCTCGGCGATCCGCTGGTAGGCCGCGGTCAGCGCCGCCTCCAGGTCGGCGATCCGCTCCCGCAGGTCGCCGACCGTCTGCTCCAGGCCGATGATCCGGCGGATGCCCTCCAGGTTGATGCCCTCGTCCTGGCTGAGCCGCTGCACCTCGCGGAGAAGCTCGACGTCGCGGGTGCTGTAGCGCCGCCCGCCACCCGCGGCCCGGCCGGGCTGCACCAGCCCGAGCCGGTCGTACTGCCGCAGGGTCTGCGGGTGCATGCCCGCCATCCGGGCCGCCACCGAGATGATCAGGACCTTGGCGTCGGAGGTCGTCTCGATCGTGACCGAGATTTCCTCTTCCTCGTAGGGCTGCATGGGGTGGTCACCTCCGCCACAACGTGTCGCGACCCGCGTCCGGCGAGAGCACGGCGAACTTCTCCAGTGCCTCGCGGGCCTCGTCGGTCAACGCCGTCGGCACGGCCACCTCGATCGTGACGAGGAGGTCGCCGGCCTGTCCGTCGCGCTTGGCGACGCCCTTGCCGCGCGCTCGTAGGACCCGGCCGCTCGGTGTGCCCGGCGGCACCCGCAGCGTCACGTAGCCGTCCATCGTCGGGACCCGCAGGTCGGTGCCGAACACCGCTTCCGCGTACGTGATGGGTGCGTTGATCGTGAGGTCGTTGCCGGACCGGCCGAACATGTCGTCGGCGCGGACCCGGACCAGCACGTAGAGGTCGCCGGGCGGACCGCCGCGCTCGCCCGCCTCACCCCGGCCGGCCAGCCGGATGCGCTGCCCGTCGGAGACACCGGCCGGGAACCGCACGTTGAGGGTGCGGGCCTTGGTGACCCCGCCGGTGCCGCGGCACTCCGGGCACTTCTCGTCGACGATGGTGCCTACGCCCTGGCACTCGCGGCACGGCTCCGAGAAGCTGAACGAGCCCTGGTTGCGGGTGATCAGCCCGGACCCCTGGCACTGCGGACACGTGCGCGGCTGGGTGCCGGGCTTGGCGCCGTTGCCGTGGCAGGTGTCGCAGACGCCGGGCGCCCGCAACGTCAGGGGCAGAGTGACACCGCGCACCGCGTCGCCGAAGTCGAGCGTGACCTCGGCCTCCACGTCGCGGCCCCGGCCTGGGCCACGCGGCTGCTGCTGGCTCCGCCCGCCGCCCGAGAAGATCGAGCCGAACAGGTCGGAGAAGCCGGCACCGCCGAAGCGCCCGTCGCGACCCGTGCCCGTGGTGGGTCCGCCACCGGCGCCGCCGAAGCCGAACAGGTCCGAAGGGTCGAACCCGCCCGGGCCGGACCCGCCACCGGTGCGGGCACCCCGACGGAACGCGCCCGCACCGAAGAGCGAGCGCATCTCGTCGTACTCCTTGCGCCGACCGGTGTCGGACAGCACGTCGTACGCCTCGGAGACCGCCTTGAACCGGTCCTCGGCCTCGGTGTTGCCCGGGTTGTGGTCGGGGTGCAGCTCACGCGCCAGTTTGCGGTAGCTGCGCTTGATCTCGTCGGCGGAGGCGGACTTCGGAACGCCCAGGACCGCGTAGAAGTCCTTCTCCAGCCAGTCTTTGGAGCCCATCTCAGTCCGCCTCCTTCCGAGGAGTTCGTAGGTCGACCGTCACTCCGGGTCGGCCACCGCGACCAGCGCCGGTCGCAGCAGTCGGTCGCCGAGCTGGTAGCCGCGCCGCATCACGTCGATGCACGTCGGCTCCGTCACCTCGGCCGACGTCAGGTGGGCCACCGCGTCGTGGCGGGTCGGGTCGAACGGGTCGCCCTTCTCGCCGAACGCGGTCAGCCCGAACTTGCCCAGAGCCGTGACGAGCTGTTCGGCCACACTGCCGAACGGTCCGACCAGGTCGCCGTGTTCCCGGGCCCGGTCGAGGTCGTCCAGCACCGGCAGCAACGTGCTGATCACCTGGCCGGTGGTCTGCTCGGCCGCCAGGCCCCGGTCGCGGTCGACCCGCTTGCGGTAGTTGGCGTATTCCGCCGAGACCCGCTGGAGGTCGCGCGTGCGCTCCTCCAGGTCGACCCGGAGTGACTCGAGCTCAGCGCCCAGCCCGCCGGTCGGTGCCTCTTCCACCGCCGGCTCCGCCGGCTTGTCGTCGGTGCCGGCATCGGCGGCCGGCGCCGGTGTGTCGACCGGCTGCTGCTCGGCCGGTCCGGAGGGGCCGGGCACCTCGGTGCTCTGCGTCTCCGGCTGCTCCGCGGGCGCGCCCTTGTCGTGTTTGAGCTTGCCTCCGGTCGCATCGATCCGTCGCTTGTCCCGGATGACGATCCGCTCCGCTCCCTTGCCATCGGCCTGGTCGCGATCGGTGCCACCCGGCGCCGACCCGGCGGCTGCCGGGTCGGCGGCTCGTGGCTTTTCCGTCATGCCGACATCCTCACTGACGTCGCGTGCCGCGGGGTCACTTCTTGTCGTCCTCGACGATCTCGGCGTCGACGACATCGTCCGGACCGTTGCCGGTGCCACCCGGGGCACCGGTGCCCGGGCCGGCAGCGCCCTCGGAGCCGGCACCGGGGCCAGCACCGTCGGGGCCGGGCTGCTCGCCCTGCTGCTGCTGCGCGTAGAGCAGCGAGCCGGCCTGCTGCGAGACCTGCGCCAGCTTCTCGTGCGCCGACTTGATCTTCTCCAGGTCGGTGCCGCCCAACGCGCTGCGCAGGTCGCCCAGCGCCTCGTTGAGCTGGTCACGCGACTCGGCCGGAAGCTTGTCGCCGCTCTCCGCGAGGAACTTCTCGGTCTGCCACTGAAGCTGCTCGGCCACGTTGCGGGTCTCGGCCTCCTCGCGGCGACGCTTGTCGTCGTCCGCGTGGTCCTGGGCGTCGCGCATCATGCGGTCGATGTCGTCCTTCGGCAGCGCCGAGCCGCCGGTGATCGTCATCGACTGCTCCTTGCCGGTGCCCAGGTCCTTGGCGTTGACGTGGACGATGCCGTTGGCGTCGATGTCGAAGGTGACCTCGATCTGCGGCACGCCGCGCGGCGCCGGCGGGAGGCCGGTCAACTCGAACGTCGCGAGCTTCTTGTTGTAGGCCGCGATCTCCCGCTCGCCCTGGAAGACCTGGATCAGCACGGACGGCTGGTTGTCGTCGGCCGTCGTGAAGACCTCGGAGCGCTTCGTCGGGATCGTGGTGTTGCGCTCGATCAGCTTGGTGAAGATGCCGCCCTTGGTCTCGATGCCCAGGCTCAGCGGGGTCACGTCGAGGAGCAGAACGTCCTTGACCTCACCCTTGAGCACGCCGGCCTGCAGCGCCGCGCCGACCGCGACGACCTCGTCGGGGTTGACGCCCTTGTTGGGCTCCTTGCCGGTGAGCTGCTTGACCAGGTCGGTCACCGCGGGCATGCGGGTCGAGCCGCCGACCAGGATCACGTGGTCGACGTCGGCGACCTTGACGCCGGCGTCCTTGATCGCCTGCTCGAACGGGTTCTTGGTGCGGTCCAGCAGGTCCTGCGTCATGCGCTGGAACTCGGACCGGGACAGGCTCACGTCCAGGTGCAGCGGACCGGCTTCACCAGCGGTGATGTAGGGAAGGTTGATGTTGGTGGTGGTCGCCGCGGAAAGCTCGATCTTGGCCTTCTCGGCGGCCTCACGCAGCCGCTGCATCGCCATCTTGTCCTGCGAGAGGTCGATGCCGTGCTGACCGCGGAACGTCTTGACCAGGTGCTCGATGACCCGCTCGTCCCAGTCGTCGCCACCGAGGTGGTTGTCACCCGAGGTGGACTTGACCTCGACGACGCCGTCGGCGAGCTCCAGCACGGAGACGTCGAACGTGCCGCCACCCAGGTCGAAGACCAGGATCGTCTGCTCCTTGGAGCCCTTGTCGAGGCCGTAGGCCAGCGCGGCCGCGGTCGGCTCGTTGACGATGCGGAGCACGTTGAAGCCCGCGATCTCGCCGGCCTCCTTGGTGGCCTGGCGCTGCGCGTCGTTGAAGTACGCCGGGACGGTGATCACCGCGTCGGTGATCTGCTCGCCCAGGTAGGCCTCGGCGTCCCGCTTGAGCTTCATCAGGACGCGGGCCGAGATCTCCTGCGAGGTGTATTTCTTGCCGTCGATGTCAATCGACCAGTTGGTGCCCATCTCCCGCTTGACCGAACGGATCGTCCGGTCTGGGTTGGTAACCGCCTGGCGCTTGGCGACCTCACCGACGAGCACCTCGCCGTTGCGGGCGAACGCGACGATCGAGGGGGTCGTGCGCGCACCCTCCGCGTTCGCGATGACGGTGGGCTCACCGCCTTCGAGGACGCTGACGACCGAGTTCGTCGTGCCGAGGTCGATGCCGACCGCACGTGCCATGGCTGCTTCCTTATCTTCAAGTTGAGTGGACCGGGCTCAATGATGCCACGATCACGCCAGTCGTCAAATCGGGTTGAGTGTGGTACGCGCAACTTCAACCGCCGCGTTCCTGTTGTACAGGCGGAATAGATCGGGCACGCTTTACCCGTGACGACGCAGGTGGCACCGGTGGTCCCCGAGGGGTTGCCGGCCGCGCTCGCCCGACTACGGGCAGCGATCTCCGCCGCCGACTTCCCCTTGGCCCTCACCTCGGCCGCCGAGGCGCGCGAGGTCGGCGCGGCCCTGGTCGCGCAGCTCGACGACTACCTTCTGCCCCGCCTGGCCCGCCTCGACGCACCGCTGCTGGTGGTCGTCGGCGGCTCCACGGGCGCCGGCAAGTCCACGCTGGTCAACAGCCTGGTGCAGGCCCGGGTGAGCGCGCCCGGGGTGCTCCGCCCGACCACCCGGGCACCGGTCCTGGTCTGCAACCCGGCCGACAGCCAGTGGTTCCGCGCCGGTGACCTGCTGCCCGGCCTGACCCGGACGACCAAGCCCAGCGTCGACCCGCACACCCTGCAACTGGTCGCCGCGCCCGCGCTCACGCCCGGGCTGGCGTTCCTCGACGCGCCCGACATCGACTCGGTGGTCGACCAGAACCGGCAGTTAGCTGCTCAGCTCCTGGCCGCCGCCGATCTCTGGCTGTTCGTCACCACCGCCGCTCGCTACGCCGATGCCGTGCCGTGGGGGCTCCTGCGCACCGCCCGCCTGCGCGGCACGGTGATCGCCCTGGTGCTCGACCGGGTCCCGGACGAGGCGGGCGACGACGTGCCCGCCCATCTGGCCGAGATGCTCGAGGCCAACGACCTCGCCGAGGCACCTCTGTTCGTGTTGCCTGAGACCGACGTGGACGGCCAAGGCCTGCTGCCCGACCGCGACACCGCCGAGCTCCGCGCCTGGTTCGACCGGCTGGCCAGCGACGCCAACGCCCGCGCCGCGGTGGTCCGGCAGACCCTCGACGGCGCCGTCGCCGCGCTGAGCCCGGCCGCCGACGGGCTCGCGGCCGCCGCCGACGAGCAGGCCGCGGCGGCCCGGGCGTTGCGGGAGCGGGTCCGCGCGGCCTACCGCGGCGGCGCGGAGACCGTCGAGCGCAGCCTCAAGGACGGCCGGCTGCTGCGCGGCGAGGTGCTCTCCCGCTGGCACGAGTTCGTCGGCACCGGCGACTTCTTCCGGGGCCTGGAGGCGCGGATCGGCCGGCTGCGCGACCGGATCACCGCCGCCGTCACCGGCCGCCCGCAGCCCGGCAACCAGCTCAAGTCAGCGATCGAGTCGCAGCTCACGACGCTGCTGCGGGGCGTGGCCGGCGACGCCGCGGAGAACGCGTACACCGGCTGGCAGGCGCACCCCGCCGGGGCCGCGCTGCTCGAGCCGTCGCTGGCCCGGCCGACGCCTGACCTCCCCGACCGCGCCGACCGGCTGGTCCGCGACTGGCAGCGCGGCGTGCTCGAGCTCGTCCGCCAGGAGGGCGGCGACAAGCGGTTCGTGGCCCGCACGGCGGCGTACGCGGTCAACGCCACCGGCCTGGCCGTCATGATCGCCGTGTTCGCCTCGACCGCGTTCATCCCGACCGGCCTGGAGATCGGCACCGCGGCCGGCACCACCCTCGCCGCGCAGAAGGTGCTCGAAGCGATCTTCGGCGACCAGGCGATCCGCCGGCTGGCCGCCAAGGCCCGACAGGATCTGCTCGACCGGGTCGACGACCTGCTCGCCGACGAGGCCGCCCGCTACTTCGACCGGATCGAGGCGGTCGGCGTCGACGCCGACCCCGGCGGTGAGCTGCGCGCGGCCGCGGCCGAGGTCGAACGGGCCAGGTCGGCGGCGGCGCTCACGGTCGGCAGCAAGCTGGCCCTGCCCCAGCGCGAACGTGGGGAGCTGCGGTGACCCAGTTCATGGGTCGGGTCCGAGAGGCCCTGCGGGGCAATCGGCGCGTCGACCCCGACGTGCTGATCGGCCGGCTCGACGCGGTGCGGAGCTTTCTCGACGCCGCCGACGGCCACCTGCCGTCCGAACGGCTCGTGCCGGCGCACACGCTGGTCGAGCGGGCCGGCGGCCGGCTCGCGCTGTCCCGCGACCACACCCTCGTGGCCCTCGCCGGCGCCACCGGCAGCGGCAAGTCCAGCCTGTTCAACGCGCTGGCGCACATGCACCTCTCGCCGGTCGGGGTCCGCCGGCCGACCACCGGCCAGGCGTTCGCCTGCGTCTGGGGCGCCGCGGACGCCGCCGGCGGGCTGCTCGACTGGGTCGGCGTGCTGCCCCGCAACCGGTTCGCCCGGGAGAGCCCGCTCGACGGCGACGACGAGGCACCCCTGCGCGGCCTGGTCCTGCTCGATCTGCCCGACTTCGACTCGGTCGAGGCGGCCCACCGGGTCGAGGTCGACCGGCTGCTCGGCCTGGTCGACCTGATCGTCTGGGTGGTCGACCCGCAGAAATACGGCGACCGCGTGGTGCACGAGGCCTACCTGCGCGAGTTCCACCGCCACAAGGACGTCACGGTCGTGGTGCTCAACCAGGCCGACCGGCTGTCCACGACCGACCTGCCCAAGGTGCTCGGTGACCTGCGCCGGCTGCTGGAGGAAGACGGCCTCGGCGGCGTGCCGGTGGTGGCGACCGCGGCGGTCCAGGACGCCGCCATGGTCGAGCTGCGCCGGCTCCTGGAGCGCACGGTTGCCGAACGCCAGGCGGCGCTGCGCCGACTCAGCGGCGATGTCGACAGCGCCCTGGCCCGGCTCGACGACCTGGTCGGCGGCCCCGCACCGAGCGACGTCGACAAGGCCACCTCCCGCGCCCTCGCCGACGCGCTGGCCGGGGTCGCGGGCGTGCCGGCGGTGGCCGACGCGACCGAGCGTGCCTACCGGCACCGGGCCGGCGCCGCTACGGGCTGGCCACTGGTCAAGTTCTGGCGCAAGCTACGCCCCGACCCGCTGCGCCGGCTGCACCTGCACACGCCGACCGTGGTGGACACCGGGCTCGCTCCGGCCGACGGTGACGCGCCCGTGCCGGCGACGACCTCGCTGCCCGACCCGAGCGCCGCACAGCGGGCCTCGCTCGGCATCGCGCTGCGCACGGTCACCGACAAGACGGCCGGCGAGCTGCCCGAGCCCTGGCGGGTCGCGGTCGGCGACGCCGCCCGGTCGCGGCTCGGCGACCTGCCCGACGCGCTCGACAAGGCGGTCGCCGGCACCGAGCTCGGCGTCGAGCGCAAGCGGGCGTGGTGGCGGGCGGTCGGCCTGCTGCAATGGCTGCTCACGCTGGTAGCCGTGGCCGGGCTGGGCTGGCTGGTGGCCGGCTACATCGTCCGCGCCCTCGGGCTGCCGCGGTTCGACTACCCGATGGTGGGCGAGGTGCCGCTGCCCACCCTCGGACTGCTGGGCGGGCTGGCCGCCGGCATCCTGCTGGCCCTGCTGGTGAAACCGTTCATCCGTTGGGGTGCCCGTCGCGCCCGGCGCCGGGCCGAGGCACGGATGCGGGAATCGGTCGCCGAGGTCGGTCGCGACCAGGTGATCGCGCCGGTCAGGGCGGTTCTGCGCGACTACACGACCGCCCGGGACGCCTACGCCGCGGCCGGACCGCCCGGATAGTTGGCTCGTGCCCGCGCCGGGCGACCAGCGTAGGGTCGTTTCATGGCGACGCCACAGACCCCCTATGAGGCCGTGCTGAAGGCCGCGCGTGACGTCGACAAGCTCGACTGCGCGCTGGACGCCGAGATGCTCGGCACCGCGTTGCTCGGCAGCGTCTACGCGATCGCTGAAGAAGATCGCGCCGGCGCCGTGCGTACCTTCGTGGAAGGCTTCCTCACCGCCACCTCCCGCCGCCGGGCCGCGGCCGCGACCACCATCCGGTCCGTTTTCGCCACCCTCGTCCCCGACGCGCCCGGCGCCGCCGCGGTCAAGCCCGGCGCGCAGGCGCCGTCGTGGTCCGGCCAGCTCGGGCGGGTCCGGCCGACCGGCACCTACGCCTATGGCGACGTGTACGGGGACCAGACGTCCTACCTGGCCACCTTCGCCTACGAGGACGACGCGGAGGGTGGCCCCGAGCATGCCGTCGTCGCGCTGGTCGACCACAACATCGGCATCACCAAGGACGTGTTCGTCGGCGGCCCAGCCGAGCGGATCCTCGGCCAGGTCCGCCGCATGTGCGCGGCCGACGGGCTGACCTGGTTCCGCGAGGAGGACCCGCGCACCCTCCGCGGCGAGGTGGCTCGCCACCTGCGGATCACCGACGAGATGGGTGACCTGCCCGGCGAGGGGTCGCTGGCCACCGACCGGGCGCTCGTCGGCGCCCGCCTGGCGCTGCTGCCGATGCCGGCGCTCAGCCCCGTGCCGGACCTGCCCGAGCCGCTCGGCGACGACGAACGCTCGGCGCTGATCAGGACCTTCCTGGCCGCACCCGAGGCGGCGCGGTTCGAGCTCGACAAGCTGCCCGAGGGCGACCTGGGGTCGCTGCACTTCTGCCTGAGCCTGCTCCTCGACCACGCGGCGAGCCTGCCCGACGCCGACCCGATGCGGTGGAGCCCGATAGTGGTCGAGCTGTTCCTGCTCGACTGGGTGCACCGGCGCGCGGTGCTCGACATGGACGACGCCGCGTTGCTGCCGCGGGTGGTGCGGGCCTGGGCGGCGTACGCGTCGCGGGTCCGTGGGCTCCCGGCCGAGGCCGTGGCCGCGACCGACCAGGCCGTCGAGGACACCGTGCCGGAGTTCGTCCGGCTCTACACGACCGGCGAGCGGCGCAGCCCGGCTACCGCCGCCGTGGCCCAGCTCATCGCCGAGGGCGTCGACCTCAACGACCCCGCGGCGCTGGACGCGTGGCTGGCCGAGAACCGGGACCGGCTCGGCGAGTGACGCAGCCGGGCGCTCGGTCGCGCCCGGCTGCCAAGGTCAGTTGGTCGGCGTGGCCGACGGGCTGTCGCCACCGGCCGGCGGGGCGGCCGCCTTCGGGCTCAGGCAGAGCACGTTGTCGGAGCGCCCGCCCGAGACCTCGACGATCGGCTGGCCCTTGTCGGGGCACTGGGCCGCGTCGTCGACCCGGGAGACCACCTCGAACGCGTCGGGCTCGGTGCACGCCGCCGAGATCGCGGTGTCACCGGACTGCCGGACGCACTCGCCGACCGCCGGGTTGAAGCCGTCACCGCTGGAGCGGGTGAACAGGTAGACCACCGCCAGCGGGATCACCAGCAACAGCACCGCCGCGGTCAGGACCATGGCGAGCACCCGGCCGTTGCGCTCCTTCGGCGGCGGGTCCGGCTTGTCGTCGGTGGTGGACGGTCCGGCGGGCGCCTCGGCGTCGGGCCGGAACGCGTCGAACCGGCCCTGGTCCATCTCGCCCGGTGTCGCCGGCCAGGTCGCGGTCGGCGGGCCACCGGGCCGGCCGGCGCCACCGATCGGGCGGCCCGAGTTCAGCGGACCGCTGATCCGGCCCTGCGGACCGGCCTGCGGCGCACCCGGTGGTGGCGGCATGCCGGGCACGCCGGCGAAGCCACCCGGCGGGCGGATGCCCTGCGGACCTTCGGGCGCGTCCACGCCGGGCGGGGTGACCCGCGCGCTGGAGCGGAAGCTGCCGGGCGGACCGGGCGGGGCAGGCGGCACCTCGATCGGCGGACCGAACGCGGTCGGCGGACCCTGGCTGTCGCCGGGACCGAAGCCGTCGCGACTCGGCGGGCTGCCGTAGGGAGAGCCGAAGCCACCCTCGTCAGCCCGACCGCCGGGCGCGCCCGGGAACCCCGGTTGGCCACCGAAGCTGGTCTCGTCACCGCGACCACCCGGGAAGCCGGGCTGGCCACCGAAGCTCGTCTCGTCACCACGACCGCCCGGCGCACCCGGGAAGCCCGGCTGGCCAGCGAAGCCACCCTCCTCAGGACGGCCCGGCGCAGGCGGGAAGCCCGGCTGACCACCGAAGCCACCCTCCTCAGGACGGCCCGGCGCAGGCGGGAAGCCCGGCTGACCACCGAAGCCACCCTCCTCAGGACGGCCCGGCGCAGGCGGGAAG
>NZ_JBFAPY010000001.1:0-29884 GCF_040676915.1 Asanoa sp. NPDC049475 | reverse complement strand
AGCCGGGCTGCGGGCCGCCACGGCCGCCCTCTTCCGGACGACCCGGCGCATCCGGGAAAACAGGCTGACCACCGAAGCCGCTCTCGTCGCCACGGGCCGGCGAGCCCGGGAAGCCCTGGCCGCCACCGAAGCCACCGTCCTCAGGACGGCCAGGCTGCGGCTGACCGCCGAAGCCACTATCCCCCGGACGACCGCGCCCACCCGGGAAACCAGGCTGACCACCGAAGCCGCCCTCGTCACCGCGGGCCGGCGAGCCCGGGAAGCCCTGGCCGCCACCGAAGCCACCGTCCTCGGGACGGCCAGGCTGCGGCTGACCGCCGAAGCCACCCTCCTCCGGGCGACCCGGCGCACCCGGGAAACCGGGCTGACCGCCGAAGCCGCCCTCGTCACCGCGGGCCGGCGAGCCCGGGAAGCCCTGAGCGCCGGCGAAGCCGCTCTCGCGGGCCGGGAAGCCGGAGTCCTCGCGGGCGGGCGAGCCGGGGAAGCCCTGCGGCCGGAAGCCACCCTCGTCGCCACGGCCCGGGAAGCCCTGCGGGCCGGCGAAGGCGCTCTCGTCGCCGCGGCCGGGGAAGCCCTGCGGGCCGCTGCTGGGTGCCTCGCCGAAGCCCGGGAAGCTGCCGCCGGCCGGCGAGCCCGGGAAGGCCGAGCCGGGCTGGTCTGCGCTGGGTGCGAACCCGCTGGGCCCACGGAACTGCTCGGCACCCTGGCCGCCGAAGCCGGGCGCCTCCGGTGCGGCCGGCGAGTCGGCGGGAGCGCCGACGGCACGGCCGTAGACCCGCGGCTGCGGCGGCGCGCTCGAGGCCTGCGGGATCGGCTGGTCGGTCGCCGGCTGGACGCGGCTCGCCGTCGGCACCGAGGCGCTCGCGCTGACCGCGCGGCCGGCCGACGCCGTGCCGCTCGGCGGACCCGACGTCGGGCCGCCCTGGCTGGGCACCGCCGGCTGGGCGGGACGCTCGTCGGCGGGCTGCTCGGGAGCGAACTGGCCCGGGTCGATCCGCACGGCGCCCATCGGCACCGACGCGGCACCCATCGAACCGCCGCCGACCCGTGCCGACCCGACCGACGCCGAGCCGACTGACGCGGAGCCGGCCGGGCCCGACCCCATGGGTGCGGAGCCGCCCTGCGGCCCGCCACTGGTCGGGGCCGCGCCCTGGGGCGGAGCGGACGGCGCCGCACCGGAGTCACCGAAACCGCGGGTGCCGGCGGCGAAGCCGGAGAAGCCACCGGAGTCACCGCTCGGGAAGCCCCCCGAGTCACCGCTGGGCCGGCCGGACTGCGCCTCGGCACCGCTCAACGGCGGCGGAGGGGTCCAGCCGCTCGGGCCGGAGTAGTTGCTGGGCGCGCCGGACGAGGGCTGGTTGCCGCCCTGGTCGGTCGGCTGCGGGATCTGCACGCGGCCGGTGGCCGGGCTGTCACTCGAGCTGCGCGGCTGCGGCACGCTCGGCGGGTATTCGGTCTTGCCGTGGTAGTCGATCGCGCCGTACCGGTCACCGGCGTCAGCCGGCGACTCGCCGGGCGGGAAGGCGCTGAAGGACGCGCCCGGGACCCGGGTCTGTTGCGGCGGCAGCGGCGTCGGCTCGGCCGCCTGCGGGATCGGGGCCGGCGCGGGCGTGTACGGCGCCGGGGGCTCGTCGTGCATGCCCGGACGGCGGCCGTTGACGCCCCCGTGCTCGGCCCCACCGCGCGGGGCGCCGTAGGTGTTGTCGGGCGCCGGAGCGCCCCACTGGCCGCCCGGTGGAGGCGTCCACTGGTCCGTCCGCTGTGGTGGGTCATATCCCGGCGGTGCCCAGGCCTCGCCGGCCGGTCGGCGCCGCGGGTCGGCCTCGCCGAAACGGTCCCCGCCAGCGTCCGGGGCAGCTTCGTCCGGCTCGTAGCCGGGGTGCTGCGAACCCTCGGACGTCATCGTCGCCTCCTCCATCGCGGAACAACGACCCCGGTGTCATGCCGATGCCAGGGCAGCCGGACCAACCGTACCGGGCGGTGCGACGGGTAGGAATCCCGGTGCTGTGAGCAGCACCGCAACGGTGGATTCGGTAACCGCACCAACACGAAAGGTCCGCCCGGCAAGCCGGACGGACCTTTGATTACGGCGCGTGGTTATCGCTGGCTGCGCTGCGAGATCGCGATGATCTCGGCACGGACCGCCGGCGAGTTGGTCTCGCTGAGTGCCCGCTCGAGCGCACGGACGCGGCGCATCTGATCACGGTGCGTGCGGAAACGGTCCATCATGGTGCTCATTGCAAAACTCCCCTGGTCTGCACCGGTCGCCCCCAACCGGTGTCTGCATTCATTGTGGCGCATCCAGGCTTCGTTTGCCATCGATTATTAGGTGAGCCGCGCCACCAGCCGAACAAACTAAAGTCATCACCCAGGTGTACGGAAGAACAAAAGAAGCCGGCGTGGCCCGAAGGCCACGCCGGCTTCAGAACAAATGCCGCGATCAGGTCCAGGCCAACAGTGTCGCCTCTGGATCGGTGAGGAACGCGCCCACGTCGCGCAGGAACTTCGCGCCGAGCTCACCGTCGATGATCCGGTGGTCGAACGACATCGCGAGCTGGGTGACCTGGCGAATCTTGATCTCGCCCTCGTGCACCCACGGCGTATCGCGCACGGCGCCGAACGCGATGATCGCCGACTCACCGGGCGGCAGGATCGGCGTGCCCGCGTCGACGCCGAAGACGCCGACGTTGGTGATCGTGAGCGTGCCACCGGACATGTCCGCCGGCGGCGTCTTGCCCGACTTCGCGGTCTGCACCAACGCGGTCATCGCCTCGGCGAGCTCGCGCAGCGACAACCGGCCGGCGTCCTTGATGTTGGGCACGATCAGCCCACGCTCGGTCGCCGCCGCGATGCCCAGGTTGACGTAGTCCTTGACGATGATCTCGTCGCCGGCCCACGTCGAGTTGACCATCGGGTGCCGCTTGGCCGCCAGCAGGATGGCCTTCGCCACGAGGAGCAGCGGGGAGATCCGCACCTCGCGCCAGTCGGGCAGCGCCCGCAGCCGGTCGATCGCCTGCATCGTGCGGGTCATGTCGACGGTCAGGAACACCGTCACGTGCGGCGCGGTGAACGCCGACGCGACCATGTTCTCCGCGGTCAGCTTGCGCACGCCCTTGACCGGGATCCGCTGCTCGCGCTCGCCCGCCGGGATCAGCACCGCCGGCGCCGCGGCCGGCGCGACCGCGCCGCCGTTCTGCGCCGCCAGCACGTCGTCGCGGGTGATCGAGCCCTGCGGCCCCGAGCCGACCAGCGTGCGCAGGTCGACACCCAGGTCCTTGGCGAGCTTGCGGACCGGCGGCTTGGCCAGCGCGACCTGGTCGCGGCCTCCGGCGCCGGGGGCGTCCGCCGGAACCTCGACCGGCGCGGCCGGAGCGGGCACCACGGGAGCCGGCGCGGCCACGGGAGCAGCGGCAGCAACCGGAGCAGGCGCCGCGGCAGCCGGAGCGTCGCCCTTGCGGGGCCGCCGCTTCGCGGCCGCCGTCTTCGGCCCGTAGCCGACCAGCACCGCCGTGCGCCCACCGGGCGCCGGCCCACCGATCAGTCCGGGCTCGACCGCACCCTCGGCCGGCGCCACCTCGACCGCGGCCAGCGAGGCCGCGGACGGAGTGGGAGCGTCGCCCGCGGACGGGTCGGTGTCGATCGCGACGATCGGTGCGCCCACCTCGACGGTCGTACCCTCGGGGTGGTGGATCTCGACGACCTTGCCGGCCCACTTCGCCGGGATCTCGACGGCGGCCTTGGCCGTCTCCACCTCGACGAGCGGCTGGTTGAGCTCGATCTCCTCACCGACCTGGACGAGCCACTTGAGGATCTCGCCCTCGGTCAGCCCTTCACCGAGGTCGGGCAGGTTGAACACTTTGATCCGGGACATCGCGGTCACCAGCCGAACGAGCGGTCGACGGCGTCGAGCACGCGGTCGAGATCGGGCAGGTATTCCTCTTCGACCCTAGCCGCGGGGTACGGCGTGTCGAAGCCGGTCACCCGCAGTACGGGGGCCTCCAGGGAGTAGAAGCACTCCTCGGTGATCCGGGCGGCGAGCTCCGCGCCGAGGCCGACGTTGCTGGGCGCCTCGTGGACGACCACGCAACGGCCGGTGCGCCGGACCGACTCGTAGGCCGGGCCGAGGTCGAGCGGCGAGAGCGAACGCAGGTCGATCACCTCGAGCGAGCGCCCGTCCTCCTCCGCCGCGGTGGCCGCGTCGAGCGCGGTGCGCACCATCGGCCCGTACGCCAGCACCGTCACGTCGGTGCCGGGGCGGACCGTGCGCGACGCATGCAGGGGGTGGGCCGACGCCGGGTCCAGGTCGACCTCTACGTCGCCCTTCTCCCAGTAGCGCCGCTTCGGCTCCAGGAAGACGATCGGGTCGTCGGACGCGACCGCCTGCTGGATCATGAAGTAGGCGTCTTCGGGGTTCGAGCACGCGACGACCTTGAGGCCGGCGGTGTGCGCGAAGTAGGCCTCCGGCGACTCCGAGTGGTGCTCGACCGCGCCGATGCCGCCGCCGAACGGGATGCGGATGACGATCGGCAGCCGCACCTTGCCCTGCGAGCGGTAGTGCATCTTCGCCACCTGCGACACGATCTGGTCGTACGCGGGGTAGACGAAGCCGTCGAACTGGATCTCGCACACCGGGCGGTAGCCGCGGATGGCGAGACCGATCGCGGTGCCGATGATGCCGGACTCGGCCAGCGGGGTGTCGATCACCCGATCGTCGCCGAAGTCCTTCTGCAGGCCGTCGGTGATCCGGAAGACGCCGCCGAGCTTGCCGACGTCCTCACCCATGATGACGACCTTCGGGTCGCGCTCGAGTGCCCGACGCAGGCCGGTGTTGAGCGCTTTGCCCAGGGTCAGCTTTTCGGCCATCAGTGTGCGCTCCCCTCGAACGACGCCTGGTAGTCGCTGAACCCCGCGCGCTGCGCATCGACCAGCGGCGAGCCGTTGGGGTAGACGTTGTCGAAGATCGTCGAAGGCGCCGGGTCGGGCATGGCCAGCACCCGCTCGCGGAGGTGCACCGCCTCGCGCTTGGCCTGCTCGTCGACCTCGGTGAAGAACGCGGCGTCGGCGATCTGCTGCCTCTCCAGGAAGGCGCGTACCCGCAGGATCGGGTCCTTCGCCTGCCACGCCTCGACCTCGCTGGCGATCCGGTAGCGGGTCGGGTCGTCGGAGGTGGTGTGCGCACCCATTCGGTACGTGTAGGCCTCGATCATCGTCGGGCCCTGACCGAGCCGGGCGTGGTCGAGCGCGGCGCGGGTGACCGCGTACGACGCGAGCACGTCGTTGCCGTCGACCCGGATGCCGGGGAAGCCGAAGCCGGCCGCACGCCGGTAGAGGGGGATGCGCGTCTGCCGCTCGAGGGGCTCGGAGATCGCGTACTGGTTGTTCTGGCAGAAGAAGACCAGCGGGGCGTTGAACACGCCGGCCCAGATGAACGCCTCGTTGACGTCACCCTGGCTGGTCGCGCCGTCGCCGAAATAGGCGATAACCGCCTCACCGTCATCGGTGCCGGTCTTGCCGTCCATGGTCACGCCCATGGCGTACCCGGTCGCGTGCAGGGTCTGCGCCCCGATGACGATCGTGTACATGTTGAACTTGAACTCGTTGGGATCCCAACCGCCCTGGTCGACGCCGCGGAACAGACCCAGCGGCATGATCGGGTCGATACCGCGGCAATAGAGCACACCGTGCTCGCGGTAGGTCGGGAACGCCATGTCCTGGGGTCGCAGAGCGCGGCCGGAGCCGACCTGCGCGGCCTCCTGGCCCAGCAGACTGGCCCAGATGCCCAGCTCGCCCTGGCGCTGGAGGGCGGTGGCCTCAGCGTCCAGCTTCCGGACGATCACCAGATCGCGGTAGAGACCGCGGTATTCGTCGTCGGTGAAGTCGGCGCGGTAGACCGTGCCGTCGGATCTGGTCACCGACTCGATCCGCTCACCTTCGGGGGTGAGCAACTGGACAAGCTCCCCGTCAGGGGGCGAGCCTCCCTTGGCCATCCGTGTCTCCCTGTCTGTGGTGCGGTGCCGGGGGTTTCCCGACGCGCAGCTTGTTGCCTGTCGGGCATTGCCGACGGGCCCTACCTCACCGCGCCTGACCCGGTGGGGCCGCCGCGCGGTTGGGAGCCGACATCGCGTTCCGCGCCCGCCGCAGGGATGTGCTTGAGGCCACGGCCACGTTGCCGTCTTACCCATCCTCGCATTGCCGGGGGCGGTCCCACAGCTTGGTTGACACTCTCCATGATCGACCCTGCCTGGTCCATGCATGGTGAAAGTTGGCACATGGACACGCTGTAGATGACTGGCAAACCGAGCGTAACTGCGCAACCCTGATGGGCGGACGCGATGACCGAATAGGACTGTTTACCCCGGTTGATCCTGGTGGAACGCGCATCCCGAACCAGCTTGCAGACGAGGAGTTCGGCCATGCCGGACCTGGCCCCTTGGCCGCCACCCGGCGGTCGACATCGCGCCACCGGGCTCACTGGCCCGACCAGGCGGTACGCCCTGATCGTGCTCGTGCTGGCGGTGACCTCGTCGCTGCCGATCCTGGCGGCCATCGGCCCCGGTGCCGGCTCGGTGGACGAGGCCCTCGCCGGTGACAACCTCGGCGACACCACCCCGTTCATCCCGCCGCCGTCACCCGGCCCGGTGGTGGTGATCCCGATCCGGCCCGGACTCCCCGAGCGCCCTCCTCCGCCACTGGCCACGCTTCCGGCATCGGCCGGCGCGGCCCCACCGCCCCGGCGACCGACGCGTCAGACCAGCGCGAAGCCGCTGTCACCGGCCCGTCGCCAAGAAGCCGCCCACCGGAGGGCGACGCCGAAGCAGCACCGCCACCCGAAGCCGCGGGTTAACCGGGACCGCCCACGCGTGCCCGCACGGCCGCATCGGATCGTGCGCCAATACAAGTACAAGCTCTGGGACCGGCCACCGGCGTCCCTGCTCCGCCCGTGCCGGCAGCCGAAGTGGCGGCCGCCCGGCATCGGCCGAGAGTTCAAGCCACCGGGCGTCCCGCGGCGCCGCGGGCGCTGACCTCAGCCCCGGGCGGTGTGGGTCTCCAGCAGCGGGGCGGTGCCGGGGCCGCACTCGTCCCACGATCCCGCGTAGGCGTGCGCCGCGACCCCGCTCGTGCGCAGGTCGCCGGCGCTCGCCGGGTCGAGGAGCTCCGAGGCCTCCGACACCGACGGGTTGTGCCCGATGACCATGACGGTGTCGACCGCGTCGTCGACGCCCTGGATCAGGTCGATCAGGTCGGTCCCCTCGCCGTCGTAGACCTCGTCGCGGTAGTCGACCTCGGGCGAGGGCGCCGCTTCGCCGGCCGCGTCGGCCATGCCGAGGGCGATGCCGTGCCACGTCTGCCGCGTGCGCTTCGACGGTGAGCAGATCACCAGGTCGGGCCGGTAGTCACGGTGCGCCAGCCAGGCGCCGATCGCGCCCGCGTCGGCGTGACCGCGGTGAGTGAGCGGGCGGTCGACGTCGCCGACCCCCTCGGGCCGGTCGGCCTTGGAGTGCCGCACAAGCAGGATCCTGCGCTCGCTCATACCACCAAGCTTGCCTGATTGACGCCGCATCCACATGGGTAAGACGGACTGTGCCCGCCCGCTCTAGGCACCATTAAGGAGGCGACCGCAGTGGGTATCGGTGGCAGCATCTTCCTGATCGCCGTCGGCGCGATCTTCACGTTCGCACTCGATGTGAGCGTGGGCTGGCTCGACCTGGACGTGGTCGGTTGGGTCCTCATGCTCGCCGGCGTCGTCGGCCTGGTCCTGACCATGTGGCTCTGGCAGAGCCGCAAGCGGACCACAGTCGTGCGCGACACCCGGGCCACGCCCCCGACCGCTCCAATCCCCCCGGCCCAGGGTCGGGTCGAGGAGTACCACGAGGTGCGTCGCGACGACCGCGCGTACTGACCGTCGGTAGATCTGGTGGCCCCCCACCTGGCGGGGGGCCACTGCCATGTCCGGGCTAGGCGAAGAGCGCCAGGTAGATGGCCACGTGATGGCAGACGGCGGCGATCAGCGTGCAGGCGTGGAAGAACTCGTGGTGGCCGAAGACCGTCGGCCACGGGTTCGGGCGCCGCAGGGCGTAGAAGATCGCCCCGACCGTGTACGCCAGCCCGCCCGCGAGCAGCAGCAGGAGGCAGGCCACCCCGCCGTGCCGGACGATGTCGGGCAGCACGGCGAGCGCGACCCAACCGAGTGCGAGGTAGAGCGGCGCGGACAGCCACCGCGAGCCGTGTGGCCGCAGCAGCTTGAGCGTGACCCCGCCGATCGCGCCGGCCCAGACCACGCTCAGGATGATCGTCGCCGTGCGGGTCGGGAGCAGCAGCACGGCGAACGGCGTGTACGTGCCGGCGATGAAGATGAAGATCATGGAGTGGTCGAGCCGGCGCATGATCTGATAGCCGCGCTCGGACCAGACCCGGCGGTGGTACAACGCGCTGGTGCCGAACAGAGCACACACGGTGACGCTGTAGACGATGCAGCTCACGAGCGGCGACCAGCCGGGCCGGGTGGCGGCGATCGAGCACAGCACGATGCCGGCCACGACGGCGACGAAGAAGGCGTACGCGTGCAGCCAACCGCGCATGCGCGGCTTGCCGAGATCGGTCGGCCGCAGCCGGGACCGGGTGGACGTCGTCACTGGATCAGGCTACCGACCTGCGCTGACAGGAGGCTGGAAGTCCGCGCGACCACCCCTGTGAAGAGTCCCACCGGATGTCGACAATGGAATCGTGCACATTCGCTCGGTCGGCACGGCGGCCCTCCTCATCGAATGCGCGGCGGACGAGGTGGAGGCGTGGCGCGCCGAGCTATGGCGCCGCCGCGCGGCCGGTGAGCTCGCCGCCGCCGAGATTGTGCCCGGCGCGCGCACGGTGCTGCTCGACGGCCTGCCCGCACCCGACGCCGCGGCCGACCTGATAGCGGCCTGCGATCCGCCACCGCCGGCCGAGACCGCCTCCGGCGACATCGTCGAGATACCCACCGTGTACGACGGACCGGACCTAGCCACGGTCGCCGCACTGTGGTCGGTCCCGATACCCACCGTGATCGACCGGTTGACATCCACGGAGTTTCGGGTCGCTTTCTGCGGCTTCGCTCCCGGTTTCGGCTATTTGACCGGGCTGCCGCCGGAGCTGGCCGTGCCCCGGCTCGCCACGCCCCGCACCTCGGTGCCGGCGGGTTCGGTCGGGCTCGCCGGGCCGTACGCCGGCATCTATCCGACCTCCTCGCCCGGCGGTTGGCAGCTGGTCGGACGCACCGAGGTCACCCTGTTCGACGTCGACCGGGACCCGCCCGCACTGCTCGCGCCCGGCACGACGGTCCGGCTGGTGCGGGCATGACCGCCGAGCTCTCGGTGGTGCGCGCCGGGGCGTTGACGACGGTGCAGGACCTGGGGCGCCCCGGGTACGCGCACCTCGGCGTCCCGCGCTCCGGGGCGTTGGACGCGCCGGCCCTGAGCCGGGCCAACGCCCTCGTCGGCAACTCCTCGGGTGCCGCCGGGTTGGAGACCACGCTGACCGGTTGCGCGTTCCGGCTGGTCTCCGGCGGCGTGGTCGCGGTGACCGGCGCGGCGGCCCGGGTACGCGTCGACGGCGTCCCGGTCGACCTGGACGTGCCCGTCTCGGTGCCGGCCGGCGGCCTGGTCGACGTCGGCCGGGCGACGGCCGGGGTGCGGTCGTACGTCGCGGTCGCCGGCGGCCTGGCGGTGCCGCCCGTACTCGGCAGCCGCTCGACGGACACGCTCTCGGGGCTCGGCCCGCCGCGGGTGCGGGACGGCGACCGGCTCCCCCTCGGTCCGGTGCTGTCCGGCCCGGGCACGGCCTCGTTCCAGCCGGCTTCGGGCGGCGAGGTCCACCTGCCCGTGCGACTCGGGCCGCGCGACGGCTGGTTCACCGCTGCGGCCGTGGAGACGCTGCTGACGACGGCGTACACGGTGAGCCCGAACAGCAACCGGGTCGGCGTCCGGCTGTCAGGCGCGGCCCTGACCCGCGCGGACGCCTTCGAGCTGCCGAGCGAGGGTGTGGTCCTCGGTGCGGTCCAGGTGCCGGCCGACGGGCAGCCGCTGGTCTTCCTGGCGGACCACCCCACCACCGGCGGATATCCGGTGATCGCGGTGGTCACCGACGTAACCGCCCTGGCGCAGGCCCGTCCGGGCAGTACCGTCAGATTTCATGGACCTGAACGCTGACCTGGCCGAGGGCTTCGGCATCTGGCGGCTGGGCGACGACGACGCGCTGCTCGACGTGATCACCTCGGCCAACGTCGCGTGCGGCTTCCACGGCGGCGACTCGACCACGATGCGGCGGGTCTGCGCGACGGCGGCCGCCCGGGGTGTCGCCGTCGGCGCGCAGGTCGGTTACCGCGACCTGGCCGGCTTCGGCCGCCGCCGGATCGACTACGCGTTCGACGACCTGCGCGACGACGTGATCTACCAGATCGGCGCGCTCGACGGCTTCTGCCGGGTGGCCGGCAGATCGGTCCGCTACGTCAAGCCGCACGGCGCCCTCTACAACGTCGCCGCGGTCGACGAGGCGCAGGCGGCGGCCGTGGTGGCCGCGGTGCGCGACTACGACCGCTCGCTGCCGCTGCTCTGCTCGCCCGGGTCCAAGCTCGCGGAGATCGCCGTCGGCGCCGGGCTCACGGTCGTGGCGGAAGGCTTCGCCGACCGGGCGTACGAGCCGGACGGCAGCCTGGTCCCCCGCTCGCAGGAGGGGGCGGTGATCACCGACCCGGACGCGGTGGTGGACCGCGCGCTCCGGCTGGCCCGCCAGGGCACCGTGGTGGCGGTGGACGGCTCGGTCATCCCGGTGCGGGTCGCCTCGATCTGCCTGCACGGCGACACGCCCGGCGCGGCCGAGCTGGCCCGGCGCATCCGCGACGCCCTGACCGGCGCGGGTGTGCAGCTGAAGCCGTTCGCCGCATAGCCTCGTCGGCCGGTGTGCGGTTGAAGCCGTTCGCCTTTCAGCCCTCGTCCAGGCCGCGCAGGACGAGCGCCACCCGCTGGGTGCCGTCGGTGGCCACCTTGATCGGGACGCCCCAGTCCTGGCGGGTCAGGTGACAGGCCGCGTGCTCGGCCTCGGCGTCGCAGGTCGCGGCCTGGGCGACCACCTGGAGCACGCCCCCTTCGACGGCGTCCGAGATGACCAGTCGGCGCCGCAGGTCCGTGGTCGCGCCGGCCCCCTCGACCAGCAGCTCCGGCGGCGAGGCCGAGACCGTGAGCCGGGTCGACGGACCGAACTGCTCGTCGAGCTTCTGCCCGGGCGCCGGCGTGAAGATCACGTCGAGGGTGACCTCACCCGCGGCGACCATCGTCGGCGCGCGCTCGGTGCGGTGCCGGGTGCCGGGTGCCGTCGACCCGCCCGCGGCGGCGAGCGCGCCCGGGGCGAGTGCGGTCAGCCGGTGCGCCGCCGACTCGACGACCAGCACGTCGCCGGCCTGGGTGACGACGATGCCACTGGGCTCGGCGAGCCCGTCGGCCACGGTCGACACGGCGTTGGCGGCCGGGTCGAACCGCCGGATCGCGCCGTTGTAGGTGTCGGCGACCAGCACCGAGCCGTCGGCCAGCGCGCAGACGCCCAGCGGGTGCTGGAAGAGCGCCTGGTCGGCCGGGCCGTCCATGTGCCCGAAGTCGAACAGCCCCTGCCCGGCCGCGGTGTGCAGGACGCCGGCCTCGACGTAGCGCAGCGCGCTGGTCTCGCTGTCGGCGATCCAGAGCCGGCTGCCGTCGGCCGAGGTGGAGAGTCCGGAGGGCTGCGCCATCCAGACGTCGGGCAGCGGGCCGTCCCGTAGCGCCTCGACGGTGGTGCCGGCGTAGACGCCGGTGGTGCGCTTGCCAGGGTCGTACCACCAGAGCTGGTGGATGCCGGCCATCGCGATGATCAGCTGGCCGTCGAACCACGCGACGTCCCAGGGCGACGAGAGGTCGCTCGCCAGCGCGTCGTGCGCGTGGTCGTCGACGGTCGACCGCCATTGCCGGCCGGTGCCGGCGATGGTCACGACCTCGCCGGCGGCCAGCTTGAGGCCGCGCAGCAGGTGGTTGACGGTGTCGGCGACGACGACGTCGTAGCCGACGCCCTCGGCGATGTCGGGCGGCAGCAGGCAGAGCCCCTGTGGCTCGGCGAACTCGGCGGTGTCCGGTCCGCCGTCTTCCCGGCCGCGGGTGCCGGCGCCGATGCGTCGGACGACGGTCTCACCGTCGGGCTCGAGCTCGACGATCGAGTGGCGGGCGGAGTCGGAGACGAGCAGGTTACCGCTGGGCAGCACGAGCGCCTTGCCCGGAAAGCGGAGCGTGGTGGTGGGCGCCTCGGGGGCGACGTACGGTCCGTCGCCTCGGTGCAGGGTCCCCTTGGCCTCGTGGGTGGCGACGAGCTCGTCGATCAGCCGACCGAGCCCCTCGGCGTGCCCCTCCCCGGCCATGGTGGCGACGACATAGCCCTCAGGATCGACGACGGTGAGCGTCGGCCAGGCCTTGGCCGCGTACTGATCCCAGGTGATCAGCTCCGGGTCGTCGAGCACAGGATGATCAACCTCGTACCGCTCGACGGCGTCGCGCAGGGCCTCGGGATCACGCTCGTGCTCGAACTTGGGCGAATGCACCCCGATGACGACGAGCACGTCGCCGTACTTCTCCTCGAGCGGCCGAAGCTCGTCGAGCACATGCAGGCAGTTGATGCAGCAGAAGGTCCAGAAGTCGAGCAGCACGATCTTGCCTCGAAGATCAGCGATCGACAGGTCCCGGCCACCGGTGTTGAGCCAGCCACGACCCTTGAGCTGCGGCGCCCGTACGCGAGGAGTCACCCACCAATCCTGCCTGACGCACGAACGGCGCGCCCCAGCACGGGGTCGCGCCGTTCGTCGTGCCTGCGGTTCAGAAGGCCTCTTCCGGGAGGTCCATCAGGTCAAGGGTGGTGGACTCGATGATGCGACGGTCGGCTCCCAGGCGCGGCAGGACCTCGCGGGCGAAGAAGCGGGCCGCGGCGACCTTGCCCGTGTAGAAGGCGTCCGGACCCTCCGCCAGCTTGCGCAGCGCGACCTCGGCCTGCCGCTGCAGCAGCCAGCCGACGATCAGGTCGCCGACCGCGAGCAGGAAGCGCCGGCTCGCGAGGCCCACCTTGTAGATCGCGCGCGGGTCCGTCGCGGCCTCGCCCAGCCAGCCGGTGAGCACCCCGAGCATCGTCTGGGCCTCGGTCAGGGCCTTGCCCAGCGCGAGCCGCTCCTCCTTGAGCTGGCCGTTGCCGCCCTCGGACTCGATGAACTGCTGGATCTCGCCCGCCACGGTCATCAGCGCGCGGCCCTGGTCCTTCACGATCTTGCGGAAGACCAGGTCGAGGCTCTGGATCGCCGTCGTGCCCTCGTAGAGTGTGTCGATCTTCGCGTCACGGACGTACTGCTCCAGCGGGTAGTCCTGCAGGAAGCCCGAGCCACCGAAGGTCTGGAGGGACTCCGAGCCGAGCATCTCGTACGCCCGCTCCGAACCGAGGCCCTTGACGATCGGCAGCAGGAAGTCGTTGACGCGCTTGGCCAGCTTCTCGCCGGAGGCGTCCCCGGTGTGCGCGGCCAGCTTGATCTTGTCCTGCCACGACGCCGTGTAGACGACCAGGGCGCGCATGCCCTCGGCGTACGACTTCTGGAGCATCAGCGACCGGCGGACGTCCGGGTGGTGCGTGATCGTCACCCGCGGCGCGGCGCGGTCGGCCTGCTGCAACAGGTCGGCGCCCTGCTTCCGCTCCTTCGCGTAGTCCAGCGCGTTCAGGTAGCCGGTCGACAGCGTCGCGATGGCCTTGGTGCCGACCATCATCCGGGCGTACTCGATGATCAGGAACATCTGCCGGATGCCCTCGTGGACGTCGCCCATCAGCCAGCCCTTGGCCGGGACGCCGTGCTCGCCGAAGGTCAGCTCGCAGGTGTTGGAGACCTTGATGCCCATCTTGTGCTCGACGTTGGTGGCGAACACGCCGTTGCGCTCGCCGAGCTCGCCGGTCTCCTCGTCGAAGTGGAACTTCGGCACGATGAACAGCGACAGGCCCTTGGTGCCGGGATCGCCGACGCCTTCGACGCCGACCGGGCGGGCCAGCACGTAGTGGACGATGTTCTCGCTCAGGTCGTGCTCGCCCGAGGTGATGAAGCGCTTCACGCCCTCGAGGTGCCACGAGCCGTCTGGCTGCGGGATCGCCCGGGTGCGGCCGGCACCGACATCGGAACCGGCGTCGGGCTCGGTGAGCACCATGGTCGACGCCCAGCCCTTTTCGATGAACAGCTCGGCCCACTTCTTCTGCCGCTCCGTGCCCTCGCGGTGCAGCGTGGTCGCGAACGACGGGCCGGACGCGTACATCCAGATCGGGGCGTTGGAACCGAGGATCAGCTCGGCCAGCGACCACCACAGGGCGCGCGGCGCCGACGTGCCGCCGAGCTCCGTCGGCAGGTCCAGACGCCAGAACTCGGCATCCATGAACGTGTGGTACGAGCGCTTGAACGCCTCCGGCAGCGGCGCGGTGTGCGTCGCGGGGTCGAAGACGGGCGGGTTGCGGTCGCTGTCGACGTAGCTGGCCGCGAGGTCTTCCCGGGCGAAACGGTCGAGCTCCGCCAGCATGGTGCGGGCGGTGTCGACGTCGACCTCGCTGAACGGCTCCTGGCCGAGGACCCGGTCGATGCCGAACACCTCGAAGAGGTTGAACTCGATGTCGCGCACGTTGCTCTTGTAGTGCGTCATGTGCCTCGGTTCCCCGATCCCAGCGGCGTTGGTTACCCGTCAGTAACACAGGTTATTACCTGCGAGTAGGACTCACAAAGAGCCACAACCGGTGACCGGCGCCACAGTACGTCGATCGGGGCGCCCTTTTTGGACCCGTTTATCGGCTTATGAGGGTCGATATTGGGTGGAGTCAAGTCAACGCGCCGACAGTCGCGTCACCGTTACTGGCCAGAGGTCGTTTTGGTAGTTACCCGCCGCAACCCGACGGCGCAGTTACGCAGGAGGACCCCGATGACTCTCGCCCATCTCGCTGCCCTGCTGCTCAACCCGCGCGCCGGCTATGTCGGCCGGCACCGCGCGCCCGAAGCCGACCGGTTCGTCGCCTCAGCGGCCGTGCCTCAGCTCGCCGCCGCCAAGGCGCCCTGAAGGCTACTCACTCCCAACCTCCCAGCTCGGGATACTGGCGGTGGTGACGGGGCGCTGACCGGCGTACTCCATGAGGACGACAGCGATGTCGTCGTCGAGCCGCCCGTGCACCCACTCCACCAGCGCCGTCTCGAGTGAGGCCAGCCCGTCGCCGACCGTGCCGTGGCCGAGCAACCGCCACGCGCGGTCGGCGATCGGGAAGAACTCGCCCTCCCGGCGCGCCTCGCCCAGGCCGTCGGTGAACAGCAGGAGACGGTCGCCGGGTTCGAGCCGCTCGACGCGCGGGCGGACCACCGGCATGAAGCCCAGCGGTGGTGCGGGCGCCGGCGGCTCCAACGGGATCACCTCGCCGCGGCGGAGCAGCAGCGGCGCCGGGTGCCCACAGTTGACGATCGTCAGCGTCCCGCCGCGCTCCTCGACCAGCGCGGCCGTCACGAAGTCCTCGTCGCCCACGCTGCGCGCCACGGCCCGGTCCAGGTCGGCCACGATCGCGCGCAGGTCGGCGCGCTCGTAGGCGACGTGCCGGTAGGAGCCCAGGACGATGCTCGCGGTGCGGACGGCGTCGAGGCCCTTTCCGCGTACGTCGCCGATGATGACCCGCACGCCGTACGGCGTGTCGAGGCACTCGTAGAGATCGCCGCCGATCTCGGCGGTCGCGGTGGCGGAGATGTAGCGGCCGGCCACCGAGAGCGAGCCCATCTGCGGCACGATCGGGCGGAGCACGGCCTGCTGCGCCACCTGGGCCAGTTTGGACAATTCCGCGATCTTCGCCGCCTGGCGCTCCCGGATCACCGCCACGACCGCCGCTATCGCCGTGGCCAGCGCGACGCCGACGACGTTGACGCCGGTAGCCAGCGACACGCCCCGGGCCGCCAAGGCGAACGCGATGCCGACCACCGTGGCGAGCACGCCGACCGCGAGCACCATCCGCCAGGACGCGAACGCCGCGGCCAGGAAGGGCGCGGTCGCTACCAGGCCGACGTAGTTGGCGCCGATGCCGTCGGCGATCTCCACCGCCGACACGATCGCGAGCAGCACGAGGGCCGCGCCGAGGCCGGCGCGGGAACCAGGGCTGAGCGGGCGGCGGCCCGCCGGGGCGAACTGCATGGGTACGCGGAACAGCATGCCTGATGGACGTGCGGGACAGAACGAAGTTGGCCCCTCGGCCATCCGGTTCTGACCGACCCGGTTGGTCGCCGTCAGTTGTCGAGGACGTCGTACTTGACGGTCAACTCGCCCTGGCTCAGGTTCGCGATCGCCCGGAACGCCGCGCGGGACAGGTCGATGCAGCGTCCGTCGACGAACGGGCCGCGGTCGTTGATGCGGACGACCACGGACTTGCCGTTGTCGGGGTTCGTCACCCGTACGCGCGTGTCGAACGGCAGGGTCTTGTGCGCGGCCGTCAGCGCCTCGGGGTTGAACGTCTCGCCGTTGGCGGTCAACTGACCCTCGTCGTAGTAGGACGCGCCACAGGTGCCGCTGCTGACCACGGAGCCACCGCTGGAAGCCGGCTTGCTCGTGCTGGTCTTCTCCGGCGTGGGCTTCTTCGAGCTCGGCGCACGGACGCTGCCACGCGAGGTGTGAGCGGGCGAGCGGGTCGCCTTGGGTTTCGGCGTGGGACTTGTGGTGGGTGTCGCCGCTACCGTGGGTGATGGTTGCTCCGCGCTCGGTGCAACTTCCGTCGATTGTGGAACTTCGATCCGGCTGACGGTCGACGCGGACTTCTCCTCGGTCAGCTTGAGGGCGCCGAAAGCGCCGCTGACCAGCAGCGCCAGCACGACGACCGCGGTCGCCACAGGCCCGAACAGCGAGGCTGCGCCCCGTTGACTGGTATGCCTACCCGCCACGATCTCGGGCTCCTTCCGCCGGGGGTGAACCGCTGCGGACCGTACGCAGAGTGGTACGTCGGATGTCAACGTGATCATTGGCTTTCGCCCGACTATGGACCGAAACGTTCAACCGATCGACTGACCCTGCGGTGGGCCGCGGGTGCCGATGTGCAGGATGGTCCCGTGGCCACCTCTCCGCCGTTGCGGGACGACTCGTTGCGCGCTGCCCTCGCCGAGGCGTTCCGCTGGTTCGACCCCGGCGCACACAGCGACCACCTCGTCAGCGACGTGTCCGGTTGGTGGCATTCGCCGGAGCTGTTGGCGTCCGTCGGGCCGGCGTTGGCCTCGCTGTTCGCGAAGGAGGCGCCGACGCTGGTCGTATCGCCCGAGGTCACCGGCTTCCTGCTCGGGCCGCTGGTGGCGGTCGCACTCGGGGTCGGCTTCGCGCCGGCGGTCAAGGACGGCGGCGACCGGCGCCTGGTCGACCGGGTGACCTGGGCGCGCACGTCACCCGACTACCGGGGGCGCGAGCTTCGGTTGGGCGTACGCGACCGGCAGATCCGCCCGACCGACCGGGTGCTGGTGGTGGACGACTGGGTGGCTACCGGTGCGCAGGTGCGGGCCCTCTACGACGTCGTCGCCCGGCGGGGCGCGACGGCAGTCGGGTGCGCGGCGATCGTGGACGCCGGCCCGGCGCCGCTGGCCGCGGATTTGCGGCTGCGGTCGCTGTTGACGGCGGCGGACCTGCGCTAGTCGGTGGCGGACCTGCGCTGGTCGGTGGCGGACCTGCGCTGGTCGGTGGCGGACCTGCGCTGGTCGGTGGCGGACCTGCGCTGGTCGGTGGCGAACCAGGCGGCGGTGTGGCCCGCCAGCGCGCGTTCGAGCCGCAGGGTCGCGACCTCGTCGAGCGGCGGGTGGTCGTCGACGGGGAACCAGCCGACGTCCAGCGACTCGTCGTCGTTGACGGTCGCGGCCGCGGTCGCCGTCGTTGGTCGGCAGGCGAAGGTGACGTTGAGGTATTGGCAGACGTCGCCGTTGGGATAGGTCACGACCGGGCCGACGGTCACCGACGTGATCCGCTCGGGTTCGACGCGCACGCCGGTCTCCTCGAAGACCTCCCGCACGATCGCGGCGGCCGGCTCCTCGCCCGGCTCCGGGATGCCGGAGATCAATGACCACCGGCCCGTGTCGGCCCGGCGGCCCAACAGGATCTCGCCGGCCGCGTTCTGGACGACGGCGCTGACGCCGGGGAGCCAGAGCGGAGCGTGCCCGATATGTGCTCGGATGTCGGTTATGAAGCTCGGAGTCGCCACGGGATCACCCTAGACACGGGTTGCCGCAGCTAGAGCCAGCTACCACCCCGAGAGATCACAGACGGGTATAGCGCTATCTGCCATATTGCAGATTGGGGTCTACCGGAGAGCTAGGTATCCCGGGTCCAATAGAGACAGCGAAAACCCGGGAGGAGGTCCAGATGCCCACCTACTATCCCGGTCCGGACGTGAAGATCACCGACAAGGCCTTCACCGTCCTGGGCGATCGGCCGAGCCGATTCCAGATCAAGGACCTGGTCGACCCGTACGTCGTCCGCGGCGAACGGCACCCCGCTGGCGTGGTGACCGGACGCTTCGCCATCGGCACCGTGGTGATCGGCACCGTGAGCTGGCCGATCCACGACTCCCTGCTCCTGCACGCGGCCATCCTGGTCGCGGTCGCCATTCCCGTGCTGGCGACCGGTGCGTGCCTACGGGCCGCCCCACGCACGTACCAGCTGTGGGCGGTCCACCGGTCGACGGACGTCTGCCTCTACAGCACCGCTCATCCGGCACGGTTCGGCCAGGTTCGGCGGGCCCTGGTGCGAGCCGTCGAGGAACAGCATCGCCAGCGCGCTACGACGTCGTGGCTGCGCGAGCTCGAACGCTGAGCTGCCCCGATCGGGCGCCGAGGGTGGACCGGCCCACCCTCGGCGTCTCGCTGCGTTTTTCAGCGTCCCTTGCGGCCACTCCCCGTCGTTGGTGTGCCACTCTGCGATATGGCTGGTTGCGGGATAGCGGTGAGGGAGGTCGCGATGCATAATGTCGGTGACCCGCGCGTCCGGCTGACAGGCGTAACACTTGCAACTTACGCTGGCAGCGACATCACTGCCCGAGGGGCCGCAAACAGCGACACGGCACGCCGCCGTACGCCCGACGCGCGCTCTTATGCTGGACAAGGAGAGCGCCAACGATGGCCGACTCGCCCTACGTAGCGCGCCGTCGCGTGCGGTTGGCGATCCGGCGCGCTCGTGACGGCAAGGGCTTCACCCAGTCCGACGTGGCCGAGGCCATGGAATGGTCACTGTCCAAAGTGATGCGCATCGAGAGCGGCGAGGTCACGATCTCGCAGAACGACCTGCGGCCGCTGCTCAGCTATCTCGGCGTGAAGGACAAGGCGGAAATCGAGTCGCTGGTCGCTTCCGCCAAGCTTTCGAAGCAGCGTGCACAGTGGTGGGAGACACCGCAATATCGCGACCTCCTGACGCCGGCCATCGTCCAGCTCATCGGTCTCGAGCTGGCCGCGCAGGAGATTCAGTATTTCTATCCGATGGTGGTGCCCGGCCGTCTGCAAACTCCGGCGTACACCCGGGCGGTGTTCGAGACCTTCGCCGGTGAGCTCAGCGAAGAAGCCATCGAGGCGCGGATCCGCATGCGCGAGATGCGCCGGCAGAGCTTCCTCGACGCCGCCGAGCACCCCGACGTCAACCTGGTGCTCGACGAGTCAGTGCTCTACCGCCAGGTCGGTGGCGCCGAAGTCCTGCGTCACCAGCTCGAACACCTCCTCGATCTGATCAGCGACCGACGGATCGCCGTGCGGATCATTCCTTTCAAGGAACAATCGCCGATTCCCATGCTGGCGACCTACGAAATTGTCTCCCTCGTCGACGGCACCACCGTTCTCTATCGCGAGAGCGACACCCTCGACGAGATTGTCGAAGACCACGAGAAAATCAAGCGGCATCGGGAGATCTTCGACCGCGTTTGGCAAGCGGCGTACGACGAGCCAACCTCGGCGGGGCTAATCAAGGACCACGCCACCGCGCTGTCCTGAAACCGCTATACATAACCACGGACGAAAGGCACGTCAGTTGAAGAAGTCGAGTGCGGCCATCTCATGGCGCAAGAGCAGCCGGTGCGCGTCCGGCGCTTGCGTCGAGGTCGCTGACGCGGTGGACATGGTCCTGATGCGGGACTCCAAGTCGCCGGCGGGGGAGCCGCTGGAGTTCCCCAAGGGTGTGTGGACCAACTTCATGATCGACCTCAAAGAGGGACGATTCCACGCAAACTGATTAGCGATTGTGAGCCGCGGGCGTCGCGGTATATCTGATATCAAGGTAAACGCGGCTCACGATCGACTCGTTCTTCAGATGCCACAAATAACGCAAACCACCGCGCAGTATCGCATTAACTGGCACTCCTTGCGTTCATTCACGTTCCCTGTGTTCAGGTAGGTGCTTACCCTAGGCGGTAGGTCACTACTAGGGAGCGTGACTGCATGTCAAAAGATCAAAGCCAGATCAAATGGCTTAAGCGCTGCGCGACCGGCGCCTGTGTGGAGGTCGGCGCGCTCAACGGTCAAGTGCACGTCCGTGATTCCAAGGACCCCGCCGGGCCGATCGTGTCCTTCTCCTGCTCAGCGTGGAGCGAGTTCGTCACTGGCCTCCGCGAGGGCCAACTCAGCCGCTGACCCGCGGCCCGCCGGGAGCGACCATCGCCATCGCCCCGAGCCCCTCCCCTCGCCCGCCCGACCGCGGCGCTTAGTGCGAACAGCCGGAATCGCACCGCCGTCCAGCCCAACCGACACCGTTGCGGCCCAGGTCAAGGCGTCGCCGTCCCGACGCCGAGTCCGACAGAACGCCTTGACCGCCGCGGCGGCGTGCTCACCGCGAGCCCGGCGAACGCCGGTCGCCGCGCCGGGCTCGAGCACGATCTCGAGCCGGTCGCAACAGGAACCGGCGCACGCCGGTGGAGGCGGAGGCCCGCTGTGGCCCGCAGCCGCGCGCGGCGAGCGACCATCGAGTGGATGCGAAGTCACGATCGCACCCCAACGCCACGGGCCTACGTTGGCGTCAAAGCCGGGATTCCCGGTCATAGCGCTGGACACCACGAGCGCTGCGCAAGACCACTTAGTGGTCGCCGGGCGTCGCCTCGGCGCGGCGTCGTGTCGGCGACGGGCCCGTAAGGTGCCGCGGTGGTGTCGGACCACCGCGGGCGCTGTTCGGGCGCGGAGCTGGCAGCGAGCGTAAGCGAGCGGTCTCCGGCGGGAGCGACGGTCGCGCTCCCGGCGGACCCGGGACTAGATCTTGATCGGTCCCGGTCTCCGGCGGGAGCGACGGTCTTGCTCCCACCGGATCCGGGACTAGGCCTTGGTCGGTCCTTATGCGCTGGGGAACCAGAGGGCGATCTCGCGCTTCGCGCTCTCCGGGGAGTCGGAGGCGTGCACCAGGTTCTCGCGGTTCGAGAGGGCGAGGTCGCCGCGGATGGTGCCCGCGGCTGCCTTGCGGGCGTCCGTGGCGCCGACCAGGGTGCGGACGACCTCGATCGCGGTGTCGCCGCTCAGGATCAGGGCTACCAGCGGCGCGCTGGTCATGAACTCCTTGAGCGGCGGGTAGAACGGCTTCTCGACGTGCTCGGCGTAGTGCGCGTCGGCGAGGTCCGCGTCCATCCGGCGCACGACCATCGCGTCGATGGTCAGGCCCTTGCGCTCGAAGCGGCTCAGGATCTCACCGACCAGGCCGCGGTGGACCGCGTCGGGCTTGATCAGCACGAGCGTGCGCTCGACTGGGCTGCTGGACACGTTGAACACCCTCCTGAAGCTGGGAGGGTCATGTTACCGATGGTGGATCACCCACTGTCTGCCGGCTCTTCCCTATGCGGGCGCACGGGGCCTAGCCTTCTTGGTGACTCAGGGGAGGTCCACAGTGGCGAACGGCAACCGCCGCCCGCTAGCACCGGTCCGGAAGCTGTTCGCCGCGGTGCTCGGCACCTGCGCGCTGTTCGTGGTCCTGTTCGGGATCGGCATGCAGAGCCTGGCGATCGTCGCGCTCGGCATCGCCCTGATCGTGCTCGCGGTCGGGCTTGTGCTGGTCACAGCCATTCGCGGTGGGGCACGGGCCTGGGTGGCCGGCACCGCGCACGTCCACAGCGTCTCCGAGCCGCCGGCCTCGTCGGTGTTCGGGCGGTGCGAGCTACAGGTGCTGGTCGACGCGCCAGGCGTCGCGGGGCGGCTGGTTCGGATGCGCGACCCGCGCGTACCCGTCGCCAAATGGCCCGACGTCGGCGCCAGCTTGCCGATCATGGTCGCCATCGACGATCCGCGGCACATCCGCATCCTCTGGGACGAGGTGCTCACCCACGCCGAGGCCGCGACCGCCACCCGCGACGACGAGCTCGGCCCCCTCGAAGACGACGAGACGCGCTGGCCGCGGCCGGAGGACGACTACGTGCCCCCGGCGCCGGTCGAGACCATCGAGACGACCACCGCCGACCTGACCGACGAGCTCAGCGGCCTGCGCGAGCCGACCGAGCCGGTGGTAGTGCACCAGACCCCCGGCGGTCCGATCGTGGTCGAGGGCACGCTGGTCGACCCGCCCGTCGCCGACGCGCCGCCGCTGGCCCGCCGGGCCCCGCGGCCGAACCCGCACAAGACACGGGCGGAAAGGGCAGCACGGTCAGGGGGTACGGCCACCGCGACCGCTCCGCCGCCCACCGACGTGCCGGGGCAACGGGGCGCGGCCGGGCCGAACACCGGGCGGCCCGACGACGTCTTCGACCAGGACGCGGCCTGGGCCGAGCCGCTGTTCACGGAACGGCGGGTCAGCCGGCCGGCTTCTGCGGGCTCCGGACCAGCCGATTCGGAAGGAGATGCGGCCAGCGGTCGGCCGGCCGAGGCGCGGATGGGCTCCGGCGCGGTGACCGAGGCCGACGACGAGCCGGCGGCTGCCGATCGAGGCGTCGGTGTCGATGCGGCTGAGACGAGCGCCGAGTCGGCGACCGAGACCGCTCATGGCGCCGGCGAACACACCGAGACCAGCGACAACGCCACGGGCTCCGCCGAGCCGCCACCGGCCGCTCACGACGCGGGCGGATCCGCCGAGGAGAGCGACGAGGTCGCCGGCCCCAGCGGGCACACCGCGAAGGGTGGGGCGCAGCGGGTCGACGAGTCGACGCCTTCCGCCCACGGCGCCGGCGGGCTCGCTGAGACCGGCGGCAACGCCGCGAAGGGTGCGGCGCAGCGGGCCGACGAGTCGACGCCCACCGTCCACGGCGCCGGCGGGCTCTCCGAGACCAGCGACAACGCCACAAAGAGTGCGGCGCAGCGGGCCGACGAGTCGACGCCCACCGGCGGGCAGGCCGACAACGCGGCGGAGTCGGCGCCTCTTACCCACGGCGCTGCGGGACCGACAGTGATCCGCGGCGCGGGCGTGCCGGAGAGTCGCGATGAGCGAGTCGAGGAGAGCAGCGACGACGATTCGGGCGAAGGCTGGTCGGCCGGCAGCCGTGGTGAGCAGGCCGCTGCCCTGGCCGATAGCGGCACGGCTGCTTCCCTCCGGTCGGAGGGCGACGCCCCCAAGGCCAAGGATGACGAGCCGGCGCGGAGCGGCACCAACGGCGACGGTGACGACGGCGTGTTCGCTGACCTCTACACCGCATACCCCAGCGCCCGGCCCGGCGACACAGGCGCGACCATCCACGGGGTCGGGCTGACCTTCCTGGTCCGCGACCTCGGCCGCTCGGTCGCCTTCTACCGCGACATGCTCGGCTTCCAGGAGATCGACACCGGCGAGCACAACGCCGTCCTGGCGTCCGGTGACACCCGCATGGTGCTCCGCGAGATCAAGGACGCGTCGACGGTCAACCGGCGGCTGGTCCACCTCAACCTCGAGGTCGGCGACGTCATGACGGTGTACGAGGATCTGCGCGCGAAGGGCGTCCGGTTCACGTACCCGCCGCGCGTGGTCAACCGCGGCGTGAAGTTGGAGCTCTGGGCGGCCGCGTTCAAGGACCCCGACGGCCACGGCATCGCGATCACGCAGTGGCGCAGCCGGGAAACGGGGTAGCCCGAACGCCCCACCCGTGGCAGGTTGGTGATCCAGCCTGGACGAGAGGAGCGCCGCTGTGGCGCCTACGGTGCTTAACGTCGCGTTCGACTGTGCCGACCCGTACGCGTTGGCGTCGTTCTGGAGCAAGGTCATGTCGGCGCCGCTGGCCGACGACGACCTCCCCGGCGACCCGGCGGCGAGCATCGCGCTGCCCAGCGGCCTGAACCTGTACTTCCAGACCGTGCCAGAGCCGAAGACCGCGAAGAACCGCGTGCACATCTGCCTGCGCCCGGACGTGCCGCGCGACGAGGAGGTCGATCGGGTGCTCGCCCTCGGCGCCACGATCGTCGACGACCGCCGCCATCCCGCCCCAGGCGAAGACGGCGGCTGGGTCGTGTGCGCCGACCCCGAGGGCAACGAGTTCTGCATGCTGCGCAGCCCGGGCGATCCGCACCCCTAACCGAGGATCGAGCGCCTGACGTAGAGGATGTAGACCCACACTAGGCCGAAGATCACGCCCAGCGCGAAGAGCGACCAGTGCAGGAAGCCGCCGAGCAGAAGCGCACCTTGTACGACGGTGCCGGCCGTCCAAACCCACGGCCGGCGCAGCATCCCGCACAGCACGAAGCAGCTGACGCTGAGCGCGACAACGGCCCAGACAGCGCCGGCGCTGAGATGGCCGCCGAGCAGCCGGATCGGCTGGATCGCCAGCAGCAGCACGATCCCCTGCAGACCGAGAGCCGCCGCGCCCATCCCGCGCACCGCACCAGCCGGGTTCCGCAACCCCGACCGGCGATAACCGGCCGGCACCTCCTCCGGGCCGGCTCCGGCCGCGGTGGTCTCGTCCGCCGTGGCCTCGCTCGCGGAGGCCTCGTTTGGTGTGGCCTCGTCTGGCGTGGGGCGGGTGTCGTCCGGGCTCGTCATCGCTTCAGCAGCGTCCGTGCCTCGGCCACCGTGATGACCGAACCTGTCACGATCACGCCTACGCCGCTGAGCTCGCCTTCGACGTCGGTCTCGGCGAGTACGACCGCGGCCTCGATCGCGTCCGGCATGGTGGCGGCGGTCTCGACCCGGTCGGGGCCGAAGACCTCCGCGGCCACCGCCGCGAGTTCGTCGACCGGCATCGCGCGCGGTGAGCTGTTGCGGGTGACCACGACCGCGTCGACCACCGGCTCGAGCAGGTCCAGGATGCCGGTCACGTCCTTGTCGGCCAGCACGGCGACCACCGCGACCAGCTTGCTGAACGCGAACTCCTCCTGGAGAGCGGTCACCGTGGCGGCCATGCCGTGCGGGTTGTGGGCGCCGTCGAGCAGGATGGTCGGCGCGCTGCGTACGCGCTCCAGCCGGCCCGGCGACGACGTGGCCGCGAAGCCCTCGCGGACCGTCTCGACCACCAGTTGGCGGTCGGCGCCGGCGCCGAGGAACGCCTCGACCGCGGCCAGCGCCACGGCCGCGTTCTGGGCCTGGTGCGCGCCGTGCAGCGGCAGGAAGATCTCGTCGTACTCGCCGCCCAGGCCCTGCAGGGTCAGCACCTGGCCGCCGACGGCGAGCGTCCGGCGCAGTACGCCGAACTCGCCGCCCTCGCGGGCGATGGTGGCGCCGACCTCGGCGCAGCGCTCGAGCAGCGGCCGGGCGGCCTCCTCGGTCTGCGCCGCGGTGATCACGGTCGCGCCCTTGTGGATGATGCCGGCCTTGGCCCAGGCGATCTCCTCGATCGTGTCGCCGAGCCACTCGGTGTGGTCGAGGCCGATCGGGGTGATGACGCAGACGCCGGCCTGGATCACGTTGGTCGAGTCGTCGGCGCCGCCGAGCCCGACCTCGACCACTGCCACCTCGACCGGTGCGTCGGCGAAGGCCGCGAACGCGAGCGTGGTGGTCATGTCGAAGTAGGTCAGCGGCTCGTCGTGCCGGTCGTCGACGAGCGCGGCCAGCGGCTCGACCTCCCGGTAGACCGAGACGAACCGGTCCTCGGAGATCGGCTCGCCGTCGAGGCTGATCCGCTCGCGCACCGTCTCCAGGTGCGGGCTCGTGTAGCGCCCGGTGTGGATGCCGAATGCCCGCAACAGCGAGTCGATCATCCGGGCGGTCGAGGTCTTGCCGTTGGTCCCGGTGAGATGGATCGACGGGTACGCCCGCTGGGGCGAGCCGAGCAGGTCGAGCAGCTCCTCGATCTTGCTCAGGTCGAACACCATCCGGATGTTGCCGCGCGCTTCTAGAGCGGCGTCCACCTCCCGGAACTCTTCCGATGACGTCATGCCGCCGCCTCCCTCCGGTCAGCGGAGCACGATCCCACGAGGCTGAGCCGCCCGCGCTCGCTTCGCTCGCTCATGCCGGCAGCGCCTCCAGGGCGGCGTCGATCCGCGCCAGGTCGGCCTCCGCCGTGGCCAGGCGCTCCTTGATCTTGTTGACGACCTGCTCGGGTGCCTTGCCGACGAACGCCTCGTTGCCGAGCTTGGCCCGGCACTGCGCGGCCTCCTTCTCGGCGACCCCGCGGTCCTTGGTCAACCGAGCCCGCTCGGCCACGAGGTCGACCGCGCCGCGGGTGTCGAGGTCGACCCGCACGCCGCCGGCGACGGACAGCGTCGCGGAGGCGGCGAAGTCAGCGTCGGCGTCGTCGAGCCGGGCCAGCGACCGGATCAGCCATTCGTGCGGCGCCACCACGCCAAGGCCGTCGAGCCGCGCGGAAACCCGCTGCGACGGACGCACGCCCTGGTCGTTGCGGAACCGGCGGATCTCGGTGACCACCCGCTGGAGCGCGTCGATCTCGGCTTCGGCCCCGTCGTCGACCAGCGCCTTGTCGAGCTGCGGCCACTCGGCCTTGGCGACCGTGCCGGCGCCGTTGATCGCGATCCACAGCTCGTCGGTGACGAACGGGATGACCGGGTGCAGCAGCCGCAGCAGCTGGTCGAGCACGTGGCCGAGGACGCGCCGGGTGGCGTCGGCGGCCGGACCGCCGGCGGCCAGCACCGGCTTGCTCAGCTCGACGTACCAGTCGCAGACGTCGTCCCACGCGAAGTGGTAGAGGACGTCGCAGATCTTGGCGAACTCGAAGCGCTCGTACTGCTCGTCGACCTCGTCGACCACGTGCTGCAGCCGCGACAGGATCCACCGGTCGACGGTGGAGAGCTCGGTCGGCAGCGGCCCGCTGACGTGCGCGCCGTTCATCAGGGCGAACCGGGTCGCGTTCCAGAGCTTGTTGCAGAAGTTGCGGGAGCCCTGGCACCACTCTTCGCTGACGGGCACGTCCTGGCCGGGGTTGGCGCCGCGGGCCAGCGTGAACCGGGTCGCGTCGGCGCCGAACCGGTCCATCCAGTCGAGCGGGTCGACCACGTTGCCGAACGACTTCGACATCTTCTTGCCGTGCTCGTCGCGGACCATGCCGTGCAGCGCGATCACGTCGAACGGCTGCTTGCCGTCCATCGCGTACAGGCCGAACATCATCATCCGAGCGACCCAGAAGAACAGGATGTCGTACCCGGTGACCAGCACGCTCGTGGGATAGAAGCGCTGCAGGTCCGGGGTCTGCTCGGGCCAGCCGAGGGTGGAGAACGGCCACAGGCCGCTGGAGAACCAGGTGTCGAGGACGTCGGTGTCCTGCTCCCAGCCCTCGCCCGGCGGCTCCTCGTCGGGACCGACGCAGCGCACCTCGCCGTCGGGGCCGTACCAGACGGGGATCCGGTGTCCCCACCACAGCTGGCGCGAGATGCACCAGTCGTGCATGTTGTCGACCCAGGCGAAGTAGCGCTTGGCCATGTCCTCGGGGTCGATCCGGACCCGGCCGTCGCGCACCGCGTCGCCAGCGGCCTTGGCCAGCGGGCCGGTGTTGACGAACCACTGGAGCGACAGCCGCGGCTCGACCGTGGTGCGGCATCGCGAGCAGTGCCCGACGGCGTGCAGGTAGGGCCGCTTCTCGGCGACGATCAGGCCCTGCTCGCGCAGTGCCGCGACAACGGCCGGGCGGGCCTCGTACCGGTCAAGGCCCTCGAACGGTCCTGGCACGGTGATCACGCCGCGCTCGTCCATCATGGTGATGCTGGGCAGGTTGTGCCGCTGCCCGATCTCGAAGTCGTTGGGGTCGTGCGCCGGGGTCACCTTCACGGCGCCGGTGCCGAACGCCGGGTCGACGTGCTCGTCACCGACGATCGGGATGCGCCGGCCGGTCAGCGGGAGCTCGACCTCGGTGCCGATCAGGTGCTTGTAGCGCTCGTCGTCCGGGTGCACCGCGACCGCCGTGTCACCGAGCATCGTCTCCGCGCGGGTGGTGGCGACGACGATCTCGTCGCTGTAGCGGATCGAGACCAACTCGCCCTCGTCGTCGCTGTGCACGACCTCGATGTCGCTGAGCGCGGTGAGGCATCGGGGGCACCAGTTGATGATGCGGTTGGCGCGGTAGATCAGGCCGTCGTCGAAGAGCTTCTTGAACATGGTCTGCACGGCCCGGGACAGGCCCTCGTCCATGGTGAAGCGTTCGCGGCTCCAGTCGACGGAGTCGCCGAGCCGGCGCATCTGGCCGAGGATGGCGCCGCCGGACTCCGCCTTCCACTGCCAGACCCGCTCGACGAACGCCTCGCGGCCCAGGTCGTGACGCGACAGCCCCTCCTGGCCGAGCTGGCGCTCGACGAGGTTCTGGGTGGCGATGCCGGCGTGGTCCATGCCCGGCAGCCAGAGCGCCTCGTAGCCCTGCATCCGCCGGCGCCGCACCAGGGCGTCCATCAGAGTGTGCTCGAACGCGTGACCCATGTGCAGGGAGCCCGTGACGTTGGGCGGCGGGATCACGATCGTGAACGGCGGCTTGTCGCTCGCCACGTCGGCGGTGAAGACACCGTCGGATACCCAGGCCTCGTAGCGCCGACTCTCTACGTCCGCCGGCGTGTATTGCGCAGGCAGGGTCGGTGTCGCGAGCTCGCTGGTCTCCGGTGTCTGGGTCACCCGTGAAGTCTACGGAGCGTTCCCGGCGACCCCGCATGCGACCACCGGCTGTTCCGTTACGGTGGCCTGCATGTCGAACGACCGAATCTCCGAGGCCGACCCAGGCGAGCCGATCGATGTCACGCCGCCCGTCTGGGCCGCGTCGCCGGACTCGCCCGACGAAGAAGAGGGTCCGCGTCAGCCGATGTCGAAGCGCCGGCGGATCGTGCTGGCCTCGGTCGCCGCGGTCGGTGTGGCCGGTTTGGCCGCGGTCGGCATCTGGGGCGGGCGGATCGCCTCGCAGCAGGATCCGACGATGTCGACTCCCGCCTCCGTGGCCGGGCTCCAGCTCAACAACAGCGCCGACGCGGCCGCGACGGCCGAGGACCTCAAGGCGGCCTTCGCCGCCGGCATCGACCTGAAGAAGAGCGTGGGCGCGGTCTACACGGATCCCGCGGCGACCGACCGCAGCGTTCTCTTCTTCGGGGGTACGGCCTTGCTGTGGTCGCCGTCGAAGGACCTGGACACGCTCTTCGGCCTGGTCGGCGACGAGTCGGGCACGGTCGACGGTTTGCACGAGGTGCCCGCCGGCGATCTCGGTGGCGTCATGAAGTGCGGCACGACCGCGGTCGACGACGGCGGCACCATGGCTGTCTGCGGCTGGGCCGACCACGGGGCGACCGGGATGGCACTGTTCCCGTCGCGTACTCCGGACGAGGCGGCGGACCTGATGCGGCAGATGCGTGACGCGGTTCAGAGCCGCTGAGGTTTGTTGGCGCCCCGCTGTTTTGCGGGGCGCTTCTCTTTGCCGGTTGGAAATACAATTAAGGGCCACCCCGTGAGGGGTGGCCCTTAATTGGAAGATGTCCGGCGGTGTCCTACTCTCCCACACCCTCCCGGGTGCAGTACCATCGGCGCTGGAGGGCTTAGCTTCCGGGTTCGGAATGTGACCGGGCGTT